>CAVZZD010000027.1:0-473985 GCA_963779655.1 uncultured Actinomycetota bacterium | reverse complement strand
GCAATCCCGACGCAGTGGAAGACGTCAGCCGGCAAGCTGTACCGCCACACCCTGGACCAGGCTGTATGGGCCGAACAGCTCGGCTTCGGGTCGGCTTGGTTGAGCGAGCACCACTTTTCCGACGACGACTACGCGCATCCTGCCGCTGATGATGGCCGCCGTGCTCCGGCGCGGACCACCACCATGCGGGTAGGCACCAACATCATCGTGGCCGGCTGCACGACCCGTTCGCCTCGCCGAAGACGCGACCGCGATGTCGCTGCTGACCGCGACTTCGAATTGGGTCTCGGGCTGGGCTACCACGATCGGAGTTCGCCGCCTTCGGACGCAGGCTCAAAAAACGGCCCAGCCTCTTCGAGGACGCCATCGCCTGATCACCATGCCTGGGACCGGCAGTCCGGACGCTATGAAGGCCAAGGGCTTTCATGCCTGCCCTTGCCGTCACGCCGCTGCCTGAAACGCTCCACGGCTCCTGTCGGCGCGCAGTCCCAGTCGGCATCGACCGCGCCGCCCGGATGGGCGACGGTGTGATCACCCTGTCCAATGCGCACTGCCGGGTTACCTCGACGCCTTGGAACGCACGGCCGCGACGTCTACGACGCCCGGATCTACGCCAGCCAGTGGGCGATCACCGCCGATGACCCCGAACGTGTTTGGCCGAAGGTCTGGGAGCGGGCTGTTCCAGATGAACGAGTACATCGCGTGGGGTCCTTCGAAGGGCCCGACCAACCGGCGCAGTTCCCCACCCGCACCGGTGCTCGATGCCGGCTCTACCGACTGATGGACGCCTCGATCGCGGTCGACGACCTCGTGGGCTTGGCCCGTGACTCCCCAGATCAGCGACTTCCACTACTGGGCGCAATTACCCGGCGAAACGCTGGAATCCGGCTCCGAACGTGTCCAGTACATCGCCGACCACGTCATCCCGGCGGTGGCCGGAGGCTCGCCAGCAGACGCAACCCGCCGCCGCGACAGCCGGGTGAGAGGCGCCTGATGGCCGACGTCGTGATCTGTAACCCGGTGCGGACGCCGGTCGGTCGGATGGGCGGGGTGTTGTCGTCGCTGACTGCGACCGACCTCGCGACCCGTCACACTGCGTGCCCTGGTCGCCCGAACGGGTTTGGGTGAAGGTGACGTCAACGACGTGATCCTGGGCCACGGTTATCCAAACGGGGAGGCGCCGGCACTGGGACGGATCGCCGCGCTGGATGCTGGGCTCGGCCCAGGCGTTCCCCGTGTGCAGGGAGTACTAGAGAAGATCCCGTACAGCGGGCGCAATTCAAATAAACGACGCTTCCCGAATACGATAGCGACACTTATGTAGCTAAGTGTCGCTATCATCGAAGCATGGCGACACTTGGCCCAGTCACGTATGAGACGTTGCGCTGGACGCCGAGTCTTGACAGCGCTACTCTCGCGACTCCCGCCGAAGCGGGCCCTACCAGGCGGCGATCCCACACCCGATCGCCGACCTGGACCTCACGCTGTCACCCACCGCGCTCGCCGACATGGAAGACGCCAGCCACGACATCGCACGCTTCGACGCCGAACTCGGCGGCGAGATCGCACCGTTCGCCGCGGTGCTGCTGCGCTCGGAGTCGGCAGCCAGCTCCCGCATCGAGAACCTCACCGCCTCGGCGCGGTCGATCGCCGAAGCGGAGCTGCCCGGCGGCAAGGGGAAGGCCAACGCCGAACTCATCGTCGCCAACACCGCGGCCATGACCGCGGCGATCGCGCTGTCGGACGCCGTCGATGCCGCCGCCATCCTGGCGATGCACGCGCGCTGATGGGAGGCCAGCCGCGCCACACCCCGGGGCAATGGCGAACCGAGCAGGTGTGGATCGGCGGAGGGAACAGTCCACTGTCGGCGCAGTTCGTCCCGCCCGACCACATCGCGTACCCGCAGCCATCGACGACCTGATGGCCTTCGCCGCTCGCGACGACGTTCCCCTGCTGGCCCAGATCGCCGTGGCGCACGCACAATTCGAGACCATCCACCCGTTCACCGACGGCAACGGTCGCACCGGCCGCGCCCTGGTGCAGGCGATGTTGCGCAACAAGGGACTCACCCGACAGGTGACGGTGCCGGTCTCGGCGGGGCTGCTCGCCGACACCGACGGCTACATCGCCGCGCTCACCGCATACCGCGACGGCGACGCCGCACCCATCGTGGAGCGGTTCGCCGAAGCCAGTGCGGGGCGACCGCCAACGGCCGGCAACTGGTCACCGAACTGCGCGAGATCCGGGAGAGCTGGAACGACGGGATCACCGCGCGTTCCGACTCTGCGGTGTGGAAGGTCGCTGACCTGCTCACCCGGCGCCCGGTCGTCAACGCCGTGCTCGTGCGCGACGAACTGGGCATCGCGACGGATCATCCACGCCGCTATCTCGGTCCGCTCATCGACGCCGGAATCCTCGTCGAGTTCACCGACCGAGCACGCAACCGTGCATGGCGCGCACCCGAGGTGCTCGTCGCGCTGGACGCGTTCGCCGAGCGGGCCGGGAGACGGGGTTGATGCCGGAGCGGGCCGGGCCGGCGGATCGGTGCCGACCACCTTGGGCATACCAATGTCTCCATGACCCAGGACAGGTACATGGCCCGAGGTCGGAGCCATATCGAAGTGACCCTGCCCCTTGATCGAGCCATAAACGGCGAATAAACATCGACCCGAAGGACTCGATCTTGAAAAACACCCTCTGAAGTGGGGCGGGCGGGGCTCGAACCCGCGACCAATGGATTATGAGTCCACGGCTCTAACCGACTGAGCTACCGCCCCCGGCGCGACCATCGCGGCCACAATGGTCGCATGCCGCCGGGCGGACGTGTCAGCCCGACCGTTCAGTCGAGTGCCGAGCCGACGTCTTCCACGATCTTCGCCACCTCGCCCCGGATGTCCGGACCTCACCTGAGGCCGTCGTGCCCGAGCAAGTCGGGGTGTCGCTTTTGTCCGCCGTCATCACTTGATGACGGGCCGCCACAGCATGGCGCCGACCAGCAGTCCGACGAACGGAACGGCGGCCAGCACCGCACTCAGCGTGGCACTCCCGCCTGTCACGAGCGTGAAGTTGGTGAGCACCAGGAACAGGCTGCCCACGAGCCCGAGGCAGGCCAGCGCCGGGGCGATCCGCGTCTGCCAGAGGCGTCCGCCGGACACGTCGCCATTGCGCAGGAAGTAGACCAGCACGGCCGCCGACGTGGTGAGCATCAGCAGCACCATTCCGACCGTTGCGACCCCGGCCATCGATCCGAAAACCCCTACCAGCGGGTCGATTCCGAGCACCGCGAAGATCCCGACGATGATGGCGGCGGTCACCGTCTGCACCAGCGAGGAGAAGGCCGGCGAGCGGTGGTGGTCGTGCACACTCGCCAGCCGCCGGGGCAGCAGACCCTTGCCGGCGAGTACGAACTGATACCGGGCGATCACATTGTGGAAGGACAGCACGCAGGCGAACAGGCTGGTCAGCAGCAGGACGTTGACGACGTCACGCCCGACCCGGCCCAGGGTGTCGTTGGCGGTGTCCAGCAGCATGTTGCCGTCGCCGTCGAGCGTGCGTTGAGCGACCGCGGCCACCTGATCGGGCCCGATTGCGACGACGAACGCCCAGCAGGTGATGGCGTAGAACGCACCGATGATGAGCACGGCCGCATAGGTCGCACGCGGAATGGTGCGCTCGGGGTCTCGGGCTTCGTCGCGGAACACCGCGGTGGCCTCGAAGCCGATGAATCCGGTCAGCGCGAACAACACCGCGATGCCCAGCGTGCCGTTGGTGAAGATCTCGGGCCGGAAGGAGTCAAGAGTCAGCCCGGCCGGTCCGGGATTGGCGACGATGACCAGATCGAGCAGCACCACGATGCTGATCTCCAGAGCAAGTGCCACCCCGAGCACCTTGGCGCTCAGATCGATATGCCGATAACCCAGCAATGCCACGATTGCCAGGACAGCGAATGCATAAACAGGCCAAGGGATTTGCGGGCCACCGTAGAAGGCAACGGTGTCGCCGATCGCCCAGCCGATGTAGCCGTAGATGCCGACCTGTATCGCGGTGTAGGCGATCAGCGCCACCACCGCGATTCCCTTGCCCATCCGTTGCCCGAGGCCCACGGTCACGTAGGAGAAGAAGGCGCCGGCCTCCGGAACGTAGGGGGTCATCGTCACGAACCCGACACTGAACACCAGCAGCACCAGCGCGGCGATCAGGAAGCCGACGGGTGCTCCGGCGCCGTTGCCCAGACCCATGGCCAGCGGCATGTTGCCGCCGATGACGGTCAGCGGTGCGGCCGCGGCGACCACCATGAAGACGATGCCGACGGCGCCGAGCCGTCCGTGCAGGCGTGGCTCCTGACCAGTGAGGGTTTGCTCGGTCATCAGGACTCCTGGAGTTGGCGGGACGGACAGGCGAGCGCCTGCCGGAAAAGGTTGTGGTCCAAGGCGTGCGCGGTGAAACCGTGGTGACCGGTCATCGTGGTGGCGGCGATCACCGCGTTGACGATCGCTTCTTCGGTGGCCTCGATGGTCAGGTCGAACAGCCGGGTCATGAGCTGGGGCGCGACCATCCGCAGCGGGATCTCGGGCCGGGACGTGTCGAGGTCCTCGTCCCAGGCGTAAGGCGGGATGCCCCGGTTGCCGGTGGAGAACGCGAGCATGAGATCGCCGCTGTATTGTTCGCCGCTGCCGCCCAACCGGCTGACGGCCAGCGCCGACCGCTGCGCGAGTCGGGTGCACTGATGGGGCAGCAAGGGGGCGTCGGTGGCCACGATGACGATGATCGAGCCCGAACCCGCCTCGTAGCGCGCGGGAATCGCGGGCAGTGGTACGTGTTCGGGTCCGATGAGTTCGCCGACGGGCACGCCGTTGACCCGGAACCGTTCGCGCCGACCGTGATTGGCCTGGACCAGGACGCCGACCGTGTAGCGGCCCGCGGCGGTGCCCATGACCCGCGACGACGTGCCGATGCCTCCCTTAAAGCCGTGGCAGATCATCCCGGTGCCGCCGCCGACGTTGCCCTCGGCGACGGGCCCGCCGCCGGCCGCGGCCAGTGCGGACTCGACGTGTTCGGCGCGCACATGGTGGCCGTTGATGTCGTTGAGCAATCCGTCGTAGGTCTCACCGACCACCGGAAGCGACCAGTAGATCCCCTCCCCGCGCGCGGCCACCTGCGCGGACACCAACGCATCGCGCACCACGCCGACGCTGTGCGTGTTGGTGATCCCGATGGCGGAGGTGAGCTCGCCGGATTCGCGGATCCATTCCAGCCCGGTCAGCTCACCGCTGCCGTTGAGTCGGTGCGAACCGGCGAAGACGGGTTCGGTCCAGATGTCGTCGTGCGGGACGACGACGGTGACGCCGGTGTGCACCGCCGGCGGACCGGTCTCATCCAGCGTGGTGTGCCCGACGCGCACGCCTGCGACGTCGGTGATGGCGTTGTGTTCGCCGGTGGGGTGTTCGCCGATGACGACACCGAGGTCTCTCGCCCGCATTGCGGTCCTCCAGGTCCGGAGTTCTTTTCCTTAACGGAAAATAATGGACCTGTGATCCCGATTACGCAACAGGAACGGGAAAATAGATCTCGGGTCAATCGGCAACCCGGGTAGCCTCACAACGGTCAGCAATCGACCGACCCGACTGGCACGGAAGCAGAGGACGCGTGGCACGGCCAAACCGACAGGCGGAACGACGCACCGAAATCCTCGATGCCGCAATCACTTTGATCGAGCGCCACGACCTGGCGACGCTGCGGATCGTCGACGTCGCCACCGAACTCGGGCTGACCCCCAACGCCGTGCGCTACTACTTCAAAGACATGGACCAACTGCTGTCGGAACTGGCGCTGCGCTCCGACACCCGGTTCTACGACGACCGACTCGAGGTGGTCGAACGCACCGCGGACGTCCGCGAACAGCTCGCATTGACCATCGCCGCGGGCCTGCCCACCGGGCCCGAGGACGCGGAGTGGCGGGCGATCTGGCGGGCAGTGCTGGCCGCCGGGTTCGAACTGGACCAGCGCGGCGACGTCCAGGGGATCTATCACCGCCAGGTCGACCTGTATACGCAGATCCTCACCTCCGGAGCCCAAAGCGGGGCGTTGCGCCTCCGCGCACCGGCCCGCGACATCGCCATGACACTGATGTCGATGGAGGACTACCTCGGTTACCGTATCGTCGCCCGCGACCCTGCGCTCGATCGGCCGACGGCGCTGCGGCTCATGCGCCAGTACGCCGAACTGGCCACGGGTGCGACGCTTCCGGACACCGTGTGATGGCCGCGCCCTCCAGCGCGTTCGCCTCCGACAACGCCGCCCCCGCACACCCGAAGGTCATCGAGGCGATGACGAAGGCCAATGACGGCCCCACCCCCTCCTACGGCGGGGACCCCATCACCGCCCGCGCCGCCGAGACGCTCAAAGCAGCCTTCGCCTCCCCCGGCGCCGAGGTGCTGTTCGCGTTCACCGGCACCGCTGCGAACATCATCGCGCTGACCGCTGCGGTCAGACCGTGGCACGAAATCCTCTGCAGCGACGTCGCACACTCACTGCTCGACGAGGCCGGCGGCCCGGTCAGGCTGTCGGGCGCCCAGCTCACCCGGCTGCCCAGCGACGACGGCATCCTCGACCCGGCCCTGCTGGACCGGGCCGTCACCCGCCGCGGCGAGGTGCACCACTCCCAACCGCAGATTGTCACCATCACCCAGTCCACCGAGAACGGCCGCGTCTGGGGCTCAGAAGCCATCAACGAATTCGTCGACCACGCCCACTCCCTCGATCTGCTGGTCCACGTCGACGGCTCCCGCATCGCCAACGCGATCGCCGCTCTGAACGTCACACCACGAGAAGCCATCGGCGACGCCGACATCGTCACCGTCGGCGGCACCAAGAACGGCATGTTGTTCGGCGACGCCATCCTGGTCCGCCGGCCCGAGCACTTCGACGGAATCCGGTTCGTGCAGAAGCAGATCGGCCATCTGGCGAGCAAGCACCGCTACATCTCGGCTCAGTTCGAGGCGCTGCTGCGCGACGGCCTCTGGCTCGAGAACGCCGCCCATGCCAACGGGATGGCCGGCAGGCTCAGCGCCGGCCTCGTGGAACGGGGCCTACGACTCGCGGCACCGACCGAGGCCAACGAGGTGTTCGTCAACCTGGAGCCCGAGACCCACGCAGCGATCGCCGCGCGCTATGCCATCCACGCCCCGGACACGTTGCGCCCGATCTACCGCTTCGTCTGCTCCTGGGCCACCACAGACGAGGACGTCGACGCCGTCCTGGCGCTACTCCCCTGACCGCGCGAGTCGAGTGAAACGGCCCAATAGCGCAGGCCGACTGCCCATCCCGTCGCCGCGACAAGTCCCACCAGATCGCCGGGGATCAGGCGCGGGTCCTGGAAGGCGTCGATCACCGTTCCTATCGGGCTCAGTAGCGCAAAAAGGATCCATAGCCAGAAGACGATGCGTGCGATCCGGGACGCGGGCCTCCTGAATCCGTACAACAGAAGCGCGCGCCGCACCGTCATCCGGCCCTGCGTCTCGGGCGCGGGCCCTGATTTCTCCACATACAGAGACAAGAAGCGGAAGGCCATCGCGATCAGCGTCATGACGCAGAGAGCGATCAGGTCGCCGTAGATGAGCCCCTTGGAGAAGTAGTCGGGGATGCCCAGTGTGTCCGGCCGACCGAAGGCGGAGCTCAGCGCCGAAGAGACTTGGAAGACAACCAGACCCAGGAAGAAGTAGTAGAAGGCGCGAAGGATCCGCGCGGCGCGGCGCTCCATGGGGAAAGCGAGCAGCAGTCGACGAAGCGTGATGGCCTGCTTGTCCTCGGCAGGCGGTGGCTCGGAGTCGGCGACGAGTGTGGTGGCCTCCTCCAGCCAGGCCTGCGCTCGCGCGGAAGCACGCTCTTGCTCCTCGGGGGAGACCGCGATCAACTTGCTCGCGTTCCACCATTCGGTCGCGAAAGCGACCTGCCTGCTGGCGTCTTCAAAGGCCAGCTTTCGTCGCCCCGCTTGAGATCGGCGTTCGCGCCAATCCCCGATCACCAGGGCGCCAACTCCGATCCCCGCGGTCAGGATCGGCGTGAACACGGTCAGGGCGATGCGTGTGATCTGCTCTGCATCCATTGCCCGCCCATCCGAGTGGAGAACGCCCGGTTCTCGACCGAACGAGGATCCGCGACGGCTCGTCGAGATTCTGATGATGCCATCCCCGGCGCGTCACCGTCACGAATCCCCCGGCTAATTCACCCGCTCCCATAGGCAGTCGCCGCCCAGCACGATGCTGAAAACCACTGGAACCACCTCGAAATGGAGCGCCTGCCCGGGCTTACCGACCGTCGTCTGCGGCGGCGCCACACCTGCGTCCGTAACCGGGGCCTGCTCCACGCTGCACGCACTCGCAGAGTCCTGCGGAGTGGCGGTCCATTGCCCGGACAGAACCTCGGGATTGCGCCGACCCTGGCCGTGCAGCGTCAACCCAGGCCCGTAGCTGAGCCACCGGTCACTCGGATCGAAAGGCGTGCTGACCTGCCGCCAGCGATAGTCCCCGGAGACACCTTGGCACGCAAGGAAAGTCGTCCCGTCGGGCAACTGGGTGAACGCATCGGCGACGCTCGCGGCACACGACGAACCCGCTTGCGGAGCAACCGGTTCAGCGTTCGCAACGCCCACGCCGGCCACGACTGCCACCGCCGTCACGGCCGCACCGATCCTGCGCTTCATAGTCGGTCTATCGCCGCCCGATGCACCGGTGCTACACCAGGCTCAGGTCGGTTTTCATCAGTGCCACGTTGTAATCGCCCCACAGCGACATGTTCCAGTACAGGTACTGCGGATCCTCGGCGCTGCCGTCGGTCTTCTTGAGCAGATCAGTGCCCGACCAGGGATGGATCATCGGCGCATACAGGCCGGGATACTGCCCGGAGGTGACCAGCGTCGTCGCCGGCGACCAGGTGCCCTGCGGCGAATCCGCCGTCCGCATCACCACGTTGTTGTTGCCGTCGGTGGAGAGCATGACGTACTTGTTCAGGTACGTGTTGTACTGCACCGACAACTCACCGGCGCTCGGGTACGTCGTCTTCTTGAACAGACCGAAGAAGCTGCTCGTCGTGGTCCCCGGCAGGACCGGCTTGGCCGACGACGGGCTGTTCGAGACCCACTTCTTGCCGTCCCAGTACTGGTACTTGCTGACGTCGAGGATCTGGGCCTCGTTGACCCGGGACACGTACACCGTGCCGTTCCGGCCCGACGGGGTGCCGTACGCATAGACATAGCCGGCGGCCGCGTCGGCCGAGCCCTCGGGCGGTTTGACGAAGCTGACCATCTGGAAGTTCTGCTGGCCCGATTGGTAGGACACCGTCGAACGCCCGTAGGCGGGCGCGCGAACCGACGACTTCGGTACGACGGTCCAGTTCTGGCCGTTGTCGTCGGAGTAGCTGATGGCCGAGTAGTTCGTGGTCCACCTGCCCGGCGAATCCCAGGACTTGATGGACATGAAGGCGACGTACTGCCGAGTTGCACCGTTGACGCCGGCGCCCTCCACCGAGATGGCCCCCGTCGGGATGATGGTCACCTGGGTGGCCTTGGAGTACGGGTACTTCCCGATGATCTCGCGGGCGTAGTTCTGGATGGTCATCGGTGAGCCGCTGTAGGCGCCCGGGTCGTTGGTGATCCCGTCCGGCACATACAACCCGTTGGACAGCACGTTGTCCGCGCTGCGCAGCAGGACGTTGTTGCGCCACCCGGTCGTCATTGCGGCATTGCTGAAGGTATCGCCGAAGGCGATGAGCACCTGGCGCTGCTCCACGATCGCGGTGTTCGGGTTGTCCCCGCTGACACCGTTGTCCCAGATGATCCCGACGTCGGTGCCGGCGATGCCGAATCGAGCGAGGGTGTTGTTGATGCTGTTGGGGCCGGTCAGCCAGCCGACCCAGCTGGTCGGCTGGGTGGCGACGGCCGCCAGCGGTGCGACGGTCAACGCGGTGGCGATCGGCGTCGACGCCGAGGCCAGCGCCACGGTTTGTTCCGATTCGCGGCGCGACCCCCAGCCCAGCAGGCCCATCACCAGAGCGCCGATGCCGGTGGGAGCGTTCGGAGAGGCCGCGGCGGTCGGGTTGAAGCCCAACGCGCCCAGCACGCTGGTCACGAGTTTCTGCACGCCCGCAGCCACCGCCTTCACGGCGGCGCCCAGCGACGGCTTGGCCTTCGGGCTCTCCTGTATGGGAGTCGCGACCTGCAGCGTGGCGACCGTCGAGACGACGGTTTCGGTGCTGGTGCCGGTCTGCACGACCGGGTCGACGGTGTCGATTGCGACGACCGTTTTGGCTGTCCCGCCGGTTGCGCCGTCGGTGACGCGCAGGGAGGTTTCCGGCTCGGCCGTCGAGGTTGCCTGGGCCTGGACCGAACTCTTCTTTTTCGGACTGGTTGAGGCGGTTTGCCCGTCGGCCGCCGGAGCGGGGCCTTCTTCAGCCGGCTCGGGGGCCGCCGGCTCGACGGTCGCATTCTTGGCGGGCGTCTCGGCCGGGGCCGGCTCGACGGGCGTCTCGGCGGGAGTCTGTTCAGCAGGGGTTTCGACCGGGCTCGCATCCGCAGCGGTTTCGGTCGGTGTCTGGTTCACGGCCGCTTCGGACGGCGCCGTGTCCGCGGGCGCATCGGCGGGCTTCGTGTCGGACGCGGTGTCGGCGTCGGCCTTGGCGGGCTGAGCGGACTGGGCGGTCTTGGCGGACGTAGAGTCGCTGGCCCCGTCGCCGGCCGCCTCGGCTTTGTCGGCCTTGTCGGCCTTGACGCCTTTGTCGACGTGCCGCTTGCTGGGGCGATCCACGCCGCCGGGCGCGGGCGTCTTCTTCATTGATCCCGGCTTCCGGGATTTCGTCGCGGTCTGCTCCGACGCGGACGTCGTCGCCGAGGAACTGGCCGACGACGACTCCGCGGAGGACGACGCGCTGCTCGACGAATCCGAGCCGTCCGGGTCGGCCCACGCCACTCCGGTGGCCGCCGCAGCGCCGACCCCCAATGCAACCGCGAGAGCGCCTACCCGACCGACCAGTGAACCTGCACGCATCGCAAAACCCCAATACAGAAGCCTTCGGAATCGACGATGTGGTTATCGCCGGCCACCGTTCAATCGTTCCGACTGAGTCACAATAGTCTCATCTTCAACAGCCGTTTGCCCGGATTTGAGGCAATCTGTTGTTTGCTGGATTCCGCCGAGTCAGCTGTAGACAGGCTGACCGTCGGATCCGAGCAGATACCGCTCGGTTCCGGACTCGACCCGCGGCGCGTCCGCACCGAGCGCAACGGCGACCTTGTTACACGCATTGCGCATGACGTCGAGCGTCAACTCGACGGCCTCCGACTCGCTGAAGTGCGACAGCAGATCGGACCCGTCAACCGAGGACGGCGTCCAGACCAGCGCGTCGACGTGGCGCAGCGCGGCCTTGTGCCGCTCGCTCAGCTCCGACGATTCGTAGTGATCGATGCCGTCGTACAGCGATTCCGTTCCACCGGCATCCAAGGCCGCGCCCTCGCGCAGCGACTTGCAGATTCGGCAGTTGTGCTGCCGCGCGCCGCGCAACCGGACGATCTCGGAGGTCACCGGGTCCAACTCACGCATCCGTCCGACGGCGGGCAGGAACGTGTCCAGCAGATAGTTCGCGGGGTCGGTGTGGTGATCCCATTCGACCGGCTCCGAACCCCAATCCACGCCCAGGGTAGACAATCCGGCCCGCACCCGTGGCACGAAGTCGGCGATGAAGATCATCGTCGCGACACCGAACACCTTGCGCCCCAGCAGGTCGGTGAACGCGGCCCGCTGCGCGCCGCTGATCACCGACACGTCCGCGCTGAACTGCTCGGCGAACTCGGTCACCATCGGGTCGACGGCCCCGCCGGTCGACTCCGCGGGCAGCGGCGGCAACCCAAGCGTCGACGCGCACACCTCCCGCACCGCGGCGTTGACGTCGGCCAACTCCGGCGGCGAGATCGCGACCAGGCGATTCAGCTCATCAAGCACTTCTCCTCCTTGCCGACTCCGTCGGGAGCACTCTATTCAGCGCAGCGCCCGTCGTCAGCCGAAGTCGCACCCAAAATCCGGCACTTCCGTCTCGGCCGACCAACCGGCGGTGCTGGCGTAGGTTCGGGGACATGGACACCGAGTACACCGTCGGCGATTATCTGCTCGATCGGCTGGCCGAACTCGGGGTCACCGAGGTGTTCGGTGTGCCAGGAGATTTCAATCTGGAGTTTCTCGACCACGTACTCGCGCACCGCAGTGTCCGCTGGGTCGGGGGAGCCAACGAGCTCAACGCCGGCTACGCCGCTGACGGCTACGGGCGGCTACGAGGAATCTCCGCACTCGTCACCACATTCGGGGTCGGCGAGCTCTCGGCCGCCAACGCCATCGCCGGCAGCTACGCCGAGCACGTGCCCGTCGTGCACATCGTGGGCGCACCTTCCAAGGACGCTCAGGCCGCGCGCCGGATAGTCCACCACTCGCTCGGCGACGGCGACTTCGAGCACTTTCTGCGGATGGCCCGCGAGATCACGTGTGCGCAAGCGAATCTGGCGCCCGCCACGGCCACCCGCGAGATCGATCGGGTGCTCTCGGAAGTGCGTGAGCAGAAACGTCCGGGATACCTGCTGCTGGCCACCGACGTCGCCCGGTTCCCGGTCGATCCGCCGACCTCACCGCTGCCGGCGTATCCGGGCGGCACCAGCCCGCGGGCTCTGTCGTTGTTCACCGACGCCGCGCGGCGCCTGATCGCTGACCAGCAGGTCACGGTGCTGGCGGACCTGCTCGTGCACCGCCTCAACGCGGTCGGCAAACTCGAAGACCTGTTGGCCGCGGACACGGTGCCCTACGCGACGCTGATGTGGGGAAAGAGCCTGCTCGACGAGAGTTCGCCCAATTTCCTCGGAATCTATGCCGGCTCGGCCAGCAGCGAACCGGTCCGGCGGGCCGTCGAAAACGCCCCGGTGCTGGTCACCGCCGGTGTCCAGTTCACCGACATGGTCAGCGGCTTCTTCTCGCAGAACATCGACCCGGCCCGCACCATCGATGTCGGTGCGGTGCAGTCCACCGTGGCCGGCGAGGTGTTCGCGCCCATCGACATCGACGCCGCGCTCGGTGCGTTGGCCGGGATCCTTCGTGAACGTGGCGTCCATTCGCCGACGGTTCCGCCCACCAGCGCGCCGGACGACGCCCCCGAAGCCGCGCCGGACGCGCCACTGACCCAGAAACTGTTGTGGGACAGGCTATCTGAGGCGCTGACGCCCGGCAACGTGGTGCTGGCCGACCAGGGCACCTGTTTTTACGGGATGGCCGGGCATCGACTGCCGACCGGCGTCACATTCATCGGCCAACCGCTGTGGGCTTCCATCGGCTACACGCTGCCCGCGGCCCTGGGCGCCGCGCTGGCGTACCGGGACCGGCGCGTGGTCCTGCTCATCGGTGACGGCGCGGCCCAGCTGACCGTGCAGGAGCTCGGGGTGATGGCGCGCGAGGACATCACCCCGGTGATCGTCGTGGTGAACAACGGCGGGTACACCGTTGAGCGCGCCATCCACGGGCCCGATGCTTACTACAACGACATCCCCGCCTGGCGGTGGCTCGAGGTGCCCAGTGCACTCGGGTTCACCGCGTCGCTCGCCTTCTCGGCACACACCCGCGGCGAGCTGGGCGCCGCGCTCGAGGCCGCCGCCCGGAACCCCGACCGCATGACGCTCATCGAGGTCATGCTGCGGCCCGATGACGTGCCGCCGCTCCTGCAGGAGCTGGCGCAGTCGGCGGCCACGGCCAACAAGTCGGGTTGACCGTAGCGCGGTGGTCAGGCGCGACTCCGCCCACGCAGTTCAGCTCTCCAGCAGGGACGCGTAGTTCTCCTTGATCACCTCGAGGTGCACCCAGCTCTCGACCCCACTCACCCCGGGCAGCGCCCGCACGGAGTCCAGGATCTCCACCAACTGCGCCGCGGAGAAGGCCCGCACCGTGACCAACAGGTCGAACCGACCCAGCGTGCGCGCCACGAAGATCACCGACGACATCGCCCCAAGCGCCTCGACCACCGGATCGTGCGCACCGGTCAGACGGATACCGAAGCCGATCGCGCTCTGCCGGTCCTGCCCGGAATGCCGCACCACCGCGCCGATCCGCACCACCTGCGATTCCACCAGCCGCACCACCCGCCGCCGCGCCCCGGCCGGCGAAAGGCCGACGGCCGCAGCCAGATCCACGTATGAGGCCCGACCGTCGTCCTGCAAGCCGCGCAACAGTGCCAGATCCACGTCGTCGACCTCGACGCCGACATCACCCACCGGACCGACCACATCCCGAACCACCTCGACGTAGGTGAGCGTGTCGACGCCCACCACCCCGTCCATCGCGCGCAGTTCACCCACCACGCGGTCGATATCTCGCGTCGTGGCCTCCCGCACCTCGGCGATCAACCCGTACACGCCACTCGTCAACGACAGGAACGCCACATCGTCGCGACGCGCCACCGCGGCGGCAATGCCCGCGGCCGGCCCGGCCACCAGCACGCTCACGTGCGCCAGCGCACCGCGCCCGAGCACCGCGGGGTGCACGACACCGCGCACCTCCACCTGCCCGCTGGCGATCAGTCGTTGGACCCGCACCGCCGCCGCCGCCCGCGACAGACCAACCCGGTGTGCGATGTCGCGGTGTGTGAGACGCCCGTCGATCTCGAGCAGGCTGACGATCGCCTCGTCTATCTCGTCCATCGACACGCCTCCGCAGACAAATTGCCGAGAAAAATTTTCGGCATCGTCATGCAAGCATAAACGTCGCAATCAGATATCAATTCGGCACCTTTAGCGCGATATGTGCGTCGATACCTTACAGATCGATATCAGAAACACCCCTGAAACTTTTGAAGCGATTGCGCTATCTCACCTGCGGCTTTAACGTAACGCACATCACATTCGCACCCGCTCGAGGATCAGCCCGACCGCACAGGAAGTGACCGCATGAGCACACCCATCGGACCCGTTGACGCGTCCAAGGTTCCGCGCTTCGCCGGCCCCGCGACCTTCGCCCGGCTCCCCCGCCTCGACCAGGTGACGAAGGCAGACGTCGCCGTCGTCGGAGTGCCGTTCGACTCCGGCGTCTCCTACCGGCCGGGCGCCCGGTTCGGCCCCACCCACGTCCGCGAGTCCTCGCGGCTGCTGCGGCCCTACAACCCGGGCCTGGACGTGTCGCCCTTCGAGATGATCCAGGTGGCCGACGCCGGCGATATCGCGGTGAACCCGTTCAACATTCACGAGGCGATCGAGACCATCGAAGGCGCCGCGCGTGAGCTCACCGCCGACGGCACCAAACTGGTCACCATCGGCGGCGACCACACCATCGCGCTGCCCCTGCTGCGCGCCGCCGCGGCGCTGCACGGCCCGGTTGCGTTGGTGCACTTCGACGCCCACCTCGACACCTGGGACACCTACTTCGGCGCCGAGTACACCCACGGCACCCCGTTCCGGCGCGCCGTCGAGGAGGGCATCGTCGACACCGAGGCGCTCTCACACGTCGGCACCCGCGGACCGCTGTACGGCAAGAAGGACCTCGAGGACGACCGCCGCTTCGGCTTCGGCATCGTCACCTCCTCCGACGTGTACTACCAGGGGGTCAAGGAGGTCATCGACAAGCTGCGCCAACGCGTCGGTGACCGCCCCGTCTACGTCTCCATCGACATCGACGTGCTCGACCCCGCCCACGCCCCCGGCACCGGAACACCGGAGGCGGGCGGCATGACGAGCCGCGAGCTGCTGGAGATCCTGCGCGGGTTCCGCGGCCTGAACCTGGTGGGCGCCGACGTCGTCGAGGTCTCCCCGGCCTACGACCACGCCGAGATCACCGGGGTGGCCGCTTCGCACGTCGCCTATGACCTGGTGTCCCTGCTGGCGCTGGGCGCCGGCGAATGACAGAACGCAACGGTGGCGACCTGGTTGTCGAAACCCTGACCGCCCTGGGTGTTTCGCACGTCTTCGGCATCCCCGGCCAGAATGCGCTCGGCCTTTTCGACGCCATCCGGCGCAGCGACCTGAGGTTCGTCAGCTCGCGGGTGGAGAACAACTCCGCGTTCGGCGCCGACGGCTACAGCCGCGTCACCGGCGAGGTCGGCGTGCTCTTCCTGTCCACCGGGCCCGGCGCGCTGACGGCGCTCGGCGCGCTGCAGGAGGCCTACGCCACCGGTGTGCCGCTGCTCGTCATCGCCAGCCAGGTGCCGCGCTCGGGCATGGGCCTGCGCCGCGGCATGCTGCACCAACTCGACGACCAGAAGGCCAGCGCGGTCAACGTCACCAAGAGCACCGCCACCGTGCGGCAGGCCGCCGAGATTCCCAGCCTGCTCGCCGACGCCTACGCGCTCGCCCAGTCCGCCCCGGCCGGACCCGTCTGGGTGGAGATCCCGCAGGACGTGCTGCTGGAGGCCACCACCGTGCCGCCCGTCACGACGGCCTCCGACCGAGGTGACGCACCGGGCCCCGCGGCCCGAACTCGTCGATGCCGCTGCGGCGCTGCTGAATTCGGCGCAGCGGCCGGTCATTCTGGCCGGCGGCGGTGTTCGCCGCTCACCGGGTGGCCCGGCGGCGCTGGTCGCCCTGGCCGAAAAGCTCGGCGCACCAGTGGTTTCCACGGTGGGCGGCAAGGGAGCCATCGCCTTCGACCATCCGCTGTCGGCGGCCTCGTGGATCGAGGACCGCCACACCACCGACCTGCTCGAGGACGCCGACGTGCTGCTGGCCGTCGGCACCGCGATGGGCGAGGTCACCAGCAACTACTTCACCTTCGCCCCCCGCGGGCAGCTGATCCACGTCGACGCCGAAGCCCGGGTGTTGGAGGCCAACCACCCGGCGCTGGCGATCCACGCCGACGCCGCGCAGGCGTTGGCGGCGCTGGCCGAACAGGTGAAGCTCCGCGACGGCTCCGGCGCACAGACGGCCGCCGCGCTGCGAAAGTCCGTGCAGGACAGGCTCGCCGGCCAGGACGTGGCCACCGAACTGGACCTGATGAGCGCCCTGCGGGCCGCCGTACCGCCGCACACCCACACGTTCTGGGACATGACGATCGCCGGGTACTGGGCGTGGTCGGTCGTGGGATCCGCTCGACGGCGGGTTCCACTCCGCGCAGGGCGCCGGCGGACTCGGGTTCGCCTTCCCCGCGGCCCTGGCCGCCGCGATCGCCACCGGCGAGCGCACGTTCGCCGTCTCCGGTGACGGTGGTTCGATGTACTCGATCGCCGAACTGGCCACCGCACGCCAGCACGACGCGAATGTCACCTGGCTGATCGTCGACGACGGCGGCTACGGCATCCTGCGCGAGTACATGACCGCCACCTTCGGCACCGCCACCGCCACCGAGCTCGCGCGGCCCGACTTCGCTGCCCTGGCAACCAGTTTCGGCATTCACCGCACACACCGCCACCCCCGAGACCGTCGGCGACGTCGTCGCGGCCACGTTCGGCACCGACGGCCCCGCCGTCGTCGTACTGCCCGCACTACTGCACATGTTCGACCCCACCCACCTCTAACCGAAGGAAACCATCGTGGGCAAACCACTCGATATCGCGATCGTCGTCGTCTATCTCCTTGCCATGCTGGCCTTCGGGTTCTGGGGCAAGTCCCGCACCAAGGATTCCGCGGACTTCCTGGTAGCGGGCCGCCGCCTGGGCCCGGCCTTCTACACCGGCACGATGGCCGCCGTCGTACTCGGCGGCGCGTCCACGGTCGGCGGCGTCGGCCTGGGCTACAAGTGGGGCATCTCCGGCATGTGGCTGGTCGTCGCGATCGCCGTCGGCCTGCTTGCGCTGAGCCTGGTCTTCGCCGGGCGCATTCAGCGGTTGCGCGTCTACACCGTCGCGCAGATGCTGAGTCTGCGCTACGGCGTCGATGCGACGTCGGCCTCCGGCCTCGTGATGGTCGCCTACACGCTGATGCTGTCGGTGACCTCGACCATCGCCTACGCGACGGTGTTCAACGTGCTGTTCGGCACCGGCCGCACGCTGTCGGTCATCATCGGCGGCGCCGTCGTCATGCTGTACTCCGCGATCGGCGGCATGTGGTCCATCACGCTGACCGACATGGTGCAGTTCGTGCTGAAGACCATCGGGGTCTTCTTCCTGCTGCTGCCGTTCACCTGGAACAAGGCGGGCGGGCTGGACGGCATCCGCGAGCGCGCCGGCGACACCGTGTTCAGCCTCAACGCCATCGGCACCGACACCATCATCACGTTCTTCGTGGTCTACAGCTTCGGAATGCTTATCGGGCAGGATATTTGGCAGCGGGTGTTCACCGCACGCTCACCGCAGGTCGCCAAGTGGGGTGGCACCACCGCCGCGGTGTACTGCTTCTTCTACGGCATCGCCGGCGCACTGATCGGCACCGCCGCGTCGACGTTCCTGCCCGACGTCACGGCCAAGGACGACGTGTACGCCCAGATCGCCGAAACGATTCTGCCCGTGGGCATCAGCGGTATCGTGCTGGCCGCGGCCGTCGCGGCGATGATGTCCACCGCATCCGGCGCGCTCATCGCCACCGCCACCGTGGCCCGCACCGACGTCAAGCCGTTGCTGCTGCGCCTGCTGGGCAGGCCGGCGGAGGAGGCGGGAACCGCTGAGGTGGAAGTGCATTCCGACCGGCGCTACGTCGTCGTGCTCGGCATCGTCGTGATCGTCATCGCCGCACTGCTCAACGACGTGGTCGGCGCGCTGACCATCGCCTACGACATCCTGGTCGGCGGCCTGCTGGTGGCCATCCTCGGCGGATTCCTGTGGAAGCGGGCCACCGGTGCCGGCGCACTTGTGTCGATGGCCGTGGGCACCGTCGTGACGCTGGGCACCATGGCGGTCGTCGGCGATGTGCTGGCCAACGAGCCCATCTACTACGGCCTGGCCGCCAGCCTGATCGCCTACATCGTGGTCAGCCTGGCGACGACCCGCACCCCGAGTCGGTGCTGCAGGTGTGGGACGACCGGCTGGCCGGACGCGACACTGCTGAGGCCGCGGACGTGCCCGCCTGACCTCTGCCGCGCAACCGCTGCGCGAGCGTGCGCAGAAGTACGCAATCTGCGGCGTGTCGATGTACCAACACGCACGCTCGCGCAAGGTAGAGAGGTTACTGGGCCTGGGAGACCGACGACATGTGGAAGTCGGGGATCCGCAGCGTCGGCATCTGCGCCCGGTTGAACCAGTCGCCCCACTCGCGCGGCAGCGTCACCTCGGACACCCCGGCCTCGGTGGCGCGCCGCAGCAGGTCCAGCGGCGATTCGTTGAAGCGGAAGTTGTTGACCGCCCCGGTCACCCGCCCGTCCTCGACCAGGTAGACGCCGTCGCGGGTCAGCCCGGTCAGCAGCAACGTGGTCGGGTCCACCTCGCGGATGTACCACAGCGTCGTGAGCAGCAGTCCGCGCTCGGTGGCTGCCACCATGTCCGCCAGCGCCGCCGACCCGCCCGTCATCAGCAGGTTGGACGTCGGCACCGCGACCGGCGCGTCGAACTCACGGGCGGTCGCCCGCGGATACGCCAGCGCGTTGATGACACCGTCGCGGATCCAGTCCACCCGCCCGATGTCCAGGCCGTTGTCGAACACCGACGTGGTCTCCGAGGAACTGCCCACCGCCTGGAACGGCTCGCACTCCAGGCCCGGCGGCACCAGGATCGGAGTACAGCGTCAGTCCGAGATCGGTGAGCTTCTCCCCCACCCGCGTTCCGCCGCCGGGCGCCGACAGCGCGGTGCGGCCCTCCTGCGCGCCGCGGCCGTCCATGCTCCAGTAGAGGTAGATCATCATGTCGGAGACGGTCGACGGCGGCATGATCGTCTCGTAGCGACCGGCCGGCAGGTCCACCGTCCGCGAAGCCCAGCCGAGCCGCGTCGACAGGTCGGCCAGCAATTGGTCGGCCTGCACCTCGGCGAACCACGGGGTGCTGACCCCGGCCCACGCGCTGGCGCCGTCCCGCTTGGCGTTGATCTCCACCGATCCCGAGGGCTGCGTGTAGCGCCGCCGGATCCCGGCCGAGGTCGCCAGGAACGTCGTCTCCACGACGTGGTGCGCGAACCCGTACAACGTGTCGGGGCCGCGAAACCCCTGCGCCAACGCGCCCGCCACCGGGGCGAACACCTCCGCACCCGTCCCCGGCACCGGTGCGTCCCAGTCCGCGGGCGTCGACGTCCCGGTCAGCAGCGTGAACGCATCCCGTGCGGCGGGCGCCGAGCGGGCCGCGGCCTGGGATGCCGCCACCAGTGCGGGCAGTGCGGCCGGATCGACGTCGCAGGACTCCAGCGACCCGACATGCGCGCTGTCGCCTTGGCGCACAATCGAAACCACGGTGGTCGACCGGTTCACCGACACCCCGTTGGTGGTCATCGAATTGCCGGCCCAGCGCAGTGACGCCTCGGCCCGGTCGGTCACCAGGACGATGGTCTCGACAGCGCCATCCAGGCGCGCGGCCGCTTCCAGCACCAGGTCGACAACCTGCTGTGCGCCGATCATCGAGTGGGCCACCTTCTTCGAACGTGTGTTGAGCACGTTCACTCCTCGGAACAGTGCCGACGGACAGCCGTGGCTGACCGCGGCGACCTGCCCGGGCTGCGCCTTGCCGCAGTTGAACGCCCCACCGAGCCGCCACGTCGACGGCCCGCCGACGGCTTCCATCGAGTTCCAGAAGTCGGTGGTGGTGGCCTGGTAGGCGACGTCGCGCAGCTGGCCGTCCAGCCTGCCGTCGCGGATCCGGAAGAACCGCTGACCGGTGAACTGGAAGTTGTAGCGCTGCATGTCAATTGACCAGGATTTGTCGCCGACGATGTAGATGCCGTCCTGCACCCGCGAAATCAGATCCTCGGTCGAGATGTCCTCCGAGGACGGCTGCAGTGAGACGTTGGCCATCCGCTGGATCGGGACGTGGTGCGGCGAATCGGCATACGAGCAGCCGTTGGAGCGGGTCTGCCCGAGTCGCGGTGCGAACACCCGGTCCAGCTGGTAGCCGACGAAGATCCCGTCGCGCACCAGGTCCCAGCTCTGCGACTGCACGCCTTCGTCGTCGTAACCGATTGTGGCCAGCCCGAATTCGACGGTCCGGTCGGCGGTCACGTTCATCACCGGCGAGCCGTACCGCATGGTGTTCAACTTGTCGGGCGTCGCGAACGACGTGCCCGCATAGGCCGCCTCGTAGCCGATCGCCCGATCGTATTCCGTTGCATGCCCGATGGATTCGTGGATCGTCAGCCACAGGTTCGACGGGTCGATCACCAGGTCGGTGGGCCCGGCGACCACCGACGGCGCCTTGGTCTTCTCCGCCAGCAGCACCGGCAACTCGGCCAGCTCCGATGTCCAGTCCCACACGTCGTCGCCGGAGAGCGCCTCCCAGCCGCGGCCCATCGGCGGCGCCAGCGTGCGCATCGACTCGAAGCTGCCCGCCGCGGCGTCCACCGCGACGGCGTCCAGGCCGGGCATCATCCGCACCCGCTGCTGGGTGATCGACGACCCGAACGTGTCGGCGTAGAACACCTGCTCCTTGACGGCGGTCAGACTGGCCGACACGTGGTCGACACCGTCGGACGCCAGCAGCCGTCCCGAGTAGTCCTCCAGTACCGCGATCTTGTCGGCGGTGGGCACGCTGAACGGGTCGATCAGGTAGCTCGACACCCACGTCACGTCGCGGTACACCGGCTCGTCGGCCAGCTCGATGGGCTCGGCGTTCAGCGTCGCCAGCGTGGTGGCCACCTGCACCGCGCGCCGGGCCGTGTCGGCCGCGACATCGGCGGACAGCTCCGCGTTCGAGGCGAACCCCCAGGTGCCGTTCACGATGACCCGCACCGCCAGCCCGAGCTCCGTGCTGGTCACCGCGGTTTCCAGCTCACTGTCGCGCAATTGGACGATCTCGTTGTTGATGCGGTGAATCCGCAGGTCGGCGTAGCCGGCGCCGGCGGCCGTCGCCGCCGACAATGCGGCGTCGGCCAGGGCGTGGCGGGGCAGTGCGAGGAAGTCGGCATCCACTCCTGTTGGTCACGGCTCCATACGGTAGCGGGCGATACCGGCCGCGTCTCGGGCGAGGAGCGTTGTCGGATTGCCGCGCATCCTCGGCCGCGTCGGGGGTGAACTCAGCGAAGCGGTTCGGAGCGAAGCCCATCGACTGTTTAATGACGGGATGCCGATGACCAAGCGTCGAATCGCCGCCGCCCTCGCGGCCCTTCTGACGCTCACCGCCTGCGGGCAACCCACGCCGGGGACGCCCCGAGCGGCCGGGGCCGTCAGCAGCGAAAGCGATTGTGCCACCGTCGACGTCCCGCTGCTGGAACTCGACACCCACTCCGCCACCGAGCCGCGCGTGCGCATCCCCCAGCCCCCCGGGTGGGAGCGCTACACCGACATGGACTCCGAATTGATCCGCGCGGCGGTGGTCAACAAATCCCTGACCGCCGACGGATTCACACCCAACGTCGTCTACACCCTGGACAAACTGCCCGCCGACATCGACCCGCAGGACGCCCTCGACAAGGAACGGGAGGGCCTGGTCAAAATGGCCGGCGCCACCGATCTGGAGGTCACCGCCGCCACGGTGTGCGGGCTGCCCGGCGAGACGGTGCACTACACGCTGAGCATGCCCGCATCGGTGGGCCCGCACCCGGTCATCCTGCGCCAGGCCGTCGTGGGGGCCGACGATCACACCTACGTCGTATGCCTCACCATTCAGACCACCAACCCCACCGACGCCACCTATCAGCGCGACTCCATGACGATCCTGGACGGGCTGCAGGTGCTGTCGGCGAACGACGGCTAGGGCACAGGCAGTGCCGAGTCGTCGACGCGACACCACGCTGGGTTACGCCCTGCTGGCGCCCAGCCTGTTCGGGGTGCTCACATTCCTGCTGCTGCCGATGCTGCTGGTGGTGTGGCTGAGCCTGCGGCGATGGGATCTGCTCGGCCCGATTCGGTATGTGGGACTGGATAATTGGCGTTCGGTGCTGTCGGACCCCACGTTCGGCAACTCGCTGCTGGTGACACTGCTGTTCATCGCCCTGGTGGTGCCCGCACAGATGGCGCTGGGCCTGCTGGCCGCCGCCCTGCTGGCCCGTGAACTGCCGGGCAGTGGGATCTTCCGCACCATCTACGTGCTGCCGTGGGTGTGCGCGCCGCTGGCGATCGCGGTGCTGTGGCGCTGGATGCTGGCGCCCACCGATGGGGCGGTCGGCACCCTGCTGGGCCGTCGCATCGAATGGCTCACCGATCCGGGCCTGGCGCTGCCCGTCGTTCGTGCCGTGACGGTGTGGTCCAACGTCGGGTATGTGACGCTGTTCTTCGTCGCGGGCATCCTGGCGATCCCGCCGCAGATCCATGCGGCCGCGAAGGTGGACGGCGCCGGCGCCTGGCAGCGGTTCTGGCGGATCACGCTGCCGATGCTGCGGCCCACCCTGTTCTTCGTCGCGGTGACCGGGGTGGTGAGCGCGGCGCAGGTGTTCGACACCGTCTACGCGCTCACCGGCGGCGGCCCGCAGAACCGCACCGACCTGGTCGCGCACCGCATCTACGCCGAGGCGTTCGGCGCGGCGGCCATCGGCCGGGCCGCGGTGATGGCGATCGTGCTGTTCGTCATCCTGGTCGGCGTCACGATCGTGCAGCACCTGTACTTCCGGCGGCGGATCAGCTATGACCTCACGTAGTTTCGTGATCTACCTGGGTCTGGGCGTCGGTGCGCTGCTGACGCTGGTGCCGTTCGCGTTGGGACTGCTGACCTCGTTCACCTCGCCGCAGCAGTTCGCCACGGGCACGCCGCTGTCGCTGCCCCGGCCGCCGACGCTGACCAACTACGTGGGCCTGGCCGATGCCGGGTTCGGCCGCGCCCTGGTGGTCACCGCCCTGATGACCGCGGTGATCCTGGTGTGCCAGTTGACGTTCTCGGTGCTGGCGGCCTACGCGTTCGCCCGTCTGGAGTTCCCCGGCCGTGACGCGCTGTTCTGGGTGTACGTCGCGACGCTGATGGTGCCCGCGACGGTGACGGTGGTGCCGCTGTATCTGATGATGGCGCAGGCAGGTCTGCGAAACACGTTCTGGGCGTTGGTGTTGCCGTTCCTGTTCGGTTCGCCGTATGCGATCTTCCTGCTACGGGAGCACTTTCGCAGCATCCCGCGGGACCTGATCAACGCGGCGCGCATCGACGGTGCCAACACGCTGGACATTCTTGTGCATGTGGTGCTGCCGGCGAGCCGGCCGATCCTGGTGACGCTGACACTGATCACCGTTGTTTCGCAATGGAATTCGTTCCTGTGGCCGCTCGTGATCACCAGCGGCGCGAAGTGGCGGGTGCTGACGGTGGCGACCGCCGGCCTGCAGTCGCAGTACAACGCGCAGTGGACCCTGGTGATGGCCGCGACGACGGTCGCGATGGTCCCGCTGATCGCCCTGTTCCTGGTGTTCCAGCGGCACATCGTGCGCTCGATCGTGGTGACGGGCCTCAAATGAGGCCGCCGAAACGTACGTTCGGGCGGGAAATCACGGCGTGTCGTCACCCCGACGTACGTTTCGGCGGGCGGGGTGGTGGTGACGCCGGCCCCGCTTCTCGACGCTGTTCGCCCTGGGCGTGGCGGTGACCGCCATCGTGCTCCTTGCCGCCGCGGTCCTGCTGGGCCGCACCAGCGAACCGGCCGGCAGGACGGTGCTCACGGTACGACTCTGGGATCAGCAGGTGGCCACGGCCTACCGGCAGTCGTTTGACGCGTTCACCGCCGCCAACCCCGACGTCGAGGTCCGCATCGACATCGTCTCGTACGCCACCTACTTCGACACGCTGCGCACCGACGTCGCCGGCGGCAGCGCCGACGACATCTTCTGGATCAACAACGCCAACTTCGCCGCCTACGCCGACAGCGGCCGACTGATGGCGATCGACCCCTCCGACGACTGGGTGCCTTCGGTGGTCGAACAGTTCACCCGCAACGGAACGCTCTGGGGCGTACCGCAACTCAGCGACGCCGGCATCGCGGTGTACTACAACGCCGACCTGCTCACCCAGGCGGGCCTGAGCCCGGATGCGCTGACCGACCTGCGCTGGGGCGGCCCCGAGGACACCCTGCGCCCCCTGGCCGCCCGACTCACCGTCGACGGCAACGGTAACCGCGCCGGCACACCCGGCTTCGACCCGCGCCGTATCCGGCAGTGGGGCTACAACGCGGCCAACGACTTTCAGGGCATCTACCTCAACTTCATCGGCTCCGCGGGCGGCACCTTCCATAACGGTGACGCGTTCACGTTCGACAGCCCGCAGGCGGCCCGGGCGTTCGACTACCTGGTCACGCTGATCAACAAAGACCACGTCGCGCCCGGCGCGGCCGACACCAACGACAACGGCGACTTCTCCCGCAACCAGTTCCTGGCCGGCCGGATGGCGCTGTTCCAGTCGGGCACCTACAACCTGGCCAACGTCGCTTCCCAGGCGACGTTCCCCTGGGGGGTGGCCATGCTCCCGACGGGCCCGGCGGGCCGGGTCAGTGTCACCAACGGCATTGTCGCGGCCGGGAATTCAGCCACCAGGCATCCCGACCAGGTGCGCCGGCTGCTGGCCTGGCTGGGCAGCGCGGACGGCAACGCCTATGTCGGCGCCGGCGGGGCGGCGATCCCCGCGGTCATCAGCGCCCAGCAGGTGTACCGCGACTACTGGCGCGACAAGGGCGTGGACGTCAGCCCGTTCTTCAATGTGCTCGACGGCCCCGACGGTCGTCCCTTCACCGCGCCGGGCGGCCCGGGATTCGCCGCCGGCTTCGCGGCCGTCAAGCCCTACTTCGACGAGATGTTCCTGGGTCGGCTGCCGGTCAACTCCGCACTCGCACAGGCACAAATCGCCGCGAACACCGCCGCACAGCGGTAAGACTGACAAGAATGAACGCCGACGACCGCGTCCTGGACACCTACCGCTTCCTGCGCGGCGGTCTGGTGGTGATGGTGGTGATGCTGTTCGCGTCGCTGATCGTCGTGGCCATCACCACCGACGGCTGCTGGCAGACGTCGATCAGCGCCTACTACTACACCGCCGCACACAGCGTCTTCGTCGCGTCGCTGTGTGCGATGGGCATCTTGCTGATCACCTACCGCGGCAGCAACGACACCGAGGACATCCTGCTGGACCTCGCCGGGGTGCTGGCCTTCGTCGTCGCGATGGTGCCGACCGCCCGGCCGGCCAACATCTGCGGGCCCGCACTGCCGGACTACGTCGTGGATCCCGCGATCCGTAACAACATGTGGGCCGTCATCGCGGGCCTGACGTTCGCGAAAGTGGCCGCATCGGTGCTGTACCGGAGCTGGCGCGCGGGACCCTCCGGGGTGTCCACGTACGGCCGCTGGGCATTCGTGTTCTTCTGGGCGGTAACGGTATTCGGCGTCATCGCGTTCGTCTTCTTTCCGACCCAGTTCGCCCAGTACGGGCACACCGTGGCGGCCATCCTGATGTTCGCCTGCATCATCGCCGTGGTGGTGATCAACGCCTACCTGGCCAAGAATCAGCCCGACTGCCACCCCGGCTACGTGCGCAGCTACCGCGTCATCGCGGTCACGATGCTGGCGACACTGCTCGTCGTCGCGGTGAGTCACGAGCTGTTCAACCCCGACGGCGGCGGCTGGAACTACGCCGTCATCTGGGCGGAGGTTCTGCTGATCGCCCAGTTCGCCATCTACTGGGCGCTTCAGACCCGCGAGCTGTGGGACACCACCGACCGGTCCGAGCACGTGACGTGCACGCCGACGGTCGACAAGCTGTGACCGCTAGGCCGTGCCGCTGGTGCCCAGCACCGTCAGCTCGAGCACCAGGGCCAACGCGCACACCGCCGCGACGATCGAAAGCGTCACCCAGTCACGCGCTTTCGGCCGCGACGGCGCCGCCGAGATCTGGCCGGTGCCGCCGCGCGCGGTGATCGCGTCGCCCATCTCGTCGCCGCGGCGCAGCGTCACGGTGATGGCCGCGGCCAGCAGGTCGATCATGTCGCGCCACCAGTACCGGCGCCGGTCCCGGCGCGTCGCCAACTCGGGCTTCGGCCGCAGCTTCCGGGCCGCGTACAGCAGCCGGAACTCGTCGATGAGCATCGGGAACGCCCGCAGCGCCAACGCAATTGCGACCGCCCAGTCGTCGATGGGTATCCGCAGCACCCGCAGTGGCCGGCCCAGCGTGGCCACCGCGGGCGCCACGTCGGACACGTCGGTGGTCCACGACACCAGGAAGCCGAGGCCGATCAGGACGATCGAGATCGCGGTGATCCGCAGGAAATTCAGCAGCCCGCCCAGGCCGACGTGCAGCGAGCCGATCACCACGTCGGGGCTGCCGCCGGAAAACGCCGCGGTCAGACCGCCGAGAAACAGCAGGAACCACAACAACTTCGGGATCGTCGGCAGCACACCGCGCGGGATGTGGGCCAGCCGGCAGGCCACCAGGATCAGCACGGCCACCAACCCGATCGGCACCCAGCCCGGGTAGAAGGTCAGCAGCACACCCAGGCCGAACACGACGATCAGCTTGGTGCCCGCCCACAGATCGTGGATGACGCTCGGGCCGGGCACCGGCCGCAGCAGCACCAGTGATTTGCGCGGCTTGCGCGCCGGCGCAGGACTGCTCACGACAACCCCCCGGCGGGTTGCGACGCGGGCTCCATGACACCGTCACGCAGCTGCAGGATGCGCGGACACAACTCCTCCAGGCCCGCGAAGTCGTGGGAGATCACCACAACGGTCAGCCCGGCGTTGCGGCGCAGGTCGGTCAGCAGCCGCAGCAGGTTGCGCTGGCTGGCCGCGTCCAGCCCGGCCAGCGGCTCGTCGAGGATCAGGGCCCGCGGCTGCCGCGCCAGCAGACCCGCCAGCACCACCCTGCGCATCTGACCGCCCGACAGCTGGTCGATTCGGCGTCTGGCCATCGAGGCATCCAGCCCGACCGCGGCCAGCGCCGACACCACCCGCCGGGTGTCGTACGGTGAAAAGCCCGCGGCAGAAGCAACTTCCACGTCAACCCGCCCGCGCATCAGCTGCAGCCGCGCGGCCTGGAAGGCGATCGCCACCGAGCCGACCTTCTCATCGGCGGGCTCGCCGTCGACCAGACAGCGGCCCTCGGTGGGCGTGGTCAATCCGGCCATGATCCAGGCCAGCGTCGACTTGCCGGACCCGTTGCCGCCGTGAATGAGCACCCCGTCGCCCTCGTTGACGACGAAGCTGATATCGCGCAGCGCGGACTTGGCCCACGGGGTTCCGCTGGCGTACTCGTGGCCGACCCCGTCGAGCTGCAGCACCGGCACCCCCGAATGCTGGTGTCCCACAGCCACCGTGGCGGCCGGCGCGTCGGCCGTTTCGACCATCGCGGCGTTGTCCCCCGACTCCGACAGGCTCACCGCGCGGTCGGCGCTCTCGGCTTCGTCGTTGTAGTGCGTGATCTGCACCAGTGACATCCGTCGGCGCTCGGTCAGCCCCGACAGCACACCGAGCAGCGCCTCGCGGCCCTGCTGGTCGACCATGGACGTGACCTCGTCGGCGATCAGCAGGCCGGGGTTTCGGGCCAGCGCGGCGGCCACCGCGAGCCGTTGCAGCTCGCCGCCGGACAACCCGCCGGTGTCGCGCTCGCCCATGCCGGTCAGGCCGACCTCGTCAAGCAGATGGTCGACGTCGACGTCGGTGCCGGGCGGCAGTCCCCACACGACGTCGTCGGCCACCCGGCTGCCCAGCACCTGACTTTCCGGGTGCTGCAGGATCACCCCGGTGCCGCCCGCCTTGCCCATCCCGACGGCGCCGGGCCGCTCGATGGTGCCCGATGTCGGCTCCCGGCCGGCCAGCAGCAGCATCAGCGTCGTCTTGCCGGACCCGTTGGCACCCGTCACCGCGACATGCTCGCCGACGTCGACGGTCATGGTCACCGGCGCCAGCGCGTCGTGCTCGGCGTACGGGTAGCGGAACCGGACGTCGCGCAGCGTCACCGGCACCGGTCCGGCGGGCGCGCCCGTCAGGTCACCGGCCGGCACGTCGAGTTTGTGGACGTCGGGGATACCGCGCAGGCGCTCCAGCACGTGCGACAGCGCCCACCACCCGATCAGCGTGATGATCACGATGATGAACACCGAGTAGGACAGGATCAGCCACGGCCAGTGGGCCAGGATCGTCGCGAACATGCTCTTGACGTCGGCGGCCGAGCGCTCCATGCCCGGCACGTGTGCGAGTACCGCCGCCACGCCGTTGACGTTGGCGGTCATCGACTCGAAGATCAGGTGCCGCAGCCGGGAGAAGACGAGCAGCGCGCCGATGATCGCGGCGCCGAAGACCGCGCCGGCGACCACCGAGGCGGCCACCACGGTCGGCGTGCCGCGGCCCCGGCGTTTGACGATGCCCGTCAGCCCACCGATGTAGGCGCAGTTGAGCACCGTCATGAAGCCGCCGACGCCGGCTACCAGGAACGCGATCACCGATCCGGCGACGGCGGCGGCGACGAGGACCCGGAACCGGTGGCGGTAGGCCAGCAGGCCCATCGGGACGGTGCCCAGCAGCGACAGTCCGGCGGCGAACGGGACGACGACGGCGATGAGCGCGATCGCCGCGCACGTTGCCGCGATAACAGCGGCCTGGGCCATCTCGCCGGGTGACAATGACCGGGACCGATGCCGCGTTGCGGCCGGGCTGGTCACGGTCATTTCTCGATTCTGCCAGCAGAGTGAGCAGCCGCACGGCCCGGGCCGATTGATCTGCATAGTAAATCTATGTAAATTGGAGGCCATGATGTCTGCCGGTCCCCCGTCCGACACCGCGAATCTGGGCAGCGATCTGCTCGGCGTGGTGTCGCGGCTCAACCGCCTGGCCACCCAGCGCACGCGACTGCCGTTGCCGTGGGCGCAGGCCCGCCTGCTGTCGACCATCGAGGACCGCGGCGAGGCGCGGATCTCCGACCTCGCCGCCCTGGATCACTGCTCGCAGCCGACGATGACGACTCAGGTGCGCCGGCTGGAAGATGCCGGACTGGTGACCCGCACGGTCGATCCCGGCGACGCCCGGGCGGTGCTGATCCGCATCACGCCCGACGGCGTTCGCACGCTCGTCGACGCGCGGGCCAAGCGGGCCGCCGTCATCGACCCACTGCTGGCGCATCTCGACCCCGAACAACGCCAGACCCTCGCGGCTGCCGTCGACGTCATCCGCGAAGTGCTGGCCAACGCAATAGACAGGGAGTGATCGCGCTGATGTGGCGCCAACCGAAGGCCGTCTGGGCCGTCGCTTTTGCATCCGTGGTGGCCTTTATGGGCATCGGGCTCGTCGACCCGATCCTGAAGCCGATCGCCGACAATCTGAACGCGTCGCCGTCGCAGGTGTCGTTGCTGTTCACCAGCTACATGGCCGTGATGGGCGTGGCGATGCTGGTGACCGGCGTGGTGTCGAGCCGGATCGGGCCCAAGCGCACCCTGCTGGTCGGTTTGGTGATCATCATCGCCGGCGCCGGGCTGGCGGGATGAGCGACACCGTCATGCAGATCGTCGGCTGGCGCGCACTGTGGGGTCTGGGCAACGCGTTGTTCATCGCGACCGCACTGGCCACCATCGTGAACTCGGCGCGCGGCTCGGTCGCGCAGGCGATCATCCTCTACGAGGCGGCACTGGGCCTGGGCATCGCGGTCGGCCCGCTGGTCGGCGGCGTGCTGGGGTCGATCTCCTGGCGCGGACCGTTCTTCGGTGTCTCGGCGCTGATGGCGGTCGCGCTTGTCGTCACCACAGTCCTGCTCCCCGAAACCCCGCGCCCCGAACGCGCCACCACACTGGCCGACCCGTTCCGGGCGTTGCGGCACCGCGGCCTGCTCGGCGTGGCCGTCACCGCCCTGCTGTACAACTTCGGCTTCTTCACCCTGCTGGCGTTCACGCCGTTCCCGCTCGACATGACCGCGCATCAGATCGGCCTGATCTTCTTCGGCTGGGGCCTGTGCCTGGCGTTCACGTCGGTGTTCGTCGCACCCCGGCTGCAACACCGGTTCGGCACGGTCAGGGTGTTGATCGTCAACCTGCTCGGGTTCACCACCGTGCTGGCGGCGATGGCCGTGTGGACGGACCACAAGTCAGTGCTGGCCGCCGGCGTGGTGGTGGCCGGGCTGTTCATCGGCGTCAACAACACGCTGATCACCGAGACGGTGATGAAGGCCGCGCCGGTCGAACGCGGGGTGGCCTCGGCCGCCTACAGCTTCCTGCGGTTCGGCGGCGCGGCGGTGGCGCCATGGCTGGCCGGAGTCCTCGGCGAGCAGGTCAGCGTGCACCTGCCGTTCTGGGTGGGTGCGGGTGCGGTGTTGGCGGGCGCGCTGGTGCTGGCCGCGACGCGTCCGTACCTGACGGACATCGATGCTCCCGAGGGCGAACTCGACGAGCTCGAGGATGAGGCGCTCGCGGTAACCGTCGGCAACTGACCCTTCTGCGCCGCGCCTGTACTCGGTGCCGACTCAGGTTCTCCTGCGTTGCCGGAGTCACGTTTGCGGACTTCCAGAACGGGTTACCGTCGAGTATGACCACGACTGCAGAGCATCTGCGGAACACCCTGGACGGCCGTTGGCGAGACGTGAAGAACCGGGTGCGCACCGAACTGTCCAACGAGGTCTTCCGCCCGCACTACACCCCGAACACCGTCATCGCCCGGACGAAAGTCGGCGAACAGCTCAAGATCATGGCCGCCCACGGCGCGGCCGAGGACGGCTTCAAGAAGGAGCACGGCGGCAACGGTGACGTCGGCGCGGCCGTCACGCAGATCGAGATGCTCGCGATGAGCGACCTGTCGTTGATGGTGAAGGCCGGCGTGCAGTGGGGTCTGTTCGGCGGCGCGGTCGAAAACCTCGGCACCGAAAGGCATCACAAGGCCTACGTGCAGAAGATCATCGACCTCGACCTGCTCGGCTGCTTCGCGATGACCGAGACCGGGCATGGCAGCGACGTGCAGTCGCTGGAGACGACGGCCACCTACGACCCGGCCACCGAGGAGTTCGTCGTCGACTCCCCCACCCCGTCGTCACGCAAGGACTACATCGGCGGCGCGGCCCAGACTGCCAGGGTCGCAGCAGTTTTCGCGCAGCTGATCACGCCGGACGGGGAGAACCACGGGGTGCACTGCCTGGTGGTGCCGATCCGTGACGCCGACGGCAACGACCTGCCGGGCGTCACCACGTCGGACTGTCACTACAAGGGCGGACTGCCCGGTGTCGACAACGGCCGCATCATGTTCGACCACGTCCGGGTGCCGCGGGAGAACCTGCTCAACAAGTACGCCGACGTCGCGCCGGACGGGACGTACAGCTCGCCGATCGAGAACGCCGGCCGCCGGTTCTTCACCATGCTGGGCACGCTGATCCGCGGCCGGGTCACCGTCGGCGGCAGCGCGGGTGCGGCGGCCCGGGTGGCCCTGGACATCGCCACCCGATATGCGTTGCAGCGCAGGCAGTTCGAGGCGCCCGACACCGGCGACGAGATCGTCATCATGGATTACCTGGTGCACCAGCGGCGGCTGCTCCCGCTGATCGCCCGGTCCTACGCCCTGCAGTTCGCGCAGAACGAGCTGGTGGCCAAATGCCACGAGCTGCAGACGTCCGACGACCCCGACGCCGAGGAGCAGCGCGAACTGGAGTCGCGGGCAGCGGGCCTCAAGGCGCACAACACCTGGCACGCCACCGGGGCCATCCAGGAAGCCCGCGAAGCCTGCGGCGGCGCAGGCTATCTCGCCGAGAACCGGCTGATCGCACTGAAGGCCGACACCGACGTGTTCACCACGTTCGAGGGCGACAACCATGTGCTGATCCAGCTGGTGGCCAAGGAAATGCTGACCGCCTACGCCGACGACATCAAGGGCATGAGCCCCGTCGAATGGGTTCGCTTCGCCGCGAACTTCGCCGGCGAGCGGGTGCTCAAACGCACCGCCGCCGAGACGATCATGCAGACCATCCTCGACACCCGGCAGGACAACGAGGAAGAGGGCAGCCTGTTCAACCGCGGCACCCAGGTCAAGATGTTCGAGGACCGCGAGGAGTACATGATCGCCTCGGTCGCGCGACGGTTACAGGGCAAAACCAAGGAGATGTCGGCGTTCGACGCGTTCAACGCCGTCCAGGACCACGTGCTGCACGCCGCCACCGCGCACATCGACCGCATCGTGCTCGAAGCGTTCGTCGCCGGTATCGACTCCTGCGAGACCACCTCGGCCGAAGGGCAGGAAGCCCGCAAGATCCTCGGCATGGTGTGCGACCTCTACGCGCTGTCGGTGATCGAGGACGACAAGGCGTGGTTCATCGAGCACCGCTTCCTGTCCACCGAACGCGCCAAAGCCGTCACCCGGGCGATCAACGACCGCTGCCGGCTGCTGCGGCCGCACGCCGAGATGCTGGTCGACGGGTTCGGCATCCCCGAGCAGCTGCGCTACGCCGAGATGCTGCATCCGGAGCACCTGCCCCAGGATTAGATGGCCGACGATGACCAGCACGCCGAACGTCATCAGGATCACGCTCAATCCCCGCCACCTGGCAGACAGGGGAGCCGTTGAACAGCCGATTCCCGGGTAGCCCAACAGGTACGCTAGAGTCATCCCTCGGCTCGCGGGCAGCTGTTCGCGGGAGGGCGCAATCCCCTGTAGCTCAATTGGCAGAGCATCCGACTGTTAATCGGACGGTTGCTGGTTCGAGTCCAGCCGGGGGAGCATGTTCCGCTTTGTCGTCGTGCTGGGAGCCGGCTACGTGCTGGGTACCAAAGCGGGACGGCAACGATACGAGCAGATCGCCGGCTACCTGCCGTGCGGTGACCCAGAGCCCGGCGACCAAATCCATGATCGACGCCGGGCGCCGCAAGCTCGCCGAACGGGTGTCCCCCGACCCGACCATGGTCGAACTGACCGAGATCGACGGCCAGGTTGTCATGGAGCCGGTCGCGGACCGCGTCGAACCCGCCCCGAACGGCCGCCGGCTCCGCAAGAAGTAGGGCAATCAGCCCATCGGGGTCAGCGGCACGTTGATCGTCTGGCCCGGGAACAGCGGCCCCGTGCTGAATCCGGGGTTGCCGCTGTTGGGGCCGCCGACCGCCACCGGCGGCAGACCGCCGGCGACCTGACCCAGCCCGCCGCCGTTGGACCACGAGATGCACTTGCCGTCGATCTTGGAACCCAGCCACGCCAGGCAGTTGGACGCCTGCGGGGCGGCGGCTTCAGGCGTGCTGAGCGCCGCATAGGCGGGAGCAGCGGCCGCAGCCACTACGAACGCACCGACGGCGACAGTGCGCCGTGCACGCTGCATGGATGCCATAGAAGTGCCTTCCGCTTGGTGACCAGCGGTTCCAGGGTAGCCGCCGGGGCGCCGTTACGGGTAACGACTACGCAGTCAGGTCGTCCCCGCTGGCCTGCGCGAGCAGGCTCTTGCGGTAGGTCTCCAGGGCGATAAGGTCGCCGAACACCGCGTGGTACTCGTCGCTCTGCTCCACCGGTGACATGCGCTGCAGCTTCGATTTCACCTCGGCGATCTGCCGGCCGATCCATACCTCCTGCAGCCGCGCGAGCACCCCGGAGATGTACCGCGGCAGCTTCTCCTCGTCGTCGACGCGGATGGCCTCGACACCGAGCTCGCTGACCAGGGCCGCGTCCGCGGGCGCCTGCTGGCGAACCTCGTCGATCCACTGCGCGCCGCCCGGGCTTCTGGCCGTGCCGCCGGCCGCCTCGATCGCCTTCCGGACGGCGGCGTAGCCGGGATGGGTGAAGCTCTCGACGGTCAGCGTGTCGAACACCGGGCCGGACAGCACCGGGTACTGCAACGCCGCCTTCAGTGCCTCGCGTTGGGGCCACAGGGTCGGGTCGCGGGGGTCGGGCCTGCGGTTGGGCTCGGGCGGGCCCGCGGCGGCCGCAGCGGCCGCACGCCGGTTATCGGTCCGGACGGCGGCGCTTCCGCTCTTGGCGTTCTCACGGACCCGGTGGATCACCTGTGCGACGTCGTCCCAGCCGACCCAGCCCGCCAACTGGCGCGCGTACTCGTCGCGCAGCGTCGGGTCCTTGATCTTGGCCACCATCGGCACGCACCGGCGCAGCGCGCCCACCCGGCCCTCGGCGTTGTCGAGGTCCATCTCGGCCAGCGACGTGCGGATGGCGAACTCGAACAGCGGGGTGCGCCGCGCCACCAGGTCGCGCAGGGCGCCGTCGCCGGATTTCAGCCGGAGGTCGCAGGGGTCCATGCCATCGGCAGCCACCGCGACGAACGACTGGCCGGCCAGGTTCTGCTCACCGTCGAACGCCTTGAGTGCGGCGGCGCGCCCGGCCGCATCGCCGTCGAACACGTAGATGAGCTCACCGCGAAAGAACTTGTCGTCCATCATCAGTCGGCGCAGCATCGACAGGTGCTCGTCGCCGAACGCGGTGCCGCACGAGGCGACCGCGGTGGTGACACCGGCCAGGTGCATGGCCATGACGTCGGTGTAGCCCTCGACGACGACGGCCTGATGCCCCTTGGCGATATCGCGCTTGGCCAGGTCGATGCCGAACAGCACGTTGGACTTCTTGTACAGCGTGGTCTCGGGGGTGTTGACGTACTTGGCGGTCATCGGGTCGTCGTCGAACAGCCGGCGCGCGCCGAACCCGATGACCTCGCCGGCCGCCCCGCGGATGGGCCACAGCAGCCGACGCATGAACCGGTCGATCGGCCCGCGCTTGCCCTGCTTGGACAGCCCGGCCGCCTCCAGCTCCTTGAACTCGAAGCCCTTGCGCAGCAAGTGTTTTGTCAGACCGTCCCACCCCGACGGGGCGTACCCGCAGCCGAAGTGCCGGGCGGTGGCGGCGTCGAAGTTGCGTTCGTTCAGGTACTGCCGGGCGGTGGCGGCCTCTTCGGATTCCAGTGCCGCGGCGTAGAACTCCTGGGCGGCGGCGTTGGCCGCGACGAGCCGGCTGCGGCTGCCGCGGTCACGCTGGACGTTGGTGGCGGCGGCCCCGCTGTAGGTGACCGTGTGCCCGATGCGGTCGGCGAGCAGTTCGACGGATTCCACGAAGCTGATGTGCTCGATCTTCTGCAGGAAGGCGTACACGTCGCCGCCCTCGCCGCAGCCGAAGCAGTGGAAGTGTCCGTGGTTGGGCCGGACGTGGAACGACGGCGACTTCTCGTCGTGGAACGGGCACAGCCCCTTGAGCGAGTCGGCGCCGGCCCGGCGCAGCTGGACGTAGTCGCCGACGACGTCCTCGATGCGGACCCGTTCGCGGATGGCCGTGATGTCGCGATCTGCAATCCGCCCGGCCATGGGGTCAGTCTAAGGCCGTCGACAGACGCTCCAACCGGCCCTCGGTGAACGACGCGATCTGGTCGACCACCACGCGCAACCGCGCCCCGTCGTCGGTGGCCGCCTCGAACTCCGGGGCGAACGCCGGATCGAGGGTGGCGGGCGCCCCGGCCAGCAGCGCCTCGGCGACGAAGCGGACACGGTCGCGTTGCTCGGCCTGGATCTGCAGGTGTTCGGGGTCGGACATGATGAACTGCAGCGCAAGCGTCTTGAGCACCGCCACCTCGGCGCGGACCAGCCCAGGCACCGCGAGGTCGGTGTCGAACCGGCGCAGCGGTCCCGGTCCGGCGACGGTCCGGGTCGCCATGATGGCCGCGTTGGCGAACCGGCCCACCAGCTCACTGGTCAGCCGTTTGAGTGCCACCGACGCCGTCAGCGTCCCGTCGAACTTGCCGACGCCGGCCACCACGTCCATGCGGGACAGCCGCTGGGCCGCGGCGAGCAGGTCGTCATGGGCGGGGCCGTGGCCGAACGATTGTGCGCCGAGGGCGGCCAGCGACGTCGCCGCGTCGTCGTCGGCGAGCACCCGCAGGTCGATTCGCCCGGACACCACGCCGTCCTCGACGTCGTGCACCGAGTAGGCGACGTCGTCGGCCCAGTCCATCACCTGGGCCTCCAGGCACGGCCGGGCCGCGGGCGCGCCGTGGCGCACCCAGTCCGCCGCGGCCAGGTCGTCGGCGTAGAAGCCGAACTTGATCCGGCCGGGCTGGCGCGCCCACGGATACTTCGTGACCGCGTCCAGAGCCGCGCGGGTCACGTTCAACCCGGCTGAACGCCCTTGACCATCAAGCACTTTGGGCTCCAGCCGGGTGAGGATCCGGAAGTTCTGCGCGTTGCCCTCGAACCCGCCGTGGGCGTCGGCGATCTCGCTGAGCGCACGCTCCCCGTTGTGCCCGTAGGGCGGATGGCCGATGTCGTGCGCCAGGCCCGCCATGTCCACGAGGTCGGGGTCGCAGCCGAGTCCGATCGCCATGCCACGCCCGATCTGAGCCACCTCCAGCGAGTGGGTCAGCCGGGTGCGCGGGGTGTCGCTCTCCCGGGGGCCGACGACCTGCGTCTTGTCGGCCAACCGGCGCAGCGCCGCGCAGTGCAGCACCCGGGCACGGTCCCGCGCGAAGTCGCCGCGGTAATCGGTGTCAGTACCCGGAATCGCCGCCGTCTTGGGGTCCTCGACCACCTGTCGTTCGCAGTCGAACGCCGAGTAACCGTCTGCGGACCTATTCGTACTCACCGGGCGCACAGTCTGCCAGGGTGTCGAGGCCAATCAACGTCGCCAGCTTCAGCGTCCCCACTAGATTGGCTCCCATGCGCCTGAGTTGTTCCTTGGTCCGCCTCTTCGTCGTGCTCGCCATGGCCGGGATCACGGCTCTGCTGTCGACGCCGACCGCTGTCGCCGAACCCCCGTTCCGGGTGCAGGACCGGGTCACCGACAACGCCGGGGTGCTGTCGGGCTCGCAGAAGGCAGAGGTGAACGCCGCCGTCGACAAGCTGTTCAAGGACCGCCAGATCAAGCTCTGGGTGGTCTACGTGAAGACGTTCGACGGGCATGGGCCGGCAGGCGTGGACGGAGCAGACCGAGAAGCTCAGCGATTTCGGCACCGACGACGCATTGCTGGCGGTCGCCACCGAGGATCGCGCCTACGCCTTCTCCGCGGATCAGTCCGGTGGTCAGCGTCACGCAGCGCGGCAACATCGAACGCGAAAAGATCGAACCGGCACTGCGCTACAACGAGTGGGCCGGCCGCCGCCATCGGTGCCGCCAATGGGCTGAACTCCTACAACTCGCCGTCGTCGGAACCCTCGTCCGGCCAGAACATCTCGGCGAAGGCGATCTGGATCGCGGTGGCCGCCCTGGTGCTGCTGGCAGTTGCTGCTCTGGTGGTGGATGCGCTCGCGCCGCGGCCGGCGGCACAAGGCCGAAGTGGAAGCCGCCAAGCGGGTCGACCCGACCGATGCGCAGGCGCTGGCGGCGGTGCCGCTGGAAGCGCTCGACGAACTGTCCAAGCAGATCGTCGTCGACGTCGACAACGCCGTGCGCACCAGCGCCAACGAACTCGAACTGGCCACCGAGGAATTCGGCGCGGCCCGCATCGCGCCGTTCGCCAAGGCCGTCATGAACGCCAAAACCGCACTGGCGCAAGCCTTCAACGTGCGCCAGACCCTCGACGACGCGTGCCCGAGTCCCCGCTGCAGCAGCGCCAGCTGCTGACCCAGGTGATCACCTCGGCCGGTGCCAGCCGACCGCGAGCTCGAAGCCCAGCAGCACGCGTTCGAGGAGTTGCGCAACCTGTTGATCAATGCGCCGGAGCGACTGGGCTCGATGACCCAGCAGATGGTGTCACTGACGCGCCCGGCTGGCCCCGGCAGCCAGGCGCTGGCCGCGCTGCACCAGAAGTTCGCCGACAGCCGCGCTGTCCTCGGTCGCCGGCAATGTCGACGCAGGCCCGCCACGGCTGACGTTCGCCGACGAGAACATCACCAAGCGGCCGCGGCCTGATCAGCGCGCCGGCGCAGGATCAGACCGCGCTGATCGACACCGTCCGTCGGCCGAGGGTGCGCTGCAGCAGTCCAGCACCCTGCTCGACGCCGTCGACAGCGCCGCCACCGACATCAACCGGGCGATCGCCGGGCATGCCCGCCGCGATCGATGACATCCAGAACGGAATCGATTCGGCCGCAGCACAATTGCAGCAGTCGAGCACCCCGCAGGCCGATGCTGCTCAGGGCTGCGCGCGACGTCGCCGTGCGGGCCGTCGACGACGCCCGGGCCAACGCCGGCACCGACCCGCTGGGCATCTTCACCCGGCTGACCAAGGCCGACGCCGATCTGGACCGGGTGCTCGAGAACGTCGTCCAGTTGAGCGCCGAAGCGCGAGAAGCAGGCCCAGGTGCTCGACCAGGCGCTGTTCGCCGCGCAGTCGCGGATCAAGGCGGTATCGGAGTTCATCGACACCCGGCGCGGCAGCATCGGCCCCGAGGCCCGCACCCGACTGTCGGAGGCCGCCCGCCAATTGGACGCCGCGCAGGCCAAGAGGGCGACCAATCCGACCGAGGCAATTGCACACGCCAACGGTGCGGCATCGCTGGCCGCCCAGGCGCAGTCGTTGGCCAATGACGACGTCCGCAAGGCGCAGGTGAGCTACGCCCCGCAATACGGCCGGCAGTCCGATATGGGTTCGGTGATCGGCGGCATCATCATCGGCAACATCCTGCGCGGCGGGATGGGCGGGATGGGCGGTATGGGCGGCGGCTGGGGTGGCGGTTGGGGCGGTGGCTCCGGCGGCGGCTACGGCAGGTCACGGTCCGGCGGACCCACCTCCTTCGGTGGCTCGTCACCTCGTCGGGCCGCAGCTACGGCGGCGGCCGCTTCTAGCCCACCGCACGCCGCCTTTCACACCCGTCACACGCGTCACCGCACCGAACCACTGTGGGAACTGCCCACCTCCGCGCGACAAATTTCAGTTGTCGCTGAGAGCCGGGCAAGTCGTAAGGTGGTTTCGCCCGGTTGCTGACTGGGCCGGTGTGGCTAAACGCCCTTCAATCGCGTGGCCAGGTAGTCGGCGACGCCGGTGATGGCCACCCGCTCCTGGGTCATCGCGTCGCGCTCCCGGATGGTGACGGCCTGGTCTTCGAGCGAGTCGAAGTCCAGCGTCACGCAGAACGGCGTGCCGATCTCGTCCTGGCGGCGGTAGCGCCGGCCGATCGCGCCGGCGTCGTCGAACTCGATGTTCCAGAACTGCCGCAGTTCGGCGGCCAGATCACGGGCCTGGGGCGACAGATCGGCATGCCGGGACAGCGGCAGCACGGCCGCCTTGACCGGCGCCAGCCGCGGATCGAGCCGCAGCACCGTGCGCTTGTCCACGCCGCCTTTGGCGTTGGGCGCCTCGTCCTCGTGGTACGCGTCGATCAGGAACGCCATGAACGAACGCGTCAGCCCGGCCGCCGGCTCGATGACGTACGGCACGTAGCGGGTGTCGGTGCCCTGGTCGTAGAACGACAGGTCGGTGCCGGAATGCTTTGAGTGCGTGGACAAGTCGAAGTCGGTGCGGTTGGCCACACCCTCCAGCTCACCCCACGGGTTGCCCTGGAAGCCGAACTTGTACTCGATGTCGACGGTGCGGTCGCTGTAGTGCGACAGCTTGTCCTTCGGATGCTCGAAGAGGCGCAGGTTCTCGGGGTCGATGCCGAGGTCGACGTACCAGGCCAGCCGGGTGTCGATCCAGTACTGGTGCCAGTCGCGGGCCGTGGACGGCTCGACGAAGAACTCCATCTCCATCTGCTCGAACTCGCGGGTGCGGAAGATGAAGTTGCCCGGCGTGATCTCGTTGCGGAAGCTCTTGCCGATCTGGCCGATACCGAACGGCGGCTTGCGCCGGGCCGTGGTGACCACGTTGGCGAAGTTGACGAAGATGCCCTGCGCGGTCTCGGGCCGCAGATAGTGCAGACCTTCCTCGGTCTCGATCGGGCCGAGGTAGGTCTTGAGCATCATGTTGAAATCGCGCGGTTCGGTCCACTGACCCTTGGTGCCGCAGTCCGGGCACACGATCTCGCTCATCGGCACCGAGTCGGGCTCGCCGCCCTTCTTCAGCTGCGTACGCCTCCTGCATGTGGTCCTGACGATGCCGCTTGTGACAGTTCAGGCACTCGACCAGTGGGTCGTTGAACACCTCGACGTGGCCGGAGGCCACCCAGACCTCACGCGGCAGGATGATCGCGCTGTCCAGGCCGACGACATCCTCGCGGCTGGTGACCACCGACCGCCACCACTGCCGCTTGACGTTCTCCTTGAGCTCGACGCCGAGCGGGCCGTAGTCCCACGCCGACTTGGTTCCGCCGTAGATTTCGCCGGACTGGAAGACCAGGCCGCGCCGCTTGGCGAGGTTGACGACGGTGTCGATGACGGACGCCACGGCGGAGCACTCCTGTTCGGCGGGGATCGGATCCCGAACAGCCTAGCGGCCGCTACTCCGCGACGAACCGCGCGTCCACCGATACGTCGAGTTCGATGTCGTCGGGCCGCAGTTCCAGCGCCGGAACCCCGCGCGCGGCCGCGTCGGCCGAAGCCATGCGCGCCATCATCGGGCGGGGCGGCCTGTCGTTGTCGCCGAGCATGCCGGGATCGGCCAGCTGCACCGCCTCGACAGTCCCCCGGCCGGCGGCGGTGGCGTAGGCCTGCGCCTTGGCGGTGGCGTCGGCGACGGCCTCCGACCGCAGCGCCGCTTCATAGCTCCGGCGGTTCTCCTCGGTGACGTCCCAGTCGGTGGAGCCGACCTCGACGCCGTCCTCGAGCGCCCACTTGTCCAGGAAGGCCGACAGCTGCTCGAAGTCGGTGAACTCGGCCTCGACCTTGATGGCGACCCGGTACATCAGCGGCCGCCTCCCGGTTTCGGCGTACGGCCGGTAGCTGAACACCCGCAGCTGATCACTGGACCAGCGCGTCACCGCGCCGGCGTCACGCAGTTCGGTCAGGTCGGCCGCCAGCGGCTCCTGCAGCCCGACCGCGCGGCGGTAGACGCCCTCGCGGTCGGTGCCCTCGAGGTTGGCGGCGAGGCTGACGGTCGCACGCTCGGCGGGATAGCGGCGACCGGGCGTGACCGCGCACGACGACTTCCAGTGGTCTCATGACGCACGACGTTAGCGCCGGGCGCCGGCGAAGCCTTTGACATGCGCGATCGTGCATGTCAGGGTGAAACCGGTAACTGAAAACGATTTCCAATAACCCGGAGGTGTCACGTGCCCGCCACCACCGAAGGAGATCTGCACCAGCACAGCGAAGCGCCCTTCCCGGCCGCGCCGCCGCGCGAGATCCTCGACACCGCCGGCGACATCCTGCGCGCCCTGGCCGCCCCGGTGCGCATCGCGATCGTGCTGCAGTTGCACGAGTCGGCCCGCTGCGTGCACGAACTGGTCGACGCGCTGGCGGTACCGCAGCCCCTGGTCAGTCAGCACCTGCGCATCCTCAAGGCTGCCGGCGTGGTCGCCGGTGAGCGCACCGGTCGCGAGGTGATGTACCGGCTTGTCGACCACCACCTGGCCCATATCGTGCTCGACGCGGTGGCACACGCCGGGGAGGACCTGCACCAGTGAGCGGAACCGGAGTACGCGCCACCCGGCAGCGCGCGGCCATCACCGAGCTACTGGACAGCCTCGACGAATTCCGCTCGGCGCAGGAACTGCACGACGAACTGCGCCGCCGCGGTGAGAACATCGGCCTGACAACGGTTTACCGCACACTGCAGGCGATGTCGACCGCCAAGCTCGTCGACACCCTGCGCACCGACACCGGCGAGTCCGTCTACCGGGTGTGCTCGGGCCAGCACCATCACCACCACCTGGTGTGCCGCGACTGCGGCGCGACCGTCGAGGTTGCCGGCCGCGAGGTCGAGGCCTGGGCCGCCGAAGTCGCTGTCGAGCACGGCTTTTCAGATGTCAGCCACACCATCGAGATCTTCGGCACCTGCGCGGCCTGCCGCCGCTGAGCTCAGCCGCTGATCGCCGCGCGGGCATCGGCGCCGCCGGCCAGCACCATCAGGATCAACGTGCGCAGCGCGTCGTCGGTCAGGCCGGCGCCCGGAAAGTTGTATCGCAGCACCACATCTCCGGTCTTGGCGCCCGCCTTTTCCACCAGCGCCACCGTGCCCAGCACAGTCCCGCCCGCCTGTTCGGCGACGCGCCCGCGAATCTTGTTGGTAAGAGGTAGATCCCATGCCAAGAGCTGGGTCAGCGATACCATCTCCAGGTCCTCGGCGATCGAGACCACGCGCAGCGACGCGACGGTGCCGCCCTGACTCACGGTCAGCGCGCCGTCGGCCTCCTCGACGACGGTGGCGACCTCGCCCAGCGTGGCCGCCAACCGCTCCACCAAGCCCATCAGGCCCGCCCGAACCGGCGGTTGCGCGACACGTACTCCTCGCAGGCCGCCCACAGGTCGCGCCGGTCGTAGTCGGGCCACAGCTTGTCCTGGAACATGTACTCGGCGTACGCCGACTGCCACAGCATGAAATTGCTGGCCCGCTGCTCCCCCGATGTCCGGATGAACAGATCGACGTCGGGGATGTCCGCGCGGTGCAGATAACGGCCGACGGTCGCCTCGGTGATCCGGTCCGGGTTCAGCTTGCCCGCAGCGGCGTCCTGTGCCATATCCTTTGCCGCTTCGGCGATTTCGGTGCGCCCGCCGTAGTTGACACAGTAGTTGACGGTGATGACGTCGTTGCCCACCGTCATCTCCTCGGCGATGTCGAACTCCTTGATGACGCTGCGCCACATCTTGGGCCGCGACCCGACCCAGCGCATGTTGACGCCCATGATGGCCAGGGCCTCCCGGCGCCGGCGCACCACGTCACGGTTGAAGCCCATCAGGAAGCGGACCTCCTCGGTGCTGCGCTTCCAGTTCTCGGTGGAGAAGGCGTACACCGACAGGTGCTTGATCCCGAGTTCGATGGCGCCGCAGGTCACGTCGATGAGGACGGCCTCGCCCATCTTGTGGCCCTCGGTGCGCGCCAGGCCGCGCTGCTTGGCCCACCGCCCGTTGCCGTCCATCACGACCGCGATGTGGTTGGGCAGTTGGTCGACGGGGATCCGCGGCGCCACCGCCTTGGAGGTGTGCTGCGGCGGACGCCGGGGACCACCGCCGGGCGTCGGCGGCAGGTCCGGGAAGACCACGGGCCAGGTCGACGTGTCCGGGAATGTCGGATAGTCCTCAGGCGCCGGGGGCAACTGCGGGGAGGTCTTCGCCCGTTTGCCGTGGGGATCGCGCCCCTCCCATTTCAAAGCCATGCGCCACATCCTGCCTGACCAGCGTTGCCCGTTGATCGGCAACCGGGGGGTACTTCCCGCTCACGGGGGCGCGATCACCCCGGTAACCGCGCTCCACCAGAGGCAATGTGCGCAGCTGGCGTTCCAGGTGCCACTGCAGATGCGCGGCCACCAGACCGCTGGCCTGGCTGCGATGGGCCGGCGGGGAGGCCTCCGCGTGCTCCCAGTCGCCGTCATGCATGGACACCATCAGATCCAGCACACCCTGCGGTGGCGTCGCCGAACCCGACGGCCGGCAGTGCACGCACACGCTGCCGCCCGCGGCCACATGGAACGCCCGGTGCGGGCCCGGCGCGGCGCAGCGGGCGCATTCGGTCAGCGCGGGCGCCCAGCCCGCGATCCCCATGGCCCGCAACAGGTAGGCGTCCAGCACCAGCTCACGGGGCCGCGTCCCGTCGGCCACGGCGCGCAGCGCCCCGATGGTCAGCCGGTGCAGCTCGGGCGCCGGGGCGCGTTCCTCACCGGCCAGCCGCTCCGCGGTCTCCAGGATGGCGCAGGCGCTGGTGTATCGGCCGTAGTCGCTGACGATGTCGGTGGCGAACGCGTCGATCGACACGACCTGGGTGACGATGTCGAGGTTGCGGCCCGGGTGCAGTTGCACGTCGATGTGGGCGAACGGCTCCAGCCGTGATCCGAACTTGCTGCGGGTACGGCGCACTCCCTTGGCCACGGCGCGGACCAGACCGTGTTCACGGGTCAGCAGCGTGACGATGCGGTCGGCCTCGCCGAGCTTGTGCTGGCGCAGCACCACCGCCCGGTCCCGATACAGCCGCATCGAGTCAGTCTCCCATCACGGCGTGACAGATCCCGGGACCCACGCCCATCGTTGGCCGAACCGCTCCGTGACAGCGCCGCCGCCGATAGTCTCAGCAAACATGACCCTCGCCCGGGCATCCCGCTATCTCACTGTCGCCGACCAGCTTTACCAGCTGGCCAGCGGCGCGGTGACGTCGGACGAACTGGCCCGGCAGGCCCTGCACGATATCGACGCCAGCCAACCGAATCTGAACGCCTTCCGGGTGGTGCTGTCCCACTCGGCACTGGCCGAGGCGGCCGACGCCGACCGGCGCCGCGCGGCCGGGGAGCTCGCCCCGCTGCTGGGCGTGCCGATCGCCGTCAAGGATGACGTCGACGTTGCCGGTGTGCCAACGTATTTCGGAACCAGCGGGTATGTGACCTCAGCCGCCGCCGACGCCGAGGTGGTACGACGGCTGCGCGCCGCGGGCGCGGTGATCGTCGGAAAGACCAACACGTGCGAGTTCGGCCAGTGGCCGTTCACCAGCGGCCCCGGCTTCGGGCACACCCGAAACCCGTGGGCGCGCAACCACACTCCGGGCGGTTCATCGGGCGGCAGCGCCGCGGCGGTGGCCGCCGGCCTGGTCGCAGCGGCCATCGGCTCCGACGGTGCGGGCAGCGTGCGCATCCCGGCGGCGTGGACCAATCTCGTCGGCATCAAACCCCAGCGCGGCCGGATCTCCACCTGGCCGCTGGCCGAGGCGTTCAACGGCATCACGGTCTACGGCGTACTGGCACGCACCGTCGCCGACGCCGCCGTCGTACTCGACGCCGTCGCCGGCAACGTCGCCGGCGACCTGCACCGGCCGCCGCGGGTGTCGCTGTCGGAATCGGTCGGCATGGCGCCGGGCGCGCTGCGCATCGCGGTGTCGACCCGGTTCCCCTACACGGGGTTCCGCGCCCGGCTTGATCCGCAGATCCGGGCCGCCCTCGGCACCGTCGCCGAGCAACTCGCCGAACTGGGTCATACCGTCGTGGACGGCAATCCCGACTACGGGCTGCGGCTGTCGTGGAGCTTTCTGTCCCGATCGACGTCGGGTCTGGTCGAGTGGGCGGACCGGATCGGCAGCGGCGTGGCCCTGGACGCGCGCACCCAGGCGAACATCCGGTTGGGTCGGCTGCTGTCCCAGCAGGTGTTGCGCCGGGCCCGGGAGCACGAGGAGGCAGCGCGGCACCGGGTGGGTTCGATCTTCGACGCCGTCGACGTCGTGCTGGCGCCGACCACCGCGCAGCCGCCGCCGAACGTCAACCGGTTCGATAACCTCGGCGGCACCGCCACCGACCGCGCCATGATCGCGGCGTGCCCGCTGACCTGGCCGTGGAACGTGCTGGGCTGGCCGTCGATCAACGTGCCCGCCGGGTTCACCTCCGACGGCCTGCCGATCGGTGTGCAGTTGATGGGCCCGGAGAACAGCGAGCCCCTGCTGGTGTCGCTGGCGGCCGAACTCGAGGCGGTCAGCGACTGGTCGAGTAGGCAGCCCGAACCCTGGTGGGAATCGCTGTCGTAGGGTCGGCAGTCATGAGAATCCGGGTGGTGCCCCCACGGCGCTTCGTCGACTCGACTGACCTCCCGAGATTCGCCTGTGGGGTCGCTGACACTCGCGTACTCTCGCACGTCATGACGGTGCGAAGCTTGGCTGTGGTGGTTCCCGCGCTGGGGTTGATCGCCGCGTCCACCATGCCCACCGCCCAGGCCGACAACCGGCGCCTCAACGACGGCGTGGTGGCCAACGTCTACACCGTCCAGCAGCAGTCGGGTTGTCCGATCGAACAGAAAATCAGGATCAATCCGAAACTGCGCCTGGCGGCGCAATGGCACACCAACGACGTGCTCAACAACCGCGCTCTCGACGGCGACATCGGCTCCGACGGATCGACGGTGGCCGACCGGGCCCGCGCCGCGGGATACGCCGGCGCGGTCGCCGAAACCGTCGCGATCAACCCGGCGCTGTCGATCACGGGCGTCGAGATCATGAACCAGTGGTTCGACCGCGCCGACTACCACGCGACCATGGCGGACTGCTCCAACGTCGACATCGGCGTGTGGTCGGAGAACCTGCTGCCCGACCGCAGCGTCGTGGTGGCCGTGTACGGCAAGGGCGACAACGCATTGCCGGTGCAGCAACCGCCGCGGCAGTTCGGCCAGCGGCCACCCGATCAACCGTATTAAACCGGTCAGAACCCCAGGCGCCCAAGCTGTTTGGGGTCGCGCTGCCAGTTCTTGGCGACCTTGACCCGTAGCTCCAGGAACACCTTGGTGCCCAACAGCTTCTCGATCTGGGTGCGCGACGTGGTGCCGACCTCGCGCAGCCTGGCGCCGCCCTTGCCGATTACGATGCCCTTCTGGCTGTCTCGCTCGACGTAGAGCACTGCGCGCACGTCGATCAGTTCGTCGCCCTCGGCGCGGCCCTGGCGCTCTTCGATGTCCTCGATGACCACGGCCAGCGAGTGCGGCAGCTCGTCGCTGACCCCTTCCAGCGCCGCCTCCCGGATGAACTCGGCCATCAGAACCTCCTCCGGCTCATCGGTCAGCTCGCCGTCGGGGTAGAACGCCGGCCCGGGTGGCAGCCGCGATGCCAGCACGTCGGTGAGCAGGTCGACCTGCTCTCCGGTGGTCGCCGACACCGGAATGATCTCGGCGGCGCGTTCGCCGAACTCCTCCTGGACGGCCATCAGCTGCGCGGCGACCCGGTCCTTGGCGACCTTGTCGCATCTTGGTGACGACGACCACGAGCGTGGTCCTCGGTGCGACGTCGCGGATCTGCTGGTAGATCCAGCGGTCGCCGGGGCCGATCGGCTCGTCGGCCGGGATGCACAGCCCGATGACGTCCACCTCGGAGTAGGTGTCGCGGACCAGGCCGTTGAGTCGCTTGCCCAGCAGCGTGCGCGGCCGGTGCAGCCCCGGGGTGTCGATGAGGATGATCTGGAAGTCCTCGCGGTGCACGATGCCGCGGATGGTGTGCCGGGTGGTCTGCGGGCGGTTGGACGTGATCGCGACCTTGGCGCCTACCAGTGCGTTGGTGAGAGTCGACTTGCCGGTGTTCGGCCGGCCGACGAAGCAGACGAACCCGGACCGGAATTCGTCTCATAAAGCGGCCCCGGCCCGGTCGGTGACGATGACGACGGCCTGCGGTGCCAGCTCGCGCACCGCGGCCACGCCCGCATCGTCGCCGGATCCGCCGACGAGCACCGCGGCCTCCAGACCCGCTGCGCCGCTGGAGATCGCCGCGGCCACGGCAGCCTGCAGGGCGGTCAACCGCAACGCCTCCAACGCCACCGGCGCGCCGGCGTAGGTGCGGCCGTCGAGGTCGCGGACCGCGGCGCCGGTGACCGCCTCGGCACGGGCCATCGCCCCGCGCGCCAGCACCACGAGCTTGGCGTCCTCGGCGTCGAGTTCAGTCATCGGTGTCGTCCGCTTTCTCGTCGTCGGGCGGGATTTCGATCGGGCTGACCAGCACTGTGCCGATCCGCACGCGGCCGCGGTGGTCGTGGCCGCCTTCGGCGCGTATCCGCAGTCCGTGCGTCCTCACCTCGGACCCGGGCAGCGGCACCCGCCCGAGTTCCAGCGCCAGCAGGCCGCCGACGGTGTCCACGTCCAGGTCGTCTTCGAACTCCACGTCGTAAAGCTCGCCGAGATCCTCGATGCCCAGCCGGGTCGATACCCGGAAGTGGTTGTCCCCCAGGTCTTCCACCGGGGCGATCTCGTCGGCGTCATACTCGTCGGCGATTTCGCCGACGATCTCCTCCAGCACGTCCTCGATGCTCACCAGGCCCGCGGTGGCCCCGTATTCGTCCACCAGCAGCGCCAGGTGATTGCGGTCGCGCTGCATTTCGCGCAACAGGTCGTCGAGCCGTTTGGAGTCCGGCACGAACACCACCGGGCGCATCAACTGCGACACCTGGGTGTCTCGGCCACCGTTGGTCGAGTAATACGTCTGCTGGACAAGGTCCTTGAGATACACGACGCCGACGATGTCGTCGACGTTCTCCCCGACCACCGGGAGGCGGGAGTGCCCGCTGCGCACCGCGAGCGAGGTCGCCTGCCCGGCGTTCTTGTCCGCCTCGATCCACACCATCTCGGTGCGCGGCACCATCACGTCGCGCGCGGGGGTGTCGCCGAGCTCGAAGACGGACTGGATCATCCGGCGTTCGTCGTCGGCCACCACGCCGCTCTGCTGGGCGAGGTCGACCACCTCACGCAGTTCGATCTCGGAGGCGAACGGCCCGTTGCGGAATCCCCGGCCCGGGGTCAGCGCGTTGCCCAGCAGGATCAGCAGCCGGCTGATGGGCGCGAGCAGGACCGAGATCGCTTGCAGCGGAAGCGCGGCCGCCAATGCGATGGGGTAGGCGTTCTGCCGGCCCACGGTGCGCGGTCCCACACCGACCGCGACGAAGCTCGTCACCACCATGATCCCGACGGTTCCGAAAAGTCCCCACCGCAGCCCGAAGTGCATCGTCAGGTAGGACACCAGCAGCACGGTTGCGGTTGTCTCGCAGACGATCCGCAGCAGCACCACCAGGTTGATGTAGCGGGGCCGCTCGGCGACCAGCCGGGCCAGCCGCACCGCACCGGGGCGTTCGTCGCGGACCAGTTCCTCGACACGGGCGATCGAGATCGTGTTGATGGCTGCGTCAAGCGCCGCGAACAGGCCGGCCAGGGCCACCAACGCGATCGCGCCGAGCAGCGGCGCCAATCCAGTCACGATTCGTCGCAGCTCTTACGATTCATCGCCGGCTTACGTTTCATCGAAATACTTCGACTTGTCGAGCAGGCGGACGTCCTTCTCGGTCTGCCGCGTCTTGCGGTAGAGCTCCGCCTGTTCGGCGTACCAGTCGTCCAGGAGACGGCGCTGCAACGCGAACATCTCCTTCTCCTCGTCGGGCTCGGCGTGGTCATAGCCGAGCAGGTGCAGCACACCGTGCACCGTCAGCAGCGCCAGCTCGTGTTCGACGTCATGTCCGGCCGCGGCGGCCTGCTCCGCGGCGAACTGCGGGCACAGCACGACGTCGCCCAGCATCGCCGGGCCGGGCTCGGACGCGTCGGGACGCCCGCCGGGCTCCAGCTCGTCCATCGGAAAGCTCATCACGTCGGTCGGACCGGGCAGGTCCATCCAGCGCATGTGCAGGTCGGCCATCGCCGCGCTGTCGAGCAGCACCATCGACAGTTCCGCACCCGGGTTGACCTTCATCTGCCCGATCACGAACCGGGCCACGCTGATCAACTCGGCCTCGGAAACATCCAGGCCGGATTCGTTGGACACCTCGATGCTCACGCCGGGTCACTTTCCCCGGCGGCGCTGCGCGCGGTTGCCCAGGAAGTCGCCACCCTGCGCTCTTTCATAGGCGTCGACGATCTCCGATACCAGCCGGTGGCGCACCACGTCGGCGCTGGTCAGTTCGACGACGTGGATGTCGTCGATCCCGTCGAGGATGTCGACCGCCGCGCGCAGGCCCGATTTCGCGCCACCCGGCAGATCCACCTGCGTAATATCGCCGGTGACAACGATTTTCGACCCGAACCCCAGCCGGGTGAGGAACATCTTCATCTGCTCGGGCGTGGTGTTCTGCGCCTCGTCGAGAATGATGAACGCGTCGTTCAACGACCGGCCCCGCATGAACGCCAGCGGCGCCACCTCAATCACCCCGGCCGCCAACAGGTTCGGGATCGCCGCCGGATCCATCATGTCGTGCAGTGCGTCATACAGCGGGCGCAGATACGGGTCGATCTTCTCGCTCAGCGTGCCCGGCAGGAAGCCGAGGCGTTCGCCGGCCTCCACCGCGGGCCGGGTCAGGATGATGCGGTTGACCTGTTTGGTCTGTAATGCCTTGACGGCCTTGGCCATTGCCAGATAGGTCTTGCCGGTGCCGGCCGGGCCGATGCCGAACACGATGGTGTTGGTGTCGATCGCGTCGACGTAGCGCTTCTGGTTGAGCGTCTTGGGCCGGATGGTCTTACCGCGCCGGCTCAGGATGTCCAGGGTGAGCACCTCGGCGGGCGACTCGCCCTCGGCGCCGGTGAGCATCGCGACGCTGTGCCGCACGGCGTCGGGGGTCAGCGTCTGACCGCCGGCGGCGATGGCGATCAACTCGGTGACCGCGCGCTCGGCCAGGGCGACGTCGGCGGGCTCACCGGACAGGGTCACGGTATTGCCCCGCACATGCACATCGGCGGCCAGGCCGCGTTCGAGCGCGCGCAGATTCTCGTCGGCGGAGCCCAGCAGGCCCACGACGATGTCGGGCGGAACACTAATGCTGCTTTTCACCGCGTTACCTGCGGAAGCGGCGGTTGTCTCGCGGGGCGTCACGTGGGCCTTCGAGCCTGCTTTCTTCTGCGTTGTGCCAGTCTGGTTGCGTGCCCCAGTCTACCGCCGGGCTCTGACCGGGGCCCACGGGTTCCCTCGCCTGACCTGCGAACCGCCTCGCCGCCCGCGTTGTGGCAGTAGGCTCCGAAAGGGGGTCAGATGAGTATTTCAACTCGGCGGTCCGCGCCATGATTGCGACGTTGCGCAGGTGGTGGCTGCAGCCCGACCACTATTTCTTCATCACGGCGAGTCTGGCCGCCCATGGCCTCCAGTCCGGCACGAGCCGCCTCATCTCGGCCCTCGTCGTCACCCGCGGATTGCTCCCCGTCGTGATGCTGTGGAGTCCGGCTGGACCCCACGGCCGGAACAGCCAGGTCATCTCGGTGATTGTGGCGGCATCTTCCGTGGCGGTGGCGCTGTGTTGGCAGCGGCGGCGGTGGCCGAGCAGGGGGCAGTCGCTGATGTGCGCCGCCATCCTGACTGCCGGCATCGCCGCGAGCACCCTGACCAGGTCGAACCCGGTCAGTGGCGTGATGGCCGGGATGGCCTTCGCCGCGCTCGCCGGCTACATCGTGTTCTTCCACACCGCGCGTTACCTGATCCTGATGCTCGTCGTCGCGACCGCCACCGTCCTCGTTCCGGTGACGCGCGTGGCCGCGACCGGCGACGCGGCGTGGGCGGCATGCCTGCTGGCGGTGTGCGCGATCGTGACCATTGCGGTGGCGACGTTGAGCCAGGTGCTGGTGCACCTGTTGGGCATCAAGGTTCTGGCAGCCGATATCGAACCCGTCACCGGGCTCCTCAACCGCAGCGCGTTCTACGACGCGACAAGCGCATTGTTCGCCTCCCGCAGCCGTCGCAACGACCGGTATCTGACGGTCGTCGTGGTCCGCCTCGACCATCTCGCGCTGCTGACCGAGTCCGGTGGCGCCGTGGCCGGGGAACGTGCCCGCGTCGCGGCGGGCCAGACCCTGCGCGAGACCACCCGTCATGACGCGGTCGTCGCGCACATCCCCGACGACGAGTTCCTGATCTCCGACAGCTTCGTGTCGCCGGACGTCCGCCCGCTGATCGAGCGGATCAGCGGCGCGCTGCACACCACTCCCCTGCGGATGACCGCCAGCATCGGTGTGGTGCGCACTCCGATGCGGGAACTGGCGGCCTGCCCGCCCTACGACCTCCTCGACGAACTGGTGCAACTGGCCACCGACGCCGCCGACGACGCACACCGGTCCGGGGGGAACGCCGTCAGGTACGTCACCTGCGACCACCCGGCGGCACTGACCGACCGACCCGATCTTTCGGGCACCGGGGATGCGTACTGAGCGTCGTCGCGACTAGGACCAGCGCGGCGTCAACACCCCGAGCGCGCCGAGTGCGACGGCAGCCGCTGTTGACGTCCGCAGCACCGTCGGCCCCAGCCGCACCGCATGCGCGCCGGCCGCCGTCAGCGCCTCGACCTCGGCGTCGGTGAGGCCGCCCTCCGGACCGACCACCAGGGTGATCGACGCCGCGGCCGCGACATCGAGATCGGTCAGCGGCGCGGTCGCCGATTCGTGCAGGGCCAGCACCAGTGCACGGGGTACCCGGTCGAGCAACTCCCGCGTGGTGATCACGCCGTCGACCCCGGGGATGAAGGCGCGCCGCGACTGCCGGGCCGCCGACCGCGCCACCGCACGCCAGCGGCGCAGACCCTTGTCGGCCTTGGGGCCGTCCCAGCGGGCCACGCATCGGGCGGCCTGCCAGGCGACGAACGCGTCGGCGCCGGCCTCGGTGGCGAGTTCGATCGCCAGTTCGGAGCGCTCGGCCTTGGGGATGGCCTGCACGACGGTGACCGCGGGCTGCGGCCGGTTCGCGGTGCGGCGGGTCAGCACGCGTGGCCGTCAGCTCGCGTTTGCCGGTTTCGGCGACCTCACAGTCGGCCAGTTCGCCGGCGCCGTCGCCCAGCACGATGCGTTCCCCCACCCGGAGCCGGCGCACCGTGGCGGCGTGGAACCCTTCGTCACCGTCGACCACGACGAACCCACCGACCTCGGGCAGCGCGTCGACGTAGAACAGCGCGTCAGACACCGACGGGCTCAGCGACCGGAGAACGTCTCGCGCAACCGGCTGAAGATGCCGCCGTTGGTGGCATGGGAGCCGGCGTGGGCCGACCGAACCTCGGCGACGTCGCGGCTGCGGTTCTTCTTCAGTTCGTGCAGCAGTTCGGTGTCCTTGTGGTCCAGTTTGGCCGGGACGATGACGTCGATGTGGGCGTGCAGGTTGCCGCGCACGCCAGAGCGCAGATGCGGCATGCCGTGGCCGCGCATCGTGATGACCGCGCCAGGCTGCGTGCCCGACGGGATGGTGATCTCCGTCAGCCCGTCGAGGATGGCGTCGACGGTCACCGTGGTGCCCAGCGCGGCGTCGACCATCGGCACCTCGACGGTGCAGTGCAGGTCGTCGCTGTCGCGCAGGAAGACGTCGTGGGCCTGCTCGTGCACCTCCACGTAGAGGTCACCGGCCGGACCGCCGCCGGGGCCGACCTCGCCCTGCGCGGCCAGCCGGATCCGCATTCCGTCGGCCACCCCGGCGCGGGATCTTGACGCTGATGTCACGGCGGGAGCGCACCCGGCCGTCGCCGCCGCAGCTGTGGCACGGATCGGGGATGACCTCGCCGACGCCGCGACAGGTGGGGCATGGCCGCGACGTCATGACCTGGCCGAGCAGCGAGCGCTGCACCGACTGCACCTCGCCGCGGCCGCCGCAGGTGTCGCACGAGACCGGCCGGGAGTCGGCGTGGGTGCCCTTGCCCTGGCAGGTGCTGCACAGCACGGCCGTGTCGACGGTGACCTGCTTGGTGATGCCGGTGGCGCACTCGGTCAGGTCCAGTCGCACCCGCAGCAGCGAGTCCGAACCGGGCCGGACGCGACCGGTGGGTCCGCGGGATGTGGTGCCGCCGCCGAAGAAGGCTTCGAACACGTCGCCGAGCCCGCCGAAACCGGAGAAGCCGCCCGCGCCCATGCCTGCGCTCTCCAGCGGATCGCCGCCCAGGTCGACGATGCGCCGCTTCTCGGGGTCGGACAGCACCTCGTAGGCGGCCGAGATCTCCTTGAACCGGGCCTGCGCGGCGGCGTCGGGGTTGACGTCGGGATGCAGTTCACGGGCGAGTTTGCGGTAGGCGCGCTTGATATCGGAGTCGCTCGCGCCCTTGCTCACGCCGAGCAGAGCGTAGTAATCGCGTGCCACGTGTTCTCTTCCCTAATCTCCGGACTTCTACCGCACCCTCAGCGGGCACCCAGAACTTCACCGATGTACAGCGCAACGGCGGCGACGCTGGCGATGGTTCCCGGATAGTCCATCCGCGTGGGACCGAGCACTCCCATGCCGCCGTAGACGGTGTCCATTGTGCCGTACGTCGTGGACACCACCGACGTCCCGGCCATTTGCTCGGCCCCGGACGCGATCTCCGCCTCGTGCCCGATGCGCACCGTGACCTTGCCGGCCTGCTGCTGCGCGGCCAGCAACTTGAGCACCACCACCTGCTCTTCGAGCGCCTCCAGCACCGAGCGCAGCGAACCGCCGAAGTCCGCGGTGTTGCGGGTGAGGTTCGCGGTGCCACCCATCAGCAGGCGCTCCTCGCTGTGCTCGACCAGGGTTTCCAGCAGCACCGTGGCCGCACGGCCGACGGCATCGCCCAGGCCGCTGGACCAATTGAGCTGGCCGGCCAGGTCGGCCACCGCCACCGAGGCGGCCGCCAGTCGCTTGCCGTCCAGCGCCCCGCCCAGCATTTCGCGCAACTGGCCGAGCTGGTGCTCGTCGAGCGGATTGCCGAGTTCGACGATGCGCTGGTCCACGCGCCCGGAGTCGGTGATCACCACCAGCAGCAACCGGGCCGGGTTGAGCGCGACAACCTCGAGGTGGCGCACCGTGGACGAGGACAGTGTCGGGTACTGCACGACGGCGACCTGCCTGGTCAGCTGCGCGAGCAGCCGGACCGCGCGGCGCAGCACGTCGTCGAGGTCGACCCCGGACTCGAGGAAGGACAGGATCGCGCGCCGCTCGGCCGAGGACATCGGCTTGACGTCGTCGAGGCGGTTGACGAACTCCCGGTATCCCTTTTCGGTGGGGATGCGACCCGAGCTGGTGTGCGGCTGGGCGATGTAACCCTCGGCCTCCAGGACGGCCATGTCGTTGCGAACGGTGGCGCTGGACACCCCGAGGTTGTGCCGGTCGACCAGGCTCTTGGAGCCGATCGGCTCCTTGGTGGCCACGAAGTCGGCGACGATGGCGCGCAGCACCTCGAAGCGACGGTCGTCGGCACTGCTCACGCGGCCACCTCCATTAATTGCACTGATCAGCCCATTTTACGGTGCCGCGCCGATTGCCGGCGCAGTCGGCGTCGACGTTGCGGGAAGCGGTCCCGCCCGGTTTTCGTCCAGCGCTGTCAATCGCGGCGCCCCGGACTAATCTTTGCGGCTATGGTCATGTCGATGCGGGGGGTCGCACACAGGAGCGCGTGCCGGTGATCTTCAAGGGTGTCCGCGATGGAAAGCCGTATCCCGAGCACGGGTTGTCCTACCGCGATTGGTCGCATATTCCGCCCCGCCAGATCCGGCTCGACGAACTCGTGACGACGACGACCGTGCTGGCGCTGGACCGGCTGCTGTCCGAGGACTCCACGTTCTACGGCGACCTGTTCCCGCACGCCGTGAAGTGGCACGGGATCGTCTACCTCGAGGACGGTCTGCACCGCGCGGTACGGGCCGCGTTGCGCAACCGCACCGTGCTGCACGCGCGGGTGTTCGACATGGACGTCGCGCCGCAGTTCAGTTGAGGTAAATGTCCTAACCTTCCTTGCGAGTGCGGCCTTCCGAAATCAGCCGGTCAGCAGCGAGCGCACCACTCCGTCAGCGAGCAGCCTGCCGCGGTCGGTCAGCACCAGACGGTCGGCGACGGGCCGCAGCAACCCCTGGTCGACGGCGACTTCCGCACGGGCCCGCTCGTCGGCGTCGAGCACCGGAAGCGGCAGTCCGTCGCGCAGGCGGATGCCCAGCAGCACTTCCTCGGTGTGCCGGTCGGCCGCGTCGAGTACCTCGAAACCGGCTACCGGAAGCGCACTTTCGGCGAGCCGGCCCGCATAAGTGTTGGGGTGCTTGACGTTCCACCATCGCGTCGACCCGACGAAGCCGTGCGCGCCCGGCCCGGCGCCCCACCACTGTCCACCGTTCCAGTAGCCGAGGTTGTGCCGGCACTCGCCGCCGGGCCGGCTCCAGTTCGACACTTCGTACCAGTGCAACCCGGCCGCCGTCAGCCACCCGTCGAGCAACTCGTAGCGGCGCGCCAGCACGTCGTCGTCCACCGGGGTGATCTCGCCGCGACGCACCCGCCGCGCCAGGGCGGTGCCGTCCTCGACCACCAGCGCGTAGGCCGACAGGTGGTCGATCCCGGCGCCCAACGCGGCGTCCACCGAGCGGTGCAGGTCGTCGTCGGACTCCCCCGGCGTGCCGTAGATGAGGTCGATGCTGACGTGGTCGAAGCCGGCGCCCAGCGCCTCACGGGCCGCGTCGAGCGCACGGCCGGGCGAATGCACGCGGTCCAGGATCCGCAGCACCGTCGGCGCCACCGACTGCATGCCCAGCGACACCCGGGTGTATCCGGCCGCCCGGATGCGCGCGAAGAACTCCGGCGACGTCGACTCCGGGTTGGCCTCCGTGGTGACCTCGGCCCCGTCGGCGAGCACGAAGGCGTCGCGTACCGCGTCGAGCACCGCCGCCAGGCCGTCACCGCCCAACAGAGAGGGGGTGCCGCCGCCGACGAACACCGTGTCCACCGGCGGATTCGGCAGCTGCTTGGCCGCCAGAGACAGCTCGGCCCGCACCGCCTCGAGCCAGCCGCGCCGGGGTGGCACCACCCAGCTCACCGGGCGTGTAGGTGTTGAAGTCGCAGTAACCGCACCGCGTCGCGCAGAACGGCACATGGATGTAGATGCCGAACTGGCCGCCGGGGGCCATCACGAGCTCGGGCATCATGCGAACAAGTGTCCCAGACCAAGCATTGCGCTCACCGTGCGCAAAAATCTGGCCAGGTTGGGGCGCCGGGCCTGTCCGTGGCAGAATGACCTGCGTGACCGCCGTCCCCGCCCCGCTTTTCCTGGTGGCGCGCCGGCATGTCGATTTCAAGCGCGTATGCAGCTGTTGCTGTCTGCCTTGATCGCGTTGATATCGGACCCAGCCCCGCCCAATACTTTCAGCTGGCCACCGGATCTGCGCCGCCGGACCAGCCACCGGTGACATGAGCGCGCTCCGATGGCCGGCTCCTCACGAGGAGCACGATGACCACCGCCGAAACTGCTTCCCCCGATAAGCCCAAGCCCGCCAAGCGCCCACGCGGCGAAGGCCAGTGGGCCCTCGGCTACCGCGAGCCGTTGAATGCCAACGAGCAGTTCAAGAAGGACGACGACGCCCTCAATGTCCGGGCCCGCATCAACGACATCTATTCGGTGCAGGGCTTCGACAGCATCGACAAGAACGACCTGCGCGGCCGGATGCGCTGGATGGGCCTCTACACCCAGCGCGAGCAGGGCTACGACGGCAGCTGGACCGGTGACGACAACGCCGACATCCTCGAGGCCCCGTACTTCATGATGCGGGTGCGCTGCGACGGTGGCGCCCTGACCACCGCGGCGCTGCGCACGCTGGGCGAGATCTCGGTCGATTTCGCACGGGACACCGCCGACATCTCCGACCGCGAGAACGTCCAGTACCACTGGATCCGCATCGAGGACGTGCCCGAGATCTGGCGGCGCCTCGACGAGGTCGGCCTGCAGACCACCGAGGCGTGCGGCGACTGCCCCCGCGTGGTGCTGGGCTCGCCGCTGGCCGGCGAGTCGCTCGACGAGGTGCTCGACCCGACCTGGGCCATCGACGAGATCGTCCGCCGCTACGTCGGCAATCCGGTGCTGTCGAACCTGCCGCGCAAGTTCAAGACGGCGATCTCGGGCCTGCAGGACGTCGCCCACGAGGTCAACGACGTGGCGTTCATCGGCGTCAACCATCCCGAGCACGGCCCCGGCCTGGATGTGTGGGTGGGCGGCGGACTGTCGACCAACCCGATGCTGGCGCAGCGGTTGGGCGCCTGGGTGCCGCTGGAGGAGGTGCCCGACGTCTGGGAGGGCGTCACCTCGATCTTCCGCGACTACGGCTACCGCCGGCTGCGGTCCAAGGCGCGGCTGAAGTTCCTGGTCAAGGACTGGGGCGTGGAGAAGTTCCGCGAGGTCCTCGAGACCGAGTACCTCAAGCGCCCGCTGATCGACGGTCCCGCGCCCGAGCAGGTGCCGCACAACATCGACCACGTCGGCGTGCAGAAGCTGAAGAGCGGGCTGAACGCCGTGGGCGTCGCCCCGATCGCCGGCCGCGTGTCGGGCACCATCCTGACCAAGGTGGCCGACCTGGCCGTGGCCGCCGGCTCCGACCGGGTCCGGTTCACGCCCTACCAGAAGCTGGTCATCCTCGACGTCCCCGATGACAAGCTCGACGAGCTCACCGCCGGGCTGGATGCGCTGGGTCTGCCGGCCCGGCCGTCGCGCTGGCGGCAGAACCTGATGGCCTGCACCGGCATCGAGTACTGCAAGCTGTCGTTCGCCGAGACCCGCGTGCGGGCCCAGGGCCTGGTGCCCGAGCTGGAGAAGCGGCTCGAGGACCTGAACTCCCAGCTCGACGTGCCGGTCACCGTGAACGTCAACGGCTGCCCCAACTCGTGCGCGCGCATCCAGATCGCCGATATCGGGTTCAAGGGCCAGATGGTCGACGACGGTGACGGCCCGGTCGAAGGGTTCCAGGTGCATCTGGGCGGCAGCCTGGGCCTGGACAGCGGTTTTGGCCGCAAACTGCGCCAGCACAAGGTGGTTTCCGGCGAGCTCGCCGACTACATCGAACGAGTGGTGCGGAACTTCGTGAAACAACGCGAGGGCGGTGAGCGTTTCGCCCAATGGGCTGTTCGAGCCGACGAAGCCGACTTGAGGTAAACCGCCCATAAGCGCTTGCGCGCAGAGCGGAGGATGAAGTGACTGTTGAGGTGAGTGGGTTGACGGAAACGGAGCTACGGGAGCTCGCCGAACGTGGCGCCTCCGAGCTGGCGAACGCCGGCGCCGAGGATCTGCTGCGCTGGACTGACCAACACTTCGGCGGGTTCGTATGTGGTCGCCTCCAACATGCAGGACGCGGTGCTGGTCGAGATGGCCGCCAAGGTGCGACCCGGCGTCGACATCCTGTTCCTGGACACCGGCTACCACTTCGCCGAGACCATCGGCACCCGCGACGCGGTCGAGGCCGTGTACGACGTCCACGTGGTGAATGTGACGCCCGAGCACACCGTGGCCGAGCAGGACGAGCTGCACGGCAAGGATCTGTTCGCCCGCGATCCCGGCGCGTGCTGCCGGATGCGCAAGGTCGAGCCGCTGTCCAAGGCGCTGCGCGGATACTCCGCGTGGGTGACCGGCATCCGCCGGGTGGAGGCGCCCACCCGCGCGAACGCACCGCTGATCTCGTTCGACCAGGCGTTCGGCCTGGTGAAGATCAATCCGCTCGCGGCGTGGTCCGACGACGACATGCAGGACTACATGAGCACCCACGGCATCCTGGTGAACCCCCTGGTCGACGAGGGCTATCCGTCGATCGGCTGCGCGCCGTGCACCGCCAAGCCGGTGCCCGGCAACGATCCGCGCAGCGGGCGGTGGCAGGGCCTGGCCAAGACGGAATGCGGACTGCACGCCTCGTGACTGTCTTCTCTCCCGAGTCGCCGCGCTCCTGCCCGCCGGTAATTCTCACCGCGCACGGCAGCGCCGATCCCCGCGCGGCGGCGGTGACGCACGCCGTGGCCGGGCGGATCCGGCGGCTGCGGCCGGAACTCGACGTGCACGCCGCGTTCCTCGAGCAGTCGACGCCGACTCTCCGTGACGTGCTGGCTTCGGTCTGTTCGGATGCGGTGGTGGCGCCGATGCTGCTGGCCGACGCGTATCACGCCCGGGTCGATCTCCCCGAGGTCATCGCGGCCTCGGGCGCCCGGGCCGTACAGGCCCGTGTCCTCGGTGAGGATCCCGCCCTGCTGCACGTGTTGCGGCAGCGGTTGACCGAGGCCGGAGTGTCGGGCGACGACAGTGACGTGGGGGTCATCGTGGTGGCGGTCGGCACCACTGACGCCGCCGCCAACGCCCGGACCGCTTGCATCGCAACGGCATTGCAGGCAGGGACGCGCTGGGCCGGCGCGCATGTCGCGTTCGCCACCGGTGCCCGCCCGACCATCGCCGACGCGGGACTGCGCCTGCGGGCCGTCGGCGCCCGCCGGCTCGTGATCGCGCCGTGGTTCCTGGCGCATGGCCGCATCACCGACCGGGTCGCCGAGTATGCCCTCGCACAAGGCATTTCGATGGCCGAGCCACTCGGCTCGCACAACCTGGTGGCCGCCACCGTGCTGGACCGCTACGACGCGGCGACACTCGGCCGCATCGCCGCCTGATCACTCACCGCGGAGACGGTCAGGGAGTCGGCGGAAGCCCACAACGGTTGCGGAAGTCGGTCGAGGGCTGCCGGATGCGCTGCAGATCCTCGCGAACCGCCGGATTGGCGTCGAGATACTGCTGTGCCTGAGCCCCGATCGCATCCTTCGGTTGGCCTTTGAGGCTCGTGAAGAAGTCGTTGACATCGGGGTGGGTGGTCAGATAGACCGACGTGTCGAACGTGACACCCGACATCACCAATGCGAGTTCGGCGGCCGTGCACGGCGGCGGGGGCGGCGGGGGCGGCGGGTTGTCGGCGGCCGCGGTTCCGGCGGCACCGAACAGGACTGCACCGGCCATCGCCCCAGCGCCGATAACTCCCATTACCGTGCGGCGGGCGGAACGTGTCGAGGTGAACATACTGGCTCCTTCATCAAGTGGTTGACGGATCATGGGATTGCTCACCGACGGGGTCCGATGCCACCGCCGCCGCCGCCGGGAAGCCATGGACGGTTGGGCCCGGGGTTCCAATCGACGTCGAGATCCCAGTCCGTGCCGCAATACCAGTCGTTCTAGCACGGATACGGGACGGCCGGAGTCGCGGCCCGTGGCACCCCGTCCGCACCGCGAACCTCCCCCTGCGCACATATCGTCGATCCGCCGGCGTAGTTGCAGTCGGCCCTCGCTATGGATGGGGTGAAGACGATCGTGAGGGGAGCGAACGTCAATGCCAACCCCAATGTCAGGTAGCGCTGTGTCAATCGCACGGCGTGCCCAAGGGTGAGCGTACGTCTGCGACCAACCCGTGTGTGCATATTAACGCTTGGATCTGAAAACTGGTGCCCTACCCCCAGTCTGCGACGTCGCCGCCCTGGTTACTCCTCGTCGGGCAGGAGCCGTTCGGGGGGTCGGTAGTCGTTGACGGTGCCGGGCAGTTCGAGTTGCGGGGCGCCCAAGTGGCAGAGGCGAATTCAGCCATTCAGCGATGGTGCGCGTGCTTCAAGCCGAAGTTTTCCGATGCAGTGGCGGTTCAGGCCGTCGTGAGCGCGGAATCCTGGTCGACACGATCGGCGGACGCCGTCTGCAGCTTCGCCGGCGATCGGCGGCACCCGGGTGGCGCGCACGAAGACGGTGTCCCCTTCCTTGAGGCCCAGTGCCTCCATGTCGCCGCGGGTGATCTGCGCGGTGAACGGCGCGCCGTTGGTGGCGCTGGTGAGCTCGACACGCACCTCGAATCCCAGCACCACGACACGGTCGATGGTGGCGCGTACGACACCGGTGGACTCCCCGGTACCGTCTCCGGCGGCAATCGCCATCTCCGGATTGCGGCCCACCCGAATGTCGTGCGGGCGCACCAGGATTCCGTTCAGCGCGGACACCGTGCCGAGGAACGACATCACGAACGCGTTCGCCGGCGCGTCATAGACCTCGGTCGGTGAGCCCACCTGCTCGATGCGACCTTTGTTGAGCACCGCGATCCGGTCGGCGACATCGAGTGCCTCGGCCTGATCGTGGGTGACCAGAACGGTGGTCACGTGGACCTCGTCGTGCAGGCGGCGCAGCCAGACCCGGAGATCTTCGCGAACCTTGGCGTCGAGCGCACCGAACGGCTCGTCGAGCAGCAGCACCTCCGGATCGACGGCGAGCGCGCGCGCCAGCGCCATACGCTGCCGTTGCCCGCCCGACAGCTGGTTCGGGTACCGGGTCTGGAACCCGGCCAGCCCCACCACCTCCAGCAGGTTGTCGACCTTCTCCTTGATCTCGGCCTTCGGCTTCTTGCGGATCTTCAGCCCGAAGCCGACGTTGTCGCGCACCGTCAGGTGCTTGAACGCGGCGTAGTGCTGGAAGACGAAGCCGATGCCCCGCTTCTGCGGTGAGACATGGGTGACGTCCCGGCCGTTGATGACGATCGTCCCGGTGTCGGGCTCGTCCAACCCGGCGATGGCCCGCAGCAGGGTGGACTTGCCCGACCCGCTGGGACCCAGCAGCGCGGTCAGCGACCCGGCAGGCACCACGAAATCGATGTTGTCCAGTGCGACGAAGTCGCCGTAGCGCTTGTTGGCGCCCTGCACAGTGATGGCATTCGTCATGTCTCACTCTTCCTTGTGGTCCTGTTGACGTTCATTTTGTCGCGTGCGCACGACGCGCGTCGAGCACCACCTGCACGACGAGCACAAGTACCGCGACGCCCATCAGCAGCGTCGAGACGGCATACGCGCCGTATTCGTTGCCCCGGCTGTAACGGTCCGAGACCAACAGCGTCAGCGTCTGCGATGTGCCGGGCAGGTTGGACGACACCATGATCACGGCGCCGTATTCGCCGAGGGTACGGGCGATCGTGAGCACAATGCCGTAGGTCAGACCCCAGCGGATGGACGGCAACGTGATCCGCCAAAAGGTCTGCCACCATTGGGATCCCAGTGTCGCCGCGGCCTCTTCCTGGTCGGTGCCGAGTTCGTGCAGCACCGGCTCGACCTCGCGGATCACGAACGGCACGGTGACGAAGATGCTGGCCAGCACGATGCCCGGGAAACTGAAGATGATCTTGAACCCGAGGTCGTTCTCGACGAACCCCAGCAGACCCGCCGATCCCCACAGCAGGATCAGCGCCACACCGACCACCACGGGTGACACCGCGAATGGCAGGTCGATGATCGCCTGCAGGACACTCTTGCCACGGAACTTGTTGCGCGCCAACACCAATGCGGTGGGCACACCGAAAAGGACATTGAGCGGAACGACAATCGCCACCACCAGCAGTGAAAGCTCCAGCGCGGAGAGCGCCGCGGGTGTGGTGATCGAGGCGATGAACGTCGCCGAAGCCGGGGGCGAACGTGCGCCACAGGATGAGCGCGACCGGCACGACCACGAGCACCCCGATATAGGCCAGTGCCACGTACCGGGCGAGATTGCGGGCCAGGGGCGACAGGTTCATCGGGCCAGCTCCTCACGTTTGGCCGCGCGGGAACCCACGGCACGGAGGATGAACAACACGACGAACGAGATCGCCAGCAACACAATCGAGATCGCCGCAGCGCCGGTTCGGTCGTCGTTCTCGATCAAGGTCCGGATCCACTGCGAGGACACCTCGGTCTCCCCCGGCACCGCGCCGCCGATCAGCACCACCGAACCGAACTCACCGATCGCCCGGGAGAACGCCAGCCCCGCTCCGGACAGCAGCGCAGGCAGCAGCGCGGGGAGGATCACCATCAAGAAGATCGTCCTGTTGTTGGCGCCCAACGACGCGGCCGCCTCCTCTGTCTCGCGGTCGAGTTCCAACAGCACCGGCTGCACCGAGCGGACCACGAACGGCAGTGTCACGAAGAGCAGTGCGACGCCGATGCCCCATTTTGTGTGCTGCAGGTGGAGGTCGACCGGGCTGTTCGGACCGTAGAGCGCCAGCATCACCAGGCTCGCCACGATGGTCGGCAGGGCGAACGGCAGGTCGATGACGGCATCGACCAGCCGCTTGCCCGGGAACTCGTCGCGGGTCAGCACCCACGCGACCAACAACCCGAAGACCACGTTGATCGCCGTGACCGCCGAGCGAGACCGTCAACGTCACCCGGAACGACTCGAGCGCGGCGTGCGACGTCACGGTCAGCCAGAACGCGTTCCAGCCTCCGCCCGCGGCCTGCCACAGGATCGCCGCCAGCGGCAGCAGCACGATGACGCTCAGCCACAGTGTCGCTGTGCCCACCCGCAGCGATGTGCTGCCGTAACGGCCGCCGAACACGCCCCGGCGGCCGCCCGGCCCCACGACAGTGTCGTCGGGCCGGCCGGCTGGACTATCCGGCGAAGGATCCGGGTCGATTACCGCTGTCATCCAGTGGCCTGCTTGTAGATCTTCGTGATGGAGCCGTTGTCCTTGTCGAACAGCGCCGGGTCCACTTCACTCCAGCCACCGAGGTCGGCGATCGTCCACAATTTCTCCGGTGTCGGGAAGTCAGCGGTGAAGTCCGCGGCCACGGCAGGATCGACCGGACGGAAACCGGCCTCGGCCCACAGCTTCTGACCTTCGGCGGTGTAGAGGAAGTTCTTCAGCGCGTTGGCCTTGTCGAGATGGCTGCTCGACGTCACCACCGCGACCGGATTCTCGATCTTGAACGTCTGCGGCGGGTTGATGTGCTCGACGGGCTTGCCCTGCCGCTCGACGTTGATCGCCTCGTTCTCGTAGCTGATCAGCACGTCACCGCTGCCCTGCAGGAACACATCGGTGGCCTCCCGACCGGAGCCGGGGCGGGTCTTGACGTGCTCGGTCACCAGCTTGTTGACGAAATCCAGGCCGGCCTGCGGGTTCTTGCCGCCGTCGCTCTTGGCGGCATACGGCGCCAACAGGTTCCACTTCGCCGAGCCGGAGCTCAGCGGGCTCGGGGTGACCACCTCGAGGCCGGGCTGCAGCAGGTCGTCCCAGTCCTTGATGTTCTTCGGGTTGCCCTTGCGGACGACCAGCGACACCACCGACCCGAACGGGATGCCCTTGGTGACGTCGGCGTTCCAGTCCTTGTCCACCTTGTCGGCCTTGACCAACCGGGTGACGTCGGGTTCGACGGAGAAGTTGACGATGTCGGCGGGTTTGCCGTCGACCACCCCACGGGACTGGTCGCCCGAGGCGCCGTAGGACGTGGTGACCGCGACGCCCTTGCCCTCGGGCGTGGCTGCGAAGGCCGGGATGATCTTGCTCCAGCCGGGCTCGGGGACCGCGTAGGCGACCAGAGTCAGTGTTGTTTCGGCGTTGGAGCCGCCGGTCTCACCGGCGACGTCACTGGACCCGCCGCCGCCGCAGGCGGCGAGGACCGAGGCGGTGACGGCGAGCGCCGCAGCGGCGCGCCAGCGGACGGCGGGCTTGGTGATCTTCATCGAGGGCCTTTCCTGAAGCGAGTTTTCAACGGAGTTCCGAATCGGATTCCCGTGCTCGCGGAAGGGCGACGGATCAGCTCTCAGGCGTGCGCCAAAGCCATCACCGACACCAGACCGCAGACGGGCATGGAGTCAGCGACAACAACAAATATCAGCAACGGCGGAGTAACCCACGGCAATGAGGGCCACGATGTGGCCGCTCTTGTTGCCGGACGCCGTTTGCATGGCGGGAAGCCTAACAGGTCACCGGGTGAGCAACCACATGACTATGACGAGCACCACAAGCACCACCAGCACGGCCGTCACGCGGGAGCGGGGCATCCCGTTCACGAGCGCTCGTCGTCCCGGCTGGCGGACACGTCGGCCCAGCTCAATGCCCCGGCTCAGCAGTCCGTCGAGCAGCACCGCGAGGCCGTAGGCCAGGGTCAGCACGACGGGCATCACGACGATCGTCTGCAGCACGAAGCCCCGCCCCGTGATCCACAGTTCGACGCCGTCCCACCAACTCAGAAACCCGGCCATCGCCACCAGCCTACGATCAGTCGGTGGGCACACCGGAGAACGCCACCACATGCCTGATCGCCGGCGGCGGTCCCGCGGGCATGATGCTGGCCCTGCTGCTGGCCCGTGCGGGCGTGGATGTGACCGTCATGGAGAAGCACGCCGACTTCCTGCGGGACTTCCGCGGTGACACCGTGCACGCGAGCACATTGCGCCTGCTCGACGAACTCGGCCTGGGTGAAGCGTTCGAGAAGGTTCCGCACCGCATGATCGAGAGCGTCACCCTGCAGATGCAGGACACCCCGCTGACGATGGACCTGCGTCACTTACCCGGAGACCACAAGCACATCGCGCTGGTTCCGCAGTGGGATTTCCTCGAACTGCTGGCGACCGCGGCCGAGCAGGAGCCGTCGTTCCGGCTGATGCGGAGCACCGAGGTGCTGGGTCCCGTGTACGAGAACGGGTGTGTGTCCGGAGTGCGCTACCGCGGCGACGACGGTGTCGAACGCCGGATGCGGGCCGCCCTGACCGTGGCCTGCGACGGCCGGTCCTCGACGCTGCGGTCGGGCGCCGGGCTGGTGCCGAGGACCTTCGGCGCGCCGATCGATGTCTGGTGGTTCCGGCTGTCGCGCGCCGACGGCGACCCGCGGGGCCTCAACGGCAGGTTCGCCGACGGGCACGGCGTGGCGATCATCGACCGCGGCGACTACTACCAGATCGCCTACCTGATCAAGAAGGGCACCGACTCGCAGTTGCGGGCCGAGGGCGTCGCCGAGTTCCGTCGGACCATCGCCACCCTGGTGCCGTGGCTGGCGGGAAAGGTCGACGAACTGACATCGCTCGATGACGTCAAACTGCTCGACGTGCAGCTCAATCGGCTGCGCAAGTGGTACACGTGCGGCCTGCTGCTGATCGGCGACGCGGCGCACGCGATGTCGCCGGTGGGTGGCGTCGGGATCAACCTGGCCGTCGCGGACGCCGTCGCCGCCGCACGCATCCTGGCCGCCCCACTGCGTGACGGTGCCGTCTCCGGGCGCGATCTGGCGCGCGTCCAGGCCCGGCGGTGGGCGCCGGCGGCGCTGATCCAGCGGGTGCAGCGCATCGTGCACAACACGGTCCTGGAGCCGTTGGGCGTCTCCGCCGCGGCCCGGGGCGCGGGATCCGCACCGCCCGCGACCCCCCGTGGGGTGCGGATCGCCAGGGCGTCCCCGGCCCTGCGTCGCGCCCTCGCGTACGGCATCGCGATCGGCCCGCTGCCCGAGCACGCCCCTGACTACGCGCGCCGCTATAAGTAGACGGCGGCAGCGTCGGCATCGGATGATGTCCGCATGACGACAGAGATCGTGGACGGGGAACTTCCTGGCACCACATCGCCGCTGATGGAGACCGCGCCGGTGCCCTACATCCCGGACGGGCCGCTGCGTAACCCGTTCCCGCCGATCGCCGACTACGGCTTCCTGTCGGACTGCGAAACCACCTGCCTGGTCTCGTCGGCGGGTTCGGTGGAATGGCTGTGTGTGCCGCGGCCGGACTCCCCCAGCGTCTTCGGCGCGATCCTCGATCGCGGCGCCGGGCATTTCCGGCTCGGCCCGTACGGGGTTTCGGTGCCGGCCGCGCGCCGCTATCTGCCGGGCAGCCTGATCCTGGAGACCACCTGGCAGACCCACACCGGCTGGGTGATCGTGCGCGAGGCCCTGGTGATGGGCCCGTGGCACGACCTGGAGGCCCGGTCGCGCACGCACCGGCGCACGCCGATGGACTGGGACGCCGAACACATCCTGCTGCGCACCGTGCGCTGCGTCAGCGGCACCGTCGAGCTCGTGATGAACTGCGAGCCGTCGTTCGACTACCACCGCATCCCGGCCACCTGGGAGTACTCGGCACAGGCGTACGGCGAGGCCATCGCGCGGGCGTCGCGCAACCCCGATGCACACCCGACGCTGCGGCTGACCACCAACCTGCGGCTGGGCCTGGAAGGCCACGAGGCCCGCGCGCGCACCCGGTTGACCGAGGGCGACAACGTGTTCGTCGCGCTGAGCTGGTCCAAGCACCCGGCGCCGCAGACCTTCGAGGAAGCCGCCGACAAGATGTGGAAGACCAGCGAGTGCTGGCGGCAGTGGATCAACATCGGTGACTTCCCGGATCACCCGTGGCGGTCGTATCTGCAACGCAGCGCGCTGACGCTGAAGGGCCTGACCTACTCGCCGACCGGCGCGCTGCTGGCCGCGAGTACCACATCGCTCCCGGAAACCCCTCAGGGCGAACGCAATTGGGACTACCGCTATGCGTGGGTGCGCGACTCGACGTTCGCGTTGTGGGGCCTCTACACCCTGGGCCTGGACCGCGAGGCCGACGACTTCTTCGCGTTCATCGCCGACGTGTCGGGCGCCAACAACGGCGAACGCCATCCGCTGCAGGTGATGTACGGCGTCGGCGGTGAACGCAGCCTGGTCGAAGAAGAACTCCACCACCTCTCCGGCTACGACAACGCCCGGCCCGTGCGCATCGGCAACGGCGCCTACGACCAGCTGCAGCACGACATCTGGGGCACCATGCTCGACTCGGTGTACCTGCACACCAAGTCGCGCGAGCAGATCCCCGAGAATCTTTGGCCGGTCCTGAAGAACCAGGTCGAGGAGGCCGTCAAGCACTGGAAGGAGCCCGACCGGGGCATCTGGGAGGTGCGCGGCGAACCGCAGCACTTCACGTCGAGCAAGATCATGTGCTGGGTGGCCCTGGACCGCGGCTCGAAGCTGGCCGAACTCGAGGGCGAGAAGAGCTACGCCCAGCAGTGGCGGGCCATCGCCGAGGAGATCAAGGCCGACATCCTCAAACACGGCGTCGACAAGCGCGGTGTGCTGACCCAGCGCTACGGCGATGACGCACTGGACGCCTCGCTACTGCTGGCCGTGCTGACCCGGTTCCTGCCGTCCGACGACCCGCGCATCCGAGCCACCGTGCTGGCGATCGCCGAGGAACTCACCGAGGACGGCCTGGTGCTGCGCTACCGCACCGAGGAGACCGACGACGGACTGTCCGGCGAGGAGGGCACGTTCACCATCTGCTCGTTCTGGCTCGTGTCGGCGCTGGTCGAGATCGGCGAGTTCCACCAGGCGCGGCACCTGTGTGAGCGGTTGCTGTCGTTCGCCAGCCCGCTGCACCTCTACGCCGAGGAGATCGAACCGCGCACCGGCAGACACCTGGGCAACTTCCCGCAGGCGTTCACCCACCTGGCGTTGATCAACGCGGTCGTGCACGTGATCCGCGCCGAGGAGGAATCCGACAGCTCGGGGGTGTTCCAGCCGGCCAATGCGCCGATGTGACGCTTCGGAATTGACCTGACAGCGCTGTTCACAGCTGGATACTGTTCGGTGCGTGCTCCTCACCGTGACGACCACGCACCGGCCTGCGACCGACCTCGGGTTCCTGCTGCACAAGCACCCCGACAAGGCGCAGTCGTTCAGCGTCTCGTCCGCGCGCACCGCCCATGTCTTCTATCCCGTTGCCACGCAAGAAGAATGCACGGCGGCGCTGCTCCTGGACGTCGACCCGATCGCGCTGGTACGCGGTGGGCGCGACACCGCGACCCTCGATCATTACGTCAACGACCGGCCCTACGTCGCGGGGTCGATGCTCGCTGTCGCGATCGGTGCGGTGTTCCGCACCGCGATGGCCGGCGTCAGCGCAGCGCAGGAACTTGCCGATTCGGCCATTCCGCTGGACCTCCACCTGCCGGTCGTACCGACGCGCGGCGACGTCGACCTCGTCACGCGGATGTTCGCTCCGCTCGGGTGGGACGTCGTGGCCACAGCGCTGCCGATGGACCCGCAGTTCCCGGAGTGGGGTGACGCGGCGTATGTGGATCTCCGCCTGAGCGGAACCCTGCGGCTGGCCGATGCACTCAAGCATCTCTATGTGCTGCTGCCCGTCCTCGACAACGCAAAGCACTACTGGGTCAACGAAGACGAGATCGAGAAGCTGCTGCGCGCCGGTGACGGCTGGCTGGGCGAGCATCCCGAACGGGAGTTGATCAGCCGACGCTACCTGCGCCACCGCGAGACGTACGTGCGCAGCGCGCTGGCCCGGCTCGCCGAGGCCGACGACATGGAACCGGGCGGCTTCGACGACGCGATGACCGATGCGGTGATCACCGAGGAACCCGAACGCAAGGTGCCGCTGGCCGAGCGGCGGCGCGACGCCGTGGTCGCGATGCTGACCGAGCTGGGCGCGCATCGGGTCATCGACATGGGTTGCGGCAGTGGCGCTTTGCTGCGCGAGCTCAGCAAGCACCCGGAGTTCAGCGAAGTCGTCGGGATCGATGTCTCGGCGGGTGCGCTCGGTGCCGCCGCCCGCGCCGTGGCGCGCATGCCGCAGAGGGTGAGTCAGCGGTTCACCGTGCGCCAGTCCGCGCTGACGTACGCCGACCCAGACCTCGTCGGCTACGACGCCGCCGTGCTCATGGAGGTCGTCGAGCACGTCGACGAATCCCGCCTGCCCGCGCTGGAACGCAGCGTATTCGGTTGCGCCAAGCCGAATGCCGTCATCGTGACCACCCCCAATGCCGAGTACAACGTGCGCTTCGCGACGCTGCCGGCCGGCCACTTCCGCCACCGGGACCACCGGTTCGAGTGGACCCGCGCGGAGTTCCGGCGGTGGGCCGAGGCCGTCGCCGAACGCCACGGCTACTCCGTCGGGTACCGGCCGATCGGCGACGACGATCCCGAGGTCGGTCCCCCCACTCAGGCCGCGGTGTTCGAGGTGGTCCGGTGAACATCCCGATTCCCGACATGTCGCTGGTCGTGCTCATCGGCGTATCCGGTTCGGGCAAGTCGACATTCGCGCGCAAGCACTTCAAGCCGACCGCGGTGCTGTCCAGCGACTACTTCCGCGGTCTCGTCGCCGACGACGAGACCGACCAGTCGGCGACGACGGACGCCTTCGACGTGCTGCACTACGTGCTGGGTAAGCGACTGGCGGCCGGGCGCCTCACGGTGGTCGACGCCACCAATGTGCAGCAGTTCGCGCGCGCCGGCCTGGTCTCGATCGCGAAAAAGCATCACGTCCTGCCGGTGGCCATCGTGCTCGACATGCCCGAATCACTCTGTGCGGCACGCAATGCCGGGCGTCCCGACCGAGACTTCGGCGACCACGTCATCCGGCGTCAGCGCGGCGACCTGCGGCGCTCGATCCGGTCGCTGCACCGGGAGGGATTCCGCCAGGTGCACGTGCTGCGCACCCCGGCGGAAGTCGACATGGCGCACGTCGTCGTCGAGCCGCTGTTCAACGACATGCGCCACGAGGCCGGTCCCTTCGACGTCATCGGCGACGTCCACGGCTGCCGCGCCGAACTCGAGCAACTGCTTGCAGAACTCGGCTACGTGCTCGCCCGCGACGATGTCGGCCGCGCGGTCGACGCGCAACACCCCGACGGTCGGCGGGTGGTGTTCGTCGGCGACCTGGTCGACCGCGGACCCGACACCCCGGGCGTGCTGCGGTTGGCGATGGGCATGGTCGCGGCCGGCCACGCGTTCTGCATCTGCGGCAACCACGAGGACAAGCTGAGCCGGGCGCTGCGCGGCCGCAAGGTCACCGTCAGCCACGGACTTGCCGAGACGCTGGAGCAGCTGGCCGCCGAGCCCGAAGAGTTCCAGAACACCGCAAGGGAATTCGTGTCGAACCTGATCGCGCACTACGTGTTCGACGACGGCAGGCTGGTCGTGGCGCACGCCGGGCTACCCGAGTCCTACCACGGCCGGGCGTCGGGCGCGGTGCGCAGCTTCGCGCTGTACGGCGACACCACCGGGGAGACCGACGAGTACGGCCTGCCGGTGCGCTACCCGTGGGCCGACGACTACCGCGGCCGGGCGATGGTGCTCTACGGCCACACACCCACCGTCGACGCGGAGTGGGTGAACGGGACCATGTGCCTGGACACCGGTTGCGTCTTCGGCGGTCGGCTCACCGCCCTGCGCTATCCCGAGCGCAAGCTGCTGTCCGTTGCCGCACAACAGGTCTGGTACGAACCCGTCAAGCCGCTGGCGCCGGCGGTCCCGGCCGACGCGGCCGCCCGTCGCGAGCCGGACCTGCTCGAGCTCGGCGACGTCGCAGGCAAGCGCATCGTTTCGACGCGCCACCACGGCCGGGTCACCGTGCCCGCCGAACGCGCCGCCGCGGCGTTGGAGGTGATGAGCCGCTTCGCCGCCGACCCGCACTGGCTGCTCTACCTGCCGCCGACGATGAGCCCGTCGGCGACCACGTCGGAGCCCGGTCTGCTCGAGCACCCCGCGGAGGCGTTCGCCGGCTTTCGCGCCGACGGCGTCGAGCACGTGGTGTGCGAGGAGAAGCACATGGGCTCCCGCGCCGTGGTGCTGGTCTGCCGGGACCCGGCGCGCGCCCGATTCGGCATCGACGGCGGCGGCATGGTCTACACCCGGACCGGACGCGAGTTCTTCGGGCGCGACCTCACCGAGGCGCTGCTGGACCGGGTGCGAGCGGCCGTCGGCGGGCTGTGGGACGAACTCGGCACCGACTGGCTGCTGCTCGACGCCGAACTGCTGCCGTGGAGCGCCAAGGCCGGTGCGCTGCTCACGGGGCAGTACGCGCCGGTCGGGGCGGCCGCGGCGGCGGGCCTGTCCGCGGCGGTGACCGAGCTGACGCGCACGGACGAACGTGGCGTCGACGTGTCCGGTCTGCTGGCCGGGGTGCGGTCGCGGGTCGACAACGCCGCCGCATACCGCGACGCGTACCGCCGGTACTGCCGACCCACCGACGGGCTGCGCGGCGTGACGCTGGCGCCGTTCTCGGTGCTGGCCGCCGAGGGCCGCTCGTTCGCGACACGGCCACACTCCTGGCACCTGGAATTGGCCGACCGTTTGGTGGCCGCCGACCCCGAACTGTTCACGCCGACAAGGCGGCTCGAGGTCGACACCACCTCCGAGGCGTCGGTCGGGGCGGGCATCGACTGGTGGACGGAACTCACGGCGGCCGGCGGCGAGGGCATGGTGGTCAAGCCGATGGCCAACCTGAGCCGGGGCGCCGAGGGCCTGGTACAGCCCGGGGTGAAGGTGCGCGGGCGCGAGTACCTGCGCATCATCTACGGCCCGGACTACACCGAACCCCGGCACCTGGCCGAACTGCGGAATCGGTCGCTGCGACACAAGCGGTCGCTGGCGCTGCGCGAGTACGCGCTGGGGCTCGAGGCGCTCGACCGGCTGGCCGACGGTGAGCCGCTGTGGCGGATCCACGAGTGTGTGTTCGCGGTGCTGGCGCTGGAGTCCGAGCCCGTCGACCCCCGGCTGTGAACCCGCGCTCCTCGGGCTGACGGCGGATTCCGCTCAGCGCGATCGGAAACCCCTGCGGCGGTGCAGCAGTGGCGCATGGCCACCGGCCCCCTGGATCCGTGCAGGTCCGCGCCGCGGCGCGGCGGCGCAATCGCCGGAGCGCGCAAGGGTGACCCGAATGTCGGTTCGGCACTTCCCAACAGCGCCTTTAGCGTGAACTACCAACATGCGCACCCTGCGCGGCAATCTGTTGAGGGGAATCCGATGACACTGGTCAACCAACGCGCCGACGTGCCCGTCACGATCGACGAGTCGCTGTGCATCGAGGGCTGCACACTGTGCGTGGACATCTGCCCGCTGGACTCACTCGCCATCAATCCCGACAACGGCAAGGCGTTCATGCACGTCGACGAGTGCTGGTACTGCGGTCCCTGCGCGGCGCGCTGCCCGACCGGCGCGGTGACGGTCAACATGCCCTACCTGATCCGCTGACCGTGCAGATTCCCGAGGTGACAGATGCGGTCCGGCTGGACTGCGACGTGCTGGTGGTCGGCGGTGGCACCGCAGGCACCATGGCCGCGCTGACCGCCGCCGAGAACGGCGCCCGGGTGGTGCTGTTGGAGAAGGCCCACGTGCGGCACTCCGGCGCGCTGGCGATGGGGATGGACGGCGTGAACAACGCGGTGATCCCCGGCAAGGCCGAACCGGAGGACTACGTCGCCGAGATCACCCGTGCCAACGACGGGATCGTCAACCAGCGCACCATCTATCAGACCGCCACGCGCGGCTTCGCGATGGTGCAGCGGCTGGAGCGGTACGGCGTGAAGTTCGAGAAGGACGAGCACGGCGAGTACGCGGTGCGACGGGTACACCGGTCCGGCTCGTACGTTCTGCCCATGCCCGAGGGCAAGGACGTCAAGAAGGCGCTGTACCGGGTGCTGCGGCAACGCTCGATGCGCGAGAAGATCCGTATCGAGAACCGGCTGATGCCGGTCCGGGTACTGACCGACAACGGCCGGGCCGTCGGCGTGGCCGCGCTGAACAGCCGCACCGGCGAGTTCGTCGTCGTCGGCGCCAAGGCCGTGATCCTGGCCACCGGGCCCTGCGGCCGGCTGGGCCTGCCCGCCTCCGGTTATCTGTATGGCACGTACGAGAACCCGACCAACGCCGGCGACGGCTACTCGATGGCTTACCACGCCGGCGCCGAGTTGTCGGGCATCGAGTGCTTCCAGATCAACCCGTTGATCAAGGACTACAACGGCCCCGCGTGCGCGTATGTGGCGAACCCGTTCGGCGGCTATCAGGTCAACGCACTCGGCGAGCGGTTCGTCGACTCGGACTACTGGTCGGGCCAGATGATGGCCGAGGTGAAATCCGAGATCGAATCCGCCCGCGGGCCGATCTACCTCAAGGTCAGCCACCTGCCCGATGAGACCCTGACCGCGCTGGAGAACATCCTGCACACCACCGAGCGGCCGACCCGTGGCACGTTCCACGCGAATCGCGGTCACGACTACCGCACCCACGACATCGAGATGCACATCTCGGAAATCGGTTTGTGCAGTGGTCATTCCGCGTCGGGCGTCTGGGTCGATGAGAACGCGCGCACCACAGTCCCCGGCCTGTATGCCGCGGGCGATCTGGCCTGCGTGCCGCACAACTACATGATCGGCGCGTTCGTCTACGGCGACCTCGCCGGTGCCGACGCGGCATCCACTCTGGCCGACGTGGTTGCGCCGCAACTGCTTCCCGACGATCAGGTGCGCGAGGCACACGAACTCGTCTACCGCCCGTTGCGCAACCCCGACGGTCCCGCCGCAGCCGCAGGTCGAGTACAAACTGCGCCGGTTCGTCAACGACTATGTGGCACCCCCGAAGACGGCCGCCAAGCTGTCGCTTGCCGTGCAGACCTTCGAGCGGATGCGCGACGAGGTGGCCGGTATCGGCGCCCGCACCCCGCACGAACTGATGCGCGCTGCCGAGGTTTCCTTCATCCGGGACTGCGCCGAGATGGCGGCACGGTCATCGCTCACCCGGGACGAATCACGGTGGGGTCTCTACCACGATCGCTCCGATACGCCGGCCCGCGACGACGAGAACTGGCGCTACCACCTGAATCTGCGCAAGGCCGCCGACGGGTCGATGGAGTTCTTCAAGCGCCCGGTGGCGCCTTACTTCGTCCCGGTACCCGGTCTCGACGACCTGCCCAGCGGCGAGTCCGAACCCATTGCGGTCACCCAACCCGCCCTCGCCGAGGGCAGGGCGCCGGCGTCGGAGCACTCCCGCGTTACCGACGGCGGAGCATCGCAACCGCCGTCGCCGCGCATCGCCGCGGTCCTGGCATTGGAATCACCGACGATCGACGAGCTCCGTCCCTTCCTGACCGACGTCGACGCGGGAGTGCGGCGCACCGCCGTGCACGTGCTGACCGAGACGCTCGGCGACGGCTACTCCCCCGCCCTGCTCGACGCCCTCGGTGATACCGATGCAGCGGTGCGGCACGCAGCGGCCGACGGGGTTCGTGAACTCGTCGAGGTGCTCCCCGATCCGGGGGCGGTGCATTCTCAGCTCTGCTCAGCGGACCCGGTGGTGCGCGGCGCGGCGATCTACGTGCTCAGTGCGCGGCGGGTGGGCGACGCAACGCACTACCGAAACGCGCTCAGCGACAACGACCACCGCGTGCGCATCGAGGCGGTACGCGCGCTGGTGTCGGTCGACGACGTGGCCGGCGTGACATCGGCGGCCACCGACCCCGACCGGGAGGTGCGGATCGCCGCGGCCAATGGTCTTGGCACGCTTGGGTTCGGCGCAGCGGCCGTGCGCCACCTGCTCGTCGACCGCGACCCGCTGGTGCGGGCGGCGGCGCTGACGGCCCTGGGCTCGGTGGGCTGCGACGACTCCGACATCGACGCCGTGCAGCGCGCACTTGCCGAGACCGCCTGGCAGGTCCGGCAGGGCGCGGTACGGGCACTGGCCGGCGCGTCCGCCGAGGCGGCGGTGCCGCCACTGGCGCAGGCGCTGACCGATCCGCACCTCGACGTGCGCAAGGCCGCGGTGCTCGCGCTGACCCGCTGGGTGGCGTCGCACGCCGCGGCCCGCGACGCCCTGACCGGTGCGCTGGCGGACGGCGATGCCGATGTCCGTGCCTATGCGCGGCACGCCCTGGCCGCGGCCGAGTCGGAAGTCGCCGTCGCAATGGGTCAGGGGTAGCGCAGGCGAGGGGGTCAGTTGCCTTGGCCGCCGCGCCCCAGCGCGACGAGGTTGGACACCGGGTCCTTACCGTTGATCAGCCAGTCGCCGAGGATGCGGGCCTTGTAGACCCGCGGATTGTGTGAAGCGAGCGTGCGGGCGTTGCGCCAATGCCGGTCCAGCCCGCGCTCTTCGGACACTCCGGAGGCACCCAGTGCGTCGAAGATCGCCGTCGTCGCGCGCAGTGCGGCCGCGATGATGACCAGTTGGGCCTGCGTCACGGCGACCTCGGCGTCGATCACCCGACGCCTGACGGCGGCGGCGCCACCGCCGATCTGTGCTGACACGATCCGGTCCAGCGCCCGGCCGGCCAGCGTCAGCGCCGCGTCCGCCGCGAACGCGTCGGCGGAAACCTCGCCGATCACCGCCAGCAGCTGGGCATCGTCGGACGGCACATCGGTCAGGCCCTGCGGGTAGTTGCGTTTGCGGCCGAGCAACGCCGACGAACCGTCTCGCAGTGCCGCCCGGGTGATTCCGGTCAGCACCGACAACATCGCGATCTGATAGAAGTGCCCCTGGTAGGTGAACCGTTCGGCGGCGGGAAACACATCCCCGCGATCGGCACGGACCCGCTCGTAGCGCGCCGTTCCGCTGGCGGTGGTGCGCTGCCCGAAACCACGCCAGTCGTCGACCAGGGTGACGCCCGGGTCGTCGACCCGCACCAACGCGGTCAGCAGCTCGCCGTCTGCGTCGCGACCGAGCACATCGAGCCAATCGGCGTACAAGCTGCCCGTCGCATAGTATTTCGCGCCGGTCACCAGGAAATGGTCGTCCTCGGCGGTCACGGTGGTCGCCAGGTTGGCCAGCGTGAGGTTGTTGGCCTCGGTCCACCCGCCGCCAACGAACTCACCGCCGAGAAACCGGTTCATCCAGACATCGTTGGTGTCCGATACCGGCGCGTTGAGCCGGTCCTCGACGAACGCGAGGTGATTGCGCCAGATGTGCGAGATGTTGGCGTCCGCCTCGCCCAGGTCGGCGAGCAATAGGAACGTCTGCTCCAGGGAGGCCCCGAAACCGCCGCGAATCAACGGGATTCGCACGGTCCCGAAGGCGGCGTCGTTGAGCAGACGGACCTGCTCGTGCGGGAAGGTGCGGTCCCTCTCCCGCTCGACGTTGGCCTCGGCGATCTTGTCGAACATGGGCCGGAAATGCGCGCGTAGCTCGTCGATGTCGGCGGTAGGCGTGTCGAGATAGCCGGCAAAAGAACTCATTTCGCCCTCACCTCTGCGTCGATGCGGTAGGCGAACTGTTGCTCGACGGCGCGGTAACCCAGCCGTCGGTACAGCACGTGCGCATTGCTGCGGTTGTTGATATCGGTGCCCAGCGAAGCGACGGTGAATCCGCGGCGCAACGCGGCCAGCCAGATCTTCTTCAACAGGAACTCGCCGATGCCTCGCTGTCGCTGATCGGCGGCGCACCCCGATGTAGTCGGTGTGGGCGCTGCGCTCTTCGGACGCACCGACACCGGCGGTGTAGGTGGAGCCGAGCACATACCCCACCACCTCGTCGCTGTCGGTGACCGCGGCGACACTGAAATCGGGTGCAAAGGAGCGACTTTCGATGTGCTGTTGCCACACCTCAGGTGTCTTGGACATGTTGCCGAAGTGCTCCAGAAAGGTGTCGAACTGCAACTGACGCACCTGCTCGAGCAGGCCGCGGCTGGTGACCTCCGGCCAGCTCAGCAGGGTGAGTCCGCCGATCGCGGCGGCGTCGAGCGCGCGGGGATCCTCGGCGCCGAGCGGTTTACGGGTCCGGATGAACTGTCCCTCCTGCGCTGGCACCGTGCCGGGTCAGGGCGTCGATCGCAAGCTGCTGATCCGTGCCCACGAAGACCCGCAGGTACGCGCCCGGGATGGCGGCGGCCTCCCGGTGAAACCGGGTGACCGCCTCGCCGACGATCTCGTCGACGATGGCCGGCGAGGTATCGGGGTCGAAAGACGAAGTCGCCGGCGATCTCCGGTTGCAGGCCGTGCGGCTGATGCAGTACGGCGTAGCCACGGACGCGTTCCGACGCGTCGCGGACCACCGTGACCGCCCCGGGAAACGCCCCGTCGAGTTGCTCGGCGATGTCGCGTGAGTCGGCCGCGAACTTACGTCCGGCCAGTCCCTCGGTGGTGGCCAGGAAGTCGGCGAGGAGCGGGTAGTCGTGCGCCGTCGCCGGTGCCGCAGTCCAGTTCTCGACGACGCGGTTCTGCGCGAGCGTCATGAATCCTCCCGGGTGAGGTGGTGTCTCATGAATAGAAACCGGGCGTCGGCGCGGCGCCGTTGAGCGCGTAGTCGCCGATCTGCACCTGCTTGTAGTGCTGCGGATCGTGCAGGCTGAGCGTTCTGGCGTTGCGCCAGAACCGGTCCAGTCCGTGGCCGGCCGCGGTCGACCTCGCACCGGTGATCTCGAACAGCCGGCTCGAGACGTCCAACGCGACCTCGGTGGCATGCAGCCGCGCCGCATTGACGAGCGTCGCGGCGTGCGGCGCGCTCCGCCCAGGACAGACCGGTCCCCTTCCGGCGGGCGGCGTCGACCAGCGCCACCGCCCGATCGGTGAGTGACACCGCCGACTGCACCTGCACCCACAGCTGGCCGTAACGCTCGAGGATCAGTGGATCGGCCACCGCACGGTCGTGGGCCGATTCGACCCAGGGACGTGATCGAGATCGGGTGTAGTCGGCCGCCTCGTCCAGGGCGCCGACAGCGATTCCGGTGAAGATGGACGCGAAACCCGAGTACATGTACAGCACGTCGAGGTGGTCGGCGGGGCTGGATTCCCCTGCCCCGTAGCCGTACCCGATCACGTCGGTCGTCGGCACCGGCACATCGGTCAACGTCGCACTGCCGCTGACGGTGAGCCGCTGACCCACGTTGTCCCAGTCGTCACCGAACGACAGCCCCGGCGCGTCGCCGGCGAGGTGGACGGTCGCGATCTGACCGGAGACATCGGTTCCCCCGAGCACCGTGTCCGCGTCGAACACCACCCACGCCAACAGCACATCGGCCACCGCGGCGCCGCTGGTGAACGGCTTCGTGCCGGTGAGCCGGAAGCCCTCGCCGAACTGCGTTGCCAGAAGTCAGCGGTTCGTATGCGGCCTGGGCGATGGTTCCGTGGAACAGCTGGTGTTCGGCGATGCGCCGGGCCCGTTCGGTTCCGACGAAACCGTTCTCGCCGCGGGTCCCCGCGATGCTGCCGAAGTAGTGATACAGCAGCACGTGTGCGATCGACGAGTCCGCCGCGGCGATCGACCGGATGACCGCGGCCACCTGACTCCACGATGCGCCACCGCCGCCCAACTCGCTGGGCACGAAGAGGCCAAGGAGCTCAGCGGATTTGAGCCATCCGACCTCGTCGACCGGGGCGGCCGGCGCGATCGCGGTCCGCGGCGGTGGCCCTCAGTTTGGCCTTGACCGCATCGGCCGCCGCCAGCCATGAGGAGGCGGCCTCCGGCGCCGCCTCCTCGGCAAGAACCGGAGTGCTCACGGCGCTACCGGCTCCTTCACCCGCGGCTCTGGGGTCCCCGTCCGCGCTCGGCGTGGCGGCGTCACCGTCGGCCTGGTGCTCCAGCGCATCGAGGATGCCCGCCTCGGTGAGCCGCTGCTGCTCGGCCGCCGACAGCGTCTGGATGGTGCCGATACGCTTGGCGACCTCGGGGTTGGTGCGCTTGAGGTACCAGTACCAGACCAGTCCGGCCAGCAGAATGCCGCCGAAGATGAACGGCAGAATGTTGAACGGGAACTCCGGCACCGGGTAGAAGTTGCTGAAGATCACGTATCCCAGCGCGAGGGTGGCCGCCGAAGACACCGCCAGCCGCAGGGGTGTCAGCGCCTTGATCTTGTAGAGCCAGATCGGGGTGGCGATCACCACCAGCAGGTAGCTGGTCAGGAAGCCCCACGTGGCGACGTAGCCGCCGTACACCTCGAAGATCAGCCGGCCCGGCGAGCTCACGGTCGCGACCACCGAGAAGATGAACGCCAGCGCACCGATCAACGCGATACCCACCCACGGCGTCTTGTGCTTCGGGTGCACCTTGGCCAACACACTGGGCAACGCACCCTCGTGGGCGAAAGTGAACAGCGACCGGGCCGCGGCGGTGGTGACTGCGGTGACGAACACGATGAAAGCGACTGCGACAGCGGCACTCACCATGTAGTTCGCCCACGAGACGCCGGCGGCATCGGCGAGCTGCGGCAGCACCGCGGCGTCACCGTCGATCCCGTCGAAGAACAGCACCTGCGGATATGTCGCGACCACGTAGAGCACGCCCAGCAGCAACACGACCCGCAGCAGCGACCGCGCGATATTGCGGTGCGCGTCCTTGGCCTCGGCGCCCAGCGAGGCCACACTTTCGAATCCGGCGTACGAACCGACCGCGATCACTGCCGCGATGAACGTGGTGCTGTTTCCGAGATGAGAGGGATTCCACTGCTCCCAATCAATCCGGAAGCCATAGGCGACATACGAGCCGACGATGATGACCAGGATCGAGGCGATGGCGATGAGTTCAAATATCAGTTCGTATTTCGCCGCGACCGACACACCGCGATAGGGCAGGTAGACCGCGGCGGCGACGACCACCACGACCAAGAGCAACCGGAACCACGTCGCTTGCGAACCCACGCCGATGGACTCCAGGAAGGAATCCAGATACAGCACCCCGCCGAGAGTTCCGGTGGTGGCGAAGCCGATGTAGCCCACCAGCAGGCTGAAACCCGCGGCATAGGCGAAACCCGGTCCGAGCCCATTGCCGGTGTAGGTGCCCAGCGATCCCGAGGAGACGGTGCGCTTAGCCTGGAAACTGATCGTCGCGGCGATCAGAACGGTGATCGCCAATCCGACCAGCACCGCCCACGCCGACCCTTTGCCTGCCGCCAGAAACAGTGAGAACGGCACGGATGCGACCGCGACACTGGGCGCCGCCGCGGCAAGGCCTTGGGCGAATACGCCCCAGAACCCCAGGGCGTCTCGTTCCAGCCCGTTGCCCTCCGTCGTCGACAGCTCGCGGCCGCCCAACGAAACTCGAGTGGGTGTTGACATGATGGTCTGGCCTTTCCGACTCACCTGCGATGAGCCATGACTGGGCCCCGTGTGTCACGTAAATCGTTGTCACACAGGTATTTAACGGAGAATTGATCTGATCGTCACAGTGCCCGAAAAATGTCGTCGGCGTCAGCTATCGAATCGACAGGATTCTATTCCGCCGGCGCCGAAATGCCCCCCGACCAGGTTGGCGCGCCGGAACGCCGTGCCGGGGTGGTCGTCGGGCAGTAGCGCCGAACCGGCCGGGAAGACCCGCTGCCGCAGCGTGGTCGGCTCCCCGGCCGCCCGGGCCCGTCCACGTCGCCGCAACTCGGGGATCAGATACTGCGCCACGTCGGCGAAGCTGCCGGGGGTGGTGTGATAGACGATGTTGAACCCGTCGATGCCGGCCCGCTCCGCGTAGGCCTCCAGGTCGTCGGCCACGGTGTGCGCCGACCCGACGAACAGCTGACCGCCGAAGCCACCGAGCCCACCGACGTAGTCGCGCAAGGTGATCCGGTGGCGGGCGTCCGGATCGTCGACCGCAGCCAGGATGGACCGGCTGGCATCGGTGTCGAACTGCTCGATGGGACGATCCACACCGTAGCCGGCCCAGTCGACGCCGCTCAGCGCGGACAGCAGCACCAGGCCGGCTTCCAGGTCGTGGTACTTCGCCAGGTCTGCCGCCTTGGCCTGGGCGGCCAGATCCGTACTGTCGGTGACCACTTCGACCGAGGTGAGGAACTTGATCGAGTCGGGCCGGCGTCCGTGCGCGACCGCACGCCGTCGCACGTCCTCGATGTTCCTGCGCAACACCTCCGGTCGCGGGTCACTGGCGAACACCAATTCCGCATTGCGGGCGGCGAACTCTCGGCCGGCCGGCGAGGTGCCGGCCTGGAACAGCACCGGGGTGCGTTGCGGCGACGGTTCGACCAGGTGCGCGCCGGGAACGCTGAAATACTTTCCGTCGTGGTCGATGTCGTGCACCTTGGTGGCGTCGGTGAAGACGTTGAGGCCGCGGTCGCGCACGACGGCGCCGGGCTCCCAGGAGCCTTCCCACAGCTTGTAGGTGACTTCGAGGAACTCCTGGGCGATCGCGTAGCGCTCGTCGTGCGGAATCTGGCGGTCGCGCCCGATGATGTTGCGCGCCGCGCTGTCGAGCAGGGAGGTCACGATGTTCCAGCCGACCCGGCCGCCGGTGAGGTGGTCGAGAGTACTGAACTTGCGGGCCAGCAGATACGGGCTCTCGTACGTGGTGGACACGGTGATGCCGAAGCCGAGATGCTCGGTCGCGGCGGCCATCGCCGAGACGGCGAGCAGTGGGTCGGTGACGGGTGTTTGCACCGCCCGGGTCAGTGCGGCCGTGGCGTCGCCGCCGAACACGTCGAGTTGCCCGACGGCGTCGGCGATGAACAGCAGGTCGTAGCCGCCGGCGTCGAGCAGCTTGGCGAGCTCCACCCAGTACCTGATATCGGTGTAGTTGGCGGTCTGGTCCTGCGGGTGGCGCCACAGCCCGAAGTTGCCGTGCGACACCGTTGACATCGTGAATGCCGCCAGCACAAAAGGTTCCGGTTGGCTGGTCATGCCGACACCTCGTACCGGTTGGTGGGTGCCCGCAGGCCGAGGTGGTCGCGCAGGGTCGCTCCGGTGTATTCGTGCCGGAACAGGCCCCGCTTGCGGAGCAGCGGCACCACCTGTTCGACGAAGTCCTCGAGCTGGCCCGGCAGGCCGGAGTCGCCGAGCACGAATCCGTCAGCGGCCCGGGACTCGAACCACGACCCGATCTCGTCGGCGATCTGTTCGGGTGTGCCGACGACGGCTGCGCCCCAGCCATTGACGGTGCGGTAGAGGAACTCGCGCACGGTCGGGTTGCCGTCGGCGGCCAGCGCGCGATAGCCGGCCAGGGCCGTCTGGTGGGTCTGCGTGCTGACGGGGAAGGCAGATGCGGGGACGGGCCCGTCGAGGTCGGCGTCGGTGACGTCGACATCGACCTCCAGCAGCCAGCCGGCCTGGTACTCCGGGCTGAAGCACTCGTAGGCGGTGCGTTCGATGCGCTGGACTTCGTCCTCGGTGGAGCCGACGATGAACCGCAGCGACGGCGTGATCAGCGGCGCCTCAGCGCGGCCCTGGCGGCGGGCCTCGGCGTGGATCTGTTGGTAGAACTGTTGGGCCCGGCCGAGATTGCCCTGGCCGGTGAAGATCACTTCTGCGTGCCTGGCGGCGAAGGCCCGGCCCGTCGGCGACGAGCCGGCCTGGAAGATGACGGGTTGCCCTTGCGGAGAGCGCGCCGCCCCCAACGGTCCCTTCACGTCGAAGTAGCGACCGCGATGGTTGGGGACGTGAATCCCGCTGACATCGTTGAAGATTCCGGTGTCGCGGTCCTCGATCACGGTGGCGTCGCTCCAGGAGTCCCAAAGTTTCTTGACGACGTCGATGGCCTCTTCGGCGATGGCGTACCGCTCGTCGTGGTCGACGACGCCCCGGGCGCTGAAGTTGTCGGCCGCGGCCGCGGCGAAGCTCGTGACGAGGTTCCAGCCGGCGCGGCCGAGGCTCAGGTGGTCCAGCGAAAGCAACTGGCGGGCCAGGTGGTACGGGTGCTGCAGCGTTGCGGACCCGGTGACGACCAGCCCGATGCGTTCGGTGACCGCGGACAGCGCAGCGGTGGTGGTCAGCGGTTCGAAGTCCTCGGTGGTCTTGTAGGCCCACGTGGCGGGCGGGCCGTAGTTGAGTCCGTCGGCGAAGAACACCGCGTCGAACGAACCGGCCTCCGCCGTCTGTGCATGGTTGATGAGCCGCCGCCGCACACCGGCGGTGCTGTTGTCGATACCGGGATGCCGCCACGGTCCGGCCGACCTGGTGTTGCCGAAGGTCAGCAGATGCACTTCACGCGTCACCGCTCAGACGGTAATGACGGGATCGCGATACCGAACGGGTTAAATGCGCCGAGAACACAATTCGACCGACGTACCCAGGGCCGGGCTCAGCGGCGAGCGTGCGGCGTGTACACAAACCGCGGGGTGTCCTCGGTCAGAAGTAGCCGCTGGCCGGCGGCGCCGTGCCGTTGACGAGGTAGTCGCCCACCGCGTGTGCCTTGTAGTCCAGCGGGCTGTGGCTGGCGATGGTGCGGGCATTGCGCCAGTGCCGGTCGAGGTTGAGCCCCCTGGCGGTCGCGGAGGCTCCCCCGGTGTCGAACAGCCGTTCCGCCGCCGCGATCGTGAGCCGCTCGGTGAGCAGCTGCGCCTGAGCGACAACGGCTGCGGTGTGCGCCAACGCGCCCGGGTCGAGTTGGGAACCGCTGTCCACCAGGGTGTCGAGCGTGTCGGCGGCCGAGAGCACCAGGGTCTCCGCCGCGGCCGCCGAGGCGGCGATCTCCCCCACCGCACGCAGGATGAACGGGTCCTCGCCGGCACGCTCGGCCGGCGAGTGCGCCGCGGGGCGGGCCCGATGCCGGACGTAATCGACCGCGTCGGCCCGCACCGCGGCCGCGATGCCTGCGGTGACCGCGGCGAGATACAACTGCAGGAAGGCCGTGCCATGGCCCAGGAACCTGCCGCTCGAGACGGTGGTCACCTCGTCGGCATCGACGGCGACGTCGGTGAAGCGGGAACTTCCCGAGGCGGTGGTGCGCTGGCCGAAACCGTCCCAGTCGTCGAATAATTCGACACCGTCGCGGTCGGTGGGAATGATGACCTGCAGGTCGTTGCCGGCGGCGTCGACGGCTGACACCGCGATCGCGTCGGCGTACAGGGTGCCCGTCGAGTAGAACTTGTGCCCGTTGAGGCGCAGCACGCCGTCCTCCCCGGCCAGCAGGGTGGTATCCGCACTGCCGGGCGTGCGGCCCCGGGTGTCGGTGACCGCGTTGCCGACCACCAGGCCGGCGGCCAACCGCGGGAACCATTGCTGCCGTTCGGCTTCGGTCGCGCGGTTGCTCAGTAGCCGCTCGGCGAAGCCGAAGTGGGGGCGAAGTGCTTGCGCTACATTGGAACTGGCCTCCGCGATCCGGATCACCGCTGTCAGGACGTCGCGGACACTGCCGCCCGGCCCGCCGTAGCGGCCCGGCACCCGCAGGCTCAGTACTCCCGTGCCGCGCAGCGCGGTGAGTGCGTCGTACTGCAGCACCCGATCTCGTTCGGCGGCGGCGTCGGCGGCGCGCAACTCCGCGACGATCGGGATCAGCGCATCGAGGCGCGTGGCAACAGGGACGGCAACGGCGTCGTCGACCAGAGTCATCGATTCTCCTGAGATATCAACGGGTGCCGCGGAATCGCGGAATGATGTGTGCGGCGAAGCGGTCGAGTTCGGCCTCCAGTGGCTGGAACTGCAACATGAAGAGTTCGATGCCGGCGGCGTGGAACGCCGCGATCCGCTCGGCGACCTGATCGTGGCTACCCACCAGGCCCGCCAGCGTGCCGCCGTTCGAGCCGACCCGGCTGGTGTCGGCGAGCACTTTGTACATCTGGGTCTTCGGGTCGGTCCCGCCCGATATCTCGGGCCGCTTCTCCGCGTCGACGAGGGCCTGCAGATGCTCCAGTTCGTCCAGCGCTTCGGCCTCGGTGTCGCGGGTGATCACGAACGCGGACAGGCCGAATCGCAAGGGAGCGCCGGTTCGCCGAGATTCCCGCCGGGCCCGCAGGTCCTCGATGAGGGCGGTCGTGTCGGCCAGCGGCCGGCCGTTGATGAAGAAGACGTCGCCGGCCTCGGCGGCCAGCGCGCGGCCCGGTTCCGACTCGCCGCCGACGTAGACCGGCGGGACCGCACCGGGCACCGGGCGCACGATGGCGGGTTGGCCGTCCCCTGCACCGATCGCGACGGGCTTACCGGCCCACAGACCGGTGACCGTGTCGAGCCACTGCCGGGTATGGGCGTAGCGGTCGTCGTGGTCGAGCAGGTCGACGCCGAGCGCCTGCAGCTCCGGGAGAAACCAACCGCTGACGATGTTGATCGACAGCCGGCCCTCGGCGATCGCGGAGATGTTGCCGGCGAGCTTGGCGAACACCAACGGGTTGAACAGAAGGGGTTTGACCGCACCGATCAGCTCGATGCGGGAGGTGGCCTCGGCCAGCGCCGCCAGCGTCGACCACGTCTCCAGCACATCGTCCTCGACATCGCTGGGGTGCAGGACGTGCTGCGCCACCAGGGTGGCGTCGAACCCGGCCCGTTCGGCACGCAGAATGAGGTCACGGGTGCGGCGGTAGCTCGCGTCCGGGGCGTCGGCCGGATGGTGCCGGGCGCCGTGATTTCCGTATACCGGAGCCCAGACCCCGAACCGGGGTGCGGTCATGACGTACTCAGGTAGCGCCGGCGCTCCCAGTCGCTGACGTGGCCGATGTAGAGCTGCCACTCACTGCGGGCGATCGCGGCGAAGTCGAGTACGGAGTCGGCGCCCAGGATGTCCAGGATCGTGTCGTCCTGCGTGGCCAGCGCCAGCGCGGTGCCCAGGGAGTCCGGCAGCGGTGTGCCTCTGCCGTACAGGTTCCCGGTGGCGGCCTCGGGTGGCAGCCGATGTGCCTCCAGACCCGCGATCACCGCAGCCAGCGCCGAGGCGATCAACCAGTACGGATTGGAATCCGAAGCGCCGGAGCGCAACTCGATGCGGGATGCCTCGGGCGCCTCTTCCACCAGGGAGCGCACCGCCGCGCTGCGGTTGTCGCGGCTCCAGTTGACCGTGTCGGGTGCGAAGGTGTCCGGGGCGAACCGGCGGTAGGCGTTGACCGAGTGCGCACCGAACAGCGTGATCGACGGCAGGTGTTCGACCAGGCCCGCGATCGCGTACAGCGCCAGTTCGCTCTCTGAGCCGTTCACCGCCGCGAATGCGGGCTCGCCGTCGCGCCACAGCGAGATATGCAGGTGCGCTGAGCTTCCCGAGTGTTCCGAGAACGGCTTCGGCATGAAGCTGGCGAGCTTGCCGTGCCGGCGTGCCACCTCCTTGGCCGCATATTTGAGCCGGGCGCTGTCGTCGGCAGCGGCCAGGGCGTCGGTGTAGACCAGGTTGGTCTCGACCTGGCCGGGGCCGTACTCGGTCTGAATGCCCTCCAGACGGGTGAACGCGCTCAGCGTTTCGTACAGGTCACCGATCAGCGGGTCGAGTGCGTTGGCGTTCTCCAGCGAGTAGGCCTGGATGTCGTCGATGATCGTCGACCCGTCGGGTTCCAACAGGTAGAACTCGAACTCGACGCCGATCTTCGCGGTGTACCCCAGCCCGGCCAGCCGGTCCAGGACCCGTCGCAGCACCGCCCGCGGATCCAGCAGGGACGGCGTGCGGTGGTGGGTGACGATGTCGGAGATGACGTGGCCGACACCGGGGCGCCACGGCAGCCGGGTGAAGGTCGAAAGATCCGGCACCGCAAACACATCCGGGTAGCCGCCGTCCCAGTTCGTCAGCCGCAGCGTGTCGATCACCGTGCCGTCGGTGTTCCAGCCCAGGGCGGCCTCGCAGAAGGCGAAACCGGTGCCCAGCGCACGATCGAGGAACTGCGCCGCCGGGATGCGTTTGCCCGCGGAGTGCCCGAACGGGTCGCTCCAGGCCACTTCGATCTCGGTCAGCGTGCCGTCGCCGATCGCGCGTCGCAGTTCCGCCGACTCGATCGCCTCCGTCGTTGCGGTCATGACGTCGAGGCCCGGGCACCGACCCGCGTGCCCACCACGGTGCCCGCAGCGAAGGCGACCACGAGCAGGCCGACGATCACCCATGCCAGCACGCTCGAACCGCCCACCAGGTCACTGAGATTGGCCAGAATCAGCACCAGCGAACCCAGCAGACCGACCAAGCCCAACGCCGGTGCGATGCGCACCCGCCACTGCGAGTGGCCCCGCCTGTCGCGGCCGAAGTAGACGAGAACGGCGATGCTGGTGGCGATCAGCAGGATCACGATGCCGACGGTGGTCGCGCCGGCGAACCAGGTGTAGAACTGACCGGCGGGGTCGAGGCCGAAGACCACGGCCAGCAGCACGCTGACGGCGACGACCGCCGAGATCCACAGCGAAGCCTGATGCGGCGAGCCGTGTTTGGTGTGCGGCCGGCTCAGGGCCGCGGGCAGCACATCCTTCTGCGACAGGGCGAACAGATAGCGGGACACCACGTTGTGGAACGACAGTATGCACGCGAACAGGCTGGTGAAGTAGAGCACCGTGATGACGTCGGCGCCGAACGTGCCGAGGTAGCGCTGCGCGGTGTCGCCGAGGAACGTCGATCCCGATTCGGTGCTGCGGCGCACGGCCTCCTCGTCGCCCCACCCGGAGATCAGCGCCCAACTGGTCACCGCGTAGAACACCCCGATCAGGATGAGCGACAGGTAGGTCGCCCGCGGGATCGTGCGTTCGGGGGTGCGCGCCTCGTCGCGGAAGATCGCGGTCGCCTCGAACCCGACGTAGCTGATGATCGCGAAAAGCAGTCCGATGCCCAGGGATCCGGACAGGATGGCGTGCGGGTTGACGATGCCTGTCGACAGGCCGTGATCGCCGCCGCGGACCACGATCACCAGGTCGAGAATCGCGACGATCGCGATCTCGGCGGTCAACAGGATCGCCAGCACCCGGCTCGACAGTGCGATGTTGCGGTAGCCGAGGTACGTCGTCACCGCGAACGCCACGGCCGCGAACGCCCACCACGGCACCGCCGGGCCGCCGAACAGTTCGACGATGCTGGCGCCGGCAGGCCCGAGGAGGCCGTATACGCCGGCTTCGATCGCCAGATAGCTGACGATGGCGACGAAGGCGATGCCGATGCCGACGGGGAGGCCGAGCGCCTGGCGGACGTAGGAGAAGAACGCGCCGGCGTCCTGGACATACGGTGTCAGCGCGGTGAATCCGACGGAGAAGAACAGCAGGATGACCGTCGCGATGATGAAGGTGGCGGGGAAGCCCGCGCCGTTGCCATTGGCGATGCCGAGCGGCACCACGCCGCCGATGACACCGAGTGGCGCGGCCGCGGCGACGACCATGAAGACAATGGACGCCACGCCGAGGTTGCCGCTCAGTCGGCGCGGCTCCCCGGCGCGGCCGGCCGGTGGTGCCACCAAACCATCAGTGGGCAAGGTTGTTTCAGACATCTGGGGCGTCCTTCTGTGCGCGGAATGGCGATGCTGTCAGCACAGTAGGGGCGCCACCGACCGCAATCCACCATTGCGGTCAGCGTGAGTTCTATTCGGAGACTCTCCGCACAGAGCCGCGGCCGGCATGCGCCAGCGCCCAGTCCAGGGCGTGGTCGGCCACGGCTTCCCAGCCGGGCGCCCCACAGGTCCAGTGGTCGCGTCCGGCGAACTCGTAGTACTCGGTCACCGCCGGCGACTTGGCGTAGTGCTTGGCGTTGGACTTGTTGACCGAGGGCGGCATGATGTGGTCCTTCTCCCCGCCGATGAACAACAGCGGCGCGCGGTCGGCGTCGTAGTCGACCCAGGTTTCCTGGTGGCCCGGCTTGAAGTTGGCGATCAGCCCGTACGCCCACACCCAATTGCCTGGTGCGGCAATGGCGTAGCGCTCCCAGACCTTGTCGGACTCCGCACGGCTGAGCGTGTTGGTGAAGGCGTAGTGGAACTCCTCTTCGGTGAAGCCGACCGCGCGGTGCAGGTTGGCCGGGTTCTTCAACGCCGGGAACAGCGACTTGACCTGCGACAGCGGGGTGACACGGACCCCTTCGGTGGGAGCGGAGTCCATGACGACCGCGGACGCGCCGAGTCCCCGCGCCAATAGCAGCTGGGTCAGGGTGCCGCCGAAGCTGTGGCCCATGATGATCGGCGGCTTCGCCACCGACTCGATGACCTCGGCGAGGTGGTCGACCGTCTCGGGCACGGTGAGGTTCGCGATCACCTCGGGCTTCTCCCGCAGCGCCTCCACCTCGATGTCGAAGCCGGGGTAGGCCGGCGTCAGTACCCGGAATCCCTTCGCCTCGTAGTGCGCCTTCCAGCCCTCCCAGCTGCGCGGGGTCATCCACAGTCCGTGCACAAGAACGATGGTGTCGACGGCTGAATCTGATGCGCTCATTGGCGGCCTTTCGATGTCGGGATCAGCAGTTGATGAAGCCAGGCCGAAAGTCGTTGGCGGACGCCATGAATCAGATCTGCATGGCCTTGAGCACGTCGAGCACCTGCGCCACCAGTTGGTCGATCTCCGCGCCCGAGGTGTCCAGCACCAGATCGGCGTTGTCCGGCGGCTCGTACGGCGCGTCTACCCCGGTCAGACCCCGCAACTCACCGGACCGCGCCCGCGCGTAGAGGCCTTTGGGGTCGCGGCGTTCGCACTCGGCGAGCGACGTCGCCACGTACACCTCGATGAACGGCAGCTTCGCGGCCTCGTTGAGCGTGCGGGCGATCTCCCGGTCCGACTTCAGCGGCGACACCAGCGAGGCCAGGGCCACCACACCGGAATCGGCCAGCAGTCGCGTCAGGTGGCCGACGCGGCGGATGTTCTCCGCACGGTCCCCCGCCGAAAAACCCAGGTCGTCGGACAGTCCGTGCCGCAGGTTGTCGCCGTCGAGCAGATAGGCGACCTGACCGGATTCCACCAGCGCCCGCTCCACCGCGACGGCCACGGTCGACTTGCCCGACGCCGGCAGCCCGGTGAACCAGATCGTCGCGCCGCGCTGGCCGGTCTTACCCCACCGGTAGTCCCGATCCAGTGACGACGGATGCCAGCGAATGTCATTGCGGGTCTGCGCGCCGGGCTTGACCTCGCGAGGCTCGATGATGGTGCCGGCGCCGACCGTGTCGTTGGTCGTCTCGTCGATCAGGATGAAGGCGCCGTTGTCCCGGTTGTCGGCGTACGCGTCGGCGACCACGACCGAACTGGTGCGCAACGTCACCGACCCGATGTCGTTGAGCGCCAACTCGACCGGGCCGTCGAGATCGTCCAGCGTCTCGGGATCCAGCCGTGAATGCAGCGCCTGCACGGTCGCCCGGACCGTGCGCGTGCCCTGTTTGAGCGCGACACGGTCGCCGGCCCGCGCCGGGGTGTCGGCGAACCAGCAGATGGTCGCGTCCAATTCGCGCGCCAGGACGGGCAGCACCGCGTCGTCACGGGCGCTGACGAACACGTCGCCACGGCCCACGTCGATATCGTCGGCGAGTTCGATGGACACCGACAGCGGCGCCACGGCGGTTTCCCGGTTGTCGTCGAGAGTGTCGACGGCGGTCACCGTGGACCGGGTGCCTGCGGGCAACGAGACCACCGCGTCGCCGACCCGCACCGTGCCGGCCGCCAATCGTCCCGTGTAGCGGCGGCGCTCCTCGGCGGTGGGCCGGGAGACCCACTGCACCGGTAGCCGGAGGTTGGAAGCCTCGGGCTGGGGCGCCGAAAGCTCCACCTTCTCAAGGTATTCCAGGAGGGTCGGGCCTTCGTACCACGGAGTTCGCTCCGAGGAGTGCACGACGTTGTCGCCGTGTTTGGCGGCGATCGGGATCACCGTCAGCTCGGCGGCGCCGAGTCGGGCCGCCATCTGCCGCAGCTCGGTTTCGACGTCGGCGAACCGGACGGGGTCGAAGTCGACGAGATCGATCTTGTTCACGGTCGCGACGAAGTGCTTGACACCGAGCAGTTTTGCGATGCGCGCGTGCCGCCGCGTCTGACGCAGCACCCCGGCCCGCGCGTCCACCAGCAGGATTGCGACGTGGGCGTTGGACGCACCGGTGAACATGTTGCGGGTGTAGCGCTCGTGGCCGGGCGTGTCGGCCAGGATGTAGCTGCGCGTATCGGTCGAGAAGAACCGGTAGGCCACATCGATGGTGATGCCCTGCTCGCGCTCCGCGCGCAGGCCGTCGGACAGCGCCGCGAGATCGGCCACGCCCTCCTCGTCGGTGACGGCCTCCAGATGGTCCAGCGGCAGGCTGTCGGTGTCGTGCATCAGCCGGCCGATGAGTGTGCTCTTGCCGTCGTCGACCGATCCGGCGGTGGCGATCCGCAGCAACTGCCTCGTCATGTCATATTTCCCATCGCTTCGCTTGGCCCTGATCAGCCACGTCAGAAGTAGCCTTCGCGCTTGCGGTCCTCCATGGCCGCCACGGAAGTGCGGTCGTCAGCACGTGTTTCACCACGTTCGGAGACGGTGGCGGCCGAGATCTCTCGAATGACGCCGGCGATATCGGTGGCGCGGGAGCGCACCGCGCCGGTGATCGTGAGGTCACCGACCGTGCGGTACCGGACCCATTCGACCGCGGACGTCTCGTCGCCCTCCGGTTGGACGTATTCGGACACCGCCAGCAGGATTCCGTCGCGCTCGAGGACCTCCCGCTCATGGGCGAAGTAGATCGGCGGCAGCTCCAGATTCTCGAGCTCGATGTAGCGCCAGATGTCCAACTCGGTCCAGTTCGACAGCGGGAAGACCCGGACCTGCTCACCCTTGCGGATCCGACCGTTGTACAGCGACCACGGCTCGGGTCGCTGGGCGCGTGGATCCCACTGGCCGAACTCGTCGCGGAAGCTCAGGATCCGCTCCTTGGCTCGCGCGCGTTCCTCGTCGCGACGGGCGCCGCCGAATGCGGCATCGAACCCGCCGGCTTCCAGCGCGTCCAGCAGCGTGCGGGTCTGCTGACGGTTGCGTGACGCAGTCGGCCCGGGATCCGGAACGCGACCACTGTCGATGCTTTCCTGCACCGACCCGACGATCAACGTGTGGCCGTGTTCGGTGGTGCGCCGGTCGCGGAAATCGATGACTTCGCCGAAGTTGTGCCCGGTATCGACGTGCAATACCGGGAACGGCAGCGGGGAAGGCCGGAATGCCTTCTCCGCCAAGCGGAGTAGCACGATCGAGTCCTTGCCGGCAGAGAACAGCAGCACGGGCTTGGCCAGCTCGGCGACGACTTCGCGGATGATGTGGACGGCCTCGGCCTCCAGCAGCCGGAGTTCGTCGACGTGCGTGTCATCTGGTGCCTGGACAGTCATACCGGCAGTCCCTCCCGTTCGGCGTCGGCACGGTAGCGCTCCACCCAGTCGTCGGAGCGCTGGTCGGCCTGGCGCTCGAGCACCGGCGCGGGCGCCAGCCGCGGGTCCAGTCCCAGCGCCTCGAGCACGGTCCCGACGACCTGAGTCAGGTTGCGCCACAAGACCGGATAGGGCACGTCGATCGGTTCGACGTTCTCCTCGGCGAACCAGTTGCGCCACCCGTTCTCCTGATCGCGCAGCATGGTCACGACATGGGCAATGGCACCGGCGTGGTATTCGGCACGCGCGTCTCGCACCGGGTCGGGCCGGCCGCGCCACACCCTGGTCTGGACGGCGCGCCAGAAGGAGACCGCCTGGGAGACGACGTCGGGACGATGCACGTGGACCAGCACCGGATCGGCCCCGACGACGTCGCGGATGGCGGCGAGCAGCCCGTCGCCCGAGCGCCCGGGGAGGTCCTTGGCGCGTTGCAGCAGCAGCGGCGTCTGGTTCCACATCAGCTTGCCGCCCCATACCCCGTTGGGGGTCCGGCCGACGGTGCGGATGTAGTCACGCCAGATCTCGGCCGGCGCCAGATCGGGCTTGCCCTCCACGATGGGGTCGAGCAGTCGCAGGACCGATTCGTCGTCGACATCGGCGAACCATTCCCGCGGCTGCGGTGACATCGACGTATCGGGCAGGTACTGGAAGAACTCCTGCGGTTCACCCGCCACGCCGGTGGCGCGCAGCGATTCGACCAGCAGCGTGCTGCCGCTGCGCTGCGACGCGAGAACCAGGTAGGTACTGGGCTGATCCGGCATGCGTCGGAGCTTAATAGCAATTCCTCTCCATTGCATTGCCGGGGTTATATTCACGACGAATACAAAGATTGCGATTATTCGGCTTTAATGCCTCGTTCGATGGCCACGGCCGACCGGCTCGGATAAGGGATACCGTTGATGTGCGCATAGGTCTGCGTGTAGCGCTCGGATATGCGGGTGCCGGCGAAGTCCGACGGAATGACGTCGTTGGTCTTGCTCCGCCAGTCGTTGAGCGACAGCGCAAGGTCTTTCGCCAACGCCTCGGCCTTGTCATCATCGGCGGTGATGAGCAGGTTGTTCCGTTCGGTGGGGTCGGCGACCAGGTCGTAGAGTTCACGTTCGGGACGTGGCGCGTCGACATAGGGCGCCACCGCCTGCCCGGGTGCACTCTCCTCGATGTCCCAGGGCAGGTCGAGCAGCGGTCGCTGCGCGTAATTCTCGATGTAGCTGTATTCCTTGGTCCTTATTGCTCGAATGGGATCGAAAGAATCATGGTAGGTCTTCGTCGTATACACGGCGGAACGGACTTCGCCGGAGTATGCCAGCAAATTTCGCGCGTGCGATAGTCCGTCCACTTCGGCGGGCACCTGCACCCCCAGGAATTCCAGCAACGTGGGCAGCAGATCCACGCCGCTGAACAGGTCGTCGTAGACCCGCCCCCCGGTCGCGCGGGCACGCGGCGGCCGGACGATCAACGCGATACCGGTGCCCGCGTCGTAGAGCGTGGACTTCGCGCGCGGAAGTGCGGGCCCGTGGTCGGTCATGAAGACCACCCAGGTGTTCTCGGCCAGCCCCGTCTCGTCGAGCACGTCGAGCAACTCCCCCACGGCAGCGTCGGCGACGGTGATCGAGCCGTAGAAGTCGGCGAGGTCTGCCCGCACGTCCGGGGTGTCGGGCAGGTAATCGGGCAGCGTCACCCGCCCGGCGTCGGCGGGCTCGTACCGGTCGTGCGGGTACGGCCGGTGCGTCTCGAAGAAACCCGCGGTCAGCAGGAACTTGCGGTCCGGCGGGTCGCGCAGCCACGCCGCCGCGCGCGCCACGACGTATTCGCAGTAGGAATTGGAGACGTCGAACTCGTCGAAACCGAGCCGCGACGGCACACTGGTCTCGTGCTGCATACCGAAAAGCGCGGTATGCCAACCCGCTTCGGTGAGAAGCGCGGGCAATGTCTGCACTCCGGAGCGATACTCCCACCCGTGGTGGGCCAGCCCGACCAGCCCGTTGGACTGCGGATAGCGACCGGTGAACAACGAGCCCCGCGACGGTGAGCACAGCGGGGCGGTGGCATGCGCACGGGTGAACAGAATGGCCTCGGCGGCCAGCGCGTCCAGCCGTGGACTGTGCACGTCGGCGTGACCGTAGACGCCCAGATACCGGCCGAGATCGTGCCAGTGCACGATCAGGACGTTGTCGTCGGAACGCACGCCGGACTTCACGACCCCAGCTTGCCTCACGACGCGGGTGTGGATACGCGCAAGCGCTCCTGTGTCGTCATCGCCCCCCAGACGCCGTACTTCTCGGGAGTTTTCAGCGCATGCTCCCGGCACACCGCCAGTACCGGGCAGTCGCGGCAGATGCGCTTCGCCTGTTCCTCACGCTCGCGCCGGATCCGCCGCCGGGGTTCCTCCTCGGGAAAGAAGAGCTCGGCGGAAAACTCCTGGCAGCTGCCGCGAAGTTGCCAACTCCAAAATGCGGTCTCAAAGTCCGGGGCCGATGCGGTCATGGTGTCACAGTGGCCTGAATGTGGTTGTCAATCCAGACATCTGATCGATGTGAGCTTTTCGCCCGGGCTTCTCACCCGAGCTTTTCACCACGACCAGTCGACATCGAAGTCGACCACCAACTCCGCCGGCACGGCGAGCGCCAGCGGAGTGAACCGGCTGGTCGACTCGTCGCGGGCGACTCCGGCGAGCACCCGCCCGCCGTACCCGTCCACGCTGCCGGGCACGGTCATGGTGACCGTCGCCGAGGTCGATCCCCGGCGTGGGCGCAGGTAGAAGGAGGTGCCCGGATGAACCGGACCGGTGATCGCCACACCGTCGGCGTCCACCAGTTCCGCAGGCCCGGCATCGAGTGCGGCCCGATCCGTTGCGGCCAACCGGAAGGGACCCACCAGACCGTCCGACATTGTCGCGTGCGCGGCGGTCAACCGGGGTGCGGTGGCGCGGGAACGCGCCCGCCGCGCACCGTCGAGCAGGTAGTTGTACAGGCGCACAATCCGTTCCGGGTTGCGGTATCTGCCCGAGCCGTTCAGCGTGAACGCCACATCGGCGATCTCCGCCCCACCCGTGGCGGTGAGCCGGTAGAACCGGTGACCGACACTCGGCCGCCCGTGCCGAATCACCGACACGGTGGCTCCGACTCCCAGGGTCCGGCGGTGGGTTCCGGCACCCTCGACCGTCAGTTGCGATGCCGCGACCTCCCGCCAGGACTGCCCGTCGACCGAGCTGTGCAGCGTCACCGTCGCGGCGCCGTCGGCAACCATCTCGACGGCGTAGCTGGCCAGTTCGCGCTCGCCGTCGAACTCGACGGTCACCGCACCCTGGCTGCGCACCAACCGTGCCGGCACGTCGAGGGGGCGGTTGTCCAGCTGCAGTCCGTTGGTCAGATGCCAGATCGCGGCCTGCGTCGCCGCAATCGCCTCATGCTCGCTGATGTTGGCCTTGCCCAGCGGAGAACCCGCCGCCCGCAGCCGGCGGCTGAGCTCGGCGACCCGCAGGTTGGGGAACGAGTTCCGCAGAATCCAGTCGACTTCGACTTCGAATGCGCGGGCCCGCAGGTTCGGCACCTCCGAGAACGTCTCCACCTGATAACGCGACGGGCGCGTCGGAGCAACCCCCGTGTAGTCCAGCGAGTAGGCCGGGACACCCGGGTTGAGCCGGATCAGGTCCGTGCGCGCCGACGTCCCGTCGGTGAACACGGATGGTCTCGACGGTGTGCGAGTACGTGCCGCCGCGGTACCGGGTGAGCCGCGACAGGTCGACGGCGGGCCGGGGCCGCACCCGGCGGCGCACGGTCACCGTCGGCTGGCGATGCAGCGGGGAACGGACCTGGGGGAATGCAGTGGTCATGCCGGGTTGACTTTCTGGTATCTGAGCAGCGCGTTTCTCCAGCGCCACGAAGAACGGGCGGGAAACGCAGAGGGACTACGGCGTCAGAAAATCAACAACAACAACAGCGCACGGCAAGGCAGCGCGTGAAGACAATGCGCGTCTGTGCGACCTGGTGCATGCCCATACCATACGGCATCCGTCCACGAGCGGGCCCAGGGTTCGATTCACGGTGCGCGGTAATGGTGTGCAATGGAGCAGTTCGTAGACGATCATTGGCGCGACCACACAGTCCGGGAGGAATTCACGATGACGTCCGCACAGAACGAATCTCAGGCACTCGGTGATCTCGCCGCACGGCAACTCGCGAACGCCACCAAGACCGTTCCCCAGCTGGAGACGATCACCCCCCGCTGGCTGCTGCACCTGCTGGGCTGGGTGCCGGTGGAGGCCGGTATCTACCGGGTGAACCGCGTGGTCAACCCCGAGCAGGTGGCCATCCACACCGAGGAGGGCGCCGGCACCGAGGAGCCGCTGCCGCAGACGTACGTCGACTACGAGACCAGCCCGCGCGAGTACACCCTGCGCTCCATCTCCACCCTGCTCGATGTGCACACCCGGGTGTCCGACCTGTACTCCAGCCCGCACGATCAGATCGCCCAGCAGCTGCGCCTGACCATCGAGACCATCAAGGAGCGCCAGGAGTCCGAGCTGATCAACAACCCGGAGTACGGCCTGCTCTCGCAGGTCACCCCGGGCCAGACCATCAAGACCCGCGGCGGCGCGCCCACCCCGGATGACCTGGACTCGCTGATCACCAAGGTCTGGAAGACGCCGGGCTTCTTCCTGACCCACCCGCTCGGCGTGGCCGCGTTCGGCCGGGAAGCCACCCGCCGCGGGGTACCGCCGGTGGTGGTGAGCCTGTTCGGGGCGCAGTTCATCACCTGGCGCGGCATTCCGATCATTCCCAGCGACAAGGTTCCGGTCGAGAAGAGCAAGACCAAGTTCATCCTGGTTCGCACCGGCGAGGAGCGTCAGGGCGTGGTCGGCCTGTTCCAGCCCGGCCTGGTCGGCGAGCAGGCTCCGGGTCTGTCCGTCCGGTTCACCGGCATCAACCGCTCGGCGATCGCCTCCTACCTCGTGACGCTGTACACCTCGCTCGCCGTGCTCACCGATGACGCCCTCGCCGTGCTCGACGACGTGTCGGTAGACAAGTTCCATGAGTACAAGTGAGTACCGGTCGGTAGACGCCGAAGGGGAACTGCCCATCAGCGAAGCCGAGCTGGCCGCGCTGGCCAGCCAGCTGTTCGCGAGCGCGCGACCCGGGCCGGACAGTCCGCCGCAGACGACGGCCGTTGCCCCCCGGGGCAACGTGCCCGACGCGACGGCTGCGACGTCGGCGGCGAGCGCCGCGGCGGGAACCGCCGATCCGGTGTCACCGTCCGCGCAGTTCGTGTCGGTACCGAATGTGACGATCCCGGCGCCGACCTCGCCGGGGCCCGAACCGATTCCGCCGCAGGCTGTTCCGGTCGCCCCGCGCGGCAACGTTCCGGACACCACCGCGGCGCCGTCGGCGGGACACACCGCCGCGGGTGTGGCGGACCCGTTCCTGCTGCCGGGGGTGAGCGGCCTCGATTCGTTCGCGGTGCCCTCGGGCATCGTGTCGACCGTTCCCGGCGTGCTGGCGGGCAGTCCGCCCAGCGTCCCGGTGGCGCCCCGCGGTTCGGCGCCCACCTGGCCCGGTACCGCGCCGACGGTCACCGACCTGGGTCGGCAACCGGCACCGGTGGCCGGCCCGTCGGGTGACGAAGCGAACTACTACTTCTTGACCGGTCCGGCGCTACCCGGCGAGCCGGTTCCGCAGATACCGGACGATCACGAGGTTTTCGACGTCAACGCGGTGCGGGCCGACTTCCCGATCCTGCGCGAGACGGTCAACGGCAAGCCGCTGATCTGGTTCGACAACGCCGCCACCACGCAGAAGCCGCAGGCGGTCATCGACCGGCTGGCCTATTTCTACGCCCACGAGAACTCCAACATCCACCGCGCCGCACACGAGCTCGCCGCCCGCGCCACCGACGCGTACGAGGAAGCCCGCGACACCGCACGGCGGTTCATCAACGCGTCGCGCAGTGAGCAGATCATCTTCGTGCGCGGCACCACCGAGGCCATCAACCTGGTGGCCTACGCCTGGGGCGGCAAACACCTCGGACCCGGCGACGAGATCGTCATCACCCACCTGGAACATCACGCCAATATCGTTCCGTGGCAGTTGCTTTCACAGCGGACCGGTGCGGTACTGAAGGTCGCCCCGGTCGACGATGCGGGCAACCTGCTGCTCAACGAGTTCGAGAATCTGTTGGGGCCGAAGACCAAACTCGTCGCGGCCACCCACGTGTCCAACGCGCTGGGCACCGTCACGCCGGTGCACAAGATCGTCGAACTCGGACACCGCTACGGCGCGCGGGTGCTCATCGACGGCGCACAGTCCATCCCGCACATCCCGATCGACGTGCAGTCACTCGGCGCGGACTTCTTCGTGTACTCCGGACACAAGATCTTCGGACCCACCGGAATCGGCGTGCTCTACGGCACCGAGGAAGCCCTCGAGGAAACGCCGCCCTGGCAGGGCGGCGGCAACATGATCGCCGACGTCACCCTGGAACGCTCCCTGTACCAGGGGCTGCCCAACAAGTTCGAGGCCGGCACCGGCAACATCGCCGACGCCGTTGGGCTCGGTGAGGCGCTGCGTTACGTCGAGAAGGTCGGCATCGAGCGGATCTCGGCCCACGAGCACGCACTGCTCGAGTACGCCACTCCCCTGCTGGCCGACATTCCCGGGGTGCGACTGGTCGGCACGGCCGAAGAAAAGGCCAGCGTGCTGTCCTTCGTGCTGGCCGGCCACGAACCCTTGGAGGTAGGCAAGGCGCTCAACGCCGAGGGCATCGCGGTGCGGGCCGGACACCACTGCGCGCAACCGATCCTGCGCCGGATGGGTCTGGAGGCCACGGTGCGACCGTCGTTCGCGTTCTACAACACCTTCGACGAGATCGACGTGTTCATTCGTGCCGTGCGCCGCATCGCCGAAGGCAGCGGCAACACCGGCTAGCCTGGGCACAGCCGGGCTGAGAACTCAAGCGTCGGACAGACGGCGCCACCAGGAGGGTCGAGCTATGGGCAAGATCTACGAGAACGTCAGCGAGCTGGTCGGGCGGACTCCGATCGTCCGGCTCAACCGGCTGACCGAGGGACTCGGCGCGCAGGTTGTCGCCAAACTCGAGTTCTACAACCCCGCCAACAGCGTCAAGGACCGCATCGGCGTGGCGATCATCGACGCCGCCGAGCAGTCCGGTGAGCTGAAGCCCGGTGGCACCATCGTCGAGGCCACCAGCGGCAACACCGGCATCGCGCTGGCGATGATCGGCGCGGCCCGTGGCTACAAGGTGATCCTCACGATGCCGGAGACGATGTCCACCGAGCGGCGGGTGATGTTGCGCGCCTACGGCGCCGAGATCGTCCTCACCCCGGGCTCGGAGGGCATGGCCGGAGCGGTGGCCAGGGCCAAGCAGATCATCGCGGAGTCCGACAACGCGGTCTCCGCCAATCAGTTCGCCAACCCCGCCAACCCGGCGATCCACGAGAAGACCACCGCCGAGGAAGTCTGGGCCGACACCGATGGGAAAGTCGACATCTTCGTGTCCGGCATCGGCACCGGCGGCACTATTACCGGGGTCGGGCGAGTCCTCAAGGCCCGCAAGCCTGGCGTGACGATCGTCGGGGTCGAACCCAAGGACTCCCCGCTGCTGACGGAGGGGACGGCCGGCCCCCACAAGATTCAGGGCATCGGCGCCAATTTCATCCCCGAGGTGCTCGACCGGGAGATTTACGACGAGATCATCGACGTCACGCTCGACGACTCGATCAGGGTCGCGCGGGATCTCGGAACCGAGGAGGGCATCCTCGGCGGCATCTCCTCCGGCGCGATCGTCTGGGCGGCGCTCGAGCTCGCCAAGCGCCCGGAGAACGCAGGCAAACTCATCGTCGCGGTCGTCTGCGACTACGGTGAGCGATACATCTCCACCCCGCTGTTCGAGCACATCCGGGACTGACGACGCGATGTCATTGCTGTCCACACTGCGCGAGGATCTGGACAACGCGCGAGTCCATGATCCGGCCGCGCGCGGCGATGTCGAGAACGCACTCGTCTATTCCGGCCTGCACGCGATCTGGTCGTATCGGCTCGCCCACCGGATGTGGGCGAAACCGGCTTTGCGTGGGCCTGCGCGCATTCTGACGCAGCTCACCCGATTCCTCACCGGTATCGAGATCCATCCGGGCGCGACCATCGGGCGCCGGTTCTTCATCGACCACGGCATGGGTGTGGTCATCGGGGAGACCACCGAGATCGGCGACGACGTGATGATCTACCACGGGGTGACACTGGGTGGACGGTCGCTGAAGCAGGGCAAGCGCCACCCCACCATCGGCAACGGTGTCACCGTCGGCGCGGGCGCGAAGGTGCTCGGGCCGTTGAGCATCGGCGACAACAGTGCCGTCGGCGCCAATTCCGTTGTCACCCATGATGTTCCACCGGAATCGATCGCGACCGGCATCCCCGCGGTGGTGCGTGCGCGCACCGAGAAGCAGCGGGAGCCGGGCGTCGATCCGACCAGCTACATCGATCCCGCGATGTACATCTGAGGTTCGCGCACCGCTCATCGCCGTCAGCCTCATCCGCCGGTTCCTGCAGTTCGGCCGGCAGCCCCGGACGGCCATACATTCGCATTGATCGGAACTATCGGGGGCACCGGGGGCCTGCGACGCTACCATGGTCTAGATGGCCCTGCACAGCAGGTCAACGCCGTGTGGAGCCCACCCGGGCCCAAACCATCCGGTATCGGTAACAGTCAACGCCGGCCAAGGGGACTATTCGTGTCGAATCAACTCGAGGATCCAAACGCGCTTCGGGCGCCTGAAGAGCAGTTCTGAACATCCGCATCGCAAGCTTCGCGGCTCGCTCGGTGTGTGGGGCATCGTCTTCGTCGTGGTGGCCGCGGCCTCCCCACTGGGCGTCATCGGTGGTCCGGTGCCGCTCGGCATCGCCAGCGGTAACGGGACCGGCTTCCCGGCGATTTTCATCGTCAGCACGATCATCGTTCTGCTCTTCGCGGTCGGCTTCACCGCGCTGACCCCGTACGTGCACAACGCCGGCGCGTTCTACTCCTACATCGGCAAGGGCCTCGGCCGGCTGACCGGGTTCGGATTCGCTTTCGTCGCTCTGATTTCCTACCTCGCCCTCGAGATCGGCGTCTACGGCCTGATCGGTCAGGGCGCACAGGCACTGTTCGCCTCGTATGGCCTTCCCCAGATTCATTGGGGCGTGTGGGCCCTGATCACCGTGGCGATCGTGACCCTGCTCGGCCACCGCAATATCGACCTTTCTCGCAATGTTCTGGGCGTCCTGCTGATCGGCGAGGTGGCGATCGTGCTTGTGCTCGACGCCGTCGTCGCATTCACCGGCGGTCACGAAGGGCTTTCCACGGGCTTCCTCACACCATCTGAAATCGCCTCGGGCGCACCGGGTCTCGCCTTGCTCTTCGCCTTCTTGAGCTTTATCGGGTTCGAGGCCACCGCCGTGTTCCGCGACGAGGCGCGCGATCCGGTGCGCACCATCCCCCGCGCGACCTATCTGGCTCTGATCCTGATCGGCGTCTTCTACACCGTTTCCACCTGGGCACTGATCACCGCGTGGGGGGACAGCCGGGTGGTCGAGCAGGCGGTCAAAGATCCGTCGGGTCTGCTACCCGGCGCCACCGAGGAGTATCTGGGCGCGGTCGGTCTGCACATCGTCCAGGTGCTCTTCGTCACCAGCCTGTTCGCCTGCATCCTGTCGTTCCACAACGTCGTCGCCCGCTACGTCTTCACGCTGTCCAACCGCAACGTGTTCCCGGCGCCGCTCGGTGAGGCGCACAAGAGTCACGCGTCGCCCCATCTCGCGTCGGGTCTCGACACCGTGCTGGTGGTGCTGTTCATCGTGGCCGGGATCGCGTTCGGGCTGGATCCGGTGACGCAGTTCTACACCTGGCTGGCCGGCATCTCGACCGTCGGCATCATCATCCTGCTCATCGCGACAAGTGTTGCGGTGCTTGCGTTCTTCGCCGCGCGGAAGCGGGCCGGAGACCTGGAGGTGCCGGTATGGCGCGCGTTCGTCGCACCCGCATTCGGCTTGATCGGTCTCGCGGGCGTGTTCTACCTCGTCCTGCTGAATCTGCCCGACCTGGTTGGCGGTTCGACGCCAATCGCGATCGGTGTCGTGGTGCTGCTCGTCGCAGTGTTCGCGCTCGGTGCCGGCATCGCGGCGAGGCGGCCGCAGGTGACACTCGAATAGCCGCTCTTCCCATCCGGAAGGACTCTCATGACCACTGGCGAGCAATATCTCAACGACGCCATCACAAACGGAGATATCGACGAGGTCGAGGTGGCGTGGACGGATCAACTCGGCCACGCCGCGGGCAAGCGGGTGCCGGCGGAGAACCTCACCGAGCACATCGGTAACGGCGGTATCGCGTTCAGCAGCGGTCAACTGACCTGGAATGTCGCCGCCGAGGTCCAGGACGACCTGCATTTCGCCTCATGGGACACGGGTTTTCGCGACATCTACGCCGTGCCGGACCTGTCGACCGCGCGCCCCTTGCCCTGGCGTGACCGGGTCGCGCATGTCGTCGCCGACATTCACGATCACGACGGAAGTCCGCTCGGGTGGCATCCGCGGACGATCCTTCGGGCGGCCATCGACCGGCTGGCAGAGGCGGGTATCGAGGCGTTCGTCGGTGTGGAGCTGGAGTTCTACCTGCTCGACGACGACGGACAGCCCTATCAGCACAGGCTCGAGTCCTATTCGCTGGAGAATGCCAATCGTTACGGTGCGCTTCTCGATGACCTGACGAAGTCACTGCGGGTCTTTACTCGGCTGGAGGCAGTGGAGACCGAGTTCGGGCCCGGTCAGGTCGAGGCGAACCTGCGCTACACGGACCCACTCACCGCCGCCGACGACGCCGCACGACTGAAGTATGCGGCCAAGGAAGTGGCCCGCCGCCACGGTAAGACGGCGACATTCATGGCGAAACCGCTTGTCGGACAGTCTGGAAGCTCCGCCCACGTGCACTTCTCGCTGCGACGCGACGGCGTTCCGTTGTTTGCGCCGGTCGACGGTCACGAATCGCCCGAGGCACTGCACGTCATCGCCGGACTGCTGCGGCACCTGCCTGCGCTGGCGTTGTTCGGCGGACACACCGTCAACGCCTACAAGCGCATCGAAGCGGGTTCCTGGGCGCCGTCGACAGCGACGTGGAGTGGGGACAACCGCTCGGCCGCGGTTCGCTCGTTGGTCCTCGGCAAGGAGTCGTCACGTCTGGAGGTACGTACCGCGGCTGCAGAAGCGAACCCGTACTGGCTGATTGCCGCGATACTCAGTGCGGCGACAGCGGGACTCGACGCCGCCGAGACCCCACCGGAGGCGGTGAGCGGAAATGCCTATCTGGTAGGCGATCCGCTGCCCGCCGATCTGCCGGCGGCGATCGCCGCCGCGCGCGATGACGCCGAACTCGCCAAGCTACTCGGACCGGTCAACGTCGAGGACTTCGCCAGAATCGCCGAAAGCGAGTGGCGCGCCTACTCCTCCTACGTCACCGACTTCGAAATCCAGCGCTACCTGCAGACCTCGTAGTCCCGAAGCACACGCTCGCGGGCCGGGTCAGCCCCGCTTGCCGAGCGTGCGTGCCTGTGCGCGACAAGCCGGGCCGGGCGTACAAGGGTGCACGCTCGCGGGCAGTTCAGCCACCGGTGCACGCTCACGGGCAGTTCAGCCACCGGGCACCATCATCGACTGCCAGTTCTTGGCCCCCGGGTGGGCCAGATCGCCCTGCGTGTATCGCTTCCCATCCGGACCGATGTAGTCGCCCGTCGCCGGGTCGTAGGGCACCACCACGACCGGCGGTGGCGGCTCGAGCGGCGGGGACGCCCCCGGATCGGTGCCCGGCGCGTACTGCGGGATGCCCTGACCCGACAGGGTCGCGTTGCGGTCACCCTTCCAGTTGAAGCCGTCGTTCAGCGGGACGTACTGCTCGTTGCTTTCGCACAACTCCGCCGTGGGGGCACGTTTTGCGGGATTGGTCTCACACGGAATGTTGTCGCACGCCACGGACATTGAGCGACGAGTCCTGCGGAAGCCGGCAGTACAGCTCACCGGCGGGCCGTTCCGGAGCATCGACATCCGAGGGTGACCGCTGCTGACGGACCGGCAGGAAGCCGGCGTTGCAGGGCGGCGGCAGGTTGAGGTTGAGGTTGAAGTCGAGGTAGATCCCTCGGTAATCCTGCTTGGTGCCGGAATCCGCGAGGGCGATCGCCGACATCACCGCGGTTCCTTGCGGATAGAGGACCAGCAGCTGCTCGAGATCGGCGCGGTAGGTCACCGCGATGTCGCCGAGACTGACCAGACTGGCCAGCAGCACCGGCAACGCGGGCGCTACCCGGTCGAACAACGCCCGGCCTTCGGTAAGCGTCGGGCCGCCCTGATCGAGTAGATCCGCGAACGCCGCATCCTGCGCCTTGAGCTGCCCGGTGATCGAGGCGATGCGCTGCGCCCAGGTGGCGATCGAATCCGCGTCTGCACTTCGGAGTCAGCACGGGCGGGGATTGGTCGATCAACTGCGTCAGCGGGTCTACGGTGTTTCGGCAAGGGCGCGGACAACGGTGAGCCATCAAATCGGCGGGATTATTTCTCCCGCCGCGGACAGCGCCGATCCGGCCCGATATTGAGCACCCGGATGGTCATCAGGCAGATAGTCCGACGGCGTTCCGAACAGATGTTTACGCAATGTCTGTGGTTGGCGTTCGGCGGAATGCGCTCTGCCCCTGCGCCGTAGCTCAGGGATGAGGTGCTCGGCGACGTCAGCGAAGGTGCCGGGCGTCGTGTGATACACGATGTTGAAGCCGTCGACGCCGGCCCGACGGGCATATGCCTCCAGCTCGTCGGCGACGGTCCGCGCGCTACCGACGAACAACGCACCGCCGAAGCCGCCGAGCCCGCCGACGTAGTCACGCAGGGTCAACCGTTCTCGTGCGCCGGAGTCCTCGACCGCCGCGAGTATCGACCTGCTGGCGTCCGTTTCGAAGTGCCGGACGGGATCGTCGACGTCGTAGGCCGACCAGTCGACACCGGAGAGTGCCGACAGCAGCACCAGTCCGCCCTCCAGGTCGTGGAAGCCCGCCAGCTCTCGGGCCTTGGCGTGAGCGGCGGAATCCGTGCTGTCGACCACGATCTCGACCGAGGTCAGAAACTTGATCGAGTCGGGCCGGCGGCCGTGCAGCGCCGCGCGTCGGCGGACATCGTCGATATTGGCGCGCAGCACATCGGGACGCGGATCGCTGGCGAACACGAGTTCGGCATTACGCGCCGCGAACTCCCGGCCCGCCGTCGACGCACCGGCCTGGAACAAGCACCGGGGTGCGCTGCGGTGACGGCTCGACCAGGTGGGCACCCGGGACGCTGAAATAGGCTCCGGCATGGCCGATGTCGTGCACCTTGGCCGGGTCGGTGTAGACGCCGCCGAGGCGGTCACGCCGAACCGCGTCGTCCTCCCAGGACCCCTCCCACAGCTTGCAGGTGACGTCGACGAACTCCTGCGCCCGTACGTAGCGCTCGTCGTGCGGGATCTGCCGGGACCGCCCGAGAATGTTGCGCGCTGCACTGTCCAACAGCGACGTGACGATGTTCCAGCCGATCCGGCCGTCGGTCAGGTGATCCAGCGTGCTGAATTTCCGGGCCAGCAGATACGGACTCTCATATGTGGTGGACACGGTGATCCCGAATCCCAGCCGCGATGTGGCGGCGGCCATCGCCGACACGACGAGCAACGGATCGGTGACCGGTGTCTGCACCCCGTGGGACAACGCTGCATCGGCGCCGCCGCCGTAGACGTCGAGTTGGCCCACCGCGTCGGCGAGGAACAACAGATCGAAGCCGCCCTCGTCGAGCAACCGGGCCAGGTCCACCCAGTACCCGAGCTTCGTGTAGTCGGAGGCGCGGTCGTCCGGATGTCGCCACAGGCCATAGTTTCCGTGCGACACCGTCGACATGCTGAACGCCGACAGGATGAAAGGCGTTGCACCACTGGCGCTCACGCGTGCGGCCCAGCCCGCTCGATGAACGTGCGGCGCACCCCGGCCGCGCTGTTGTCGACGCCCGGGTATCGCCACGGACCCGCCGATCGGGTGTTCCCGAAGGCCAGCAGATGCAGTTGACGTGCCACGTCGGTCCCTTCGGTAATGCGGTCGCGTACCACTAGACCCTGCGAAGACGCTCTGCTCTAACGGTATTCGGAGACCTGCGCAGGACTGGTTGCGTCGACGACCGGACCCCCGCCGCTGTACAGGAACCCGGCCAGCACCACCAACGCCGCACCGAATCCGGCCAGCGCCCAGCACCGCCGCGGCGACCAACCGAGATCCGCGGTCACTTGGGCCACCACGACCGGTGTGTACGGGTCCTCCACGTCGATCCCATTCGTCGGGCCGCGTCAACGCCAATGCGGGCTTTTGCGTCACAGTAGGCCCGGACGCCACCCGGACGCGATCCCGGTGCTGCGCGCCGCTACCGGCCCGTTCCGCGGGCTCGGCCCGAATTACGCTCTAATATGTTGGGCAGGAAGCCTTTTCGTCGCTCCACACCCGGCGCCGCAATGGCACGCGCCTTACGATCACGGTGGATGAAACGGTCCCGACCTACTTGAGGTTCGCCACGATCTCGTTGGCGAGCGTCACTGCCTCGCCCTCCGGCGAGTTCCCGCAGGCCGACACCTCCACGATGTAGTTGCCGACGGCGCCGAGCGCGTGCTGACAGGCCCAGTCGCCGCCGTTGGACTGCCGCGACGTCTGGGTCATCATGTTGTCGGAGATTCCGATTCCCTCGAACTGCCAATGGAATTGGTTCTCACCGTCATCGACCATCACATTCTTGCCGATGCAGTTGGTCCAGTCCCGTTCCGAGTCGTTGAAGAAGTCCAGCGCGTGCTGATGTGACGGGAACGCCACGACGGTCTGCTCCACCCAGTGGTCGCTGTCGTCCTGCGGTTCGGTGAGCACCTGGTCGGCGACGTCGGTCCAGCCGCTGGCCTGGTACACGGTCTGCTCGGCGTTGTACAGCGCTCCCAGGCAGCCCGGGTCGGAGATGTCGGACGAGTGGTCGGCCATGTCGTCGGCGGAATCGGTGAGTTCGATGTCCCGCGAGCCCATCACGACGTTCAACTCGTCAGGGGTGAGCAGAAACTGTTCCAACCGGCCGCCCGGATCCGACGTGCCCGTCGGAGCGCCGGTGAGTTCGGCGCCGGGCCGGGCAGTGCCGGCTGTGGTCTGCACACATCCGGACAGCAGTGCCGCCAGCGCCGCGACGCCGACGATCAGCCGCAACCACCGCATCACGTTGCCGTCCTACTTCTTGCCCTTGTCCACGGGCGCATCGGAGGACAGGGCGGCAACGAACGCCTCCTGCGGCACCTCGACCCGCCCGATGGTCTTCATCCGCTTCTTGCCTTCCTTCTGCTTCTCCAGCAGCTTGCGCTTACGGGTGATGTCACCGCCGTAGCACTTGGAAAGCACGTCTTTGCGGATCGCCCGGATGTTCTCGCGCGCAATTATTTTGGACCCGATCGCGGCCTGTATCGGGACCTCGAACTGCTGGCGGGGAATCAAGTCCTTGAGCTTGGTGGTCATCTTGTTGCCATAGGCGAACGCAGAATCCTTGTGCACGATCGCGCTGAACGCATCGACGGCCTCACCCTGCAGCAGGATGTCGACCTTGACCAGATCGGCTTCCTGCTCGCCGGCCTCCTCGTAGTCCAGGCTGGCGTATCCGCGGGTGCGCGATTTCAGCGAGTCGAAGAAGTCGAAGATGATCTCCCCCAACGGCATTGTGTAGCGCAACTCCACCCGCTCCGGCGACAGATAGTCCATTCCGCCCAGCTCGCCGCGGCGCGACTGGCAGAGCTCCATGATGGTGCCGATGAACTCGCTGGGCGCGATGAGGGTGGTCTTCACGACGGGCTCGTAGACGTTGCGGATCTTGCCCTCCGGCCAGTCCGACGGATTGGTGACGACAAACCCTTCGTCATCCGCGCTCCCATCCAAAACCACCCGGTAGACCACGTTCGGTGACGTCGAGATCAGGTCGAGGTCGAATTCGCGCTCCAGGCGCTCGCGGGTGATCTCCATGTGCAGCAATCCCAGGAACCCGCACCGGAAGCCGAAGCCCAAGGCCACCGACGTCTCGGGCTCCCACACCAGTGCGGCGTCGTTGAGCTGCAGCCGCTCCAGCGCGTCGCGCAGGTTCGGATAGTCCGAGCCGTCAACCGGATACAGCCCCGAGTAGACCATCGGCCGCGGTTCGCGATAACCGACGAGCGCTTCGGTGGCGCCGTGCCGCGCGCTCGTCACGGTGTCGCCGACCTTGGATTGACGCACGTCCTTGACACCGGTGATCAGGTAACCGACCTCGCCGACACCCAGGCCCCGACTGGGTTTGGGATCGGGTGAGACGATGCCGACTTCGAGTAACTCGTGGGTGGTGCCGGTGGACATCATGGCGATCCGCTCGCGCGGGGTGATCTTGCCGTCGACCACCCGCACGTAGGTGACCACGCCGCGGTAGATGTCGTACACCGAGTCGAAGATCATCGCCCGGGCCGGCGCGTCGGCGTCGCCCTGCGGCGGCGGGTATCAGGCGCACCACCTCGTCGAGCAACTCGACCACACCCTCGCCGGTTTTCCCGGACACCCGCAGCACGTCGCCGGGTTCACACCCGATGATGTGGGCGATTTCGCCCGCATAGCGGTCGGGGTCGGCCGCGGGCAGGTCGATTTTGTTGAGCACCGGGATGATCGTCAGGTCGCGGTCCAGCGCCAGGTACAGGTTGGCCAGCGTCTGCGCCTCGATCCCCTGGGCGGCGTCGACCAACAGCACCGCACCCTCACAGGCCTCGAGCGCGCGCGACACCTCGTAGGTGAAGTCGACGTGGCCGGGCGTGTCGATCAGGTGCAGGACGAATTCTTTACCCGCGTCGGGGCCGGTTTTGGCCACCCAGGGCAACCGGACGTTCTGCGCCTTGATGGTGATACCGCGTTCGCGCTCGATATCCATCCGGTCCAGGTACTGGGCCCGCATGTCGCGGTCCGCGACGACACCGGTCAGCTGCAGCATTCGGTCGGCCAGCGTCGATTTGCCATGGTCGATGTGGGCGATGATGCAGAAATTCCGGATCTGCGCCGGCGCGGTGAAGGTCTTATCCGCGAAACTGCTGATGGGAATCTCCTGGTTGACGGCTCGGGTGGGCCTGTCAAGCGTATCGACAGCGGGGCGTCACGGCACAATCGCACGCCCACCGTCGTCGCTATGCTTGGCGTCTATGGCGTCGCAGTGGAGAACTTTGCAGTGGTTTGCGAAGGTCGCCGGTCAGAATGTGGAACACCTCGTGTTCAACGAGGCGCCCAAGCTCTTCCGGCAGCTGCAGAATCCCGAGGCTTTGCAGCGCAGCATCCAGCAGGGCATTCAGCAGGGCCTGGTGCAGGGTTTGCGGATGGGCATGGAAGTGATCGTCGGCGGACCACTCGACCCGCCCCAGGCGATCACCGCCGGCCGACCCGTCACCGACCGCATGGTGCCCACCGCGCAGCGCGCCCGCAAGATCGCCTACGCGCCCGACCTCGACGGCCAGGCCGACCCCGGTGAGATCGTGTGGACCTGGGTGGTTTTCGAGGACGACCCGACCCGCGGGAAGGACCGCCCGGTGCTTGTGGTGGGCCGCGATCGGCGGACGCTGCTCGGGTTGATGCTGTCCAGCCAGAACTACCACTCCGACGACCCGGCCTGGGTGGGCATCGGAGCCGGCCCGTGGGACCACGAAGGCCGGCCGAGTTGGGTGCGGCTCGACCGCGTGCTCGACGTGCCCGAGGAGGGCATCCGGCGCGAGGGCGCGATCCTGGAGCGCCAGGTTTTCGACGTCGTCGCCGCCGCGCTGCGCGCGAGCTACTCCTGGAGCTAGCCAGTCTTTCGCGGCGAGAAGAAGTTTCGAGACACAAAACGCCAGGACGACGGGTAGAGAAAGTGGTTCTCGGCGCAGAACCTAGCGGGGTGCCCGCCACATCGGCCAGAGGGTGGGCCCGTCGGGAACCTCGACTTCACTCGTCACTTCGAAGCCGAACCGTTCGTAGTACGGGATGTTGTCGGGGTTACTGGATTCGAGGTAGGCGGCCGCGTGCTCGTCGTCGACACGGCCGAGGCGGGACTCCATGAGCGCGTGGCCGAAGCCCTGCCCGCGGTAGGTCGGGTCGCTGCCGATCACCGCGAGATACCAGTGCGGTTCCTCAGGATGGTGTTGCTTCATCAGCGCCTCGACCTGCTTGCCGCGCGCGGACTGCGACCCGAACGCACGAAAGAAAGCCGGCGCCATCCGCATTTCCGCCAACCTCGGCGCCTGCCACCGCCCCGGCGGGGACCAGAGCGCGGCCGCGGCCACGTTCGGACCCTCTTGCGCGATCTCCATCCCGCCGGCGGCGAGAAACTGGTGCCGGGCCATCGCGGCGAACACGATCGGCAGCCCCTTGGCCCGCTCCCCCGCGTCCGGAAGTACCCAGGTCATCACGGGGTCGTCGAAGAACGCGCGGCCCAGTGTGTGGGCGAGCTCCCTGACGTCGGCCTTCTCGGCCTGCTGGACGGCGATAGAAACCACCCGTCCACCTTAAGCGCAGGTCAGCCCTGGGTGATGTACGCCTGCAGTTGTTCCTGCTCGGTCTTGAGCTCGTCCATCCGCGTCTTGACGACGTCACCGATGCTGACGATCCCCGCCAGCCGGCCGTCGACCAACACCGGAATGTGGCGGACGCGCTTCTCGGTCATCAGCTCGGTCAGGTCGTTGACGGACGACTCCGGACCGCACGTCGCGATGACCGTCGTCATGATGGCGGCGACCGACAGGCCGAGCACGTCAGGACCGTGTTCGTGCAGTTTGCGCACGACATCGCGTTCCGAGACGATGCCGGCCACCGCGCCGGCGTCGACGACGACCATGGCGCCGATGTTGTGCCCGCTGAGCCCGTCGAGCAGTTCGGCGACCGTTGCGTCCGGGGCGATCGTCGCGACCTCGGCGCCCTTGTTGCGAAGCACATCTGCGATCCGCATGCTCACCCTCCGCTGTGTGATCGGTATCACATTCCAGGCTATGTCGGATTGGGTCGGCGCGGAAGCGAGTCGGGGCATGAGGTTGCGGATCAGGCCAGGCGGGTGATCTCCACCACGACGTCGAGGTCGGTCGAACCCTCACCGGAGTAGATGCCCTTCAGCGGGGTGACATCCGCGTAGTCGCGACCCACACCCACGCTGATGTACTGCTCGTTGATCTCGCTGTCGTTGGTGGGGTCGTAGTTCCACCACTCCCCGGTCCAGGCCTGAATCCACGCGTGGCTCTGCCCGTCAACAGCGTCACCCACCTTGGCGTTGCGTTTGGGATGCAGATATCCCGAGACGTATCGGGCCGGAATTCCCATGCTGCGCAACAGAATCAGGGTCAGGTGCGCGAAATCCTGACACACGCCGTTACCCTCGCGCAGCGCGTCGAGACCCGACGAGTGCACACCGGTGGTACCCGTGACGTACTTGAGTTCGGCGTGCACCCAGCGGGCGGCCTCGATGACGGCCTCCTGCGGTTCGTGGTACTTGGCGATCCGTTTGCCCACCCGCTCGATGCGCTTGCTCGCCGGGGTGTACTCCGTCGGAGTGAGCACCTCGTCAAACCGATCGACGACCTCAGCGGACTCCAGGTCGGCCCAGCTCACCTTTTTTGCAGGGGTTTCCTGCTTACCGGTTTCCACCACCGACGACGACGTGACCTCCAGCTCGGTGTGCTGCGCGTGCAGATCGAAGGCCGTCACCGCGGTGCCCCAGTAGTCGACGTACCGGTACGACCGGGTGGCCGGCACCGTCTCGACGCGGTTGAGGATCACGTTCTGCCGTGAGTCCGAGCGCGGCGTGAGCCGCGCCTCGTTGAAGGAGGCGGTGACCGGCGACTTGTACGCATAGCCGGTTGCGTGCACTACCCGCATGCGCCACATCAGACTTCACCCTCTTCGATAACCAACGAGTTGTGGCCGGCATCGGTCCATGCCACCCATGGTGCCGAGTGAAAGTACTGCAACGCCAAGGCCTCTCCGACGTCGAAACAGGTCTCCTGCAGGGCGGCCAGCCGGGTCTCCAGCGTCTCCAGCAGCACGCCCGGCCGCAGGAACTCCAGTTCGCTGCGCGCCCGGCCCAGCAGCCGCTGCGCCTCCGCGGTGGCGCCGACACGGTTACTCGGACGGTTGAGCAGTTCATCCAGGCTGTGCTCGGCCAAGCGCAGCGAATAGAACACCGACCGCGGGAAGAGCCGGTCCAGCAACATGAACTCGACCACCCGACTCGCGTCGAGCACACCGCGATAGGTGCGCAGATACGTATCGTGCGCACCCGCCGAACGCAGCACGGTCACCCAGGCCGGCGACGACCCGCTGTCACCGACCCGGGACAGCAACATCCGAACCGTCATGTCCACACGTTCGATCGCCCGGCCCAGCACCATGAACCGGTATCCGTCGTCACGGGACAACGTCGAGTCGGCCAGCCCGGCGAACATCGCGGCCCGGCCTTCGACGTATGACAGAAACTCATGCGGCCCAAGACGTTTGGCGGCCCGCTCGCGCTCGGGCAATGCGTTGTAGGTGGTGTTGAGGCATTCCCACATTTCGGTGGAGGTGACTTCCCTGGCACCGCGGGCGTTTTCGCGGGCCGCGGAGATCGCCTCGACGATCGAACAGCCGCCCCCGGGAGTGTCGCGGGAGAATGCGACCAGGTCGGTCAACGCCCACATATCCAGTGATTCCTTGGGCGGTTCGATATCGAGCACGTGCAACAACACCCGGGAAGCCTGGTCGGGGTCGACGCTGGAATCCTCGAGCAGTTGGTGCACCACGACGTCGAGGATCCGCGCGGTGTCATCGGCGCGCTCTACATAGCGCCCGATCCAGTACAGCGATTCGGCGTTGCGTGCCAGCATCAGTCCATCACCGCCTGCTGTTGCTGTTGCTGTTGCTGTTGCTGCTGTTGCTGTTGTGAACCCGGCACACCGGCACTCTTCGATTTGTGCTGTTGCTGCCTTTGTTCGCCGGTCTTGGGTTCCTTGGATTCCTCTTTGGTGGTCACCCGGACGTTCTTCGCAGCCCGTTCGGCGGCCTCCACCTTGGACTCGCCCGGCAGCTTGCGCACCACTTCTGCCGCTGCCAGCTCACGGTCGGCGACCGAGGCCCGCGACGCCAGCACCCAGGTGTCCTTGGAGCCGCCGCCCTGGCTGGAGTTCACCACCAGCGATCCCTCCGGCAACGCCACCCGGGTCAGCCCGCCGGGCAGCACCCACACGTCGTCGCCGTCGTTGACGGCGAACGGACGCAGGTCGACGTGCCGGGGCGCCAGGCAGTCGTCGATCTGAGTGGGCACCGTCGACAACTGGACAACGGGCTGGGCGATCCAGCCCCTGGGGTCCGCGCGGATCTTCTTGCAGATGGTCGCGAGTTCCTTCTCCGACGCGTCCGGACCGAACACGATGCCGTAGCCGCCCGAGCCCTCGACCGGTTTGATGACCAGTTCGGCGACCCGATCCAGCACCTCCTCGCATTCCTCTTCGAGCCAGCAGCGCATCGTGTCGACGTTGGCCAGCAGCGGCTTCTCGCCGAGGTAGTACTCGATGATCGTCGGCACGTAGGTATAGACGAGCTTGTCGTCGCCGACACCGTTACCGACCGCGCTGGAGATCACCACGTTGCCGGCCCGGGCAGCGTTGAGGATGCCCGCGACGCCGAGCACCGAATCCGGCCGGAAGTGCATGGGATCGAGGAAGTCGTCGTCGATCCGTCGGTAGATGACGTCGACCTGGCGGTCACCCTCGGTGGTGTGCATGTAGACGGTGTTGTCGCGGCAGAACAGGTCACGGCCCTCGACCAGCTCCACCCCCATTTGCCGGGCCAGCAGCGAGTGCTCGAAGTAGGCGGAGTTGTAGACACCCGGGGTGAGAACGACGACGGTCGGATCGGCCTCGTTGGTGGCCGCCGAATTGCGCAGGGCCCGCAACAGGTGCGACGAGTAGTCGCCCACGGCACGCACGCGGTGGGAGGCGAACAGGTTGGGGAAGACGCGCGCCATGGTGCGGCGGTTCTCCATGACATAGGACACACCCGACGGTGAGCGCAGGTTGTCTTCGAGGACCCGAAAAATCCCCTGCCCGTCCTTGACCAAGTCGATTCCGGCAACGTGGATGCGGACCCCGTTCGGGGGCACGATCCCCACCGCTTCGCGGTGGAAATGTTCACACGAGGTGATCAGCCGGCGCGGGATGACACCGTCCCGCAGGATCTCCTGCTCGCCGTAGATGTCGTCGAGGTACAGCTCCAGCGCCTTGACCCGCTGGACGATGCCCTTCTCCAGTCGCGACCACTCGGCGGCGGAGATGACCCGGGGCACCAGGTCGAGCGGGAATGGCCGCTCCTGTCCTGACAGCGAGAACGTGATGCCCTGGTCGATGAACGCCCGCCCGAGCGCCTCTGAGCGGGCCTCGAGATCGGCGGCATTCGACGGCGCGAGTTCGGCGAAGATGCCTTTGTACGGTCCACGGACGTTGCCCTGCGCGTCGAACATCTCGTCGAACGCCTTGGCGTATGTGCCGCGTTTGTTGTAACCGTCGAAAATCTGGTCGTACTTGTTCGACGACTGCGAATTGCTGCGCGACTGCCGTCCGGTCACACTGGGCACGGTTCGAAGGCTCACGTGTGACATGCTGCCGTACGATCACCGTTTCGGCAGGCCAGTGAGGTCCACTTTGGGAGATTCGTAGCCGAACTGGTAACCTGAGCAGTCGCTGCCCGTCGCCGGGCACTCTGGAAAACTCCAGACCAAATCCACTTTGAGATTGACGAAGGAACTGACGCGCGTGGCCAACATCAAGTCGCAGGAAAAGCGCATCCTTACCAACGAGCGCGCCCGACTGCGCAACCAGTCGGTGAGGTCGTCGCTCCGTACGGCTGTCCGCGGGTTCCGGGAAGCTGTCGAGGCCGGCGAAAAGGACAAGGCCGCCGAACTGCTCGCGTCGGCCAGTCGCAAGCTGGACCAGGCCGCCACCAAGGGCGTCATCCACAAGAACCAGGCGGCCAACAAGAAGTCCGCGCTGGCGCTCGCGCTCAACAAGCTCTGAGCTCCGCGCTAGCTGCGCCGAGAAGCCCATTTCTTCACATGGCTTCTCGGCGTTTCTCGTCTCACCGGCCGCCTCCGGCCAGTTCCGCGACCCGTCGCACCGCGCTTTCCAGCGCATAGTCGGCATCTGCTGCCGCACCTTTGACGTCGGCGTTCAGCGTCGCCACCACCCGCATCGCGGTGGCGACGGTTTCCCGTGACCACCGGCGTGACTGCTTCTGCGCTTTCTGCACCCGCCACGGCGGCATCTTCAGTTCCCCGGCAATCCGGTACGGATCTCCCGACAGCGGTCCCACCCGGGCGATGGTGTGCACCGCCTCGGCCAGCGCGTCGGCGAGCACCACGCGCGGTTCGCCGGACAGCATGGCCCAGCGCAGCGACTCCGCGGCGCCCTCCATGTCCCCGCTGACGGCCTTGTCGGCGATGTCGAAGCCCTTCACCTCGGCCTTGCCGCTGTGGTAGCGGCGCACCGCGGCGACATTGACCTGACCATCGGTGTCGGCGACCAGCTGCGAGCACGCCGACGCGAGTTCACGGATATCGGAACCCACGGCGTCGAGCAGCACCGTGACGACCTCTTCGGACACCGCGACCTTGTGCGCGCGGAACTCCGCGCGCACGAAATCGGCGCGCTCGGAGGCCTTGGCGAGCTTGGCGCAGGGGTGGACTTCGGCGCCGAGATCACGCAGCCGGTCCGCCAGCGCCTTCGCCCGGCCGCCGCCGGAATGCACGACCACCAGCAGGGTGCCCTCGGGCAGGTCGGCGGCCGCGTCGTCGATGACGGCGACCGCGTCCTTGCCGGCCTCACCGGCGGCTTCGAGGACCACCACCCTTTCGTCGGCGAACAGCGACGGGCTCAGCAGTTCGGCGAGCTCACTGGCGCTGACCTCACCGGCGCGCAGCCGGTTCACCGGTACATCCGCACCACCACCCGGACCGGTGCCGGCGTCCGCGCGGGCGGCCCGGAGCACGGCCGAGATGGCCCGCTCCACCAGGAGCTCTTCCTCACCGAGAATCAGGTGCAGCTGTCGGCTCACCCGACGATGGTGTCACGGCCCACAGACAGGTCGGCGATCGCCCACGCGACCAGGCAGACCAGCGCGACGACGAGTGCTCCGCGACGCCACCGGGACCGCCACACCAACACCGTTGCGACGCCGGCCAGCCCGATCACGAGCACTCCGCCGACGCCTGCCGGGACCGGCACCGTGGCTCCCGGGGCGCCGGACGCCCACCGCGTGACGCCGAGCAACCACCACAGTTCCGGCCCGGTGAAGCGGATCAGCAGCTCCGCCGCGCCGGGCCAGCACACCGCCAGCGGAGCGGCCGCGGTGCCCAGCACCGTGATGGGGACGATCACCGGCGCCACGACCAGGTTGGCGCCCACTGCCACCAGACTCACGCTGCCCGAAATGCCCGCGATCAGCGGCGCCGTCACCAGTTGCGCGGCCGCGGCGATGCATACGGCGTCGGCTACCGGCTTCGGCCAGCCACGCGCCACCAACCGTCGTGACCAGACCGGGGCGATGAGCACCAACGCCGCCGTGGCCGACACCGACAGCACGAACCCGACGTCGACGGCCAGTTGCGGCGCCACGGTCATCAGCACCAGCACTGAGCCGGCGAGGGCCGGGATGGCCTGCCGTTGCCGCGAGGTCAGGATCGCCAGCAATGCGATGGCTCCCATCACGGCGGCCCGCAGCACGCTGGCGCTCGGCTGCACCACGACGACGAAGCCCGCCAGCGTCATGGCGGCCAGCACCACCGCGGCTCGCGGGCCGATCAGCCGCGCGGCGAAGAGCACTGTCCCGCAGACGATCGTCACGTTGGCGCCCGACACCGCGGTCAGATGTGTCAGCCCGGCCGCCCGGAACTGCGCGGCCGTCACATCGGTCACCGCCGACGTGTCGCCGAGGACCAGCGCCGGCAGCATCGCGGCCCGGTCGGCGGGCAGGGTGTCGCGTGCCGCGGCGGCGAATCCGGCCCGCAGTGAACCGGCCGCCCGCTGCGTCGCCGGCATCCTGCCCAGAGCCGGCTCACCCGTCGCCGTCAGCGTTGCGACGGTCAGGTCGTGGCGCTTCGGCCGGGCGATACTGGCCCGGAAGCGCATGGGCTGACCCGCCGCGGCCGCCGCGAAAGGCAGGCCGGCCGCGAAAACGGTTACCCGGCCGCCCATTTCATCCGTCCCGAGCAGGTTCAGATTCGCCCGGAACATCACTCTCCCGCTGCCCACCGACCGTGGGCTTTCCGTGACGGTGACGGTCACCTCCGTCGACCGTGCCGAACCGTTGAGCAACGGGGTGGTCGCGGACGTTGTCGGACCGCAGGGTGATCGCGAACCCGAAGCCCGCACCCACGACGCAGACCGCCAGCAGCCCGGCGCCCAGTCCGTCGGCGTACCCGGGTATCCGGTGGCGCGCGGCCAGTACCGCCCCGGCAGCGACGACGCACACGATCGCCAGGACCGCTCCGACGGGCCGCAGAATGCCTGCCGCGGTCACCACCCAACAGGTCAGCGCCGCCGGAACCAGGCGTAGGTCGAGCCGGGCACCGTGCCTGATTGTCTCGCTCCTCGCCTCGTCGGGCAGCGGGTCGTTCACACGCGGACCAGGGCACGCAGCCTGTCCAGCCGCGCGGGACCGATACCGTCGACGTCACCGAGTTGGTCCACGCTGGTGAACGCGCCGTTCTCGGCACGCCACGCGACGATCGCGGCCGCGGTGACCGGCCCCACACCCGGCAGGGCGTCGAGTTGCTCGGCCGTGGCGGTGTTGAGGTCCAGCGGCGCCCCCGACGACTGCGTCGACCCGCCCGGCGGCGCCTGCGCGGTATCGCCGGCGGGTCGCGGCGCCGCCAACCGAACTGCCCAGCGCGGCAGGTTCTCCCGGCGGCGGGGCGAGGCCGACGACGACCTGCTCGCCGTCGGTCAGCCGGCGGGCCAGGTTGAGACCGACAGTGTCGGCGCCGTCGAGCACGCCGCCGGCGGCCGACACGGCGTCGTCCACCCGCGCACCCGGGGTCAGGGTGACCAGTCCCGGCGTTTTGACAAGGCCGACGACACTGACCACGACGGGCTGCCCGGCGGGCGGCGGGGGTGCGTCGGCGAGAACACTCGTCGACGAAACCGGCTGCACCGGAGGAAGTTTCGCGGAAACCACCGGCGTGGGCTCCGTACGCACCAGAGTGAACACCGTGACGAGCACCGCGACCGCGGCCACGGCGCCCAACGCGATGGCCCCGGCGCGCCCGGGGTCGGCGCGGACGGCGGCCAGCCAGCCGGCCCGGCGGGGAACGCTGTCCGGCAGCCACCGCGGCAGCAGCGCCGTGACAGTGTCCTCTCCGGCCCCGGGGCCCGTGGCTTCGTCGCCGGGATCCGGCCCGTCCGGGTGTCCGCCGAGACGGCGATGCACCCGCTCGGCCGGTAGTTCGCTTGGCATGCCGTGACGGTAGGTCGGGCCACCGTCCGCCCTGACCGGTCGAGCGGTCGTTCGGGGCCGTCCTGTGGATCGCGCCGAAACTGTGAATAGCCCGGGAACAGCAGGCGTCGGGAGTACGTTGAGGTTTGCGGGTATCTCATGCCCGACGGGAGATGACATGACAATTCAGCGCCTTCAGGCCCGCCGCCTGATTGCGGCGGGTGCATTTGCGGCGATGGCCACCCTGGCCCCGGCCGCCGCCATCGTCACGTCGGCCCCGTCGGCCCAGCCCCTGGCAAACTGCCCGAACGGGCCGGGCGTGATCGTCGGTAAGCAGGGCGTCGGCGCCTACACCACCAACTGTGACCTCGTGGTGACACCACCCCCGGCGATCGGGTCGGCACCGAGCGCAGGGGCGATCATCGCCTGCCGCGGCCTGCCCGGCTGCCTGTCGGAATTCGTCAACAGCCCCGGTTGGGTGAACGTGCCCAGGGTCGACAACACGCCACGCAGCAACGGCCACTAAGACCCGATTGCTCGCCTAGCGAGCCGGGTCCCCGCGCCAGGAGAAGCTGTTGACGTACTTGCCCATGTCCTCGGCGATCTCGAGGTTGGCGCCCGACGGCGGCCCGGGGCCGAAATCCGGCCCGAACGCGTGAAAGGGACCGACCGCGGATGCCACCAGCGCCAGGTCGTTCTTGACCGCCACCATCACCAGCACCCGCATGCGTGAGTAGCTCGCGTTGGCGCCCTGCGGCCAGCAGTCGGCGGCTTCGCCGTATCCGGGTTGGTAGCCCACCATGGTGTTGGGGATCTGATAGGCGGTCTTCGCGTCCGGGAAGGTCTTGCGGACCAGGCCCGCGGCGATGTCCTTCGGCGAGCGGCCCGCAGCGGGCTCACTGAACAGTTGCAGCGTGCCGCCATCTCCGATGATCAGGTTGGCGGTCACGCCGGTGCTGTTCGTCCGCACTTGATATGCGGCCCCCGCGGCCGGGTAGGAGACGGAGAAGGTGCCGTCGTCGGCGGTGAACCGCGGGTTGGTCTCGACCGGCTTTCCGGTGGGCGGCTTCCCGCAGTTCGGCGGGCACGCATAAGGAACCGGCGCCTTGGTGAGGACGATCGACAACCCGGCCAGAGCCACGGCCACCACCGCGACACCGACACCCCAGGTCCGGCGCGAGCCGCAGGTACGACGTGCGCCGCACAGCCGGCACCGTGTAGTCGCCGGGTGAGCCGTCGACAGCTGCCGGCCTGGACTCCCGGCGCGCACGGCGGGACGACCGCGACGACGCCCGGATGGCGACCCCGCAGTCCGGACAGAAGGCCATGTCGGGCACCACATGACCGCAGTTGGTGCACTGGATCAGTTCGTCGGAATGGATCTCGTCGTGCGCCTCGTGCAGCAGCGCCAGGTGCAGTCCTACCCGGAGCAGCACGACGGCCAGTATTGCCACACCCAGGTGGCACACCAACTGAACCCACTGCGGCAATGTCGCCACATCGACCAGGCCGACGGTCGCGAAGATGCCGAGCACGCTCACCCCGGACAACAGCAGGATCACGCGTACGACACCAGGGTGTTGATCCGCCTTGCTCGCGGGTCGCCTGAACCACAGCGCCGTGCCGAGCAACCCGCCCGCGGCCAGCGCGGTGAGCGGAACCGAGATGCCGCGGATGCCCGCCTCGACCATCAACCCGCTCATCGGGCGGGTGCGGTTCACCATCCCGGTCTGCAGCTGCGGCGCCAGCCGGGTCAAGGTCGCGGCCGCGGTGAACGACAATGCGCCCAGCCCGCCGATCATGAAGCCGTCCAGGGACTCTCGGCGGGTGGAGTCCATCAGCCTGACGATCACGGCAGGCGTCACCGCCAGGATCGCGGCACCGAGCGGGACGCCGATGCCGTCACGCATCAGACGGGACAGTGCGATACCGCCGCGCAGCGGCACGCCATAGGAACGGGCGACCATCTCACCGGTCAGCAGCACCCATCCCACGCCGAGCGCAATGCCCAGCACGGCGGCCAGGACCAGCATTCCCAGGGGCAGGTCGCGACGGGCATCGGTTTCGTGCAGGTAGAGCAGGAACAGCAGCGGCAACCCGAGGGCGGCCACCGAGATCAGGCACCCGGGCATCCGCAGGGTGGCGAAGGTGACGAGCGCCAGCAGCACCACGAGCAGGGCGACCCCGAACACCTTGCGGGACCGGGGCGGTAGTTGCGGGAACAACGTACTGGCCAACGACGGCCGCAGCAGGTGCTCACCGGGGGCGGCGCCGAAATTACGGGGCCGCAGCCATTCGGGCCCGTCGCCGGGACGCGCCTCCAAGCGGACCCCGCACAGTCCGCAGAACTCGCCCTCGGGAACCTCGACCTGGCAGACCCGGCACTCCGTTGTCGGGACGGTATCGGCCGGCCCGTGCGCGATGCTCATTGCGACGCCGCCTGGGCGATCAGCAGATTGCGGGCCAGGTGCTCGGCGTCGGGCGTGCCCAGTCCGGTGACCAGGTCGTAGCCCGGGCCCGCGGATTCAACGGCGTTACCGCCCAGAGTGACGTCCCGGAACGCCGGCGGGGTTGCCACTGCCGCCGTGCGATACAGCATCGGGTTGAGGTCGCCGAGCAGGCGTCCACCGTGGTCGAGGAGATACTCGTTCATCACCGCGGCCATGCCCGCCCAGATCGGCGCCGCCATGGAGGTTCCCCCGCCCACCAGAACCTGTTGGCCGAAGACGATCTTGGCACCGGTGAACGCGTCGGCAACCGCCGCGACGTCAGGCGTCAGCCGGCGCTCCTGGTCGCGACCGGGCAGCACGCCCTGCTGCCACGCGGGACGCTCGAACAGGGCCGAGACGCCACCGCCGGTGCCGTGCGACAGCGGAACGTCGAACCACGACTGCTCGTCCAGCCAACCGCCGCGCGAATCGGTGGACAGGGTGGTGCCGCCCACGTCGGTCATCTCGGGAAGCGACGCGACGGCGTCCAGCCCGATGTCGTCCGGACCGGGCGGGGCCGACCAGTCTTGTCCGCCTTTGCATTCCAGGCCTGCGAGGTCGCCGCTGGCGTTGAATGCCGTGGTGCCGTGCGAGTGCGCCCGCACCAACGCGGACCGGACCGGAGTCAGGTCGGCCGCGGTGAGCAGTTTGTCGCAACCCCAGCCGATCGAGAAGCTCCAGACCGCGCCGGGAAAGTCCCGGTCGGCCGATTCCATCATCTGCGCGATCTTCACGTAGGCGCCGTCGCCGCTGACGGTGGGCCGCGCATTGACCAACACCTTGCGGGCGTCCGGCGCCATCGCGTGCGCCATCTGCAGATCCATCGTCGCTTCGCCGGTGCGTTCGGTGGGCATGTCGCCCACGACCGTGGGCGTGAACTTCGGCAGGTTGAATGTCGTCGCGAACATGTCGAGGTCGGCCTGGTCGAACCCGTCGAACGCGAACACCACGATCGTCTGGCCCTTGCCGGTGTAGCCCTGGTCGGTCAGCGGTGTCACGTTGTAGACATTGCGCAGGGCCGCCGGACTCAGTCCCTGATCGGGAACGTCTGTGGGCAGGTCCGACGGCCGCGACTCGTGATGTGGCGTGTAGCCGAGGATCCGGCCCAGGCCCGTGACGGAACCACGCAGTGACGCGGGCACCGCAGGCTGCTGCGCGGAGGCGTAGAACACCTGCCCGCGGCGGCCTCGGAAGTCGTGCACGGCGACACCGAATGCCGCACCGACATCCTTTGCTTCACCCTCCACGATCGCCCAGTTGTCACCTGGGCGCCACCGGACCGACAGGCCGTGCTCGCCCGCCCAGCCCATCAGATCCTTCGGCCGCGCCGTGCCGGCGAGCTCAGCCGTCAGCTGAGCGTCACCGGCATGCGACGGACCGAGATCGGTTGAGGCGGTGAGCAAGTGGCCCATCGGGCCAGCGACGCGCGAGTGGTCGGCATCGGTATTGCCGACCACTCGCGCGTTGCGCAGGTCTACCGCCGCCCACACTCCCGCGACGAGCAGCGCCACCATGAGGAGCGCCGCCGCGGGCCGGTACCGCCGCGACGTGACGAACCTCAGTTATCGCCGGGGACGGCCGTGGGCGCCGGGGGCGCCTTGACGGAGGGCGTGAACTTGTTGCCGCCACCCGGGGTCAGGCCCTTCTCGGTGGGCTCCACCGACGGCGGCGTCGTCGTGGTGGTCGTGGTGGTGGTGGTGGTGGTGGTCGGCGCTTCCTTCTTCTCTTCGCCGGCGCAGGCAGACAGCGTTCCCATCGCGCCGATGGCGATAACGCCGATCCCGACCGCCAGCCGTCGACGAACCAAACCCTGTGTCTTCATCCCGCTCCCTATCTGTCCGCGCACTCCACACGATGTATCCGAACTCTAGTGCGACGACGTGACAATCGCACACCAAATCGCTCCCGGCTGAAAGGGGGTGGCGGTAGTGTCTCGGCGGTGTCTGGGTACACCGGTGCGCAGGTCCCTGGGCTGCGGGAGCGCAAGATGCTGCGGACCCGGGCTCAGCTGATCGAGGCGGCGCTGGAACTGGCCGATCGCCAGGGCTATGAATCAACGACGGTGGAGCAGATCGCCGACGCCGTCGAAGTCTCTCCGCGGACGTTCGCACGCTACTTCCCGACCAAGGACAGCGTGATCCTGTCGCTGCTGGACCATCTGACCGCAGCGGTCAACGACGAACTCGCGCTGGTCGACCCGGAGGTGCCGCCGTTCGAGGCGTTGCTGGCCGCCAACATCGCCATGCTGCGGCACGCAATGCGCGGGTCGGGACCGATGACCATCACGCGGATCACGATGCTGCTGCGCGTCGTGAACACCTCGCCCACCCTGCAGAGCCTGTCGGTCGCACTGCGCTCCCAGGAGACTGCGTTTGCGATGGCGAGGCGCCTCGACACCACACCCGACGACCAGAGCGTGCGCCTCATCAGTTCCGTGTGGGGAGCGATCGTCGCCCATGCGTGGGGAGCGTTGGGGACCGACGCGGGAGAGTTCGAGCTCGACGCCGACAACATTCCCGAACGCATGCACGGCCTGCTCGTCGACGCATTCGCCGATTTCTCCCAGATCGCCGGCAACCACCCGACCACAGGCTGACCCCGGCGCACCGGCGTTCCCCGGTGGTGTACATACTCGCAAGAGTGTCTACCCGACAGGAGCGCCGATGACCCCCACGCCCGCCGACCGCCCCCTGAAGGTCATCCAGTGGACCACCGGCAACATCGGCCGCCGCTCGCTGCACGCGATCATCGGCCGCCCGGACCTCGAGCTGGTCGGCGTGTACGCGCACGGTGCGGACAAGATCGGCCGGGACGCCGCCGAGCTGGCGGGCCGGCCCGAACCGACCGGCGTGACCGCCACCAACGACATCGACGCACTGCTGGCACTGGGCGCCGACGCCTGCTGCTACAACCCGCTGTGGCCCGATGTCGACGAACTGGTCCGCCTGCTGGAGTCCGGCGTGAACGTGTGCTCGAGCGCGGCGTGGATCACCGGTGGCAAACAAACACCGCAGGACCGGGAACGCATCCTGATCGCCTGCGAGACAGGCAAATCCACCATCTTCGGCAGTGGAGCCCACCCCGGCATGACCAATATGGTCGGCATGGTGCTGTCCGGGGCGTGCGAGCGCGTCGACGAGATCCGGATCACCGAGTCCGTCGACTGTTCGACCTACGAGTCGGCGGGCACCCAGACCGCGATGGGTTTCGGCTGTGACCCCGACACCCCCGGGCTGGCCGACAGCGTGCGCCGCGAGAGTGAGGTATTCGCCGAGTCGGCCGCGATGATGGCCGATGCCCTCGGCGCAGACCTGGACCGGATGAGCTTCGATGTCGAGTTCAGCACCGCCACAGGCGATTCCGATCTGGGATTCATGACAATCGCGGAGGGAACGGTAGGCGGCGTGTACGGCTACCATCGCGGCTGGGTGGGCGACCGCAACGTGGTGTCCGTCGGGTTCAACTGGACGATGGGCAGTCACGTCACCCCGCCCAAGCCGCTGGAGCACGGCCACGTCATCCAGGTCTTCGGAGTGCCCAACATGCGAACGGTGCTGCACTGTCTGCCACCGAAGGAGTGGACCGAGCCGGGCTTCATGGGCCTGGGCATGATCTACACCGCCATGCCGGTCACCAACGCCGTGCCCGCGGTGGTCGCCGCGCCGCCCGGCATCGTCACGCTGGCCGATCTGCCGCCGGTCGCGGGGCGGTTCGCCGCTTAGCCCCGATGGTCGACCTCCTCCGGCCGCGCTCGTCCCTCGCGCCGCCTGCGTCGACCGACTAGCCCGTTGGCGTGTCGGGCAACTGCACCACGACGCCCACTGCGCCCGCACCCACGTGCAGTGCCAGCACCGGGCCGAGGTCGGTGATGATCGCCGGCTCGCAGGCCGGTAGCCGCTCGGCCAGCGAGCCGGCCACCTCGGCGGCGGCGTCGGGATCCGCGACGTGATGCACCGCGACGGCTGCGGCCTTGTCCCCGACCACGGCGCAGACCTGGTCGAGCATCGCCGCGACCGCCTTGGTGGCGGTCCGGACGCGCTGCGCCAGAACGAGTTTTCCGTTGTCGATGCGCAGCAGTGGCTTCAGCGACAGCGCGGTGCCCAGCCAGGCCGCCGCCCCGCCGATCCGCCCGCTGCGGCGCAGGTTGTCCAGCCGGTGCACCACGATGTAGGCGTGGGTGCGGCCGACGGCCGAACTGGCTTCGGCGGCAACGGTTTGCAGGTCGGCACCGGCCGCGGCGGCCCGAGCCGCGGCCAGCGCGACAAAGCCGGTGCCCATCGCCGCCGATTTCGAGTCCACCACCGTCACCCCGGCACCGAGTTGCCGAGCGGCCTCCTCGGCAGCCCCGTAGGTGCCCGACAATGCCGCCGAAATGTGGACGCCCACCACGCCGTCGCCGCCGGCGGCGGCCAGGGCCCGCTGGTAGGCGGCGCACAGTTCGGTCGGGGTGGCGCCCGCGGTGGTGGCGTGGCGGTCGTGGATGTCGGGCGGTATGTCGTCCACACCGTCGCGCAGGTCGGCGCCGTCGACCAGGATGTGCAGGGGCACCACTTCGATCCCGTGCGCCCGCGCGACCTCCGCGGGCAGCCGGGCCGACGAGTCCGTCACCACGATGACGGCCACCCCTAGCCGCCGGGGCTCTGGGCCGTGACGCCGGCTTCGGCGAGGGCTTTGAGCATCGACTCGGCGACGGCTTCGTGGGCGGCGAAGTTCCAGTGGATGCCGTCCGGGTTGCTGCGGCCGGAGTAGATCTCCTCGGCGACAGCGGCTTTCAGGTCCACCAGCGGTACGTCGTGTTCCTCGGCCCACGCGGTGATGGCCGCGACGGTGCCGGCCCGGCCACGGTGGGCCCGGCCGTAGATGTCGGCGACGTGCACGCTGGGCAGCGACGCCACCACCGGAATTCCCGGCCGGTTGAAATCGATTGCAGCCCGTGTCATTTCCAGGTACTCGGCGGTCAGATGCGGCGGCAACGCGGGCCGTGCCACCACGGAGGCTCTCGCCTGCAACCAGCCGTGGCCGTCGCGCACGCGGCGGCGCAACTCCGGTGGCCGCACGTAGCGGATCAGTTCGCGCACCGCCGTCGGCAGCGGCGACGGCAGCGAGTCCATGCCGCCCGTCGCGAACACCACCGCCCCCGCCGTCCGCAGCGCGGCCCACGACCGTGGGTCCTGGGTGGCCGCCCACCACACGTCCCGGCAGGTCCAGCCGATCCGGCCGATCAGTTCGAGATCCCAACCAAGCTGTGCCGCAACGATATTCGGCCAGATCCGGGGATCGTCAGACGGCAGTCCGCCAGTCGGGCCGTAGTACGACAACGAATCGGCGAACACCAGCAGTGTGGGTCGCGCCGCGCCGGTCCCGGTGGACTCAGAGGACATCGTTGGCGACCTGGGCCGAGGCGTTCCACACGTCGAGTCGCCACCTGATCCCGGCCAACCGGGTCGGGCCGTCCACGTCGTCGTCCGAATGCCCGGACAACTGCACCCAACTGGCGTTGCCCATGCCGCCCAGGATCGGCCAGTTGTCCACCGGAATACCCAACAGCACCGCGGTCAGGGCCGCGATCAACCCGCCGTGCGCGACGAGGACCAACGGGCGGTCGGCATCGTCGGCGCCCCATTCGGGTTGGGTGTCGACGAGTTCGGCGACCAGCGGCAGGCTGCGCTCGGCGACGTCGACCCGGCTCTCCCCGCCGTGGGGCGCCCACCGGGCGTCTTCTCGCCACGCCAGCCGCGCGCCGGGAGCCGCCGCGTCCACCTCGGAATGGGTCATGCCCTGCCAGTCGCCCAGATGCGTCTCCCGCAGGCGGGTGTCGACGTCCACTTCCACCCCGCTGCGCTCCCCCAGCGAGACCGCGGTGTCATAGGCGCGGCGCAGGTCCGAGGACACGATCAGCAGAGGCTGGCGCTTGGCCAGCACCTCGGCCGCGGCCACCGCCTGGGCGCGCCCGAGTTCGGACAGATCGGTGTCGAGTTGGCCCTGCATCCGGCTGCCTGCGTTGAACTCCGTCTGCCCGTGCCGCAGCATCACCAACCGCCGCACCGTCATGTGGCGACCCCGTCGAGGTCGACGGGGACCACCGGGCAGTCCCGCCAGAGCCGGTCGAGTGCGTAGAAGTCGCGTTCGTCGCGATGCTGGATGTGCACGACGATGTCGACGTAGTCCAGCAAGACCCAGCGACCCTCCCGGGTGCCTTCGCGGCGGGCCGGCTTGTAACCGGCCAGGCGCATCTTCTCCTCGACCTCGTCGACGATGGCGTTGACCTGACGGTCATTGCTCCCCGACGCGAGCACGAAGCAGTCGGTGATGACCAGGTGTTCCGACACGTCGATGACGACGATGTCCTCGCCGAGTTTGGCGGCGGCGGCGCGCGCGGCCACCTCGGCCATCGCGACGGCTTCAGCTTGTGCGGTCATGTGACACACCTGTTCCCACGCTCTGCACGTCCTGCCGGTACAGGCCGCGCTTGGAGACGTACTGCACCACTCCGTCGGGCACCAGGTACCAGATCGGCCGCGATCCGGCGGCACGCTTGCGACAGTCGGTCGACGAGATCGCCAGCGCCGGGATCTCGACCAGGGTCAGGGCGTCGGCCGGCAGTTCGGCCATCGCCTCGGAGATGTGCTTGACGTCCAGTTCGAAACCGGGCCGGCTCACACCGACGAAACGGGCCATCGAAAACAGGTCCTCCCAGTTCTGCCAGGACAGGATCGACCCCAGCGCGTCGGCCCCGGTGATGAAGAACAGGTCGGCATCGGGGTTCTGCGCCTGCAGGTCACGCAAGGTGTCCTTGGTGTAGGTGGCTCCGCCGCGGTCGATGTCGACGCGGCTGACCGAGAAGCGGGGGTTGGCCGCCGTCGCGATGACGGTCATCAGGTAGCGGTCCTCGGCGGCGGTGACGTGCCGGCCCTGCTTCTGCCACGGCTGACCGGTCGGCACGAAGACCACTTCGTCGAGCCCGAACCGGTCGGCGACCTCGCTGGCCGCGACCAGGTGACCGTTGTGGACGGGATCGAACGTCCCACCCATCACGCCCAGCCTTCTCCTGGGCCGGTCCCCGGCTGATCGCACGATAGGCCAGCTTACTGGAGGGTCTGCGAACTGCGAGATCGACAGTTCGTCGCGGATGTGTGCCCCCGCACAAGTTCGAGTAGTGCATTACGCGCGCGCCCTCCGCCGACGGCATATGAGAATGCGAACTGGGTGACGGTTACCGCACTGAGATGTGACCGTTACGGCACTGCAAGCGGCCGCGGTCGCCCAGGTGCCCAGCGAAAATGCCGACAAGGCAAACATTGATTACCCAAGCTCTCCAGAGGGGGGAAGAGCTATGACAACCCACGCTCAGGCGGTCGGGTCCGGATCGGTGGACGACGACAGCCCAACGGGCATCTCGAAAGCACGGCTCGCGATGATCGGCGGGGTCGCGACGGCGCTCATCGCCGGAGCCCCGGCCATCATCAACGCCATCCAACCCGAAAACGGTCACTCGGGTACGGCAACCGCAGCGCCGCCGCAGCCGACCACGATCACGCCGACGGTCCTGGAGACATCGCCACTCGGTTCGATCGACCAGGTGGCGATCGCCGGCTCGGATATCACCGTCACGGGATCTGCGGCCGCAGACGTCGGCAGCGTCGTCGTGGTGATCCCACGACAGGCCGACGGGGCTCGTGACTACTGGGTCGCGACCACCGACGTCTACGACCAACACTGGAAGGCCGTCATCGAGACGGATCTGCCCCTGCCGTCGCCGTTGAAGACGACAGCCCACTACAACCGCCGTTTCGACGGACAGGCGTTTGCGGGTCTTTCCTTCCAGAAGGATCCGCCGTCCCCTGCACCGGGAACCACAGACGACGTCGTGAACTGCGCGGTCGTACATGGCGACGCCTGCTTCAACGGACCTGGCTGGGGACAGCCATCGGTGTCCGAAGCGGTTCGGTAATCGCCCGAGCGCGACCTCAGACCGGCAGCAACTGGTCGATCACCGAGGCCAACTGCTTGGCCGAACGGCATTCGTGCATGGTGATCACGTCCTCGTACCGCGGCACGGCGGAATCGCCGCTGCCCCACAGATGGCGCGGCTCCGGGTTGAGCCAGTGCGCGTGCCTGCTGGCCGTCACCATGTGGTGCAGCAGCTCGGTCTCGGGGTTGCGGTAGTTGTTGCGGCCGTCGCCGAGCACCAGCAGGGAACTGCGCGGTGACAACACGTTGGGGAACTTGTCCAGGAACGACACGAACGCGTGGCCGTAGTCGCTGTGCCCGTCGCGGGTGTAGACGCCGGCCTCGCGGGTGATGCGCTGCACGGCGACGGCCAGGTCCGCGTCGGGGCCGAACAGGTGGGTGACCTCGTCGGTGGTGTCGATGAAGGCGAATACCCGCACCCGGGAGAACTGCTGGCGCAGCGCGTGCACGAGCAGCAGCGTGAAATGGCTGAAGCCGGCGACCGAGCCCGAAACATCGCACAGCACCACCAGCTCCGGGCGCGCCGGGCGCGGCTTGCGCAGCACCACGTCGATCGGCACCCCGCCGGTCGACATCGACTTGCGCAGCGTCTTACGCAGATCGATCTGCCCGGCCCGGTGCCTGCGCCGCTTGGCCGCCAGCCGGGTGGCCAGGGTGCGGGCCAGCGGTGCGACGACCCGGCGCATCTGGCGCAGCTGCTCGCCGGACGCCCGGAGGAACTCCACGTTCTCGCTCAGCTGCGGGATCCCGTACATCTGTACGTGTTCACGGCCCAACTGCTCGGCGGTGCGGCGCTTGGTCTCGGCCTCCACCATCTTGCGCAGTTGCGTGATCCGTTGGGCAGCAAGCGCTTTGGCAATCTGCTCCTGGGTGGGAGTGGGATCGTCGCCGTACGGCGCCAGCAGCCCGGCGAGCAGCTTGCCCTCCAGTTCGTCCAGCGCCATCGACTTGAGGGCCTGGTAACTCGAGTACGACGGCCCGCGGCTGGACGTGTACTTGCCGTACTGCTCGACGATCTGGGCGATCATCGCCGCCAGCCGCTCGTCCATGGTGGCGAGGTCTTGGTTCTCGTTGAGCAGGTTCAGCAGCATCTCCCGCATCGCCTCGACGTCGTCGGCCGGCATCGCCGGCGCGTCGCTGTCGGCGGCGTCCCCGTCGGCGTCCCCGTCGTCCCTGAACACCGTGCGGGCACCGAGCGCGGCGGGCCACCACAGGTCGAACATGGCATCGTAGGTGTCGCGGTGGTCGGCGCGGCGGAGGACCGCGCAGGCGAGCCCCTCGCGTAGCACCTCGCGGTCGCCCAGGCCCAGCGCCGCCAGCACCTGGCCCGCGTCGACGGTCTCCGACGGACCCACGGCGATGCCCTGCCCGCGCAGGGCCTCGACGAACTCGACGAGATGACCCGGCAACCCGTGCGGGGCCAGCGGCTGCGGCGGCCGGGTGCGGCGGACCGCCATCAGTTGAGCCTCAACTCCCCAGTGGCCTTCTGCTGGTCGGACTGGTGCTTGAGCACCACACCCAGCGTCGCGGCAATGGTCGCGTCCTCGATGGTGTCCAGGCCCAGGGCCAGGATGGTGCGGCCCCAGTCGATGGTTTCGGCCACCGACGGCAGCTTCTTCAACTGCATGCCGCGCAGCACACCGATGATGCGGACCAGTTCCTCGGCCAGCTTCTCGGGCAGCTCGGGTACTCGCGACAGCAGGATGCGCCGCTCCAGGTCGGGGTCGGGGAAGTCGATGTGCAGGAACAGGCAGCGCCGCTTGAGCGCCTCGGACAGCTCCCGGGTGGCGTTGGAGGTCAGCAGGACGAACGGTCTGCGTTCGGCGGTCATCGTGCCCAGTTCCGGCACCGTGACGGCGAAGTCCGACAGCACCTCCAGCAGCAGGCCCTCGATCTCGATGTCGGCCTTGTCGGTCTCGTCGATCAGCAACACCGTGGGCTCGGTGCGCCGGATCGCGGTCAGCAGCGGCCGTTGCAGCAGGAACTCCTCGCTGAACACGTCCGTTTTGGTCTGGTCCCAGTCACTTCCGCCGTCGGAGCCGGCCATTCCGCCATGGGCGGCCTGGATGCGCAGAATCTGCTTGGCGTGGTTCCACTCGTAGAGCGCGCGCGCCTCGTCGACGCCCTCGTAGCACTGCAACCGGACCAGCCCGGCGCCGGTGCACTCCGCAACGGCGCGGGCCAGTTCGGTCTTGCCGACACCGGCCGGACCTTCGACCAGAAGCGGCTTGCCCAGCCGGTCGGCCAGGAAAACGGCCGTGGCCGTGGCGGTGTCGGGCAGATAGCCGGTTTCAGCAAGTCGGCGGGCCACGTCGTCGATATCGGCGAACAGCGGCGCGTGCCGCGCGGGGGTCTCCAACACAAGCTCCTTGTTGTTCAGGCGTGGTTGTTCAGGCGGGTCGAATGTGGCCGTCTCCCCAGACAATCCACTTGGTCGAGGTCAATTCGGGCAGTCCCATCGGGCCGCGGGCGTGCAGCTTCTGGGTGGAGATGCCGATCTCGGCGCCGAAGCCGAACTGCTCACCGTCGGTGAACGACGTCGCCGCGTTCACCATGACGGCCGCGGCATCCACCTGCTCGGTGAACCGTTGGGCGGCAGCAAGATTGGTGGTGACGATGGCCTCGGTGTGTCCGGTGCCGTATTCGTTGACATGGGCGATGGCGGCATCGAGGCCGTCGACGACGGCGACGGCGATGTCCATCGAGAGGAACTCGGCGCGCAGTTCGTCCTCGGAGGGATTGTCGTGCACGGTGACGCCCGCGTCGCGCAGCGCGGCCACCAGCCTCGGCTTCGCCTCATCGGCGATCGCCCTGTCGATCAACAGCGTCTCGGCCGCGTTGCACACGCTCGGCCGCCGGGTCTTGGAGTTGAGCAGAATGCGTTCCGCCACTTCGAGATCCGCGGCCTCATGCACGTAGACGTGGCAGTTGCCCACCCCGGTCTCGATAGTGGGCACCATCGCGTCGCGGACCACCGCGTCGATCAGGCCCGCTCCCCCGCGTGGGATCACCACGTCGACCAGTCCGCGGGCCTGGATCAGGTGGGTGACGCTGGCACGGTCGGCGCTCGGCAGCAGTTGCACCGCGTCCTCGGGCAACCCGTCAGCGACCAGTGCGCCGCGCAGCACCGTGACCAGGGCCTCGTTCGAGTGCGCAGCCGACGAACTTCCGCGCAGCAGCACAGCGTTGCCCGACTTGAGCGTCAGGCCGAACGCGTCGACGGTGACGTTGGGCCGGCCCTCGTAGACGATGCCGACGACACCGAGCGGGACGCGCTGCTGGCGCAGTTGCAGGCCGTTGGGCAGCGTCCGTCCACGCAGCACCTCGCCGACCGGGTCAGGCAGCCCGGCGACCTGTCGCAGCCCGGCGGCGATCCCGTCGACGCGCTGCGGGTTGAGCGCCAACCGGTCGAGCATCGCGTCGGGCGTTCCGGCGGCCCGCGCGATCGCGACGTCCTCGGCGTTGGCGGCCAGAATCGTGTCGACCCCGGCCAGCACGGCATCGGCGGCGGCGTGCAGCGCGCGGTCCTTGTCCACCGTGGTCAATGAGCCCAGTGCGCGCGCCGCGACGCGGGCCCGGCGCGCGGCATCGTGGACCAGCTGGCGAAGGTCGGTCGGGGCATCCGGAAGCGTCGGCGCTCGCAGATTCATCGTCCCAGCTTATCGGGCGTTCTCCGGGTCTACCCGACAGGGCGATAGGCTGCCGCACAACACAGTGAGCAACCACCATTTGGGAGGACGTCAGTGGCGTTGTTAGGCAAGCTGCTTCGCCGGTTCCGCGCGGGCGAGGGCAAGAGTCCGTTGGCCGGCGCCGACTTCACCGGGCCCGCCGTCCTCGCCGTCACGAGTACGGCGTTCGCCGACGGTGCGCCGTTGCCGCGGGAGCACGCGGGAAAGAAGGTCGGCGACAACGTGTCCCCGCCCCTGACGTGGGCCGGTGCACCCGCCGACACGAAGCAGTTCGTGCTGCTGATGGAGGACCTCGACGTCCCGGGTCCCAAGCCGCTGATGCACACCACCGCGGTGATCGAAGCCGACGTCACGGGCCTGGCCGCGGGGGATCTCAAGCCTGGTACCGCGGGGGTGCGGCTGGTCAAGGCGTTCGGAGACGGCTACGTCGGGCCCGCGCCGATCGCGGGCCACGGCCCGCACCACTACCGCTTCGTCGTGCTCGCGCTCGACACCCCGGTGCCCGGCGAGGTGGCCGACCACAACGCGCTGCTGGCGGCGAGCGCCGGCCACGTGGTGGCACGCGGGGACCTCACCGGTACCTACGAACGCTGACCCATGGCCCGCGTCTGCGTCGTCGGCAGCGTCAACTCAGACCTGGTGTTCGACGTTGCGGCGCTGCCGGGCCCCGGTGAGACGGTGCTGGCGTCGGCGGTGCGAACGCTGCCCGGCGGTAAGGGCGGCAACCAGGCCGTGGCCGCCGCGCGGGCCGGCGCCGACGTGACGCTGGTGGCCGCGGTCGGCGACGACGCGGCGGGGCGGACGTTGCTCGACCACCTGAGCGCCAACGGCGTCGGAACCGATGGGGTCGTCACGCTGCCCGTGCCCAGTGGCTCGGCGGTCGTGGTGGTCGGCGCCGGCGGGGAGAACATGATCGTGGTCGCGCCGGGCGCCAACGCGCACCTGACGCTGGACTCGCCGCACCTGCGGGACGTCGTTGCCGCCGCCGATATTGTGTTGCTGCAGTTGGAGATTCCCGTCGCGACGGCGTTGGTCGCGGCGCGTCAGGCCCGCGAAACCGGGGCGACGGTCATCCTCAACGCCTCCCCGGTGGGCGCCGACGAGCGCGCGCTGGCAGAGCTGGCGGAGGTGGTCGACGTCGTCGTCGTCAACGAGACCGAGGCGGCGGCGTGGCAGTGGCCGGTGCCGCATCTGGTGACCACCCTGGGCTCCCGGGGCGCGGCATACGCCGGCCCCGGCACCCGCCTCGAGGTGGCTGCCCCCGGGGTCGAGGCGGTCGATACCACGGGCGCGGGAGACGTTTTCGCGGGCGTGCTGGCAGCCGGCTGGACGGCCGACCGTCACCACGCACTGCGCCGGGCCTGCGCTGCGGGTGCGCTGGCCACCCTGGTACCAGGTGCCGGTGACTGCGCACCCTACGACGAGGCCATCGAGGACGCGCTGACCGGCAACTGAAGGCCGTACCGTTGTCGTTATAGTCGGCAGCCATGACCCCCTCGGATCCAACAGCACCACGACCGCCCGACGGCGACTGGCTCGGCACGCCGTTTCTGAAGTTCGAGCGGCAGGGTCCGTTCGGCGTGGTGACGCTGGACCGCCCCGAGGCCCGCAACGCGATGACACCGGCGATGTACTTCGGCATCCGCTACGCCATCGGCCTGGTCGAGGCCGACGATCACCTGGCGGGCCTGCTGATCACCGGGACCGGCGATGTCTTCGCGCCCGGCGGCGACCTCGGCGGCGGCGACGGCTCCGACAACTGGCTGACGTTCGGCGCGGCGCTCAACATGGACGTCACCCCGTTCGAGACCCTGCGCCAGTCGGTCAAACCGGTGGTCAGCGCGGTCAACGGGCTGTGTCAGGGCGGCGGGTTGCAGATCGCCACTCTGCAGTGACATGGCGGTGGTCAGCGACCGCGCCACGTTCCGGGTGCCCGAGTTGTACCGCGGTATCGCCGACACCTATTACAGCCAGATGCTCGCGCGTCTGATCGGGCCGGTGCGCACCCGCGATCTGATGTTCACCGGCCGGGTGCTGTCTGCGCAGGAGGCCGTCGACTGGGGCATGGTGGCCCGCGTCGTCCCGCACGACGAGTTGCTCGACGCCGCGCGCGAAGTGCTGACGCAGTGCTGCCGCACCGCACCTCGGGCCCGCGGCGTGGTGAAGTCCAGCATCGACAACTACCTGGGCCTCTACGACCGGATCGGCATGAAGGCCAGCTACAGCGGTGACGAGGCCCGCCAGGGTTTCATCGCCTTCAAGGAGCGCCGCTCGCCGGACTGGGTGCATCCCGACCTGCGTTCCGACGGCCGGCTCTAGCCACAGTTCACCCTTTTCTGAATACAGGATCGGCTGTACAGTCAGTCCCCATGCAGACGGTGACCCACCGCGACGCGCTCGCCCGATTCGGCTGCGCACTGTCGGACCCGACCCGCGTCGAAATCCTGCTGAGGCTGCGCGACGGCCCCGGTTACCCGTCCGACCTCGCCGACACGATCGGGGTCTCCCGCCAGATCCTGTCCAACCACCTCGCCTGTCTGCGTGGGTGCGGACTGGTGGTCACCGAACCCGAGGGTCGCCGCTCGCGCTACGAACTGGCCGACGCCCGAATCGCCCACGCCCTCAACGACCTGCTCGGCCTGGTGCTCGCCGTCGACCCGGCCTGCTGCCCCGCCGCCGACACCGACGACTGCTGCTGATGGCCGTTCCGGTGACAAGCGACCGACGGGCGGTCCTGGCCCGCCGAATCCGCGTTCTCGTCGCCGCGACCATCACCTACAACGTCATCGAGGCAATGGTTGCCCTCACGGAAGGCTCCCGGGCCTCATCGGCCGCGCTCATCGGATTCGGCCTGGACTCCGTGATCGAGGTGTCCTCGGCCGCGGTGATCGCGTGGCAGTTCGCCGCACCCGACCCCGAGACGCGCGAGCGAACGGCGCTGCGGCTCATCGCCTTTTCATTCTTCGCCCTGGCCGCCTATGTTGCCACCGACGCCGTCGTGACCCTGCTCGGCGTGGGCGGCCAACCGCATCACTCGCCGATCGGGATCGGCCTGGCCGTGCTCAGCCTGCTTGTCATGCCCGCCCTGTCGTTGGCGCAGCGCCGTACGGGCCGCGAAATCGGATCGCTTTCGGCAGTGGCCGACTCCAAACAGACCCTGCTGTGCAGCTATCTGTCCGCGGTCCTGCTCGCGGGCCTGGTACTCAACAGCCTGTTCGGCTGGTCGTGGGCTGACCCGGTGGCGGCCCTCGGCATCGCCGCACTGGCCGCCCGCGAAGGCGTACAGGCTTGGCGCGGCGACGCCTGCTGCGCTCCCACGCCCAACCCGGCCTGCTGTTCGGAGGACTCATGCCAGTCATAGCACTCGTCCTGTTCGCCGTCTTCGCCGCACTCGGATTCGGTTGGCGCAGTTGGCTTCAGCACCGCCGTACGGGTTCGACGGGGTTCAAGGGTTTCACTGGCCGTCCCGGATCCGCCGAGTGGTTCGCCGGTGTCGGCTTCGTGGTTGCCGTGCTCGTCGCGGTCGCCGCGCCAATCCTGCAGTGGGCCGGGATGGTCGCGCCGGTTGCGGTCCTGCACGCCGGATGGATCCAGGCGGCGGGAATCGCGTTGGCGCTGCTGGGTATCGCGGGAACCGTCTACGCACAGCTCGACATGGGCGATTCGTGGCGGATCGGCGTCGACCCGGGCGAGCGAACGACCCTGGTGCGTTCCGGTGCCTTCGGCCGGGTCCGTAATCCGATCTTCACCGCCATGCTGACGTTCGGCGCCGGCATCGCGCTCGTGACGCCGAACCCGGTGGCGCTGATCGGCTTCGTCCTGCTGTTGGCCACCATCGAGACGCAGGTTCGCGTGGTCGAGGAGCCCTATCTTGCTGCGGTGCAAGGTGATTCGTACCGCGACTACACGGCGTCGGTGGGCCGATTCGTGCCCGGGCTCGGACTGATCCGCTAGGTCAGACCGCGGTCGCAAGTTCAGCGTCGGCGGGTGCGGGCACCGTTGCCGGGATGACGCTGGCGGCCGTCGGGAGTTTGAGGCCCACGTCGGAGATCCGGATGGCACCGAACGACGTGAAGTCCTCGAACGACGTGGCGGAATCGACGATCTGCAGCGTCAACGTGTCACCCGGGTCCATCGTGTACGCGATGTCCTCCATCGAGACGGTCACGCAGCGGGTCTTGCCGTCCAGGGTCACCGGCACCGGGCTGACGATGTTGCCGAGCACCAGGCCGGTCTGGTCGTCGACGAGCTGGGCGTAGACGGTCCGGCTGGTGCCCAGACCGGAATAGCTGAACGTCAGCTCCGGGGCGCCCACGATGTAGGTGGTCTGGGTGGACGTCGGCACCGGGATGTCGAGCGCGTCGCGCGCCTCGGCGCCCAGCGCGAGCGACAGTGGGAAGAACGTCAGGTTCTGCGGGCCCGAACCGCCGATCACCGGGACGATCGGCAGGATCCCGCCACCGCCCGACACCGGAATGGTGGGGCCGTTGAACTGGCCGGCATTCGACGGCAGGTACTGCGAGGCGTACCAATTCCCTTTCTGGTCAACCCATTCGAACTTCGGTCCGTCAACCGGTGGCGGCGCTCCCGTCCCCTTGTTCGTCACGTAGGTGTCGAGCCAGTCCAGTGTCTCGGCCACCAGGAAAGCGCTCTGGGCATCCTGTTGGTCCTGGTCCAGGGTCAGGCATGCCCCGTGGCCGCCGCAGTACCAGATCATTTTCACCGGGACGCTGGGGTCGAGCGCCGTGGCGTTCTCGATCGCCTGCTGCAACGGGAACAGCGTGTCGACGGTGCCCTGGAGGAACAGCGTCGGCACCGTGATGTCACCCACCACGGTCGCGGGACTGTTGCTGGACAGGAACTCCTGCTGGCGCGGGGTGAGGAAGCCGAACAGCACGCCGGTGGCGATACCGGAGTAGATCTCCGAGTCGAGCCGGGAACCCGACACCACCAGTGAGAGCAGCAGCAGCGACGCCCACGACGTCTTGAACGCGTTGTTCGGGTAGAGCGCGCCGTTCAATGAATTCCAGGCGATCCCCGGCGCGATCGCGTCGATCCGCTTGTCGATGCCGGCCGTCGTCAGCTGAATGCCGCCCCCGTACGAGCCGCCCACCATGCCGATCAGCGGGTTGGTCCGCCCCGAGGTGCCCGGGTCGAACGCCGTCGAGTTCAGTCCCGCGACCCAACTGATGATGGCGGAGACATCCCTGGCCTCGAAGTCCTCCGAATCCAGGTGCAGCTTGCCGCCGGAGGCGAACTCGCCGCGCGGATCCCAGGTGACCACGTTGTAGTCGGGCCGCAACGTTTTCAGGCCGGGAACCAGGCCGACCACCGTCGTCACCTGGTTGGGATCGGTGTAGCCCGCGGTGGCCAGGCTCGGTCCGTTGAAGATGGTCGGCGCGGTTTCGCCGTCCGTCAGCCCGACTTTCGGGAAGTAGTTCACGCTGATCGGCGTGCCGTCGAAGGAGATCACCGTGGTGGTGAAGGCGATCGGGTTCTGGTAGTCGCTGACCAGCTGACCCACGTCGACGTTGACCGTCACGATCTTCGACTGCCCGATGAGCGGCGACAGCACGACGTTCAGGATCGGCACCTGGTGGAGGGCCACCAGGATGGGTTGCACCAGGTACTTCACCACCTGGTTCTGCTCCAGCAGATCATCGAGCGCCGTCTTTTCGGCCACCAGCACCTTGAACTTGTCGGTTCCGCCGGGCGTGGCGGTCGTGGTGTAGGGCAGGAAGCTGAAGTTGCCGGTCGTCTCGTCGAGGTTGACCTTGCCGCCCGCCTTCGGGTCGCCGACGACGGTGTAGGTCAGCTCCAGATTCCGCGGCGACGTGATCGATCCGTTGTTGGTGCCGGTGATGACGCCGTTGTCGACGTCGATGGTCGGCTGGTAGCTGATCTTCTCCGCGGCGAGGTCCCGGCGCGCCGCCGCCAGCAAGGCCCAGGTGGCCGGCGAGTCGGCCGGTGGCGCGCTCGGCCCGGTCCCCGCGGACGGGTCCGACACGTCGTCGGCGACCTCAGTGGACAAGGTCGTCGCGAGTTCGACAACCTTCTGTTCCTTCTGCGCTCCGACCTTCTCCTCGACCGCGGGCTCCGGGGACTTCGCGGGTACCGGTGCCGATTCCACGGTTTGCGGTGCGATCGCCTTCTCGACCACCGACCCCGTCGCAACGTCCTTCTCGGCGGTGACCTTCTCGGCGGTGTCCTTCTCGGCGAGGCTCTTTTCGGACTTGTCGGAGTCGTCGTCCCCGGATGCCTTCGCGCTCGGTGTGCGCTTGGTGTCGGCGGGGCGGTTGTGACTCGGCTTCTTCGGGCGCGTCCTGGAGCCACTCGTAACGCCGGTCGTCACCGTCGTGGTTGTCGCGCCCACCGAAGTGGCCCCCGTGGTCGTCGACGGGCCAGGGTTGGCGGCCGACCCGCCCGCATGCGACTCGGACGCCGAAGATTCGCCGGATGACGACGAGCTCGACGACGACGATGCCCCCGACCCCGAGTCGCCGGAATCGGCCCAGGCCACCCCGTGCCCACCCAGAATCGCGGTGCCCACCCCGAGAGCCACTGCCAGCCCGCCGACTCGACCGACGTATCGCGCAGCGCCCGTTGACGTCCTCCGACCGACCGAGACAAATGAGATTCGGCCGAGATTACCGCCGGTCAGGTGATGCTCGGCGGTGTTTGCCGCAATCAGTCGGCCGGCACCTCACGCTCGATCTCATCGAGCCAGATCCGCGCCGACATGTCCGACGGCGCGCGCCAGTCCCCACGCGGCGACAGCGCCCCACCCGAGGACACCTTGGGCCCGTTCGGCAGGGCCGACCGTTTGAACTGCGAGAACGAGTAGAACCGTTGCACGAATACCTGAAGCCAGTGCCGAATGTCTTTGAGCGAGTAGGACGGTCGCTTGTCCAGCGGGTAACCCAGCGGCCAGTGGCCGTGCTCGGCGTCGCGCCAGGCATGCCAGGCCAGGAACGCAACCTTGGACGGCCGGAATCCATAGCGCAGGACGTGGTACAGCGAAAAGTCTTGCAGCGCATAGGGTCCGACTTTTGCCTCGCTGCTCTGCACCAGCTCGCCGCTGTCGGTGGGCACCAGTTCTGGGGTGATCTCGGTGTCCAGCACGGACCGCAGCACCTCGCCGACCGCATCCTCGAACTGGCCCGACGAGTTGACCCACCGGATCAGGTGCTGGATGAGAGTTTTCGGCACCCCGCCGTTGACGTTGTAGTGCGACATCTGGTCGCCGACGCCGTACGTCGACCAGCCCAGCGCGAGTTCGGACAGGTCACCGGTGCCCAGCACGATTCCGCCGCGCTGGTTGGCCAACCGGAACAGGTAGTCGGTGCGCAGGCCGGCCTGCACGTTCTCGAACGTGACGTCGTAGACCTTCTCGCCACGCGCGAACGGATGATCCATTTCGGTGAGCATGAGTGTGGCGGTGTCGCGGATGTCGATCTCTTCGAACGTGACGCCCAGCGCCTTGCCCAGCGCGATTGCGTTGCCCTTGGTGCGCTCACCGGTGGCGAAACCCGGCATGGTGAACGCCAGAATGTCGCTGCGCGGCCGGCCCTCGCGGTCCATCGCACGGGCGGCGACGATCAGCGCATGTGTCGAGTCCAGGCCACCGGAGACGCCGATGACGACCTTTGGGTAGTTCAGTGCGCGCAGACGCTGTTCCAGACCGGAGACCTGGATGTTGTAAGCCTCGTAGCAATCCTGTTGCAGCCGTGCGGGATCCGACGGGACGAACGGGAACCGCTCGATGTTCCGGCGCAGGCCGATGTCACCGTCCGGCGGGTCCAGCGTGAACGGCACCCGGCGCGGCTGCGAGCCCGTGCCGTCGAGGCCGAAGGTGCGGCGGTTGTCGTCGAACGTCCCGATCCGCAGCCGCTCGGAACGCAGCAGCTCGGTGTCGACGTCGGCGACACTGCGCCCGGCACCCTTGGGAAAGCGCTCGGATTCGGCCAGCAGCACACCGTTTTCGTAGATCATCGTCTGGCCGTCCCAGGCCAGGTCGGTGCTGGATTCGCCTTCACCGGCCGCGGCATACACGTAGGCGGCCAGGCAGCGCGCCGACGCCGAGCGGGCCAGCAGTTTGCGGTCGTCGGCGCGACCCACGGTGATCGGGCTGCCGGACAGGTTCGCCAGCACCGTCGCGCCCGCCAGCGCCGCGTGCGCGCTCGGTGGTACCGGCACCCACATGTCCTCGCAGATCTCGACGTGTAACACGAATCCCGGGTAGTCGGCGGCGGCGAAGAGCAGGTCCGGGCCGATCGGAACCGCCGTTCCGCCGAGGACGATCTCGCCGCGCACGTCGTCGCCGGGGGCCATCTGGCGGCGTTCGTAGAACTCGCGGTAGGTGGGCAGATATGACTTGGGCACCACGCCCAGTACGGCACCGCGGTGAATCACCACCGCCGTGTTGTAGATCCGGTTGCGGTAGCGCAGCGGGGCGCCGACGACCAGCACCGGCAGCAGCTCGGCCGACGCCGCCACCAGGACGTCTACGGCCCTTTCGACGGACTCCAGCAGCGTGTCCTGCAACAGGATGTCGTCGATCGAATAGCCCGACAGCGTCAGCTCGGGGAACACCGCCAGCGCCACACCGTCGTCGTGGCATTCGCGCGCGGCCACCAGCACGGATTCCGCGTTGGCGGCGGGATCGCCGATCGTGGTGTGCAGGGTGCACGCGGCCACCCGGACGAAGCCGTGCCGGTAGGCGGAATAGAAGCTCACGACCCAATTGTGGCAAACGGCTTACTCTCGGAACGGTGAATGGCCACCCCCAGTGCGCAGAGGCACCCGAACTGGTCGCCACCCTGCAAGGCCGGCGCGTCGCGGTGCTCACCGGTGCGGGTCTGTCCACGGATTCCGGAATCCCCGACTACCGCGGCCCGGATTCACCGCCGAGCAACCCGATGACGATCCGGCAGTTCACCACCGACCCGGTGTTTCGGCAGCGGTACTGGGCGCGCAACCACGTCGGCTGGCGACACATGGATGCCACGCTGCCCAATGCCGGGCACCGTGCGCTCGCCGACCTCGAACGCGCGGGTGTGGTCAGCGGGGTGATCACCCAGAACGTCGACCTGCTGCACAGCAAGGCCGGCAGTGCGAATGTGGTCAACCTGCACGGCACCTACGCCCGGGTGGTCTGCCTGCACTGTGGCCACCCGATGACCCGCGAGGCACTCGCGGCCGAACTCGAGGCGCTCAACCCGGGCTTCCTGGCACGCGCCGAAGCGGTCGGCGGGATCGCGGTGGCGCCCGACGCCGACGCGATGGTCAGCGAAACCGCGACATTCCGCTATGTCGACTGCCCGTCGTGTGCCGGGATGCTCAAGCCCGACATCGTCTACTTCGGCGAGAATGTCGCCAAAGCCGTTGTCGAGCAGGCCTATTCACTTGTCGACAGTGCGGATGCGCTGCTGGTCGCCGGGTCGTCGCTGACGGTGTTCTCCGGCTACCGGTTCGTGCGGCACGCGGTTGCCCGCGGAATCCCGGTGGCCATCATCAACCGCGGCCCGACCCGCGGCGACGACGTGGCCACCGTCAAGGTCGACGGCGGCTGCTCCCCGATGCTGGTACTGCTGGCCGAGGAACTGTCGGCCGCAGCGGCCTGGTGAAACGGCTACAACACCGCGTCAACGGCGTGCGCACTCAGCACGTGGTCGAGAATCATTGCGGCGCTGCCGATTACGCCTGATTGGTCGCCGTGGGTGGAGGGCAGTATCTGGAGTTCACGGGTGGCCAGGGCGGTCGCGTTGCCGTACACGGTTTCGCGCAGGCCGGCCACGAATATGTCGTAAGCCTTGGACATGTCTCCTGCGATGACCAGTGCTTCGGGGTTGAGCAGGTTGACGGCGCCGGCGAGTACCTCGCCGATCTGGCGACCGCTTTCCCGAATCAGTCGTCGGGCCTCGGGATCGCCACCGAGTGCCAGGTCGACGAGGTCACGGACGTGTCCGATGCTGTGGCCCTGCTGCTGCAGGGTGCGGACCAGTGCCCAGCCTCCCGCGATCGCTTCCAGGCACCCGGTATCGCCGCAGCGGCAGGCCACTCCGGCGGCGGCCGGGGTCTTGGTGTGCCCGAACTCGCCCGCGGCGCCGACCGCTCCGCGTTGGAGCACCCCGCCGGCGACGATGCCGGCACCCAGTCCGGTGGAGGCCTTGATGAGCAGCATGTCGTCGAAGCGGTCGCGCTGGCCGCGCCGCTCGGAGAGCACGATGACGTTGGCGTCGTTGTCGAGCAGGATCGGGGCGGCGGTGAGTTCGCGCAGATAGGGTGCCAACGCGATGCCGTCCCATCCGCTCATCGTGGGCGAGTCGAGACTGCATCCGTGGGCGGTGTCGGCCGTTCCCGGGATGCTCAGGCCGACGCCGAGTACTTCGTCGTGTCGACGGCCGGTCTCGTCCAGCAGGGCTTCGAGGCGTTTGGCGATATCGGGCATCAATTCGTCGGGACCGATACCGATCTCCTGGTCGACGTCGGCCATCGTGAGAACCGCGCCGGCGAGGTTGCAGACACCGAGCTGGGTGCGGCTCCTGCCGATCGCGGCCGCCAACACGACGCCGGCGTCGGCGTTGAACACGAGCCGTGCGGCCGGCCGGCCGCCGGTCGAGTGCGCTTCGGCGCGCTCCAACACCAGGCCGCGTGCCTGGAGCGCCGCGACGCGGGCGGCGACTGCCGTGCGGGACAGGCCCGTCAGACGACCCACGTCAGTGCGGGTGGAAACAGCTCCATCACGAATCAAGCCGAATACCTCACCTGCGGTGGCAGGTGCTGTCGAAGTCCGTGACAGGCGCATTTACGCCATTTAACCAACTAAATAGTTTGAAATCAACTCTCGAAATATCCCTACTTTGTTCTCAAAAATACGTAAGTACGCTTGCCAAGACGCATAACTACCCGTAGCGTTCGACTCGACAGACCCGACATACGTCAGGAGATTCATGTCGACCGCGAACCCCGTGGCACCTTGTGATTTCGTTGTTTTTGGCGGAACCGGCGATCTCGCCGTCCGCAAGCTTCTGCCCGCCCTCTATCTCCGTGACCGCGATGGTCAACTACCTGCGGAGACCCGCATCATCGCGGCCTCCCGCGCCGGCCTCGATGTGTCCGGCTACCGCGACAAAGTGCGTGGTGAACTGGGCCGGTTCGTCGCCAAAGACGCCCTCGACGACCAGGTACTCGACCGCTTTCTCGCACGGCTCGACTACGCCAGTATCGATTTCGCCGACGCGAGTGACTGGTATCCGCTGACCATGCTGCTCCCCGCCGATCCGGGCAAGGTCCGGGTGTTCTACCTGGCCTGCGCGCCCGGTTTGTTCGGACCGATCTCGGCGCACCTGGCGACCCACAACCTGGTCGACGAATCGTCGCGGGTCGTTCTGGAGAAACCGATCGGCCAGGACCTCGCGTCCGCGTGCGCCATCAACGACGCCGTCGGAGCGGTCTTCGAGGAATCCCAGATCTTTCGGATCGACCACTACCTGGGCAAGGAAAGCGTGCAGAACCTGCTCGTCACACGGTTCGCCAACACCTTCCTGGAACCGCTGTGGAACTCGAGCTGGATCGACCACGTGCAGATCACGGTGTCCGAGTCGCTCGGCGTGGGCACCCGCGGGGGCTACTACGACAACTCCGGCGCGTTGCGGGACATGGTGCAGAACCACCTGCTGCAGGTGCTGTGCCTGGTCGCGATGGAACCTCCGACGTACGTCGACCGCGAGACCGTCCGCGACGAGAAGCTCAAGGTCCTCCAAGCGCTCAAGCCGATGACCCCCGACGATGTCGAGCGCTGCACCGTGGCGGGTCAGTACGTTCCGGGGCTGGTCGGCGGGGCCGCCGTCGCCGGTTACAAGGACGACGCGGAAAACCCCGACAGCCGCACCGAGACCTTCGCCGCGGTCAAGGCCGAGGTGCGCAACTGGCGCTGGGCCGGCGTGCCGTTCTATCTGCGGACCGGCAAGCGCATGGAGCAGCGCTGCTCGGAGATCGTGATCCAGTTCAAACCCGTTCCGCACCCGATGTTCCCGGACAGCGACGGCACCAGCGAACCCAACAAACTGGTCATCCAGTTGCAGCCCGAAGAGGTCATGCGCCTGCACATGACCGCCAAAGAACCGGGACCCGGCGGCATCAGGCTCAAGCCGGTGTCGTTGGACCTCAACTACACCGAGGCATTCCAACGGCCCTCCCCCGACGCGTACGAGCGACTCCTGATGGACGTCGTCCAAGGCAATCCGACCCTGTTCATGCGCCGCGACGAAGTCGAGGCTGCCTGGGCCTGGGTCGAGCCGATCCTGGTCGGCTGGAAAGAGTCCGAGCGCGGCCCCCGACGGTATCCCGCAGGAACGAACGGTCCCACCGACGCGACCACCCTCATCGAGCGCGACGGCCGTACCTGGCATGAAGGAGAAACACTGTGAGCACCATCCACCCGGTCCTGGAGGCCGTGACAGATCGCATCACCGAACGAAGTAGCGCACCGCGCGCCGCGTACCTGAACCAGATCCGTGAAGCGGGTGATCGTGGCCCGGCCCGCGGCCGGCTCGCCTGCGCGAACCTGGCGCACGGTTTCGCCGCCTCCGGCAAAACCGACAAGAAGGCATTGCGGGGCATGGTCAAGCCCAACATCGCGATCGTGTCCGCGTACAACGACATGCTGTCCGCGCACAAACCGTTCGAGACGTTTCCCGCCCAGCTGAAGAAAGCGGTGCTCGAAGCCGGCGGGATCGCCCAGTTCGCCGGCGGCGTCCCCGCCATGTGCGACGGCATCACCCAGGGCCGCGACGGCATGCAACTCTCGCTGTTCAGCCGCGACGTGATCGCGATGGCCACGGCGATCGCCCTGTCCCACGACATGTTCGACGCCACGCTGATGCTCGGTGTGTGCGACAAGATCGTGCCCGGAATGCTCATCGGGGCATTGGCTTTCGGCCACCTGCCGACGGTGTTCGTCCCCGCCGGCCCGATGTCGTCGGGTCTGCCCAATGGCGAGAAGGCCAAGGTTCGCCAGCTCTACGCCGAGAACAAGGTCGGCCGCGAGGAACTGCTCGACGCCGAGGCCGCGTCCTATCACGGCAGCGGAACGTGCACCTTCTTCGGCACCGCCAACTCCAATCAGCTGCTGATGGAGGTGATGGGCCTGCACCTGCCGGGGTCGAGCTTCGTCAACCCCGGCACTCCGATGCGCGCCGCGCTGACCGCGGAGGCCGGCCGTCAGGTCACCGGGCTCACCGCCATCGGGGACGACTACACCCCGGTGGGCGAGATGATCGACGAACGCGCGATCGTCAACGGAACCGTCGCGCTACTGGCTACCGGCGGCTCGACGAACCACACCATGCATCTGGTCGCCATCGCGCAGGCGGCGGGAATCACGTTGACCTGGAACGACATTTCCGAGCTCTCGGCCGTCGTTCCGCTGCTGGCCCGGATCTACCCGAACGGCAGCGCCGATGTGAACCACTTCCACGCGGCCGGTGGACTCGGCTTCACCATCGCCTCCCTGCTCGATGCGGGCCTGCTCCACGAGGACGTGCAGACGATCGTCGGTCGCGGGCTGAGCCGCTACACGGCCGAACCCAAGCTCGACGGGGACGGCGTGATGTGGCTGGACGGCACCACGACCAGTCACGACACGTCGGTACTGCGCGGTGTGGAGGATCCGTTCGACACCGATGGCGGACTCAAAACGCTGGCAGGCAATCTCGGCTCGTGCGTCATCAAGACGTCGGCCGTGGCACCCGAACACCGCACGGTGACCGCACCCGCAGTCGTCTTCGACGACCAGGCCGACTTCCTGGCGTCGTTCGAGGCCGGCGAGTTGGACGGCGATCTCATCGCGGTACTGCGCTATCAGGGTCCGCGCGCGATCGGGATGCCCGAGTTGCACAAGCTGACACCGGCGCTGGGTGTGCTGCAGGACCGCGGCCACCGGGTGGCGCTGGTCACCGACGGCAGGATGTCCGGCGCCTCCGGAAAGGTGCCTGCGGCAATCCATCTCACCCCGGAAGCCGCCTCCGGCGGTCCGCTGGCCCGGGTGTGCAACGGCGACACCATCACCGTCGACGCCGTCGCGGGCACCCTGACCCTGCACGTCGAAGAAGACGAGTTCGCCGCCCGCACCCCGACCGGTCGAGCACCGACCGAAAGCGAGTCGGTGGGCACCGGACGTGAATTGTTCGCCAGCATGCGCGCTGCCGTGGGACCCGCGGACCAGGGCGCCAGCATCTTCCCCGCCTACGTCGCATGAAACTCAAGGAGAAATCAATGACTGCATCACTGCTGAACCGTGTCCCTGTCATTCCCGTCGTCGTGGTCGACGACATAGACCACGCCGTCCCGATTGCCCGTGCGCTCGTCGCCGGCGGACTGCCGGTGATCGAGCTGACGTTGCGGACGCCGGTGGCGCTGGACGCCATCGCGCGGATCGCCGATGAGGTACCCGAGATCTTCCTCGGCGCGGGCACCATCGTCGATCCCGGCCAGGCGAAGCAGGCCGCGTCGGCGGGCGCCCAGTTCCTGGTCTCGCCCGGCAGCACGCGGACCCTGCTGGACGCCATGTCCGACACCGGACTCCCCCACCTGCCCGGTGTGGCAACGGTTTCCGAGGTCCTGACCGCGCTCGAGGCCGGCTACACCGAGCTGAAGTTCTTCCCCGCCGAGGCCGCCGGCGGCGCGAACTACCTGAAATCGATCGGTTCACCGATTCCGATGGCACGCTTCTGCCCGACCGGCGGAATCTCCACCGCGAATGCCGCCAGCTACCTTGCTCTGCCGAATGTCGGCTGTGTCGGGGGTTCGTGGATCACACCGCCCGACGTTGTCGCCGCACAGGACTGGGCGCGCGTCACCGAACTGGCGGCCGCCGCGGCGCTCTGACACCCGTGCCGACCCGGACGACCGGCGTGGGTCTCCGGCGTGGGTCTATGGCATCGGCGCCGGTGCGTCGGCGTCGCCGGTGAAGTCGATGCTGGCGTACTCGCGGAGTTTGTCGAGGCGGTGGTAGGCCTCGATGACCCGCACGGTGCCCGATTTGGACCGCATCACGATCGACTGGGTATGGGCGCCGCCGCTGCTGTAGCGCACACCGCGCAGCAGGTCACCGTCGGTGACCCCGGTGGCGGTGAAGAACACGTTCTCCCCCGACACCAGGTCCTCGGTCGACAGGATGCGGTCGAGATCGTGCCCGGCATCGATCGCCTTCTGGCGCTCGGCGTCATCGGTGGGTGCCAGCCGCGCCTGTATTGACCCATCCATGCAGCGCATGGCGGCCGCGGCGATGATGCCCTCCGGGGTTCCACCGATTCCGATCAGCAGGTCGGTGCCCGACTCCGGTCGCGCCGCGGCGATCGCGCCGGCGACATCGCCGTCGGAGATCAGCCTGATCCGGGCGCCGGTCGCCCGGACCTGCGCGATCAATTCAGCGTGGCGCGGGCGATCGAGAATGCAGACGGTCAGGTCCGACACCGACGACTTCTTCGCCTTGGCCACCTTGCGGATGTTCTCCGATACCGGTGCGGTGATGTCGATGGCGTCGGCGGCGTCGGGACCAACCGCGATCTTGTCCATGTAGAACACCGCGGACGGGTCGAACATCGCGCCGCGTTCGGCCACTGCGAGGACCGAGATCGCGTTTGGCATCCCCTTGGCCATCAGCGTGGTCCCGTCGACGGGGTCGACGGCGAAGTCGCATTCCGGGCCGGTGCCGTTGCCGACATCCTCGCCGTTGTACAGCATCGGCGCTTCGTCCTTCTCGCCCTCGCCGATCACGACGACACCGCGCATCGACACCGAGGACACGAGTTGGCGCATGGCGTCGACGGCGGCCCCGTCGCCACCTTCTTTGTCGCCACGACCCACCCAGCGGCCGGCGGCCATGGCCCCGGCCTCGGTGACGCGCACCAACTCGAGAGCCAGGTTGCGATCGGGGCGCATGTAGAGCGTGGTATTCACACGAGCAGTCATTGCAGGTCCTTTCTGGTGAGGGGAGGCTACGCCCCGGCAGGTCGGGACCGTGGTCAATCGATCTGCTCGGCCGCTCGGTGGAGTGATCCGCCCAGCCGGTCCGGCGAGCTCAGTCCTATTGCCATTCCGGCCTGCCAGGGGTGGGAAGTGGTTCGGCGGTCAGCGCCGCGGCGGTGCCGCCGAGCGCTTCGGTGAGTATCTGGTCGAGCGCGGCCGGGTCATGGGCGAATCGCCCCAGGAACAGCCCGTCCACGCTGTCTTTCAGCCGGGTGAGCAGGCCGGGTCCTGCGCTGCCGCCGTAGATGACTCGGCTTCCGGCGAGGTCGGGCCGCGAGTCCAGGTGTGCGCGAAGTGCCGCGCATGTCTTGGCGACGTGCTGCGGGGGTGCCGGCTCTTCGGCGCCGATGGCCCACTGCGGTTCGTAGGCCACGACCAGCGGGCCGGCCGCGGCGCCCCGAATCCCCGATAGCGCTGAATCGAGCTCCGCGCAGCAACGCTCGGCTGCCATCTCGACGTCACTGTGCAGTGCTTCGCCCACGCAGAGAATCGGGGTGAGCCGGTTGCGGAACGCGGCAGCGGTCTTTGCGGCGATCATGGTGTCGGTCTCCCCGAAGATGCGCCTCCTCTCGGCGTGGCCGATCTCGACGTATCCGCAGCCCAGTTCGCGCAGTTGCGTGCCGCTGACCTCGCCGGTGAAGGCGCCCTCGTCGGCCCAGAACAGGTCTTGGCCGCCGACCGCAACGGGCGTGCCGGCGAAGATGTCGGCCGCCTCGGCGATGTAGGGGAACGACGGCAAGACCACCAGCGTGACGTGGTCGTCGCGCACAGCCGGGTGTGTGGCCGCGATGTCTGCGACGGCCCGGCACCACCGGACGGTCTGTTCATGCCCGAAGTACATCTTCAGGCTGACACCGACAAGTCGTCGGGACATCTAGCAGGACCCGGTTTCTTCGTAGGCGGACAGCACGCGCACCTTGTCCGCCGACGACGACGTTTCGTCGAACCGGTAGGTCAGCCACTCGCGGGCCAGACGGCGCGCCAGCTCGAGGCCGATGACGCGTTGACCGAAGGTGAGGACCTGGGCGTTGTTGCTGAGGACGGAGCGTTCCACCGAGAAGCTGTCGTGGGCGGTGACGGCGCGGATCCCGGGCACTTTGTTGGCCGAGATCGCAACGCCCAGACCGGTTCCGCAGACCAACAGGGCGCGGTCGGCGTCGCCGGCGGCGACCAGTTCGGCGGCCTGGACGGCGACCCGGGGGTAGGCGGTGTGCTCGTCGGCGGTGACTCCGACGTCGACGACCGATTCCACCAGAGGGTTGGCGCTCAGATCCCGCTTGAGTGCTTCCTTGTATTCGAATCCGGCGTCGTCGGCGCCGATGACGATCCGCAGTTTCTTTTCCATGGTCGGACTTCCTTCGTGGCTGATGGGTTGCGGAGTGCGTCCACTTGCGTTGGGCGTCAGCACTTTCCGGCGAGAGCGCGGTGCACTGCGTGGAAGACCAGGGCCATCGACACCGCGCCCGCGTCGGGCGTCCCGAAGCTTTTCTCGGCGAGCGGACGGGCACGGCCGATCTTGGGCAGCAGCTGGGCGGTGGCGGTGGCCGCGTCGTCGGCGACTGCTGCGGCCGTGGCGAATGCCGCCCCCAGATCCTGACCGTCGGCGACTGCTTGGGTCAGTGCGGCGCTGGCCGGAGCCAGCACGTCGACGAGGGTCTTGTCGCCGACCTTCGCTTTGCCGATCTGCTGAATGTTGCGCAGCGCCGCGGCGACGCCGTCGCTGACATCGTGGGCGTCGGGTCTGTCGTCGTTGCCGATCGCGTCGCCGACAGCCCGCAGCGCCACGCCCCACAGGGCACCGGAGGTGCCCCCGCCACGGTCGGCCCAGGCATCGGCGCCGGCGGTCAGCACGGCTCCGGCTCCTGCGCCCCGGTCGTGTTCGGTGACGGCCGCCTCGACCGCGGCGCGCGCGCCGCGCTGCATGCCGATGCCGTGGTCGCCGTCGCCGGCGACCGCGTCGATGTCGCCGAGATCGCTGCACGTTCTCGTCGATGGTGTCGCGGATCGCCGTGAGTACATCGATGCCGGTTCGGGCGGCCTCGCGGGAGGCGTTGCCGGCGGCGGCGACGGGCCGACTGTCCTCGTCCCAGCTCGAGTCGACCGTGTCGACGGCGGGGGTCGACCCGTCTACGGGGTCGGCGGTGTTGCCCTTGCGGTAGGCCGGCGAGTGGGCGGGGGCGGCCCAGTAGGTTTCGAGTTCGCCGTCGAGCCAGAACAAGGTGAGTGAGACCCCGGCCATGTCGTAACTGGTGACGAATTCACCGACCTCGGGCTGCACCGTCGTGACACCGTGGGCGGTCAGCAGTTGAGCGATCCTTCGGTACACCACGAACAACTCTTCGTGTTTGATGGTGCCCAGGCCGTTGAGGATGAGCCCGACGCGGGCGCCGTCGGCGGTGTCGATGTCGGTGGGCAGGTCGTCGAGGAGCTTGCTCACCAGTAGTTCGGCGAGTTCGTCGGCGGTGGGGACTTCGGCTTCCCCGGTGCCCGGGTTCGCCGTGGATACCCATGCCGACCGCCATTCGTCCTGGCGGCACGGTGAACAGCGGCTTGCCGGCGCCGGGCAGGGTGCATCCGGTGAAGGCCACTCCCAACGTGCGGGTCCGGTCGTTGGCGCGCGATGCGATGCGGTGGACTTCCTCGAGCGACAGTCCCGTCGTCGGCGGCCGCTGCGGCCACTTTGAAGACGGTCAGGTCGCCCGCGACGCCGCGACGTTTCTCGATTTCGTCGGTGGTCGCGCTGGAGATGTCGTCGGTGACAGCCAGGATCCTGGTGGGGATGCCGTTGCGGTTCAGCGTTTCGGCTGCCTGCCCGAAGTGCAGCACATCGCCGGCGTAGTTGCCGAAGCTGAGCAACACGCCGCCGCCGTGTGAGGCTGCGCGGGCCACCGAGCAGATCTGTTTGGCCGATGGCGAGGCGAAGATGTTGCCGAGCGCGGCGCCGTCGGCCAGGCCGGGCCCGACCAGGCCGGCGAAGGCCGGGTAGTGCCCCGCCCCGCCGCCGATCACGACGGCGACCTTGCCGGCGGGGGCCGGGCTCTTGCGGACGACGCCGCCCGGCACCCGCCGCACGAGGTCGGCATGTGCTGCGGTGAAACCTTCGAGGACCTCGTCGGCGAACGCGTCCGGGTCGTTGAACAGTCTGGTCATCGGACTGGTCCGCTCGCGGCCATTTCCGCACCCGGGTTCGCCTCATTGCCGGAATCGGAATCCGAGCCTGAGCCGGTGAGGTCGACTCCGCCCTTGCGGCTCAGCAAGATCATCAGGATGTGGCCTTGGTCGCGGTGCCGCGGAGGACCTGAATGAGCGAGGAGTCGTCGGCGCGTCCGAGTCCGGCGCGGCGGCCCGCGAGGTAGAGCTGTTCGGCTGCGGAGGCGAGCGGCGCGGGGTAGCTGTTTGTCCGCGCGGCAGCCGTCACCAGGCCCATGTCCTTCACGAAGATGTCGATGGCGCTACGGACCTCGTCGTTCGGATTGTCGATCATGCGGGCGCCCCGGTCGTCGAGCATGAAGGACGCGGCGGCACCGTTCCGCAGGACCTCCCAGGTGGGGCCGGCTTCCAGGCCAAGCGCCTCGGCGAAGGCGAGCGCCTCCGCGGCGACCGCGATGTGGACCCCGCAGAGCAGCTGGTTGACCAACTTGACCTTCTGCCCGTCACCGGGTCGCGAGCCCACCACGGGGGCGTTGCGGGCCATGACGTCCAACAGGGGTTGCGCGGCGCCGAGCGCAGCCTCCGAGCCGCTGACCATGATCAGCAGGTCGCCCTGGCCGGCGCGGGCGGCACCGCCCGACACGGGAGCGTCGACGATCTCGACGCCGGCAGGCTCCAGACGTTTCGCCCAGTCCTCCACGGCGGCGGGACCGACGGTGGCCATCAACAGGACGACCGCGCCGGGCTTGAGCATCGCGGCGGCATTTCCTTCGCCGTACAGCACCGACTCGGCCTGCTGCGCGGTCGCGACCATCAGGACCAGGACATCCGCGCCGTCGGCGGCGGCGGCGACGGTGTCGGCGGGTTTCACGCCCGTCGGCTGCCAGTGCGACAGCTTTCTGCGGGTCGACGTCGAACGCCGCCACGGCGTACCCGGCGCGTGCGACACAGGTGGCCATCGGGGCGCCCATGGCGCCGAGTCCGATCCATCCGACGGTGGTCATCGTGGCGTTCTCCTTCACATCATGTGCACTATCGGCAAAAAATACGTGTCACTTGCGGCCGGTGAAGAGGTCGACCACGTCGGCCAGGGTGTCGTCGTTACCGACGTTGCCGGCGAAAACCACGTAGGGGGTACCGACCGCTTCGGGGGCCGCCTCGATGGGGCGGAACACCGACACCATGCCGGGGAACAGTTGGCCGATGACCTCTGCGCGCCGGATGCCGAGCCCCCGGACGGCGACGTCGTGGGAGGTGATGCCGCCCTTGGCGACGACCCAGGCGGGATGCGCCTTGAGGGCGGCCTGGACCACCTCGACGACAGCGGTGGAGACGTTGCGGGAAATGGCCAGGCTGTCGTCGGCGTCGCCGCCGCGCAGCAGGGTACGGCTGGTGAACAGCAGCACATCGGAGGTGGACAGAGCCTCGGCGACCTGCTTGCCGATGGCGGCGACATGAGCGTCGCGCTGTTCGGGGTCCAGCAGGGTGGGGACGTGCAGCTCGGCCTCCATCAGGCCACCACGTTCCTGCGCCTTGGCGACCTGCCGGCTCGTCAGCCCAACATGGGAACCGACGACAACGAGCCCGTGGCCGCCGGGACGGCCGGCCGGCCAGATCTGTGCGGCGGTGAGCGGGCCTTGCGGTTCGAGCCCGGCCAGCGCCCGGGGGAACGATGGACCACAGCGGTATACGAACGACTTGCCGCGCTCCTGCGCCTGGAGCCCGCCGAGCACGACGATCTCCAGGTCGGCGTAGTCGGTGGCGTTGACCACGACGAACGCGCCGCCGGTCACCCCGTCCAGGATTTCGGCGACCCGGTCGGGTCCGCCCTCGCGGATGTCGGTCAGCGAGATGGAGTGGACCTGGTCCGCGGTGATCGTCCCGTTGCTCTTCTCGGCGACGAATTCCCGCAGATTGGACGAGGTGTAGCCGAAGGTGGCGTCCTTGGCGAACTCGCTGTCACCGACCGGAACCGGTTCTCCGGCCACGTTGGCCCAATGGATGTCACCGGCGGTGAACCGGCCGGCTTCGAAGTAGGCGGGCACCAGCAGCACCCCGTCGAATCCTTTGCCGGTGACCCTCCGCCGCGCGGCGTCGATGGCACGCATCTCGGCGAGGACGTGGCCGCGCAGGGTGGAATCGCTGCGGCTGACCACCTCCATCGGTGCGCCCAGGCTCTGCCCCAGGGTGAACAGGCTGCCGGCGACGCTGGTGGTGAGTTCCACCGCGGCGTCCTCGGGCAGGCTGCGGGTGTTGGTCAGGACGAAGCAGGTCGAGCCGGGTTCGGCGAGGCCCGCGGCGTATTCGGCATCCTCGAACACGGTGACCACGGAGACGTCGTGCACCGTCTGCGAGCCGGTGGGGTCGTCGTCGAGAGCGGCGATCCGCCGACCGGCCGCGACGTTGGCTGCCCTGATCCGGCCCCGGGCGCCGGGTTCGTGGCGCACCGCCGGCTCTGCGGCAAGCACCTCCTCGGCAGTCGGTGTTGGCGTCGTGGTTGTCTGTTTTGCGTCGTCAGACATGGTTCCTCGTCGATAGCCAGGTGGAGTCGGCTTCAGTATGCGCGCGGAGCCGCCGGTGGGTGGCGAGGATGCCCAACGCGGCGACCGCCCCGTCTGTGCGCGGCGCTACAAGATCAGCATCGCCCGGAAGTCGTTCACGTTGGTGTGCGTGGGGCCGGTGACCAGCAGATCGCCGATCGCGTCGAAGTAGCCGTAAGCGTCGTTGCGGTCCAGGTGGTCGGCCAGCTTGCGGCCGGCGCCTTCGGCGCGCGCCAGCGTGTCGGGCGCGACGAACGCGCCCGCGTTGTCCTCGACACCGTCGATGCCGTCGGTGTCGGCGGCCAGCGCCCACACGTTCTCCTGCCCCATCAGCGCGCCGGCCAAGCCCAGGCAAAACTCGCCCGCGCGCCCGCCCCGGCCCTTGGGCGCACCCGGCGCGCGCGGCCGAATCGTGACCGTGGTCTCGCCGCCCGACAGGATCACGCAGGGCCTGGCGAAGGGCTCGCCGCGGTGGGCCACCGCGCGCGCCAGCGCCCCGTGCACCTTGCCGACCTCGCGCGACTCGCCTTCGATCTCGTCGGAGAGGATGTGGGCCTCGATGCCGGCCGGCGCGCGCCGCCGCTGCAGCGGCTTCGAGCGATTGCTGCGGCGTGGCGATCAGATGCGTGGCGTGGCCACGGAACACGCCGTCCCCAGGCTTGGGAGTTTCCAGCTCGCCGCTCTCGAGCCGGGCACGCACCGCGGGCGGCACCTCGATGCGGTAGCGGTCGAGGATCGCGAGCGCATCGGCGCAGGTGGTGGCGTCGGGCACCGTCGGGCCGCTGGCGATCACGGCCGGGTCGTCGCCGGGCACGTCGCTGATCGTCAGTGTCACCACCTTCGCCGGCGCGCAGGCCGCCGCCAGCCGGCCGCCCTTGATGCGCGACAAGTGCTTGCGCACGCAGTTCATCTCGCCGATGTGGGCACCGGACTCCAGCAGCTGCTTGTTGATGCGCTGCTTGTCGGCCAGCGTCAGGCCTTCGACGGGCAAGGTGAGCAGAGCCGAGCCACCGCCGGAAATCAGGCACAGCACCAGATCGTCCGCTGTCAGTCCGCGGGTCAAGGCAAGGATGCGCTCGGCCGCCTTCACCCCGGCTTCATCGGGCACCGGATGAGCCGCCTCGACCAGTTCGATGCGTTCGGGCAGCCCGGCCGGGCGCGGCGGAATGTGGTGGTAGCGCGTGACGACCAGGCCGGACAAGGGCGCATCGGCCGGCCACAGCGCCTCGAGCGCTTGCGCCATCGAGCCGCCGGCCTTGCCGGCGCCCAGCACCAGCGTTCGGCCCTCGGCCGGCGGCGCCGGCAGGTGCGCACCCATGCTGGCCAGCGGAAGCGCGCGTTCGACCGCCACACCGAAGAGATGCTCCAGGAACTCGCGTGGCGCTCTTCGCACGTCGGGCACGGCGCCGCCGTCGCTTTGATTCGATGCAATCATCTGTGCTGTCTCCAATGGTCGTCGTGCGGCCGTGTCCACCTTGCTGATCCGCCATGCCGAGTGTGGCGCACGCTTCGACGACGTGCGGCGCGAAACTGCGGGGCGCGAGGCATCGGCCGGACCACCTCTTGATCGTGTTCCATCGATCCCATAGTGTCTTGGATCACATCCACGGAACGTGAGTGTGTTGGATCACATCTGTGGGTAGCCCGAAGACAGGTCCGAGTTCGGCTCGGGGACCTTGTCCCACGTTCGCTCCCGGCGCGCGGCGCCTGGCGCCCAGCCAGGGAAGGTCGTGCCCATCGTGACGACTCAGCTCCAGCACATCGCCGTCGTCGGCGCCGGCTACATGGGTGGGGGCATCGCCCAGGTCTTTGCGATGGCCGGCCTCGACGTGGTCATCGTCGACGCCGACCCCGCCCTGACCCGTCGCCACCTCGAGCGGCTGTGTCGCGAAGCCGAGGACTTCGAGGCCCAAGGGCTCTTCGATGCCGGGTCGGCCGATCTGGTCCGGGCCAACCTGCGCGCCGCCGACAGCCTGCCTGAGGCGGTCGCCGAGGCGGATTTGATCGAGGAAGCCGTGCTGGAGCAGCCGGAGATCAAGGGTCCGGTACTGAAGAGCATCGAGGCAGCCGCCCGCCCGGACGCGATCATCGGCAGCAACACCTCCACCCTCCCGATCGGCGACCTCGCGGCAAACCTGACCCACGCCGAGCGCTTCCTCGGCGTTCACTTCTCCAACCCCGCCCCCTTCATCCCCGGCGTCGAGCTGATCGCGCACGCGGGCACCGACGAGGCCGTCGTGCAAGCCGCCGAGGCCCTGGTGGCGCGGACCGGCAAACTCAGCGCCCGGGTGAACGACAAGGCCGGGTTCGTGCTCAACCGATTGCAGTACGTCCTGCTCAAGGAGGCCATCAACCTCGTTGAAGAAGGGGTGGCCACCGCCGAGGACATCGACATCGTGGTGCGCACCACGTTCGGCTACCGGCTGCCGTTCTTCGGCCCGTTCGCCATCGCCGACATGGCGGGACTGGACGTCTACCGGGCCTGCTTCCGAACGTTCCAGGAGTACTACGGCGAGCGGCTGGCCGCGCCCGAGATGCTCACCGAACTGGTCGACGCCGGCCGCTACGGGGTGAAGCAGGGCGGCGGGTTCGTCATCCCGGCCGGCGACCAGGCCCCGCTCATCGCGTACCGCAACACCGCGTACGCCAAGCTCGGCCAGCTCCTCCGCGAGCTCGGGCCCGCCCCCATCTGACAACGCGTACCGACCATCGAGACCCGGAGAAGAGACCGAACGCCGTGACCACCACTGTCTACACCGCTGAGAACTGGCCGATCGCGGCCGCCATGCTGCCGTTCGGGAGCGTCGACTCCCACGGTGGACCCATCCATGATGCTTCACCAGAGGAATGGGCCAAGCATCTGAACCTGGTGGCCCGGTTGGGTTTCAGCGAGGTCGACCCGACCGACACCTGGGTCCGGGTCGCCGATCTCAGCCCGGAGCGGATGGCCGATTTCCAGAGCGTGCTGAAGGACGCCGGCCTGACCATTCCCGCGATCTCCACCTCGCGCCGCAGCGTCATGGACCCCGAGCGCGGCAAGGAATACCTCGAATACAGCCACCGGCTGCTCGACGCCGCGGCCGAACTCGGCGTTCCGCTGGTCAGCTTCGGCTTCTTTCAGGGCTTCACACCGGCCCAGGAGAAGGTGCTCTGGTTCTGGCTCGAGGACGGCTGGCACGATGACGAGTCCCCCGAGGCCCGCGGTCGCGCGGCCGCGTTGATCCGCGAGCTGGCCGAGCACGCACAGAGCAACGGTCAGCAGATCACCCTCGAGATGTACGAGGACACCTACGTCGGCACCGCCGACGGCGCGATCCGGTTCCTGGAAGAGGTCGGGCACGAAGCCTGCGGCCTGAACCCCGACATCGGCAACTTCGTCCGGCTGCACCGCCCGCTCGAGCCGGTGCAGGAGATGTTCGACAAGCTGCTCCCGCACACCAACTACTGGCATGTGAAGAACTACCTGCGCGACGAGGACCCAGCGACCGGGCAGGTGATGACGTTTCCGGTGCCGATGGACTTCGGCTTGATCAACTACCGGGCCGCGATCACCCAGGCCGTTGGGCTCGGCTTCCGCGGTGCCTTCCTCTGCGAGCACTACGGCAGCGACGCGATCACCGTGATCGCCAAGAACCGCGCGTATATCCGCGACATCCTCGCCACCGTCGTCGCGTGATCAACCGGACCTGAAGGAGAAACCCATGACGTCCGACTCACCATCCACGACCGGCCCGGGTCGCCTGCCCGAGCAACGGACCGCGGTCATCACCGGGGCCGGCGGCCCCGCCGGGATCGGCCGGGTCACCGCCCGGATCCTCGCCGAGAACGGCTGGCACGTCGCCCTGGTCGACATCAACGCCGACGGACTTGCCGCGGTGGAGGCCGAGCTACGCGACGCCGGTCATCAGGGCGTCCTGGCGGTGCCGACCAACATCGCCGCCGAGGCCTCGGTGAACGACCTCTTCGCGCGGGTCGACGCCGAACTTCCGCCGGTGACCGGCCTGGTCAACCTGGCCGGGATCGCCTCGCAGGCCACCTTGCACGAGTGTGAGCTCGCGGAGTTCGAGCGGGTGATGGCGGTGAACGTCACCGGCTCGTACCTGATGCTCAAGGCGGCCGCCGCGCGGATGATCCCGCAGGGCGTCGGCCGGATCCTGAACACCTCCTCCATCACCGCGTTCGACGGCGGCGGCACCTTCTCGAAAGGGGTCTACGCCACCGCGAAGGCCGCCGTGATCGGCATGGCCCACGGCGGCGCCCGAGAGCTCGGCCAGTACGGAATCACCGTGAACGTGCTGGCCCCCGGGCCGATCGACACCGAGATCATGGGTGGCCGGCTCACCGATGAACGCAAGGCCTCGATGTCGGCCGGAATCCCACTGGGCCGCGTCGGCCAGCCGGACGAGATCGCCGCCACCGTGGCCTTCCTGCTCTCCGACGGCGCCGGCTACATCAACGGAGCCACCATCCAGGTCGACGGAGGCAAGTACATGCACTGACCGCTCGCCGGCATCGACCGAACCGAGCGACCCTGCAGGACCATCGAAACCCATGATCACCGGAGGCGTGATCCGGCCATCACGAAACTAAGGAGACGAAATGTCGGACACCACACCGGGCCCCGGCGCCGGCGCGGCGCCGCCGCCGTCCAGCGTCGACACGATCTGAGCGAGCTGGCAACGAAGAAGGTATTCCGCCGGCTGATCCCGTTCCTGCTGCTGATGTATGTCATCGCGTTCCTGGACCGCAGCAACGTCTCGTTCGCGCAGAAAGAGTTCGAGATCGACTTCGGCATCAGTGCCGCCTCTTACGCCTTCGGCGCCGGCCTCTTCTTCGTCGGCTACGCCCTCTTCGAGGTGCCCAGCAACCTCCTGTTGCACAAGGTGGGGGCGCGCTGGTGGCTGGCCCGGATCATGGTGAGCTGGGGCATCATCGCGGCCGCCTTCATGTTCGTGCAGGGGCCGACGAGTTTCTACATCCTGCGGTTCCTCCTGGGTGTCGCCGAGGCGGGCTTCTTTCCCGGCGTCATCCTCTTCCTCACCTACTGGATCCCCGCGCGGCACCTGAGCCGAGCGCGCGGTTACTTCTATATGGGCATCGCGATCGCCGGCATGCTGGGCAACCCGCTGTCCGGCGGGCTGCTCGAGCTCAACGGGTTTCTCGGACTTCGCGGCATTCAGTGGATGTTCCTCATCGAGGGTTTGCTCGCCGTCGTCGTGGGCGTGTGGTCCTTCTTCTTCCTGAACGACAAGCCGAAGGACGCGAAGTGGCTGCCGAAAGACGAGAAGCAGGCTCTGGTGGAGACCATTGCGGCCGAGGACACCGCGAAGGCCGAGGGGCACGGACCCCAGAAGGTGCTTGCGGCACTCGGAAACTGGCGGGTGTGGTACTTCGCGCTGATCTACTTCTGCATCCAGATCGCGGTATACGGCATGACGTTCTTCCTGCCCACGCAGGTGACGGCCATCACCGGCCAGAAGCTCGGCTTCCAGGCATCGTTGGTCACCGCCATCCCCTGGGTGTTCGCGTTGGCCTCGGTCGCCTTCTTCCCGGGCCTGGCGGACCGGACGCGCAAGCACCGGCCGATCGGAGTGGGGTTGCTGCTACTCACCGCCTTCGGAATCGTCATCTCCGGAGCGTTGAGCGGAACGCCGGTGCTGGCGATCGCCGGGCTCTCCCTGGCCGCGATGGGGTTTGTGGCCATGCAGCCGATCTTCTGGACGTTGCCCACCGAGTACATGACCGGGTTCGCCGCGGCGGCGGGCATCGGCTTGATCAACTCCCTGGGCAACCTGGGTGGGTTCCTGGCGCCCAACATGCGTGACTATTTCAAGGAGACCATCGGCGGTAACGCCGGTCTGTACTCCTTGGCGGTGGGAGCCGTCGTGGGTGCGATCCTGTTCGGCCTGACCGGGCTCTTCAAGAAGGCCAACGAGATCGAGGCCGGCCACCTGGATCAGGTGGACGCGAAACCGGTGGTGTTGCACTGACACCAGACCGGGCGACCGAGAACGAGGAGGAATTCACGTGAAGGCGCTGGTGCTGCGTGGTGCATACGACATCGCGGTGGAGGAACGGCCCGAGCCGCAGCCGGCACCGGGCGAGGTGGTCGTCGAGGTCATCGCCACCGGCATCTGCGGCTCTGACTTCCACGGCTACTCCGGGGAGAACGGGCGCCGTCATCCCGGCCAGGTGATGGGCCACGAGACGGTTGGCCGGATCGACGAGCTCGGTCCCGGGGTAACCGGCCTCGCACCCGGCCAGCTGGTCACCATCAACCCGGTGATGGCCTGCGGAACCTGCGCTGCCTGTCGCGATGGTCAGCAGCAATGGTGCAGCCGTCGCGTTGTGCTGGGCGTCGCCCCGGAGATTCCGGCGGCGTTCGCCGACCGGGTCGCCGCCCCGGCGAAGAACGTGGTGGTCCTGCCGGAGAGCATGCCGGCCGAGCTCGGGGCACTGGTGGAGCCGCTGGCCGTGGGCTATCACGCCGTTCGTCGGGCTGGGGCGACTGCCGACGACCGCTTGCTGGTCATCGGTGGTGGCCCGATCGGACAGGCGTGCCTGCTGGCGGCCCGGCGACTCGGTGTCACCAACCTGGCCGTGTCCGACGTCAGCGCGTCGCGCCGGGACCTCTGCGCCAAGCTCGGCGGCCGGGTGATCGATCCAACTGCGGGCGACTTGGCCGAGGCGGTCGCCGCCGCTCTGGGTGGTCCGGCCAGCGTGGTGATCGACGCGGTCGGCGTGAACCAGACCGTGGCCGACGCGTTCGCCGTTTCGGGACTGGGGAGCCGAATCGTCCTCGTCGGCATGGGCTCGCCGCGGTTGGAGCTCTCGGCCTACGCGGTGAGCACCGCGGAGCGCACGCTGATCGGGGCTTTCACCTACACCGCCGACGATTTCGCCGAGACCGCCGCATGGGTCGGCACCGTCCCGGACGGCATCGCGGCGCTGATCGACGGCCGGGTCGGCTGGGACGGGGCGGCGCAGAGCTTCGACGACCTCGCCAGAGGTCGCAGCACCGCGAGCAAGATCCTGGTGTTCCCGCAGGGCCCGCCGAGTGCCGGCCCTGCAGAAGACGAGCCACGTTGAGCACGCCTCGAATACGGCAGGTACGCGCCTACACGGTCGGAGCCGGCGGTGGTGCCGACTATCACGATCAGCAGGGCTATCACTGGATCGACGACCATATCGCGACCCCGATGTCGCGCTACCCGGAGTACGCCGAGAGCCGGCGCACGTTCGGCCTGAACGTTCTCGGCACCCTGGTCGTGCAGGTCGAAGCCGACGACGGCACCGTCGGCTTCGGTGTCACCACGGCAGGCGAGCCCGGCGCGTGGATCGTCGAGCGCCACCTGGCCCGTTTCCTGGAGGGTGCCCAGGTCACCGACATCGAGAAGATCTGGGACCAGATGTATCGGTCCACGCTGTTCTACGGCCGGAAGGGTCTGGTGCTCAATGTCATCAGCGCCATCGACCTCGCCCTCTACGACCTGCTGGGCCGGCTGCGGCAGGAGCCGGTCTACCACCTGCTGGGTGGCGCGGTCCGCGACGAGCTCACCTTCTACGCCACCGGCGCGCGTCCCGATCTGGCCCAGCAGATGGGCTTCATCGGCGGGAAAATGCCCCTGCACCATGCACCGCACGAGGGTGTGCCCGGGCTGAAGGCCAACCTGGCCGAGCTCGCCGCGATGCGGGAGAAGGTGGGCGACGACTTCTGGCTGATGTGGGACTGCTGGATGTCACTCGACCTCGACTACGCCACCCGGCTGGCCATCGCCGCCCATGAGTACGGGCTGAAATGGCTGGAGGAGGCCCTGATCCCGGACGACTACTGGGGCTACCGCGACCTGCGGCGGGCGGTGCCGCGCGGGATGCTGGTCTCCACCGGCGAACACGAGTCGACCAGGCACGGGTTCCGGATGCTGCTGGAGATGGGCTGCGCGGACATCCTGCAGCCGGACGTCGGATGGTGCGGCGGGATCACCGAGCTGATCAAGATCTCGGCGTTGGCCGATGCGTACGGGGCTCTGGTCGTGCCGCACGGGTCGAGTGTGTACTCGTATCACTTCGTCATCACCAGGACCAACAGCCCGTTCGCCGAGTTCTTGATGATGGCGCCCGAGGCCGACCAGGTGGTGCCGATGTTCCAGCCGCTGCTGGTCGGCGAGCCGGTTCCGGTGAACGGGCGGATGCGGTTGCCGGACACGCCCGGTTTCGGGGTCGAGCTGAACCCGGACGTCCCGCTCGTGCGCCCGATCGAACGCTGAACCTCTCAGCCGTCTCGCGCTGCCGCCGCCGCGAGATCGGCCGCGAGGCCGACGAGCTCAGCCTGGATACCGGGGACGGCCGCCATGGCGCCGCTCGACTCCAGGACCAGCGGGGCGCCCGCGTAGTCGGTGCAAATCGCTCCCGCCGCACGCGCGATCGCATGCCCGGCGACGACGTCATACGGGTTGTTGTGGGCCAGCAGCATGCCCTGGATCTGACCGCTGACGAGCCAGGTCCAGAGCACCGACGCCGCGCCGACGCAGCGAAACCGCAGCGCCCGTCGGTGCACGCTCATCGTCATTTCGAGGTACGCGTCCAGCCGGGCGCCGCCGCGGTGGAAGGCGTCGCCCATCCCGATGATCCCGTCCTCGAGCGAGCCGACGTCGGCCAGCGCACCCGAGTCGACCCGGACGCCGAGGAACGGCAGGTCGATCACGCCGAGTGTCGGAACCCCGTCCTCGAGCAGGCCGAGCATCACTCCGCACAGCGGTGACCCGGTCGCGTAGTTGACGGTCCCGTCGAGCGGATCCGCGACCCAGACCTTGCCCGAGTCGAGGGCCGCCCCGCCGCCCTCTTCGCCGTAGAAGCCGATCTCCGGAGTGGATGCCGCGAGCGAGCGCTGCATCGCCGACTCGCTGGCCAGGTCGACCTCGGTGAGGAAATCCTTGGCCGCCTTGTCGATCCGCGCGTGCGGTCGGTCCCGCCCGTCCCGCAGGATCGCGACCGCTTCATCCACCGCGGCGTGTGCCGCCGCCAACTCTGGCCTCACGCGGGCATGGTAGCCCGAACTCGTCCCCGCTCCTACACCTGCGCATCTAGAGTCAAGACAGCAGTCCACTCAGCGAGGAGCACCCATGCGCAGCGGCAACCTGTCCGGACGGCTGACGCTGTTCACCGACCGCGGCGCCGTCGACGTGGCGCAGGCCTCAGGCGGCCGGTTCGGCTCGGACCCGCAGTCGATCTATGACGTCTGGGACGAGTTCGTCAGCTGGGCAAGCACGCTCGACCTCGACCGGGTCGAGGCCGCCGACTTCCAGCTGACCGACCTCCAAGCACCGACTCCCGCACCGGCGCAGGTGTTCGCCATCGGGCTGAACAACCGTGACCATGCGGTCGAGTCGAAGCTCGACGTTCCCGACACCTTTCCACCGGTATTCACCAAGTTCCGCACCGCGCTCTCGGGTCCGATCTCCACCGTCGTGCTGCCGCCGGGCGGTCAGGTCGACTGGGAGGTCGAGCTGGTCGCGGTGATCGGCCGGCGGGCCGAGAACGTCGCTGCCGCAGATGCCTGGTCCCATGTGGCCGGCCTGACCGCCGGGCAGGACATCTCCGAACGAATCACTCAACTTTCCGGGCCCGCGGCGCAGTTCAGCCTGGGCAAGTCCTTCCCGGGCTTTGCGCCGATCGGCCCGTGGGTCGTGACGGTCGACGAGTTCGATGATCCCGACGACATCACGCTGCAGTGCTCGGTCGGCGAGGAGACCCTGCAAGACGGCGGATCGAGGGATTTTCTTTTCGGCGTGCCGGCGTTGATCGAGGGCTTGTCCCGCGTGACACCGTTGCTGCCCGGCGACATCATTTTCTGTGGCACCCCTGCCGGGGTTGGCTTCGGCCGGGACCCGCAGCGGTTTCTCCAACCGGGCGATGAACTCATCAGCCGGGTGTCCGGGGTCGGCGAACTACGTCAGACGTTCATCTCTGCCTGACCGCCTGCGGGCAAGGTTCCGCTTGCGTCAGCCGCTACACCGGCACCAGGTCGTCCGCGTGCACCGCGGGCCGGCGCATGTCGGTGGGCAGTTCCGAGGTCGAGCGCCCGACCATTCCGACCAACTCGGCCGCGTCGTAGGCCACCACGCCCCGGCCGACCATGGTGTCGTCCAAGCCGCGCAGTTCGACGACGTCGCCGCCGAAGAACCGGCCCGACAGCGCGGTGATGCCGGCCGGCAGCAGGGACCGCCGCTGCTTCACCACGGCCCGCACCGCTCCGTCGTCCAGCGTCAGCGTTCCCGCGGCTTCGGCGGCGTAGCGCACCCAGAACCGGCGCGCGGACATCCGGTCGGTCCGCGGCGCGAACACCGTACCCACCGACGCGTCCGACAGCGCCGAGGCGGCGTCGGCGGCCGCGGCCAGCAACACGGGCACACCGGCGTCGGCGGCCAGCAGCGCCGACGACAGCTTCGACGCCATCCCGCCGGTGCCCAGATGGCTGCCCCGCCCCGCGTTCACCTCCGAGAGGTCGTCGGGGCCACTGACCTCGGAGATGAAGCGCGCGTTCCCTTTTCGCGGATCGCTGTCATACAGCCCGTCGATGTCACTGAGCAGGATCAGCGCGTCCGCACCCACCAGATGCGCGACGAGCGCGGACAGCCGGTCGTTGTCACCGAACCGGATCTCGTTGGTCGCCACGGTGTCGTTCTCGTTGACGATCGCCACCGCGTGCAGTGCGCGCAGACGGTCCAGGGTGCGCTGGGCATTGGTGTGCTGAACCCGCATCGAGATGTCGTGCGCGGTCAGCAGCACCTGACCCACCGTGCGACCGTAGTGGCCGAACGCCGCGCTCCACGAGTTCACCAGCGCGACCTGCCCGACGCTGGCGGCGGCCTGCTTGGTCGCCAGGTCGGTGGGACGCTTGGACAATCCGAGCGGTTCGATGCCCGCGGCGATCGCCCCCGACGACACGATCACCAGGTCGGAGCCCGCCTTCATGCGGCCCTCGATGGCGTCGGCCAGGTGCTGCAGCCGGTTGGCGTCGAACATCCCGTTCGGCGCGGTCAGCGCGGTGGTGCCGATCTTGACGACGACGCTGCGCGCGGACCGGATGGCATCCCGGTGGGCACTCACTGCTCCTCGCCGTGCTCTCGGCGCTCCCGTCGGGCCACCTTGCGGTCGGCGGCCCCGATCCGGTCGTTGCGCTCGAGCCGGGTGTCGGTGCCCCGGCCGGACATCGTGACGTCGACACCGGCCGGCGTCTGCGGCTCCCAGTCGAACGTCATGTCGCCGATGGTCACCGCGCAGCCCGGCTTGGCGCCCAACTTCAGCAGCTGGTCTTCCACGCCGAGGCGCGCCAGCCGGTCGCCCAGGTAGCCGACGGCCTCGTCGTTCTCGAAATTGGTCTGGGCGATCCAGCGCTCGGGCCGCGTTCCGCGCACCACGAAGCCGCCCTCACCGTCGGGTTCCACCGAGAAGGACTTCTCGTCCACCGGGATGGGCCGGATGACCGGACGCCGTGGCGGAAGCTCGGGCTGCGCGGCACGGTAGGCCGAAACCAGATCCCACAATCCGAAGATCAACGGGCGCAAGCCTTCTCGGGTCACCGCGGAAACTTCGAACACCGGCCAACCGCGCTGTTCGATGTCAGCCCGGACGAAATCGGCCAACTCCTTGCCGTCGGGGATGTCGATCTTGTTGAGCACGACGGCGCGCGGCCGGTCCGCCAGGTCGCCCAGCGTCGAATCACCTTGCAGCGTCGGCTGATACGCGGCCAGCTCGGCTTCGAGCGCGTCGATGTCGGAGATCGGGTCGCGGCCCGGCTCCATGGTGGCGCAGTCCACGACGTGCACCAGCACCGCGCAGCGCTCGATGTGCCGCAGGAAATCCAGTCCCAGGCCGCGGCCTTCCGATGCGCCCGGGATCAACCCGGGCACGTCGGCGACGGTGAAGGTGTGCTCCCCCGCCGACACCACACCGAGATTGGGAACCAGTGTGGTGAAGGGATAGTCGGCCACCTTCGGCTTGGCCGCCGAGATCGCCGACACCAGCGAGGATTTCCCGGCCGACGGAAAGCCGACGAGGCCGACGTCGGCGACTGTCTTGAGTTCCAGGGTGAGCTCGCGCTCATCGCCCTTCTCGCCGAGGAGCGCGAATCCGGGCGCCTTACGGGCCCGGGAGGCCAGCGCGGCGTTGCCCAGACCCCCGCGGCCGCCGGCGGCGGCCTCGAAGCGGGTGCCCGCGCCGACGAGGTCGGCGAGCAGACGGCCGTCTGCGTCCAGGATGACGGTGCCGTCGGGCACCCTCACCTCGAGATCGGCGCCGGCGGCCCCGTCGCGATTGTTACCGGCACCCTGCTTGCCGGAGGGCGCGTCGACGTGCGGATGGAAGTGGAAATCGAGCAGGGTGTGCACCTGCGGATCGACGACGAGCACGACGCTGCCGCCGCGACCGCCGTTACCCCCGTCGGGGCCGCCGAGCGGCTTGAATTTCTCGCGGTGAACCGACGCACAGCCGTGGCCGCCGGAACCCGCCCGCGCATGGATGACGACGCGGTCGACGAACCGGGGCATGGGTAATCCTTTCGGGCGTCACGCCCGCGAAGCTCAGCCCTCGCTTGGGACGATGTTGACGGTCTTGCGGCCGCGCTTGACGCCGAACTCGACCGCGCCGGCAGCCGTGGCGAACAACGTGTCGTCGCCGCCACGGCCGACGTTGACGCCGGGGTGGAAGTGGGTGCCGCGCTGCCGGACGATGATCTCGCCGGACTTGACGACCTGTCCGCCGAACCGCTTGACGCCGAGGCGCTGGGCGTTGGAGTCGCGACCGTTGCGTGAGCTGGAAGCGCCCTTCTTGTGTGCCATGTGTGTTCGCTCCCCTGCTCTACTTGATGCCGGTGACCTTGAGCACCGTCAGCTGCTGACGGTGGCCCTGGCGCTTGTGATAGCCGGTCTTGTTCTTGAACTTGTGGATGCGGATCTTGGGGCCCTTGGTGTGCTCGAGCACCTCGCCCGTCACGGCGACCTTGGCCAGGTCCTTGGCATCGGTGGTGACGCTTCGCGCCGTCGACCACCAGGGCGACAGGCAGTTCGACCTTGGCGCCGGGCTCGACGTCGAGCTTCTCGACCTTCACCACGTCACCTTCGGCGACCTTGTACTGCTTGCCACCGGTCTTGACGATTGCGTATGTCGCCATCGTGCCTTGTCCTTTACGTTTCGGTTCTATCTCGTACTTGGACGCGCGCTACCCGGGGGCTGCGAGCGTGGGTCTGGGGTGCGGGACAGGTGCGGTCCCGCCGTCGCCGGTGTCAGCCTGGCGACAACTGCTCAAGGTTACGTGACCAGCGGGTACGGGGTCAAACCGCCCGGCCCTTCCCCTCAGAGCGGCGGCCCGGCCGGCCGGGCCGCCGCGCGACGGCGCCGGGGCCGACCGGCGGCCTCGACCACCACGGCCTCGACTTCGCCGCCTTGGTCTTCGTCGGGCATCGTCCTCGTCGGGCTCGTCCTCGTCGTACCCGTCTTCCTCGGTGTCGTCGTCCTCATCATCGTCGTCGGCTTCGGACTCGTCCTCGTCGAGATCGATGTCGTCGAGCTCGTCGTCGGCTTCGGAATCGTCCTCGTCGAGATCGACGTCGAGGTCGTCCTCGTCGGCGGAATCCTCTTCGTCGGCGTCATCGGGTTCGTCGTCGGTCAGATCCTCGATCACCGATTCGTCCGCGACCTGCTCGGCGACCTCGCCGGCCTCCTCGGAGATGGCCGTGGTCTCGTCGTCGACCAATTCTTCGCCGGATTCGTCGTCATGGCCGTTGGCGGCCGCCATCGCCCTGAACATCGGGTGCTCACCGGCGGGATGTGCGGGCACCTTCGCGACGGCGGCGGCGACCGCGGCACCTTCATCGGGGCGGCCCTTCTTGTTGCCGCGCTTGCCGCGACGGCCGCCGCTACCACCACTGCTATTGCTACTGCTGGACTCCGCCTTGCGCGCGACCGCCTGCACCGTGTCGACCGGGTCGGCGTGCAGCACGATGCCGCGGCCCGCGCAGTGCGTGCAGGTGGTCGAGAACGCCTCGACCAGGCCGGTGCCGAGCCGCTTGCGGGTCAGCTGAACCAAACCCAGCGAGGTCACCTCCGACACCTGGTGGCGCGTGCGGTCGCGCGCCAGCGCCTCGGTCAACCGGCGCAGCACCAGGTCGCGATTGGACTCCAGCACCATGTCGATGAAGTCGATGACGATGATGCCGCCGATGTCGCGCAGCCGCAGTTGGCGCACGATCTCCTCGGCCGACTCGAGATTGTTCTTGGTGACGGTCTGCTCCAGGTTGCCACCGGCACCGGTGAACTTGCCGGTGTTGACGTCGACGACCGTCATCGCCTCAGTGCGGTCGATCACCAGAGTGCCGCCGGACGGCAGCCACACCTTGCGGTCCATCGCCTTGGCCAACTGCTCGTCGATACGGTGCACGGCGAACACGTCGGGCCCACCCTCGCTGGCCACCTCGTACTTCGTCAGCTTCGAAACGAGTTCAGGCGCAACGGAATTGACGTACTCGTTGATGGTGTCCCAGGCGTCGTCACCGGAGACGATCAGCCCCGAGAAGTCCTCGTTGAACAGGTCGCGGATGACCTTGACCAGCACATCGGGCTCTTCGTAGAGTGCGATCGCCGCACCGGCGGCCTTCCCCTTGGTTTCGGCCGCCTTGGCGTCGATCTCGGTCCACCGCTCCTGAAGGCGCGTGACGTCGGAGCGGATGTCCTCCTCCTTCACGCCTTCGGACGCGGTGCGGATGATCACGCCGGCATCGGCCGGAACGACCTCGCGCAGGATCTCCTTGAGCCGCTGGCGCTCGGTGTCCGGCAGCTTGCGGCTGATGCCCGTCGACGACGCACCGGGAACGTAGACCAGATAGCGACCGGCCAGCGACACCTGCGTGGTCAGTCGGGCGCCCTTGTGCCCGACCGGATCCTTGCTGACCTGGACGACGACGTAGTCGCCCGGCTTGAGTGCCTGCTCGATCCTGCGGTTCGACCCGCCCAGGCCCGCGGCCTCCCAGTTGACCTCGCCGGCGTAGAGCACGCCGTTGCGGCCTCGGCCGATGTCGACGAATGCGGCCTCCATGGACGGCAGCACGTTCTGCACGATGCCGAGGTAGATGTTGCCCACCAACGAGGCGGACGCCGCCGACGTGACGAAGTGTTCGACCACCACGCCGTCCTCGAGCACGGCGATCTGGGTGTAGCGCGCGCCTTCGTGCGGCGGTTCGCTGCGGACCTTGTCGCGCACCACCATGACGCGCTCGACGGCCTCGCGGCGGGCCAGGAACTCGGCCTCGCTCAGGATCGGGGGCCGGCGCCGGCCGGCGTCACGGCCGTCACGGCGACGTTGCCGCTTGGCCTCCAGCCGGGTCGAACCGCTGATGCCCTGGATCTCGTCGGGATCGGCGCCGTCCTTGCCCGACTTTGCGGACTTCTCCCGCGGGGCACGTTCATGCACGACGGTGTTCGGTGGATCGTCGGGTGCGACGGCGTCCCCGCCTTCGCCGGATCCGGACTTGCGCCGCCGCCTGCGTCGGCGCCGGCGGGTAGCGCCGTCTTCGCCGGCCGCCTCGTCGTCCGCGCCGTCCTCGTCGGAGGCGCTGGTGTCGGCTTCGCCGTCCTCGGACTCGTCGCGCTTGTCGTCGTCAGTGTCGGAGTCGGCGTCCGACTCACCGCCCCGGCCGCGGCCACGACCACGGCGGCCCCGGCGGCGTCGGCGGTTGGCGGGCCGGTCGGACTGGTCGTCGTCGCTGTCCTCGGCATCGGCCTCAGAGTCCTCGGCGTCTTCCGCGTCGCCGTCCTCGGCTTCGTCGTCCTCGTCTTCGTCTTCATCGTCACGCACGGCGGGCCGCGCCGCGACGGGCTGCGGTGCGACGAAAAGGGGCAGGTAGTCGGCCGGGTGATCGGCCTCGTGGCCCGCCCCGCCGTGCTCGGGAGGGGTCTCCAGCAGCAGTCGCGATTCGGGCTCTGTATCCGCCGTGAGATCCTCGACGACCACTACCACTTCGGTGTCGGACGTAACCGGTACAGGCAGTGCCGGGGCCTCTGCCGGCTCGGCATCCTGCGGTTCCTGTGCCAACACGTCACGGACACGTACGGCGTCGGTGCGGTCCACGCTGGAATGTGCGCTGCGGGTACGACCGTCCAGTTCGCTGAGCGCGTCGAGCACCCGCCTGCTGGTGGTCCCCAGCACCCGCGCGAGCGAGTGGACTCTCAGCCGGTCGGGCAGGTCCTCGCTGGTCCCGGAGGCCTGGTCGAGATCGGCGATTGCGCCGGCCGGGATGTTTCCGCTCGCTTCGGTGAGGTTGTCGGTCTGGTCTTGGATTGGGGCATCGTCGGACACGTAGTCTCCTTCAGCCCCCGGGCGCGTCATGAGACGCGGCCGCGCGAGGGCTTCCGCTATGAACCCGGATGGCTCACCGGGCTTGTCATGGTCTCGCCCCGGGCTGCTCTCAGGAAAGTCCCGAGAACCACACCCGGTGCCTGGGTTGAATGACGGCTAGGACGGCCGGCGCCGCATCGCGGTAGCGGTGGTCGCCCTCGTCAAAGTCTTCATTCGGGTGTTCGCCGCCGGTATGACGACGTTCACCCTCAGCCAGTATCCCATACCGCTGCGAGTCCCAGGACCAGGCTGCGATTTGCCGGCGTCGGTCCCGCCAGCCGGCGTCAGAGGCCGGGGAACCAGAGCGCGATTTCGCGCTCCGCGGACTCTGTGGAGTCCGACCCGTGAACCAGGTTGAACTGGGTCTCCAGCCCGAAGTCGCCCCGAATGGTGCCCGGGACGGCCTTCTCGACGGGATCGGTACCGCCGGCGAGTTGCCGGAAGGCGGCCACGGCGCGGGGGCCCTCGAGGATCGCGGCGACCACGGGTCCGGACGTGATGAATTCCAGCAGCGAACCGAAGAACGGCTTGCCGTCGTGCTCGGCATAGTGCGCACGGGCCAGGTCGTCGCTGACGTCCTTCAATTCCAGCGCCACGATCGAGAGGCCCTTGCGCTCGATGCGGCTGAGGACCTCGCCCACCAACCGCCGCTCCACACCGTCGGGCTTGATCAAGGCAAGAGTCCGCTCAGTCACGGCGCACAGCGTACCCGCCGGCACCTATCGGGCGGAGGCTTGTTGCGTCGCAAGGTCCCAGGGACTTCACGGGCCACATCCGGCGCCTGCCGAGCCCGCGTCAACTGCTTCGCAGCACCTCGACCGTTTCCAGCCGTCGCGCATGGATCACCGGATACACCGCCGCAGCGAAGACGAGCACAGTCACGGCGACCATCCCGGACCGCACCGGAAGCGCCAGCACATCCCAGTCGATCTTGGTGCCGTAGTACACCGGTGAGCCCAGCGTCCACAGATACGTCAGGCCCACACCCCCAAGCCCACCGAGAACAGCGACGAGCAAAGCGAGCAACCCTGCGTGCGCGATGACGACGGCCTGCTCCTGCCGAGACGTTGCACCGATCGCCCGCAGCACGGCGCGCTCCCGCTTGCGTTGCACGAGTCCCAACACGAACACGTTGAGCACGCTCAAGCCGGCCCCCAGCATCACCACATAGCCGGCAGTCGTCAACGGCTTCAGGAATCGGCTGATTCCACTTCCGGCCTCCGAACGCCACTGGTCGTTGTCGTACACCGACAGTCCCGCACCGAGATTCAGGAAATCGTCGCGGTGCGCGGTCGCATCGGCGGCGCTGCGATAGTCCACGGCGACCTGGTCGCGGATCGCCGCCCAATCGGTGCGCGCCAACTGCTCGGACGCCAGGACGATATCGCCGACCGCGGTGTCATTGATGATCCGTGGCTCAAAGATCCCCGCTACCCGGTAACGCTTCGGCCCGTCGACGCCTGCCAGTTCGACGGTGTCGCCCGCGCCGACTCCGAGCCGGCCGGCGGCCACCTCGCTCAGGCCGATTTCCCCTTCCCGCAGACCCTGCCACATCGCGTCGTGGTCGCCGGTCGGCTGATACAGCGCTTGGCTGTACCAATCCCCCGGTGTCATGCCGATGACGACGCGCGTTGACTGTCCCGATGAGATGGTCGACCGCCAACGCGACGACACACTGCGCCCGCCGGCCGCCTCGGTCACCAGGTTGAACGTGGCGTCGGAAATGTGGCCGTCGCGCTGATCGAGGACCGATTGGCCGGAGATCAGCAACCCGGTGGGCAGCCGGTCAACCTTTTGCGCCACAACATCTCTGGTGCCGAGCAGTTGCATGCTCTGCGAGCCGATGGCCATGCTGGTTCCCACCGCGAGTACCGCGGCCGAGAGCGCGAACAGCAGCGTGTAGCGCCGGACATCGGCACGCAACAGACGCCCGACGTCCGGACGGGCGACGGTCAGTAACTCGACGATCACCCCGGCAGCACGCGGGGCAACCCATGCCGTGACCAACGCCAATCCGAGCTGCCAGAGGGAAATTGCGTAGATACCAATGTCCAGCGGCAGCGACCCGTGCTCGAAAATCTTCGACACGACGATCGCGGCCGCGAGCATCCCCGCCCCGGCGAACAGCGGCCACATCGGGATGGTCCTGGCGCGCTGGACGCCGCCGACGCTCGCCATCGACGCCAGTGGCCCGTCGCGGACCAGCCTGAGGGCCGGCCCGATCATCGCGAGGATTCCGCATGCGGTCCCCGCACCCGCTCCGATCACGACCAGGCTCGGCGTGAAGTGCGCCGCGATGGTGCCCCCTGACCCGGCCAACATCGATTGCCCGAACTCGTTCACGAGATAGTTTCCGAGCAGGAAGCCGCTCGGCACCCCCGACAGTCCGCCCAGGGCACCCACCACGGCGCCCTCGCCGAGCATTCCGCCAAACAGCCCAAGCGGTTTGGCGCCGACCGCGCCGATGGTTCCCATCACCGCCCGCCGGTCCTCAACAGCCAGCAAGATGGTGTTCATGGCGATGAGGAGGCCGATCAAGATGCCGACCAGTACGGTCAGGTTCAAACTCTGTGCGGCGTTGGCGAATACGGCCGGCTGGTGTGGCCGGGGCGGGCCGGCCGTGGCGACACCGGCGATGACGCGGTCGATGTCGGCGGTGATCTCAGCACCAGGTCTCGGCACGACGAACGCGGCAGTGGCGTAACCGGGCGCCCCCAGCATGCTGGCGGCGATGTCCACCGACGGGGCGAGCAGCACGTAGCCATCGTTGATTCCCTGGACGTTGTCGAACTCCGGGAACACCCAACCCAGGTGCGCCGAACCTGGCGGCAGGCCGGGAATGCGCAACTCTTCGCCGAGCCGCAGACCAAGCCGCTCGGCGATTTCCGTCGGCATCTGCAACGGCACGCCGGGACCGGCTGCGGGCTGCTCGTCGCGGGCACGCTGCTCGCAGTTGAACGCGCCGACCAGCAGCTCGACCTGGCACGACCCACCGAGCAGAAAGAAGCCATGGGGCGGTGATCCGGCGTTGCTGCCGCCTGGAATGTCCACGGGGGTCAAGGCGGCGACGATCGGGACGACTGCCGCGGCCCCTGGCACCTCGGCGCGCAGGCGGTCGACCGTCTCGATCGGCAACCGGCCGCTGACGTTCGGGGTCACTTCGACGACCGCCATGTCGGCGGCATGGGTGAGCGACGGGCCGAACGCATCGAACGGGCGCGCGAGTTCGGATTTGAGGATCACCACCCCGAGGACCACCGTCACCCCCACCGCGACGCCGATCACGCTGAGCAACGTCCGGCGCCAGTCGGCGATCAACGCGGCCAGATGGATGCGCCGGAAAGACAGCCAGCCTGCGCTCAGTCGGCGCATCACCGGCCCTCGATGGGCGCGGCGGTGTCGAGGGTGGACGCCTGCCCGTCAAGGATCGGCGCGGCGTACGTCCGCCCGTTGATGTTGGGCGCCTCAGACGCGGGCCCAGTCGCGCGCCCGTCAATGAGGTGCAGCTCGCGGGAGCCGTAGCGCGCCGCGGCCTGGTCGTGGGTGACCATGACGACCGCCGCGCCGTCTTCGTCCGACAGCGAGCGCAGGAGATCCAAGACCTCGGTCGACGAATGGCTGTCCAGGTTTCCCGTCGGCTCGTCGGCGAGGATGATGGACGGCCGGGCGACCAGCGCGCGCGCCACCGCCACCCGTTGCATCTGCCCGCCCGACAGTTCGGCTGGTCGGTGTCGAGCCCGGTCGCCGAGCCCGACCCGTTGCAGTACCTCCTCGGCGCGGGCGTCCGCTGACCGGGCCGGCACACCGTCGAGTACCAGCGGCAACGACACGTTCTGGACTGCGGTCAGCATCGGCACCAAATTGAAGAACTGGAACACGAACCCGAGGTTGCGCCGCCGGAATGCGGCGCGCGCACCGGCCCTCATCGCCCACACGTCCTGGCCGTCCACGGCCACCGTGCCGGCGTCCGGCGCGTCCAGACCGCCCGCGATATGCAGGAGCGTCGACTTGCCGGCCCCCGACGGTCCCGTTACGACAACGAATTCGCCTGCATCCAAAGTGAAGTCGAAGTCGACGAGCACTTGCACCTGCTCGTCGCCCCTGCGGTACTTCTTGGCAACGCCCTCGAGCTGCAGTACCGGCGTCACAGGATCGCCGGGGTATCCGCATGCCGCGATCGGTGACCCCCTCGAAATTCACCGATCGCGGCATACGGTAGGAGTGTGGCGGCGGGGACGGGCAGGATCGCGGTCACGGCCTGCGCATTTCGCGTGTCAAGGCGGCCTGCTCGAGAAAGCTGTCACGCCGCGGTGGATAGTGACGCCGCGGCGCCCGGGTATTCCCAGACGAACGCGGGAACATCGCGCGCAACGCGGCGAGCACCCCGCGGGCGGGCACCGCTGGCGGCAATGACACAGCAGCCGCCGTGCTGAAGACCACTTCTTGCTCGGTGATGACGACTGGCGGCTGACTCACCGCTTCGACGACATGCCCAGGATTTTCGACCACATCCTGTCGATCGGCGGGTCCCGCAAGTAAATCGGTCACCTCATGCCTCCCCGTTTGGCGTTGTGACCGTCCAATCGTCGGTCGCATGCGGTGGCAGGAACGCAGTAGCGCCCTACTGCAATTTCTCGCGGTCTCGGCGCGGCACTACTTAGCCTGAATCCGTGGATCAGTGATTTCGTGCTGTCGCGGGGCTGATTTCTCGATGGTTGGGTGTTTGGGAATGGTGTGGGCATGAGTGATCCGCTGGCCTGTACCAGCTTTCCACGTGTCTCCGGGGTCGGGCCTGGGATGGCGGATGGCGGGGAGGTGGCGGTCATCCTGCTCGTGGGATCGCGGGGCTGTAGCCGATGATGTTGTTCCACAGGGTTTTCCACCCGGTCTGCCATGGCCAGTGGGCGGGCAGGTGCAGCGTCGGCCGGCGGGCGGGCGCGGCGAAACGGGCGGGCACGTTGACCAGGTCACGGCGCAGGGTGGCGCCACGGGCGACGGCGTGGTTACCGCCTGCGAGTGTGCCCGCGGCGCGCAGCAGATTGTGCGCGATCACCGCGCAGCCCAGCCAGGCGCAGTTGGCCGAAAACAGCCCGGAGGGGATGCGCGCCAGCGGCCCGTCGATCAGGTCGGCGAAGGTGGTCTCGATGATGGCGTGTTGACGGTGGGTTTGGTCGGCCTGCGCGGTGGGCAGGTCGGAGTTGGTGAAAAACGGGTGATACCGCCACACCGGGAACAACGCGTCGGGGTAGCGGGCGTCGCGGACCCGGCGCACCACCAGTCGGGCGGTGAGGCGGCCATGGCCACGCACGGTCAGGGTGTGGGTGGTTTCGGCGACCTCGGCGTCGGAGATCAGCGCACCGCTATCTGGGTCGAGCACCGCGCCCGGGTAGTGCACCGGGGTGAACGCGTCGTCGTCGATGGCCTCGATGGCTTTGGTGACCCGGCGGTTTCGGCTCAGGCTCAGCGAGAATTCGACGTGCTCGCTCAGGCAGGCGGCGATGACCTTCTTCGTGCCGAACGCGGAGTCGCCCCGGGCCATGATCGTCGCGTCCGGGTCGATCGCGCGGGCGGTGGTGATCGCCTGCTTGAGCTGTCGGGCGGCGCCGCGCCCGGAGCCGGTCTTGCCGCTGCGCAGCCATGCCTCGGCGATCACCGGCGCCGCGGTCGGGGTGGACAGCGTGGTGATCAGCGGGGACAGCCCTTTGCGCAGCAGCGCGCGCCCGGCGATCTTGGCGTGCCCGAATGAGGCGCCTTGCTTCTGGTGTCCGTAGACCGGGCGCAGCAGCGAGTCGATGTCCAGGAACATCCGCTCGTCGGTGCCGGGCAGCAGCGCGGTGCGCTGCGCGAGCGCGATCAGGTGTGCGCGAGCCACCGCGGCGAGCTGGTTGGAATGCCCGAAGGTGAACTCGCGCAGCAAGATCCCCACTGTCGAGGGCGCGTACACCTCGTCGAACACCCGGGGCGTGCCGCCGGCGCGCAGCAGGTTCGCATCGTCGATGCTGTGCGCGCCGCACATCATGCCCGCGATGATCGTGGTCAGCTTCCCGGCCGGGTTGACCGCGCCGGACCTGACCCGGGTGCTGGGCAGGTCGACATGTTCGCCGATCAACCGCGAAAGGCCGGTCTGCTCAGCCAGTTCCAGCACCGGAACCAAACCAGCCGCCGACACCAGGTTCTGCTCGTCGAACACCGCGGACTCGCTACTGAACGTGTGCGATGATTGCACCGGAAATGCCTTCCGAAACAGGGACGATTACGACTTCGACAATCGCTATTGTGCCAGTTCAGAGGGCATTTTCGCTGTTCACACGCCGATCATCGCCGACCGACCATCCACGGATTCAGGCGGTCCGCGCGCTAGCCAGCCGTGCAACAGGTCGAGAGACGGCGTCACCGAGTCGAAGTTACGGCGCGGCCGCATCGACGGGAACGACGTGGTCTCCCAGTCGGCGAATTGAGTGAGCACTTCGTTCGGCCTGCGCTGCCTGCTCCGGTAGGTGCTGCACCAGCGATTGTGAAGGATGCGAAATACCCACGCTCGGAAGTTGGTGCCCGGCTCGAAGGTCCGGAAACCCGAGAAGGCGTGAAGCGTCCTGTCCTGCAGCAGTTCCTCGGCTTCGGCGTGGTTGAAGGCCAACCGATGGGCGCGACGGGACAGTGCGTCGAGCAACGGCTCGGCTTCGAGAGCGAAGCGGGCAGCCAGATCCGGATGCGAGTCGAGAACCTGGGTCATGTCGATGAGACGTCCCCCCGGTTGACGAGGCCGCCGACGCGGCGGTCCCTGATCGCTCGACCATCCCGGTGCGGCCGACCCGCTCGCACCCGTCAGACACCCTGGCCGCGCACCCTGACCGGGAGGCCAGGGTGTTACACGGGGGCCTTTGCGCACCGCGGCGCATGATCATTATGGCAGAGCCGCCAACACCCTACCGAGGAGATCGCAGTGACTCAGGTACTGCTTACCCGCCATTCACCGGCCTACCTGCGGGTGACCTTCGACCATCCGCCCCTCAACGTCTTCGGACCCGAGACCATCCCGCAGTTGAACGAGGTGATTGCCCTCGTGGAGCAAGACCAGGACCTGAAGGTCGTCGTCTTCGACAGCGCCGTCGACGGCTTCTTCTTGACGCACTACGACCTGCTCGCCAAACTCGAGGAGACGACGGGCCTTCCGCCGGGACCCACTGGCCTGCAACAGCTCCCCGACATGTTGGTGCGACTCAGCCGGGCGCCCGTCGTGTCCATCGCTTCGGTCCGGGGGCGTGCCACGGGAGTCGGCAGCGAGCTCGCGTTGGCCAGCGACATGCGCTTCGCGAGCCGGGAGAGGGCGGTCTTCTCGCAGTGGGAGGTGGGCGCCGGCTTGGTGCCCGGCGGCGGCCCGATGGCACGCCTGCCGCGCCTGATCGGCCGAGGCCGAGCCCTCGAAGTCCTGCTCGGGGCCGACGACGTCGACGGCGAACTCGCGGAGCGGTACGGCTACGTCAACCGATCGCTGCCCGACGCCGACCTCGACGACTTCGTCGATGCGCTGGCCCGAAGGATCTCGAGCTTCGACAAGACAGCCATCGCCGAGACCAAGCGCCTCGTCGACGTCAACAGCCTGCCGCCCGACTCCGAGATCGCCCCGGAGTGGGACGCCTTCCTCGCCGCGCTCGGTCGGCCCGCCGCACAAGAGCGCATCAAGACCCTCCTCGAGCGCGGACTGCAGCAACCGGGCGACGTCGAGACCCGGCTCGGACACCACCTCGGCCTGTTGAACGTCCTCGAAGAAAGCGTGAGCAGATGATCAACTCGGATGCATTCCGTCACACCAGAATTCCTATCGCTCACGGCACCGGAGCCATGCCGGCCGTCGGTTTCGGCACGCTGATTCCGGACCTCGTCGATACCCGGAAGAGCACGAAGACAGCACTCGACGTGGGCTTCCGACACTTCGACTGCGCCGAGCGCTACCGCAACGAAGAGGCGGTGGGCGACGCGTTCCAAGAGGCCCTGACCGCGGGCACGGTCACGCGTGAGGACCTGTTCGTCACCACCAAGATCTGGAACACCAACCACCGTCCCGCGAGGGTAAGGCCTGCCTTCGACGGGAGCCGACGACGGCTTCAGGTCGACTACGTCGACTGCTACATCGTCCACACGCCCTACGCGTTCACTCCCGGCGACGACCCCGATCCGCGCGACGCACGCGGTGACGTCGCCTACGACGCTGGCGTCACCCTGGGAGACACGTGGCAGGCGCTCGAACGACTCGTCGACGACGGCCATTCCCGCTCGATCGGCCTGTCGAACGTGTCTCTGAACACGCTGCGCGAGATCGTCAAGGGGGCACGGATCAAGCCCGCCGCGGTGCAGGTCGAATCCCATCCCTATCTCCCGGAGTGGGAACTTCTGGACTTCTGTCGGGAGCACGGCATCGTGCTGCTCGCCTTCGCCGCGTTGGGGCACGCCATGACGCCGAACCTATTGGAGGACGAGGTGATTACCACGATCGCGAACCGGCTGTACATGTCGCCAGCCCAGGTCACCCTGGCGTGGGCCGTGCAACGCGGCACCGCGTTCCTGACCACGTCGACCAATCCGCAACGCATTCAGTCGAACTACGACATCTCACCCCTTCCTGACGACGCCATGCAACAGATTCGGGATTCCATCACCACGAACATCCGGTTCAACTCCGTCGTGCAGACCGGAGTCCCCGGCTTCATACCCCGGGTTCAGTCGTGACGTCGCCGACGAGGGTTGCGCTCGTCACCGGAGCCAGTCGGGGGATCGGTGCGGCGACCGCATCGGTGCTCGCCGAGCGCGGCTTCCGGGTTGTCGTCAACTACCGGTCCAGCGCCGAGGAGGCCGACGACGTGGTTCGCGCCGTCACCGCCGCGGGCGGCCAGGCGGTCGCGATACGGGCCGACGTCACCGACGCCGGTGACGTGGTAGCGATGGTCGACGAGACCGAACGACGATGGGGTCGCGTCGACGTCGTGGTGCACAACGCCTTGATCCCGTTCGCGGTCACCTCCTTCGACGATCTCACCTGGGAACAGCTCGGCGGGAAGCTCGACCGCGAACTGCATGCTGCATTCCTCATCACAAAAGCCGTTGTGCCGGAGATGATAAGCCGCAACTACGGTCGGCTGGTGTACCTCAGCACGGGGCTGTCCCGGCGGCCCCGTGCCGGGATGATCACCCTCGGTACCGCCAAGGCCGCGCTGGACCAGTTCGTCCGCTACGTCGCCCTCGAACTGGCGCCGTACGGCATCACCGCCAACCTCGTGGCACCCGCGACGGTCGACGAAACGAAGATCACCGAACAGTTGACGGCCGACCAGATCGACCACCTCGGCGCCACCAACCCCATGGGGCGCCTCGTCCGTCCCGACGAGGTCGCACGCACCATCGCCTTCCTGACGAGTGAGGACTCCGGGTTCACCACCGGTCACTACCTCCCCGTCAACGGCGGCCTCTCCATGGATTGAGTACGGCCGAACCGCAATCGAAGAGGAGTTCCGATGCACACGATCGACCTGGCCTTCGCCGGCCATGGCATTCATGAGGAACTGGTCGCCTACGTCGCCGACCAGGAGGGGTATTACGAGGACGAGCACGTCCACGTGGCCATCCGCGACGGCGTGCACTGGCCGACGGAGCGGCTGCGCCGAGGCGCGACCATCGGCCTTGGCCGGTCGCTGCTGTCGCGCATGACTGACGACATTGGTTGGACGGTGCTCAGCGTCAACACCCACCGCCCGCTGTTCTGGTTTCTCGGCGGGCCCGAGGTGGCGTCGATGACGGATCTGCGCGGCCGCCGATTGGCGGTGCATGCCGCCCACACCGCACCCGGCTGCTTCGCCCGAATAGTGCTGCGCCAGCACGGCTTGGACCCCGATGTGGACGTGACGTGCGTGGCTCGTGACCCCGGCGACTACCAGATGGACCTGCGTCGCCTGCGCGACGGCTCCCTCGACGCCGCCTACGTCGGGAGCACGCTCTCACCCGAGCAGGTCGCTCGGGAAGAGGGCTTTCACGTGCTGGCCTGGGTCGGCGATCACTTCCAGATCCCGACCGTTGGTGTTGCCGTCGACCCCATCCACGTCCCGCTGGACAGCCCCGCGCTGCAGGCGTTGGTGCGCGCCAACCAACGGGCCCTCCGCACCCTGGCCGAGCAGCCCAAGCTGGCCGTCGACTACATCGCCGGGTTCTTGAATCGTGTCACTCCCGACGAGGCGAAGCAGTATTACGAACGCTACGTCGGCCCGTACTTCTCCGCCGACGGTCACGCCGACCTCGACGTGGCACGGCAGGCCATCGCCGCGGTCGCGGCCGAACTTGGCGTCGCGGAGGTAGATGCCCAGACCGTCTACGGCGAAGGACGTTCGACATGAAGGATGAATTACCGTCCATGGCCGTACGGCGACACCTACGCGACGCGCTGGTGCTGGGGTGGACCGGCTACTGTGCGGCACTCCTGGCAGCTGTGACACTGGGCGCGGGGACTTACGCGCTCGCCACGGGCGACCTCTGGATCGGAATCGTCGGCCTGCTGGTCACCGCTGCGCTGGGCCTCACCATCGTGGGTGAACTGTTTTATTGCCTGAACGAGCATCGAGACCGTCGCGACCAGTGGTATCTCCGCCTTGCCTTGCGCACTCGCTATCTGCGGGCTCATCCGAATGCCGCCGACGGGCGACAACCGTGACCCCATCGATCGGCGTAAAGATACGTGACCGGTCGGCTACTATCGGTGGCATGCCACGGCCACCGAACCCCGATGTCCGTCGTCGCCTCCTCTCCGCCGGCCTCGTCCTGGTGCACGGCCGCGGGTTCGCCGCCAGTGGCGTCAAGGACATCACCGACTCGGCCGGGGTGCCGAAGGGGTCGTTCTACGCCTACTTCGCAAGCAAGGAGGCGTTTGCCGCGGCGATCCTCGAGCACTACTGGGCCGACATCGAGCAACGGCTGCTGCCCATCCTCGAGGCGAAGGATTCGGCGCAGCAACGGATCACGCGTTTCTTCCACGAGCTCGCCGACGAACACGAGGCCGGTGACTTCCTTCTCGGGTGCCTGATCGGCAACCTGTCGCTCGAACTCGGTGGGTCGAGTGACGCGGTGCGTGACCAACTCACCAGCATCCTCGATCGCTGGGACGTTGCCCTGACCGCATGCGTGCGTGCCGGCCAGCACGACGCCGCCGTTCGGACCGACCTCGACGCGGGCGAGCTTGCCGCTGCGCTGATCGAGTCGTGGGAGGGCGCCGCTCTTCGCGGCAAGGTGACCCGCAGTCGCGCGCCCTACGAGCGGTTCGAAGCGGTGACCGTCCCGGCGCTGCTGCGCTGAGGCGCCGAAATGGGGCGGTGATGCACAGCACATTGTTAATAGACGACCGGTCATCTAATTTAGAGGAGAGGAACCGCCTCCCCGAACTGCAAGGACGCCCGCAATGACAAACCCGATCTACGCCGAACCGTCGAATCCCGCGCTGCCCGACTCCGGCTTCGAGCTCGACCTCCGACACGCCGCGCTCGTCGTGACCGACCCGCAGATCGACTTCCTCAGTCCGGACGGCGTGACCTGGGCCGTGTTCGGCGACAGCATCCAGGAGAACGGCACCGTCGCTCACATCGGGGAACTGTTCGACGCCGCGAAGGCCGCGGGCATCACCGTCGCGGTGTCGCCGCATTACTTCTATCCCACCGACACGCAATGGAAGTTCGGCGATCCACTCGAGAAGTTCATGGACGGCGTCAACATGTTCGGCCGTCGGGGCCCGTACACGTTGGACGGCTTCGCCGGCTCGGGCGCGGACTTCCTCCCCGACTACGCGCATCACATCCACGACGGCCAGACCGTGATCACCTCGCCACACAAGATCGTCGGCCCCGAGTCGAATGACCTTGTCCTGCAATTGCGCAAGCGCGGCATTAACCAGGTCGTCCTCGCCGGGATGGCTGCCAACCTCTGCGTCGAAGGACACATGCGCGAACTCGTGGAGCAGGGCTTCGAGGTGGCGGTCGTGAAGGACGCGACTGCAGGCCCACGGCTCCCGGAAGGCGACGGCTACCTGGCCGCGCTCGTCAACTACCGATTCCTGGCCAGCGCGGTGTGGACCACCGCTCAGGCCGTCCGTTTCCTGAAGGGTGAATGAAGACATGACGACCATCCACGACCCACGGCACCACGCGTTCGCCCTGAACCACGGCGGCGGCGGGATCCCCGCGCTCGGATTCGGCACGCTGGTGTCCGACAGCAGCAAGACCCGCCACGCCACAGTGGCCGCCATCGAGGCAGGCTTCCGCCATCTCGACTGCGCCGAGCGGTACCGCAACGAAGCGGAGGTCGGCGCAGCTCTCAAGGACCTGCTCGTTAGCGGCGCGATCTGCCGCGAGGACCTGTTCGTCACCACGAAGCTGTGGAACAACAACCACCGACCGGACCGGGTCAAGCCCGCACTGCAAGCCAGCCTGGGCAAGCTCGGGCTGGAGTCGGTCGACCTCTATCTGGTGCACACCCCGTTCGCCTTTCAACCCGGCGACGACCAGGATCCCCGCCACCCGCACGGCGCCATCGTCTACGACGACGGGGTCACCCTCAAGGAAACCTGGGCGGCCATGGAAGGCCTTGTCGACGAGGGACTCTCGCGCGCGATCGGACTGTCTGACATCGACGTCGAGGGCACCCGCGAGATCATCGACGGCGCCAGGATCAAGCCCGCGGTCGTGGAAGTGGAATCGCATCCGTACCACCCGCAGTGGGGCCTGCACCAACTCTGCCAGACCGAGGGCATCGTGCTGCTGGCCTTCGCGCCGTTGGGGCATGCGTTGCAGCCGCGACTGCTCGACGACCCGCTGATCGTGTCGACCGCCAATCGTCTCGGCAAAACGCCGGCGCAGGTGCTGCTCGCCTGGGGCATCCAGCGCGGCAGCGCGGTGCTGACGTCGTCGGTCACGCCTGCCCGCATCGCCGAGAACGCGGACGTCACCGCGCTTCCCGACGACGTCGTCCAGCAGATCAGCGAGCTGGAGACACGGCACCGGTTCAACTCCGTCGTCGACGCCGGCGAACCGGGATTCCTCGAAGTGCCTCAAGGCAGTTGACATGACCGAGACGGACGTCGTGTTGATCGGCGCGGGCATCATGAGCGCCACACTGGGCACGTTGCTGCGACTGGTCGAACCGGACTGGTCGATCACCCTGATCGAGCGACTCGACGGCGTCGCGAAGGAGAGCAGCGACCCGTGGCACAACGCAGGTACGGGTCACTCCGCGCTGTGCGAGCTGAACTACACACCGGAGTCGGCGGACGGTTCGATCGACATCACCAGGGCGGTGTTCGTCAATGAGCAGTTTCAGGTGTCGCGCCAATTCTGGTCGCACGCCGTCGAAAACGGTGTGTTGGCCGCCCGCGCAGCTTCATCAATCCGGTTCCGCACGTGTCGTTCGTGCAGGGCGCCGAACGTGTCGACTACCTACGTCGCCGCCGCGAAGCCCTGGTGTCCAACCCGCTCTTCGCCTCCACTTAGTGACCAACCCGAACGCGCACGCGTCGCGTCCGAACAACTGACCGAAGTCGCCACCGCCAGCGGCAGCGACTTCGCGCGCGGGAAGGCCGCTCACGCGAGGGCATTGATCACCGACGATGAATCCGCCGACGCACTGTACCGAGAGGCGATCGAGTCACTGAGCAGAACGCGGATGGCGATTCACCTTGCGCGGACACGGTTGAGCTACGGCCGATGGCTGCGGCGCATGGACAGGCGCGCCAATGCACGTGCTGAGCTCAGATCAGCCCATGGCGCGTTCGCCGAGATGGGCGCAGCCGCCTTCGCCGAGCAGGCACGCCACGAGCTTCAGGGCACCGGGGAAAAGGTGCGTCGGCGGTCCGGCCCGGGCAGCGCCGATTTGACACCCCAGGACAGATCGCCGCGCTGGCACGCGATCGGCGCACCAATCCCGAGATCGGCGCGCAGCTGTTCCTCAGCGCGCGGACCGTGGAATGGCATCTCCGCAAGATCTTCGCGAAACTCGACATCAGCTCGCGCCGCGAGCTTGACGCAGCGCTCACCAGTCGCGGGCGAGCCGCGCGGGACGTGTGATCTGCATTCAGGCCAGGGTGTTTCACTGGCGCGATTCAGTCACGGCGTAAATCACTGTTGAGTCATCGGATTCAACGGAAGGTTTGGCCGTGCAGACAATCGATCTGGCCTATGTCGAGCGTGGCGTCCACGAGGAACTGGTCGCACAAGTTGCCGACCAGGAGGGCTATTACGAGGATGAGGGTGTCCACGTCGCCATCCGTGATGGACGCGGCTGGGATCCGGAGCGGCTGCGCCGCGGTGCCTCTATCGGCCTGGGGCGGGCCCTTTTGCACCGGTTGTCCGGCGGAATCGACTGGAAAGTGCTGAGCGTCAACACTCAGCGTCCGCTGTTCTGGTTTATCGGCGGTCCCGAGGTGCTGTCCATGGCGGATCTCCGCGGGCGCCGGGTGGCGGTCCATCCCGGCCAAACCGCCCCTGGTTGGTTCACCCGGATCGTCCTGCGCGAGCACGGCCTCGACCCCGACCGCGACCTGGAATGTTTGGCGCGGTTTCCGGGTGACTACCAAATGGACCTGCGGCGCCTTCGGGACGGCTCGATCGACGGGGCCTGTGTCGGCACCACACTCTCACCTGAACAGGTCGCCGAGGAGGAGGGGTTCCACGTGCTGGCCTGGGTAGGAGATTACGTTCAAATCCCCACCGTCGGCATCGCGGTGGATCCCATTCACATCCCGCTGGACAGCCCCGCGCTGCAGGCGCTGGTGCGGGCCAACCAGCGGGCACTGCGAACGATCGCCGAACAGCCCGACCTGGCTGTGTCCTACATCGCCTCGTTCCTGAACCGGCTCACGCGTGATGAAACGCAGCAGTACTACGAGCGCTACATCCACCCTTACTTCACCCCCGACGGCGCGGTGGACCTGCTCGTTGCGCAGAAGGGGATCGACGCAGTCGCAGCCGAGCTCGGCGTTGCGTCGGTAGCCGCCGAGGAGATCTATCAGCCATCCCCGTGACCGGCCACGAGTGAGCTTGTAATCACACGAAACCACTGCAGAGGCAACTCGCCGCTAGGAGAGAACATGGAATTCCTCGTCACCACGACCACGCAGGTTCCGGTGGGAACCTTGGGCGCAACCGTCACCGGGTTGCAGGCGGGTAACGCCGAGTGTTGGCACGACCTCGCTGCGCACGGACACCTGGTGCGGCTGTGGCACCCTGCCCGTCCCCTGAACGTGTGGCGCACGATCGGCCTGTTCGACGCGCAGGATGACGACCAGCTCAGGAAGCTTCTCGGCTCGACGCCCTTGCATGCCTGGCAAACACATGACGTCACAACACTATTCGAGCATCCCAACGATCCAGCCCATACTGGCTTGACATCAACGCACATCCAAAGGAGCGAGTTTCTGATCGCCGCTGCCGTCGCCATACCCGAGGGAACAGCGCAACGCGTCGTCGTCGACGCACGTGCCCGCGAAGCCAAGCGATCCCGCGAATTGGCCGAACAAGGTCGCCTCAAGCGACTCTGGTCCGTCCGAGGCCTACCGGGCCGACCACCCGTTCTCGGTCTATGGGGCGCCGCCGACGCCGCCGACATGGCCGCCACCGTCGAATCGCTGCCGATGCATGACTGGATGAGCTTCGACACCACTCAACTTGCTTCCCACCCTGGTGACCCCGCGAGCAGTCGGTCGTCAATTGGTCCGCCACCCACCAGCCACGGCAGACGTGATGAATCGTGGACCCGCGCCGAGGCCGACCAATGAGCCCGAGCGCGCAGGCCGTCGTCGTTGGAGCCACCGGCGAGACCGGCTCTGCCATTGTCGCGCGACTGCGCAATGCAGAAGTGCCCGTGGTCGCCGTGGCGCGCGACCTCGACCGCCTCGAACAAATGAGCGCAGCCGACGACGGGATCACGGTGTGTCGGGCGGATATTGGTGATGACTCGTCGGGTGCGGCGATTGCCGCCGCGGTTTCTGGTCGCGTTCGGATGGTGGTCCAGTCCGCCGCGGTGCCGCCGGCAGGACCGCTGGCCACGATCGAACCGGACGCTCTCGGTCGATCGGTGTCGTTGAAACTCGGCGGATTGCTTCGCCTCGTCCGCGCTGTCGAGGACCGATTCGTTGATAGGGCCCGGATCGTCGCGATCGGCGGCCTGTTCGGCTCCGAACCGACGCCGCAAACATGCAATGCCGGTGTCACCAACGCTGCTCTGGCCAACCTCGTCCGCCAGCTCGCCGATGTCTACGGGCCCCGGGGGGTGACCGTGCACATGATCGCGCCTGGGGTCTTGGATACCCCTCGTCTCCGTCGATTCGCCGCCGCGGAAGCCGACGTCCGCGGCGTCGGTGTCGAGACCGTGCTCGACGAATACCGAGCCCATTCACCACTAGGCCGAATGGCCACGGTCGACCAGATCGGCTGGGCAGTCACGCAATTGCTGGCTACCGAGGCCGACGCGCTGCATGGCGCAACTCTGGCCATGGACGGCGGTGCCCGCAGAGGCTTGTTCTAAGCTTAGGGCTGATGCGATCGTGCATGGCAGATTTGTCACCGCGATGTCGCCTGTCCGGTGGGGGAAAATCAGCTCTGCCCGGGCCCGCGAAGCCATACCCTTAGCGATTAGGCAGTTCAGTCGAACCGGGGATCGGCGGAGGATGCGGTGACGGCAACGCCGGCGGTGTGCCGGTCGTGTGGTGCGACGCCCCATGAGGGTGCCCGATTCTGTGACGCGTGTGGGGCAGCGTTGGTGTCATCGGTCGACGCTGCGGAGTACAAGCAGGTGACGGTGCTGTTCGCCGATGTGGTGCGCTCCATGGACCTCGCCGCCGCCCTGGATGTGGAGCGGTTGCGCGAGATCATGACCGAGTTGGTCGAGCGGTCGGCGGCGGTGGTGCGCAACTACGGCGGGTCGGTGGAGTTCACCGGCGACGGCGTGATGGCGTTGTTCGGGGCGCCGGTGGCCTTGGAGGATCACGCGTTTCGGGCGTGCCTGGCCGCGCTGGACATCCAGGACGCGACGAAAGGCTTGGCAGCCGAGGTGCAACGCCGTGATGGTGTCGCGCTGCGGCTGCGGGTGGGCCTGAATTCGGGTCGGGTGATCGCCGGTGAGATCGGTTCGGGATCGCTGGGGTACGCCGCGACCGGCCGGCAGGTCGGGATGGCGCAGCGGATGGAATCGGTGGCCCCTCCCGGCGGGGTGATGCTGTCGGAGTCGACCGCGCGGCTCGTCGAGCACACCGTGCACCTGGCCGAACCGGAGCTGGTGCACATCAAAGGAGCCGACGAACCGGTGCGCGCGCACCGGCTGTTGGCGATCAGCCCGCGCGATGGCCTGGTCGGACGTTTAGAGGCGAGCCTGGTCGGTCGGCGCTGGGAGATGGCCGCCCTCGACGCCATGGTGGACCGCACAGCGGGTGGCCGAGGTGGTGTCGTGAATGTGGTGGGAGCGCCGGGCATCGGCAAGTCCCGGGTGGCCCGGGAGGCCGCGGCGCTGGCGGCCGCTCAGGGGGTCGAAGTCTTTTGGGCGTTCTGCGAGTCGCATGCCCGTGACATCTCCTTCGGTGTGGTGGCCCGACTGCTGCGCGCGGGCACCGGTGTGGCCGGTGTCGACGACGAAACCGCTCGCGGGAAAGTGCGATCTGATCTCCCCCCGGATGCCGACCCGCAGGATCTGCTGTTGCTTGATGATCTGCTGGGCATCGCCGACCCCGAGGTGGCGCTGCCCCAGATCGATCCGGATGCGCGGCGGCGCCGGTTGATCGCACTGATCAACACCGTGACGCTGGCGCGCACCGATCCGGCACTGTTCCTCATCGAGGATGTGCACTGGATCGACGCGGTCAGCGAGTCGATGCTCGCCGACTTTCTCGCGGTGGTCCCGCACACCCCGTCGCTGGTTTTGATCACGGCCCGCCCGGAGTATGAGGGAGTGTTGGCGCGGCTGCCCAGCGCCCAGACGATAGCGCTTGCCCCACTGAATGATTCGGACACCACGGCGCTGTTGGGTCAACTGTTGGGTGCGGATCCCTCGGTCGCCGAGCTGGCGGTGGCCATCGCCGAGCGGGCCGCCGGGAACCCGTTCTTCGCCGAGGAGATGGTCCGGGAGTTGGTGCAGCGCGGGGTGCTGGCCGGTGAGCGCGGTGGCTACGCCTGTCGGGTGGATGCCGCCGACGTGAGCGTGCCCGCCACGGTTCAGGCGGCCATCGAGGCGCGCATCGACCGATTGAACGCGGCGGCCAAGCGGACGTTGAACGCCGCGTCGGTGATCGGAGCCCGCTTTGATTCGTCGCTGCTGGCCGCGCTGGGCATCGAACCAGTGCTCGACGAACTGCTCAGCGCGGAGCTGATCGATCAGGTGCGCTTCACCCCGCACGCTGAATACACCTTCCATCACCCCCTGATCCGCGCGGTCGCCTACGAATCGCAGCTGAAATCCGATCGCGCCCAATGGCACCGGCGCCTGGCCGCCGCGATTGAGCAACAGGATCCCGGGTCGGCCGACGAGAATGCGGCGCAGATCGCCGAACACCTCGAAGCAGCGGGCGAGCTGCCCGCGGCGTACGGCTGGCACATGCGCGCCGGCGCCTGGTCGACCAACCGCGATCTCGCCGCCGCCCGGGTCAGCTGGGAGCGGGCCCGCCGCATCGCCGACGCACTACCCGACGCCGACTCCGGCCAAGACCAGCTGTCGATGCGCATCGCCCCCCGCACCATGCTGTGTGCCACCGACTACCAAGCACCCCAGGAAGGCCGGGGCCGCCTCGCGGAGTTGCGGGAGTTGTGCAGCGCGGCCGGGGACAAGATTTCGCTGGCCATCGGCATGACCGGGATGGCCACCGAGCTCATGTACGTCGGGCGTTCGCGGGAGGGTTCGCGGCTGGTGTCCGAACAGATGGCGCTGCTCGAGTCGATCGGCGATCCCACGCCCACCATGGGGTTGGCGTTCATGGCGTTCTGCAATTGGCTCGATGCCGGTGAAGTCGACGAGGTCTTGCGGTGGTCGCAGACCGTGATCGACCTGGCCGGGGGTGATCCCGCCAAGGGTGCCGGCTTCGGTTTCGCATCGCCGCTGGCGGCCGCGGTGGCATTTCGCGGCACTGCGCGGGTGTGGCTGGGCCGCCCCGGGTGGCGCCAAGACCTCGACGACGCCGTCGCGATGGCCCGACACATCGACGCGGGAACACACGTTGCTGTCTTCGCCTGGAGCTACGGTTTCGCGATCAACTTCGGGGTGCTGCGGGCCGATGACGCCGTGGTGCGCGCGAGCGAGGAGGCGCTGCAGATCGCCGCGGAAGCCAGCAACGACACCGCGCTGACCTTGGCCAGATACACACTGGGGGCCGCGCTGCTGAGTCGGGACACCGCAGCCGACCCCCGTCCCGGGCTGGAGCTCATGGAGCAGGTCCGCGGGTGGGCGCGCAAGCGTGCGCCCTTCATGGTCCCCGTCGCCGAGATGTGGATCGCCAAGGAAACGGCCGGGCAAGGCGACCGCGATGCTGCCATTGCGGTGATGCGCGAAGCCGTGGACGAGTTGCACCAGGCAGGCCGCTTCTTCTATGGCGTTTTCGGCGCCGGCGTTCTGGTGGAGACGCTGCTGGACCGTGGCGCCGAGGGCGACCTGTCCGAAGCCCAAGAGGCGATCGATCGGTTGGCGAACCTGCGGGCGGATCAAGATTCGGCGATACGTGAGATCACACTGCTGCGGCTGCGCGCGCTGCTGGCCCGGGCCCAAGACGATGATGTTGCCTACCGGGAATTGGTGAGTCGCTATCGCACGATGGCGGAAACGCTTGGCTTCGACGGACACATCGCCTGGGCCGAGGCGATGATCGAGCGCGGGATTTAGTCGAGGCTGAAATCAAGACGTTTCTACTCGTGCGGCGGCTGTTGCCCCGGCAGCAGTCCGCGCTGCTGCCGGCGCAGCACCTCGGCGCGCAGGTAGACGATGATGAGCCACACCACGGTGAACACGATCCCGATGAAGCCGACGCCCGGGTAGATCGCCCAGCCCGCGATGAGCACGGCCTGCACTGCCACATTGGCCCAGATCGCCCACGGCCTCCCCTGCACACCGGCCATCAGCACCAGTAGCACCGCGAATCCGATGAGATACGCCGTCGAGAAGGCGGTCAGCCCGCCCCCGACGGTTGCCACCGCCGGTAATGCCAGCAGCACCACGATGGCTTCGAGGAGCAGGGTGGCCGCCATGACGCCGCGGAAGCTGCGCCACGGATCCGGTTCCTGCGGCTGTTCACTCACTGCGGGTCCTTGCCGAACAGGGTGCGCGCGGCACCGGCGGTGACGACGGACCCGGTGATCACGATGCCGGTGCCCGACAGACCCTCGTCGGCGCCGGCCTCCTCCACGAGTGCGGTGGCGGCCTCGATGGCGTCCGCCGGCGTCGCGGCGCTCACCACGCGCTCGGGCCCGAACCGCTCCTCGGCCAACAGCGTCAGTTCAGCGACGTCCATGGCGCGCGGCGAGCCGTTGCACGTGACGACAACCTGGTCCAGCACGGGTTCGAGTGCCGTGAGGATGCCATCGACGTCCTTGTCGGCCATCACGCCGACGACCCCGACCAGGAACCGGAAGTCGAATTCCTCCGCGAGTGCCTGCGCCAGGGCGGCCGCACCGGCCGGGTTGTGCGCGGCATCGACGAAAACCGTCGGCGCCGTGCGCATCCGCTCCAGTCGACCGGGGCTGGTGGCCGCCGCGAAACCGGTTCGTACGGTGTCGATGTCGAGTTGGCGGTCCGCGCCCGCGCCGAAGAACGCCTCGACCGCGGCCAGCGCCACCACCGCGTTGTGTGCCTGGTGCTCGCCGTGCAGTGGCAGAAAGATCTCCGGATACACCCCGCCGAGGCCCTGCAGCTCCAGCAGCTGCCCACCGATGGCGACCTGCCGGCTCAACACCGCGAACTCCGAACCCTCCCGCGCCACCGCCGCGTCGGCCCGGACCGTCTGCGCCAGAATCACTTCCATCACTTCCGGGGCCTGCTGCGCGATCACCGCCACCGCCTCGGTCGGGGACCAGATCATCGCCGGCATGCTTCTTGATGATCCCGGCCTTCTCGCCGGCGATGGTCGCCAGATCGGAACCCAGGTACTCGGCGTGGTCCACACCGATCGGTGTGATGACCGCCACCGTGCGCGTTGACGACGTTGGTGGCGTCCCAGCGGCCGCCGAGGCCGACCTCGATGACGCCGACGTCGACCGGGGCGTCGGCGAACGCCGCGAACGCCATGGCGGTGACCACCTCGAACTTGCTCATCGCCGGGCCTCCGTCCGCCTGGGACTGCTGATCCACCAGCTGGACGAAGGGTTCGATCTCGCGGTAGGTGTCGACGTAAACGCGCCGGGCTGATGGGCTTTCCGTCGATGGCGATGCGCTCGACCGCCGACTGCAGGTGCGGGCTGGTGGTGCGGCCGGTGCGGCGGCTGAACGCGATCAACAGTGCGTCGACCATCCGCGCCACCGACGTCTTGCCGTTGGTGCCCGCGATGTGGATGCAGGGATAGGACAGCTGCGGGGAACCGAGCAGTTCCATCAACGCCGCGATGCGGGCGGTCGACGGCTCGATCTTGGTCTCCGGCCAGCGCTGGTCGAGCAGATGCTCGACCTGAAACAGCGACGCGATCTCGTCCGGTGTCGGAGCCGGCGTTGGTTCGTGGTTCATTGCAGAGGGGCCAACCGGGCCGCGATGCGGTCGACTTCCTCGCCGGCCAGCCGCTGCCGGTCCCGGATCTTGGCCACCACCTCGTCCGGGGCCTTGGCCAGGAACGCCTCGTTGTCGAGTTTCGCTGTGGTACCGGCCAATTCCTTCTGTGCGGCCGCCAGATCCTTCTCCAGGCGGCGACGCTCGGCGGCAACGTCGACAGTGCCCGACGTGTCGACTTCGACCACCACCGTGCCGCGCGACAGGCGCACCTCGATGGACGCGGTCGGATTGAAGCCATCGCCGGCGTCGGTCAGCCACGCCAGCGCCGTCACGGCGGCCACCTGGCTCGCCAGGTCAGCTTCGGTGACCCCGCCCAGCCGGGCCGGCACCTTCTGCCGGTCGGCCAGACCCTGGTCGCTGCGGAACCGCCGTACCTCGGTGACGAGCTTCTGCATGTCGGAAATCCGTTGTGCCGCGATCACGTCCAGCGCGATCCCCGACGCTTCCGGCCACGCCGCGATCACGAGGGATACGGCGCCGGGCTCATCCCCCATCAATGCCGTCCACAACGTCTCGGTGACGAATGGCATCACCGGGTGGAGCAATTTGAGCAGGCTGTCGAGCACCGCGGCGAGCACCGCCGTTGTCCCCGAAAGTCCCAGCCCCAGTTGCACCTTCGCCAACTCGACGTACCAGTCGCAGAACTCGTCCCAGGCGAAGTGATACAGCGACTCGCACGCCCGGCTGAACTCGTAGCCGTCCAACGCCGAATCCACCTCGGCGCGAACCTCTTCCAGGCGACCGAGGATCCAGCGGTCGGCATCGGTGAGCTCGTCGGGCAGAGGTGCCGGCGCCGCGCCGTTCATCAGTGCGAACCGGGTTGCGTTGAACACCTTGGTGGCGAAGTTTCGCGACGCGCGCGCGTGGTCCTCGCCGATCGACAGGTCACCACCGGGGCTGGCGCCGCGGGCCAGCGTGAAGCGCAGCGCGTCGGCGCCGAACATCTCCACCCAGTCCAGCGGGTCGATGCCGTTGCCCTTGGACTTGCTCATCTTGCGGCCGAACTCGTCACGAATCAGGCCGTGCAGAAAGACATTCCGGAACGGCACCTGTGGGCGTGAACTTTTCGCGGCTCCGCCGCCTGTGATCGCGTCGTCGTCCCCGACGAAGGTGCCGAACATCATCATCCGGGCGACCCAGAAGAACAGGATGTCGTAGCCGGTCACCAGAACGCTGGTCGGATAGAACTTCGCCAGTTCCGGGGTTCGGTCGGGCCAGCCCATCGTCGAGAACGGCCACAGCGCCGACGAGAACCAGGTGTCCAGTACGTCGGGGTCCTGCTCCCACCCCGGCGGCGGCGTCTCGTCGGGGCCCACGCACACCTTCTCGCCGTTGGGGCCGTGCCAGATCGGGATGCGGTGTCCCCACCACAACTGGCGCGAGATACACCAGTCGTGCATATCGTCCACCCAGCCGAACCAGCGTGGTTCGAGGCTCTTGGGGTGAATCACGGTGTCGCCGTTGCGGACCGCGTCGCCGGCGGCCTCGGCCAGCGATTCGACCTTGACCCACCACTGCAGGCTCAGCCGCGGTTCGATCGGCTCGCCACTGCGCTCGGAGTGCCCCACGCTGTGCAGATAGGGCCGCTTCTCCGCGACGATCCGCCCTTCGGCGGCAAGCGCCTCCCGCACGGCGACGCGCGCATCGAAGCGGTCCATGCCGTCGAACTGTGTTCCGGTGTCGGCGATCTGACCGCGCTCGTTCATCATCGTCGGCATCGGCAGGTTGTGCCGCATCCCGATCTCGAAGTCGTTCGGATCGTGCGCGGGCGTGACTTTGACCGCGCCGGTGCCGAATTCGGGGTCGACGTGCCCGTCGGCGACGATCAGGATCTCGCGGTCGAGGAACGGGTGCGGCAGCGTCGTGCCGACCAGGGCCCGGTAGCGATCATCATCGGGATGCACGGCGATCGCGGTGTCCCCGAGCATGGTCTCGACACGGGTGGTGGCAACGACGATATGGGGCTGTGTGTCCTCCAAAGACCCGTAGCGGAAGGACACCAACTCGCCCTCGACGTCCTCGTACTTGACCTCGAGGTCGCTGATCGCGGTCTTCAGTACCGGCGACCAGTTGACCAGCCGCTCGGCCTGATAGATCAGCCCGGCGTCGTAGAGCCGCTTGAAGATGGTGCGCACCGCACGGGACAGCCCGTCGTCCATCGTGAACCGGTCCCGGCTCCAGTCCACGCCATCGCCGAGGCGGCGCATCTGGCCGCCGATGGTGCCGCCGGATTCGTGCTTCCAGTCCCACACCTTGTCGATGAACAGTTCGCGGCCGAAGTCCTCCTTGGTCTTGCCGTCGACGGCGAGTTGCTTCTCCACCACCGACTGGGTGGCGATGCCGGCGTGGTCCATGCCCGGCAGCCACAACACCTCGTAACCCTGCATGCGTTTGCGCCGGGTCAGCGCGTCCATCAGCGTGTGGTCGAGCGCATGCCCCATGTGCAGGCTGCCGGTCACGTTGGGCGGCGGCAGCACGATCGAATACGCGGGCTTCCCGCTGGCGGGGTCCGCCGTGAAGTACCCCGCGTCCACCCACCCTTGGTACAGCCCGCTCTCCACCGTGGCCGGGTCCCACGACTTGGGCAGGGCTTCGTTCATCGACAGGCCGAATGGCCGGTCGTCAGGTCGGGCGCTGGCAGTCACCCGTCAATTCTAGGGAGCACGTCGGACCGACGCGAAGGCCCCCGACCCCGGCGCTGCCGTCGAGGATCGGGGGCCCGCGTTCGCTGCTGTGTGCGAGTTACCTCTTGCCGCCGAGCAGGCCGCCGAGGATCTCCCCGATCGGATTGCTGGCGCCACCCTTGCCGCCGAGCACACTGCCGAGGATGCTGCCCAGCGGGTTGCTGCCGCCACCGCCACCGGCGCCGCCCAGGATGCTGCCCAGCACGTCGCCGAGTCCGCCACCGCCGGAGGCCTGCGCCTGGGCTGCCGCCTCGCCGGCGGCCGGGGCGTTCCGGTTGGCGAACTGCTTGCCGATGTAGGCGAGCACGATCGGGGCCAGCATCGGCAGCAGCTTCTGCACCAGCCCGCCGCCCAACGCGCCGCCACCGGACAATGCCGAGGCCACCGACTCACTGTTGTTGCCGCCGAAGATCTTTGAGACGATCTTGTCGCCGTCGTCGGGGTCGACGTCGTCGATGGTCACGCCACCGTCGATCAGTCCGCTGGCGGCATGCTTCTCGGCTGCGCCGGCGATCTTGTCGGCGGCGTCTGGATCCTGCTCGGCGTTCACCTGCAGACCACCTACCAGGGCCGGCACCAACTGCTGAACCGCGCTGCTCACTTCGTTCGAGTCGACGCCGAGTTTGCTCGCGATGTCCTGGATCGGGATCTGTGCGATCAGATCGTCAAGACCGGCCATGGCTTCCCACCTTTATCGTTTGTCTTTGCTGGATTGCGTTGCACAACCTCTGGGAACGACATTAGTCGAAGTGATCTTGGTACAGGCGACTTTGCCGCGGCCGGATCACTCGAGGCGCTCCACCTCCAGGGTGACGCCGGCGGCCGGCAATCTGTTGAGCAGCGCATCACCCATCGCGGCCGCCGGGGTCAACACGCCACGCAGATCCGACAGCGTGTCGCGGTCCAGTGCCAGCGCGAGTCCGCTCTCGCCCAGCAGCACCGCCGTCGCCTTGTAGCCGGGGTCGCCCTGCTGGGCCATGGTGGCGCGGTACCGGACACCTCGGGTGGTCGTGGTGTAGGTCTCGACCTTGTAATGGCCGTTGTCTCGGGCGTGTTCGCTGGGACCGGTGCCGGGCTTGGGCACGATGCGCTCCACCAACCGCTGCGGCACGAACTTGAAGAAGCGACCCCCCAACCCCATCGTCGCCGAGTTCGCACCGGTGACCAGTGCCGCCGCGACGGGGGCGACGAGCGACTTGCCGATGCTCATCTGTTCCCCGTAGGCGAGCCGGCGACCATATCCATAGTCCAGTAAAGCGTTGCTACGCCGGACAATTCGACTGTTGGGCATTGCCATCGCGAATGCCGCCATCCAGTAACCGCGCAGTTCCGGGGCGATGTCCGCGCCGCGCCGCCACCGCGCGTCGGGCTGACCACCGAGTTCGGGTTCGGCGCCGCGGTCGGGCGAGAGCGTGTAGGGGTCGTTCAGGTCCTTGCGGAGCGCCGGGTCCTTCGAGGACGCCGCCATCAATTCGAGCATCGACGCCACCGTGCCGCCCGACAGGCCGCCCGCAAAGCTGCGCACCACCATGCTGGTGTCGAGCAACTCACCCGCGTCGTCCTGCTGCGCGCGGCGGTACAACGCGAACACGGTCAGATCCGAAGGGATGGAATCAAATCCGCACGAATGCACGATGCGCGCCCCGGTGTCGGCGGCTTGCTTGTGGTACAGGTCGATGCTCTCGAGGACGAAGTTGGGTTCACCGGTGAGATCGGCGTAGTCGGTTCCGGCCGCCGCGCAGGCCGCCACCAGCGGAAGGCCGTACCGTGCGTACGGGCCGACGGTGGTCACCACCACCCGGGTGCGCTCCGCCATGGCTTCCAGCGTTTCCGGAGACGACGCGTCGGCGGTGATGACGGGCCAGGACTGTGCCGCCTCACCCAACGTCTGCCGGACGGCGTGGAGGCGCTCCGGCGATCGCCCGGCGAGTGCGACACGCGCCGACCCGGCCGCCCGGGAGAGGTACTCGGCGGTCAATCTCCCGACGAATCCCGTTGCACCGTAGAGGACGATGTCGAATTCGCGCTGTGCGGTGGCCATGACCTCAACCTACCCGCGGCATCGGGCACGACAACAGGCCGGCCCAACAGGGCAAACACCTGACCGGCAGGACTGTTCAATGGCACGTCGAGGCCGTGACTGTATGGTCACCAAGGGACGCAAGTCCGCGAACCACTGACCTGATCCGGTGAACCAAAGCGGTTGCGGCGCTTGAGAGATCACCCGGGGTTCGCGTCATCGCGTACGTTCGACTCATGACGCACCGGATCGTCGTGGTCGGCGCGGGGATCGCCGGGCTGTCCACGGCTGTCGCACTGCAGCGTCGTGGGCATTCCGTATCGGTGCTCGAAGAGCGTGCGGACACCACGTCGGGAGCCGGAATCAGCATCTGGCCCAATGCGCTGGCGGCCCTGGACCGCATCGGCCTCGGTGACGAGGTACGCCGGGCCGGCGGCCGGGTCAGCGCAGGAGCCATGCGCTGGCATGACGGCACCTGGTTGCGACACCCCTCGGCAGAGCGCATGGTCACCGCACTCGGCGAACCACTCGTGGTGGTCCGCCGGGTGGCGCTGCGCGACATCCTCACCGCCGCGCTGTCCCGAGGCACCGTGACGCACGGGTTGGCGGCGACCGGCGTGGTCAGCGCCGGCGGACCGGTTCGGATCCGGCTGTCGGATTCATCGACGCGGGAGGCCGACGCCGTCGTCGGCGCGGACGGCACGCATTCCGTGCTCGCACGCCACCTCAACGGCCCGCTGCGCCATCGCTACGCCGGGTACACCGCCTGGCGGGGCGTCGCCGACTACGCGCTGGACCCCGATCTGGCCGGGGAAACCCTGGGCGCGGGTGTCGAGGTCGGGCATGTGCCGCTCGGCGCCGGCGAGACCTACTGGTTCGCAACCGAGCGGACCGCCGAGGGGCAGCAGGCTCCGGCCGGCGAACTGGCCTACCTGCGGTCTAAGTTCGCCGGATGGGCGGAGCCGGTTCCGTCGATTCTGGCCGCCACGCCCGCGCGGGACGTGCTGCGCAATGACCTTTATGACCGCGGCCCCGCCCGGTCTTGGGCCCGGGGCAATGTCGTGCTGGTGGGCGACGCCGCGCATCCGATGCGCCCGCACCTGGGCCAGGGCGGCTGCCAGGCGATCGAGGACGCGGCGGTGCTCGCCGACTTCATGGACCTGAGCCCGGACCCGGCGACGGCATTCACCCGGTTCGAGGCATTCCGGCGGCCCCGGGTCCGGGCGCTCGTGCGGGAATCGCGGATGATCGGCGACATCGTCAATCTGCGCCCGAAGGTGCTCAGCGCCGTCGCCGGCCGCGCCACGGTGCTGATGCCGGAAGCGCTGGTGACGCGACACCTGGCCGGCATCGCGGCGCGCTCCGCCTTCCGGGCTCCGACATGACGGTGGAATTGGCGGGTTTCGTGATCGATGCCGCCGATCCGGTGGCGGTCGCGTCGTTCTGGTGCAGCACGCTGGGCGGTGAGCTGCAGATGACGGATGCCGGCGCGCGCGTCACCGGGGATACGTCTGCCGATCTGCTGTTCCGGCCCCAGACCGAGCCCAAGACCGTCAAGAACCGCGTCCACTTCGACGTTCATGTCGACGCGGTCGAACCACTCCTCGAGTTGGGGGCACGCGTACTGGCCGAATACCTCCCGGAGCGAGCCACCCTGGCGGACCCGGAGGGCAACGAATTCTGCGCTTTCCTCAACCCCACATCGAGGCCCCGGGCCCAGGTTTTCGCCGTGTGCATCGACAGCGCCCGTCCCGAGGAGCTCGCACGATGGTGGGCCGGCGAACTCGGCGCCCGCGTGGAACCGGGCCCGGACGGCACGCCGCGCTGGCTGTACGGGGCCGCGGGTTCAGCAGAGCTCATCTGGAAGTTCGTCCGCGTCGATGACCGACGGGTCGGGCCGAACCGATGGCAGTGGCGCGTTCGGGGCGGGCCGATGAACGAGGTGGCCGGCGGTCCCGGAGGGGTGTGCCGCGATCCCCAGGGCAACGAGTTCGTTTTCGTCTGACCGCGCACAGCCCGGAGACGACGAAAGTGCCGGGCACATCGGTGCCCGGCACTTTCATTGGTACGAGAAGGGGATCAGCCGCGCCTGCCGCAGGACGGCCACGCGCCGATGCCCTGGCTGTGCAGAACGTTCTCCGCGACACGGATCTGCTCCGAGCGGCTGGCGTTGTGCGGCGAACCGCTGCCGCCGTTGGCACGCCAGGTGCCCAATGAGAACTGCAGACCACCGTAGTAGCCGTTACCGGTGTTGATCGCCCAGTTGCCGCCGGATTCGCAGGCCGCGACCGCGTCCCAGTTCACCGCGTTCGCGGTGGCGGTGGACATCGCCATCGGAGCGGCGACCAGGGCGCCACCGATTACAGCCATACCGATCGTCTTACGGAGCTTCTTCAACATCGTTCCTTTCGCAACGCGCGCGCCAAGGAACGCCCACCGGAGCAGGCGTTCGGCGCCTCATCGAGGCAACGAGAGTTCTCGGGGCGTGCCATCTAGGTCAGGCACGACAGGGGAGGCATTAATCACCCCGCCGGAGCGTCATCGCCCGGCGGCTGGAAGACCCGCAGGGTCTCAGCGTCCAATCCCACTCACACGCAGGTTGTAATAGTTGTGAAATTGTTTGCTCCCTTGCGGGACTGGATTGAACAGTACGGGCGTAATCCTTGTTAGTCACGTCGATGGAGCGGGTATATCTTTTAGATCACGGGACGATAACGGCGAACCTAAGAGTTGTCTGTGCAGGTCAGACGGGGATCTCCGATGGTGTCGCACGCTGCGGCAACGACGCGGATGGTGACGCATATCACCCACATTCTGTGACCTGAGACACCGTCTTGAGCCGGATCGAATCCCATTGTCCAGCAATCCACTACGTGGCATGCGTTATCAGTGTGACAGCAGTGGTGAATGGTTTCATCTCCGGAACTGCTGCTATGGAACAGCATTCACCCTGACCCGCTCGTTCTCATGTAGATCATCCGTCACACCACCAACGAGAGTGTCTTCTCGACAAGATATTTCGCGTGTATCACAGCCGTCACATACCTCTTACCGCTCTCAACACACGCGAAATCAGTTGTAGAGAAACACATTTGGCGTAACACTTGGTACGCAAGTGACCGATGTCATCGATAAAACTTCTATGCCGCAGCATTATTGGACGTGGTAACACCATGTCATCCGTTGCCAGCAGCTGAAGGTTTGCCATCTTTCCCGGTTGAGGCCCACGCCGGTCGGCCCTCGTCCGCGCCTCGCCGGCGTCAATCGGAAGGTTCCCACTGCCGAGCCTCGACGGTCGACTGCTCGAATGTGGTAACAGTGTTGGGCAGCAATAGGATTCGCGTTGCCGGCCAGCGCTCCCAGGGTGGCGGCGGCCCAAACGGTCCAGCACCGGCCGAGACCCTTATATGCACAGGTATATGTTTATGAATACGTTTGCTGAAGCGTATTCACGCCAATTCGGCGGCAGTGTTGACATTGGTGAGGGCGGGGTTCGGCGCCATCACGATCCGCTGGGTGTTGACGGTGTTGACCAGAGCCCGCATGCTGCGCTCCCCCGCGGCGACCAGTTGGTCGATCCGGTCGGCCAGTGCGGTGCGGTACACCCCGGCCAGGTAGTGGTCGCGACCGTCCCAGGGCAGGATCACATCGGCGCCCGTATGGCCGGCGAGTTCCTCGATCAGCGCTGCGGTCATCTGCGGCATGTCGACCGCGCAGACGAATGCCCGGTCGGCACCCGCATCGGCGGCCGCGCGCAGTCCGCGTCCTGTCGCCAGCAGTGGACCGACGCCGCGCACCTCGTCACGCAGAACGGTGGCGGCGGGCAGTGCGGGCAAGCGGCTGACCAGGCGCGGCGATCACGAAGACCGGGGCGCAGCAGGTGTGAACGACGTCGACCGTCGTCTCGACCATGGTGCGTCCGGAGAACACGACGGTCGCCTTGTCCCGGCCCATCCGTCGCGACGCCCCACCCGCCAGCACGACACCGGCCAGCTGGGAGGACATGGCGGTCAGATTACTCGACAGTCCAGGTGTCACGGCCGCGCAACAGCGACTGCAGTGCCGCCGTGTCGTGGGGGATGGTCTCCCTGGCCTGAGCGACCTGGGAGCGGGCCTGGTCGTTGTAGGTCGGCCGGCTCACCTGGCGGAAGATGCCCATGACGGTGTGCTCGAGGTTCTGGTCCGACAGCCGCGACAGCGCGAACGAGTAGGCCGGGTCGTTGAGCGTCGGATCGTGCACGACGATGTCCTCGACCGCGACGTCGGCCGTCTTGGCCACGTCCAGTCCGAAACCCGAACGGACGACGCAGTACTCACCGTTGGCGCCGAAGGTGATCGGCTCACCCGCATGCACGCGGATCACCCGCTCCTCGGCACCCTCCTTGCGCAGCACGTCGAACGAACCGTCGTTGAAGATCGGGCAGTCCTGCAGGATCTCGACGATCGCGGCGCCGCGGTGCTCGGCAGCGGCGCGCAGCACCTCGGTCAGTCCGGCGCGGTCGGAGTCCATTGCACGGCCGACGAAGGTGGCCTCGGCGCCCACCGCCAGAGACACCGGGTTGAACGGGTGGTCCAGCGAGCCCATCGGGGTGGACTTGGTGACCTTTCCGACTTCGGAGGTCGGCGAGTACTGACCCTTGGTCAGGCCGTAGATCCTGTTGTTGAAGAGCAGGATCGTGATGTTCATGTTGCGGCGCAACGCGTGGATCAGGTGGTTGCCGCCGATCGACAGCGCATCACCGTCACCGGTGACGACCCAGACCGACAGATCGTCGCGAGCCAGGGACAGCCCGGTGGCGACCGTCGGCGCGCGGCCGTGGATCGAGTGGAAGCCGTAGGTCTCCAGGTAGTACGGGAAGCGGCTGGAGCAGCCGATGCCGCTGACGAAGACCATGTTCTCGCGGCGCAGGCCCAGCTCCGGCAGAAAGTTGCGAATGGTGTTGAGGATGACGTAGTCACCGCAGCCGGGGCACCAGCGGACCTCCTGGTCGCTGGTGAAATCCTTGCCCTTTTGCGGCACGTCGGTGGTCGGCACACCAGTGTTCTTGGTCAGACCGGGCGCAAGCCCGAGATCGACGCCGGCGATGGTGTTCATCAGGTCTGTCATGCGCCCGCTCCTACACCGCTGTCCACGGTGGCTGCCGCCAATCTGGCAACCATCGTCTTGTCTTGCTCAATTTCGGCGAGCGTCCCGCCCAGCGAGGCGCGGATAACACGCCCCACCTCGTCGGCCAGGAACGCGACACCCTGAACCTTGGTCACTGACTGGATATCGACCAGGTACTTGCCCCGCAGCAGCAGCGCGAGCTGGCCCAGGTTCATTTCGGGCAGGACCACCTTGGGGTAGCGACGCAGGACGTCGCCGAGGTTGGCCGGGAACGGATTCAAGTAGCGCAGCTGGGCGTGGGCGACCTTGACGCCCTTGCGCCGAGCACGGCGGCAGGCCTCGCCGATGGGTCCGTACGAGCTGCCCCAGCCCAGCAGCAGCAGCTCGGCGTCGCCGGTCGGGTCGTCGACCTCGAGATCGGGCACCTCGATGCCATCGATCTTCGCCTGTCGCAGCCGCACCATCAGGTCGTGGTTGGCCGGCTCGTAAGAGATGTCGCCGGAGCCGTTGGCCGATTCCAGGCCGCCGATGCGGTGCTCGTGGCCCGGCGTGCCGGGCACGGCGAACTGGCGGGCCAGCGTCTCCGGGTTACGGGCATACGGCTGGAACGCCTCGCCCTCCTGGACGAACGTGTGCTCGATCGGCGCATAGGTGCTGATGTCCGGGATCCGCCACGGCTCCGAGCCGTTGGCGATGGCGCCGTCGGACAGGATGATCACCGGCGTGTGGTACTTCACGGCGATCCGCACGGCCTCGACGGCCACGTCGAAGCAGTCCGACGGCGACCGCGGCGCCAGCACGGCCACCGGCGACTCGCCGTTGCGGCCGAACATCGCCTGCAGCAGGTCGGCCTGCTCGGTCTTGGTGGGCAGACCCGTCGACGGGCCGCCACGCTGGACGTCGACGATCACCAGCGGCAGCTCGGTCATCACGGCCAGACCGATCGCCTCGGACTTCAGCGAGATACCGGGGCCCGAGGTGGTCGTGACACCGAGTGCACCGCCGTAGGACGCCCCGATCGCCGAACCGATGCCGGCGATCTCGTCCTCGGCCTGGAAGGTCAGGACGTTGAAGTTCTTGTGCTTGGACAGCTCGTGCAGGATGTCCGAGGCCGGGGTGATCGGGTAGCTGCCCAGCACCACCTGGACGCCGGCGAGCTGGCCGGCCGCCACCAGCCCGTAGGCCAGCGCCGTATTTCCCGAGATCTGGCGGTATTCGCCGGCGGGCAGCTTGGCCCGTGCCACCTCGTAGGTGGTGGCGAACGCCTCGGTGGTCTCGCCGTAGTTCCAGCCCGCCTTCAGCGCCAGCACATTGGCTTCGGCGATGTCGGGCTTACGGGCGAACTTCTCCCGGACGAACGTCTCGCTGGTCTCGATCGGCCGGCCGTACATCCAGCACAGCAGGCCGAGCGCGAACATGTTCTTGGCGCGCTGACCGTCCTTCTTCGACGCGCCGATCTCCTCCACGGCACCAAGGGTCAGCGAGGTCATGGCGACGGCCTGCACGTTGTAGTCGGCCAGCTCCTCGGACTCCAGCGGGTTGGCTTCGTAACCCACCTTGGCCAGGTTGCGCTTGGTGAACTCGTCGAGGTTGGCGATGATGAGGCCACCGCGCGGCAGGTCACCGATGTTGGCCTTCAGCGCCGCCGGATTCATCGCCACGAGCACGTCGGGGCGGTCGCCCGCGGTGAGGATGTCGTGGTCGGCGATCTGAATCTGGAACGAGGAGACGCCGGGCAGCGTGCCCTGCGGCGCGCGTATCTCGGCGGGGTAATTGGGCTGGGTGGCGAGGTCGTTACCGAAAAGCGCTGCCTCGGAGGTGAATCGGTCACCCGTGAGCTGCATGCCGTCGCCGGAGTCGCCCGCAAACCGGATGACGACCTGTTCCAGTTTTTCCCGAGGGTGCGCCCCGTTGAGAGAACCGTTCGTAACGGCGTCGCTCGGACCCACGTCTCCAGCCTTTCGTCCCGGTTTTTACACGTTCGTAATCTATCCGGCGGAGAGTCCTCCACGTCGCTGTCCACGGCGGGACGCGCCGACGAAAAAAGCCCACCAGAGGTTGGTGTCACTGCCAGTACCGATTATTGCACTTCTCTTAGGCAGCCCTTCACGCTGGCACCCCTCGGCCGACCACGGGTCGCAACGCGAAGGCCCAGTTCAAGCCCACGGACACGCCACATGATGAGACAAAACTGTGGCTTTCGTCACTTTTGCTGGCCGGCAAAATCTAAGATCCAATGTCTACTCGCGGGTAACTTCGCCGGCACGCCGCTGAGCAGGCGCTCAGCGTTACAGAATCAGGCCGGAACGTTGTACGGAGTGACCACCTGGACCGGCACCGATCGCACCGGTTCTGCGGGCAACGCGCCACGCTCCTGCAGGATCATCCGAAGCGCCAACCGGGCGTCGGAGCGCAGGTCGTTGTGCAGGACGACCGACAGCCGGCCCTCGCGCAGCAGCCGCCGGTTGTCGGCGTCGAGATCATGGGCGATGAACACGCGGCACACCCGCCCCAATTTCTCGAAGGCGGCCACGGTCGCGGTGTTGCCGCCGCCCACCGAATAGACACCGTCGACGTTCGGGTGGCGACGCAGCGCGTCGAGGACCAACCGCTCGTTGGTGGCGTCGATGCCGTCGCTGTCGGTGACGTCGACAACTTCGATGTTCGAGCCGCGCAACGCGGAGCGGAACCCCACCTCACGCTCCCCTTCGCCTCGGAAGGCGTTGCTGCTCAGGGTGATCAGCACTTCGGCGGCATTGCCGCCCAGCCACTGCCGCATCAGGTAGGCGGCCGTGACACCGGCGGCGTGGTTGTCGATCCCGACGTAGCCGCAGCGCGCGCTGCCCGGCACGTCGGTCGCGTACGTGACGACCGGGATGCCCGCGTCGACCAGTGCGTCGACCGCGTCGGCCACCTCCGGCTCGTCGGGGGCCTTGAGGATGACGCCGTGGCTGCCCCGCAGCCGCCGGAGTTGATCGACCGTGGCCGCGGTCGATCCGCTCTCCCACAGATGGAACCGCGCCCGCAGCATCGCCGGGGCGAACGACGGCAGCTCGGCCTCCACCGCGTCACGGAAGGCATCGGAGAACCGTTTCGGCGTCTGCATGACCACGTCGACGAGGTAGCGCCTGCCGTTGAGGCGCAGCTGGGCGCGCTGTTTATCCAGGTCCGTGATGGCCTGCATGACCTCGGCGCGGGTGTTCTCCCGGACGCCCGGACGGTCGTTGAGCACGCGGTCGACGGTGGCCTCGCTCAACCCCGACTGCTGGGCGATCTCACGGACCTTGTACCGGTGCCCCACGGGACCTCCTGACCTCGCCCTGGGTCCAGTGCAATGTTCAGGACGCTCCGAGCACCGCGATGCCGGCGGCTTCGGTCAAGGTATGCGCCACCTCCAGAACGCGGGCGGCTTCCTGCGCGGTCGTACCTTGCGGCGCGGCTCCGCGTGCATGCCGGGCGAATGCCTCGGCCTGCAGTTTCAGGGCCTGCAGCTGCGGGTCTTCCCCGGTCTCCGGTGAGACCACGTCGAAACGGGTGTGGCCCTTCGACCCGAACAGCTCGACGCTGACGATGTCGCCACCCTCGTAGAACCGGCCGAGCGACAACACGGTCGAGGTGCCACCGGAGAGCATCACCAGCGCTTGAGCACTGTCCACATCGTTGACGGCCTCCGGGTCTTCGGTGGTCGGGAACACCTGAGCCTTGACCGCGGCGAATTCCTGGCCGAGCAGCCACAACGTCTGGTCGATCTCGTGAACACCCATGTCGATGTAGATGCCACCGCTGTCCTGACGGAATGCCAACGGCGGCGGTGCCTCATCCCACTGCGAGCACACCAGCATGTGGGCGTTGCCGTACTTGCCATCGGCCAGGTCGCTACGCAATGACATCAGCTCCGGCACGAACCGTCGCCAGTAGGCGATCTGCAGCGCCAGCCCCCGGTCCGCGGCGAGCTCGCCCAGCTCCCGGGCCGCCTCGGGGACCAGGCCGAACGGCTTCTCGCACAAGACCGGCACCCCGGCCTCGAGCGCCGCCCGGGTGGTGTCGATGTGCTGCGGTGTCGGCACGGCGATCAGCACGCCATCGAGCTGCGCACTCGCGAACATTTCCTCGACCGTCGAGTACACGGCCAGGCCCTGCTCGCGCAGCTGCGCCGCCGCGGCTTCGAACGGCTCTGTGACGGCGACGACGACGACTTGGTCCGACCTACTGAGCCTTCCAGGGCCCGCAAGTGGGTGCGGCCCATCCTGCCGCCACCGATCAGACCCAGCCGGAAAGGTGCGCTCACAGGCCGCGCTCCTTGAGGAATTCCCGGTTCGCCCGCTGGTCGGCAGCGGCCTGAGCGAAGCGCTCGGCCGTTGTCGGGAAGATGTCCTGCTCGACGACAAGCCAACCGGCGTAATCGATTTCGCGCAACGCGGCGAGGAACGCATCGACATCGAGGGCGCCCTCACCGAGCTTCGGGAAGACCTCACGCTCCCAGATCGCATTGGTGGGCAGGCCCTCATCGACAACCTGCTGGAACTTCGTCAGATCGGCGGTCTTGATGTGGACATGGTCGATCCGATCAGACCACTTCTTCAGGTATTCGACGGGATCGCCACCGCCGACCAGGAAGTGGCCGGCGTCCATGCACAGGCCGATTTCGGAGACCTCCAGCATCCTGCCGACCTCAGCAGGCGCCTCGACAAAGGTACCCGTCTCGTTGTGGAACACCGGCTGGTAGCCGCGTGAGCGGCACCGGTCGACCACGACGGCCATGCCTTGGGCGAATGACGCCCACTGTTCATCGGTGTATCCGCTGGCCGGGTTCCGGGCGCCCGCACCGGGGTTGTTGCGGCGGAAGTCGGCGCCATCACCGACGCCCAGGTCGGCGAGCGTCGGGCGCGGGTCGGGGCCGAGCTTGAGCGACTTGATCGAGTCGAAGATGTCCAGCATCGCGTCGAGTTCGGGAAGGGTCTTCTCCAGCAATTCCGGGTCCGCGTACGGCAGTTCCAGGTATGCACCAGCCAGACCCAGCCCACGCTTGGCCAGCTTGCCGCCGAGGTCTTCGGTGCTACCCAGGTAGCCGACCGGCCCGAGGTCGATGCCCGCGTACCCGGCGGCACTGACCTGGTCCAGGATGGCGTCGCCGTCCGGAACGTTCGGATCGAATCCGATGGTGACCTCGAACGCGCCATAGCTGACGGGCGCGTTGGCGACAATGATTCCGTTGTTGTGGCCCATATTCGTTGCTCCTTTAGTTGGCAGACGCCAGCGCGGGGATCGCGCTCGGGTCCGCAATAGGCTGCCGGTCCTGAACGAACCGGATGATCGCCTCGCACAGAGCGAGGTCATGAATGGCGTCTTCTGCGTTGGTCAGCGGCGGCTCGCCGTTGACGACGGAGTCGTGGAACGCCTCCAGCTCTAGTTTGAAAGCGCTTGCGTACGAGGTGGTTTCGCTGGTGCTGCGCGACTTGGTCGTACCGGGTTCGCCCTCGATGATCTCGACGGTGGCCGGTGCGCTACGCAGGAACGGCGACGGGAAGCTCAGGGTCACGCGCTCGTGCGGGCCGTAGAAGGCGAACTCCATTTCGTACCGGGTGATGCCCGGCAGGTCGAGCCAGTGGATCGCCACGGACAACTCGCCGAACTTGAGGTTGACGGTGAGCTGACCGCTCTGCATGTCGACGTATTCCAGGCTCGTCGGCTCACCGAGGACACCGCGGATGGTGTTGAGCTCGTGGACCAGAGTGTCCAGCAGGACCGCGTGGTATTCCTCGCGCAGGAACGGGGTGGCCTCACCGATGGCGCGGGTGATGCTGGCCGCGGTCTCGGCTTGGAAGTTCGCGATCGCCTCGTCCGGGATCGGCGAGACCGGCGCCAGCGAGTAGTGGCCGATATAGGGAAGAAACGGCGACTCGAACGTGGTGACGCGCAGGAGTCGCGGTTCGGCGACATTCAAAGCGACCTCGCGGAAGCGTTCGAACGCCGGGTCGTAACGCTTGGGGTACGCCACCATCAACGTCACGCCTGCCTCGTCGGCGGCGGCCTTCATTTCCAGACCTTCGGCGACGGAGAAGCACATCGGCTTCTCGACCAGGATGTGCTTACCCGCTTTGGCCGCTTCGATGGCGATCGGCGCATGGCTACCCGAAGTCAGGATGAAGACGGCGTCGATGCCGTCGTCTTTGACCATTTCCCGCCAGTCACTGAAGGTCTTGGCGATGTTGTACCGCTGCGCGTTGTTGGCGGCATTCTCGGCCGAGATGTCGCACAGCGCAGCGATTTCGAAGCGATCGGACAGTTCACGCAGGTAGTTCAGGTGCATGACCTGCGCGATGACGCCGGCGCCGACGACACCCACTTTGAGTCGACGAGTCATTAGGGTTTATCTCCTGTATTCGGTCTTGCTGACATGAATAAAAGCTGGTTCTAGTTGGATCCGGCCAACGCAGACTTGATCAGAACGGCGGTCTCCTTGACCCCGGTCTTTGAATCGACGAACGGGTCCTCGTGCTCGATGGAGAACGCCTGGACCTTGGAGCCCTCGAAGCGGGCAATGAACTGGTGCCACCACGCGGGGTCCTTGCCGTGGCCCGGAACCGCGAAGTTCCACGGCATCTTCTCGGGGCTGGCCGGCCAGCGGTGATCGAGCAGACCGTTGAGTCCAAGGGCGTCCTCGTTGAACGTCACATCCTTGGCGTGAACGTGGCCGATGCGTGGCATTATCCGCTCGACGATCCGGTCGGCGTCCATCTGCATCCAGAAGAAATGGCTCGGATCCAGATTGGCGTACAGGTTCTCGCCGAGCGTGATGAACTTCTCGAAGGTCTCCACGTTGTAGACCGTCGTACCCGGGTGCAGCTCGATGCAGATCTTGACGTCGGGGTTTTCCGTGGCCGCGAACTCGGACAGCGCGGTCCAGTACGGAACAACGGACTCATCCCACTGCCGGTCGTGTACGCCCTCCAGATACGGGAGCCAACCGCCGGCGCCGAAGACCGCGGAATGGTCGCCGGCGGCAGCCGCCGGAGCGCCCGCCATCGCGACGACCGTGTTGGTGCCGAGTTCGCCTGCCAACCGCACAGCCCGGCGCAACGCCGCATCGTGATCGGCAGCGATCGCCTGCTCCGGGTGCAGCGGGTTGCCCCACACGTTCAACGCGTCCAGCTTGATCCCGTGGTCCTCGAGTTTGCCGAGCCACTCCTGGCGGGCCGCAGCGTCGGTGAGCAGCGCGTCGGGATCCAAATGCGGGTGTGGGGCGTAGCCGCCGGCACCGACTTCGACGGCGGTGATCTCCTGCGCCTCGGTACTCAGCCAGGTAAGCGTCTCGTCAAGGGAATGGTCGAGGAAGGCCTCGAGCACCACCGACACATCACAGTTTTGTGCCATCAGACATCCCGCGCCCTCGGCACCACCAGAGTGTGTGCGATCACTTCTTCCACTTCTTCCACCTCTTCGACTTGTTTGCTCTTTTTGGTGACCGACGCCAGCACCTTGACCAGGCGCAGCGCCCCGAAGGTCACGCCGACCACGGCCAGCGTGCCGAGCAGCATCATCGTCGCCAATGCGTTTATCTCGGGGGTGATACCGAACTTGAGCTGGTTGTAGATGTAGATCGGCAGCGTCTGATCCGCCCCGATGATGAAGTTCGTAACGACGAATTCATCCAAAGACAGGGTGGCGGCGATCAACGCACCGGCAATGATGCCGGGATAGACCAGCGGGAGCACCACGAACAGCAGTCGCTGTAGCGGACTGGCACCGAGGTCGGCCGCGGCGCGCTCGAAGTTGCGATCCAGCGCCTCCAGCCGGGAGGACACCACCAAGATGACGAACGGGGTGGCCAGCACGGTCTGCCCGATTATCGCGACCTTCAGCGAGGGCTGGATGTGCAGCACATTGGAGGCCAGTACCAAGATGGCCACACCGATCAGCAGACCCGGCATCATGATCGGCAGCGTGATGAAAACACGCATGCCACCGCGATTCTTGATGTTGGCACGCACCAGCGGAAACGCTGCCGTAGTCCCGATGAGCGTCGAGAGGAGGCACACCCAGAAGGCGACCAGCAACGTCTTGCCCAGCGCATCGAGAACGACGGTGTCGTGTGGCAGCTTGGCATACCAATCCGTCGTGAAGCCGGCCATCGGGAACCCGACCACATTGGACGCGTTGAACGACAGCAGGACCATCACCGCGATCGGCGCGAAGAGGAAGACGTAGATTCCGACGCCGTACACCGACAAGATTGTTCGGAAGAGCCGTGCCCGCGGATTCACGGCCCGCAGATCGTCAGCCATAAATATCCTTCGTGTCAAGGCTCCGCCGGAACAGGATCAGCACGACGAGAATCACCAGCGCAATCAGCACACTGGCGGCCGATCCCAGCGGAAGCAGATAGCCGGAGAAGAAGTTGGCAACCAGGTTGCCCATCATCACGCCATTTGTACCGCCGATTGCCGCCGGCGCGAGGTATTCGCCCAGAATCGGAATGAAGACGAAGATTCCGGCGGTCACCATCGCCAGCCGCATCTGCGGGAGCAACGTGGTGACGATGGCCCGCATCGGCGTCGCGCCCAGATCAACGGCGGCATGCAGCAGCCGCCAGTTGAACCTTTCCAGCGATGCGTACAGCGTGAGCGCCGCGAACGGGAAGTACAGGTAGACCAAAACGATGTACACGCCGGGGTTGTCGTACAGGAACAGCCGAATCGGTGCGTGGGTCAGATGCAGGGCCTTGAGCAGCGAGTTGATCGCGCCGTTGTCGCCCAGGATCGCCACCCACGCGTACACCCGCAGCAGATAGCTGGTCCAGAACGGCAGGATCACCAGAAGGAACAGCACCCGCTGCAATTTCTTGGGCACATAGCGCACCAGCCAATAGCAGAGCGGGAACGCCAGTCCCAGCGTGGTGATCGTGGCCAGAAAAGCGATCAATACCGTCTTACCGAACGTCTTCACATAGGTACTCGTCGTGATGATCGTGTGGTAATTCTTCGTCGTGAATGCCGGGACCAATTCATAGTTCTTGGTCTCCCAGAACGAATAGACGACGATCAGGCACAACGGAGCGATGAAGAACACTCCGAAGAGGATTGCGGCCGGGCCGAACCCGACGAACTGACGCCAATCTCGGCGTTCCTTCTTGACGTCAGCACGTCGACGGTCGACTTGCCCGGTGGCGCGCCGACATCGCCGGCGGTCGTGGCAGCGGTCATGTCAGGCTCCGAAGACCCGGTTGAACGCCTCGGTGTAGGCCTGCTGGTCCTGGGCCGGGCCCTTGAGGGTCATGCTCAACGCCTTTTCCGGGTTGTCCATGAACAGCCGCTTGGCGGCGTCAGCGGTCTTCGGATCGCCCGTCAAAATCTTCGCCGCTTTCTCGTTGAACAGCGGGCGCCAGTTGGTCGTGAAGTTCTCCACGATGAACTCGGAGCGCTGCATCGCATCCAGGAACGGCTTGACCTGCGCCTGGTTGGTGCCCTTGGCGGTGATCATCTCCGAGTCGATGAAGCCGATCGTTCCTTCCGGCGGGTACGCCGATTGGAGCTCAGGGCCACCCGCGTTCTTCACGCGGATGTCGGTGCCCAGGTTGGTGAAGCCGATCGCGGCTTCGCCACTGGCCATCATCGAGATGATCTCGTTGTTCTGCGTCGCCAGCTTGATCATGTTCGGCTTGAGCGCTGACAGCCAGTCGGCCGCCTTCGAGATCTCATCACCGGTCAACCCGTACGGAGACTTGGAACCGGTGGCGATTCCGCCGATCGCCATCAGGTCGGTCGGGATGTTCTCGGCGACGATCAGGCCCTTGTATTGGGGATCGGTCAGTGATTCCCAGGTACGTCGGCGGCGTCTTGACCTTGGCGGGGTTGTAGTAGATCTGAACGGTGGACCACGAGAACGGGTATCCGATGGCGCCCTTCGGGTCGTTGAGGAAATCGAAGTTCTTGGCCATCGAGTACAGCTCGGAGCTGGCGCCGATCGAACTCAGGTCGAACGGTTGAATGAGACCGCTCTCCATGTACTTCTTGACCCACAGCGCGTCGGCCGACACCTGGTCGAACTGCGGCCCGGTCTGCTTGAGCTGCAGGAACGCATCGGCGTTGTCGGAGAACAGCTTCGGACGACCGGTGATCTTGGTACTCGCGGCGACTTTGGCGAGCTGGTCGGTGGAGTAGTGATCCGACCAGGTCAGCCAGTTGATGGTGCCGCCGCCGCCCGACGATCCGCCGGTGCCGCCGGTGCCGCCGGTGCCGCCGGAGGAGCACGCGGACAACAGGAGCGGACTTGCCGCACCCAGCATCATCGATCCCCTGACGAACGAGCGGCGGTTGAGCTTGATATCAGCGATTCCAGACATTCCGACTTCCTGACTCTCAGTGGGCTTCTACGAGTGGATGGGCTGCATTTTCCGACCAGGAGAGCTTCACGTGTTCACCGGGTTCCAGCCCGATTCCGGAAAGGTCGTGCATGTCGTGGTCGTTGAGCGAGGACACGACTTGCGTTTCCGAGTTCTCCAGTTGCATCACCATGCGGGTGATGGACCCGAGGTATTCACGCGAAAGTACCTGTCCACCAAGGAATCCGTCCTGGCCGATCCGCAGCGCCTCCGGCCGGATCACCACCGAGGACACCGCGTCGGGCGCCTGCGCCGAGATCGGTACCCTGGCACCGTTTTCCAGCACGAAGATGTCTCCGTCCTTCCTGCCGCGCAGGATGTTCGATTCGCCGATGAAGTCGGCGGCGAACAGGCTGGCCGGCTGTCGGTAGATCTCCTCGGGAGTCCCGAGCTGCTCGATGCGGCCCTCGTTGAGGATCAGGATGCGGTCGGCCAGGGCCATCGCCTCCTCCTGATCGTGGGTGACGAACACGAACGTCGTACCGACACGGCGCTGGATGAGCGCGAGCTCGGTCTGCAGCCGCTTGCGCAGTTTCAGATCCAACGCACCGAGCGGCTCGTCGAGCAGCAGCACGCTGGGCTTGTTGACCAGCGCGCGAGCGATGGCAACGCGCTGGGCCTGGCCGCCGGAAAGCTGCGCCGACCGGACGCTCGGCAAAGGTTCCCAAGCCAACCAGATCCAGGGTTTCCCTGGCCCTCGTGCGCTGTTCGTCCTTGGGCACCCGGGCCATCCGCAGGCCGAAGCACACGTTCTCGATGACATTCAGATGCGGGAACAGTGCGTAGGACTGGAAGACCGTGTTGACCGGGCGCCGGTTGGGCGGAAGTTTGGTCACATCGGTGCCGGCGATCCGCACCACGCCGCCGGACGGTTCGACGAACCCGCCGATCATGTTCAGCGTCGTCGTCTTGCCGCAACCCGACGGTCCGAGCAGGCAGAAGAACTCGCCGTCCCGGATGTCCAGGTCGATCGGGTGCAACGCGACCGCGTCACCGTAACGCTTCTCGACGCCACGCAATTCGATCGAATTGCCTTGATCTGTAGCACTTCCCGCCGGATGCGCCGGGAGCTTCGTCTACCGGGATGCTAGTCAACGCTGACCGCCCTTCGGGTCTGTGCACTGGTTTGGATTGCCTTGACGATGGACACCATGCGGTACCCGTCGGCAAGAGTTGGGTAGCAGACGTCGGCTCCACCGATGGCCGAGTAGACGTCGCGGATCAGATTGCGGAAGGCATCGCCGAAGCCTTCGGCGTGACCGGCCGGCGAGAATGACAAGCGGGCGGCGGACGCGGCCATGGCGTCCGGGTTGCGGATGATGGTTGCCACCGATCCGTCGGCCCGGCGATGGACGATTTCGTTGGGCCGATCGACCTTCCAGTGGAAGCCGCCCTCGGTGCCGTCGACGTCGATCGAGCAGCCGTTCGGCTCGCCGGCCGTGACGCCCGAGAACGTCGCGGAGCCGACCGCGCCGCCGGTGAAATCCAGGAAGATCCGCACGTAGTCCTCGGCTTCGACCTTGATCGGCTGACCGTTGCGGTACCGGGTGGGCCGCAACGTGGAGAACCGGGCATCGACCTCGGTGATCCGGCGGTCGGTGACATGCTCGGCCAGGTCCAGCCAGTGCACGCCGAGATCGGCTGTGGCGTAAGAGGTTCCGGCGATCTTGGGGTCGAATCCCCAACCCCAGTCGTCGTGATTGGAATCCCAGGACATGAATCCGCCGCGAATGGCATTGACCTCGCCGAGTTCGCCGGCCAGGATTCGTGCCCGCAATTCGGCGACCATCGGGTACGACCGCTTGGTCAGACAGACAGCAGCGTGAACGCCGGCCGTCCTTCGCGGCGGCGATCAGCGCCTGCGCGTCGGCCTCGTCGGTCGCCATCGGCTTTTCGATGATGACGTTGATTCCGCGCTTGACGGCTTCGATGGCGTGTGCCGCGTGGAATCCATGCGGGCTGCAGATGTGCAGCACGTCGGGCTTGGTCTGCGTCGAGCATCGTGCCGAGGTCATCGAAGAGCCGACCGGCGACTGGTCGAATTGTGACCGCCCTTATCGGCGTGCCCGGCAGGACGGAAATCGTCGGCCACCGAACGGGCCTTCGCGACATCGCGCCCGCAGACGCCGACAACGGTCGAGCCGAGGTCCTGCAGTCGCCAGCCGTGAATGCGGGAGATCCCGCCGGTGCCCACAATCGCCGCCCGCAGCGGCGGGGCGTAATAGCCGCTTCCCCGCATCGTCCGCCACGCCGGATTCGGCGGGAAGATTGGTTGCTGTAGGGACTGCCAACGTGCCTTCTCCATAGAGTGAAACTCACACCAGTTCAAGGCGCCGACGTTGGGCGTCCACCGGTCCCGGCGTGCCGGGTGACTGAAGTCTGGACATGCGTTGACCGCTTGTCAATACATCACGACAACTTCTTTTCCGCGGTCAAATGAAGTGTGGAGTGGATCAGAGTTTCCCCGCGGATGAGCGCGACGAATTCGATGCCGTCAGCGATGGGCATCCAAACGTCGTCGCAGCTCATGGCGACGAGCCGCCGGACAGTTGTGCCGGCGAGCGAATGAAGCGAGCTGCCTGTGAAGTTGCTGAAAGCATCGAAACCAGGGCAACCATGCCGCCGGCGGAGCCGCCCCTCATGCCGACCGCAAGGTGATCTCACCGAACTTCATACCGATGGCCTACGGCGCTCCTGAACGCTTCGCGAGGTTGAAGCCCACGCAGTCACCCACTCGCAGGTTGCCGGGCAGGTGAATTCAATCTCGACCACATCTTTCGGGTCCCGTCGGCACGCGCGCCATTCTGAGGTGTTTTTGATGGCTTTTTGGTGTTGATTGTGGTCCACTGCACAGCAAGACTTGGCCACATGTCCCGCACACTTCTCCACCAGACGGCCAGCGCCTGGATCGAGGAGGCCGACTGCCGCCTCGAGGCCTTCGTGGCCTCCCTTCAGCAGCACACCGATCTCGCCGACTACCCGCATGCCCACGATGTGCGCGCCGGTGTCCTCGTCTACTCGGCGGCCGCGCTCGCCGAAGCCCCCCGCCGCGCCGTGCAGGCCGAACTCATCCGCGCGCTGACGGATGGTCCCGGCGTCGTGGTGTTCGAGGGCGCATTCGACGAGGCCGTGGTCGACCCCGCCAGCGTCGCCTTCACCGAACTGATCGACGCGCAGCGCGCCGAGGGCGCCGCCGCCGGTGATCACTTCGGCAAGCCCGGCGCCAACGACCGGATCTGGAATGCCGCGCAGAAACTCGCCCTGCACGCCCCGCAGGTGTTCGCCGACTATTACGCCAACGACACGCTCGCCCTGATCTCGCAGGCTTGGCTGGGTCCGCGCTACCAGGTCACCTCCCAGGTCAATGTCGTCAATCCCGGTGGCACAGCGCAGGTTCCACACCGCGACTACCACCTGGGCTTCGTCGACGTCGACCAGCTGTCGGCCTACCCCGCACACTATGCACCGCATGTCGGCGGTGCTGACGCTGCAGGGCGCGGTCGCGCACTGCGACATGCCGCTGGAGAGCGGGCCGACCATGCTGCTGCCGTACTCCCAGCGGTTCGCCGCCGGCTACGTCGCGTTCTACCAGCCCGAGTTCATCGAGTACTTCGCCGAGCATCACGTCCAGACGCCGCTGCGCAAGGGCGATGCCGTGTTCTTCAATCCGGCGCTGTACCACGGTGCCGGCACCAACACGTCCGCCGACATCCGGCGGATGGCGAACCTGCTGCAGGTGTCGTCGCCGTTCGGGCGGGCCATGGAATCGCTGGACCGCACCGCGATGGTGCGCGCCGTGTACCCGGCCCTGCGCGCCATGCAGGACGCGGGCCGGCCGGCGCGTGAGGTCCTCAACGCGGTGGTCGCCACCGCCGAGGGCTACCCCTTCCCGACGAACCTCGACTGCGACCAGCCCATCGGCAGCCTCGCCCCGCCAAGCCAGGTCGATCTCGTGCTCGAAGCACTCGCGTCCGACTCCTCCACCCAACTGCTCGATGCCGCACTGCGCGGCCAAGAAGAACGGAGAACTCCCATGACCACACTCGGCCTGATCGGACTCGGCCGCATCGGCGCGTTCCACACCGAGACCCTGACCAACCTGCCGGAACTCGACGGCCTGGTGATCACCGACGAGCGGCCCGACGTGGTCAAGGAGGTGGCCGCCAAGTACGGTGCCACGCCGGTGGATTCGGTGGAGGCGCTGCTGTCGTCCGGAGTGGACGGCGTGGTGGTCGCTGCCGCCACCCCGGCCCATGCGGCGCTGACCCTGGCCGCGGTCGAGGCCGGCCTGCCGACGTTCTGCGAGAAGCCGGTTGCCGCCACCGCCGAGGAGAGCGCCCACGTGGCCGACGTCATCGCGCGCTCCGGCGTGCCGGTGCAGATCGGCTACCAGCGCCGGTTCGACGCCGCGTTCGCGGCCGCCAAGGCCGCCGTCGACAGCGGATCGCTGGGCGCGCTGCACACCGTGCGCAGCACCACGATGGATCCCGCTCCCCCGCCGCTGGACTACATCAAGGGTTCGGGCGGCATCTTCCGGGACTGCGCGGTGCACGACTTCGATGTGCTCCGCTGGATCACCGGCCAGAACGCCGTCGAGGTCTACGCGACCGGCAGTGTGCAGGGTGATCCGCTGTTCACCGAGTACGGCGATGTCGACACCGCCGCCATCGTGGTGCGATTCGACGGCGGCGCCCTGGGCGTGGTGTCCGCGGCGCGCTACAACGCCCGCGGTTATGACTGCCGCCTGGAGGTGCACGGCTTCTCCGACACCGTGGTCGCGGGCTGGGATCAAGGTGTGCCGGTGCGAAACCTGGACCCCTCCAACGATTTTCCGACGGGACAGCCGCACCACTTCTTCATGGACCGCTTCACCGAGGCGTTCCGCACCGAGCTCAGCGGATTCGTCAAGGTGGTGCAGGGCGGTCCTGTTCTGGGCGCCACGGTGGCCGACGCCGTAGAGGTGGCGTGGATGGCCGAGGCTGCATCAGAGTCGCTGCGCCGGGGTGTCCCGGTGCGTATCGAGGAGGTCAGGCTGTGAAGATCGCCGGCGCCCCCATCTCCTGGGGAGTATGCGAAGTACCGGGGTGGGGCTACCAACTGGGTTCCGACCGGGTGCTCGCCGAGATGCGCGAAGCCGGGCTGACGGCCACCGAACTCGGCCCCGAGGGTTTCCTGCCCACCGACACCGATGCACTCACGACGCTGCTGAACGGATACGGTCTGGCCTGCGTGGGCGGGTTCGTCCCCGTGGTGCTGTTCAAGGACGACCACGATCCCCTCGACGATCTCGCCGGACCGCTGGAATCGCTGGTGGCCGCCGGTGCCGGCGTGGTGGTGCTGGCCGCCGCCACCGGGGCCGACGGCTACGACGACCGGCCCGTGCTCGACGAAAACCAATGGGCCACGCTGCTTTCCAACCTGGACCGGCTCGCCGAGATCGCCGCGGCGCGGGGTCTGCGCGCGGTGCTGCACCCGCACGTCGGAACGATGGTGGAGACCCGCGCCGAGGTCGACCGCGTGCTGGCCGGGTCGCGCATCCCGCTGTGCCTGGACACCGGGCACCTGCTGATCGGCGGCACCGATCCGCTGGCGCTGACCCGGCAGGTGCCGGACCGCATCGAGCACGCCCACCTCAAGGACGTCAATGCCGAACTGGCCGCCAAGGTGCAGTCCGGTGAGCTGACCTACACCCAGGCCGTCGCCGCCGGGATGTACGTCCCGCTGGGCGCCGGTGACGTGGACATCGCCGGCATCGTGAAAACGTTGGAGGACAACGGCTACGACGGCTGGTACGTCATGGAACAGGACAACATCCTCGACGGCGAGCCCCAAGGCCAGGGTCCGTTGGCCGACGTGCTGGCCAGCGTGGCGTTCCTGCAGGGCGCGGTGCCGGCCGTCTCGTCGTGACGTTGCGGATCGGCGTCCTGGGGGCGTCCCGCATCGCCGAACTTGCCATCGTCGGGCCCGCGCAGGATCTGGGCCACCGACTGGTGGCGGTCGCCGCGCGTGATCCGCACCGGGCCGCGCTGTTCGCCGAAAAGTACGGCGTGGAACGGGTTCTCGGATCCTACGAAGACGTTCTCGAAGATCCCGAGGTCGATATCGTCTACAACCCACTCGCGAACTCACTGCACGGGCCGTGGAACATCGCCGCGGTGCGGGCCGGCAAGCCGGTGCTCGCCGAAAAGCCCTACGCCCGCAACGCCGACGAGGCGCGTGAAGTGGCGGCGGCCGCACAGGCCGCAGGTGTGCCGGTGGTGGAGGCGTTCCACTACCGCTATCACCCGGTGACCTGCCGACTGCTGGAACTGATCGCGCTCGGGGACCTTGGCGAACTGCGCCACGTCGAGGTCGACATGGGAATGCCCGCTCCTGGCGACGACGATCCCCGCTGGCAGCTTGAATTGGGCGGCGGCGCGTTGATGGACCTGGGCTGCTACGGCCTGCACGTCATGCGCACCGTGGGCAAGATCCTCGGTGCGGCGCCCGAGGTCGTCGCCGCGCGAGCGGTCGAGCGCGATCCGGGCGTCGACGCCCGCTGCGACGTCGACCTGCGGATCGGTGACCTCACCGCCCGCAGCAACCACAGCATGGTCGACGATGAGTATCACTTCACCATCTCGGTGCAGGGGTCCCGCGGAGAAGCGTTGGTGCACAACTTCGTCAAGCCGCAGGAGGACGACCGGCTGACCATTCGCACCTCGGCGGGCGACCGGGTCGAGCGATTCGGTACCCGTGCGTCGTACACCTACCAGCTGGAGGCCGTCGCCGCGCATCTCGCTGACGGCACGCCACTGCCGGTCGATGACGTCGACGCGATCGAGAACATGACCCTCATCGATGCGGCCTACCGCGCTGCGGGTTTGGAACCGCGCTAGCTACTGCCGCCAGCGGGCAACCATGTGCATTTCGCGCCGGCAGAATGCACGTCAGTGCACGCTCGCGGGGGTAGGAGGCGGCGCCGTCGACCCGCCGGACCTGACTGCGCGGCTCCTCAGCGGCTCGTCCCTCGCCGCATCGTCGACCCGCGCACGACCAATCGCGGTTCGGATACCGCGTCGACGGCTCCGTCGGCGGGCGTGTCGATTCGCGCTACCGCGCGGGCGATGGCGATCTCCGCCAGCCGGGCGCTGTCCTGGCCGATCGTCGTGAGGTCGACATGGGCCAGGCCCGCGAGCGGGCTGTCGTCGAATCCGACCACCGAGATGTCCTGCGGCACCCGGATTCCGGCGCGGATGCGCGACATCGATGAACCCCAGTGCGCAGCGGTCGTTGAACGCGATGACCGCGGTCGGCAGACGTTCCGGGGCGGCGAGCAGGCGAGTTGCGGCAGTTGCTCCTTCGCGTTCGGTGCTGCCACCGTCGACACTGTGCGCCGCGATCCCCAGCGCAGTCGTCGCCTTGCGAAAACCCTTGCGCCGCTCCGCCGCACCGGGTGCTCGCCCGCCATCGAGATAGGTGATCGCAGGATGTCCCAGCCCGGCGAGATGAGCCACCGCCAGTTCGGCACCGACCACGTCGTCGCTGCGCACCGCATCGATGCCACGCACCTTGCGGGCGACGACGACCACCGGCAGGCTCGCGTCCAGGCCGGACAGCTCGCGGACGGGTAGTTCGGAGCCGATGAGCACCAGGGCCTCGCAGTGGTCGTCGAGCAGCGTGCGAACGGCCTGGCGCTCGTCGTGATGCGGCGTCACACAGCTCAGGAGCACGTCGTAACCGCGGGACAGCGCCGCGAGGTAGACGCCGTCGACCAGGTCGGCGTGGAACTCCTGGCCCGCGGTGAAGACCACGCCCAGCAGGTTGACCCGCTGAGCTCGCAGCATCCGCGCCCGCGGATCGGGGCGGTAGCCGATCTCCTCGGCGGCCTGGCGTACCCGCAGCCTTGTCGCGGCGCTGGCACCGGGCACGTCACGCATCACGATCGACACCAGCGCCCGGGACACACCCGCGCGCTGGGCGACATCGGCAAGTGTCGGCCTGTCCCGCATGCCCAGCAGTCTAGAACGTTCTAGGAAAAATCTTGACTAACGCCGCCACGAGGGCTTTAATTTCCTCAGACCTAGAACGTTCTAGTTGATTGGGAGTCACCATGTCGGACCAGCTTCGCTTCGGCCTCATCGGGACCGGATGGATCGGTCGGTTCCACGCCGAAACACTGGCGCACCGGTTGCCGACGGCCACTCTGGTGGCCGTCGCAGATCCCAATATCGAAGCCGCACAGTCGATCGGCGCGCCGCAGGCGTATGCCGATCCGTACCAGCTGATCGAGGATCCGGCGGTGCAGGCGGTGGCCATCAGCTCCCCCGCGGCGACCCACACCGATCTGGTGGTGGCCGCGGCCCGGGCCGGCAAGCACGTGTTCTGCGAGAAGCCGATGGCACTGACCCTCGACGACGCCGACCGGGCGATCGCCGCTGCCGCCGACGCGGGCGTGGCGCTGCAGGTCGGTTTCAACCGCCGGTTTGCCACCGACTTCGCCGCCGCGCACGACGCGATCGTCGCGGGTGATATCGGCACGCCCCAACTCTTGCGCTCCCTGACCCGCGACCCGGGGATCTCGGCAGAGGTCGCCGCGCGGGTGAAGCCGTGGACGATCTTCAACGAGACGCTGATCCACGACTTCGACACGCTCTGCTGGCTCAACCCCGGCGCCCGGGTCACCGAGGTCTACGCCCAGGCCGCAGCCCTGATCCACCCGCAGTTCGCCGAGGGCGGCTACCTGGACACCTCGGTGGTCCAACTCCGTTTCGACAACGGTGCCTTCGGCACCGCCGAAGCCAGCTTTCAGGCGGTCTACGGGTACGACGTGCGCGGTGAGATCTTCGGTTCCGGTGGTGTGCTGCTGGCAGGCAAGGCGCCCGAGCAGGCCGGCCACCTCAACACCGAACTGTTCGCCGACGCCTACACCGCGCAGTTCGCCGATTTCGTGGCGCACGTGCAGGCTGGCACCACGCCGTCGGTCACGGGTCACGACGCCCGGGTGGCCCTTGAGATCGCGCTTGCCGCAGCCGAATCCGTCCGCACCGGTCGCCCGGTCGCACTGGCCGCCCCGGTGCGGTCATGAGCTTCGAGCTGGCCGTCAGTTCGGAGATGGTGTTCACCGACCTCGAAATCGTCGAGCGGGTGCGGCGAATCAACGATCTGGATTTCGGGGTGGAGATCTGGAGCTGGGACGACAAGGATTTGGATGCGCTCGCCGCCACCGGGGCCCGGTTCTCGTCGATGACCGGATACCTGCACGGCGACCTGTATGACCCCGAGGGCGCTCGTGAAGTACTGCGGACCGCCGAACTGAGCGTCAAAGCCGCAGCGACGCTGGGGGTTCCACGACTCAACTTGCACACCGGCGAACTCGTCGACGGCCAGGCAGCGCGGCCGCAGTACCGCGCCACCGGGGGAATGTGGCTCTCGGCGCTGCGCGGGCTGGAGGCACTCGGAGAACTCGGTGCACGCGCGGACGTAACCTTCTGCGTGGAAAACCTGAACACCATCGTCGACCATCCGGGCGTGCCGCTGGCCCGCGCCAAGGACACGTTGGCACTGGTCGATGCCGTCGGGCATCCCAACGTCAAGATGAACCTCGACCTGTACCACGCCCAGATCGGCGAGGGCAACCTGATCGAGCTGGTCCGTCGCTGCGGCGATGCCATCGGCGAGATTCAGGTCGCCGACGTGCCTGGCCGGTGCGAGCCGGGCACCGGCGAGATCCACTACCCCGCCATCGCGCGAGCGCTGACCGACATGGGCTATACCGGGACGGTTGCGATGGAGGGCTGGGCGTCCGGCGACAGTGTCGCTGCGCTGGAAGCCTTCCGGGCCGCGTTCACGGTCTGACCGGCCGAGCTGGGTCCCAGCCGAGCGTGCGTGTTGTCGCGAGACACGCCGCCGCCGACGGGATTCTGTGCACTCTCGCAGCACGCTGGACGGACAATGCAGCCATGGCCAACGAACCGTTTCCCGACGCGCACTGGGGCCGTGAGGGCGTCTCGCCCTTGTTCAAGCCGGCATACGCCTTCGCCTCGACGACTGCCGGGTCGTGGTTCATCCGGCGGCTCGTCCCGCTGGACCATCGCCTGATGAAGCGCACGAACGGTCGCTACACGCTGTTCGGACCGACCTCACTGCCCCAGCTGCTGTTGACCACCGTTGGCCGCAAGTCCGGCCAGCCCCGCACGAACCCACTGTCGTATCTGCGCGACGGTGACCGACTTCTGTTGCTGGGCAGCAATTTCGGCCAGACCACCCACCCGGCGTGGTCGTCGAATCTGCTGGCCCACCCCGACGCCACGGTGTCGCTGTCGGGACAGGCGATCGCCGTGTCGGCCACACCGCTGTCCGGGGACGAGCGCGAGCGGGCGCTGGACAAGTTCTTCGCGTACCCCATGTATGCCGCCTACCGCCGCCGCACCGACCGGAATCTGCGGGTCTTCGCCCTTACCCGACGCTGACGTTGAGGGCCGCCGGATCGGCTGAGATGGTCGGGTTCCACGACACCGTCAGCGTGGAGGCGCTGTCGTCCCACGTACCACCAACCGTGGCGCCAGCACCGCGGAAACCGGTTCAGTCCGGCCGCCGTCCAGTCGCTCGACGACTGCTTCGATGGCACGGTTGGCCTGCTCGCGCGGTTCCTGGCTCACCGAGGTCAGGTCGATGTGACCGAGTTGGGCGAGCAGGCTGTCGTCGTATCCGGTCACCGAAACCCGCCCGGGCACCTCGACGCCGGCCCGGCGCAGTCCGTCGAGTACGCCGATGGCGATGCGGTCGTTGGCGCAGACCACCGCGGTCGGCAAATCCGTCGATAGCAGGTTCTGCGCCGCGGTGATACCCGCGTTCTCGGTGAACTCGCCGTCGATGACCACCGCGTCGCTCAAACCGTGCCGTCGCATCGCGCGTTGATAGCCGTTGCGCCGGTCCGCCGCGATCAGGCCGGATCCGCCCGACACATGCACGATCCGGCGGTGGCCCAGGCCGACGAGATGGTCGACCGCCGCGCCCATCCCGCGACCATCCGCCGCCCGGACGACGTCCAGTGTTGCTGCCGAAACGCGGCGCCCGACCACGACGGTGGGCAGCCGTTCGCCCAGGGCGGTCAACTCGTTGGCCGTTGATTCCGGACCCAGCAAAACCACTCCCTCACAACGGAAGTCGAGCAGCGTGTCGATGACCTTCGGCTCGCCGTGAGTCGGAGTAACCGCGCCGAGAACCACCTCGTAGCCGGCTTTGTCGGCGGCTTCGACGATGTCCTCGACCATCTCGGCGTGAAAACTGTTGCGGATATTGGCCATCACACCGATCAGATGGGACCGTCGGGCCGTCATCAGCGCCGCGGTGCGATTGATCCGATAGCCCAGCTCGTCGGCCGCGGCGAACACCCGCCGGCGGGTTTCGTCGCTGGGACCAGGCGCCTTGCGGAACACCAGCGAAACCAATGCCTTGGACACGCCGACCTTGTCGGCGATGTCCTGCATGGTCGGCCGATCCCGTGGGTTCTCCACCACATCCTCCGCTCAGGTTTCTCGGTCCACATCCGGGGGCTTGACAGGGCCGGGTGATCGGGACCATAGTAGCTCAATTAGACCGGTCAAATAGACCGGACGAAATCACCAAACGAAAGTGAGCGCTCGATGACCGATTCAATCGGTGTGGCCGTTATCGGTGGCGGGATGGCCGGACGGGCGCATGCCGCCGGATACCGCAGCGCCACCACCGTCTTCGGCACCGACCGTCCGGACGTGCGACTGGTGGCGATCGCGGACATGAACGAGGCCGTTGCCAACGACACCGCCAAGCGGTACGGATACGAGCGCGCCGAATACGATTGGCGCGCCATCGCCGACGCACCCGACATCGATGCGGTGAGCGTCGTGGTGGCCAATCATCTACACCGCGAGATCGTCGAAGGACTGCTGGCCGCCGGAAAGCACGTGCTGTGCGAGAAGCCGCTCGCCGGCTCACTCGCCGACGCCGAGGCGATGCTGGCCGCGGCCGAGCGCTCCGATCGGGTCACCGCAGTCGGCTACACCTACCGACGCTCCCCCGCCGTCGAGATGATCCGTCGCGAACTGGCCGCGGGCAACCTGGGCGAACTCGTGCACTTCAACGGTCACTACTGGTGTGACTACGCGCTGGATCCGACCTCGCCGATCACCTGGCGGTACAAGGGCGGTCCCGGCACCGGTGCACTCGCCGACGTCGGCAGCCACCTGCTGGATCTGTCCGAGTTCGTCTGCGGACCGATCGTCGAGGTCAGCGGGGCGTCGTTCGCGACGGTCGTGAAGAACCGGCCGGTTCCACTGGGCGTCACCTATGGGCACACCAAGGGTGCGGTCAGCGACGAACTGGCACCGGTCGAGAACGAGGACGTCGCGACCTTCACCGCCACGTTCGACAACGGCGCGGTCGGCACCTTCTCGGCGTCACGGGTCGCTCACAACCTGCCCGACGGCCTTGGTTTCGAGTTGTTCGCATCCAAGGGTTCAGCCGCCTGGGACCTGCACCGCGCCGGTGAGTTCCAGATCTCCAGCGAGGACGTGCGCAGCAATGTCGGGGGCCCGCGGCGGGTGCTGATCGGGCCTGAGCACCCCTACATCAGCGGCGGCCTGCCGATGGACGCCGGTGGCGTCGGGCACGGTGTCGCGGACTTGTTCGTCTACCAGACCCGCGCGTTCCTGGACCAGATCGCCGGCATTGGCGACCTGGGCCCGCTACCCGGCTTCGACGTCGGCCTGCGCGGCCTGCGGGTCGTCGCCGCTATCACCGAATCCGCGAAAGCCGGCGGCGCCGCCGTCAAGGTTCTCTGACTCTCCGACCCCCACAAACTCGAAGGACAACCTCATGAAACTCGGCCTCTACAACGCCATCCTCCACGACCGGTCGCTGCCCGAAGCCATTGCGGCGATCGCCGACGTCGGCCTGACCGGCATCGAGATCAACACCGGAGGATTCCTGCCTCCAGTACACGTGCCGACCTTCGACGACATCCTGGTCAGTGACGCCGCGCGCGACGACTACCTCGGCATCTTCGAGGGCACGGGGGTGTCCATCGCCGGGTTGAACTGCAACGGCAACCCTCTGCATCCCAACCCGGACATCGGTCCGAAGCACGCCGAAGACATCCGCCGTTCGATCCGCCTCGCCGAGCGACTCGGCCAGCATCGCGTCGTCACCATGTCGGGCCTGCCCGGTGGCGAATCGTCTGCAACGCGCACCAACTGGATCGTGAACGCCTGGAACTCGGCCGCACTCGACGTCCTCGACTACCAGTGGGGTATCACTGCGGACTTCTGGCGGGAGACCGACAAGCTCGCCCGTGATTGCGACGTCAAGGTCGCCCTGGAACTGCACCCGCAGAACATCGTCTTCAACAGCGCGACGATTCATCAACTCGTCGATCTGGCCGGCACCACGAACGTCGGTGTGGAACTCGACGCGTCTCATCTGTTCTGGCAGCAGATGGACCCCGTCACGGTGGTGCGTCACCTCGGCGAACTGGTGGTCCATGCGGCGGCCAAGGACGTCCGGGTCAATCCCGAATACGCTGCGCTGAACGGTGTGCTCGACAACAGTTTCCGTCGACTGGCGCCCGATGAGGCCCGCACGAATCTCGGTGGCGACGAATGGGCCAACGAGTGGCCCAAGGAATCCGCGTGGGACTTCGTCGCGCTGGGCAAGGGGCACGACACCGCCTACTGGACCGAGTTCCTGCGCGCCCTGCACGACGTCGACCCCGACATGCTGGTCAACATCGAACACGAGGACACCGAACTGGGTCGCATCGAGGGGATCGCGGTGGCGGCGGAGGTGCTGAAGGCGGCCGACTCCGCTCTCTCGTCGGCCGTGAGCTGACGGAGTAACTCACGCCGTCGACCTCTGACGAATCTCAGATCAGCAACTGACGCGAACTGTCTTGCTGCCGTTGATCATCGACTCGACCAGGGCGTCGGCCACCACGGATGCACGTAATCCGTCGGCGGCCGTCGCCAGGGTCGACCGACGGCCTTGCTCGATCGCGTCCACCCACTCTTGCAGTTCCAGTCGGTAGGCATCGGAGTAGCGCGGGATCCAGTCCGCCGGGTAGGACACCGAGCGGCCGCGGTCACGATCGACAACAACGGAAGCGGGTGTGGCCAGCGCCGCCGCGCCGAGTTCACCGACGACCTCGCATCGGGTGTCATAGCCGTAGCGGGCATTGAGGAACACCTCGACGGTGATCAGAATGTCAGATTCGGTGCGCAGCAACATGATCTGCGGGTCCTGCCTTGATTCGCTGTGCCGTGACGACCGCCCGCCATGCCAGCTGACCGCCGTGATCGGCGAATCGACCAGCCAGGGCATGATATCGAGCTCGTGAATGGCCGAGTTGGTGATGGTGGTCGCGGAGTCACCGCCAGCCCCCGAGGTGACAGTGCGGCTGACCGCGTGCGCCACCAGGACCTCGCCGAGCTCGCCGTCGGTGACGTGCCGCTTGAGTTGGACGTAGGCCGGGTCGAAGCGCCGCATGAAGCCGACGCTGATCAGATCAGCACCGCGGGACGCCTCTGCGTCGATGACCCTTCGGCATTCCGCCGCGGTGGGTGCCAGTGGCTTCTCGCACAGCACCGGCTTGCCGGCCGCGATCGCCGCGAGGGCCAGCTCGGCGTGCGTGGAATCGTGCGAAGCGATAACGATGGCATCGACCTCGTCGCTGGCGATGAGTGCGAAACCATCGTCGGCCACCGTGGCCGCGCGCATTTCAGCCGCAACGGTTTTGGCCTTCTGCTCATCGACGTCAGCGATGGCGATGACCGCGGCGCCCGCCACGTGGGCGTTGAGTTTCCTGGCGTGATCAGCGCCCATCACGCCGACCCCGACGACCCCGATGCGCACTGTCATAACAAAGAGCATGACATATTAATGTCCTTACAAATAGCGCCAGGGCCAGGTAATCTGAGCGGATGGCCGCATCGCTCCTACCGTCGCCGCGCACCCCCGATCCGCACCGTGCCCCCAGCCTGCGCTGGGGCATCATGGGACCCGGGTGGATTGCGCAAAGGTTCACGGCCACCCTGCAGAAGCACACGAGTCAGCAGGTCATCGCGGTCGGCTCACGCAATCAGGCCCGCGCCGATGAGTTCGCCGCGCTGCACTCCGTACCGACGACGTACGGGAGCTACGAGCAACTCCTCGCCGACCCCGGAATCGACATCGTCTACATCGCTACTCCACATACCGAGCACTATGTGTGCGCGCTGGCCGCGTTGGCGGCCGGCAAGCATGTCCTGGTGGAAAAGCCGCTCGGTGTCAATGCGGTCCAGGCCGCGGCGATCGCTGAGTCCGCCCGCACCGCAGGGCTATTCGCCGGCGAAGCGATGTGGACAAAGTTTCTGCCCAAGTTCGACGTGATCCGCCAGATCCTCGACGAGGGCGTACTCGGGCGGGTCCACACGGTGATCGCGGACCATGGCGAGCACTTCACCACCGACCACCGCATCTACGACCCGGCATTGGCCGGCGGACCGCTGCTCGACCTCGGCACCTACCCGGTGTCGCTGGCACACTTCACCCTCGGCACGCCCGTGTCCGTCCTCGCCAGCGGCCAACCCGCCAACAAGGTTCTCAACGGTCAGATCTCGGCGATCCTCACTCATGCCGCCGGTAACCAAGCCAGCCTGCACACGACCATCCTGAGCAATACCCCGACCGTCGCCGTCATCGCGGGAAGCGAAGCCACCCTGACGATCCCCGGCAAGTTCTTCGAGCCAGGCCCGTTCACCGTGACCCGCACCGACGGAACGTCCCTGCGCTACGACGAGCCGACGAGTCCGGACGGATACGGATTGCACTTCGCCGCAGCTGAAGCCGCCAGTATCATCGGCGCTGGCGGCACCGAGTCGCCTACGCACCCGCTCTCGGCGGCCACCGCCACGCTGGCCACCATGGACGAAATCCGTCGCCAACTCGACATCGTCTTCCCCGGGGAGTAGGGACATCATGCGGATCGGCCTGGTTGGCTATGGCGTCGGCGGTCGCTACTTTCATGCACCGTTCATCGTGGCGGCCGAGGATTGTGAATTGGTCGGTGTCGTTGCTCGGGCACCTCAGCGAGTAGCGGAGGTAGCGCAGGATCTGCCGGGCGTGCCGGTCTTCGGTTCGCTTGGCGCGCTGCTCGATGCGGGGGTCGACGCGGTGGCGATCTCGACACCCCCGCAGACCCGGCGTGAACTCGTCTTGGAGGCCATTGGGCGCGGCATTCACGTGGTCGCCGACAAGCCCTTCGCGCCCACCGCTGCCGCCGCCGAAGAACTCGTACAAGCAGCCGACGCGGCCGGAGTCCTGTTGAGCGTCTTCCACAATCGGCGCTGGGACACCGACATCACCACTCTCCGTGGCGTTCTCGATGGTGGCCTACTGGGCGACATCTGGCGTTTCGACTCACGGTTCGACCTCGATCAGCCACAGACCCTGGAAGCCGGACCCGAGGGTGGACTCTTGCGCGATCTGGGCAGCCATCTCGTCGACCAGGCATTGTGGCTGCTCGGGCCGGCGCGCGCGGTGACGGCGAACCTGGACTGGCTGGAGCTTCCCGAGGGACGCACCGACGCCGGCTTCGTCATCACCATTGCGCATGCCGGCGGGGCGCACTCGCACGTCTCGGCGAGCAAGGTGAACCGAACCGAATCCCGCGAACTGCGTGTGTTCGGCTCTCTGGGCAGTTACGTGTCATCGCAGACCGATGTGCAAGCACAGGCCATCTTCGCCGGGGTGCGTCCGGTCGACGACCTAGGCAGCTGGGGTTACGAGGTGTCCGAGCGCTGGGGCACGTTGTCGACCGCCGACGGAACCCGGGTGGTGCCTTCGGCGCAGGGACGCTACGCGGACTACTACACGAGCTTTGCCGCCGCAGTCGCCGGTGTCGGTCCCCAGCCGGTACCGGCCGCCGAGGCGGTGGCCACCCTGGCCGTTCTGGACGCCGCCCGCCTCAGCGCGGACCGGGGCGTCACAGTGGCATTGTGAAAGACCGCGACATTTGTGAGCACCGCGACATGTGTGAAATCCGCGACATGTGTGAAACACCGTGCGGGCGCCGAAATACCCACGCGCGCAATCGGACTTCACCACATGACAGAACCCCGCCGGCCATTCGGTCGACGGGGTCCTGTGATCTGGGGGTTCCCCCCGCTATTTGCGAGCCAGTTCGTGAGACAGCGCCTCAAGCTCGTTGCCGCCGGCCATTTCCTGGGTCAGGTGTTCGAGGTCGATTTCGTCGTAGGTGCAGTCGAGCTTCTGCCTGCCGCGGTTGAGCAGCACGAAGTGGTCGCCCACCATGTGCGCGTGATGCGGGTTGTGGGTGATGAAGATGACCCCGAAGCCCTGCTCCTTGGCAGCGGTGATGTAGCGCAGCACCACGCCGGACTGTTTGACGCCCAGCGCGGCCGTCGGCTCGTCAAGAATCAGCACCCGCGCGCCGAAGAACACGGCCCGCGCGATCGCCACACACTGGCGCTGACCACCCGACAGTGAGCCGATCGGCGCGTCCACATCCGGCAGGGCAATGCCCATCTTGTCCAGTTCCGAGATCGTGGTGGAACGCATCCCGTTGATGTCCAGCGACCTGGGGAAGCCTTTCTTTTTCAGCTCGTTACCGAGAAAGAAGTTGCGCCACACCGGCATCAACGCCACCACCGCCAGGTCCTGGTACACCGTGGCGATGCCGTTGGCCAGCGCATCCTTGGGCGAGTCGAAGGTCATCGGCACTCCGTCGACGAGTAGTTCGCCCTCCGTCGGTTTGTGCAGGCCGGCGATGATCTTGATCAACGTCGACTTGCCGGCACCGTTGTCCCCCAGCACACCGGTCACCTCGCCGGCACCCACCCGAAGGTTGATGTCCTTGAGCGCGATGATGTTTCCGTAGCTCTTCCCGACACCCTTGAGCTCGATCAGGGGCGCGTCGCCCCCGGCTGGGGTTTCGGCGATCGGGGCTTCAGCAGTTGTACTCATTCAGTTACCTTTTCGCTGCGTAGTTACGGAAGGCGTTGTTGGCGATGACCGCGAACAACAACATGGCGCCGAGGAAGAACTTGAACCAGTCCGGATTCCAGCCGGCATACACGATGCCCTGGTTGACCATGCCGAAGATGAACGCACCGATCAGGGTGCCGATCGCGGTGCCATACCCGCCGGTGAGCAGGCAGCCACCGATGACCGCGGCGATGATGTACAGGAACTCGTTGCCCACGCCCTGACCCGACTGAATCGTGTTGAACGAGAACAACACATGCATGCCGACGAACCACGCCGCAAACCCCACGAACATGAACAGACCGATCTTGACCTTGTTCACCGGCACACCGACGGCCCGCGCGCTCTCCAGGTTGCCGCCGACCGCGAAGATCCAGTTGCCGATCCGCGTCTTGAACAACACGTAGGTTGCCAGGACCGTGAACAGGATCCACCAGAGCACCGTGATCCGGACCGAGACGCCGAAGATGTTGAAGGACGACGCGAAGACCTTCTTGGCGGACTCGAAGCCCTGCATGTCGGCCACGTTCGAGGAGGCCACCTGCCCGGTGACCAGCTTGGTCACCGCCAGGTTGATACCGGTCAGCATCAGGAACGAACCCAACGTGATCAGGAACGACGGGATCTTGGTCTTCATCACCAGGTAGCCGTTGAAGAATCCGATGGCCAGCGACACACACAGCGCCAGCGCCGCACCGAGCCATAGGTTCAGATGCAGGTTGTACGAGAGCATCGACGCCGCGAGTCGCGCTCGTCGTCACCGCGACACCGGCCGAGAGGTCGAACTCCCCACCGATCATCAGCAACCCGACCGCGACGGCCATGATGCCGATCGTCGAGCTCGCGTACAGCACCGTGGCCAGGGCCTCCGGGCTGCGGAACGGCGGGGCGACGATGGCGAAGAAGATGAAGATCGCCACCGCGCCGACGAGCGCGCCCATCTCGGGTCGAATCAGCAAGCGCTGCAGCTTGTTCTGCTCTTTGACCCGTTCGTCGTGGACGACCTTGTGGGTCTCGAGGTCGAGATCTGCTTGGGTTGTCATTCCAGGTACCTTTCGATTACGTTTTCGCGCCGCGGCTAACGGGTGCCGGCTTCAGCCAGCGCGGCCACCGAATCGATATTTGTCTTGTCGATGAACGCCGGACCGGTCAACGTCGGCTCGCCGCCGCCGATGACGTTCTTGTTGTTCAGGTACAGCCACAGCGAGTCGACCGCCAGGTAACCCTGCAGGTACGGCTGCTGGTCGATGGCCCACTGCACGCAGCCGTCCTTGACGGCAGAAACCAGGGCGGCGTTGGTGTCGAAGGTGCCGACCTTGGCCTTGCTGCCCGTGTTACCGACCGACTTGACCGCGGTGAGCGCAATCGGTGCACCCAGCGTGACGATGTAGTCGATGCTTGGGTCCTGCTGCAGCTTGGCGCCGATCGTCGACTCCACCGACGGCAGGTCGGTACCGGTCACGTTCAGGTTCTCGACGGTTCCGGTACCGAGCCCGGCCTTGACGCCGGCGCAGCGGGCTTCCAGTGCGACCGAACCCTGCTCCTGGATCACACAGATCACCTTTTTGGCCCCTTCGGTGGCCAGCCGCTTGCCTGCGGTCTCACCCGCGAGCTTCTCGTCCTGACCGAAATACTCCAGGGCACCCATGCCCTTCCACTGGTCGATGCCGGAGTTGAAGGCGACCACCGGGATTCCCGCGGAGACGGCAGCCGCGACTGCCGGCTTCACGGCGTCGGGCTGGGCGAGCGTGACCGCGAGTCCCGCCACCTTGCTGTCGACGGCGTTCTGAACCAGGTTGCCCTGCTCGGGGCCTTCTTTGTTGGCCGAATACTTCAGCTCGATGTTGTCCTTGTCCGCGGCAGCCTGGGCGCCCTTGCGGATGAGGTCCCAGAAGGTGTCACCGGGTGCCTCGTGGGTGACCATGGCGATGGTGACGCGCGGTGTGTTCACCCCGCCGGCGCCACCGCCACCACCGCCGGTGCCGGCCGGCTTTCCACCGGTGCTGGAGCAGGCCGCCAATGCGGTGACCGCCAGTACGGCGCCGACAACCAAGGGGATGCGCCGACCCCGGCCTCGCGATTCGACGGCCCGACCGGGCTGCGGGTCTGATCGGAACTTCATGGTTACTCCCTCTCAAGTGGAGCCAGTGGCGGGATGGTGATTCCCGCGCAGTGGTGGTCATCGCTTGTCCACACTTGATGTAATACGCATCACACGCAGAAGTCAATACTTTGTTCGGACATTAGGACTGCAGGTCAAATGTTTGCTGGGCCGCCGAGAGCGAACTTTTCGCAGGGTAGAACACGAAATACCATGGGCCAAAGGATATTTCGATCACAGCTGCACCGCTCTAGCGGTCTCAATCGACCTGCGAACAGCTTCAATTGCTGCGACCTGATCCATCGCATCTCGACGGCCGAACTCCAGTTCCGCCCCTCCCGCAATGGCATCGGAGTCGGTGTCGATCTCGATCCGGTACACATCGGCCTCCGTTCTCGTGAGCGCGAAAGCGCCGTCCGGATCGATCGCGATATCGCGGTGATTGCCCCGACTGACCAGCTGAACACGCGCATTTCCGCAGATCCACGGATCGGTCACGGTGATGTGGCCGTCGGTGCCCACCAATTCGATCTGATCGCGCCGGGACATGTCGAACCCAATGTCGAACTGCGACAGCACCCCGCCGGGATGGCGCGCCGTGGCCGACACCCGCATCTCGACGTCTTCGTCATCGTTGAGCCCGATGGCATAAACCTGCTCGGGCTGGCCGGCGAACAGCCGGATGGCGCTGACGCAATAGCAGCCCAAATCCCCCAGTGCGCCACCGCCGAGTTCCCGGGACCGTCGGATGTCGTCTGGCGGGATCGGCACCGTCAACGCGGCGCGGACGCTGCGCAGCGCTCCGATGGCGCCGTCGGCGACCAACGCCCGGGCCAACCGGGTCTGGGGGTGCCAGCGCTACATCAGCGCTTCCACGCACAGCCGGTCGGCCGCTGCCGCCGCATCGAAGTTGGCTGCCACTTCAGCGTCACTGACAGCCAGCGGCTTCTCGCACAGCACGTGCTTGCCCGCCCGCAGCGCCCGCACCGTCCACTCCGAGTGTTGGGTCACCGGCAAGGCGATGTAGACGGCGTCGATGACCGGATCATCAAGCAGCGCCTGATAATTAGCGTAGCTTCGCTCGATGCCGTGCTTGTCCGCGAATGTTCGGGCCTTGTCCGCGGACCTGCTCGCGACTGCGACAAAGCGGCCCGCCGCCGACTCGGCCATCAGCGCTGCGATCTGACCGGTCGCCATCAGGCCCCAGCGCACGTCGCTGCCGCCCATCAGCGGACCGAGGTCGACGAGGCGGTCAGGTCCCGAGCGGCGAGCAGCGTCGACGCCGCCGCGGTCAGGCCTTCGAGCTGGCCGAGTTCGGTGTCTTCATGCTCGATGTTGACGGCGATGGTGGCATCCACCCGATCCAGCGCGGCCAGGAACTTCGACCAGTACGCGACATCGTGGCCGCGGCCGACCGCGACGAAATTCCACGCCGCTTCGGCTGGGAAGTTGTTGAGGACGTAGCGCCCACCGAGATTGACCGAAGGCTCCCCCGGTCCGGGTGTCGTGAACCGGTCGTCGAGCAAGCCGTTGAGCCGGCAGTTGGCCTCGTTGATCCGGACGTCTTTGGCCGCGGCGACGAACACCCGATCACCGAGGTACTCGATGCCGACAATCGGTTCCATGCCCTGCCAGAACAGGTGACTGGGATCCATCTCGGCACCGATGTGCGTGGCCCCGGTTCGCTCGATGAGCCGAACCAGTGTCGCCGGGTTGAACACCAGATTGTGCGGATGCATCTCGAGCGCTACCCGCACTCCGGCATCGGCGGCCCGGCGTTCGATGTCGACCCAGTACGGAACTGCCAGGTCCCACTGATAGGCCAGCGCCTCGCTCGCAGCGCTGTTCCACGGCTCGACGATCCAGGCCGGTAGGGTGCCGCCGGCCTGTGCCGCGGGCTGACCGGACATGGTGATCACGTCGCGCACGCCCAGCATTCCGGCCAGTTCGATGGTCTTGTGCAGATCCGCCGAATGCCTGCTGCCCACCTCGATATCGGGGTGCAGCGGGTTGCCGTTGACGTTCAGCGCGGTCAGCCCGACACCCGAATCCGCGATGCGAGCCAGATATTCGCGCCGAGCCCGCTCACTGGACAACAAGGCGTCGACGTGGATGTGCGGGGCCGGCACGAAACCACCGGTGTTCACCTCGATGCTGGCCAGCCCGAGGCCGGCGATGATGTCGAGCGCTTCGTCGACAGTCTTGTCATGCAGACAGGCGGTGTAGACCCCGAGTTTCATCGGCGAGCTCCTTCTGGGATTGTCCGGGCGCTAGTCGTCCGGAATCGTCACTGTGACGCCACCATTGGTGGCCGACGTGGTGACTGCCTCGAGCACTTGCATGCTGTGCACGCCGTCGGCGAAGCCGGGACAGCGCGGTAGTGATTTGATACCGGCGACCTCGTCGAGGAAAGACCGGGCTTGGAAGACGAACAGGTCCGCGAGTCCGTGCCCGACACCGAGCGCATCCATCGGGATGCCCTGGGCGATGTAGGGGTGCTCGGGTCCGATGTACACCCGGCGGCGGCCGTTCAGGTGCGCAGCGGGCCCGCCGTCGGAGATCTGGAATTCACTCATCCGCTGCACGTCGAAGGTCGCCGAGCCACCCGTGCCGAACACCTCGAAGCCCAGGCCGTTGGGCTCGGCGTGGGCGATCCGGGAAGCCGAGAATGAGCCCACGGCCCCGTTCTCGAAGCGTGCGGTGAACACCGCGACGTCTTCGTTGTCGACCGCCTCGAGCTCGCCCGTCGTCTCCACCCGGCCATGGCCGACGGTGGCACCGGCCGGGACCGGTCGGTGCGTGATTGCCGTGACGAACGAGGCGCCGCTGACCTCGACGACCGGTCCGCACAGCATCTCGGCGGTGTCGACGATATGGCTACCGACATCGGCGAGGACCCCACTGCCCGGTCCGCCGCGATAGCGCCACGTCATCGGGACCTCGGGGTCGAATGCGTAGCCGTACCAGGCGTGGCCGTTGAAATGCACCGGCCTGCCCAGGTGGCCGTTGTCCAGTTCGCGACGAATCGCGTTGATACCGGGTGACCACCGGTAGGTGTATCCGAGCGCGGCGACGCGCTGGTGCCGCGCGGCGGCCTCGGTCATCGCACGGGCGTCGGCAACCGATGGCGCCAGCGGCTTTTCGCACAGCACATGCTTGCCCGCGGCCAGCAGTGCCTCGATGACCTCCCGGTGGAGATGGTTGGCCACCACCACGCTCACCGCGTCGATATCGTCGGCCTCGAGGATCGAGTGCCAGTCGTGCTCGGTGCGTTCGAAGCCGTAACGCCGGCGGGTGTCCTCGGCGAGCTCGTCGTTGATATCGGCGATCGCGACCAGGCGCACATCGGGGGCTGCTGCGTCGAACACGCTGCCCGCGGCGCGGTACCCCGCGGCGTGCGCGCGCCCCGCCATTCCGGCGCCGATGACGGCGACGCCGATCGATTTCTTTGTCATGGACATCCTTGAGATCTGGAAAGGGATATCGGTCGGACGCGCCGAATGCGATGCCCAGGCGATGATCTGCCCCTGGGAACCTCCGCAACGTAATCTGGGTCATGCAGAGCTGTCAATAGAATGTCCGGACATTCTGTCCTATCGCAGCGAGCGGGTGTCTCGAGGTGACTTTTTCCAAGTCCGGCCTGTGCCGCTCGAACCGACGCTCGTCGTCCGCGGCACCACCGCAAAGCCGGGTCAGCGATCGACGAGGGTGGTCTCGAAGTAGTAGCGCGACGCTCGATAGACATGGCTGCCGTATTCCACGATCCGGCCGGAATCGTCGAAGGCGGTCCTGTTCATCACCAGCAGCGGGGCCTTGGGTTTCTCGTCGAGCAGGCGTGCCTCGTCACGGTCGGCGGACTTGGCGCCGATGCGCTGCCGCGCGAGCCGGATGTGCACACCGCGCGAACGCAATGCCTGATAAAGCCCGGCCTGCTCGAGCTCGGTCGGGTCGGGGGCCAACGCCACCGGGAGATGATTGGTCATCAGCGCCAGCGGCTGACCGCCCGAACTGCGCAGCCGGCGCACTGTCAGCACCTCACTGCCGGCAGGCAGATTGAGGTGCTCGGCGATCTCATCTGGTGCAGGACCGATCGTGTATTCCAGCACTTTCGTTGCCGGCTCCTGACCGGCACGGGCCAGATCGTCGAACAGACTGGTCAGTTCCACCGGCCGGTGCACCGAGGACTGGACCACCTGCGTGCCCACCCCGCGCTTGCGCACCAACATGCCCTTGTCGACAAGTTCCTGGATGGCACGGCGAGTGGTCGGCCTGGACAGGTTGAGCCGCTTGGCCAGTGCCAGTTCGTTTTCGAACCGGTCACCGGGCCTGAGTTCCCCGTCGAGGATGGCCTTCTCGAATGCCTGGGCGACCTGGAAGTACAACGGCACCGGGCTCGAACGTTCGATTACGACGGACACCGTCATGGTCACCCTTGCTCCGATCGGTCTGGCCACCGCCTGCGGCGGGCTCCCCGGCAATGGGCCTCAGCGTACCCCGCCGCCTGAGAAAGTAAGAATGTCAGGACAAACTCTTGACATGACGTGGTGACCCGGAGCACAGTGGATTCGACACCAGGCGCACCTCGTCGCCAACAAGTCAACCCAGACCGCAATACGGGAGTCGATCTTGACCGACCAAGCTAACCAGGGATTTGACGTCCTCGCCATCGGGCGAAGCGGCGTCGACATCTATCCGCTCCAGGTCGGCGTCGGCCTGGAGGACGTCACGTCGTTCGGGAAGTTCCTCGGCGGCTCGGCCGCCAACGTGGCGGTGGCCGCGGCACGACTGGGCAATCGCAGCGCATTGATCTCCGGTGTCGGTGACGATCCGTTCGGCAGGTTCGTCAGCGCAGAACTGGCGCGACTCGGTGTCGATAACCGGTACGTGACCGTGCACGGCGAGTACCCGACGCCGGTGACGTTCTGCGAGATCTTCCCGCCGGATGACTTCCCGCTCTACTTCTACCGCAAGCCGTCGGCCCCGGATCTTCAGATCCAGCCCGACGAGATCGACCTGGCGGCCGTCCGCGATGCCCGGCTGTACTGGTCGACGGTCACCGGACTGTCCGAAGAGCCCAGTCGCAGTGCACATTTCGCGGCGTGGTCGGCTCGGGGCCGGGCTCCCCTGACGGTGCTCGACCTCGACTACCGGCCGATGTTCTGGGCCAGTCCCGCTGACGCCACCGAACAGGTGCAGCGCGCTCTGCAGCACGTCACGCGTCGCCGTCGGCAACCGCGAGGAGTGCGAGATCGCCGTCGGCGAGTCCAACCCGCACAAGGCCGCCGACGCGCTGCTGGATCTCGGTGTCGAGCTGGCCATCGTCAAACAGGGGCCGCGCGGCGTACTCGGCAAGACGAAGCACAGCTCGGTCACCGTCGCACCCAACGAGGTCGACGTGGTCAACGGCCTGGGCGCCGGAGACTCGTTCGGCGGCAGCCTGATTCACGGCCTGCTCCGCAGCTGGCCGATGGAGAAGACGCTGCGCTACGCCAACGCCGCCGGGGCCATCGTCGCGTCCCGCCTCGAATGCTCAACCGCAATGCCGACCGCCGCCGAGGTGGCCGCACTCGCCGAAGAAACCGCCGTGGAGGCCGTCAATGTCTAACCCTGTGTGCTCCGACTACACCGAGGTCACCGACCTGCGCGCCGCCAATCCCGGGGCCGTCGCCCTGGCCTGGCAGGCCCGCACCACCCGGCCCACCGTGCGCGGTGACGGGCGGCTGATGATCGTCGCCGCCGACCACCCGGCCCGCGGCGCCCTTGCCGTCGGCAACCGGCCGACGGCGATGAACAGCCGCACCGACCTGTTGGACCGGTTGCGCGCCGCCCTGGCCGATCCCGGCGTGGACGGCGTGCTGGCCACCGCCGACATCCTCGACGACCTACTTCTGCTCGGGGCGCTCGAGGACAAGGTGGTGTTCTCGTCGTTCAACCGCGGCGGGCTGGCCGGTGCCTCCTTCGAATTCGATGACCGGATGACCGGGGCCACCGCGGCGTCGACGGCGGCGGCGAACATGAACGGCGGAAAGATGTTGTGCCGCATCGCTCTCGACGATCCCGGCACGGTCGCCACCATGACCGCATGCGCGCAGGCCGTCGACGAGCTCGCGGCACACGGTTTGATCGCGATGGTGGAGCCGTTCCTGTCCACCCGGGTGGAGGGCAAGGTCCGCAACGACCTGAGCCCGGATGCCGTCATCAAGTCCGTACACATCAGCCAGGGACTGGGCTCGACATCGGCCTACACCTGGATGAAGCTCCCGGTGGTCGACGAGATGGACCGGGTGATGGAGTCCACCACCTTGCCGACCCTGCTGCTCGGCGGCGATCCGGCCGATCCCGACGAGGCGTTCGCCAGCTGGGAGAAGGCCCTCGAGTTGCCGTCAGTGCGTGGCCTGATCGTGGGCCGCACATTGCTCTACCCGGCAGACGACGATGTGAGTTCGGCGGTCGCGACGGCAGTGGAATTGGTGCGCTGACATGCACAGCAAGCTCTACATCCCGGCGCGTAGCGCGGAACTGCCGTACACCGTCGACATCACCCCGGAATCTGCCGGGTGGACCGAGTCCTCCTTGCAGGTTCTCGAACTCCTCAGCGAGGACCAGAGCGCCGAACTGAACACCGGCCACAACGAGGTGATGATCCTGCCACTGGCGGGCGGCGGAACCGTCGAGTGCGACGGCGAGTCCTTCGAGTTGGCACCGCGCGCTTCGGTTTTCGACGGGCCCGCGGACATGGTCTATCTCGGCATCGACCAGCAGTACCGCATCACCGGTGAGGGCCGGTTCGCGATCTGCGGCGCCAGGGCGACCCGCCCGTTCCCCAACCGGCGCGTCGCCGCCGCCGATGTCTCCGTCGAACTCCGCGGTGCCGGTAACTGCAGCCGCCAGGTGCACAACTTCGGCACCGCGGGGGTCTTCGAGGCCGACTCGCTGATCGCCTGCGAGGTCATCACCCCGGGCGGCAACTGGTCGAGCTACCCCGCGCACAAGCACGACGAGAACACCGCGACCGAGTCCGAGCTCGAGGAGATCTACTACTTCGAGATCCAGGACGCGCGGGGCCTGGGCGGATTGAGTTCGCGCGGCTTCGGCTTCCACCGGGTGTACGGCACGCCGGACCGCCCGATCGAGGTGCTCGAGGAGGTCCGCACCGGTGACGTGGTGCTGGTCCCGCACGGCTACCACGGCCCGTCGGTCGCCGCACCCGGCTACCACATGTACTACCTGAACGTGATGGCCGGCCCGGGCAAGGAACGCGCCTGGAAGATCGTCGACGACCCCGAACACGCCTGGCTCCGCGGCACCTGGGACGACCAGGCCGTCGATCCGAGGCTCCCCCTGCACGCACCGTCATCCGAAGGAGCATGATCGTGGTTTCCACCGCACCACGGAAGGCCGAGAAGACCCCCGATACCGAGCCGACCGTGCGACTCACCGTCGCGCAGGCCACGATTCGGTTCCTGGCCAACCAGTTCGTCGAACGCGACGGCGAGCGCACCAAGTTCTTTGCCGGCTGCTTCGGCATCTTCGGGCACGGCAACGTGGCCGGGCTGGGCCAGGCACTGCTGCAGGATGAGGTAGAAGCCTACGAGGCCGGCACCGAGCCCGATGCTCAAGTACGTGCTGGGCCGCAACGAGCAGGCCATGGTGCACAGCGCCGTCGCGTACGCCCGGCAGAAGGACCGCCTGCAGACCTGGGCGGTCACCGCCAGCGTCGGCCCCGGGTCCACCAATATGCTCACCGGCGCGGCACTGGCCACCATCAACCGGTTGCCGGTGCTACTGCTGGCCGCCGACACCTTCGCGACCAGGGCCAGCGCCCCGGTGCTGCAGGAACTCGAACTGCCCGGCAGCGGTGACGTCACCGTCAACGACGCCTTCAAACCGCTGTCCCGGTACTTCGACCGGGTGTGGCGGCCCGAGCAGCTGCCGTCCGCCTTGCTCGGCGCCATGCGGGTGCTGACCGATCCCGTCGAGACGGGCGCCGCAACGGTGGCCATCCCGCAGGACGTGCAGGCCGAGGCGTTCGACTTCCCGGAATCGCTTTTCGCCGAACGGACTTGGCACGTGGCGCGCCCGCTGCCGGAGCGCTCGGTGATCACCCGGGCTGCCGACGTGATTCGGTCGGCCACCAAGCCGCTGATCGTGGCCGGCGGCGGTGTCATGTACTCCCAGGCAAACGACGCGCTCGCCGCATTCTGCGAAAAGACCGGTATCCCGGTCGGGCAGAGCCAGGCCGGTAAGGGCGCACTGCGCTACGACCACCCACAGTCGGTCGGAGCGATCGGGTCGACGGGTACCACCGCGGCGAATGCGCTGGCCACCGAGGCCGACGTCGTCATCGGAATCGGCACTCGCTACAGCGATTTCACCTCGGCGTCGCGCACGGCGTTCAACAACCCCGACGTCCGCTTCGTCAACATCAATGTGGCGTCGCTGGACTCGGTCAAACAGGGCGGGGTCAGTGTTGTCGCCGATGCCCGCGAGGCGATCGAGGCGCTCGGCGAAGCACTGGGCGACTACTCGGTGAGCGACGAGTACCGTTCCCGCACCGTCGCTCTGGCGCAGGAATGGGACGACATCGTGTCAGCGGTCTACCAGACCGAAGACGGTGGCGTGCTGAACCAGAACCAGGTGATCGGGCTGGCCAACACCCTGTCCGATCCGCGCGATGTGGTGGTGTGCGCCGCCGGATCGATGCCGGGCGACCTGCACAAGCTGTGGCGCACCCGCGACCCTAAGGGCTATCACGTCGAGTACGGCTACTCCTGCATGGGATATGAGGTCGCCGGCGGTATCGGCGCGAAGATGGCCGAGCCCGACCGCGATGTGTTCGTCATGGTGGGCGACGGGTCGTATCTGATGATGGCCACCGAACTGGTCACCGCCGTCCAAGAGGGCGTCAAGGTGATCCTCGTGCTGGTACAGAATCACGGCTTCGCGTCCATCGGGTCACTGTCAGAAGCTCTGGGTTCGCAGCGATTCGGCACCTACTACCGCTATCGCAGCGGTGACGGCCGACTCGACGGCGGCAAGCTGCCGGTGGACCTGGCCGCCAACGCGGCGAGCCTCGGTGCCGACGTGATCCGGGTGGTGACCGCCGCCGAGTTCACCGATGCGGTCAAGGTCGCCAAGGCCAGCGACCGCACCACGGTGATACATGTGGAAACCGATCCGCTGATCGCCGCACCGGACAGCGAATCCTGGTGGGATGTACCGGTGTCGGAGACCTCCACGCTGCAATCCACCCAGGCCGCGTACGAGACCTACGCGGCGTGGAAGAAGATCCAGCGCCCCCATCTCAAGCCTTCCGAATAGCTGAAAGGGATCGTCAACACATGAGCACCATCCTGGTGGGATCGGCTCCCGATTCCTGGGGCGTCTGGTTCCCCGACGACCCGAAGCAGACCCCCTATACCAGGTTCCTCGACGAAGTGGCCTCCTCCGGCTACGAGTGGATCGAACTGGGCCCGTTCGGGTACCTGCCGACCGATCCGAAACAGCTCTCGGACGAACTGAATGCGCGTAACCTCAAGCTGTCGGCCGGCACCGTCTTCGAACATCTGCATCAGGATGATTCGTGGGATGCGGTGTGGAAGCAGATCGAGGATGTCGCGAAACTGACTGCGGCCGTGGGCGGTAAGCACGTGGTCGTCATCCCCGAGATGTGGCGCGACCCGGCGACCGGCGCGGTACTCGAGGACCGCAACCTGACCGCCGCGCAGTGGAAGAAGAAGACCGGCGGCATGAACGAACTCGGCAAGGCGATGTTCGAGAAGTACGGCGTGCGCGCGCAGTACCATCCGCACGCCGACAGCCACGTCGACACCGAGGAGAACGTCTACCGCTTCCTCGACGGCACCGACACCGAGTTCGTCAACCTCTGCCTGGACACCGGCCACATCAGCTACTGCGGCGGCGACAACATCGCGATCATCGAACGCGCACCCGACCGGATCGGCTACCTGCACCTCAAGCAGGTCAACCCCGAGGTGCGCGCCAAGGTCGAGGCCGAGGACCTACCGTTCGGCGAGGCCGTCAAGCTGGGCGCGATGACCGAACCGCCGCGCGGAATTCCGGATATGCCTCCGCTTCTGGCCGCCATCGAGCGCCTCGGCATCGACGTGTTCGCCATCGTCGAGCAGGACATGTACCCCTGCGAGGTCGACGCGCCACTGCCCATCGCCCAGCGGACCCGCGACTACCTCGGGTCGTGCGGCGTTCCGTCCGTCAATTTCTCCGCGTTCAACTAGCCCATAGGAGCCGAAAAGCAATGTCAGAACTTCGTGTAGCCGTTCTCGGCGTCGGCATGATGGGGGCCGATCATGTCGCCCGCATCACCTCGAAGATCGCCGGGGCCCGGGTCAGCGTCGTCAACGATTACGTCACCGAGAAGGCCGAGCAACTCGCCGCGAGCATCCCCGGCTGCCGGGCGATCTCCGATCCGCTGGATGCCATCGCCGACCCCGAGGTTGACGCCGTCGTGCTGGCCACTCCCGGTCCGACGCATGAGAAGCAACTGCTGGCCTGTCTGGAACACGGTAAGCCGGTGATGTGCGAGAAGCCGCTCACCACCGACGTTGCGACCTCGCTCGAGGTGGTCAAGCGGGAGGCCGAGCTCGGTAAGAGGCTGATCCAGGTCGGCTTCATGCGTCGCTTCGACCACGAGTACGCAGCAGCTGAAATCGCTGATCGACGCCGGCGAACTCGGCCGACCGCTGGTCATGCACTGCGCGCACCGCAATCCGGAGGTGCCGCCGAACTTCGACAGCTCGATGATCGTCAAGGACTCGCTGGTACACGAGGTCGACGTGACGCGCTTCCTGTTCGACGAGGAGATCACCTCGGTGCAGATCGTCAAACCGTCCGCGAATCCCGCCGCACCGGAAGGTCTTCAGGATCCGCAGATCGCGATCTTCCGCACCGCGACGGGCAAGCACGTCGACGTCGAGGTGTTCGTCACCACCGGGGTGGCCTACGAGGTACGCACCGAGGTCGTCGGCGAGCGCGGCAGTGCGATGATCGGTCTCGACGTCGGCCTGGTTCGCAAGAGCTGCACCCGGGCGCTGGGGCGGCGAGATCACCCCGAGCTTCAAGGAGCGTTTCGGTGCGGCCTACGACGTCGAGATCCAGCGGTGGGTGGACGCGGTGAAGACCGGAGAAGCAACCGGGGACTACACCGACGGCCCGGGTGCGTGGGACGGCTACGCCGCCGCGGCGGTGTGCGCCGCCGGTGTGCAGTCACTGGAGACCGGGCAACCGGCAAAGGTCGAGATGGTCGCCCGCGATTCGATCAAGGGAGCCTAGGACCGTGAAGATCGCACTGGATCCCACCCCGTTCCACCACGACTACGAGCTGCTCGAATTCCCTCGCCTGGTAGCCGAATTGGGCTACGAGTACCTCCAGCTGACCCCGCACCGGGACTTCATCCCGTTCTTCAATCACCCGCGTGCCGACGACGATCTGGTGGCCAAGTTCCGCAAGGCTTGCGGGGATGCGGGTGTCGGGATCGCTTCGGTGTTGCCGGTGCTGCGCTGGTCCGGCCCCGACGAGGACGCCCGAGAGGCCGCCGTACGCAACTGGAAGCGCGTCATCCAGATCACCGTCGACCTCGGCGTCAACGTGATCAACACCGAGTTCTCCGGGCGACCCGAACGCGCCGAGGAATCCGAACGCGCGTTCTTCCGGTCGATGGAGGAGCTGGTGCCGATCTTCGAACGCGAAGGCATCGACGTCCGGATCGACCCGCACCCAGACGATTTCGTCGAGGACGGTATGGAGGCGCTGCGGATCATCCGCGGTGTCAACTCCCCCAATATCGGCATGGTCTTCGTCGCCTGCCACAGCTTCCACATGGGTGGCGGTATGGGCGAGATCATCCGGGCAGCCGGTAACAAGCTGCGCCTGGTGCACGTCGCCGACACCATGGACCACCACCGCAGCCACGGCCTGCGCTACATCACCAATCCGCCCGGCAATCCGGTGCGGGTACACCAGCACCTCAAGATCGGCGACGGTGATGTCGACTGGGACGAGTTCTTCTCCAGCCTGGCCGATATCGACTTCTTCGACCGCCCCGACACCGTCATGGTGTCGTCGGTGTTCGCCGAGGACGAGAACGCCCAAGAGGTGTCGCGCTACCAGCTCGCCACGATGACCGATTACGTCAACAAGTACAAGAAGTGAGAGAGGCCATGACAAACACGATCACGCACTGGATGAACAACAAGGCCTTCGCCGGAGCGAGCAGCGCCACCGCGCCCGTCACCAACCCCGCCACCGGCGAAGTCACCGGCGAGGTGGCGCTCGGCAGCGTCGAGGACGCCCGCGCGGTGATCGACGCGGCGGCAGCGGCGTTCCCGGCGTGGCGGGACACCTCGCTGGCCAAGCGCACGCAGATCCTGTTCGCTTTCCGGGAGCTGTTGAACAGCCGCAAGGGCGAGCTGGCCGAGATCATCACCTCCGAGCACGGCAAGGTCGTCTCCGACGCGCTCGGCGAGGTCAGCCGCGGTCAGGAAGTCGTCGAGTTCGCCTGCGGTATCCCGCATCTGCTCAAGGGCGGGTTCACCGAGAATGCCTCGACCAAGGTCGACGTGTACTCGATCCGCCAGCCGCTGGGCCCGGTCGGGGTCATCAGCCCGTTCAACTTCCCGGCCATGGTGCCGATGTGGTTCTTCCCCATCGCGATCGCCGCCGGCAACACCGTGGTGCTCAAGCCGTCGGAGAAGGACCCGACCGCCGCGCTGTGGATGGCGCGGCTGTGGGAGGAGGCCGGCCTACCGCCGGGTGTGTTCAACGTGCTGCAGGGCGACAAGACCGTGGTCGACGAACTGCTGACCAACAAGGCGATCAAGTCGATCAGCTTCGTCGGCTCGACCCCGATCGCGCAGTACGTCTACGCCACCGGCACCGCCGCGGGCAAGCGCGTCCAGGCCCTCGGTGGCGCCAAGAACCACGCCGTGATCCTGCCCGACGCCGATCTCGATCTGGCCGCCGACGCGATGGTCAACGCCGGCTTCGGGTCGGCGGGCGAGCGCTGCATGGCGATTTCGGCCTGCGTCGCGGTCGGCCCCATCGCCGATGACCTGGTCGCCAAGATCACCGAGCGCACCACCCCGCTGAAGATCGGCGACGGCACCAAGGACTCCGACATGGGCCCGCTGGTGACCAAGGTGCATCGCGACAAGGTGGCGTCCTACATCGACGCCGGCGAGGCCGACGGCGCCAAGATCGTCGTGGACGGACGCAACGTGTCCGCCAACGGCGGGGCCGAGGGCTTCTGGCTGGGCCCCACGCTGATCGACCATGTCACCCCCGAGATGAGCGTCTACACCGACGAGATCTTCGGCCCGGTGCTCTCGGTCATCCGCGTCGAAACCTACGACGAGGCACTGGATCTCATCAACTCCAACCCGTACGGCAACGGCACCGCCATCTTCACCAATGACGGCGGCGCCGCCCGGCGGTTCCAGAACGAGGTCGAGGTCGGCATGATCGGCATCAACGTGCCGATCCCGGTGCCGATGGCCTACTTCAGCTTCGGCGGTTGGAAGAACTCGCTGTTCGGCGACACCCACGCGCACGGCGCCGAGGGCGTGCACTTCTTCACCCGCGGCAAGGCGATCACCAGCCGCTGGCTGGACCCCAGCCATGGCGGAATCGAACTGGGCTTCCCGCAGAACCAGTGACCTCTTACCGTGAGCGTGCAGCCTTGTGTGCGTCACGGCGCCACGAACTACACAAGGCTGCACGCTCGCGCAGAAGGAAATCAGTGACGATCACCCCGACTCGTCGCCACCGCCTGGACCAGCGCGGGTGACACCTCGCCGATGCGCGTCCCGGCCACCAGCCCGGTGCCCATCGCAGAACGCCTGTCCGCCATCGCCGATGCGGGCTTCTGCGGCTTCGGGCTGATCGCCGACGATCTGAGGGCGATCCGCGACAGCATCGGATTCGATGCGCTGCGTGGACTGATCGCCGAGGCCGGCCTGGTCGCACACCGAGATCGAACTGCTCGAGCGGTGGTGGATTCCGCGCGGCGAGCCCGGACACTCCTACGATGTGCGTGATCTGCTCTTCGAAGCGGCCGACGCGCTGGCGCCGGTGCAGATCAAGATCGGCTCCGAGAATGGGCCGGCGGCCTCGGATCCACTGGCCCTGGCCGCGCCGTTGCGCGAGCTCGCCGAGCAGGCAGCGGCCCACGGCACCCGGGTCGCCATCGAGACCATGCCGTTCTCGGCGATCGCGACGGTGCCGATGGGTGCCGAGATCGTCTCTGCGGCCGGGCATCCGGCGGCCGGCTTGCTCGTGGACGCCTGGCACGTGTTCCGGGCCGGCTCCAGCCTCGACGAACTGCGCGCCGCGCTGCGCCCGAAATGATCTTCGGCGTCGAACTCGACGACGCCGCGCCCGATATTGTCGGGACCTTGTTCGAGGACACCGTCGACAACCGGATGTTCTGCGGCGATGGCTCTTTCGACCTGACCGGCCTGGTGGCTCTGCTGCGAGAACTCGGCTTCGACGGGCCGTGGGGTGTGGAGATTCTCTCGACGTCCTTCCGCGCGCTTCCGGTGAGCCAAGCCCTCAAGCTCGCGGCGGAGTCGACGCTGACGGTCCTCTAGCCTCCCTCCGCGTGGTCAGAGTTGCGCGCGCAGGGCGCTGTCCGCGGGACCGGCCGGAGGATCGCCGACGTCCCCGATGAACACCGCGGCGATCTCGGCGGCCGGCACGGCGTGTACTTCTCGCCACGCACCGAGATTGGGATGGTCGACGTCGGTGGCCGCTTCCGCGGGTGCCAGCTTCGCGATCGCCTCGGCCAGCAGCGCCGGCGTCAGGGCGAATTCCTGCGTTCCCGATGTGTGGCCCAGCACCTCGGCGAGAATGACCGCCGGCAAGCCGTGCGTTCCGCCGGGCCGGTTGATGTGCGGGAAGAGCCAGCCGCCGTCCGGACTCGTACCCGACGGCATACGCGACGGGCGCCTGCCAACCGGGAATCCGCGCGCTGCGGGCTCGGGAGATCTCGCGCAGCCCCGCACGGGTCGACCAGTCTTCGGTTGCCATGGCGGTCATTGTGCCGTCTGGGCGAGGATGACCGTATGTCACCCGCCGCGCTGAGCCTCCTCATTCTCGGCATCACGGTCGCCCTGTTCATCTGGGACCGGCTGCCGGTTGAGGTTGTCGCACTCGGATGTGCGTTGACGCTGCTGTTCACGGGCTTGGTCGACAACGCCACGGTGTTCAGCGGACTGGGTGACCCCGTCATCGTCTTCATCGCGGCCCTGTTCATCGTCAGCGAAGGCCTCGAGGCATCGGGCGTCACCGCATGGATCAGTGGGATGCTGTCCGGGCTCGGCGGCAGCAGCTACCGGCGTGTGCTGATCACCGTGATGGTCCTGGCGGCCGTCGTCGGCGCCATCATCACGGTCAACGGCGCGGCCGCGGCCCTGCTGCCGGTGACGGTTGCCCTCGCTCGCCAGGCACACATCAGGCCGTCGCGGATGCTGGTCCCGCTGGCGTTCGCGTGCAGTGCCGGCGCACTGCTCACGCTGTCGGGCAGTCCGGTGAACGTGATCGTCGAAGAAGCCTCGACGAACGGCCGGTGGCGGCGGCTTCGGGTACTTCGAGTTCGGAATGATCGGGCTGCCCTTGGTGATCGTCACCATCGGTGTCTGTGCGTTGCTCGGCCGACAACTGCTGCCCGCGCGCACACCCACGGACGCCCCGGCCGACTTCAGCGACTACGTCCCGACGCTGGCCGATCACTGGGCGACCGACTATCGACTCTGGCGCCTCACGACCGATGCAACGACCGCGGGGCTGGACACCACGGCCGACGCGCTGCTGGCCGATACGGACTTGACCGGCGTTGCCACACAGGCGGAGTCGGGACGGGTCCGCGGCGACGACCATCGCCTCGCCGCCGGCGACACCTGGTCGTCGGAGGCGAACAGGTCGCGGTGGCGGCCTTCGCCCGGGCGCACCAGATGGCGGTGGCCGAGGTTGCAGACATCAGCGCGCGATGACCTCATCAACCGCGAGTCCGGCGTCGCAGAGATCGTCGTCCCGCCACGTTCGGATTGGCTTGGCAGCCCGGTCTTTCCCGGCATGGCGGCGTGGAACGGGTTGACGGTGCTGTCGGTGCGGCGGCGCAACGCCGACCGCGGGCCACGGATCACCGAACTGGAGCCGGGCGACATGCTGCTGGTGTCGGGCACGTGGCAGGCCATCGACCACCTCGACGATCATGAGGTACTCGTTGTCGAGTCGGCCGACGCGGTACGACGGCAGACGGTGCCGTTGGGGCCCGACGGCGCCGTGGGCGTTGGTCATCCTGGCGGCGATGGTGGTCCTGCTGGCTTCGGGGCTGTTCGCGCCGGCGGTCACGGCCGTCCTCGCCGCGGGAGCGATGGTCGTCACGCGTGTGGTGCGGCTCGAGCGCGCCTACCGGGCCATCCCGTGGCAGACGCTGATCCTGATCGGCGGATTGATTCCATTGTCGGCCGCGATCACGTCGAGCGGCGCGGCCGATGCGATCGCCGCGCCCATCGCCGATGTGGTCGGCGGAGTGCATCCGCTGCTCGTTCTCGGGGTGCTGTTCGTGCTGACTGCGGTTCTGGGCCAATGCATTTCGAATGTGGCGACGGTGCTCATCGTCATCCCCATCGCCCTGTCGACCGCCGAGGCGACGGGCTGTCCGTGCAGCCCGTGCTGATGACCGTGGCCGTCGCCGGGGCGGCCGCCCTGCTGACACCGATCGCCACGCCGGCCAACCTGATCGTGATGAACCCGGGCGGCTATCGCTTCGGGGACTATTGGCGTCTCGGTGGAGTCGTCATGGTGACCTGGCTGGTGCTCGCCCTCGTTCTCATCCCGGTGTTCTGGCCGTTGCGGGGCTGAGGCAGACGTCCAACAGCACACGAGCTGGGCCCCGTTGCCGGGGCCCAGCTCGTGGGCGACGGGACAGCTCAGAGGATGTAGAGCATCTCCTGGTAGGTCGGCAGCGGCCACAGATCGTCGGCCACAACACTTTCCAGCGTGTCGGCGGCGGCACGCACCGCGTCCATCTTCGGCAGCAGGCTCTGCGCGTGGGCGGCCTCCTCGGCCGCGGAGTCGCCACCGTGCTCGGCCATGGCCCTCCTTCAGCGCGGTCAGCGCGGACGGTCAGCTCCGAGATCGGCGTGGAGACGGCCCCCAAGCAGCGAGGTGTCCGGCTCCATGCCCGCGGCCTTGAGCGTCGCGACGTTCTGGGCCAGCTCGGTCTGGTAGCGGATCGCCGCAGGCAGGATCACCGTGGACCCGATTTCCAGCGTCAGCTTGGCCTCGACGTTGACGGTCAGGACGTACGTCTCGTAGCGGACCTCTTCGCGGCTGTGCAGCTCGCGCGCGTTGAAGACGCCGTACTTCTCGAAGACCTCGATCGCCTCCGGCGTCACCAGCTGCGGAATGGAGTCCAGCGTGGTCTTGAGGTTCGGCAGGCCACGCTCGGCCGCCTCGATCTGCCAGTTCTCCGAGTAGCCGTCGCCGTTGAACACCACGGCGCCATGCTCGGTGATGATCTCGGTGAGCAGCTTCTGCACCGCCATGTCGAAGTCCTCGCCCTCGCCGACGGCCTTCTCCAGCACCGTGGCCATGTAGTCGAGCGAGTCCGCCATGATCGTGTTGAGGATGATCATCGGCACGTTGATGGTCTGCCCGGAGCCCGGCGCGCGGAACTCGAAGCGGTTGCCGGTGAAGGCGAACGGGCTGGTGCGGTTGCGGTCGCCCGGATCGGTCGGCAGCACCGGAAGGGTGTCGACGCCGATGATCATGCTGCCCTTGCCCTTGGACGACGTGGCCGCACCCTTGGCGATCTGCTCGAACACGTCGGCGAGCTGATCGCCGAGGAAGATCGAGATGATCGCGGGCGGGGCCTCGTTGGCGCCGAGGCGGTGGTCGTTGGTGGCCGAGGCCACCGAGACCCGCAGCAGGCCCGAGAACTTGTGGACCGCCCGGATCACCGCGGCGCAGAACACCAGGAACTGGGCGTTCTCGTGCGGGGTGTCGCCGGGCACCAGCAGGCTGCCGAACTGCGCGTTGCCCATCGAGAAGTTGACGTGCTTGCCCGATCCGTTGACGCCGGCGAACGGCTTCTCGTGGATCAGGCATTCCATGCCGTGCTTCTTGGCGATGGTCTTGAACGTCGTCATCAGCAGCTGCTGATGGTCGGCGGCGATGTTGGCCCGCTCGAACATCGGGGCGATCTCGAACTGCCCGGGCGCGACCTCGTTGTGGCGGGTCTTGGCCGGAATGCCGAGCTTGAACAGCTCACGCTCGGTGTCCATCATGAAGGCGAGCACCCGGTCGGGGATGGCGCCGAAGTAGTGGTCGTCGAATTCCTGGCCCTTGGGCGGCTTCGCGCCGAACAGGGTGCGGCCCGAGTTGATCAGGTCCGGGACGCGCCAGGAAGAAGTGCCGGTCGATCAGGAAGTACTCCTGCTCGGGACCGCAGAACGACACGATGTGGTCGAAATCCTTGTGCCCGAACAGCTTCAGGATGCGCTCGGCCTGGGCGCCCATGGCCTGCTGGCTGCGCAGCAGCGGCGTCTTGTAGTCCAGCGCCTCACCGGTCATCGAGACGAACACCGTCGGGATACACAGTGTGTTGCCGTTCGGGTTCTCCAGGATGTAGGCCGGGCTGGTGACGTCCCAGCCGGTGTAGCCGCGCGCCTCGAAGGTGCTGCGCAGGCCGCCGGACGGGAAGCTGGAGCGCGTCCGGCTCGCCCTGGATCAGGGTCTTGCCAGCGAACTCGGCCAGCGTCTGGCCGTCGCCGACCGGCTCCAGGAAGCTGTCGTGCTTCTCGGCGGTCAGCCCGGTCATCGGGTAGAAGACGTGCGCGTAGTGGGTCGCACCCTTCGACAGCGCCCAGTCCTTCATGACCGAGGCGACCGAGTCGGCTACCGCCGGGTCGAGCTTCGCGCCCTTCTCGATGGTCGCGACGACGGACTTGTACACCGACTTCGGCAACCGGAGACGCATCTCGGCCAGCGTGAAGACGTTCGCGCCGAAGATCTCGCCGGGCGCCTCGCTGGGGTCGAAGCTGATCGCCGGAGGTACGTATCCCTCGACGTTGTTGATCGCCTGCAGACGGACTGCGTTTCCGCTCATGTGGTTCCTCTTCGCTGCGTGAGCCCGTGTCTTTTGTGCACGGACCAATCGACCGGCCAACGGTAGAGACATTCGGTTCCGAACTTGTTACGGCCAGATCAACGACAGAAGGCAGACCGTGGCGGCCCACGTTCCACGGCCGGACTTGACGGCGCTCCAGCAAACATTGAGGGACCCTCCGCGACCGCCCCGGCAGGTCACCGATTATGGCGTAGATCACACTGTATGTAGGACTGTGACCTACGCCGCTTGACGGTCATGACCACGTTCGCAAAGGCGCCGGGGCAGTCACCCTCGGCCACCGGCCAGCCTGACCGACAGCGGCTGACGACGCACGCCACGGCGATGCCGTTCGCAACTCTGTTATATGGTCTAATCTGTCCGTTAAATCGGCTAATCTGCGTAGCGCGGCGACGATTTCGGATGCGGAGAGACCAACGGTGCGGAGCGTGCGATGTTCAGACTTCTGAAGAAGGCGTGGATTCCGCTCGTCATCGTCGTGGTCGTCGCCGTCGCCTCGTTCCTGGTCGTCCGAATCCGCGGGTACTTCGGCCATGACTTCAACTCCGGTCAGACATACGCCGCCGCCGACGACGTCAAACCGTTCAACCCGAAGGTCGTCACGTATGACATCTTCGGAGTTCCGGGCGCCACGGCCGACATCAATTACCTCGACCTCGACGCGCAGCCACAGAAGGCCTTCGGCGTGACCCTGCCGTGGTCGTTGACGTTGTCGACGACGGCACCGGGCGTCATGCCGAACATCGTGGCGCAGGGAAACGGGGACACCATCAGCTGCCGCATCACCGTCGATGACGTGGTCAAGGACGAGAACAGCACCACCGGCGTCAACGCGCAGACCTTCTGCCTGGTGAAGAACGCATGAGCGCACCGACAGACGAAACCCCCACCGAGGTCCTCGAGCCCGTCGGACACCGACGGCACGAGGGCCTCCCGCGGTGGATCCGGCACCTGGCGATCCCGATCATCCTCGGCTGGATCGCACTGACCGCATTGGTCAACGTCGCCGTCCCCCAGCTGGAGGTCGTCGGTCAGCAGCGCTCGGTGTCGATGAGCCCGCAGGACGCACCCTCGGTGATCGCGATGAAGCGCGTCGGTCACGTGTTCCAGGAGTTCGACTCCGACAGCTCGGCCATGATCGTCCTGGAAGGCGATCAACCGCTCGGCGACGAAGCCCACAAGTTCTACGACGAGATCGTCCAGAAGCTGCTCGCCGACACCACAACACGTCGAGCACGTCCAGGACTTCTGGAGTGACCCGCTTACCGCGGCCGGCTCTCAGAGCAACGACGGCAAGGCCGCCTACGTCCAGGTGTATCTGCGCGGTAACCAGGGTGAGTCACTGGCCAACGAGTCCGTCGAGGCCGCCCAGCACATCGTCGCGAGCGTGCAGCCGCCACCCGGCATCAAGGCCTACGTCACCGGTCCGGCGGCACTCCAGGCCGACACCCACATCGCCGGCGACCGAAGCCTGAAGATGATCACCGCGATCACGTTCGGCGTGATCATCCTGATGCTGCTGCTCGTCTACCGGTCCATCGTCACGACTCTCCTCGCCATCGGCATGGTGATGATGGAGCTGGCCGTGGCGCGCGGTGTGGTCGCCGCCCTGGCCCATTTCGACATCATCGGGCTGTCCACCTTCGCGGTGAACCTGCTCACGATGGTGGCGATCGCGGCTGCGACGGACTACGCGATCTTCCTGTTCGGCCGCTATCAGGAGGCCCGCGAACACGGCGAAGACCGGAACTCGGCCTACTACACGATGTTCCACGGGACGGCGCACGTCATCCTGGGTTCGGGCCTGACGATCGCGGGCGCGACGTTCTGCCTGCACTTCACCCGGCTTCCGTACTTCCAGACGCTGGGCATTCCGATGGCGATCGGCATGGTCGTCATCGTCGCCGCGGCGCTCACCCTGGGGCCGGCGGTCGTCACCGTCGCCAGCCGTCTCGGCGGTCTGGACCCCAAACGCAGGATGCGGACCCGGGGTTGGCGGCGGATCGGCACCGCGGTCGTGCGGTGGCCCGGGCCCATCCTCGTCGCGACCATCGCGCTGTCACTGATCGGCCTGCTCACGCTGCCCGGCTACAAGACCGACTACAACGAACGCCACTACCTGCCGGACGACATCCCGGCCAACGTCGGATACGCCGCCGCGGACCGGCATTTCTCCTCCGCCCGGTTGAACCCCGAATTGCTGATGATCGAGAGCGATCACGACATGCGCAATCCGGCCGACTTCCTGGTCATCGACAAGATCGCCAAGAGCATCTTCCATCTGCCCGGTATCTCGCGGGTCCAGGCCATCACCCGGCCGCTGGGAACACCGATCGAGCACACCTCGATCCCGTTCCAGATCAGCATGAACGGCGTGACCCAGCAGATGAACCAGAAGTACATGGACGATCAGATGCGGCGACATGCTCAAGCAGGCCGATGAGATGCAGAACACCATCGACACGATGGACGAAGATGCAGGGCATCACCACGGAGATGGCGGCCACCACGCACAGCATGGTCGGCAAGATGAAGAACATGACCGTCGATATCGCCGAATTGCGCGACAACATCGCCAATTTCGACGATTTCTTCCGGCCGCTGCGCAGCTACTTCTACTGGGAACCGCACTGCTTCGACATCCCGGTCTGCTGGTCGATCCGGTCCATCTTCGACACGCTCGACGGCATCGACACGATGACCGACGACATCCAGAACCTCATGCCGGACATGGAACGCCTGGACACGCTCATGCCGCAGATGGTCGCGCTCATGCCGAACATGATCGAGACCATGAAGACCATGAAGACCATGATGCTGACGATGTACCAGACGCAGAACGGTATGCAGCAGCAGATGAAGGCGATGCAGGACAACTCCACCGCCATGGGTCAGGCCTTCGACGCGTCGAAGAACGACGACTCGTTCTACCTGCCGCCGGAGGCGTTTGAGAACCCGGAGTTCAAGCGCGGCATGAAGCAGTTCCTGTCGCCGGACGGCCACGCGGTGCGGTTCATCATCAGCCATGAGGGCGATCCGATGTCGCCCGAAGGCATTTCGCACATCGAGCCGATCCAGCAGGCCGCCAAGGAAGCCATGAAGGGCACGCCACTGGAGGGGTCGAAGATCTTCCTCGGCGGCACCGCGGCCACCTACAAGGACATGCAGGAGGGCGCGAACTGGGACCTGCTGATCGCCGGAATCGCCGCGCTGGCCCTGATTTTCATCATCATGCTGATCATCACGCGGGCCGTCGTCGCGTCAGCGGTGATCGTGGGCACCGTAACGCTGTCGCTCGGAACGTCGTTCGGCCTGTCGGTGTTGCTGTGGCAACACATCCTCGGCCATCCGCTGCACTGGATGGTCCTGGCGATGTCGGTCATCATCCTGTTGGCCGTGGGCTCCGACTACAACCTGCTCCTGGTGGCACGGTTCAAAGAGGAGATCCACGCCGGCCTCAAGACGGGCATCATCCGTTCGATGGCCGGATCCGGTTCGGTGGTCACGTCCGCGGGTCTGGTGTTCGCGTTCACCATGGCCACCATGGCGGTCAGCGACCTGCGCGTCATCGCCCAGGTCGGCACCACCATCGCGATCGGTCTGTTGTTCGACACGCTGGTGATCCGGTCGTTCATGACGCCGTCCATCGCGGCGCTGTTGGGACGCTGGTTCTGGTGGCCGCAGCGGGTGAGCACCCACGCGGTTCGGCCGCCGGCGCGGGCGATCCAGAAGAAGCCGGACGAAGTCCTGATCCCCTGACCGGATCAGGAACCGGCACAAGTACTTCCGCCTGCCGTGTCGCTTCCGGCAGGCGGATTACTTTGATGGGGTCACGGTTCGTGGGGCGAGTGACGCCGCGCATCAGTCGGTGGCGACGAAGACAGCCGCCTCCCGATCCGGCGAGGCGGCTTACTTCGTCGTAATGCCGTTGTGTGCCTGCGGTACTGGCGCCGCTAGTTGCCCCAGTTCCAGACCGACGGGTCGCTCGGCGGGTATTGCGCGCAGATGTCGGTGCCGTGGGCGGCGACGCCCTTGTTGTTGAAGAACAACTTCGCCCAGTTGCCCCAGTGGGTTGCCACCTGCTCGTAGTAGACGTTCGTCGCGGTGTTCTCCGAATACTGCCGGCGTCCCGCGTAGTCCAGCGAGAAGAACCAGTAGATCCGGTCGCGAGCGGCCTGCTGAATATCTGCCGGCCTGTTGTTGTAGTCGATCATGTACCGCTGGTAATAGATCGGTTGGGAATCGCGCACGGCCGCCATGTACTGGTCGACCGTGCATGTCGTCTTGAGGATCCGGTTCGGAATCGGGAAGTCGTCGGTGGCGTCCGCGGAGGCGATTCCGGGGACCGCCGCCAGGCTGGCGCCCACGGCCAACGCCGCGACGCTCGACCGGAGCGCGACGCTCAGACGGTTTCGGACCATGGTGTTTCCTTCTCCCTGAGTGGTCAGCTGGGTTGCTCGGCGGCAAGGTTGGGCTGCCCCGGCGGGGCAGGCGGCGGCTGGTTCACCGACGCCCGCTGCAGCACGGGCAACTGATCGGGGCAGTAGGTGGTGATCGCCAGGCCGAGGAACTGCCATGCCTGCGCCTCGTTGCTGTCCTTCGTCGAGCTGATTCGACACGAAATGTTGCGATGCGTAGGCATCTCGGTCCAGCCCTTCGTGCAGCCGCTGGCAGGCGATCTTGCCGATCCATGCGTTGTAGTCCCGCGCGCCGTAGATGCCGTAGGCGTGCAACGTGTTGGCGAAATCGGTATCGACATCGGCGTGCGCAGTTGCGGGTACGGCCAAGGCCAGTGCCACAGCGGCGGTCAGCGCGTAGATCGATCGCTTCATGAAACAAGATCTTAGCCTGTCTAAGGCTAGTTCGGTGTACCACGTCCGACCAACGGGCATACGCTTGACCACATGGGTACCCGTCGCCACCCTGATCAGGACATCAACGCCGACTTCGACGAGCACGCCGTCGTCTCGACGGGCCGCGAAGATGAAGCCGCGGGAGTCAAGGCGGTCATCGTGTCGCTGCAACGCGGCCTGACCCAGATGGGTCGCGGTGCGCACGGCGGCGGCGCTGGCGCGGCTCAATCAGCGGCATGGTTTCGACTGCCCGGGCTGCGCCTGGCCCGAGGAACCCGGCGGCCGCAAGCTGGCCGAGTTCTGCGAGAACGGCGCCAAGGCCGTCGCCGAGGAGGCGACCAAACGGACCGTCACCCCGGAGTTCTTCGCACGTCATTCGGTGGCCGAACTGGCCGACAAACCCGAGTACTGGCTGTCTCAGCAGGGCCGGCTCACCCATCCGATGGTGCTGCGCCCCGGCGACAGCCACTACCGCCCGATCAGTTGGGACGAGTCCTACCGGCTGATCGCCGAGCACCTCAATGCGCTGGCCTCCCCCGACGAAGCGCTGTTCTACACGTCGGGCCGCACCAGCAACGAGGCCGCGTTCCTCTACCAGCTGCTGGTGCGCAGCTTCGGCACCAACAACCTGCCGGACTGCTCGAACATGTGCCACGAGTCGTCGGGCACCGCGCTGGTCGACTCCATCGGCATCGGCAAGGGCTCGGTGACGGTGCTGGACGTCGAGCACGCCGACTGCATCCTGATCGCCGGGCAGAACCCCGGCACCAACCATCCGCGCATGCTCTCGGTGCTGGAGAAGGCCAAGGCCAACGGCGCGACAGATCATCGCCGTCAACCCGCTGCCCGAGGCCGGCCTGATGCGGTTCAAGGATCCGCAGAAGGTGCACGGCGTCGTCGGCCACGGTGTGCCCATCGCCGACGAGTTCGTGCAGATCCGCCTCGGCGGCGACATGGCGCTGTTCGCCGGGCTGGGCCGGCTGCTGCTGGAGGCCGAGGACGCAGCACCGGGCACGGTGCTCGACCGCGCGTTCATCGAGCAGCACTGCGCCGGGTTCGACGAGTACGAGCGTCAGGCCCGCGCCGTCGACCTCGACACCGTCACCGAGGCCACCGGCATTTCGCTCGAGCAGTTGCAGCGGGTGGCGCAGACGCTGATCGCCTCGCAACGCACCGTGTTCTGCTGGGCGATGGGGCTGACCCAGCATCGCCATGCCGTCGCCACCATCGGCGAGGCCACCAATCTCCTGTTGATGCGCGGCATGATCGGCAAGCCCGGCGCCGGGGTGTGTCCGGTGCGCGGACACTCCAACGTGCAGGGTGACCGCACCATGGGCATCTGGGAGAAGATGCCCGAGGCAGTTCCTGGCCGCACTGGACCGGCAGTTCGGGATCACCAGCCCACGCAAGCACGGGTATGACACCGTCGACGCGATCCGCGCCATGCGGGACGGCCGGGCCAAGACGTTCATCGGCATGGGCGGCAACTTCGTCTCCGCGACCCCGGACACCGAGGTCACCGAGGCGGCGCTGCGCGGGTGCGCGCTGACCGTGCAGATCTCGACGAAGCTCAACCGCAGCCATGTCGTGCACGGGCAGCACCGCGCTGATCCTGCCGACGCTGGGCCGCACCGATCGCGACATCCAGGCCGGCGGCAAACAGCTTGTCTCCGTAGAGGATTCGATGTCGATGGTGCATCTGTCGCGCGGCAGCCTGCACCCGCCCAGCGACCAGCTGCGCAGTGAGGTCGCCATCGTCTGCCAGCTGGCGCGCGCGGTACTCGGCCCGCGAGCATCCGGTGCCGTGGGAGCGATTCGCCGACGACTACGACCTCATCCGCGACGCCATCGCCGGCGTCGTGCCCGGCTGCGCCGACTACAACACCCGGGTTCGACAACCCGACGGCTTCCAGCTCCCCCACCCGCCGCGGGATTCCCGCGAGTTCCCCACCACCACACGGAAAGGCAAACTTCTCGGTGGAGCCGCTCGAGTGGGTGCCGGTGCCGGCGGGCCGGCTGGTGCTGCAGACACTGCGCAGCCACGACCAGTACAACACCACCATCTACGGCCTCGACGACCGCTACCGCGGCGTCAAGGGCGGTCGCCGCGTGGTGTTCGTCAACCCCGCCGACATCGCGACGATGGGACTGTCCGAGGGGGCCCGCGTCGACCTGGTGTCCGAGTTCCCGGGCGCCGACGGCGCCGTCCAGGAGCGTCGCGCGAAAGATTTTCTGGTCGTTCCGTATTCGACCCCGGTCGGCAATGCCGCGGCCTACTACCCCGAGACCAACCCGCTGGTGCCGCTGGATCACACCGCGGCAAGGTCCAACACCCCGGTGTCAAAAGCCGTCGTGATCCGACTGGAGCCCGCGTGGGCCGGGTGACCGCGCGGCGGCGGGCATCGCACCTGACCGCCTCCGAAGAGGGTTCGGCGATCACCCAGCGGCCCGAGACCCTCGTCGTCGAGGAACCGCTGGAGATCCGCCTCAACGGCACGCCGCTGACCGTCACCATGCGTACGCCCGGCTCCGATGTCGAACTGGCGCAGGGCTTTCTGCTCACCGAAGGCGTGATCGCGGGCCGCGACGATGTGCTCACGGTGCGGTACTGCCGGGGCGAGGGTCAGGACGTCCGGACGACGAAGCCGGGGCGAGGGACGAGACCCGGTGAGGAGCCGGACAGTCAGGACGGGCTGAACACCTACAACGTCCTCGACGTGACGCTGGCGCCGGGCGTGCCGATGCCCGATGTGGATGTACGGCGCAACTTCTACACGACCTCGTCCTGTGGGATCTGCGGCAAGGCATCCCTGGACGCCGTGGCGACCATCAGCCGGCACTGCCCCGGCGACGACCCCACGGTGGTGGCGGCCGAGACGCTCACCGCGATGCCCGGGCAACTGCGCGCCGCACAGAAGGTGTTCGCCAGCACCGGCGGCCTGCACGGTGCCGCGCTGTTCACCGCCGACGGGACCCTGCTCGTGGTTCGCGAGGACATCGGCCGGCACAACGCCGTCGACAAGGTGCTCGGCTGGGCGGTAGAACAGCAACCGAATCCCGTTGTCCGGCACGGTCCTTCTGGTCAGTGGGCGGGCGTCCTTCGAACTCGCGCAGAAGACCGTCATGGCGGGTGTGCCGATCATGGCCGCCGTGTCAGCACCGTCGTCGCTGGCCGTCGACCTCGCCAGTCAGTCGGGCGTGACGCTGGTGGCGTTCCTGCGCGGCGACTCGATGAACATCTACAGCAGGCCGGACCGGATCAAGCCCTGACGAGGGCCCTCAGTTGTCGCCGGGAACCGCGGTCGGCGCCGGCGGAGCCTTGACATCGGGCGTGAACTTGTTGCCGCCGCCCGGGTCCAGGCCCTTCTCGGTCGGCGACGGCGTCACCTGGGTCGTGGTGGTCGTGGTGGTCGTGGTGGTGGGTGTCGTGGTCGGCGACTCCTGATTGCTGGTCCCGCAGGCTGCGGTCAGCCCGATCAGACCGATGGACAGCGTCGCGGCAGCCAGTCGGCGGGCCCGTGGACGTGAGGTCATGGCATTCCTTTTCACGTCGGGATGGATCAGAGCCGGGCAGCGGTGCCTCGATGCACAGTAGGGTAACTCAATGACTGCAGTAACCTTCAAGATCGCATACTATCTTTTGTATACTCTTGCTGATCAGAGAAGGAGGAAGCGTGGCTAAACGAGACGTGTACTCCGATGTGTGCCCCAGTCGGGTGTTGTTGGACCTGCTCGCCAACAAGTGGTCGGCGCTGGTGATCGGGCTGCTCGAGCGCGGCCCGACCCGGTTCAGCGCCCTGCAGTCCAGCATGCCCGGTGTCAGCCCGAAGATGCTCACCCGAACGCTGCGCCGCCTCGAATCGGCGCAACTGGTCACCCGGACCATCTACCCCGAAGTGCCGCCGCGGGTCGAATATGCCCTGACCGATCTGGGTGTCAGCGCCTCCCACCCGTTGCGACTGATGTGCACCTGGGCCGAGGACCACGTGGACCGCATCGACGCGCTGAACCGCGAATGGGCCAGCTGAGCGGTATCCCCTACCGACAATCTCCAGCCGATCTCCACGCAATCTTCACGCACCCGCCCAGTCGATCGCGAACCATCGGACCCGACGGAAAACACCGGAGGGAGAACGACTATGGCGCAGATACTGATCGCATCGATGCAGCCGATCGGACATGTAGGACCACTGCTGAGCGTGGCCGCCGGCCTGGTGGGCCGTGGCGATCGCGTGACCTTTCTGACGGCCGGCAAGCATGCTGACCGCATCCGGGCGACCGGCGCGACGCCGGTGGCTCTTCCGGCGGAAGCCGACTTCGACGAATCCCGATTCGACGTCGACTTCCCCGGCCGCGCCGACACCTCGGGCATCAAACGGGTGAACTTCGACCTCGTACGACTCTTCCTGGCGCCCATGCCGTTTCAGACCGCCGCGCTGACCGAGCTGATGAGCCGGACCCGGTACGACGCCGTCATCACCGACGCCGGCTTCTTCGGCACCCTGCCGTTCCTCCTCGGCGACCCGTCCGCGCGGCCGCCGGTGCTGACCTACACCACGACGCCGCTGTGGATCAGCAGCCGCGACACGGCCCCGCCCGGCCTCGGCCTGGCGCCGTCGTCGAGCCGGCTCGGACAGCTGCGCAACCGCACGCTGAACATGTTGGCGCACAAGGTTTTACTGCGGGATACGCAGCGGACGGCCAACCGCCTGCTGGAACAGCTGAACACCCGGACGCTGCCGATGTTCGTGCTCGACTCGGGCGTCCTCGCCGAACGCTGGATCGCGCCGACGGTACCGGCATTCGACTACCCACGGAGCGACCTGCCGCCCAACGTCCGATACGTCGGTGCCGTGCACCCCGAGCCGTCACACGACTTCCGGCCTCCGCCGTGGTGGTCCGAACTCGACGGCGAGCGCCCCGTGGTGCATGTCACCCAGGGCACCGTCGACAACGCCGATCTGACCCGACTGGTCGGCCCGACCATCGAAGCGCTCGCCGGTGAGGACGTCATCGTGGTGGCCACCACCGGGGGCCGGCCCGTCGACGCGATCGCCACGCCGCTACCACTGAATACCCATGTCGCCGAATACATTCCACACGATCGACTGCTGCCGAAGGTGGACGTGATGGTGACCAACGGCGGGTTCGGCGCGGTTCAGCGCGCACTGTCCGCCGGCGTACCGCTCGTGGTGGCGGGCAACACCGAGGACAAGCCCGAGGTGGCCGCCCGGGTGGCCTGGAGCGGGACGGGGGTCGACCTGCGCACCGGCACGCCGACGGCCGCTCAAATCGGGCGCGCGGTCCGTGACGTCCTGCAGAACCCGGGCTATCTGGCGCGTGCCCGCGACCTGCAGGCGGCGTATGCGCAACGCGACGGGGTGGCCGAGATCTGCGCGCTCGTCGACGAGGTCATCGCCGAACGCGAGTCGTCACTGGCCTCGAGAATGCACTGAGTGCGCCCTCGGGCGGCGAGTGGCTGGGTCTAGGCGCTCTTGTCGCGGCGCTCGGAGCGTGACGGCTTGCGCGGCACGATGGTCGGCAGGACGTTGTCCTGCACGGTCTCCTTGGTGACGACCACCTTGGCGACGTCGTCGCGGCTGGGGATGTCGTACATCACCGGCAGCAGGACTTCCTCCATGATGGCGCGCAGGCCACGGGCGCCGGTCCCGCGGTGGATGGCCTGTTCGGCGATGGCATCCAGCGCTTCTTCGGTGAACTCCAGCTCCACGCCGTCCATCTCGAACAGCCGGGTGTACTGCTTGACCAACGCGTTCTTCGGCGTGGACAGGATCTGAACAAGCGATTCCTTGTCCAGGTTGGTCACCGAGGCCACGACCGGCAGTCGGCCGATGAACTCGGGGATCAAGCCGAACTTGATCAGGTCCTCGGGCATGACCTCGGAGAAGTGGTCCTGCGTGTCGATCTCGGCCTTGGAGTGCACCTCGGCGCCGAAGCCGAGGCCGCGCTTGCCGATCCGGTCGGAGACGATCCTCTCCAGGCCGGCGAAGGCGCCCGCGACGATGAACAGCACGTTGGTGGTGTCGATCTGGATGAACTCCTGATGCGGGTGCTTGCGACCGCCCTGCGGCGGAACCGAGGCCTGCGTGCCCTCGAGGATCTTCAGCAGCGCCTGCTGCACACCCTCGCCGGAGACGTCGCGGGTGATCGACGGGTTCTCACTCTTGCGGGCGATCTTGTCGACCTCGTCGATGTAGATGATGCCGGTCTCGGCACGCTTGACGTCGTAGTCGGCCGCCTGGATCAGCTTGAGCAGGATGTTCTCGACGTCCTCACCCACGTAGCCGGCCTCGGTCAGAGCGGTGGCGTCAGCGATCGCGAACGGGACGTTGAGCATCTTGGCCAGCGTCTGGGCCAGGTAGGTCTTGCCGCAGCCGGTGGGGCCGAGCATCAGGATGTTGGACTTGGAGAGTTCGACGGTCTCCGACGAACGCGACTCGCGGCCCTTCTCGCCGGCCTGGATGCGCTTGTAGTGGTTGTAGACGGCGACGGCCAGTGTGCGCTTGGCGGTGTCCTGGCCGATCACATAGCCCTCGAGGAAATCGCGGATCTCGGCGGGCTTGGGCAACTCGTCGAGCTTGACGTCATCGGCGTCAGCGAGCTCCTCTTCGATGATCTCGTTGCACAGATCGATGCATTCGTCGCAGATATACACGCCAGGGCCCGCAATGAGCTTCTTGACCTGCTTTTGGCTCTTTCCGCAGAACGAGCACTTCAGCAGGTCACCGCCGTCTCCGATGCGTGCCATGTTGCCGAGGTCCCTACTTCCTCTTCGCCGCCGGGTACCCCGCGGGTCGGATCTGAGTCTGTGTTCTTCCGACGCTACCCGCTCTATTCGGGTAAGGGGCGAGCGATAGACCGAATAGCGCCGGTGGTATTCATCTGCCGCCAAAACATATCCCCTGATTCGGCTCGACGGGTTGCGCAACGCCCAGCTGTGTCCCTGGCGTGTCGCCGCCTTAACCGCACCGCGACGAAATTGCGCTGCCCGCCGACCCGGTTCTAGACCTTTTGCGCCGACAGCTTCCGGTATTCCAGGACCGTGTCGATGATCCCGTAATCCTTGGCTTCTTCGGCCGTCAGGATCTTGTCGCGGTCGGTGTCCTTGCGGATGACCGCGGGATCCTTGCCGGTGTGCCGCGCCAGCGTCGTGTCCATCAGGGTGCGCATGCGCTCGATCTCGGCGGCCTGGATCTCCAGATCGGAGACCTGGCCCTGGATCGCACCGCCGACGGCCGGCTGATGGATCAGCACCCGGGCGTTCGGCAGGGCCATCCGCTTGCCGGGCGTGCCGGCGGCCAGCAGCACCGCCGCGGCCGACGCGGCCTGACCCAGGCACACCGTCTGGATGTCGGCGCGCACGTACTGCATGGTGTCGTAGATCGCCATCAGCGACGTGAACGAGCCGCCCGGCGAGTTGATGTACATGGTGATGTCGCGGTCGGGATCCAGCGACTCCAGCACCAGCAACTGGGCCATGATGTCGTTGGCCGAGGCGTCGTCCACCTGCACGCCGAGGAAGATGATGCGCTCCTCGAACAGCTTGTTGTACGGGTTGGACTCCTTGACGCCGAAGCTGGAGTGCTCGATGAACGACGGCAGGATGTAGCGCGCTGGATCGGATTCACGGCTCCGCCGTGGGCAGGCTGGCTCATGAGGCACTCCCGTTGAGATGGGCGCGGGTGATGATGTGGTCGACGAAGCCGTACTCCAGCGCCTCCTGGGCGGTGAACCAGCGGTCGCGGTCGGCGTCGGTCTCGATGCGCTCGAGCGTCTGACCGGTGAACTCGGCGTTGAGCCGGTTCATCTCCTTCTTCGTCAGCGCGAACTGCTCGGCCTGGATGGCGATATCGGCGGCGCTGCCGCCGATGCCCGCGGACGGCTGATGCATCATGATCCGCGCGTGCGGCAGGGCGTAGCGCTTGCCCTTGGCGCCGGCGGCCAGCAGGAACTCACCCATCGACGCCGCCAGACCCATCGCGTAGGTCGCGACGTCGCACGGCGCCAGCACCATGGTGTCGTAGATGGCCATGCCGGCGGTGACGGATCCACCCGGCGAGTTGATGTAGAGGTTGATGTCCTTGGTCGGATCCTCGGCGGCCAGCAGCAGAATCTGCGCGCACAGCCGGTTGGCGATGTCGTCGTCGACCTGGGTCCCCAGGAAGATGATCCGCTCGGCCAGCAACCGCTCATAGACCGAGTCCGTGAGGTTCAGGCCCATTGACCCGGAACGCATGTCAGTCACGACGGGTTACCTGCTTTCTCGTGTGTGTTGTCACCGACACTAGCCAAACCGCGGCGACGCGCACTCGCTAGGACGTGCGCTTTCGCTCTGGGCTTGATTTCGCCTGGCCGGCGGGGCGTCACTTGTCGTCGGCGTCCTCGTCGGCCGCGTCCTCGTCGGCGTCGTCGCTCGTCGGCGTCCTCGTCGTCGTCGTCTCGTCGACATCGTCGAGGTCGTCGTCCTCATCGACCTCGGCGGCAGCGGCGGCCAGCGCCTCGGCCAGATCGTCCTCGGTGTCGGCGGAGCCGAAGAACTCGCGTCGTGTCGATGACGTTGCCGTCGGTGTCGGTGACCGTGGCCGCCTCGACGACCGCGGCGACAGTCAGGCCGCGGCGCACGTCGGCGAACATCGCCGGCAGCTGATTGTTCTGCTGCAGAAGCTGGATCAGCTGCTGCGGCTCGATGCCGTACTGACGCGACATCAGCACCAGCCGCTCGGTGATGTCGTTCTGGCCCACCTGGATATCGAGATCGTCGGCGATGGCGTCCATCAGCAGCTGGGTCTTGACGGCCTTCTCGGCACCGCTGCGTGCGTCGGCGTCGAACTCCTCGCGTGAGCTGCCCTGCTCCTTGAGCGTTTCTTCGAACCGGGCCTCGTCGTGTTCGAGACCGTGGATCGCCTGGTGCACGGTCTCGTCGACCTGGGCCTGCACGATGCTTCTCCGGCAGCGGCACCTCGGTCTGCTCCAGCAACGCCTCCAGCGCGGCGTCGCGGATCTTCTCGGCCTGCTGGATGCTCTTGAACCGCTTCACCTGATCGGTGAGGTTCTCCTTGAGCTCGTCGATGGTGTCGAACTCGCTGGCCAGTTGCGCGAACTCGTCGTCGGCCTCGGGCAGTTCGCGCACCTTGACCGAGCCGACCGCCACGCTGACCTCGGCGTCCTCGCCGGCGTGCGGCCCCGCCACCAGCGTGGTGTTGAAGGTCTTGGTGTCGCCGGACTTCATGCCGACCAGCGCCTCGTCGAGACCGTCGATCAGCTGGCCCGATCCGACCTCGTGGGACAGCCCCTCGGTCTTGGCCTCGGGCACGTCCTCACCGTCGACGGTGGCCGACAGGTCGATGGACACGAAGTCGCCGTCCTCCACCGACCGCTCGACACCGGTCAGGGTGCCGAATCGGGCCCGCAGCGACTGCAGCTCGTTGTCGATGTCCTCGTCGCTGACCTCGATCGGGTCGACCGTGACCTTCAGGGCGCTCAGGTCCGGCAGCGTGATCTCCGGGCGGATGTCGACCTCGGCGGTGAACACCAGCTCCTGGCCGTCCTCGATCTTGGTGATCTCGATTTCGGGCTGACCCAGCGGCTGCACCTCGGAGGTGGTCAGGGCCTGGCTGTAACGGGTCGGCAGCGCGTCGTTGACGACCTGCTCGAGCACCGCGCCGCGACCGACGCGGGCCTCCAACAACTTGGCGGGCGCCTTGCCCGGGCGGAAGCCGGGCAGCCGGACCTGCTTCGCGAGCTCCTTGTAGGCGCGCTCGAAGTCGGGCTTCAGCTCGTCGAAAGGCACCTCTACATTGATGCGAACCCGGGTGGGGCTCAACTTCTCGACGGTGCTCTTCACGGGTACTCCTAGATCGTCTTTGGTCGGTCGTGGTCGTCAGGGTCGTGCTGGTCGGGGTGACAGGATTTGAACCTGCGGCCTTCCGCTCCCAAAGCGGATGCGCTACCAAGCTGCGCTACACCCCGATGCTGGGCGGGCGGTCGAGCCCACGGCATCCTACGGCCCGCAGGCAGGACATAGCCAAGTCGCCGGTGGACATTCGACGGCGTGAATTGGATTTGATCTGGCACGGGCCGTACAGTCTGGCTCGAGCAATGCATGCGGGCGTAGCTCAATGGTAGAGCCCTAGTCTTCCAAACTAGCTACGCGGGTTCGATTCCCGTCGCCCGCTCCAATGTCGGACGTGATGCCGACTCAAGCGGACCAGTACTTTTGCATCGGCTCGTCGAACTTGTGCCCGTCTGGTTGGACGATCGTCAATCGGTCGGGCCCGATCTGGTAGTGGGTGCCATCCGGATTCGTCACATCGAAGCCGCCCGATGAACGCACGACATTGGCGAGCTCGATGAAAGCGCCGTCGCTGACGCGAACGCCGCGGTAATAGAAGGCGCCGGGCCCGATCCGGCAGACCACCAGGACAGACTTCGTCGTTCGGCCCATCGCCGCCGGAACAGTTCCCGGGTCGCAGCGGGCGCTGGAGTCCAGCCAGCCCTGCGCGTCGGTTCCTTGCAGGGCTGGCTGGACCGGCCCGACGATAGGAGCCGCGATGGTGGGAGCCGACGTCTCGGTCGTCGCCGACGCCTTGGTCGGATCCGAGTGGCCGCCCAAAATCCCTTGCTGATTGAGGGTCACGGCAAGCGCGCCGAGCGCGCCGATGATGCCCGCCACCCCGGTGAGGATTCCGGGGAGGGTGCGCCAAAAATTCTGCTTCTCCGATTGTTCGTCCTGCTGTTCGGTCACATCGCCCCCATCGCCTGATACGTGCGGTCCATCGATGATGTCAGCGACGCGGCCCGAATTCACGAGTAACGCACTACCCGAACGTTCGGTCTGCACGCGGATTTCAACGCCGCCTGCCCAGCCACGCCGAGAATTAGGTTGATTGCACCCCTGCGACTTTGTGTACGAACTGGCTTTTCGGCGTGAACCGCGACACGCCCGGTCAAGTGCCGGTTATTGCTGTGGAGTGCCGCACACTGACGGCAGTTCGGCAAAGAAATCAGGCCTCACTGCGACATATTGGGGTGGGAAAGTGCCCGCAGTTCGAAGTCGTCACCGCAACGGCCCCGTCACCACACTTGCCGTCGCGGTCGCCACGGGTGCCGCCGTACTCGCCTCGATCGGGACCATCGAGCCCGTCCGCGGTCCGCACACCGTCACCGTCGAGAGCACGGCGAAGATTGCCGACGGATCGGCGGTCATCGCTCTCGCCGACTCCGATATCTACGGCCAATCCGCGGCCGACGTGGGCAAGACGCTCGATCGGGCCACCGCCTCGGGTTTGCGCGTCGTCCGCATCTTCATCCCGTGGGCCGGCGTGCAGCCGACGTCATCGGACAAATACGACTGGTCGAACGTCGACAAACTCGTCGACGCCGCCGCATCCCGCAACATGCAGGTGCTCGGCGCCATCAACACGACGCCGAAGTGGGCCGCCGCGCCCGGAGTGCCCGCGATCTCCGGCAAGCCGAATTCCCCCGCCGTCTACGCCGATTTCGTCGGGAAAGTGGCGTCGCGCTACAAGGGCAAAGTGTCGGCCTACGAGGTTTGGAACGAGCCCAATGGCATCAAATTCTTTTCACCGGTCGACCCCGCCGCGTATACGGCACTGCTGAAAGCCGCATATCCGAAACTGAAGGCGGTCGACCCGTCGATCACCGTTGTCAGCGCGGGCCTGAGTGCGTTGGTCGATTGGGGCAGTTCGGCCATGAACCCGGTGAAATTCCTCAACGGGATGTACGCCGCAGGCGCCAAGGGGAACTTCGACGCCTTGGCGTTCCACCCGTATCAGTACACGGCGAAGTTCTCCGACGGCGTGCCGTTGGAGAACTCACCGGTGAACCAGGTCATGGACATCCGCGAGATCATGGTCGCCAACGGTGACGCCAACAAGAAGATCTGGGGCACCGAGTACGGCGAGCCGGCGCCCGGCATCGGTAACGAGTCCAAGCAGTCCGCCTTCCTGAAGGACGTGGTCACGAAATGGCGGGAACTGCCCTATGCCGGGCCGCTGTTCATCTACACCACCCGCGACCGCAGGACCGGCAGCTTCACCAACGAGGACAACTTCGGCATCTACCGCACCAACTGGACGGCCAAGCCCGCTCAGCAGGAGGTCAGTTCGGCGATCGCCGCGGGAGCCGATGCCAGATCTCCTGAGTTTCAACGCTTTTCAAAGGTCACCACCCCCGCTCATGGCACCATTATGAGCCCGGTGTACCCCGCCTCCAGCACGGTCTGGGCACAGATCCGAACCGTGGACACGCTCTTCGAGATTGCGCCCGGCAAGATCGTCGCGTCGCCCAATCCGATCGCGGAGAAGGTCAGGGCCACCTCCAAATCGGCGCTTCCCATCGCCGATTTCGCCAACGGCTATCAGGACTTCAACGGCGCGTCGGCCCTGAGGGTCTGGTATTCACCGGCCACCGGCGCCCATTCGGCCGGTGCCGCGATCGTGAAGGCCTGGACCCCGGCGCTCGGCCTGGCGACCTCCGACGAAGTGCGCGGCGGTCTGGGGTCGAAAACGACCTTCGAACACGGCACCATCACGTGGGCGCCGTTCGTCGGTGCAAAGGTCACCCAGACCTGACCTCTAAGCGCCCCGGAGCATCTGTTTCCTGTGGGTACGCTGGACGCCATGAACGGCGCCCTGCTCATCCTGATCCTGTTGGTGGTCGTGGCAATCGGCTTTGCCATGTACAGCTCGTCACGCGCGACAGGCCGGCGTACCGCCGCCTCGCTGGCCGACGCCAAGGCCGATGCCCGGCGCATCATCGAGCGCCTCGGCGGCCAGGTGCTCAACCTCACCGGCACCGACGACGCCTCCAAGCAGGCGATGGCCGACGCCTCGGAGCGCTATACCGCGGCGTCGTCACAGATCGATCAGGCCACCACGGCCAAGCAGGCCCTGCTGGCCAAGGAGAGTGCGCTGGAGGGCCTGTACTACGTGCGCGCCGCGCGCACCGCGATGGGCATGGACCCCGGACCCGAGCTGGAGACGCTGACTGGTCAGAAGTCCGCTGGCGCGGTGACCGAGGACCGCCGCGTGCAGGTCGAGGGCCGTGACATCGAGGCGTCGCCGACGCCGTCGCAGCGCACCCCGAACTACTACCCGGGCGGCCGCGTGGCCGGGCGTCCGGTGCCGGCCGGCTGGTACTCCGAGCCGTGGTGGAAGCCGGCGTTGGTCGCCGGGGCGTGGGGTATCGGGTCGGTGCTGCTGTTCGATGCGATGTTCTCGGGCATGCACGGCGTCGGCTATGACGCGCAGGGCTTCGAAAACGGCTACGGGCAAGGCTTCGACCAGGGCTACGACCAGGGACTCGACGCCGGGCAGGGCATGGACGGCGGGGATGGCGGCGGTGACGGCGGCGGCTGGGATGGCGGCGGCGGCGGTGACGGCGGCGGCTGGGACGGTGGCGGCGGTGGTGACGGCGGCGGCTGGTTCGGCGGCGGCGGTGACTTCGGTGGCGGCGGGGACTTCGGCGGCGGGGACTTCGGCGGGTTCGATTTCTGAGCCGCTCAAAGCCGACTCTCCAGGCGCGCGGACACACCGGCCTCCTGCAGGTCGAGGCGTTCCAGCATCGCCCGTACCGCCTCGTCGTCGATCAGTCCGACGTCGCGGTCGGCGATCAATGCGGCCCGTTGCGCCGACAGCACCTCGCGGTAGAGCGCCGAGAACACCTCGGCGCGCAGGGTGTGAGCCTCGGGGTCGGGCATCTCGTCGGCGTCCTGGGAATGCCGGGCGATCGTGCTGGTGATCTCGCCCAGTGCGCGCGGATGCAACCCCGGCGGCGGATCGGCCGCGAACCTCGCGAGCACGTCCTCGGCGGCGTCGTGCACCACCTGCTCGGCCTTGCGGGTTTCCCCGCGGTCATAGGCGTGGTCGTCGTCCGAGGAGGCCAACCGCAGCCTGCGGATCAACAGCGGCAGGGTCCAGCCCTGCAATAACAGGGTGCCGACGCTGACCACGAACGCGATCGCCTGGATGGTCGCGCGCTCCGGGAACGGCTCCCCGGCGACGGTGGTCACCGGAATGCCGGCGGCGGCGGCCAGGGTCACCACACCGCGCATCCCGGTCCACGACACCACGACGTTCTCCTGCCAGGTCAGCGACCGGGTCTCGACGTTGGTGCGCCACCGTTTGGGCGCGTTGGCCCGCCTGCGGGTTCCCAGCGCCCCGCGACCGCCATGGTCGGGAATCGGCACGCTCAGTCGGCTCTCGACGTGCCGGGACAACACACTGCGGCCGAACATCAGGAACACCGACAGCGGCCGGATCACCAGCACGATCACCAGCACGATCGCCGACGCGATGGCGACGGCCAGCAGTGATTCGTGCGCTTCCCGCAGATCCTCCAGCACGAACCTCAGGTGCAGGCCGATGTAGGCGAAGACGAACGCCTCCAGCAGCACGTCGACGGAGTTCCACACGTACCGCTCCTGCAGTCGCGTCTGGTAGCCGGCGTCCAGCGTTCCACTGCCGACCACGAAGCCGGCGACGACCACGGCGAGCACACCGGAGGCGTGCAGGTGCTCGGCGGCGATGAACGCGGCGAACGGCACCACCAGGCCCTGCACCGTCTCCAGCCCGGGATTGGCCAGGCGCCTGCGGATCCAGAGCGTCACGTAGCCCAGCGCGGCGCCGACCAGGGGGCCCACCACGGCGCTGTAGGTGAACAGCAGGAACGGGTTCTCGATGAACGTGTGGCCGCCGGCCACCTGCACGACCGCCACGGAGAACAGGGCCAGCGCGGCCGCGTCGTTGATCAGGCTCTCGCCGGTGAGGATCGCCATGACCCTCTTGGGCAGCCCGAGTTTGCGGCCCACTGCGACGGCGGTGACGGCGTCGGGCGGCGCCACGATGGCGCCGAGCACCAGCGCGGTGCCGAACGTCAGCGGCACCGCCGCCATCCAGGACGACACCCCGGCGACCACGAACGCGGTGACAACCACCAGGCCGACCCCCAGGCCGAGGATCGGTTTGATGTTTCGCAGGAATGTCGGGAACGAGAAATCAAGTGCCGCGGAATACAGCAGCGGCGGCAGCACGACGCTGAGCAGGATGTGCGAATCCAGTTCGGGCGCCTCGAAGCCGGGCAGGAACGACACGGCGATGCCGACCACGACGATGATCAACGCCGGTTCCAGGCCACGGCGGTGTGCGATGGCGGTGACCAGGATGGCGCCGACGACGACGAGGATCAGTTCCATGCGCGCATTGTCGCGGCAAATGGCGCGCGCTTTCTCGCCGAGCCGTACGAACGGGCGAGAAAGTGCGAGAACGGCCCGCCATTTCGTCGATCTCGGCGGGCGCTCGGGCGAGCGCTCAGGTCTGGCAGGTCGGGCACCAGAACAGGTTGCGGCCCTCGAGTTCCACGGTGCGCACGGTCGTTCCGCACACCCGGCACGGTTCGCCCGCGCGCCGGTAGACGTAGGTGCGCGGCCGGCCTTCGCGGTAGGACGGTGCGCCATGGTCGTGCTCGGGCAGCACGACGATGATCTTGCCGCGCCGGACGCCCACCTTCATGAGCGCGACGAGGTCGGTCCACATCGCGCCGAATTCGTCGGCGGTGATGGTGGTGCCGGGCCGGAACGGGTCCATGCGGTGCCGGTACAGCAGTTCACTGCGATACACGTTTCCGACGCCGGCGAGCACCGACTGGTCCATCAGCAGTGCACCGATTGGCCTGCGGGACTTGGTAATTCGCGTCCACGCCCTGGCCGGGTCGGCATAAGGGCGCAGCGGGTCGGGCCCGAGCTTCGCGACGACGTCACCGATCTCGGACTCGGCGATCACCTCGCAGACCGTCGGGCCGCGCAGGTCGGTGCCGTACTCCGCGCCGACCATCCGCATCCGCACCTGTCCGACGGGATCCGGGATGTCGGCCGGTTCCGACAACGCGAATTCACTGAACGTGCCGTACAACCCGAGATGGATGTGCACGACGTGCCCGCCCGCGTAGTGGTGGAACAGGTGCTTGCCCCACGCATCGGCCTTGCGGAGCACATGCCCGTCGACCGAGGCCGCCCCGTCGGCGAATCGGCCCTGCGGGCTGCCCACCCGCACCGGCGCGCGACCGTAGCGGCGCTGGTGCAGCCGGGCGAGCCGGTGCAGCGTATGTCCCTCCGGCACTAGGCGCCGGGAACCGCGGGCGGTACGTGCGTCTTCTCGTACTCGGTGATGATGTCGATGCGGCGTTGGTGCCGTGGCGCTTGCGACCACTCGGCGGCCAGGAAGGCGTCGACGATGGCCAGCGCCTCTTCGGTGGTGTGCATGCGACCGCCGATGCCGATCAAGATGCGCGTTGTTGTGCTCGCGGGCCAACGTTGCCGTCTCGGCGCTCCAGGCCAGGGCGCAGCGCGCGCCGGGCACCTTGTTGGCGGCGATCTGCTCGCCGTTGCCCGAGCCGCCGAGCACGATGCCCAGGCTGCCCGGGATCGGCCACGGTCTTCACCGCTGCGGCGATACAGAACGCCGGGTAGTCGTCCTCGGCGTCGTAGCTGTAGGCACCGCAGTCGATCGGCTCGTGGCCGGTCGCCTTGAGGTGTTCGATGATGGCCTGCTTGAGTTCGAGTCCGGCGTGGTCGCCACCGAGGTAGACGCGCATGGCCGTAACCCTAACTTCTCCGCACCATCGCATTCGCAGGTGTCCGACGTCGTTGCGGAATCGAAAACGTCACGTGCCGCGGCACGGACGTCTCGTCAGCAAAACTCTTGCCGACGAGCGATGATCGGCATTCTCCTATTCGGATTTCCGTTCGCGGGCCAGGCCCCGAGTTCCCCGAGATATCCCCGATCACTCGATCATTGGACGCCGGCGCCGTGCAGCAGAACCTGATTTTCAGTAACCCCGACACGCGACGTAAATCGGTGCTTGACCTCGTCCGCGGCAAAGTCCTAGATTTAGCAGGTCTTTCTCAGCAAAAGCTCAGAAAGGCTGCCCGGCCGGTTGGGGGTTGGGCATCACTGCTTCTTCGGGGGGTCTCATGGCTAAACGTCGCTCGGACAAATCGCACGGATCACGTGGTTCGGTTTATCCGTACCTCACCACAGGTTTTGCCGGAGCCGCGATGGTGGGGATCGGCGTTCTGGTCGCCGTTCCACCAAGCGCCCCGTCACCTGTGACGGCGACAGTCCGGCTCGCCTCGACCGATTCCGCCCTGGTGCCACTGAGCCCGGCGTCAGACGACGTCGACTGGTGGCTTCTGGACGGTAGCGGCAACGGCAGCAGCCAACCGCTCGGCTGAGCGGTCTCCAGCCGATCATCGGACCCGGCGGTTGGCTGATCGGGGACGGACTCGACGCCGACGCGGACTGCGAAGGCGCCGCCTGCAACGGCGGCAAGGCCGGGTGGCTGTGGGGTAACGGCGGCGACGGCGCGAACGGTGGCGCCGGCGGGGACGCCGGCCAGTGGTTCGGGACCGGCGGCACCGGCGGCGACGGCCTGGACGCGGTTTACGACGAGGAGACGGGCGAACTGATCTCCGCCGCCACCGCCGGCGGTCGGGGCGGCAACGGCGCACTCCTGTTCGGCAGCGGGGGCAGCGGCGGCATCGGCGGATGGGACGAGAACTACGGGGACACCGACGCCAACGATGCATTCGCAGCGGACGGCGGCGACGGCGGCAAGAGCGGCCTGCTGTTCGGCAACGGCGGTGGTGGCGGCGAAGGCGGGTATGCGTACTCCGCATACGGGAACGCGACGGGCGGCAAGGGCGGCGCGGGCGGCACGGCGAACGTGGGCAAGGGCGGCGCAGGCGGCGCCGGCGGCGAAGGTGAGTCGGACGGTGAGGGCGACGGGTTCACCGGGACAGGTGGCAAAGGCGGCGACGGCGGACGCACTCTCGTCGGCTCCGGAGGCGAAGGCGGTGCCGGCGGCATCGGAGACAGCTACTTCGATGCCAGCGGCCAGGGCGGCGACGGCGGAGCGGGTGGATCGTCCGCGGTCGGCGCCGGTGGTGCCGGCGGCGAAGGCGGCTTCGGCGATTCCGACAACGCCGACGGTACGGGCGGCAAGGGCGGCGCGGGCGGTAGCACGCTCGCCGGTCCCGGCGGTCAGGGTGGTGCCGGCGGTGAAGGTGAGAGCGAAGGCGACGGCTACACGGCGACCGGCGGCAACGGCGGCAGCGGCGGCGGAACGGGCATCGGTACCGGCGGTGCCGGCGGTGCCGGCGGCCTCGGCGATGCGTACGGAAACGCCGACGCCAAGGGCGGCGACGGCGGCGACGGCGGCGGAGCCGCGTTGGGCGACAGCGGCAATGGCGGCGACGGCGGCGCAGCCAACCCGGACGACGGAGACGGCACCGGCGGATCCGGCGGCAAGGGCGGCAGCAGCGTGGTCACCGGCAAGGGTGGCGGCGGCGGCCGCGGCGGCGACGCGGAGTCCTTTGGCAACGGCGCCAACTCCACGGGCGGCCCCGGCGGCAAGGGCGGCAATGGCGGCGTGGTCGCAGGTAAGGGTGGCGCGGGTGGAAACGGCGGCGATGCGAGTGGCGCCACGACCAACAGCGGCGGCTCAGGCGCAGCCGGTGGATCCGGTGGCGTCGGCGGCTCGGACGGCAGCAATGGCTCAGACGGCGGTGGCGACGACTAGCCCTTCACCCGTCGCCCACCGCCGTTGACGCAGAGTGGGTACTGGCGCCGATCGCATGTGGTCGACGCCAGTGGCCCGCTCACTGCGTCTCCCGCATCGTCGGCACATCGCTGGATTGCGCACCGGGGCAGCTAGTTTCGCCCGTCACGGCGAACCCCATTACCGCATCGACATTCCGTTCCCGCGCTACCATCAGCGTCGTCCGGGGGTGGACCAGATCGTGAGGCAGACCTGAGATGACGTCATCCACATCAGACCGGCGAACAACGCCAACCTGGACCGCACCGGTTGCGCTCGCGATCGCCGTGATCGCGGTCGGGCTGGCGGTGTGGGCGCTGTTGCGTGCGCCCGACGAGTCCAGTTCCGTCGCCGGACCCACCCCCGCCGGCAACGGCCAGCAGGCCGGGAAGGCGGGGAAGGCGGGGATCTGCGCGGCCGTCGACACGGTGCGCAACGCGGTCACCAGGCAGACCAACGCCGACTTCGGCCCCGATCCCGTTGCCAGGGAAGCGGTGGCGGCCAACGCCCGCCTGGCCACGATCGGTGGCGGCAGCTACCTGCTCGCCCGTCTGGATCCGACGATTCCCGCCGACCTCGCAGATGCGGTGCGGACTTTCGCGGATGATCTGCAGGACATCGGGATGAAACAACTCGTCGGCACTCCCAACACCGATCCCGCACTGAGCGAACAGCTGAAAGCCGCTCAAGCGACCAGCGCGCACATCACCGACCTGTGCAAGTGACATTCCCGCCCCGAACGTCAGGCGACGGTGATGGCGTCGAGGCGTTCCTTGATGAACGCCGATGACGTCACGGGTTCCAACCCGGACACCATGCCGATCGGCGGCTCCAGCGGCGTGACCAGCGCGTCGTGGTTGGCCTCGTAGAAGTAGATCAGCGACACCAGATCCTCTTCCGGCGCGTGCGCCTGCGGCGGCAGCACACGGTGCCGCCCCGACGGCCAGCGCCGCCCGCTCCAGTACTCCAGCAGATCGCCGATGTTGACGGTCAGCGACCCCGGCTCCCACGGCGCGTCCTCCCAGCCCTCCGCTTCGGAGTACACCTGCAGTCCCCCGGCGCCGGGCTCACGGTCCAGGACCGTCACGGTGCCGAAGTCGGTGTGCGGGCCGATGCGGAACTGGCCCGGCTCCGGCTCGCCGACGACGCTCACCGGCGGGTAGTGGTTGATGTTCATCGTCCAGGTCGGCCGGTCCGCGAGGTTCGTGAACGGGTTCGCCGGCAGCCCGAGCGCGTGGGCGAACAACGCCAGCAGGTCGTCGGAGAGCCGGCGCATGGCCGCGGTGTACTCGTTGACGAGCGACTCCAACTCGGGCACCTCGGCGGGCCAGACGTTGGGGGCGAACCAGATTCGGTCGATCTCGGGTTCACCGGTCGCGGTTTCGGCGCCCAGGCTGTAGCTCTCCTTGAGGTCCGGCGGCGTCTCGGTGCCCTCGGCGTAGGCGTTGGCCTCGGCCCCCGGACCGATCCAGCCGTGCCCGCCCACCGGGACCGAATACCGCTGCTTCACCTCGTCGGGCAGGGCGAAGAACTCCCGGCTCGCCGCGCGCACCCGCGCCGCCAGGTCGGTGTCGATGCCGTGACCGGTGACGACGATGAAACCCGCGCGCTGCAGGCCCTCATCCACCTCGGCGGCCAACGCGTCGGCCTCGGCTCCGCCGGCATACCAGCGCGAGATATCCACTGTCGCAATAGCACTCATTCAGCTAACTCCGATGTCCTCGTTCCACAGCGCCGGGTTCGCCGCGATGAACTCCTCCATCATGGTCACGCAGCGCTCGTCGTCGAGAAGCGTAATCGCCACACCGTGCTCGGCCAACCAGTCGTGTCCGCCGGTGAACGTCCGGCTCTCCCCGATCACCACGGCCCCGATGTTGAACTGACGCACCAGACCACTGCAGTACCAGCACGGGCGACAGCGTGGTCACCATGACCGTGGACCGGTAGTCGCGCTGACGGCCCGCGTTGCGGAAGGCATCCGTTTCGCCGTGCACCGACGGGTCGTCGTTCTGCACGCGGCGATTGTGACCGCTGCCCAGCAGCCGCCCGTCGGAGGTGAACAGCGCCGCACCGATCGGAATCCCGCCCTCGGCCAGCCCTTTTCGGGCCTCGGCGACGGCGACGTCGAGCATCTGCTCCGGAGTCATACCAGCGCGCGCTCGGCTTTCGATCTTGCGACCGGCACAGCACGCAGATAGGACGCGCCGGCGAGCAGGAAGCCGACGAAGAACGTGATGTCGCCGAGCTGCGGCACCGCCCGCACGACGAAGCCGACGAACTTCTCCTGATTGCAGAAGAACAGCACCGAGACCACAAGGCCGATCAGGAAGGACAACAGCCCGGGCCAGTTGCTGTATGAGCGGTCATAGAGGAAGCCGGCGACGTGTTGGCCCCGGCGCAGGTACTGATCGGCGAACACCACGCCCAGCCATGGCCCGATCCAGTAGGCGATCAGCAACAGGAACGCCTCGTAGCTGGCGGCGGCGTCGGCCAGCGCCCACCAGGCGATCAGAAAACCCGCGACACCGAAGAACACGGTGACCAGGGCACGCGCGATGTGATGCGGCAACTTGATCCCGATGGTGACGAAAGCCATTGCGCCCGAATAGACATTGATGGCGTTGGCCGCGATGGCACCGATGGCGATGGCCAGCAATGTCAGCTTCGCCAGCCACGAGCCGAGTTCGGCCGTGAACGCCTCGGTCGGGTTCTCGGAGACGGCCGCCCCGATCGTCACCGACGCGGCGCCGACGGCTTCCAGGATGACGCAGGACAGGAACAGGCCCGCAGCGGCGAAGAAACCCGTGCGCCGACCCGCCAACGACGCGGGAAGGTAACGGGTGTAGTCGGCCGCGTACGGCGTCCAGCCCGCCGCGTAGCCGAACGCGGTGCCGACGGTGAGCAGGAAACCACCCATGCCGCCGACGCCGCCCTCGACGGCAGGTGCGTCCACGTGCGACTTGGACAGGATCACCACCGACGTGATCGCGAAGATCACCGCCAGCACGGGGAACGCCCACCGCTCGAACGCCTGGACCAGGTTGTGCCCGAAGAACGCGAGTCCCGTCTGGATCACCACGATGAGCACCAGCGCCAGCAGTGGGCCGATGTGGAACAGCGTCGACAGCGCGAACGCACCGCTGACGCTGTTGGTCGCGAACCACCCGACGCCGGCCGTGATCGACATCAGCAGCGGCAGGCACCACGTTGCCCTTGAACCCGAACGGCAACCGGCCCAGCACCATCTGCGGAACTCCGTGCAGCGGCCCACGCGCGGACAGGAAGTAGTGCGCGAACGCGCCGAGTCCGGTGCCGATGACGATGCCGGCGACGGCCTGCCAGAACGTCATGCCGTAATACGCGACCGCGAGCACACCGACGAAGATCGTCGCGAACTCGAGGTTGGGCGACGCCCACGTCCAGAGCAGTTGACTCGGCTTTCCGTGTCGGTCCGCCTCGGCGATGTATTCGTTTCCGCCGGGTTCAACCGCGGCGATGCGGTCCCGGTAGCTGCCTTCGGTGCTGGGTTCAGCCGCTGTCATGCGACGACTGTGGACCCCGGCACGCGCTCCCGCAACCGGAATCGCCGAAGTCAACCTCGTCGATGCCTTCCACCGCCGGATTCCGACAGTTCCGCTTCGGGCGCCGCCGGCGTGCGCGGGATCAACAGGGTGGCGATGAGCCCCAGGACCAGAAAGCCGGCCGCGAGGTAGCTCCCCACGGTGACACCGTGCGTCATGGCGGATCGGGCGATGTCGGCGACGAATGCGGTCTGCGGTTGGGCGGCAAGGCCGTCGATGGCGGCGCCGGCGCTGTTGGTCACCCCGCGAGTCAGCTCGTCGGCCTGGGCTGTCGGCATCCCGGATGTCGCCAGGTCATGCGCAGCGTCGAACTGAGCAGGCTGAAGAACGTCGTGGTGAGCACCGCGATCCCCAGCGCCGAACCGAGTTGGCGGAACACGCTTTGGACGCCGGAGCCCTGACCGGCGCTCTGCTCGGGGACATCGGCCAGCACGACATTGGTCACCTGCGCGGTCGCGAAGCCGACGCCGATGCCGTAGACGAACAACGCCGACGCGATCGTCCACCACGGGCTGTCGGTGCGTGCCACCAGACCCAGCCCGGCAAGGCCCACCGCCTCCAGCGCCAGACCCAGCCGCACGAGGCCGAGCGCCGACATGCTGGTGGCGAGCCCGAAGCTGGCGCCGCTGGCGACGAAACTGCCGATCGCGACGGGCACCAGTGCCAGCCCGGCCTGCACCGGGCTGTAGCCGAGGGCGAACTGCAGCCAGAGCGGCAGCACGGCCACGATGCCGAACTCCCCCAGTCCGATGATCAGGGTGGCGATATTGCCGTTGCGGAACGAGTCGATCGAGAACAGCCGGACATCCATCAGCGCCCTCGACGGGACCTCGGGGCCCGCGGACAACCTCGCCTGCCGGTAGACGAACCCGATCAGGGCCAGCGCGCCGATGCCGAGCGCGACGGGGACCGGTGAGGGTCCGCTCGCCCAGGACAGGCCGAAAAGATCGAACGGCTCGATGGAGTGGCCCCAGCCGTAGGTCCGGCCCTCGATGAGCCCGAAGGCCAACAGGCCCAGACCGAGAATCGACAGCACCGCGCCCGTCACGTCGACCCGGCCGCTGGTGCGTGGCGAACGGTCGATGAACGCGAACGCGGCCACGCAGATCACGATCACCAGCGGGATGTTGATGCCGAAAGCCCAACGCCAGGAAGCGTGTTCGGACAACCATCCACCCAGTAGCGGACCCAGCGCGGTGGCGGCACCGATGGTGGAACCCCAGACGGCGAACGCCTGCCCGCGCGCCTTGCCGGTGAACGAGGCGTTCAGCAGTGACAGCGATGTCGGCAGGATCAGGGCCGCGCCGGCACCCTGCAGAAAGCGTGCGAGCACCAACATCTCGCCGCTGGGGGCCAACCCGGCCAGCAGGCTGGTTATCCCGAACAGGACCACGCCGGTGATGAAGACTCGGCGGGCGCCGACGATGTCGGCCACCCGGCCCACCAACAGCAGCAATGCCGCGAACACGATGGCGTAGGACTCCTGGATCCACTGCGTCTGGACCGAGGTGACGTCGAGGTCGCGGACGATCGACGGCACGATCACATTGACGATCGTGGTGTCCACGACGATGAGCGCCACACCGAGGGCGATCGCGATCAGACCCAACCAACGCCTGGTTGACGCTTCCACGTATTTACCTCCATCATGAAGTAACTTCACTGTAAAGTAATATCCGTGCGGGTAGCTTGTCAAACATCGCGATACCGGCGCAATAAACCAGCGGGGAGGCACTAGATGGCCGAATCGTCGACCAACGAAGTTGCGACACAACGCTTTCGCCTGATGGAGGAATTGCGCGCCTACGGCGCCAACTTCACCGAGTTCAGTCGACGCTTCGCCGCGTGGCTGGCGATGCACTCCACCGATGCGGCCGCGCTGCTGGAGATCTCAGCGGCCGAGGAGCGCGGCGATCCACTCTCACCGGCGCGCCTCGGTGAACGCATCACCCTGTCGTCGGGCGCCACCACCGCCCTGTTGAACCGGCTCGAGGAGGCCGGCCACATCGTGCGCACCCGCGAGCACGCCGATCGGCGAATCGTGACGCTGCACACCACCGCGCACGTCAGCGATCTCGCTCACGAATTCTTCGGCCCGCTGTCCGCCCGCCTCGACGTGATGATGGCTCAGTACCCGCCGGAACTGCTCGAGCAGTTCGAGCAGTTCATGATCCACCTGCGCGCGACCATGGACGAACACCTCGCCGAGCATCAGCAGCCCGGATAGCGGCAGCCGCGTCAGTCGAACTCGGGAGCTTCCGTCCGGCTGCGCTTGAGCTCCCAGAAGTGCGGGTAGGACGCGAAGATCACCGACGCGTCCCACAGCTTGCCGGCCTCCTCGCCGCGCGGGATGCGGGAGAGCACCGGCCCGAAGAAGGCCACGCCGTTGACGTGGATGGTCGGCGTGCCGACGTCGTCGCCGACCGCGTCCATCCCCTCGTGATGGCTCTTGCGCAGCGCCTCGTCGAACTTCTCGGAGGTGGCCGCCTCGGCCAGCTCGGCGGGCAGCCCGACCTCCTCGAGCGACTCGGCGATGACTTGTTCGAAATTGGGGTCGAATTCTCGATAGCCCTTGTTGTGGATTCGGGTGCCCATGGCGGTGTAGAGCGGGCTCAGGATCTCCGGGCCCTTGGCATGCTCGGCGGCGATCGCCACCCGCACCGGACCCCAGGCCTTCTTCATCATCTCCTGGTACTCCTCGGGCAGGTCCCGCCCTTCGTTGAGCACCGCCAGGCTCATGACGTGGAAGTTCACCTCGATGTCGCGGACCTTCTCCACCTCGAGGATCCAGCGCGAGGTGATCCAGCACCACGGGCACAGTGGGTCGAACCAGAATCCTGCTGACATCTTTTTTGGACTTGCTGTCCTTCGCCGCCATGAAGACATCCTCTCGAAAGGCAATACGGTCAGAGCACCGTTCAGCACCAACTATGCGCGCCTGCCCGATGTTCCCGTTCGTCTAGTGTTGACGGGCGTGGCACTTCCCAATCTGACTCAGGACCAGGCCGTCGAACGGGCCGCGCTGGTCACCGTCGACAGCTACCGCATCGAACTCGACCTCACCGACGGCAACGGCAAACCCGGCGAGCGCACCTTCCGGTCGGTGACGACCGTCGAATTCGACGCGCTGGCCGGCGCCGACACCTACCTCGACATCGCGGCCGACAAGATCCACAGCGCAAAGCTCAACGGTCACGACATCGACGTGTCGGGGTACGACGAGTCCACCGGCATCCCGCTGCGCGGACTGGCCCAGCACAACGTCGTCGTGGTCGAGGCCGACTGCCTCTACTCGAATACCGGTGAGGGCCTGCACCGCTTCGTCGACCCCGTCGACAACGAGGTGTACCTGTACTCGCAGTTCGAGACCGCCGACGCCAAGCGGATGTTCGCCTGCTTCGACCAGCCGGACCTCAAGGCCGCGTTCGACGTCACCGTCACCGCGCCCGCGCACTGGGAAGTGATCTCCAACGGCGCGACGACAATGACCGAAGGCGCCGACGCCGGCGCCAGAGTCGCATACGTTCGCCACCACCCCGCGGATGAGCACCTATCTGGTGGCGCTGATCGCCGGGCCGTACGCGGTGTGGCGCGACGTCTACACCGACGAGCACGGTGAGATCCCGCTCGGCATCTTCTGCCGCGCCTCGCTGGCGCAGTTCATGGACCACGAGCGGCTCTTCACCGAGACCAAGCAGGGATTCGGCTTCTACCACAACAACTTCGGCACACCGTACGCATTCGGCAAGTACGACCAGCTGTTCGTGCCGGAGTTCAACGCGGGCGCCATGGAGAACGCCGGAGCGGTCACGTTCCTCGAGGACTACGTCTTCCGGTCCAAGGTCACCCGGGCCTCCTATGAGCGCCGCGCCGAAACCGTGCTGCACGAGATGGCGCACATGTGGTTCGGCGACCTGGTCACCATGACGTGGTGGGACGACCTGTGGCTCAACGAGTCCTTCGCGACGTTCGCCTCGGTGCTGTGCCAGGCCGAAGCCACCGAATACACGCAGGCGTGGACGACATTCGCCAACGTGGAGAAGTCGTGGGCCTACCGGCAGGACCAGCTGCCGTCAACGCATCCGGTGGCCGCCGACATCCCGGACCTGCACGCCGTCGAGGTGAACTTCGACGGCATCACCTACGCCAAGGGCGCCAGCGTGCTCAAGCAGTTGGTGGCCTATGTCGGCCTCGAAGCTTTTCTCGCCGGTCTGCGCGACTACTTCCGCGACCATGCGTTCGCCAACGCCACCTTCGGCGATCTGCTTGGCGCACTGGAGAAGTCGTCGGGCCGCGATCTGTCGCACTGGGGTCGGCAGTGGCTCAAGACCACCGGGCTGAACACGTTGCGCGCCGACTTCGACGTCGACGCCGACGGGAAGTTCACCCGGTTCGTGATCGAACAGGGCGGTGCCGCGCCGGGTGCGGGCGAGACCCGGGTGCACCGCCTGGCTGTCGGAATCTATGACGACGATGCTCAGGGCAAGCTGGTGCGCGTACAGCGCGAGGAACTCGACGTCGACGGACCGACCACGGATGTACCTGCGCTGCAGGGGGTTTCACGCGGAAAGCTGATCCTGGTCAACGACGACGACCTGACGTACTGCTCGCTGCGGCTGGATCCGGCCTCGCTGCGGACCGCGCTCACCCGCATCGCCGATATCGCCGATCCGCTACCCCGCACACTGGCGTGGTCGGCGGCCTGGGAGATGACCCGCGACGCCGAACTGAAGGCCCGCGATTTCGTGACGCTCGTGATGAGTGGCCTGCACGCCGAGTCCGAGGTGGGCGTGGCGCAGCGCCTGCTGTTGCAGGCGCAGACCGCGCTGGGTTCCTACGCCGAGCCGGGCTGGGCGAAGACCAACGGCTGGCCGGCGTTCGGCGACCGGCTCCTCGATCTGGCGCGCGAGTCGGCCCCGGGTTCGGACCATCAGCTGGCGTTCGTGAATGCGCTGTGCACATCGGTACTGTCACCGAATCACGTTGCCGTACTTGCGACGCTGCTCGACAACGAACCCGCAGCGGTGAATCTGGCGGGTCTGGTGATCGACACCGATCTGCGCTGGCGCATCGTGACCGCGCTGGCCGCCAGCGGCGACCTGGATGCCGACGGAGTGGAGACCCCGTTCATCGACGCCGAGGCCAAGACCGACCCCACCGCCGCCGGCCGGCGCAACGCCGCGGCGGCCTCGGCCGCTCGACCGCAGGCCGCGGTCAAGGATGCGGCGTGGCGGCAGGTCGTCGAGGACGACACCCTGGCCAACATCACCGCCCGCGCCATCATCGGCGGATTCGTCCGACCCGGGCAGGGCGAGGTGCTGGCCCCGTTCACGCAGCGCTACTTCGACGCCATCAGGCAGGTCTGGGAACGCCGATCCAGTGAGGTCGCGCAGACGGTGGTGGTCGGGCTGTACCCGTCCTGGGACATCAGCCAGTCCGCCGTCGACGCCGCCGACGCATTCCTCGCGGACCCCGACGTTCCGCCGGCGTTGCGGCGTCTGGTGCTCGAAGGCCGCGCCGGTGTCGAGCGGTCGCTGCGCGCACAGGCATTCGACGCGGGCTGATTTCGCATTGTCGGCGGCCAACCCCCGGCCTAGCATTGATGCATGGGGGGACTTTTCATCGCGGTCTATGCACTGGTCGTGATTGCGGCCATCGGAGGGTGCTCGTGGCTCATGCACACCCTGGTACGGCGGCAGCGTGACCGGATCTGGAAGGTGAGGGCCGAACGCAGCGGCCAGTTCGGAGCAATGGGCACCGGCGCGATCGGCGGCTCGGCAGGTTGCGGCGGCGGCGTTGGCCACTCGGGCTGCGGCGGCGGAAGCAGCTGTGGTGGCGGCGGTGGCTGTGGTGGTGGCGGCGGATGGCGTGCGGTGGCGGTAGCGGCTAGGGCCGCGAAATCCCCGCACTCAGCACGCGGATGGCGCTGATCAGGGCGTCCACCAGGTTGCCCTCCTGCAACGCCGACGCGGCCGCGGCGACGCCGAGCGGGGCTGCCGACTCGGCGCCACGTCCCTGCACGCCCGACCCGTAGACCACCTCGATGGCCCGCTGATTGGGCGAGACGGCCAGCAGCACGGCGTCGTCGGGCGTCGGCACCCGGCCGAGGATCGCGCGCGCCTCGGCGGCGGTGTCGGCGCCGAGGTCGCCGATGTAGACGGCGAAGCGGGCCTTCGAGGCGCGCGAACCGTACTTCAGGGCGTCGTCGAGGGCAACGCGGTCCTTGATCGAGAACGGGTAGGTCTCCGACGCTTCACCGGGTTCGGTGACGCCGGAGAGCCGCCCGGACGACGTGACCGCCCAGCCGTAGCGGCAGCGACGCCGGATCGACGGTCGCGATGCTCGTGTGCTCACCACCGGCCACTTGCGCCACCTCCCACTTCGAATCCGGCCGAACCGTGGCCGTGCCCGTGACCGTCACCGACCTTCTCGTCGGTGGCGGCCCACAGGATGGGGCCGTACGTCCAGGGCTCGGACAGTTTGTAGGACGCGGGGTGCGGTCCCTTGCGGGGCAGGATCAACAGGGCAAGCACCGCCGCGACGAGCAGCGGGACGCCCCCGATGAGGGAATGGGTCAGCGCAGTACTCACGCCGGTAAACCTATCTCACCGACCCCCGCCAGGCGCAGCAACCTACGGCCGCGCCTTCGCCCAGATATCGGACCCAGGCCGGGTCGAGTTCCTTGACCGTCGACAGCAGCCGCCAGTGTTGGCCCTTCGGCGGCATCGGCGACATCCGCAACGCCCAGCCCAGTTCCGAGAGCAGCTTGTCGGCCTTGCGATGGTTGCAGGTCGAACAGCACGCCACGCAGTTCTCCCACGTGTGCTGGCCGCCGCGACTGCGGGGTACGACGTGGTCGACGGTGTCGGCCTTGCCGCCGCAGTAGCGCGCACCGGAACCGGTCGCGGTGCATCAGCGCGGCCCGGGTCATCGGAATGCGGGCACGGTAGGGCACCCGGACGAAGACCCGCAGCCGGATCACCGACGGCACGGAGATGGAGCGGGTAGCGGAATGAATGACCGGGCCTGTCGGGTCGTCGTGCACCACCTCGGCCTTGCCGCACAGCAGCATGACGATTGCGCGGCGCATCGGCAGCGCCGTGAGCGGTTCGTAGGTGGAGTTCAGCAGCAATACCCGGCGGCGGCCCCAGACCGAACCGCTGTCGTGTGGCGTCTCGACACTGTGCAGGGCCAGCGAAGTTCCCGCCGCGACAAATCCCGTCGCGGCGCGGTGGCCAGCCCTATTGGTGAGATTTCGCTTGCGCTGCGCCATTCGACCTCCGCGGACAGTCCACCACGGATTGCCGATCGATCGCACGACAATTTGGCCCGTGTTCGCAGGTCACTCCCGTGAACATCGGGTGACCTCGATGGTCGGCCGGTGCCCGGGCGCCGGCCGGCATCGGCTTGAATGGAGGAGATGACACACGGCGACCACGCCCCGGTACACCCGTGGCCCTCCGGCCCGGCGGGCCCCCAGTACCCCTACGGCGCTCCCCCGCCGGGCGGCTACCCGCAGCTACCCGCACCGGGCTACTACCGCACCCGGCCCCGTGCGGCTATCCGGCCGGACCCCCGCAACCTGATCCGGCCGGCCGGAGCAGGGCGCTGGCGATCTGGTCGATCGTCTTCGCGTTCGTGTTCGCTCCGGTCGGGGCGGTGTTGGGACACCTGGCACTGAGCCAGATCCGGCGCGGATTGCAGCGCGGCCGGGACCTCGCACTTGTGGGCCTCACGCTGTCCTACACGTTCATTGTTCTCACGGTTGCGGGCCTGGCGATGTGGATGGTCGCGGGCGCGAACTCGGCCGACCCGATGGTCGCCGGCCGCCCGGATGTGATCGCGGTGCCCGACCCGGCGCACCCCGAGACGCCGTCCGCCCGCCGGCACCGGACGGCCTGGCCGGCGTGTTGCTGAGCCTCGACGAGCTGAAGAGCATCCTCAAAGCCCCCGGGCTCGCCGAGACGCCGTCGAGTTCGGGCGAGTCGCGGGGCGGCGGGCGATGACGCCACCGCCGATCCGCCGGAATGCGCGGGAGCCGTCGCCGCGGGCCTCAACACCGTCTACGACAGCAGTGGCGCCACCGGGTACACGCGCGTCGGCTACAGCGACCCGCGCACGGCGACCCTGGTCGATCAGGTCGCGGCATCCTTCGCGTCGGCCGCCGACGCGAAGGATTTCGTGGCGCAGAGCGCCGGGCAATGGCGGCAGTGCGCGGGGAAGTCCTTCAGCATCTCGACGTCGAGCGGCCCCGGGCTGACCTGGGATCTGGGCACCGTGGTCGTCGATGGCGACCGCGCGACGCTGCGGAACACGCTGACCGCGCGACAAGGGGTACCGCAGTACCGAATCCTGGCGGCGAAGGGCAACGTCGTGATCGACCTCAGCGTCGTCGCCAAGCAACTCGGCGACGAGCCCACCACGATCGCCGACCGGATGCTGGCCCGGATTCCGGGCTGAGGGATCGGCGACAATGACTCGATGGATCAACCACAGCAGTCCTTCTACGACGCCGTCGGCGGCGCCGACACGTTCCGCAGGATCGTCGCGCGGTTCTACGAACAGGTCGCCGACGACGAAATCCTGCGCCCGCTGTACCCCGAGGAGGATCTGACCGGCGCGGAGACCCGGCTGCGGATGTTCCTGGAGCAGTACTGGGGCGGCCCGCGCACCTACTCCGATCAGCGCGGCCATCCGCGGCTCCGGATGCGGCACAACCCGTTCCGGATCGGATTTCTCGAGCGCGACGCATGGCTGCGCTGCATGCACACCGCCGTCGCCGAGATCGACTCCGCGACCATGGACGACGCACACCGCAAGGCGCTGCTCGACTACCTGGAGATGGCCGCGCAGTCGATGGTCAACTCGCCCTTCTGAGCGCGCGCCTGAGGCGCAGCACCCACTGCGACAAGTTTCGCCATTCATCCGACGTGGTCCGCGGTAGTTTCATGTCCAACTCCGAAGAGGGAGACGGCATGTACATCGGACAACGCCCGGGCCGGCGAAGCGCTGCATGGGGGACGGTTCGGGGCCTGACCGCCGCCGGGCTGCTGGCCGGTCTGGTGGCCACCGGATGCGGTGCGGCGGAGGAGAATTCGTCGAACCAGACTGGCGCCCCGACGACAACAGGCACGGTTGGCGAGACGGTGCGCACGTCCACGATCTCTGCCGGCCCGACTTCCGGCCCGTCCAGTTCCGGTTCCGGTTCCGGTTCCGGCTCCTCGGAATCGCCCGACAACGAGCTGGCATGGGCGCCGTTCGGGCCCGACGATCCGAAGTTCCCGACCCCAGGGTGGGACGTGTATTACTACTTCCTGGAGCACAATTGCCAGTCCCTGCAGAACGATGTGCAGACGCCGGATGCCGGGTTCGGCAACCTCTACAGGGCGGCGGTGGCCGTGTGCCGGGCGGCGGTCGACGGCGAACAGGATCAGTGGAGTGTTGCGTCGGCGGCCTTTGCCGACCGCGGCGCAGGTGCCGCCATCGGCCCGTCGGGCTGCGTGGACGAGACGATATCGCGCCATGATCCAGACCTTGCTGGCATGGCACGACCAACATCCGGGCAGGCAACCTTCCCTGACGTTTCCGAACGACCGTCCGACGGCCGAACAGCCTGCTCACGCGACAACAACAGCATCGCGGGCCCGGTTCCGGATTCGACCACCGATTCCACGATCACGACGTCATCGACGGAATCCACCACGTCATCGACGACGACCACAACTACGACCACCACCACGACGACGCCCCCCGCTTCAACAACTGCCGGTTCCACCGGCTGAGCGGAGTTCAGCGGGCGAACTGCCAGCGGACGGACTTGTCGTCCTCCAGCACGACGATGCTGCCGCTCCGTCGGCTCCAACCGTCGTTGAGCAGGAAGAGGCGGCCGCCCGACTCGCCCAGCAACCGCAGACCGGTCGTGCGGTAGAGGCTCTTGGACCCCACGGAGATTTCACTCGTCGTCACGTTCGGCGCGTCGATACCGAGCGGGGCTTCGCTGATCGCCGTCGCCCGGGGAAGACTCGAAATCTTTCCTTCGATCTCCTGGCCGAATCCACGTCCGACGATGCCGGCGTACTCACCGACCGCCCAGAACACCGCCAACGCGATGATCACACCGACGAGAAGGTTCTGCAGGACGATCTGCCACCGCGGAACGGAACTCTCCGCCGCGGCCGGTCCGCTGCCAGCCGCATGAGCTGTCGACCGTAGGCGGCGAACGCCGTTCCCCCAGCGAGCAATAGCGGAAACACTACCGTCCCCATCGGCCACTGCAGTTTCATCGCTGCAAGCGAAACGCTGACAATGGCGGTCGCGATGCCGACATACATCGTCGCCCTGCCGGCCACGCGCACGACCCGGCTCCGTTCGGTGTCGCGGGCCGCGGACGCGGCACGCCGATGAAGTTCCAGCCAGACGATTCCGACGACGCCCGCGACGAGCAATGGCACGAACAAAGTGCTGATGCTGCGCAGAACGTAATCCTGCGCGGAGAAGTGGAACAGGCTGACGTCGATGCCCATCCAACTGGATTGCGCGCTGCTCCGCGCCCAGCCGAAGTAAAGCATCAACGCCGTGATGATCGTCAGCGGCGTTCCCACGGTGGTGACCACGGACAACGCCGATCGCAAGATGGACGCGGCGTCGGGCGCTTCGGCTTTGGGCGGTGTCGCCACCGGCGCCGCACCTTCCGGACTCGTGCCGCGCCTTGATCGTCAGGCTGCGGGTCGCCGTGCCGACGCGCCGAGGCGCATCTGGCCGACGCTGCGGTCCGCCCGACGTCCCCTCCGACGGCATGGCTGCATCGTACTCGTCACTTTGCGCCGATCACTCTCCAAGGTGACCGAACTCCCTCTACCGCAGCACCACCGACGGGTCGCCGCGACGGCGGTAGACCGACCCGAAGCGCGCGTCGATGCGCAGCCACGTCGGCATCACCCGCACCCGCACGACTTCGTCTGCGGCCACCGAGTCCGGCGAGAAGTCGTCGGCGGCATCCGTGGTCTGCGGCAGGAATCCCATTGCCGTCAGGGCGAATACGCACCGCATCGGGATACCCACGGTGAGGTCGCCGGAGCTGACGCTGATCACGTCCTGGTCGAGCAGCGAAACCGGCGGCCCCTGTGCGCTGCCATGCTCGCGGGCCAGCGCGACGCCCCGCTGGGCCAGGTCGAGCATGACCCGGGCCGGGATGTCGTCGAGGTGGACGAAACCCGTCGCGGGCGGCAGCACGCCCCGCCAGGCCGAATCCATCGCATAGCCGGTGTCGACGTAGCCGGCGCGGCCAGCGGCCGTAACGGCACGCACCAACGTGTCAGCCCCCGCCGACAGATCGTCGGGTCGCACCCGGCCACCCACCACCCGGCAGGCCAGCACATCGAAACCTGTTGCTACCCAGGCGATCACCGTCGCATCCGGGCGCGACCGCAGCCTCACCACGGCGGCGTCGTCGAGGCGCAGCGCCCGCTCGGCGAACGTCATCAGGTCGTTGCGGTCCGCCGCGTCGGGCAGCCACAGCCCCCGCTCGGCTATCGCAACCACCGCTCGAGATACTCGCGGTGATCCGGCGACAGCCGCACCAGACGCTGCTCATCGATATCGAAGGCCGCCAACTGCGTTTCGGCGATCACGGCAGGCTTGGAGTCGGCATCGGCGTTGACCGAGCGCACCTCGTATCCCAGCGTGAAGTCCACCGCGCGCAACCGGTTCACCCGGATGGCCACCTGCAGAGGTGAATCCATCAGCCGAAGCTGCCCCTTGTAGGACACCTTCACCTCGGCGATCAGCAGACCCGTGGTGGTGATGTCCGCGCCGAACGCGTCGGCCAGAAACGGAATCCGGGCCTCCTCGAGGATGGTGACCATCGTCGCGTGGTTGACGTGCTGGTACATGTCGATGTCCGACCACCGCACCGGAACGGGCGTGACGAACCCGGCTCTGCTCAAGTGTTGGGTCCCGTTCCGGTGTTTCGTGTCATGTTGCGGATCTGGCGGGCGGCCACCGAGAGCGTGGCGAGGTCGCGTTCCTCGTCGGCGTAGATGTCGTTGAGCGTGCGGCGCGCCCGGTCCAACCGGGACGCGTTGGTGTGCTGCCATTCGGCGATCTTCTGCTCCCCCGTCTCGTCGGGTTCGCCGTTGGCGAGCACGTCGAACGTCAGGGCCCGCACCGAACTGTAGATGTCGTCGCGAAGTGCCAAGCGCGCCAACGAATGCCAGCGGTCGTCTCGGGCCAGCCCCGAAACCGCTGTCAGCAGGCCATCGGTCCCGAGGTGGACCATGAGTGCGAAGTAGGTGTCGGCCACCTCGGCAGGATCGCGGTCGACGATGTCGGCGATGTCGATGACGTCGAGCAGGCTGTACTGGTAGAGACCGCTCGACACCGCCAGAGCCAGATCCTCCGGCGCGCCGTGGCTCGCGAACTCTGCGGCTTCCTTGGTGACGATGGCGAGGTCGTCGCCACGCAGCCACTCGAGCATGCGCGGCGTCAGTGCGGCCACCTTGGCGGCGAATCGGTTGATCTCGGCACCGACGGCCAGCGGCTGCGGCCGGTAGTTGAGCATCCAGCGTCCGGCGCGGTCGACGAGCCGGCGCAGGTCCAGCGTCATGCGGTCGCTGATGTGCACCGGAATGTTGTTCTCCAGGCTCACCGCACGGATCCGCCGCCACACGTCGCCGATGCCGAAGATGGCGTTGGTGGCCACATAGGTGCGCACCGCGTCGACGTAGTCGACTCCGACGTCGTCGCAGATGCGGTAGGCGTAGCTGATACCCGCCGTGTCCACCAGGTCGTTGACCAGCATGGTGGCCACGATCTCGCGGCGCAGTTGATGGTTGCGGATCTCGGGACCGAAGTGGTCGCGCAACTGGGCCGGGAAGTACGAGGGCAGCCGTGCCGCGAACACGTCCTGGTCGGGCAGGTCGCTGGCCAGTATCTCGTCCTTGAGGGCGAGCTTCACATGCGCCATCAGCGTCGCGAGTTCCGGAGACGTCAGTCCGAGGCCGACCTCGGTGCGTCGGCGGATCTCCTTGTCGCTCGGCAGCGCCTCCAGTTCGCGGTTTAGTCCGCGGGTGGCTTCGAGTTCCTTGATCAGCCGGGCGTGCACGTTGAACAGGCTGGCCGCGTTTGCGCGGCTGGTGCCCATCAGGTCGTTCTGCGAGGCATTGTCAGCCAGCACGAGCGCGCCCACCTCGTCGGTCATCGACTCCAGCAGCGCGGTGCGCTCGTCGGCGCCCACCTTGCCCAGGGTGACCAGTGAGTCGACCAGGATCTTGATGTTCACCTCGTGGTCGGAGCAATCCACTCCGGCGGAGTTGTCCATCGCATCGGTGTTGATCCGGCCGCCGACCAGGTCGAACTCCACCCGCCCCAACGAGGTGACGCCGAGGTTGCCGCCCTCGCCGATCACCTTGGCGCGCACCTGATTTCCGTTGACCCGAACCAGATCGTTGGCGCGGTCGCCGACGTCGGCGTCCGACTCGGTCTCGGCCTTGATGTAGGTGCCGATACCGCCGTTCCACAGCAGGTCGACGGGTGCCTTGAGGATGGCTTTGACCAGAGCGGGCGGCGTCAACTCGGTGACGCCCTCGTCGAGGTCCAGGGCGGCGCGCACCTGCGGACTGATCGGGATCGACTTCTGCTCGCGGCTGAACACGCCGCCACCCTCGGAGATCAGCGACTTGTCGTAGTCGTCCCAGCTGGACCGCGGCAGGTTGAACATTCGTTGCCGTTCGGCCCAACTGGACGCGGCATCCGGGTTGGGGTCCAAGAAGATGTGCATGTGGTTGAAAGCCGCTATCAGCCGGATGTGCGGCGACAGCAGCATGCCGTTGCCGAACACGTCGCCGGCCATGTCACCGATGCCGACCACGGTGAAGTCCTCGGTTTGCGTGTCGACGCCCATTTCGCGGAAGTGGCGTCTGACGCTTTCCCACCCGCCCTTGGCGGTGATGCCCATCGCCTTGTGGTCGTATCCGACCGAACCGCCTGAGGCGAACGCGTCGCCGAGCCAGAAACCGTAGGACGCGGCCACTTCGTTGGCGATGTCGGAGAAGGTCGCGGTGCCCTTGTCGGCGGCCACCACCAGATAGGAGTCGTCACCGTCGCGGCGCACTACCTCCGGCGGCGGGACCACTGCTCCGGTGGCGCGGTCGACGTTGTCGGTGACGTCGAGCAGGCCCGCGATGAACAGCCGGTAGCACGCGACACCCGCGTTGCGGGTGGCGTCGCGGTCGGTGGCGGGGTCACCGGTGGGCAGCGGCGGGTTCTTCACGACGAAGCCGCCCTTGGCGCCGACCGGCACGATGACGGCGTTCTTGACGGCCTGCGCTTTGACCAGGCCCAGGATCTCGGTGCGGAAGTCCTCCCGGCGGTCCGACCACCGCAGGCCGCCGCGGGCCACAGATCCGAATCGAAGATGCACACCCTCGACACGCGGCGAGTAGACGAAGATCTCGAACTTGGGCCGCGGCAACGGCAGCTCGTCGATCAGGCCGGGGTTCAGCTTCATCGCCACCACACCCTGGCTGCGTGCCGAATCCGGCCGGGTGACAAAGTAATTGGTTCGGAGTGTGGCCTGGATCAGGGATGCGAACGCGCGCAGCACGCGATCGGTGTCCAGGCTGACCAACGCGTCGATGTCCGCGGCCACCGCGGCGGCCGCGGCCTGTGCGCGCTGGGCCTTGTCGGCGTCGGACGCGCCGGGACCGACCGCGGGATCGAACACTGCCTCGAACAGTTCGACCAGCGAGCGCGCCGTGCCGGCGTTGTCGTTGATCACCGTCTCGATGTGAGCCTGGCTGTACGGAAAACCGGCCTGCCGCAGATACTTTGCGTAGGCACGCAGGATGACGACCTGCTGCCAGGTGAAGCCGGCCCGCAGCACCAGTTCGTTGAACCGGTCGACCTCGACCCAGCCCTGCCAGATCGCCGTTACGGCGTCGGCGAACCGCTTGGCGACGTCCGCCACCTCGTCCGGTGAAGCGGGTCGGGATGGTGGGGTTCGGCGACATCCGGAACTGGTAGATCCACACGGGCAGCCCATCGGCGCGGGTCACCGTGAACGGTCGCTCGTCGAGCACCACCACACCCATGCACTGCAGCATCGGCAACAGTTCGGACAGCGACGCCGACCTGCCGCCCAGATACCAGGTCAGCTGGCTGTTATCACCGTCGCGGCCCTCGGTGAACACCAGCTTCACCGAATCCCGTTGCAGCTCTTCGATGATCGAGATGTCGGCGATGGCATCCAGCGGCGCGACGATCTGCTTGTAGGCCTCGGAGAACGCCGTCGCGTAGTGCTCCGCCTGTGGCTGGTCGATGGAACCGGCCTGCACCGCACCGAGCAGACGGTCAGCCCAGGTCCGCGCCGCCTCGGTGAGCAGTGTCTGGATCCGTGTCTCGTTGTCCAGCGAGACGTCGATGTCCTGCGGACGGGTGCCGTCGGGCAGCTTCACGGTGAAATGCACGAGCGCCCAAGGCGACTCGCTGACCCGCGCCGCGTATTCGATACTCACACCACCGTATTCGCGGACCAGGATGTCCTGCATCTCCAGCCGCACCGCGGTGGTGTAGCGGTCGCGCGGCAGGTACACCAGGCACGACACGAAGTGGCCGAGCTGGTCTGCACGCGCGAACAGCAGCGTGCGGCGTCGCGAACCGAGGTCGATGACCGCCATCGCCATTTCGTGCAGTTCCTGAGCGCTCAGCGTGAACAGTTCCGAGCGTGGCACGGTCTGCAGGACGTCGAGCAGCAGCTGACCCGGTTGGCTCGGATCCTTGCCGGCCATCGCCAGCGCATCGTGCACGCGCCGCGAGATGAGGGGGATCTCGAGCACGTTGGCGTTCATGGCGGCCACCGTGAACAGCCCGACGAACCGGTGCTCGACGGCGGTGGCCCCGGGGTGTTCGCGCACCACCACGATGTAGGGGTAGGCGCCGTAGCGCAGATAGCTCGGGATGGTCGCCTGGGCCAGCACCAGCAGATCGTCGTTGTCGGTGAGCTGGGGCAGATCTTCGTCGCGCAGGCGCAGCACACCCAGCCGGCTCGACTGGTCGACGGACGCGCGGCCGTCGCGCACCGGGCAACGCTGATAGCCCAGCAGCACGAAGTGGCCGTCGCCGAGCCAGCGCAGCAGGTCGGCGACGTCGCGGCGATCGGGCCCGGGGAACCGTTGCCCGGTGTCGGAGTCGAGCGCGTCGGCCAGACCCACCAGCGCGGCGTGCATCGCCGCGGAGTCCAGCCCTACCTGCCGGCTGTCGGCGAGCACGTTGGGCAGCAGCCGCTGCGCCTCGGCGAGCGCGCGACGGTCCACCGACGGCGACAGCTGGACGTTGATCCAGGTCTCGGTGGTGCCGTCGGAATCGTCAGCGCCGTCGGCGGCCGGGGCGATGTCCGAGCAACTCCCCCGCCGGGCCGCGCCGCACGGTGAACCTGGGGTTCATGATCGACACGTAGGCCACGCCGAGTCGGTGCAGCAGAACGGTCACCGAGTCCATCAGCATCTCGCCGTGGTCGGTGACGATCTGCAGCGCCGGACCGAACCCACCGGGTGGGTCGGCGGCATACACCGCAACGCAGGTTTCGCCGACCGGGCGGTGCCGGCCGAGGTCGTAGTGGGCGGCCAGCAGCGCCGTCAGGGCCGCGTCGGCGCCGGTCGGCCTCTTCAGGGCAGCGGTGTCGGCGGAGTCGACGTCGGTTTCCGGGGCGTCGCCGTGAGGACCCCGGAAGGTGCCTAGGTAGGCGTGCCGGAGTTTCACGGTCAGGTCCGGGGAGAGCTGCGCCCAGTCGACGGGGCTACTTGTACCGGGATTCACCGTCATAGGGATCGGCTCCTGACTCAGCTGCGCACCGACATTGGTACGCACGCGACCACATTAGTCGCGTGTGAGCCTCCGGTGGGTCACCCTGTGCGGACGGGCTGCGTCCGCGCCAAGTCGCTCGATCTTGTTCTCCTCGTAACCGCCGAAGTTTCCCTCGAACCAGAACCAGTTGGCCTCGTTGTCGTCGTCGCCCTCCCACGCCAAAATGTGGGTGCAGGTGCGGTCGAGGAACCAGCGGTCGTGGCTGATCACGACGGCGCAGCCGGGGAAATTCTCCAGTGCGTTCTCCAGTGAACCCAGGGTTTCGACGTCGAGGTCGTTGGTCGGTTCGTCGAGCAGAATGAGGTTGCCGCCCACCTTGAGCGTCAGTGCCAGGTTCAGCCGGTTGCGTTCACCGCCGGACAGCACGCCGGCCGGCTTCTGCTGATCGGGACCCTTGAACCCGAATGCCGACACATAGGCCCGGGAGGGCACTTCACTCTGGCCGACCTGGATGTAGTCCAGGCCGTCGGAAACGACCTCCCACACGTTCTTCTTCGGATCGATCTGCGAACGTCCCTGATCGACGTAGCTCAGCTTGACCGTCTCGCCCACCTTGACCGTGCCGCTATCGGGTTGCTCGAGGCCGACGATGGTCTTGAACAGCGTGGTCTTGCCGACACCGTTGGGTCCGATCACACCGACGATCCCGTTACGCGGCAGCGTGAACGACAGATCCTTGATGAGCGGGCGCCCGGCGAAACCCTTGTCGAGATGATCGACCTCGACGACAAGGTTGCCCAACCGGGGGCCGACCGGGATCTGGATCTCCTCGAAGTCGAGCTTGCGGGTCTTCTCGGCTTCTGCCGCCATCTCCTCGTAGCGGCCCAGCCGCGCCTTGTTCTTGGCCTGTCGGGCCTTGGCGCCCGAACGCACCCACGCGAGTTCGTCCCTGAGCCGCTTCTGCAGCTTCTGGTCCTTCTTGCCCTGGACCTCCAGACGCTCGGCCTTCTTCTCCAGATACGTCGAGTAGTTGCCCTCGTAGGGGTAGGCCCGACCGCGGTCGAGCTCGAGGATCCACTCCGCGACGTTGTCGAGGAAGTAGCGGTCGTGGGTGACCGCCAGGATCGCACCCGGGTAGGCGGCCAGGTGCTGCTCGAGCCACTGCACGCTCTCGGCGTCGAGGTGGTTGGTGGGCTCGTCGAGCAACAGCAGGTCGGGCTTGGAGAGCAGCAGCTTGCACAGCGCCACGCGGCGCCGCTCGCCGCCGGACAGATGCGTCACGGGTTCATCCGGTGGTGGGCATCGCAGCGCGTCCATCGCCTGTTCGAGCTGGGAATCCAGGTCCCAGGCGTCGGCCCGGTCCAGTTCCTCCTGCAGCTTGCCCATCTCGTCCATCAGCTCGTCGGAGTAATCGGTGGCCATCAGCTCGGCGACCTCGTTGAACCGGTCGAGCTTGGCCTTGATCGGCACACCCTCCTCGACGTTCCCCCGGACGGTCTTCTCCTCGTTTAGCTGTGGCTCCTGCATGAGGATGCCCACACGTCGCGCCGTCGGCCAGGAAGGCGTCGCCGTTGTTCGGCCTGTCCAAGCCGGCCATGATCCGCAAGACGCTCGACTTGCCCGCCCCGTTGGGACCGACCACGCCGATCTTGGCTCCGGGAAGGAAGTTCAGCGTGACGTCGTCGAGGATGACTTTGTCGCCGTGCGCCTTGCGGACCTTTTTCATCGTGTAGATGAACTCAGCCATGCCGGAGTGTCGCCTTTCTGGTCATGCAGGATTTGCTTCGAAACAATCCCGACCATCCTAGGCGGGCGACGATGCGGCCGAATCGGCTGACAGCGGACAGCGGGCCTGCTCTCGGCATCGCCGTCGGCGTCCTCCGCCCGACGCCGTCCTCGGCCTCGGAGGTTCCCTCGGCCGCGTGTCGTCGCGCGGGCTCGACTCCTCCACGCGCCGCAGCGTCGCGATGTAGCGGGAGAGATCCGGCCCGACCGCGGTGGCGCGCATCTCCAGCGACGCCCGGCGGCTGCCCTCGCGGTCGTCGTACTCACTGGTGTAGACGTTGCCGACGACGATGACGGCGTCGCCTTTCTTCAGGCTGGCGGCCACCCCGGTGACCAGCCGCCCCCAGCAGTTGACGTTGACGAACAGCGAGTCGCCCGGTTCCCAGTTGCCGTCCTCGGTGCGCCGCCGGGCATTGCTGGCCATGCGGAACTTGACGACGTCCTGCGCGCCGACGGTGCGGCGCTTCGGATCGCTCACGAGCCGCCCCACGACGGTGATCGGTGTCTCGAACATTGCGGTGTCCTTTCGGTGGTTGTTGGTCCCATTTACAGGCTCGGCACCGACACCGTCTCCGCGTCGGCCGCTCAGTCGGCCGTGAGATGTGTACAGCTCCGCAACTGGGGACAACCCCGTCCCACCGGTAGACCTTGGAGAAGCGACTCAATGAACTGGTCGCCACGGTTTGCGACGCCGATCCGCGCACTCGACTTCATCCGGGGCCGCGATCTGACGTGCCGGGCGCCCGGCTGTGATGCACCGGCGGTGTAATGCGCTGTCGACCACACCGTCCCATATGAGCAGGGTGGGGCTACCACCACTTCTCCGGGCTGAGTCGGAGGCACTTCTGTAGGTCGGCGTCGGCGGCGCGCACCGCGGCTTCGTTGACGCGGTAGGCGGCAGCGATGCCAGCGAACCGGCCGGTTGTCAGGTTCGCTCGTTGGCACACCATTCGTTCGATGCCGGCCGCGACGACCGCGGGGCCGTGCGAATCGAGAAAGACGTCCTCGTCGGGCAGCCGCCATAGCGCGGCGAGGCACCGCAGCACGCCCGGCAGGCCAAACATGGGAATCACGCGCCGCCACAGCACTTCGCCGACAGGGCCCAGCGGGATCCGTGGTTGCGGCGGCGCGTACACACCCGTCCTGCCGGGTCCCAGCACCCATTGGCTCAGGTGCGCCGGCTCGAACTGCCTGTCGTAGGGGAGGATCTCGTCGATCTGTCCTGCGCCGCCCCCCGGCGTCTGCCACCGGAGCAGGAACGGGAAGCGATGCCCCGCCGCGGTATCCACGTGGCCGTTGGACGCATGGCGTACGCCCGACGATGCCGTTGTCGTGCGGGCGGCGACGGCGACCAGGTCCTCGGTCGGCGAGATCCCGACCGCCCAGGCGACGCCCGACGGACCGTACAGCCGGATCGCCGCGGCCGCGGGCGAATCCGGCACACAGCTACGTGCCAGCCGCCGATCGTTGCGGACCACCGCGTCCCACACCTTTCCGATCAGCTTGTCGCCGAGTTTCCCGAACTTGGCCGCCGTCGGGCTGGGATCGGTGCGCACCGGCGACGGGCGCTTCTTCGGTGTCGGCGGTTGCGCGACAATCTGTTTCGCCTTCGCGGCTGGCTTCGCCGGCGGTCTGTCGCTCGGGCTCGGGCGCGAGCCGGGCGGTCGGTCGCGGAACGCAGCCGGCGCACCCGAGCCGTGTCTTTGTCGCGACCAGTCGCTCATCGGCACCGCAGTGCGGGCAGGCGATGTCGGTGAAACGGGTCAGCGGGATGAGCCAATCGAGCGTCAGCGGGTAGCGCCGGTCGCCGCGGCGGACGTCGACCGGCAAGCGCCATACCGGCACCTCGTAGATGTGCAGCCGATAGGGCCGGACCTCGTGGCTCGCCTGGTACTTCTCCCGAGTCTCGCCGATCCGCCGGGTGCGCTCGTTTCGTACGCTGTCGGCCCGTGCGTCCAGCAACTCCCGGCGATCGGCAGGTGCTTGCGCGCGCCGACGCTCGATCGTCGCCAGCGCATCACGGTAGTAGGCCTCGACGCGTTCAAGCTCCGCGTCGCGCGCCTTGTCGATGCCATCACCGAGTTCGGATCGGCGCCGTTCGGCGCACTGCTCGATAACCCGGTCCGCAACATCCGATCGCCGAGGTCACACCGGTCAGCGACGGCGAACCATCTTTCGGCGCTGTCGGCAAGGCCGCGAGCTTCATACTGACGTGGGTTGGGAGCTGGAGTTGGGATTGCACATCCACCCAGCACTCGGCGCATTCCTGGTAGTGGTCGTCGCTGGACAGCGTGTAGTCGACCAGCGCCCCGACACGCAGAATCGGGCGAACCGACCGGGTCGGTGCGCCCGTGGCGTCGATCCGTCCGTGATCGACCATTAACTGGTTGCGCGCCAGCTCCTGCATGTACTCGGCTGAGGGTGGCGGCGTGGCGGCCACCGGAACGGCCATCGCGGCGACATCGCCCACCGCCAGCACCTCTTCGGCGGAGCGACCCAGCGCGGGATGCCCGGCCGAGAGGAAGGTCGCGCCGTCCTCGCGAGCGACATCGGGATCGGCGGTGACCTGCAGTACCTCCGGCAGCTCCAGTATCGTCTGCAGGGCCGGCGGCAGCATCACCAGCGTCGTATCGCCGCCGAATTCGGTGAGCCCGCCGCTCGCCTCGACATACCGCAGCCAGAAGTCCAGCCCCACAGCGGTGTTCGTCACGCCGGTTCACCCACCAGGAGGTCGATACCTTCCCTGCTTCGAACATAGCTGCGCCTCGCCTCGGCGAGCGCGTTGCCGAGAGCGTCGAGCCGTCGCTCGAACTCGTCGTCGTCGGCGGCATCGACGAACGCATCGAAAACCTCGTTCTCGAAATCGAAGTCGTCATCGACCCGGCCGAGGATCATGTCAAGTTCACCGATGACCAGTTCGAACAGATTGATCTTTGCCTCGAGCACGTGCATGACCCGTTGTTCGATGCTGCCCCGGCAGACCAGGTTGGTCAGCGTCACGTCGTGTTCCTGCCCGACCCGGTGCAGCCGACCGAGCCGCTGCTCGATCTGCATCGGGTTCCACGGCAGATCGAAGTTCACCATCACATGACAGAACTGGAGGTTGCGACCCTCACCCGCCGACTCGGTCGACAGCAGGATCGGCGTTTCGGCGCGGAACTCCGCGATCGCCGACTCCTTCTCCGTTCGCGTGAGACTGCCGTGATACACCGCCGCCGACAGCCCGGCACGCTCGACCGCAGCGACGAGCGCATCCAGTGTCTGCCGAAACCCGGTGAACACCAATACCTTCTCGTCCCTGTTGACGTGGCGTCGAAGGAGTTCGACGAGCACACGCCACCTTGTCCGGTTCCCGGATCGGCTCGGGCCCGTTCCGCGAGGTCGTTCCAGCCGAGCTTCGCTAGCGTCGGTGCGGCGGCCGCGGGGCTGGAGCCGGCCAGCCGGGTCAGGCCGCGCAGGGCCAACCGGGTGCGTCCCGACCCAGTTGCCGCTGCCCTGACCCGCCGGACGATGTCGGTGTACAGACCGGTTTCGTCGATGCGAGGGCGTCACCAAGATCGTCTCGGCGAGGCGCGGCGGCAGCATCACGGCACCTCGCTGCGGCGATGTCTGACCATCACGTCTCGGGTCCGTACGCGCAGCTCCTCGACGTTGTGCGGCTTCGATTCGAGCGACGCCGCGCCATGTTTGGCGCGGAACTGGGTGGGTGTGCCGAGCAGTCCGGGCGCGACGAGGCTGACTAGCTGGTACAGATCCGACAGCTTGTTCTCCACCGGCGTTGCGGTCAGCATCAGCAGATAACGGGCGCGGAGCCTGCGCGCGAGCTTGCCCGACGCGCTTCGGGGGTTGCGGAGCCGGTGCGCCTCGTCGAAGATCACCAGGTCCCAGTTGGTGTCGGTCAGCCTACCCAGCAGCGGATCGCGGCGAGCGGCGGCGAGCGACGCGATCGTGACCGGCCGGTCCATCCCAGTCTCGCGGGCAGGTGTCGACCCGGATCGGGCGATCGTGGTCGGCAACCCGAACTTCCGCTCGAGTTCGTCGCGCCATTGGTCGACAAGTCCCGCCGGAACGATCACCAGCACGTGGTCGGCGAGCCCGCGCATGCGTAGCTCGGACAGCACCAATCCGGCCTCGATCGTCTTGCCGAGCCCGACCTCGTCGGCCAAGATGCCCCGACCGCGCATCCGCCGCAGCACGGTCCGCGCGGCCCGCAGCTGATAGTCGAACGGCTCGAACCGCAACTGCGGTATAGCAAGGAAGGTGTCGAACCCCGGCCGTGCCCAGACCTGGACGGCGTCATCGACGATCGCTGACCAATCCGGCTGCGGCCGTGCGCCATTGCGCAGCCGCGCCAGCAATGGTAGGTAGGCGGACAGGTCTGCTGTCGACGTCTCGCCGGCGGCGATCGTGACGGTCATGCAGCCTCCCAACAACCTGGTGCGTGCCTGATTGGGCTGGACGGTACCGGCGCCCACCGACATGACCGACGACCCACGCCGACGTGTAACGAATGAGGCGGATGGGGTTCGCGGGATGCCCGACCTGACGAAATCAGATCAGCGTCAGGTTATGCGCGCCGGCGTGGCGGACAGCGCTCAATGGGAATCGACTGATCGAGAGTGGCGAACCGGCCGCCGTTGGCTGTCGCGAGCGCGAGCAGAAATGCGTCGGTTACCTGGCGATGCCCGTGTAACCGCGAGTAGTCGATAAGCTCGTCGTCGAGCAGGCTGACCGAACATGGCCAGTACTCGTGATACTCGGGCGCCGCGGCGCGAGCTAACCTGCCGACCGCCCGTGCCGGCGGCACCGGCTGGGATATCGAGGCTGGCAGATGATTCGAACGAACCCGTTTTGAGTTATTGCACACGACGCCCAGCCGTGGCCGATCTCGGTGTCGACCCACCGGCGAACACGCTCGTGGCCGACGTGATCGCTGTCGAGCAGTGCGATAAGGACATTGACGTCCAGCATCCGTGGACACCACCCAGACTGGCCAGGCACATCAACAACTTCTCAGCAACCTTAAGTGTCTGTGCCGAAAGCACATACTGCACAAGCGCTTACGCAGGCGAATTGAGTTTCGCCTATGCCACCACTACGGCGAGGCGACGGCGAAGAGACGCCACTCGCCGGGCACACCCTTGAGCTCATGATCCCCGCGCTCCTCGAACTCCAGTCCTGACCCGATCACGAGGTCGCGCAGCGTGCTGGACACGAGCACGTCGTTCGGCCCGGCCAGCGCGCTCACACGCGCGCCGATGTGCACGCCGATGCCGCCGATGTCATCGCCACGGACCTCGCACTCGCCGGTGTGCAACCCGGCGCGCACCTCGATGCCGAGCGAGTGAACCGCGTCGCGAATCGCCATCGCGCAGCGGATCGCTCGCTGCGGCCCATCGAACATGGCCAGGAAACCGTCACCCGACGTGTTCACCTCGCGGCCCCGAAAGCGGGCGAGCTGCGCCCGGACGATGGCATCGTGGGCGTCGAGCAAGCGCGTGCCAGTCGACGGTCACCCATCTCCGCGGCCCGCCCCGTCGAGTCCACGATGTCGGTGAACAGCACCGTGGCGAGCACCCGATCATCGGCAACTTCAGCCTGGTGGCCGGTGAGGAACTGGGCGACCTCCTGGAACGACGCACGCCACGGTTCAACGCCGTGGTGCCAGATTGCGCCCCGGGAGCGCGACGTACTTCGCGCCTGAGATGTGATCAGCGACGTACTTGCCCCGCTCCGGCGGGATCGCCGCATCGTCGGTGTGGTGGACGACCAGGGTGGGCACGCGGATTGCCGGAAGCAGCGCCCGCACATCCATTTCAGCCACGAGCGGCATCATGAGAGCAACGGTTCCCGGGCTTGCCGCCAGACGTTCCATCCGGGCCCACGTTGCCCGGATCTCCTCGTTCCACGGCATGTCCGGATTCAAGAAATGATGGAGCTCCCCCGTCCCCCACATCGCGACGGCTTCCTCGGGCGGAGGACCCCCATGGGCTTCAGTAAGCGGATGTGCATACCCCTCGAGCACGACCAGCGCGGTTGCGCGGGACGGATGTGTCGCCGCGAACAGCGCCGCAGTGCAACGCGCCTCCGACCGCGACGAGGACCGCTTCGCGACTCTCTAGATCGTCGAGCACCGCGGTGATGCTGTCGGCCCATGACTCCAAGGTCGGCACCGCACCCGATGGGGCAGGATCGGAAGCTCCGATGCCTGGTTGGTCGAAGAAGATGAGCCGCCCGAGCGATGTCATTGCCTCCAGCCATCCCTTGAATGGACGGGAGCTCCGGAATGACCTCACAGCACGTGAACCAGGCCGGCACGACCACGATGTCGCGGGGACCTTCCCGTGACGCACGATAAGCGACGTGCAGGTCGCCGTTTCGCGCGTAGCGCGTCTCGGAGAACATTGCGGAAGTGTAAGCCGAGGAGCTGGTCGGGTTGCGGTGTCTTGCAAGGTGCTCGCTAACGCGTTGGGCCTGGCTGACCGGCAACTGTCCGGCGGCATAGATGGTATGGACAACACGTCAGACCTATGCACCATCGGTGCAGTCACGCCACCGACAGCGGCTGCACCCAATCCCAAGCCCTAGATGCGAAAATGACCGCCCTGCCGAAAAGGCAAGGCGGCCATCGTGTTACTTACGGGAAACTCACGTAACTTCAGGTACAGGGGATGCCGTGTGGACCACCCTTCCAGTGACCGGGCGGGTTCCAAGGGCACCATGCATTCTTCACCTGGCCGGGCGGGCCCCAATTGACTCCCGGATCCCAGCCGACCCATCCGGGCCCGTCGACGCATGCGGATGCGTATCCCCACGGGCCGCTGACGCAGATACCGGGATCTGCCGCCGCCTGCCCCGCTCCGGCAACCGCAAACACCACAGGCACCGCCACCGCGCCCAATCCCGCCGCCGTCTTTTCAAGGATTTCTGACCAGGTCATTACTGTGCCTCCAATCCTTTACATCCACGAGCCTAGCCCCGTTGGGGCCATAGCGGCACGGTCGCCGCCCAGTCCGTCAGACGCTTGAGCAGTTCTTCGCACTTCGCTACCACAGACTGCACAAGCGCTTACGGCAGGCGAAGTGAGTTTCGCCTATGCCCACCGCTACCGCGACGCGACGGTGAAGAGGCGCCACTCGCCGGGCACGTCCTTGAGCTCGTGAGCGCCGCGCTGCGGCCCATCGAACATCGCCAGAAAACCGTCTCCCGACGTTTTCACCTCGCGCCCTCGGAACCGAACAAGCTGCGACCGGACGGCATCGTGCGCGTCGAGCAGGGCGCTCCAGTCTCGGCCGCGATCTCCGCCCCACGGCGCGTCGAGTCCAGGCCATCGCGGCGCATCCGGTCAATTTGTGCAGGCGTGTCCTGCATCGCGTGTAGACGTCACCCGGGGAATCGGCACGAGCCTGTTCGCGAGCGCCTGCAGCCGCAGTGCCTCGAGGTTCTGCCGCAAGTGGGGCCGCATGTCCTGATGCTGCGGATGGAGGTGCGCGTAGAGCCAGGCCAGCGGGCGGTACGGCCATACGCCGATCAGGTAGGAGTGCGTGACCCGGGTTCCACTGCCTTCCGTGCTGAAGGTGTAGGACCAGGTGGTCGAGTCGTGGTACAGCGGGTTGCGCCGGTCCGACACGGTGCGGAACTCGAAGGTCGCGCCCGGATCGGCGGCGGTCACCTCGCAGACCCGGGACCATCGCATGTGATGCGCGCTGTTTTGCCCCCGGAACCGCGCGCCCACCGTCCCCGGCGGCCGACCCGGGATCCACGAGCAACTGCGACACTCGGGGCTGCGTTCGCCGATGCGGGTGACATCGGCGACCGCGTCGTAGAGCTGTCTGGCCGGGGCGGCGACCCACAGTTCTACCGAGCCTTCGGCGCGGGCGCGCGGGAGGGGGCCGACGTCCAGGTCGGCGCCCCACCGGCGGCGCAGGCTCGGCGATACGGTCGTTTGAATGCGTGCAGCAGGATCATCCGGGTGACCGGACCGACCTTGTGCACGGTGACGTCGTAATCGTCCCGGTCGACCCCGTCGATGAGCCAGTGAGCTTCAATCCCCAGCTCCCGCTTGGTTTTCGGGGCGACGAACTCCCGCTGCTCCACGTCGTCCCACTGACGCTGGGTCAGGGTCCGGGCGACGACCGGCATCATGTCGTCCTCCTCGCGCAGCAGATGCGGCAGCAGAACCTGTGCGAGAGCATCGAGGGAACGTGAAAGATCTTCTCGGGCAGCCGGATCCGCGCGATATTCGGTTGCCGTGGCGGTGACCCGCTCGATCTCGGCGGCGATGCGCGCATGGTCGGCGTCCATCGCGTCGAGTAGTGGTCCGGCGACCGGGTTCAATTCGCGGACCAGTGGCCACAGCCCGCGGTCCTCGCCGCTGTGGTGCATGTGCAGGAATTGCATCATCCAGACGAGGTGGTCGGCGAGGGCGACCCGCTGTGCCGGCGCGGGCGGGGCTGCGGTATGTAGCACCTGCTTTGGCGCGCGCCATGTCCCGGCGCAGCGCGTTGTGCACGATGCCCATGATCCGAGTGTCGGCGGGAAGCCTTGTCGCAGTGGTCATTTCGTACTCCCGCAGTGGTGCCCGGGCGTCACACGGGGCGGTCGAAAATTTCTTCGATGCGATCGATCAGCCAGGACTCGATAGCGGGCGCGGCTCCATCCGCATTCGTCCACGAGCAGGGCGTAGACCTGGTCGGCGGACTGCACCCACAGTTCGTCGACCTGGCCCGGATCGGGGTCGCGGCCCGTCATCAGGCTCGCGAGGTCGGCGACCGAGCGCCTGCGTTGCCCTTCCAATTCGGCGCGCACCGCCGCGAGCGTGGCGTCCACCGTCGCACCGTGGCGGATCGCCGCGGTCAGCGGTAGGTGCGCTCGTTGACCAGCGGCGGCCATCCGCGCGGTCGCCTCGACGCGGTCGCGAATCGTGCGGCCGGTAGCGATGGCCCGCGTAGCGGGCCGGTCCGCCAGCGGCACGGTGCATCTCGCCCACGATGGCGACCTCCAGGGCCGACTTCAACAGCTGGGCCTTGGATCCGAACGTCGCGTACACCCTTTCGACGGAGACCGCCGCGGCCCGCGCGACTCCCTCATGCCGGTGCCCACCCAGCCGCGCTCGGCGAACAACCCCGGTGGCGGCCTCGAGCACGGCCGCCCGCGTCTGATCCGCCTGCATCCGACGCCGCGGGGAGTGATAGCGGCGGGTACCGGACCCGCCCGTCGCCACAGAGTCGTACTCGGCCGTCGCCATGTCTCCCATGCTAGAACGCACGAGCTTTCATTACAAGAGCGTTTGGTGAATTGCAGAGGAGGGCCTCAGAGAGCGATTCGACGGCACCTGGTGGATGTATCGGCTCAGCGAACGTCACGCTGCGCGCCCCTCGCGCGCATCGCCCACATCGGCGAGTCAGCAGTGGAAAGCGCAACGAACGTTCTCGTGCGAACCCAACGACGGTGCCGTTCTAGCGGCTCTGCCCGTCGCGCCGCGCCATTTCGCCAGCATCGCGTTGTAGGCCGCCAGGTCGGCGTCGTTGTCCCGGTCGGCCGCGCGGTCCAACCGCTTGGCGGTGCGCCGGTCACTGCGCGTCCACTGGATCAGCAGCGCGATCATCACGACCACCAGGGGCACCTCACCGGCCGCCCAGGCGATGCCGCCGCCCAGCCGCTGATCGCCCAATAAATCTGTATGCCAAGGCAATTGGAGCGATTTGTAGAATGCCCCGCCCAGCACCGTCTGCATGCCCATCAACACGACCCCGAAGAACGCGTGCAGCGGCAAGGACGCGAAGACCATCCCCAGCTTGGCCAGCGATGGGATGGGCCGCGGGGTCGGGTCGACGCCGATGACCACCCAGTAGAACAGGTAGCCCGACAGCAGGAAGTGCAGGTTCATCGCGACGTGGGCGGCGTGGTTGCCCACCGCGGCGTCGAAGATCCCACCGAGGTAGAGGCCGTAGAAGCCGACGATGAACAGCGCGGTCGCGACGAACGGGTTGGTGAGGATCTGCGAGACCCGGCTGTGCAACGCGGCCAGCAGCCACTCGCGCATGCCGGGCGGATCGTCGCGCCCGGCGGCCGGCAGCGCCCGCAACGCGAGGGTGACCGGCCCGCCCAGCACCAGCAGGATCGGCACCAGCATCGACAACAGCATGTGGGCGGCCATGTGCATGCTGAACATCGCCGGCATGTACCGGCCCATGCCCGACGACGTCGCGAACAACAGCACCGCGCAGCCCAGCAGCCACGCCACCAGTCGGCCCGTCGGCCAGGTGTCCCCGCGTCGTCGCAGTCGGCGCACCCCGGCCAGGTACAGCGCCGCGAACACGATCGCCGCCGTGCCGAACACGAGGTCGAAGCGCCAGTCGAACAGCACCCGGGCGACCGTCGGCGGACCCGCGAGGTCGTAGCCGATCTCGACTGCGGGGATCGACGGGTTGACCACCCGCGGCGGGGGCGGCGGGGTGCGGCCCAGGGCGACGGCGACGCCGAACGTCAGGCCGAAGACAGCCGCCTCGGTCAGCGCCAGCCGGATCAGCGGCCCGCGAGCCTGTGAATCCGCTTGCAACGCAGCCACTCCCGACCGTCGCTGCCGCCAGCCGAGCACCCCCAGCGCACACAACGCCACCATCTTGGCGACCACCAGCGCCCCGTAGCCGGAGTGCAGCAGGTCCCCCGGCTGGATCCGGACGAAGGCGTTGACCACACCGGACAGTGCCATCGCCACGAAGCACCACAGCGCCACCGCGGAGAACCGCCGCGCGGCGAGGTCGGCGTGCTCGGATCCCCGCAGCGCGTGCGCCAGCAGGGCCAGCAGACCGCCCGCCCACAGCGCCGCGGCGAACAGGTGGATCAACAGGCTGTTGGTGCCCAGATCGTGTGAACCGCCGGCCGACGAATGCCCGGTGAGCCCGAGCGGGATCAACGTCACCAGCGAGCCCGCGAACAGGATCGGGGTCCACGACCAGCGCAGCACGGGGATGCTGCCGATCGCCACCACGGCGGCCAGAAACGCCGTCCACCGCCACGCTCCGGCGATGTCCACCAGGTTCGCGACCGACCAGATCGACGCCGGACTGAGGTGGGCATGCAGCGGCTGGCCGGACACATCGGAGATGGTCAGCGGCACCAGTAGCGCGGCGCACACCGCCCACGCACCCGCGGCCAGCGTTCCGGTGCGCAGCGCGCGGTATCCGGCGGCGTCGAGCACACCGGTGTGCTGCGGCGGCACGAAGAACGCCGCGAACAGGAACGAGCCCACCGCCACGACGGCCGCGATCTCACCGGCGGCCCGCACGAACGGCAGGCCGATCGTGGTCACGGGCCCGGGGTCGGGCAATCCGGTGGCGGTCAGCGCGTCCGCGAGCGACAGCGCCGCCAACCCGGCGGCCGTACAGCCCGCCAGCAGGGCGACGCCGAGCAGCAGCGGCCACACCGTGGTGCGACGTGCGGACGCGGGGACGATCACCCGTCCAGCGTATTGCCCGTCGCTACGACTCCCCGCGGGCGGACCGCCGCGCGGCGACCTCCCGCTCGATGAACTGCTGTCGCGAGATCATGTGCAACCGGTCCGTGTCGCCGAGGATCCCGCGCAGTTCACGCAGAAACGCCTCACGGCGTTCGCTGAGGTCCGGTCCGGGTTCCAGGAGATGCTGGTCTGCGGCGACCTGCCGAGCGGTCGCGAACAGCAGTGCGGACACCGATTCGACGTTGCGGACCCGGTGCTGCGCGGCGTACTGGCGCCCGACGCCGAGCGCACGCTTGGTGAGCGCCGCCTCGTCGATCTCGGCGGGCGCGTCGCGCAGCACGTCGGCGACGATCTCGTAGGCCTCGAAGAACGGCCGGAGCATGGACTGCGCCATGAGCGGCTTCTTGTCGTGCAACAGCTTCTCGATATCGTCACCGCCGGCCTCGACGTGGGCCTCCCAGTCCGGGAATCGGGACATCTCGTCGGCGACGTGTTCGCGGAACGCGGCCGAGTCGGCGAAGTAGAAATCGAACTTCAGCAGGTCGCGCAGCCTCATGGCCTGGCGCCAGAAGGCGTCTAACCGATCACCGTCGACGCGGGCGGCATAGGCCAGCGAAAGCTCGACGATCGAGGTCTCCAGGAACGCATGGATGATCGTGTTGCGGTAGAACGCGGCCTGGTGCTCGTCCTGCGGCTCGATACGCCACACGGGTTCGCGGCCACTGTCGGTGCGGGTCATCGGATGCCCACCGGACAGCGCGTCGAGCGCCGACCGGACCCCCTCGAGGCTGCGCAACCGCAGCGCACTGTCGGTCATCGGGGTGTCGTAGCGTTCCAGATAGTCCAGCGAATCCTGCACGGTGTGATGCACCTGGGTGAGCGTGAGTGCCACACCGTTGGTGGTCAGCAGCAGTGCCGACACCAGGCCGGTGGCGTTGATCGGCGTGGCCCGCAGGATGCGCCAGGCCACTTCGAAGGCCATCTTCTGCATCGCGAGGCGTTTGGCGGCCTTGTCGGAGGCCATCTCGCCGTGCGGTTCACCGAGGTACTGACGCATCGACACCGCGTTCGGGAAGCGGACGTAGATCTTGCCGAAGTTGCGGTCGCCCTGCGCCTTGATGAAGTTGTAGAGCCAGCTCGCACCCTCGGGCGTCTTCTCACCGCCGCGCGCGTACGCCGCGTATTCCGTGGTCTCGTGCAGCTGGTCGAAACTGATGGACACCGGCTGCAACAGAATGTCGTCGCTACGCCCGTCGAGGTAGGCGTCGGCGACATAACTGAGCAGACCGAGCTTGGGCGGCAACATCTTTCCCGTGCGCGATCGCGTGCCCTCGATCGACCAGGTCAAGTTGAAGCGCTTGGCCACCAGGTAGCCGACGAACTGCCGCAGCACGTACTTGTACAACGGGTCGTCGAGCTTGCGGCGGATGAAGATGACGCCCGAGCGGCGCATGAGCGGGCCCATCAACCCGAACGACAGGTTCAAACCGGCGAACGTGTGCACCGGCGGCAGTCGATTCTCCTGCATCGCCACGGGCACGATCACACCGTCGAGATAGGACCTGTGCGAGAACAGCAGCACCGCGGGGTGTGTCTCGAGCGAATGCCGCATCGACTCGATCTCGGTGTGGTCGTAGTCGATGTGGGGGTCGAAACCGCGGCTGAAGATGGCCCGCCCGGTTGTCGGGATCAGGTCCACCGAGAACCGGCTCCACCCGGTGGAGAGTTCGTCGAGCATCTCGCCGGCCTTCTCGGTGCTGGCGCCGGGGATCTGCTCCAGCCCCTGAACAAACCGCGCCGACGCCAACATCTCGTCCTTGATCAGGCGCGGGGATTTGTATTCCGGCCCGAGCAGTCGCAGTTCGATCCGTTCGATCGCCAGGCTTGCCCGGCGAAGTACGAAACGTGCGAACTCCCTAGGGCTTTCCCCGGTCGTGTGCTCCAGCCACTGCTGCCGCAACTCAGACACTTTGGCCGGTTCGCCGGCGACCACCCGGGCACGGGCCCGGTCCTTGCGGAGGATGCGGCGCTGAATGAGTTCCGGCGGACGGTAGGTTTCGCGGCCCGACAGCAGGCCGACGATCTTCACCCGGGTGGGCAGTCCGCCCGGCACCCAGAACACCCGTACCGGGACGACGGATCGATCCTCGCCACCGGCTTCGAGCTCCTCGACCAGTTGCGCAATGGTGCCGGCGGGTGGTTCGTCCTCACCGGGTAGTTGCAGCACCTCGATGTCGGCTTCGGGATGGTCCCGGCGCTGCCGGCTCACCCAGTCGTTGAGCAGGTCGAGCTCGGCCGGCGACGACACCGAGGCGAGTACCAGCGCATCCCCGGTGATGTCGTACCCGTCGAAGTCCTCGGGGGCGTCTTTCACTGCCGTCCCCGTGGGGTCTTGCGGGCCGTCGGGCCGGCAGCCTTCTTCGAGGCCGCCTTCTTGGCTGCCGTCTTCTTCGCCGCCGTCTTCTTGGCCGGCACCTTCTTGGCCGGCAGCTTCTTGGCCGCGGCCTTCTTGGCGGGTGCCTTCTTGGCGCCGCCGGTCTGCAGGTACGGGCCCACGTCGGGCAGTTCGTCGACCGGCCACTTCTTCAGCGTGTCCAGGTACAGCCGGCGGATGCCGTCGATGTGGGCTCGCCAGGTTGTCGACATCCCAGTCGTCCACCGAGACAGGCGGAAACACCGCGACGTCCACGGTCCCCGGGTTCATGGTCGACGAGTCCCGCGCACCGATCACCTGGGCGTTGCGTATCACGACGGGGACGATCGGGATGCCCGCCGCCATCGCAATACGGAACGGACCCTTCTTGAACGGGCCCACCTCGGTGGTGTCCAACCGGGTGCCCTCTGGGGCCATCACCACCGAAAGGCCTTTGCGGGCAAGGTCTTCCACCTTGTGCAATTGTTCTACAGCCGACTTGGCGTCGTCGCGGTCGATGAACACCGCGTCCATCAGCTTGCCCAGCGTCCCCACCACCGGGTCGCTTTCGAGTTCCTTCTTGCCGACCCCGGTGAAGTTGTCGCGAACCAGCGCGCTGGTGATCACCGGGTCGAAGTTGTTGCGGTGGTTGAAGATGAACACCGCCGGCCGCTGCGCGGTGAGATTCTCCTTGCCCAGCACGTTGAGATTGACACCGCTGGCGGCCAGTAGGGTCGGCCCCCAGTTGCTGGTGAAGAAGTTGATGCCGCGGCGTCGGTCGCGGGTCACCAGACCCCAGCCGACCGCGCCGGCCGCCAGCGGCACCATCGCGCTCAATCCGGCGAGTGTGCGGATGGTCCCGGTCAGACCGGTACTACCGCGGCTGGTGAATCTCGTTATCGGCCAACCACGTTGGCGCGCCACGGCGGCCATCTTGCCTTCGGGGTTGGTGGGCCGGGGATTGCCCACCAGATACATCAACGCCACGTCCTCGTCGCCGTCGGCGTAGAAATAGCTTTCCTTGAGGTCGATGTCGTTGTCGGCGGCGAACCTCTGCACGGCGTTGGCCTTGCCCGGGCCCCACAGGATGGGCTTGACCACCTTGCCGGTGAGTAGGCCGTCGTCGTCGACCTCGAACCGGTTGGTCAGCGTGTTGGTGATGCCGAGAAAACGCGCCACCGGTTCCACCTGAATCGTCAGCGCCGACGAACTCAGGCATACGGTGTGCCCGCGCTCCATGTGGGCGCGCACCACGTCGCGCATCTCCGGATAGATCTTGGATTCGATCTTCTGCCGGAAGAAGCGCTCGCCCATCTCGTCGAGGTCGCTGAGTGACCGGCCGCGCATGGCCCCCGATGCCGCATGGATCAGGTCCTCGAACTCCGAGCGGCCCAGCTGATGGTTGAGTCCGGCCTGGATCATGCCGATGAAGTCGCCGATGCCCATCTGCCGGGACATGAACTGGTCCTGGGTGAGCATGACTCCGGTGAAGCCGGCGACCAGAGTGCCGTCCAGGTCGAAGAACGCGCCGACGCGCGGCCCCGGTGGGCTGGCTTCGACCTCCGCGACCGTTCCCGGCAGTCGCATGTCATTCGGCGAGGTCATACGTGTTCCGATCCGTTGGTGGCCAGGTCGGCGGTGGCGAAGGACGCCGGGACCGACCGCGGTGGTGGATCACCCGCCAGCGCGAGCACTTCGTCGAACCCCTGCTGCAGGCAGCGGGCGAACAACCGCTCATCGGTGACCGAGGCGCGGTCGTAGCGGACGGTGATCGTGCAGTAACCGCCGCGCGACACCAGGACGGCCATCATCGCGACGCCGGGAAGCGGCCCAATTCCGAATTGGCGCAGTACCTTTGCTCCGGCGATGAACGTGTCGCCGGGGTACACCGGGACGTTGCTGGCCTGGATGTCGGCGGAGAGCAGGGAGCCGGTCATCGATTCCAGTACCGCATCGGGCAGCAACGAAACCACCGGCGCCACCGCCCCCATCACGTCGAAGGCGGCGTCCTCGCGGCGCTGCGTCATCTGCGTGCGGATCTTCAGGATCCGGGCTACCGGATCCTTGGTGCCGATCGGTGCGGCCAGGTTCACCCCGGTGAATCGGTTGCCGCCGGCGGGATCGGATGCGGACCGCAGATTGACCGGCACCGCCATGGGAAGCGTCGCGATGGGCACACCGAGTGCCTCGTGGTAGCGCCCGAGCGCTCCGCAGAGCGCGGCGAGGTAGGCGTCGTTGATGGAGCCCCCGGCCGCCTTGGCGGCGCGATGGAAGTCGGACAGCTTCATGTCGATGGCTTCGGTGCGCGTCGTCAGGCTGCGCCGCAGCAGCAACGGCGAGGGCTCGGCCGCCCGTCGTACCGACCGGCGTCCCGAACCTGCGTAGTTGAGGGCAGCGGTAACCGCCGAACCGGGGTCGGCGATGGTCTTGGTGACCACCCCGACCGCACCCGACAGCGCACCGCGGATTCCGCCGACGATCGCACCCGGCAGGTCGCTGATGCCCTGGCGCATCAAGTCGTTGGGCGACAGATCCTCGGGGATCGGCAAGGGTGCTTCGGGACGCGGTTCGGCGTCGCGCTCGAGGTCGTAGAGCTCGCCGAACATCTGGACGATCCCGACACCGTCGGCGACCGCATGGCTCATGTGCAGCAACTGCACGGCGCGTCCGCCTTCGAGTCCCTCGATCAGCATCACGCTCCACAGCGGCCGCGAGATGTCCAGCGGCGACTGGAGGATCACGTCGGCCATGTCGAAGACCTGGCGCAGGGTACCGGGCTCGGGAAGCCGCACCCGGCGCACGTGGTAATCGAAGTTGAAGTCGGGATCGACGACCCACCGCGGCGCAGCGGTCGGCAGCGTCGGCATGACGACCTTCTGGCGCAACCGGGGTAACCGCCGCGATGCGTTCTCGTAGGTGGCGCGGTACCGCTCCCAGTCAGGGGTGGTGTCAAGCACTTCCAGCGCCATGATTCCCGAGCGGGTACGCGGATTGGCCTCGCCGCGGTGCAGCAACTGGTCGACCGCCCCCAGCTCGTCGGGCAGCCGCGCGGCGCCGGATTCGCTTGTCACTCAACCTCCCGTGCGGGACTCGATTGCGAGCACCACGCTAGTCCGCTCCGCGTGACGGCGGGAGCCGATTGAAGTGTGCGCGGCGTCAGCCCGCGTGGCCGGCGTGGTGCAGGACCGCGGCGGCGGACATTTGCCGCCGTCCGTAGGCGATTCCGAGGAAGTCGGCGACCGCGTCCGCGGCCATCTGAGAGCGCACGGTGGCCAGAGTGTCGAAGGCGTGATGGGCATTGGGCAGTTCGGCGTGGGCGACCGTGCCGGCCCCGGTGGCGCGCAGCGCGTCGACGAACAACTGCGCCTGGGCTCGCGGGTATCACCGCGTCGTTGCGACCGTGCAGGACGAAGAACGGCGGGGCCTCGCGGTGCACATGGGAGATCGGCGACGCCGCCGCGAACAGTTCCGGATGATCGGCCAGCGAGGCCCGCATGACGAAGCGCTCCAGGAACGGCAGCATCAGGTCGCACATGTTGGCCGGATCGGTGAGGTCGTAGGCGCCGTAGTACGGGACGGCGGCCTGGACGCTGGTGTCGACGTGCTCGAAACCGGGCTGCAGCAGCGGGTCGTTGGCGGTCAGGGCGGCCAGCGAGCCGACGTGGGCACCCGCCGAGCCGCCGGTGATCGCGATGAAGTCCGGGTCGCCGCCGTACTCGGCGATGTTCTCCCGGATCCAGGCGATGGCCCGCTTGACGTCGATGATGTGGGCCGGCCACGGACTGCCCGGGATGCGGCTGTAGTTGATCCGCACGCAGATCCAGCCCAGCTGGGCCATCCGGCTCAGCAACGGGACGGCCTGACCGCGTTTCTCGCTGATCGCCCAGCCGCCGCCGGGAACCTGCAGCAACACCGGCGCCCGGTGCCCGGCCGTCACCTCGGGGAGCCGCCAGATGTCGAGCAGATGGTCGCGACCGCCCGGACCATAGGAGATGTTGGTGGTCGTTGCGGCGTAACGCCGGCTGTGCTGGGTGGCGTGCCAGAAGCCCGCGACGCTGTGCCGGCGTGCGCCGGTGTCCTCGACCGGATGGTGCACCTGTTCGGCGTAATCCTCGCCGTGTGTCTCGACCAGGGCGTCGCGCAGCACCTGATCGGCGCGCTGGGCGGCCAAACCGCAGGTGAAGCGATTGACGGGGGGCACGTTCACCGCCGTGAGGGCGTGCCCGGCCAGGACGTGCAGCGGGAACTCGGTGGATGCCCAGCCGGCGAACCAGATCGCCAGCGACGGGCAGCCCCGCAGCAGGAGGGATGCCGCACGGAACGTGTCTGCCGGATCGGCGGCCAGGCGTAATGCCTGCGCACCGGCCTGGGTACAGCGTCCCGTCACGTTCATCGCCATGCTCATCGCAAATGCACCCTCGCCTTTCCGGCTCGGGCATCGTTGCCCGCAAGACGGCGCAGGGACCGGAGCCCGGCTGTGCCGCGGATCAAACAGTAACCAATCGGATGCGCCGGAAATGGCATTTGGTACGGGCGTGCCGCGCGCCGGATAGTGGATGTGCGCAGTTGGCTAAACTGACGTGCGCGTTGCCTCCGTAGCTCAGTTGGATAGAGCAAGGGCCTTCTAATCCCTAGGTCGCAGGTTCGATTCCTGCCGGGGGCGCTTACCTCAGATTCTGGAAAACCCATGGTCAGGAAGATAAAGCGCCGTCCCGCAGCGGAGCACGCGTAACGCGCTACTCAACTTCGTCAACACTTGCCGCGCGACGGTTTACAGGGTCTCGGCTGATCACTCCGAGACGGGCGTCGAGCTCAAGTCGCGGCGGTCAGGGAGAACCGGACGAGCGTTGTCTTGGCTGCCGCCGCAAGCAACTGTTGCCTGTCTGGCCGGCGGTCGCCCGGCAGGCCGAGCATCAACCCTTTGGCGGCTCGCGGTCCGTTGCGCCTGGCGAACTCACTGAGAACGTCTGCCTTCTGTTCGGCTTCCTTGATCGCGGTCGGGTGAGCCGTGAACCATTGGCCTTTGATGAGCACACGGACATCTTGGGCAGTGCCTACTACTTTCGGCCAATTGGCTGTGCTGGAAACGATGACGTCTCCGTCGTCCCAGGGGAAGTAGCCGACCACGAAGCTGTATTGCTTGCCGGTCTTACCACCTTTGTAGCTCAACAGCATCAAGCGGCTGCTCAGAATGGGATGCAGTGGCGACAGGAGTACAGAACGGACGGTGAACCGCTGTCAGCCACTGCTCGGTGCACAGCCATTCGGATGGTGAAGCCGGTAAGTTCGAAGTCATCCAAATCGACTGAACGGCATCAGGTTTCGCTGGCGCGGTGGTGTTGCGCAAGCGCCGAGGGTGATACCAACGCGACGACGGCCGGCGGGCTGTCCACCGATCGGGGGACAGCGGGTTCAACCTGTGCAGGGTCCGGTTGGTTGACAGACTCTGTCGCGAGTCTGCGACATAGTTATCTCAACGCCGGAAGCACCGGCCGAAAACGTCAAAAGCACACTCACACAGGAGAATTCATATGAACACCATCACCCGCCGGATCGCCGCCACCGCCGCCCTGTTCGCCGCCCCCGCCCTGATCGCTCTGGGCACCGCCACGGCCGGCCACGCCGACCCGTCGACCACCAACAACGGCCCGACGATCAGCCACCCGGCCTTCCCGCACCAGACCCACATCCCGCAACCCGGTACCGCAAGCCACCACCACCACCAGAACAACCACGCCAACTGAGGTTGGAGGTGTGACGAGAGCCCGGATGCACACGCATCCGGGCTCTCGTCCGTTCGGGGACTATCCCGTCAGCGCACAGTGCTTCAGCTGACGCTTGTCAGCGGTTCGGCTGATCCGTGACACTCCCCTGATGAAGGTTGAGCATTGCCCAGCAGGGGCGCAGAACGAGCATCCGAGTGAGTAACGCGTCGACCGGCACAGTGGCGCGCCTTCGTCACGCGATGTTTATCCGACATTCGAATCCGTGGAGCGCGTGGACGCGCTGGGCGAGTACCCCACTGGTGCTGATTCCCGTCTGGACGCGGCGTCGAAGCCATGCCGCCCTGGTCGCCGGCTGGCTCACCGTCAACCCAGTGCTGTTCGCCAAACCCGCCGACAATCGGGCGTGGGCGACCCGCGCGATGCTCGGCGAGGAGCGATGGATCCTCGACCGCCCGCACGACGTGTCGATGGTCCTCTCCGGCGTCACGAGTGCGGTCGCCGCGTTTGCGCTCATCGCAGCCCGGCGCCACCGTCTACGCGCCACTGTTATCGCGACCGGGGCCCAGATGGCGCTGACCCTGGTGTATTGGGAGTTGATGGCGCGGTCGTTCGACCGGCGCCAGCCGTAGCACGTGTGTGCGGCCGCGGGCTGCAGAGATAGTTGATTGGGGCGGAGTGACCCCGCCCGGTCGTCCCCCGCGTGACTGACAACCCCCTTCGACCAGAGGCGAGGAGTATCACTCAGCGCGTGGGAGCGACCTCGGGACACTGCCACGAGCCATTCCAGTCCGCCGCCGGCGTGTCAGCGATCCCTTGCAGGCGGGTGACCGAGATCCGGTTGCTCGCGTCGACATCGAGGATGACCGCGTAACCGAATTGCGGTGTCCAGCGCGCCGGTAGGAGAACCCATCGCGTCCCGTGGACTGTGAGACCCCGGAAGCACTGGTACCGGTAGCTGGCAACGCCTGGTTCCTGGGCGAGAGGTGTTTCGACGACCATGTTGGAAGGCGCGTCGAGTCGCTGGTTGGTGTACAGGGCGATGGTGGTCTGCTTGGTCCACAGGCTCGCCGCGTACGCCTTCGCGCGGTTGTCGCCGTAGGCGTTGGCGAAGATGTTGGCGATCCAGAACAGTGCCAGCACCATCACGGCGCAGGCGAGTCCCACCGTGATCCGCTCGGCGGGTGCGATGACGCGGGCGGGGCCGGTGCGTGACGCGGTGATGACCCAGTATCCGAGGCCGATCGCGCTCACCCCCGCGACCAACGCGATGGGAGTCCATTCTTCGCCACCCAACCAGGAGAAATGCGGCCACCCCAGCACACCCACAAGGCCACGCACCATGGCGACCGCGCCCACCGCACCCAACCCGATCGCCCCCGCGCGCACCAATCGCAGGTGCCTGCCGCGCTTCAGCGTGCGACGCGCGTATTCCCCGCCCCATAGGGCCACCGCCCAGATCAGCAACAAGGTCACCAGCGGCGGGTACAACACCGAGACGCTCTTGAGCATGTAGTCACCGGTGGAGAAGCCGACCGCATCGGAGTCGACGCCGAAGTAGGCGAGGTACGCGCGGGTCGAAACGTAGCCGAAGTAGAAGCACAGCCCGGTGACGATCGTCGTGGGAGCGACAAAGATGCTGACCACGCCGATCCAGCGGGTCAACACCTGCTGTCTTGGCTGCTCCTGTTGCGCTGGTTCCTCGACGGAGTCAACCATCAGGGGGTCAACGTCGGTGTCGGCGGTTCAGGGCCGGGCGTCGGGACAGGCACCGTCGGCACGACGGTGGGAGTTTCGGTCGTCGTCGGCCCACCGCCGAAGAGGCCCGGGTCGGTCGGTCTCGGCCCCACGTCGTGTGTGATCTCGGCGGTGGTCGGTTGAGGCGAGACAGTCGAGGTTGCGGGGGTGGTAGGCCCGACGCCGAAGCCCGGGTCCGCGGTGGGTCGTGGTCCCGGATCCCGGGTCTTCTGCTGAGGCAGCGACGGGAGCGCCGGGCCAGTACCACCGTTGCCGGGCGTCGTGGGCCTGGGACCCACGCTCACCGCGGACGACACCGTTGCCGCACTCTGTTCGGGTCGCGTCACGGGACCGTTCTCCGGCGGACTCAACGCGTCACCCTGACAGGACACCAACCATGTTGACGCCGCGACCAATGACGTCACCGCGATTACGGGCGGCATCCGCCGCATTACCCGACGAGCTAACACCATGTCCCCCTCGCGATTTCCGACTGCGAGCCTGCCTGACAGTGTGTCAGACACCACGGCACTACATCCGGCATTTTCCGAGGTACGTTGCGTGTCTGATCCTCGCATCTGGCGCGGGCTTCACCTGTGACGGTTGGGATCGCTTTGAATGTTCTTCATCGTCCTCGATTGACATGGTCCAATCCAGTTGCGGTGCAAACTCATTCGCTCAGCACGTATCACGCGCTAACCCGGGACACCTGTCCGACGTTGCGCGGGTGATGACACGCCGCCAGATGCCCGTCGGCATGCTCGACCATGTCCGGCTCGTCGGCCGTGCAGATGTCGGTGGCCCAGCGGCAGCGCGTGTGGAACCGGCACCCCGACGGCGGGTCGATCGGGCTGGGCACGTCACCTTCGAGGATCAACCGCTCCCGTTCGGCGTTGCGCCGCGGGTCGGGCACCGGCACCGCCGACAGCAGTGCCACCGAGTAGGGATGAATCGGCTTGGTGTACAACGCATCCGACGTGGCGGTCTCGACGATCCTCCCCAGGTACATCACCGCCACCCGGTCACTGACGTGCCGGACGACGCCGAGGTCGTGGGCCACGAACAGGTACGCCAGGCCGAACTCGTCCTGCACGTCCTCGAGCAGGTTGATGATCTGCGCCTGAACGGACACGTCGAGGGCCGACACCGGCTCGTCGGCGATGATCAGCTTGGGCCGCAACGCGAGCGCGCGTGCGATACCGATGCGCTGCCGCTGCCCGCCGGAGAACTCGTGCGGATAGCGGTTGTAGTGCTCGGCCTGCAGCCCCACCCGATCCAGCAGATCCTGCACCCGCCGCTTCACTTCGCCGCCGCTGGCCAGCCCGTGCAGTTCGATCGGGTCGCCGATGATCTGGCCCACCCGCTTGCGCGGATTCAGCGAGGCGAACGGGTCCTGGAACACCATCTGGATCTGCCGCCGGATCGGCCGCATGTCCCTGCGCGAGCGTCCGACCAGTTCCTGTCCGGCGAACCGCACCGATCCCGACGTCGGCGTGGTCAACTGCAGAATCGCCCGGCACAGCGTCGATTTGCCGCAACCCGACTCGCCGACCAGTCCCAGCGTCTCCCCCTCGTGCAGCACCAGACTGACGCCGTCGACGGCGCGGACCCGGCCCACCTCGCGGTCGACGACCACTCCCGACTTGATCGGGAAGTGCTTGACCAAGTCAGTCACCTCCAACAGCGGTTCGCCGGCGGTCATGTCGCCACCGGCTTCCGCAGGCCGATCCGGCCGTCCACGTCGCGCAGCGTGCGCTTGTCCGACAGGTCGAGCCAACACCGGTCGAGGTGACCGCCACCGCCGCCCTCTGTCAACGGCGGTGGCTCCGACACATTTCTCGAACGCATGCGGGCAGCGCGGCGCGAACCGGCACCCCGGCGGCGGGTCCAGCAGCGACGGGGGTGACCCGCCGATCTGCGGCAGCCGGGTGTGCTGCGGCTGATCCAACGGCGTCAACGAGCCGAACAGGCCCCAGGTGTAGGGATGCTGCGGGTCGTAGAAGATCTCGTCGACCGTGGCGTCCTCGACCACCTGCCCGGCGTACATCACCAGCACCCGGTCGGCGACCTCCGCCACCACCCCGAGGTCGTGCGTGATCAGCAGGACCGCCAGGTCCCGCTCCGCGTTGAGCGCCGCGATCAGCCGCAGGATCTGCGCCTGAATCGTCACGTCGAGCGCGGTGGTCGGCTCGTCGGCGATCAGGATCTCCGGCTCCAGGGACAACGCCATCGCGATCATCACCCGCTGGCGCATGCCGCCGGAGAACTCGTGCGGGTAGTCGCGAATCCGGCGCTCCGGGTTGGGGATTCCCACCGACCGCAGCAGGTCGATCGCCATGGTCTGCGCCTCGCCGCGGGACACGTCGCGATGCGCCCGGATCATTTCGGTGATCTGATCGCCCACTCGGTAGACGGGATTCAGCGACGTCATCGGATCCTGGAACACCATCGCCACGTGTTCGCCGCGGATGTCGCACCAGTCCTCGTCGCTCAACTCGGTCAGCTCGCGGCCGCGGAACGACACCGAACCCGCGATGACGGCGTTGGGCGCCCGGGTCAGCCCGAGCAGGGTCTGCGCCGTGACGCTCTTGCCGGAGCCGGATTCGCCGACGATCGCGAGGACCTCACCTTCGGCAAGCCCGAACGAGACGTCGTCAACGGCGCTCACCACACCGTCCTCGGTGGCAAAGCTGACCCGCAGCCCGCCGACGCTGAGCAGGTGACTCATGCCGGTGCCGCCTCTCCCAGCCGAATCCGCGGATCGAGGAAGGCGTACGCGACGTCGACGAGCGTGTTGAACAGCACGATGAAGAATGCGCCGAACAGGGTGACGCCGATCAGCGGCGGCAGGTCGAGGCTGCCGATCGCTTGTCCCGCATACAGTCCGACGCCGTTGAGGTTGTACACCGTCTCGGTGAGGATCGCGCCGCCGCCGACGACGGCACCGAAGTCCAGACCGAACAGCGTGACGATCGGGATCATGGAGTTGCGCAGCACATGCTTGATCCGCACCTGCCGCTCGCTGATTCCCTTGGCCCGCGCGGTGCGCACATGGTCGTCGTTCATCACGTCGAGCATGTTGGAGCGCAGCAACCGACTGTAGAACCCGATGAAAAGCACGGCCAGCGTGAACCACGGCAGTATCAGGTGATACGCCCACTGGACCGGATTCTTGGTCAGCGGGACATAGCTACTGGTAGGAAACAGCTGGGCTTTGAAACTCAAGTAGTACAACAGGATTGCGGCCAGCCAGAACACCGGCATCGAAATGCCGACCAGCGAGAGGATGGTCAGGGCGCGGTCGGTGAACTTGCCGGCGTGCAGGGCGCTCAGGTATCCGAACCAGATCGCCAGCGCCATCCAGATGACGGCGGCGCCGATGCACAACGACAGCGTGGCCGGGAGCCCCTTCCAGATCTGCTCGCCGACATTCTGTGAGCTGGCGTAGGAGGTCAACTGGCCTGTGAAGACCTGTTTCATCATCGTCACGTATTGGACGGGTACCGGGCGATCCAGGCCGAGATCGGCGCTGACCCGGGCGATCAACTCCGGATTGGCGTTCTTGCCTGCGATCCGCACCGCGGGATCCGAGTTCGGCACCACATTGAAGATCAGGAACACCAGCACCGAGATCGCGAACAGCACGGCGACCATCCCGATCAGTCGCCTGGCGATGAAGCGGGCCACGGCTCAGTGCTCCAGCCGGATCTTGGCGCGCGGGTCCAGTGCGTCGCGCACGCCGTCACCGAAGACGTTGAGCGACAACACCGTCAGCACGATCATCAGACCGGGGACGATGGTCAGGTGCGGCGCGGTGTAGATCGTCTGGTAGCCATCGGCGATCATGGTGCCCCAGGACGCGTTGGGCGGTCGCACCCCAGCCCCCAGGAACGACAGTGACGACTCCAACAGCATGTTGTTGGCGATGTTGAGGGTGAAGAACACGATGATCGTCGACACCACGTTGGGCAGCAGTTCGGAGAACATGATGCGCAGCGGGCCCTTGCCCTGCGCCACCGCCGCCTCGACGAACTCCTTCTCCCGCAACGCGAGCACCTCGCCGCGGATCGGTCTGGCCATGTACGGCACGTAGACGATGCCGATGATCAGGATCGGGATCCACAACGAGTCGCCGGCGATCGCGAGGGACCCGATCTTCAATCCCCCCAGGGCTAATGCGGTGCCCAGCGCGATACCGAGCAACAGCACCGGAAACGCCCAGATGACGTCCATCAGCCGGGACAGCAGCGCGTCGATCCAGCCCCGGTAATAACCGCACAACAGGCCGGCGATGACCGCGAGCACGGTGATGACCACCGCCGCGACGACGCCGATGTAGATCGACGTGCGCCCGCCGTACATCAGCCGGACCATGACGTCACGGCCGTTCTGGTCGGCACCCAGCAGATACCTGCCGTGCAGTCCGGGGCCTATCGGCGTGCCCTCGGGTGAGACGACGTCGGTCTCCTGCCCGTCGATCAGCACCTTGTCGGTGATGTGGTTCTCATTGGGCCCGGTGTGCGCCACATGATCGGCCCACAGCGGGGCGGCCAGGCAGAACAGCACGATGGCGATGAACACGCCGCCGAACGCGAGCGCAACCCGGTTGCGCCGCAACCGGAGCCACGCCAGGTACCACGGGCTGCGGCCCTGAATCTGCTCTGCGGGCACGCCCGTAGGGAGCACCGGTTCGCCGGGCGCATCCACGGCACGGGTCGGGATGGCCACGACGGGCCTACTTCAAGGCCAGGGACGAGTAATCGTGATTGAACAGCACGTGGTGATAGACCTTGTCGAAGTCGACGCGGTTCGACACGAACGTCGTGTACTGCTCGTTTCCGTACGGCGCCCAGACCGCCTGCTCCATGTAGGCCTTGTCGAGCGCGGCGTACTGCTTCCTAAGTCATCCGAGAGCCGCTGGGTCAGAAGCTGATTCATCTTGGCGTCGAGCTCGGGGATGTTGACCCGGGAGAAGTTGTTGCCGTTGGTCGGCAGGATGCTGGCGCCGTTGAGCAGGGGCCGGAAGAAGTCGTCCGGATGCGGGAAATCCTGGAACCAGTCCGCGAACCCGGTGTCGATGTCCGGCGTGCTCTGGTTCCCGATGGTCGCCCAGTAGACGTCCCCGGCGATCACCTTCAACGTCGCGTTGAAGCCGAGCTGGGTCAGCAGGTCGTGGTAGTACTCACCGATACGTTTGCGGTCCGGTTCGTCGTCGGTCCAGACGGTGATGTCTTTGTCGGCCGGATTCGCTTCGGCGATCAGCTCTTTCGCTTTGGGGAGGTCGGGACCCGGGTACAGCTTGTATTCCTCGTAGCCGGGCATGCCGGGCGGCAGGATCTGCTGTGTCGGGTGCAGGCGCCCGCCGAACACCCTGTTGAGTGCCTCGGGGTCGATCGCGTAGTTGATCGCCTGTCGAACGCGCAGGTCGTTGAATGGCGCACGCTCGTTGTTCATCCAGAAGTAGTAGGTGTTGATCGACTCTTCGAAGCGGAACCGGTCGCTGAACTTCGCCTTCACCTCAGCCAGCCGGTCGGCGTCGGGCGGATCGACCATCAGGTCGATGGTGTTCTGCTCGACACCGGTCACCTGCGCGGTGTTGCTCTTGTTCTGCGTAATGGTGATCTTGTCGACGTTGGCGTCGGCCACCTGGTCGGCGCCCGCGTCCTTGACGGTCGTGAAGTTCGGGTTGCGTTCCATCGTGAGCGTCTGCGGCGCTTCGACCTTGGTGATCATGAACGGACCGCTGGCGGCCGGCGGACTGTTGGTGGCGTCCTTGTCCAGCGGCGTGGTCGGCGGGACCGGCGCCGCGAACGGCAGGCCCAGCAGGTTGTCGAACGTTCCGTTGGCCGCCGTGAGTTCGATGGTGATATCGCCGGTGTTGTCGTCGGTGGTGATGCCGCTGATCTTGTCGGCCTTGCCGTCGGCGTACTCGGAGGCGCCCACGATCGGCTCGTAGAACACCGATCCGCCGGAGTCGGCCTTGAACAGCCGTTGGATGGCGTAGGTGAAGTCGGAGGCCTTGATCGCCGTTCCGTCCGAGTACTTCATGTTCGGCCGCAGCGCCAGCTTGTAGGTCTTGCCGTCATTGGAGACCTGGGGCAGGTCCTTGGCCAGCCCGGGCACCACCTCCGTTCCGGCCTCGCCCTTGTCGTGCTTGTAGGTGAGCAGCGGGGTGTAGACGTTGTACAGCACCTCCCACCCTTCGAGGGTGTAGGAAAGCTGCGGGTCCACGTAGTCGGGGAACGACGTCATCGAGATGTTGGCCTCGCCGGTACCCGAGCCGGATCCGGATCCGGTACTCGAGCTGGACCCGTTGTCGCTGCTGCAGCCAGCCACTCCGAATACCGCGACGGCTGCGGTACAGCCGGTCGCACACATCATCCGTAAGACCCTGCGCAGTGCGCCCATATCGCTTCCCCTGTTCTCAGGCTGTTCGGTTCCGTTCACGTGTACGCCACTTCGGCGATCCGGGTTCCATCTTTGAGCGAAACGGGGCAATCGGCATCTTGGAAGTTACCGCCGGGTAGCTGGGCATCGTCCCTGCGGTCAGGGGCGCCCGCCGAGGTCACCCGAGTGGTCCATCTCGCGGAAACGCGTAGCCAATTACGTGACCGTTGCCCGCCCAGACTCACCACACTGAAGACATCACGCAGGGTGGTGCCGCGCCCTCCTGCGCCGGCCGAGATCCAAACCGCGCAAGGAGACATGACGATGACCGCCCAGCAGCAACAAGCACTCGATGCCCTCTACGCACTCGACAATGTGCTCACGGTCAACATCACGATGCCGCACGCTGATTGGGACAACTTGCGAAAGGAGGAGCCGAAAGGCGGCAGGTGCGGCTTCGAGTTCATCGGCAGCGGCCGGTACTCCTGGGGAGAGGCGACTTCGGTCGAGATATCCGGCACGAGCTTTCCCGCGGGAACCCACACCTTCAACAAGGTGGGCATCAAGAAGAAGTCCTTCTGCGGTTCGATCGACGACAAGAAGCCCTGCATCCAGCTTGACTTCGGCAAGGTCGATGATGCCAACGTCCCCCTGATCACCGGACCTGATCGGGTCGCGGTACCTCACGCTCAACAACTCGATCCAAGATCCGGCCTATATTCGGCAGCCGTTGGGGTACAGATTGCTCGACATGGCCGGATTACCCCATTCACGGTGCAATTTCGCGCGGGTATCTGTGAACGGAACGCTGGTTGGACAAGGGTTTCCCGGCGTCAACAGCCCGGGCATCTATGTCAATGCCGAGCCCATCATGAAGCGCTATATCGAGCGCAACTTCAATGGCAATATGGATGGAAATCTGTACGAATTGGAACATCGTGACGATTTCGTCGACAGCAGGATCAAGTTCATCGGTGTGGAGTCGCTCTCCAAGTTCGAAGACATGGCGGACCTGAAGTTCGCCAACGCGCAGATCGCAGCAAAAAAGCTCGCCGGCGCCGAGAAAATGCTGGACCTGGACCAGTTCATCAAGCTCTACGCGATGGAGTTTTATCTCAAGCACTGGGATGGCTACGCCGGAAACCAGAACAACACCTATATCTACAATGATGTGGATGCGGTGGCCGCACCGGGCGTGGACAATGTCAAATTCAAAATGATCCCGTGGGGTATTGACCAGACTTTCCAGCCCGACAGACCGTTCAAGTTGGGCGACGACGGGCTGATCGCGAAACTCGTCCGTGGCGACTCCGTGCGCCGCAAGCAGTTGTTCGACCAGGTCAGGACCTATCGTGAGACCATTTTCAGCCGCGAGAATCAGCAGAAAGTGCTGAAACCGATGATCGATCAGATGCAGGCATTGCTCGTGGGGTTCGGTGTGCCCAATGCCGTCGCGGAGATTGAGACGGTGCGGCAGCAGTTGCGGCTGGCCGAATCAGCCGGGTATCTGTGTTCCGGGCTGCCCGGCCCCGACGACCCGGTCTACGTGCTCAAGCGGGATACCAGTGCCTGCCTGCACGCCAGCAATACCGAGGCGATCCCGGCGGGAACAGTCCCACCGCTCAACTTCGAGGTCTACCATCAGCCCCTTCCGGACAATAACGACCCGAGCCGATCTCTGGATATTCAACGATCTGGGCGGCGGAAAGTCGCTCACCAATCAGGCTTACAACCGCGTCCTCCACGCGAGCGACGCACTGGTCACGCCCCTGGGGAACCGGTATCTCTACACCTGTGCGCCAGACAACGGCAATCATGGCGACGAATTCGCGATCGTTCCCTTCGATTCGCCGGACGAATTCGAGTTCACCGGCTATTTCAGGATTCAAAGCATCCGGACCAAGCTGGGTGCAACGTTTGGGGCTGACCCCACACCGGCGGGCCGGCTACGGGTGCATCAGGAAAACGTAGGGTCCAGGGTCTACTTCTACTGATCGGTGAAGCGCGGGTTGGGAGAACGACGTGGGGAAATGGACGGCCAGAGTCGCCGCCGCCCTTCACTCAATCGAAAGTGCTGCGCGTCGACTTGGCCGAAGGAAGGTCAAGTCGACGCCGTTCGGCGGGGAGAACGGCAAGGTGCCGTTCAACGCCTCGGGCGTCGCGCAAGTCGGTCCGGACCGGTTCGTCTTCATCGACAACCACGACCCCGCGGCGTTGTTCGAACTTGCGCTTCTCCCCGACGGCACGCTGGCCGAACGGGTTTGGCGGCGCCCGCTGGTGGGCGTGGCGGAGGGACAGTTGCTCGATCCCGAAGGCCTCACCGGCGTCGAGCTCAATGGCGAAACCTTCATCATCGCCGCATCCTCGCTCTGCGTTCGTAACGGCAAGGGGTCAGGCCAGCGACGCGTCAACGACGGTTTGGTGCGCGTTCGCTACACACCCCGAGGTGAATCTGCACGCGGAAGCGATGGACGGCTTCCGCGCCTGGCTACTGACGCACGAGCCGTCGCTTGTGGAAGCCGGCGAACGGGAACCGGATGCGGGCGGGCTGAACATTGAAGGCGTGGTGTGGGATCCGCGCTCGCAGGCGCTCCTGTTCGGCCAGCGGGGGCCTGCGGAGACGCGGACAGATCGCGGTTGTACGGGTCCCCGTCGACGCAGGCGCGGCCCCGTGGGAGACGTCGTCGCTGAAGGCGCCGTCCACCCTGCGCATCCGCATTCCGAAGTCGGGCGCTGCACCGGGAATCCGTGACATTTCGTATGACCAGCAGGCCGGGGTCTTCCTGATTCTGGTCGGGCGTTCGAAGAGCAGCGGCAAGGAACCGTTTCAGCTGTGCACCTGGAACGGCACCAGCGACGAGGTCAGGCTCCTCGATGTCACCTTCCACCGGTCCATGAAGCCGGAGGGTGTCACAAATTTCTCCAACGGCGACCAGAAGAAGATCCTCGTCGTCGACGACGGCGGTGGCTACGCGGTGCTCGACTGGCCGAACCGTCTTCGTTGAACTGTGCGACGAACTAGATTCGGCCGGTGTCTGCAATTGAGCCGTTCCGCATCGCCATTCCCGACGAGGACCTGACCGACCTCCGCGATCGACTGCACCGCACCCGGTGGCCCGAACGCGAGTGCGTCGACGACTGGAGCCAGGGCATCCCGCTGGACTACACCCGCGAACTGGCGACCTACTGGGCAGACGAGTACGACTGGCGCGCCCGCGAGGCGGCGCTGAACCGGTTTGACCAGTTCACCACCGAGATCGACGGCCTGGGAATCCATTTCATCCACCAGCGCTCCCCGCACGCCGACGCCTTCCCGCTGATCATCACCCACGGTTGGCCCGGCTCAATCGTCGAGTTTCACAAGGCGATCGAGCCGCTGACCGACCCGACCAACCACGGTGGCCGCGCCGAGGACGCCTTCCACGTCGTTTGTCCGTCGCTGCCCGGCTACGGCTTCTCGGACAAGCCCGCCGCGACAGGCTGGGGCATCGGAAAGGTGGCGCAGGCGTGGGAGACGCTGATGACCCGTCTCGGCTACGACCGCTACGGGGCGCAGGGCGGTGACTGGGGAGCCGCGGTGACGACCGCGATCGGTATCAATGGCGGCCACTGCGCGGGCATCCACATCAACCTGCCCTTGGGATTCCCGCCGTCGACGGACAACCTGACGCCCGAAGAGCAGGATGCGATGGCCGCCTATGCCTACTACGAGAAATGGGATTCCGGTTACTCCAAGCAGCAGTCGACCCGACCCGCAGACCCTTGGTTACGGGTTGACGGATTCCCCGGCGGGCCAACTGGCGTGGATCGTGGAGAAGTTCTGGGCCTGGACGGACTGCAACGGCCACCCCGAGAACGCGCTCGGCCGCGACGAGATGCTCGACAACGTGATGCTGTACTGGCTCACCGGCTCAGCGGCGTCCTCAGCGCGAATGTATTGGGAGAGTTTCGGATCCGTCGCCGCACAGGGACGCGTCGAACTGCCGACCGGGGTGGCGTCGTTTCCCAAGGAGATCTTCCGGGCACCCCGGCACTGGTGTGAGCAGCTGTACAACGTCACGCACTGGACCAACATGCCACGCGGCGGCCACTTCGCCGCGTTCGAACAACCCGAGCTGTTCGCCGAGGACGTGCGGGCGTTCTTCGCGACCATCCGCTGACCATTGAGAGGTGTGGAGGTGCCATGGTCCACATAGCCGTGGAGCGCACGATTGCTGCATCGCAGGAACGGGTCTTCGCCTGGCTCGCCGATCCGGCCAACCTGACCGCCGCCCCATTGGTGTTGCGGGCCGGCTTTGCGAAGGGCTCATCGAGGCCCGGCGTGGGTGCAGTGCGGGAGGTAACCGGGGCCGGCATGTGGTTCCGCGAGGAGATCACCGCTTACGACCCGCCGCGGAGCTACTCCTACCGGATCCTCCGCGCCTTCCCGGCCATCGACCACGAAGGCGGCGCGATGACGTTCAGCCCGTCGGGCAGCGGCACACACGTCGACTGGACCACCACCTACACCCATCCGGCCCGTGCCGGCGGCAGGGTGATGGAGACGATCACCGCGCCACTGCTGCGCTGGAGTTTTCGCGCGATCCTCGCCGGCTGCGCAAAGGCTCTGCAGGGCTAGTTGCGGTCGCCACGCCGGGAATCAGCTGACACCGGCCACGTCCGCCACAACCGTTACCGGCGGAAGCGGTCCTCGTCTCGCCCACCTCGGCGCGACAAGCCTGGCTGTCGCTTGAGCCGGGCAATTCGTTGAGTGTTCAGGACGGCGACACGTGGGGCGCCTGAGGCGATTGAGTCGGTGCGCCGCAACCCGGACGCGGAGTACGGTGCCCCCATGGCCACCGACCTCGTGCTCTACACCGTCACCGGGCCCGATTCCGCCGCGGGCCGGGTAGCGCTGATCACCGTCAACGATCCCGACCGGCGCAACGCCGTCACCGACGCGATGTCGGCCCAACTTCGGGAGGCCGTCGAACGCGCCGAAGCCGACGAAAACGTGCACGCCGTCGTGCTCACCGGGGCGGGCAAGGCGTTCTGCGCCGGCGCCGATCTCAGCGCACTGGGCGCGGCCGCCGAAGAGGGTCTGCTGCGGATCTACGACGGGTTCATGGCCGTCGGGAACTGCACGCTGCCCACCATCGCGGCGGTCAACGGCGCGGCCGTCGGCGCGGGCCTCAACCTGGCACTGGCCGCCGATGTGCGCATCGCGGGTCCGCACGCAATGTTCGATCCGCGCTTCCAGAAGCTGGGCATCCACCCCGGCGGCGGGGCGACGTGGATGCTGCAACGCGGTGTCGGCCCCCAAGTCGCCCGTGCCGCACTGCTTTTCGGGATGCGCTTCGACGCCGACGCGGCGGTGGCACACGGTTTGGCACTGGCCAAGGCCGACGACGCGGTGGCCGCCGCCCTCGAACTGGCGGCCGGGCCGGCAGGCGCTCCGCGCGAAGTGGTGCTGGCCACCAAGGCGAGCATGCGGGCCACCGCGACGCCGGGCTCCATCGACACCGATCTGCATCACAGCGCGATGCGGATCGAACTCGGCCCGCAGGCCACGTCGATCCAGTCGCCGGAGTTCCAGAGCCGACTGGCCGCCGCGCAGCAACGCTAGGGGTTGGACAGCAACGCCCCGAATTTCGCTGCGCGCCAAGGCCTGCGGCCGCCCGCCCGCAACTTGCCGCGCAGCACGGGTGACCACTGCGGCACCCGGCCGAAGCCGACCAGAAGGAAAGCGACCGGGTCCGCGGTGATGGTGCAGTCGACCGGCGCCCCGGCCTCGCTCACCAACGCCGTCCCATTGACCACCGCAAAGCGGTAGCGCGCCCCTCCGCGCATGCGAAGTTCGAAGCTGACCCGCTGATTCGCCTGCGACGGCCGCAGGTAGTCCGGCGCCACCGTCAACACGGCCGGGATCGCCAGCAGCGCCTCGTCGGCGCCGATCGTCCAGTCGCGCTCCGCCGCTCGCGCGATATCGAGGCCGTGGATCAGTTGCTCACCCAACAGCAGCCCGGTCATGGTCGACGGATCGATGACCAGACCGTTAGGTGTCAGAACCGATGTGCCGGTGTCGATCGTTTCGGCGACGGCCACGTAGTCCGCCGCGGCCTGCTCCAGTTGCGCCGCGAGCCGGTGCAGGTTGCGATCGGGCACTGCGGCGAGATGCCGGGCGTTGACCGCGGCACTCATCCGGGACGGCGACTCGGCCGGCTGCTGCGGATGGGTCACGTAGCCCTTGGCGTAGCGGGTCAGCACCTCGGTGTAGTCACGCAGGTCGCCGATCATGTGCGCGGCCGTTTCCGCCGCGGTCCACTCCAGACCGGGAACGGGAACGTTGTAGTCGGAAATCCGGCGCCACCGCTGGGCGTTTCGAATGGAGACGCGGCGCAGCGCGTCGAGGGTCGACTGGTGGTTTCGCCGGGTCTCTGAGACGAGGTCGGCGGGAGCAATGACTTCGTGGGTTGTGGTCATCGGATCGTCCTCTGCATCGAGATGGTCGAGATAGTGATTGAGATAACTCAAATATTTCACATATTGTTCCTATGTCAATAGAGTAGGACTATGTCAGACGCAGCCGAAGGCTTCGGCAAGGCCGTCACTGCGGGCCGAACAGGTCGCGCAGACGCGGGCCGCACTGGTGCGTGCCGGCCGCCAGTTGTTCGGGGAAAACGGCTTCAAGGCCACCTCGGTCGACGATCTCGCCCGGGCGGCGCGCGTGACCACCGGGGCCCTCTACCACCACTTCCCCACCAAGTCCGACCTGTTCGAGGCCGTCTTCGAGCAGGCCCACACCGATTTGATGACCGAAGCCACCCAAGCCGCCCACGGCGCCGCCGACAGCCTCGATGAACTCGCACGCGGTATCGACGCCTTCCTCGACGGCGTCCTGCAGGCCGATATACAACGCATCCTGTTGATCGACGGCCCCGCGGTTCTCGGTCTGGCCCGCTACACCGAACTCGACGAGCGCTACGCCTTCACGGTGATCTCCGAGGCGTTGCGGTGGGCTTCAGAAGCCGGCACGGTGCGCGTCGACGACCCCGACACCGTCACCCGACTACTGCTCGGCGCGCTGACCCGCGGCGCACTGCTGATCGCGAACTCCGATGACCCCGTGACCACCCGGCACGCCGTGTCGCATTCGATGCGAACCCTGCTGAACGCCTTCGCGCCGTAACGCCTACAGATCGAGCAGCGCGATCTCGGGCGCTTCGATCAGTGCACGAAGCTCGCCGAGGAATGCCGCCACCTGGGCGCCGTCAGCGACCCGGTGGTCGAAGGCGCAGGTCAGCTTCATCGTGGACCGGATCGCCACGGCATCGTCGACGACGACCGGCCGCGGCCGCAGCGATCCCACTCCGAGGATCGCGGCCTCCGGGTGGTTGATCACCGGGACACCCTCGTCCAGACCGAGCGCCCCGAAGTTGGACACCGTGAACGTCGAACCGACCAACTCGGCGGGCCGGACGGTGCCGTCCCGCGCCGCGTCGATGAGATGCGTGAGCGCCTCGGCCAATTCGCGGGTGGTCTTGGCCTGGGCATCGCGAATCACCGGCACCAACAGCCCGCGGGGCGCAGCCACCGCGACGCCCAGATGCACCGCGTGGTGGGTGTGCACCTGCGGTCCGTCGGGACCTTCCACCCAGGTGGAGTTGAAGATCCGGTGATGCGTCAACGCCAGCACCAGCAACCGCAGCGTCAGCGCGAAGGGCGTGAGCCCCAGCGAGTCGCGCAATTCGAGAAGCCGACTTCCGTCGACGTCGACACTGGCGTGTGCGTCGGGAATCTGGCTGCGCGACAACGTCATCCGCTTGGCCATCTCCGCATGCACACCGCGCACCGGTAGGACATCGTGGGTGACGCCTGAGCGTTGTTCACCCTGCACGCCGGCGGCGGCCAGCACCGCCTCACGTGAGATCACGCCGTCTGGACCGGGCTGCAGCGTGGCGAGATCGACCAGCAGTTCGGCCGCCAGCTTGCGCACCGCGGGCCTCGCCCTGGGTCGCTGGGCCTGATTGCGCGACTCCTCAGCCGGGCTCGTTCCTCGCCCCGCATCGTCGTCACGCGGGGCCTGATTGCGCGACTCCTCAGCCGGGCTCGTTCCTCGCCCCGCCCGACGGCTGCTGTCGGCCGCCGCGTCGGTGCCATATCCGACGAGAACGGGGTTTCGTGCCGCGCCATTGGATTTCGCTGCGCCGGCGGCGGTTCCCGTGTCGATGCGCACCAGCACGGCTCCCACCGGCAGCACGTCCCCCACCGCGCCGCCGAGTTCGGTGACGCGCCCGGCATACGGGCTGGGGATTTCGACTTCGGCCTTCGCCGTCTCCAGCGTGCACAGCGTCTGATTGAGTTCGACCTCGTCGCCGACCGTCACACTCCAACTCGACACCGTGGCGTCCTCGAGGCCCTCCCCCAGGTCGGGCACCAGGAAATCGCGATTCTCACTCGCGCTCATGGCATCTCCAGCGCACGCTCGACGCAATCCAGCAGGCGGTCGACACCCGGCAACCACAACTTTTCCAGCCTGGCCGGCGGATAGGGCGTGTCAAAACCGGTGGCACGCAGCACCGGCGACTCCAGGTCGTAGAACAACTCTTCGGAGATCCGGGCGGCCAGCTCGGCCCCGAAGCCGAGGGTGCGCGGGCCTTCGTGCATGACGACGCAGCGTCCCGTCTTCCGCACGGATTCGGCGACGGTGTCGAAGTCCAACGGGTTCAGCGACCGCAGGTCCACGACTTCGAGAGACCAGCCGTGTTGCTCGGCGGCGAGTTCGGCGGCACTTTCCGCGGTCGCGACCAGACCGCCGTAGGTGACGACGGTGACGTCGTCGCCGCTGCGGCGGATCGCCGCCTTCCCGATCGGCAGGCCGGGTGCGGCGGTGTCCACATCGCCGCGGCTCCAGTAGCGGCGCTTGGGCTCCAGGTAGATCACCGGATCAGGGCTGGCGATCGCGTCCCGCAGCAACCAGTACGCATCCGAGGGGGTCGACGGCACCACCACTTTCAGTCCCGCGGTGTGCGCCCAATAGGTCTCGGTGGATTCCGAGTGATGCTCGACGGCACCGATGCCGCCGAACGACGGGATCCGGATCGTCACCGCCATATCGATATCGCCGTGCGTGCGCATCCGGTACTTGGCCAGGTGGCTCACCATCTGGTCGAACGCCGGATAGCTGAAGCCGTCGAATTGGATTTCGGGCACCGGCACCATGCCCCGGATTGCCATCCCGATGGCGATGCCGACGATGGCGGACTCCGCCAGTGGGGTGTCGAAACAGCGTGCTTCGCCGAAGGTTTCGGATAGCCCCTCGGTCACCCGGAACACACCCCCGAGCCGGGCGACATCCTCGCCGAACACCAGCACGCGGTCGTCGGTGGCCATCGCGTCGTGCAGCGCCCGGTTGATCGCCTGCACCATGGTGAGATTCGCCGCGGTGGACACCGGAGTGAGCATCGGGGGCCGTTCGAATATCTGCGTCATGTCACGCCTCCTTCGCCAGCTCGGTGCGCAGCTGTTCTCGCTGGGCCGCCAGGTTCGGCGTGATGTCGGCGTAGACGGTGTCGAACATCTCGAGTACGTCGGGGTCGGGCGCGCCGACGATGGCGTCGCGCAACTCGGTTCGCATCCGGGTCGCGTGTGCGTCGACCCGCTGCTCGAGCCGCTCCGTCCACACCCCGGTGCTCTGCAGGTAGGTGCGGTAGCGCGACACCGGGTCGCGGGCGCGCCACGATTCGAGTTCGTCCTCGATCGGTACCGCGTCGGGTCGTCGGAGGTGGTGTGCGGACCCATCCGGTAGGTGACCGCCTCGATCAACGTCGGGCCGCCGCCGGTGCGGGCCCGCTCCGCCGCCGCGGCCATCACCGCGTAGCAGGCCAGCACGTCGTTGCCGTCGACCCGGATGCCGGGCATGCCGTAGGCGTCCGCGCGATGCGCGATCGAGGGCGCCGCCAGCTGCCGACTCACCGGCAGCGAGATCGCCCACTGGTTGTTCTGCACGTAGAAGACGCACGGCGCCGAGAACACCGACGCCAGGTTGAGCGCCTCGTGGACGTCGCCCGCACTGGTGGCGCCGTCGCCGAGGAACGCGACCGTCACCGAGTCCTCACCGAGCCGCTGGGCGGCCATCGCCGCGCCCACGGCATGCAGTTGTTGGGTGCCGATCGGGATGGAGATCGGCGCGCAGCACTTCGCGGTGAAGCCCAGCCCGCCGTGCCAGCTGCCCCGCCACACCGCACCCATCTGGGCCGGCGTGATACCGCGCAGCAGGAAGGCGCCGATCTCGCGGTACTGCGGGAACAGCCAGTCGGTCTTGCGCAGGCATGCCACCGCGCCGATCTGGGCGGCCTCCTGGCCGCGACACGACGCATACAGGGCGAGTTCGCCCTGGCGTTGCAGGTTGATGAACTCGGTGTCGAGTTCGCGGGTCACCACCATCATCTCGTAGAGCCAGCCCAGCGTTTCGGGCGGCAGGTCGCGACTGAATCGCGTTTCGGAGGTTGGTGTCCCGTCGGGGGCGAGGAGTTGCACGGGCTCGAGCTCGACGGACCAGCCGTCAGCGAGCGGTGCATGAGCAGACCCAGACATAGCGCCTCCTTTAGGTCGCTGTCCGGCATGTTTCGCCGTCAGACCTGTAGGTCAGCTCCAGAGCCGGGCCAGCCGAACAGCCCCGCTTGTGGCGGGTGTCAGCGGGCGCCCGGGGTTAGGGCGCGAGCTGAACTATTCGCTCCGCTCGCCGTAGCACTGGCGCATCCACCATTATGCCCTCGAAAGCGAAGGCACCCCGGTGGTCAGCCGCTGCGGCCAGAACGTGTCGCGCCCACTCGACCTGGTCTGCCGAGGGTGCATAGCCCGTCCGGATGACCGCCACCTGGCTGGGATGGATGGCCACCTTGATGTCGAAGCCGACGGCGACGGCGTCGTCCACCTCGACCCGCAGGCCGTCGAGATTCTTGATGTCGATGTACACCGAATCCAGGGCCTGCTTGCCGTACGCCTTCGCGGCCAGCAGCGACCGCGAACGTACGTACTTGGCGACGTCGCGATAGGAGTCGTCGGCGAATCGGTTGGCAGTACCGCCCAGAAATCCGAACAGGTCCTCGGCGCCCCACATGACGCCGACCGTGTTGGCCGCGGCCGCCGTTTCATCCACCTTCAGCGCACCCAGCGGCGTCTCCACGATCAACACCACCTCCAGCGGCGCCAATGCGGTCACCTGCTCGGCGGACTCGCACTTGGGCAGCATCACCGTCGTGTACGCGGTGCGCGCCAGCGCCTCGAGGTCCAGCTGCTGCTCCTGCGAGTCGGCCGGCGTTGATGCGGATCACGGTGCGGGCCGGGTTCAGCGGCGTGCTCACCAGGGCTTCGCGCGCGGCCGGCTTGTCCCCGGCGCCGTCCTCGAGGTCGAGGATGACGATATCGGCTGCGGCGGCGGCCTTTTCGAACCGTTCCGGTCGGTCGGCCGGGCAGAACAGCCAGGCGGGTCCGGCGTTGTCAAGCGGCATCGGTGGGTTGCTCCTGTGGCTTCTTGCGAACCATGGTCTTGCGGGATGCGGTGGCCACGATATCGCCGTGCTGATTGCGCGCGGTGTGCGCGAAGCGTCACGATGCCCTCGCCCGGCCGGCTCTTCGACTCGCGCTTATCGGTGACGACCGTCTCGGCATACATGGTGTCCCCGTGGAAAAGCGGCTTCGGGAAGGCGATTTCGGAGAACCCCAGGTTGCCGACGATGGTGCCCTGCGTCAACTGCGTGACCGAAAGTCCGACCAGCGTGGAAAGCGTGAACATCGAGTTCACCAGGCGCTGGTGGAACGGCGGCAGCGCGTCGGAGAACGCGGCGTCCAGATGCAGCGCCTGGGTGTTCATCGTCAGCGTGGTGAACAGCACGTTGTCGGCTTCGGTGATGGTCCGGCCCGGCGCGTGCACGTAGCGCACGCCGATCTCGAACTCCTCGAACCACAGCCCGCGCTGACGGACGACCTTTCCGGTTCGTCACTCACTCGTCCCGTCCGATTTGTTCGTCTCGTTCCCGTCTCTCGCTGCGCTCGTTCCGCTCACTCGACTCACAGCCCCATCGTTCGTCTCGTTCCCGTCTCTCGCTGCGCTCGTTCCGCTCACTCGACTCACAGCCCCATCTGCCGGGCGATGACCATCAGCTGCACTTCGGTTGTCCCCTCGCCGATTTCGAGAATCTTGCTGTCGCGGTAGTGCCGGGCGACGGTGTACTCGTTCATGAAACCGTAGCCGCCGTGAATCTGGGTGGCGTCGCGGGCGTTGTCCATGGCAGCCTCGCTGGCGACCATCTTGGCCACGGCCGCCTCCTTCTTGAACGGCTTGCCGGCCAGCATCAGTGCGGCGGCGTCGAAGTAGGCGGTGCGCGCCGCGTGCGCGCGGGCCTCCATGCGCGCCAGCTTGAACTCGATCGCCTGGTAGCGCCCGATCGGCTGGCCGAACGCCGACCGCTCCTTGGCGTACTTGACGCTCTCGTCGACACATCCCTGCGCCGCGCCGACCGACAACGCGGCGATCGCGATGCGGCCCTCGTCGAGGATGCGCAGGAAGTTCGCGTAGCCGCGGCCACGCTCGCCGAGCAGGTTCTCCTCGGGCACCCGCACGTCGTCGAAGCTCAGCGGATGGGTGTCCGACGCGTTCCAGCCGACCTTGTCGTAGGCGGGTTCGGCGGTGAAGCCCTCGGTGGGCACCGGCACCAGGATCGAGCTGATCTCCTTCTCCCCGGTGACGGCCGTGACCGTGACCAGGCGGGTGATGTCGGTGCCGGAGTTGGTGATGAACTGCTTGGTGCCGTTGATAACCCAGCTCGACCCGTCCAGTTTCGCGGTGGTCTTGGTGGCGCCGGCGTCGCTGCCGCCGCCGGCTTCGGTCAGCCCGAAGGCGCCCAGGGCCTTGCCGCTGGTCAGCAGCGGCAGCCACTCCTGCTTCTGCGCTTCGTTGCCGAACCGGTACACCGGCATCGCGCCCAGGGAGACACCGGCCTCCAGCGTGATGGCCACGCTCTGGTCGACCTTGCCGAGTTCCTCGAGCGCCAGGCACAGCGCGAAATAGTCGCCGCCCATGCCGCCGTACTCCTCGGGGAACGGCAACCCGAACAGGCCCATATCCGCCATCCCGGACACCACCTCGTACGGGAAGCTGTGTTCGGCATCGTGCTTGGCCGACACCGGGGCAACGACGCTCTGCGCGAAGTCGCGAACCGTCTTGGCCAGTTGCGCGTAATCGTCGGGGAGATTCCCGGTCGACAGATAGTCAGTCATCGGACTTTTCCTCTTGTGTTGCAGTAATGCGGGCCAGCGGCTGGCCCACCTTGACCTGATCGCCCACGGCGACAAGAACTTCCACCACGCCGTCGACGGGTGCGGTCAGCGAGTGCTCCATCTTCATCGCCTCCACCGCGACGACGACGGCGCCGGCGGCCACCTGCGCGCCGGTCTCCACGTTGACCGCGACGACCGCACCGGGCATGGGGCTGACGAGTTCGGCGTCACCGCTGTGCTCGTCGTCGGGACGCACCGGAGCCTCGCGCACTTCCTCCAGCACAGCCACACCGTCGCCCGACGCCAGCCAGATCTGATGATCGGCCGCGGCGACGCGGTACTCGGTGCGCAGACCACCGAACGTGACCGTCAGCCGGTCACCGTCGAGAGTGGCGGTCAGCGAGCGGGTTTCGCCGTGTTCGACGGCGGCCGTCGCCGCCGTCGGGTGTCCCGGTGATGCGGACGTGGTCGGTGCGCTCCCCGGAGCGCAACCGGCTCACCGTCGCGGCGTGCGCGCCCATCCGCCAGCCCGAGGGCACCGACCACAGTTCGTTCCCCGCGCCCTGCCACCGTCGCAGCCATCGGTATGCCGCGGCCGCCACGAACTCGGCGTCCGTCGCGTCCGCCGGCGCGTAGTCGCCCACCCGCCGGTCCAGCAGTCCGGTGTCCAGCCGCCCCGCGGCGACGTCGTCGTCGGCGAGCAGGAACCGCAGGAAGTCGATGTTGGTGACCACCCCGAGCACCGCGGTGTCGGCCAGTGCACGGTCCAGGCCGCGCAGCGCGGCGGCGCGGTCGTCGCCGTACGCGATCACCTTGGCCAGCATCGGGTCGTAGTCGCTGCCCACGACGGTGCCGGCGAACAGGCCGGAATCGACCCGCACGCCTTGGCCGTTCGGTTCCTCGAGATCCAATACCGTGCCGCCGGTCGGCAGGAAGCCGTGTGCGGGATCCTCGGCGTACACCCGGGCCTCCATCGCATGACCGCGCATCCGGATGTCGTCCTGGGTGGCCGCCAGCTTCTCCCCCGCCGCGATGCGGACCTGCCACTCGACGAGGTCCCAGCCGGTGACCATCTCGGTGACGGGGTGCTCGACCTGAAGCCGGGTGTTCATCTCCATGAAGAAGAACTCGTCGGGATGGTCGGCGGAGACGATGAATTCGACCGTGCCCGCACCGACGTAGTCCACGCTGCGTGCGGTGTCGCATGCGGCGGCGCCGATACGGGCCCGGGTGGCCGCGTCCAGCAGGGCCGACGGCGCCTCCTCGATCACCTTCTGGTGCCGGCGCTGCAGGCTGCATTCGCGTTCGCCGAGGTGGATGACGTTGCCGTGGGCGTCGGCCAGCACCTGCACCTCGATATGCCTGGGCCGCAACACGAACCGCTCCAGGAACAGTGTGTCGTCACCGAAGGCCGCCGCCGACTCACGGCGGGCACCGGCCAGCGCGGCGGGCAGTTCGAGGGGGTCTTCGACCATCCGCATGCCCTTGCCGCCGCCACCGGCCGACGGCTTCACCAGCACGGGGTAGCCGACGTCCCCGGCTGCCGCGATCAACTCGGCGTCCGTCAGGCCCGGCCGGGCGATGCCCGGCACCACCGGCACGTCGAACCGCGACACCGTCGCCTTGGCGGTGATCTTGTCGCCCATCGTGGCGATGGCCGACGACCGGCGGGCCGATGAACACGATGCCGGCCTCGGCCAGGGCGGCCGCGAATTCCGCGTTCTCCGAGAGGAACCCGTAACCCGGGTGCACGGCCTGCGCGCCGGTGCGCACCGCGGCATCGACGACGGCGGGGATGTTGAGGTAGCTCTGCCGGGCCGGTGCCGGGCCGAGCAGCACGGCGGTGTCGGCCTCGGCGACGTGGCGGGCGCCGGCGTCCGCCTCGCTGTAGACGGCGACCGAGCGGATGCCCATCTGCCGCAGCGTCCGGATGACCCGGACCGCGATCTCGCCGCGGTTGGCGATCAGAACGGTGTCGAAAAGAGTCGGACTCATCAGTCACTCACATCCTGAACACGCCGTAGGACACCGGTTCCACCGGTGCGTTGCCGACAGCTGAAAGTGCCAGCCCCAGAACCGTTCTGGTATCGGCGGGGTCGATCACCCCGTCATCCCACAGCCGGGCCGTCGAATAGTACGGGGTTGCCCTGGTGCTCGTACTGGGCCCGGATGGGCGCCTTGAAGGCTTCTTCCTCTTCGGCGGTCATCTCGCCGCGCACGGTCGCGAGCACCGAGGCGGCCTGCTCGCCGCCCATCACCGAGATCCGCGCGTTGGGCCACATCCACAGGAACCGCGGCGAATACGCGCGGCCACACATCGAGTAGTTGCCCGCGCCGTAGGACCCGCCGATCACCACGGTGAGCTTCGGAACCCGCGCGCACGCCACCGCGGTCACCATCTTGGCGCCGTGTTTGGCGATGCCGCCGGCCTCGTAGTCGCGGCCCACCATGAATCCGGTGATGTTCTGCAGGAACAGCAGTGGCACCGTGCGCTTGTCGCACAGTTCGATGAAATGCGCACCCTTGAGGGCTGATTCACCGAACAGCACACCGTTGTTGGCGATGATGCCGACGGGATGGCCGTGGATCCGGGCGAACCCGGTGACCAGCGTGGTGCCGTACTCGGCCTTGAACTCGCCGAACTCTCCGCCGTCGACGATGCGGGTGATGACGTCGTGCACGTCATAGGGCACCCGGGCGTCGACCGGCACGACGTCGTAGAGCTCGGCCTGGTCGGCGACGGGTTCGACGGTGGGCGCCACGTCCCACGGGCTGGACCGGACGCGGGCCCAGCGTCGAGACGATGCGACGGACGATCCGCAACGCGTCACGGTCGTCGTGCGCGAGATGGTCGGTGACGCCGGAGACCTTGGAGTGCAGGTCCCCGCCGCCCAGGTCTTCGGCGGTGACGATCTCGCCGGTGGCCGCCTTCACCAGCGGCGGGCCGCCGAGGAAGATGGTGCCCTGGTTGCGCACGATGATGGCTTCGTCGCTCATCGCCGGGACGTAGGCGCCGCCCGCGGTGCACGAGCCGAGCACCGCCGCGATCTGCGGAATCCCCTTGGCGCTCATGGTCGCCTGGTTGTAGAAGATCCGGCCGAAATGCTCCCGGTCCGGGAACACCTCGTCCTGCCGCGGGAGGAACGCGCCGCCGGAGTCGACGAGGTAGATGCACGGCAACCGGTTCTGCAGCGCGATCTCCTGCGCGCGCAGATGCTTCTTGACCGTGATCGGGTAGTAGGTACCGCCTTTGACGGTCGCGTCGTTGGCGACGATCATGCACTCGCGCCCCGACACCCGGCCGATGCCGGCGATCATTCCCGCGCCCGGGCACTCGTCGTCGTACATGCCGTCGGCGGCCAGCGGGGCCACTTCGAGCAGGGGACTGCCGGGATCCAGCAGGTCGTCGACGCGGTCGCGCGGCAGCAGCTTTCCCCGCGCGACGTGGCGCTCGCGGGCACGTTCCGGACCGCCGAGCGCGGCGGTGGCCAGCTTGGCGCGAAGCTGCTCCACCAGCGCGAGATGTTCGTCGCGGTTCGACGTCCCGGATGCCATCACTGCCGCCCATCAGATTCGAGTTAATCGTGACTAACTCGTGGTATGTTAGTCACGATTAACCGAACTGTCCAGATGCAGTTGTTGGGAGGCCGCGATGTCGTCACCGCATCACCGGAAGCCGACGGCCCGGCACCGACCCGGCGCAGCCGGCTCAAGTCCGACCGCCGCTCGCTGCTGCTGGCCGCCGCCGAACGGCAGTTCGCCGAACGGGGCTTCCTGGCGGTCCGGCTCGAGGACATCGGCGCCGCCGCCGACGTCAGCGGCCCCGCGATCTACCGGCACTTCCCCAACAAGGAAGCCCTGCTGGTGGAGCTTCTGGTGGAGATCAGCACCCGGCTGCTGGCCGGCGGGCGGGCGGTCGAGGCCGAGTGCCGCGGACGCCGCGGCGGCGCTGGACGGGCTTGTCGAGTTCCACCTCGACTTCACCCTCGGCGAACCCGACCTGATCCGCATCCAGGACCGCGACCTGATCCAGCTACCCGCGGCCGCCCTGCGTCAGGTGCGCAGGAGCCAGCGGCAATACGTCGAGATCTGGGTCCGGGTGCTGCGTGACCTGAACGCCGGTCTCGACGAGTCCGACGCGCGACTGATGGCGCATGCGGCGTTCGGGCTGCTGAACTCGACCCCGTACAGCACGAAGCCGGCCGGTGGGAAACCGGCCGGCTCGCGCTCGCGTTCCGTTCTGCGGGCGATGACGGTCGCCGCGTTGACGTCAGCGGCTGTACGCTGCAAGGCTAGCTAGAACCAGACTTTTCGGCCGCCGACGGGCCGGCCGACCGCGCCCAGTATCCAGAGCACCGCGCCGATGACCAGCAGAATGATGCCGATCGTCGACAGAATGCTGATGTGAAGGACATATCCGAGGATGAGCAGGATGGCTCCCAGGACAATCATGACAACTCCATTTCAAAGAGTGGTTTGACGGACGCTGACTGAAATCACTGACTGGGCTGGGGCAGGTTGCAGGCCTCCACTTTCGGGTTGACCCCCGCGTAGTTCAACGGCCCGACCAGAACGGTCAGAGCGATCGATCCCGCAGTGGCGCAGTTGGTTTCGGTCTTCTCGAAGTATCCCCGTTGAAAGGTGGCGAAGACTCCGATGAGGAGCCACACCACCACTACAATCCCGACCAGTCGCATCGCGATTCTCCGTTTCGTTCCGCACTTATGGCGGACAAGGTTTACCCCTGCGGCAATTCTCCAAACATCACGGATTAGTCACGGCCGGGCCGGCGAATGCCGATACCAGCCAGTCCCGTACCGCGACGGCCAGCGCAGCGCGGTTCTCGCGCTTGGCGATCTCGTGGCCGTCGTCGGGAAACACCAGGTAGCGCACGGTCCGGCCACGCTCGCGCAGGGCCTGCTCCATCTGGTGGATTCGCTGACCGGCACGTTGGTGTCGTTGCCGCCGTGGACCAACAGCAACGGCGCGGTCAGCGCGTCGACCCGCGTCAGCGGCGACAGTTGCTCGAGCAGATCGCGATCGGAAACGGGATGGCCGTACTTCGGGTGGGCCGCGGCCGCGATCCACGCTTCGGTGTTGCGGTAGAAGGTGTTCAGGTCGCTCATCCCGCAGATGCTCACGCCCGCGGCGAACAGGTCCGGATGAAACGTCAGCGCAGCCAATGTCAGGTAACCGCCGTATGACCAACCGGCACAGGCGATTCTCGCCGGGATCGGCGTATCCGCCGTCGATCAGGTGCCGCACACAGTCGGCGACGTCGTCGATGGCGGCGAATCGCCGCTCGCGGTCGTCGGCATGCATGAACGTCCGGCCGAACCCGCCCGAGCCGCGCACGTTGGGCGCCAGCACCGTGATACCGGCATCGAGCAGCTGCGGGAACACCTCGCTGTAACCGGGCCGCGCCTGCCCTTCGGGTCCGCCGTGCAGATAGATCAGCGCGCCCGTGTCCGGCACACCGGGCGCGGGTGGGTAACGCCACGCGGTGAACGTCATCCCGTCGCGCGCGGTGATGCACGTCCAGCGTGGGCGCCCCGGCGCGCGGTCCGCGCATGGGTTCGCGGTCGACGCGCTCCCATTCCCGGGTGCGGGTGTCGACGAGTTCGACGTTCCGCGGCTGCGACGGGCCCTCGACCGTCATCGCCACCATCGACCCGCCCGCGCTGATCGACAGTTCGCGGCGACCGGCCCGGGCAACTCGATGGGGTCGTCGAGCGTCTTGTCGGCATACTGGAGAATCTGAAGTTCGCTGCAGCCGTTGATGTTCCACAGCATCGCGACAGTGGACAGGTCATCGCTGACGACGAATTCATCGAGTTCGAAACCGGGTCGCTCGGCCACCACCTGGTAGGACGACCCCGTCGGCGGTGACGGTGACCTCGAGCAGTCGCGCGTGATCAGATCCGTTGTCGCTGCGGATCAATGCGCGGATGAATCCCTCGGGACTGTTCGGCGCGTACGTGTGCGCCGGCTGATACAGCTTGGTAGGAGTCGCCGTCGACGCCGTAGCGCAAGTCGACGCGGACCGTGGTCGTCGAGGATCACACCGGCATCGGTGGTCGAGCCGGGATCGTAGGGCAGCAGCGCGATTTCGGTCAGCCCGTGCAGCATGAGCAGTTCGCGGTAACCGCGGGGCCCCACCCGGATCAGTGCCGAACCCGCCCACGCATCCACCAGCCGGCCCGACGACCGACGGTCCAGCACCACCCGGTCACCGGCGGCCGGGATCGATCAGGCACGACGCGCCCACGCCGTCCTCGCCGGTGAGAATGGCCGCCACCTGCGTGCCGTCCCACGCGATCAGTTCGGCGGTGCCCGTCCGTCGACGTCCAGACCGGTGGCGTCGATGCGCCGCGCGGCGCGGTCGTCGGGGTCGGTGGTCACGACCCAGATCTGGGTACGCGACCCGCCTTCCGGCGCGACTTCGCAGGCCAGCCAGTGGCCGTCGGCGGAGTGCAGCACCCTGGTCACCGGGCCCTCGACCGGCAACTCGACGTCACGCGACGAACTGGCCCGCCAGCCGCGCAGGAACCGTTGCACCGCACGGGGATAGCCACCGTCGTCGACGAGGTGCGCGAAGGCGGTCGCATCCGGGGACAGCGAGGCGCCGTAGATCGCGCGGACCTGCGGTGCCATGACCATTGCTCCTCCTCGTCCCGACCGTAGCGTGAGCGCGCCGAAGACCGCCTCCGATAGGCCGCTGACCTGCTGTTTGTCCGTGAGGCATCCGAGCGCGCCGCGATCCGCAGGTAACGTGCAGATCATGAGGTGGACATGAGCGATCCACGTCGACCCGAAGGGTACGACCCGAACCGCCCCCATGGTCGCAGCCGACCGAACAGCTGGGCAACCAGTACCCGCCGGTCCCGATCCGGCCTACGGGAGCCAGCTACAGCTACCCCGGGTACGTCCCTCCGGCCCTCCTCCGGGACCTGAGCCCACCCAGCAGCTGCCGCCGTACTGGACGCAGACGCAGTATCAGCCGCCTACCGCCAGCCGCCCGGCGCAGCCGCCACCGGGACCCCCGAAGTCACCGCGCTGGCTGTGGGTGCTGGCCGGCGCCGCCGTCACTGCTGGTCGTCGGCCTGGTGATCGCGCTGGTGATCGCCAACGGGTCCGCGCGCGACGACACCGCGGTGGCCCCGCTGCCGCCGATGCCCGAGCCCACGCACGCACCGCTCCGGCGCCGACGACCACGCGCACGACGGCGCCGAGACCACCACCACCGACGTCACCCCAGACGTCGGCTCCCGCCGCGCCGTCGCCTGGATCGCCGACGACCACCGACCGACGCGGCCGCCACCGAGACCGTCGTCTACAACGTCACCGGCGAGGGCCGCGCGATCAGCATCACCTACGTCGACACCGGCGGGGTGCTGCAGATGGAGTTCAACGTCGTGCTGCCGTGGAGCAAGGAAGTCGCCCTGTCGCCGCCGGCGGCCAAGCGCGGCCAGCGTCACCGTCATCAACGTCGGCCGCGAAGTCACCTGCACGATCACCGTGGACGGCGCGCAGGTGCAGCAGCGCACCGGCGCCGGCCTGACGATCTGCGCGGCCGTCGGCTAACTAGCCCGGTTCGCCGCGCTGCGGGCGACGCGCACCGCGCAGCATCGCCAGCAGTCCGGCGCCGAGCACCACGCAGATGCCGGCCAATCCGGCGCGGATCGGTGTCGAAGACGTCGACGAACACCGAGAACAGCCACGGCGCCAGGAACGACACCGCCCGCCCGGTCATCGTGTAGAGACCGAACGCCATGCCTTCCTTGCCCGTCGGCCGACATCCGCAGCAGCAGCGTCCGCGCCGAGGCCTGCGTCGGGCCGATGAACAGGCACAACACCAGCCCGCAGACCCAGAACGCCACCGGGCCGGACAGCGTCAGCAGCGTCAGGCCGACGGCGATCATCGCGGTCAACGACCCGACGATGACCGGCTTGGACCCGATCCGGTCGTCGACGTAGCCCGCCGAGCACGGCGCCGACCGCGGCCACCACGCTGGCGGCCACGCCGAACATCAGCACGTCGGCCGGCGAGATGCCGTAGACGCTGACGCCCGAGCACCGCGCCGAAGGTGAACACCCCGACCAGCCCGTCCCGGAAGATCGCGCTGGCCATCAGGTAGTAGACCAGGTTGCGGTCGCGGTGCCATTCGGCGCTGATGTCGCGACCACACCTGGCGGTAGGCACCGAGCACGCCGACCGGCTGCGTGCGCCGTCGCGTCCGGCGGGCAACAGGTGGTGCGCGGTGAACAGCAGCGGCAGCGCGAACACCGCGAACCACACCGCGGTCACCAGCATCGCCGACGCGCACGTTGTACCCGTCGTCGACGGACATGCCGAGCAGCCCCGGGTCGGGCCATCGCCCATGATGAACCCGAAGTAGACGATCAGCAGCAACACCACGCTGCCGAGATAGCCTGCGGCCGAGCCGAATCCGGAGATCCGGCCGGAGGTCTCCGGCGTCGAGAGCTGTCGCAGCATCGCGTTGTAGGGCACGCCGGCCAGGTCGCCGCACGCCGCGGTCGCGGCCAGCAGCGCCAACCCGAGAAACAGGTAGGCCGGTTCGTCGCGGATCAGGCTCATCGCCGCGGTCAGCAGCGACCGCAGCGCCGGTCAGCACGGTCAGCGCCGCGCCGCCGAGTGCGGCGCCTGCACCCACACCCCGGTGACGGGCGCGAAGACCGCGACGGTCAGCCCGGCGATGGCCAGCGCGCGGCCCAGCCAGCTCGCCGGGGACGCGCCGCCGGGCAGGCCCTCGCCCGACCGACTCGGTCAGATAGACCGAGAACACGAACGTCACGACGATCGCGTTCATGCCGACGAAGCCGCAGTCCCACAGCGCCCACGCCGCGACCCGGGACTTCTGCGCCGGCAGTCAGCGCCGCGGCGGGCTGGGTCATGCCCGGCACTCTAATGAACGGACGCGTGTCTACCATTGCCGCATGCCAGTACCCGCACCCAGCCCCGACGCCCGCGCCGTCGTCACCGGCGCCTCCCAAGGCATCGGCGAGGCGCTGGCCACCGAGCTGGCCGCCCGCGGCCACAGCCTGATCATCACCGCGCGCCGCGACGACGTGCTGACCGATCTGGCCGCCCGGCTCACCGAGCGCTACGGCGTCGACCGTCGAGGTGCGGCCGGTCGACCTGACCGATGCCGCCGACCGCGACAAGCTCGCCGACGAGCTGGCCGGCCGCAACATCTCGATCCTGTGCAACAACGCGGGCACCGCGACCTTCGGCCCGGTCGCCGACCTGGACCCGGCCGGCGAGAAGGCCCAGGTGCAGCTCAATGTCATTGCGGTGCACGACCTTACGCTGGCGGTGCTGCCCGGGATGATCGAGCGCGGGGCCGGCGGCATCCTGATCTCGGGTTCGGTGGCGGGCAATTCACCGATCCCCAACAACGCCACCTACGCCGCGAGCAAGGCGTTCGCCAACACCTTCAGCGAGTCGCTGCGCGGCGAGCTGAAGAAGGCCGGCGTGCACGTCACCGTGCTGGCACCCGGGCCGGTGCGCACCGAGCTGCCCGACCCGGCGGAGCAGTCGCTGGTCGAGAGGCTGATCCCGGACTTCCTGTGGATCTACACCGAGTACACCGCCAAGGTGTCGCTGGATGCGTTGGAGCACAACAAGATGCGCGTCGTTCCCGGGCTGACCTCGAAGGCCATGTCGGTGGCCAGCGGATACGCGCCGCGGGCCATCGTCACGCCGATCGTCGGTGCGGTCTACAAGAAGCTCGGCGGCGACTAGACTTCGCGCGACGGCTCGCTCAGCGCCGAGCGTGCCGAGTCCGCCGACTCAGCGCCGGCGGCGGCCGGTGCCGAAGATGCTGCGGGTGATCTCGCGGCCGAGCACCGTGCCCGCTGAGCGCATCGCGCTCTTGAACGCCGGGCTGTCCATCATCTTGTCGAAGAAGCCGGGCTCCGGCGGCGCCGCCGGCGCCGGCATCGGCGGTAGCTCGATCCCGGTCGGCACCGGCGGCAGATCGGGCGTGCGGCTGCCGGCGGCGGCGCCAGCTTGGCCGCCAGCATCTCGTAGGCCGACTCGCGGTCCACGGTCTGGCCGTACTCCGCCTGCAGCGGGCTGGCCTTGGCGGCCGCGGCGATGGCGTCGGCGCCGATGGTGTCCATCAGCGAGCGCGGCGCCCGCAGCCTGCGTCCAGGCGACCGGGGTCGGCGCGCCCTGCTCCGACAGCACCGTGACGATCGCCTCGCCGATACCCAGCGACGTCAACGCCGACTCCAGGTCGTACACATCGGTCTTCGGGTAGGTGCGCACCGTCTTCGTCAGCGCCTTCTGGTCATCGGGGGTGAACGCGCGCAGCGCGTGCTGGATGCGCGCACCCAGCTGCGAGAGCACGTTGTTGGGCACGTCGGTGGGCAGCTGGGTGCAGAAGAACACGCCGACGCCCTTGGAGCGGATCAGCTTGACGGTCTGCTCGACCTGCTCCAGGAACGCCTTGGAGGCGTCGGTGAACAGCAGGTGCGCCTCGTCGAAGAAGAACACCAGCTTGGGCTTGTCGACGTCGCCGACCTCGGGCAGGAAGGTGAACAGGTCGGCGAGCACCCACATCAGGAACGTGGAGAACATCACCGGGCGGGCGGCCTGGTCGCCCGAGTTCCAGCAGCGAGATGACGCCGCGGCCCTGCGCGTCGAGGCGCATCAGGTCCTCGGGCTTGAGCTCGGGCTCACCGAAGAAGGTGTCGCCGCCCTCGGCCTCCAGGTTGACCAGGGCGCGCAGGATCACCCCGGCGGTCGTCGCCGACACCGCGCCGAGCTCCTTCAGTTCGGGCTTGCCCTCGTCGCTGGTCAGGTACTGGATCACCGCGCGCAGATCCTTCAGGTCCAGCAGCGGTAGACCCTTCTGGTCGGCCCAGTGGAAGATCAGCCCCAGCGTCGACTCCTGGGTCTGCGTTGAGCCCCAGCACCTTTGACAGCAGGATCGGACCGAAGCTGGTGATGGTGGCACGCACCGGCACCCCGATGCCGGCGGTGCCCAGCGACAGGAACTCCACCGGGAACGCCGTCGGCGCCCAGTCGTCGCCGGTGTCGGTGGCGCGCTGCGGCGATCTTGTCGCCGGCCTCCCCGGGCCGCGACAGCCCGGACAGGTCGCCCTTGACGTCGGCCATCAGCACCGGCACGCCGGCCGCCGACAGCTGCTCGGCGATCACCTGCAGCGTCTTGGTCTTGCCGGTACCGGTGGCGCCGGCCACCAGACCGTGCCGGTTGACGGTGGCCAGCGGGATGCGGATCTGCGCGGCCGGATCGACGGTGCCGTCGACGACCACCGTGCCCAGTTCCAGCGCCTGGCCCTCGACGGCGTAGCCGGCCGCGATCTGCTGCGCGGGAGTCGATCCGGTCGGAATCGGTGCTCAGCTCGCGCTCTCGACCATCTACTGGTGCCAGGAACCCGACACTACTTGCCGTCGGCGGCGTGACGGGCGGCGGGCACGTCAGGACGCTAACGTGGGCCTACTGTGAGCGCTGTGCGGGACGAACTGGTGTGGATCGACTGCGAGATGACCGGGCTGGATCTGGGCTCCGACAAGCTCATCGAGATCGCCGCCCTGGTCACCGACGCCGACCTGAACATCCTGGGCGACGGCGTCGACGTGGTGATCCACGCCGACGACGCGGCGCTGACGCGATGATCGACGTGGTCACCGAGATGCACACCCGCTCCGGGCCTGATCGACGAGGTCAGGGCATCGACCGTCGATCGTGGCCACCGCCGAGGCGATGGTGCTCGACTACATCCGCAGCCACGTCAAGCAGGCCAAAACGGCGCCGCTGGCCGGCAACTCGATCGCCACCGACCGCGGCTTCATCGCCCGCGACATGCCCGCCCTGGACGCGTTCCTGCACTACCGGATGATCGATGTCAGCTCGATCAAGGAGCTGTGCCGGCGCTGGTACCCGCGGATCTACTTCGGCCAGCCGGAGAAGGGCCTGGCGCACCGGGCGCTGGCCGACATCCACGAATCCATCCGCGAACTGCAAGTACTACCGGCGCACCGCGTTCGTGGCGCCGCCGGGCCCGTCTACCAGCGATATCGCGGCGGTCGCCGCCGAACTGGGCCGCCGACGGCACGTCCGAGGAATCGATTCGGCCGCAGAGCGCCCGAGCGGCTAAGTATCGACGACGCTGCCCGTCGGGTGACCGGTCGGCGGCAATGGTGGCTGTAGTTCAGTTGGTAGAGCACCAGGTTGTGATCCTGGCTGTCGCGGGTTCGAGTCCCGTCAGCCACCCCGCAGGTGGGAGGGCGTTTTCGCCCTCCCACCTTGGTCTCGTGGACGAGCTCACGTGCTGGCGGGGTTCAACCGACGGCTATGTGCGGTCGGCACCACACGGCAAGGCGGGATCGACAGTGCACGACACCACAGTGCGCCCCCACCGTTCTGCATCCGCACCACCAGCGGCTGGAAGTCTCGTGACCGACAGAGGTACGGCCGACGGCGCCTGGGCCGCCGACGCCCCAACCAGCGTCTGCTGCAACAACGGCACCACCACCGGAACAGCCACCACATCCAGTCAGTGCCATCAACCGGAGTATTGCCGGAGCAACCGCTCGGTACTTGCCATCGCCCAGAACCTCGCCATAGGGGATGATCTCGTCCGCGCCCCCGGGCAGGGTGTTCCCCGTTCCGCATTCAGCGCCCGCCTCTCGGCGTCATTGCCTTGCAGGGTCGATTCCCTTCGCGGCGGGATCTCCAGAGATGCAGGGCGTGGGAACATCTGCTGACCGGGAGCGAGCATCGAGCGTGTTGTGCTGAATCTTGGCCATCGTGCTGGTAGTCAGGTCACTGGCGGCGTCGCTGGAGTTGATCACCATGTACACCACGGCGTCCGGGTCGAGCGGGATCTCGACCTTGCCGTCGTAGAAGTCTATCGCTGGTCGGGCCTGTCGAATTCCGTTGTCCAGGCGCCGGATACCGCGATGTTCCCGGCGATGACGCCGTTGTAGGTATCGGCCCACTGGTTGACCCCGGTGTCCAGTTCGCCACCGCGGGTGCCGGTGGCGCCGGAGAGGTTGTACGCGCTGGGACTGAGACACCACGAACACCGACGGCTGGCCTTCTTTGCGTACTGGTACTCGACACCCCGCACATCCAGGTACGCGGCCGTACTCACCTTGAGGGGCGGCAGCTCCGACCGGCATCGCCTTGCTTCCCTGGAAGAAGCCACCCCCCACCGAGCCGCCGCCGGAGCTATTTGCGAGGTTGCCGCCGGTGCGGATGAGAACCGATAAACGTACTGCTTGTCAGGGTCGAAGTTGAAGTCTTTACCGTCGACCAGCCAGTCCGAGGTGTAACTCCCGGAGGCGAGCGTGCTGGCGATGGGAGATGTCCCCCGCACCCTTGCGCTGCCCGGCGGCGACCGCTCCGGTGGGCTTTCGGCGCCGATCGCCGCCTCGCCGATCCACAGGCTGATGTCATCCAGGCTGCCGCCCTTGACCATCTGGTCCTCGATCCGGTTGTAGTTGGCGATGTGGACGCGGACCTTGGCCGGGTCGACCGGGAACTCCATCAACTTCCGCCGGGTGTACTCGGCGGACGAACCGACGTATGACGTGGTGCCGGGTGGCTCGGCGTACATCTTCGTCCCCGTCTTGAGGGTCGCGTCCGGTGGCGAGCACCGCCACAGTCACCGGCGGAGGTGACGGTGGATAGCACCCGGGCCTGGCCGTCGCTGACACCGACGATGAAGTGGTCCTCGGTTGCGGACGGCGTCTACACCAGAGACGGTGTGTACGTGAAGGTTTCGTCGCTGTGCAGCACCACCGACCCGTACGCCGGCTTCTGTGTGACGGTGTACGTCGACGCAGTCGCCGTGGGATCGGTGGCCACCACCTTTGATCACCACCCCGGTCTGGTTGTCGGGCGTACCCACGACCGGGGCGCCGACCACCGGCGGCTGATTGTTCGGAACGCCCACATACAGCACGCGCAGCGCATTGTCGGTGCTGTCGGTCTGATAGATCGCGCCATCGGCAGCATCTGCCAACGACGGCATGCCGACCATATCCGGGGTTGGGTCGGTGGTCACGCTGGACACCACGGTCGCGGTCGCGACATCGATGGCCAGCACGCTGTCACCGGGAGTGGCCGCGAACAGCGTCGCCCCGTCGGGACTGAGCGCCAAGGCCCGCACGGGGCACCGACGCTGACCGACCCGATCACGCTGTTCGAGCGTGCCAGATCACCGCGACCGTGCCACCGAGGTTTGACACATACACCTTGTTGCCGGCGACCACCACATCGCTCGGCGGAAATCCCAGCGTTTTTAATGGTTTTCGTCCATCCGTACGCCAAGGTGATCACCGTGACGCTGCCATCGGCGGGTACATTCGTGGCGTCGGCATACTTGCTGTCGGTGCTGACCGCGATCGACGAGGGCGATCTGCCGACGTGATGGGCAACGTCGTGGCCCGGTTCGTGGCGGTGTCGATCTTGGACAGCCGTGTCGACAGGGCGTTTGTAATAAGAAGTCGGGTGCCGTCGGGCGTCAACGCCAACGCGCTCGGACCGGAGCCGACCTTGATACTCGTCACTTGAGTAGTTGGTCGTGTCGATGACGGTCACCGTCCCCGCCGTCGAGTTGGTGACATAGGCGCGCGTGCCCGCCAATTCACCACCACCGCACTCGGCGAGGCACCACCGCCACCGTCGCCGCCACCGAATGATCCGACCGCCTGTACACCGTCATGGTCCCGGCGGGGGACTGAATGGTCACGAACACCCGGTCACCCGACACCGCGACGCTCGACGGCGATGTCGCCCCGTACCAGAGCCGTCGATAACCAGCCCGGTCTGGTCACCCGAATTCAGCGCCAGGGCAGCGCTCGCGCCGACGTCCTTTGGTGTCAGGCGATGCCCGCAACAGGTTGACGTCGGTCAACGACAACCGCCGCTTTCCGAACTCGTACGCCGCCGCCAACAACACCCACATCGTCGGCGCCACAACGGGCACGTCGCCGGTGCCCAAACCGACTAGACGGTACCGGTGGTGCCGAGGCCGGTATCCGACGCCTGCTCGACAGACCGGACGATGGCCGGTGGGCCGACTCCGCGACCGTCTCCGGCGTGGTTGTGCCGACCTGTGCGAACACCGTTCGGCCACAGTCGCAGCCGCGGTGACCGGAAGCGGTTCCGCACCCGCGCAGGCGTTGCGCCGTCGGGTGCTGCGCCGGGACGTCGTCGATGCTGGTGGTGGAAACGGTTGTCGCAGAACTGGTCTCGTTCGTTTCCGCGTGGTGTCGTTGCGACTTCTTGCGAACGGTGGGCGTCGCCACGGCACCGTTCTCCGCATCGTCGTTGGCCGTCGACGACGAACGGCCTGGCACGCGCGGTCTTGCGGATGTCGCTTGCGGCGCGAGAATCCGCCGATGCCGACGTCGATGTCTTCTTCGGCGACCTCTTCTTCGTCGACTTCTTCTTCCCAGGGTCGTCGCTCTTCTTTCTGGACAACGACGTGCTGGCCCGCTTGTCGCTGGTTGTCGACGATTCGGAGCCGGATTGCCGCCCTGACCGGTGACTCGGAACCAGGCGGCGGCGCTGCTGCTCACTGACGAGTCCGAGCCCAAATCGTCTGCGTGGGCGACGCCGATCCGACGGTCAGCGCAACCCCAGCACCCAGCATGACGGCCCCGGCACCCAACCCAGCCGTACGGTTCACGGACCGGTTTTCACGATGAGCGCCAGCGCCGCCCGACCCGGCAGCTACGTAGAAGTGTTTGCCCATACGGATCTCGCCCCACCATGACCCCGCCCAAGAGATTCGGCCAAGACCGTTATCCAGGCACAACCCAGAACGTCCGGCCAACTCAGCTCAACGCGCCCGGACCCGGGGCGCGGCGGCTTGTCTCTACACGTATTCGACGGGCTTGACCGGGTCCCCTTTTGCAACTCAACGGCCTGCGACACCGTCGGGGTGCTGTCGCCTTCGCACGGCAACGCCGAATCGGCCAGGCACGCTTGGGTTTGCGATCCTGCGACGGCCTGCACATCCTCGGCCGTACCCGGAGGCTGGCGAGAACGTCGCGGGCATACTTTTTTTTTTTTTTTTTTTTTTTTTTTTTTTTTTTTTTTTTTAAAAAAAAAAAAAAAAAAAAAAAAAAAAAAAAAAAAAAAAAAAAAAAAAAAAAAAAAAAAAAAAAAAAAAAAAAAAAACGGGCGTGTTTTATGCCGTTTTTTTTTTTTTTTTTTTTTTTTTTTTTTTTTTTTTTTTTTTTTTTTTTTTTTTTTTTTTTTTTTTTTTTTTTTTTTTTTTTTTTTTTTTTTTTTTTTTTTTTTTTTTTTTTTTTTTTTTTTTTTTTTTTTTTTTTTTTTTTTTTTTTTTTTTTTTTTTTTTTTTTTTTTTTTTTTTTTTTTTTTTTTTTTTTTTTTTTTTTTTTTTTTTTTTTTTTTTTTTTTTTTTTTTTTTTTTTTTTTTTTTTTTTTTTTTTTTTTTTTTTTTTTTTTTTTTTTTTTTTTTTTTTTTTTTTTTTTTTTTTTTTTTTTTTTTTTTTTTTTTTTTTTTTTTTTTTTTTTTTTTTTTTTTTTTTTTTTTTTTTTTTTTTTTTTTTTTTTTTTTTTTTTTTTTTTTTTTTTTTTTTTTTTTTTTTTTTTTTTTTTTTTTTTTTTTTTTTTTTTTTTTTTTTTTTTTTTTTTTTTTTTTTTTTTTTTTTTTTTTTTTTTTTTTTTTTTTTTTTTTTTTTTTTTTTTTTTTTTTTTTTTTTTTTTTTTTTTTTTTTTTTTTTTTTTTTTTTTTTTTTTTTTTTTTTTTTTTTTTTTTTTTTTTTTTTTTTTTTTTTTTTTTTTTTTTTTTTTTTTTTTTTTTTTTTTTTTTTTTTTTTTTTTTTTTTTTTTTTTTTTTTTTTTTTTTTTTTTTTTTTTTTTTTTTTTTTTTTTTTTTTTTTTTTTTTTTTTTTTTTTTTTTTTTTTTTTTTTTTTTTTTTTTTTTTTTTTTTTTTTTTTTTTTTTTTTTTTTTTTTTTTTTTTTTTTTTTTTTTTTTTTTTTTTTTTTTTTTTTTTTTTTTTTTTTTTTTTTTTTTTTTTTTTTTTTTTTTTTTTTTTTTTTTTTTTTTTTTTTTTTTTTTTTTTTTTTTTTTTTTTTTTTTTTTTTTTTTTTTTTTTTTTTTTTTTTTTTTTTTTTTTTTTTTTTTTTTTTTTTTTTTTTTTTTTTTTTTTTTTTTTTTTTTTTTTTTTTTTTTTTTTTTTTTTTTTTTTTTTTTTTTTTTTTTTTTTTTTTTTTTTTTTTTTTTTTTTTTTTTTTTTTTTTTTTTTTTTTTTTTTTTTTTTTTTTTTTTTTTTTTTTTTTTTTTTTTTTTTTTTTTTTTTTTTTTTTTTTTTTTTTTTTTTTTTTTTTTTTTTTTTTTTTTTTTTTTTTTTTTTTTTTTTTTTTTTTTTTTTTTTTTTTTTTTTTTTTTTTTTTTTTTTTTTTTTTTTTTTTTTTTTTTTTTTTTTTTTTTTTTTTTTTTTTTTTTTTTTTTTTTTTTTTTTTTTTTTTTTTTTTTTTTTTTTTTTTTTTTTTTTTTTTTTTTTTTTTTTTTTTTTTTTTTTTTTTTTTTTTTTTTTTTTTTTTTTTTTTTTTTTTTTTTTTTTTTTTTTTTTTTTTTTTTTTTTTTTTTTTTTTTTTTTTTTTTTTTTTTTTTTTTTTTTTTTTTTTTTTTTTTTTTTTTTTTTTTTTTTTTTTTTTTTTTTTTTTTTTTTTTTTTTTTTTTTTTTTTTTTTTTTTTTTTTTTTTTTTTTTTTTTTTTTTTTTTTTTTTTTTTTTTTTTTTTTTTTTTTTTTTTTTTTTTTTTTTTTTTTTTTTTTTTTTTTTTTTTTTTTTTTTTTGCCCTCGATTCGTGTAGTGGGCCCTGACCGTCGCCGCAAAAGCCGTCCTGGGTCGCCGACTGCGGACGCGAAGCGGACGGTGTGTAGGTGAACGACGCACCGTTGAGCGTCACCGACCCGTAGGTCGGCTGCGTGGTCGTGGTAGCCGAGCGACGACGCCGGTCGAATCGGACGCCACAATCGACCCCGTCACCACACCTGTGGACGCATTCGGCGAACCCACCACCGGGGCACCAACCACCGGCGCCTGATTGACCGGCAACACCGCAACGCTGACCGTCGATGTCGGTATTGGCCTGACCATCACTGACGGTCACCACGAAGCTGTTCCTGGGTCGCCGACGGCGGCCGCTGCGCGGACGGTGTATAGGTGAACGATGCCCCGTTGAGCGTCTCACCGACCCGTACGTCGGGGGCGTGGTCGCCGTGTAGGACAACGGATTACCGTCGGGATCGAGACGCCCGCGATCGACCCCGTCACCACACCCGTGGACGCATTCGGCGAACCCACCACCGGAACGCCGGCCACCGGCGGGTCATTGACCGGGACGCTCGCCGTGCCCAGGTGCAGGATCCGCAACGCATTGTCGGTGCTGTCCGTCTGATAGATCGTCCCGTCAGCGGCCACCACCAGAACGCCAGGCATGCTGGCCGTCTCCGGGGTCGAGTAGGTGGTCACCGTGGACACCACCGCCGCGGTGGCGACGTCGATGGCCACCGCCGAGTCAGAGCGGGTGGCCACGAAGAGTGGCGCCCCGTCGGCGCTAGGCACCAGACTTTTCACCGGCGCGCCCACGGTCACATGACCGGTCACCGTGTTCGACGCCGCCGAAATCACCGTGACGCTGCCGTCGAGGTTGCCGACATACAGCTTGCCGCCACCGAGCACCGCACATGATCGACGAAGATCCGCCACGCCCGCAATTGTTTTCGTCGTGTTGTACGACAACGTGATCACCGTGACACTGTTATCGGTCGCATTCGTCACATACGCAGTGGTGCTGTCGGCGCTCACCGCGATCGACGACGGAGCCTTACCACCGCGATGGCCAACGTGGTGACCCCGTTGGTGGCAGTGTTGATCTTGGTCACCGTGTTCGACGCGGAATTCGTCACCGGCGGCCGCGTGCAGTTGGGCGTCAACGCCAGGCTGCTGGGACTCAGACCGACCTTGATGCTGGCCACCTGTGCGTGGGTGGACGTGTCGTACACGGTCACCGTGCCGGCGCCCGAATTCGCCACGTACGGCACCGGTGCCCACCGAATTCACCACCACCGCCGTTGGCGACGCCCCGACGTTGACCGTCGCCGAGCGCTGTCGTTATCCGACTTGCGGTATCACCGTCATAGTCCCAGAAACCTGATTGGTCACAAAGACCTTGTCACCAGAAACCGCCACCCCAGACGGCGAACCGCCCGTCCCCACTGACCCATCAGACGGCAGGTGGCTGGTTTGTGGTCGGCAACGGCAACACCGCAACCGTGATCGCAGAGGTCGCATTGGCCTGACCGTCACTGACCGTCGCCGCAGAGTTGTCTGGGTCACCGACGGCGGCCGCTGCGCCGACGGCGTGTAGGTGAACGACGCACCATTGAGCGTCACCGACCCATAGGTCGGCACGGTAGTCACGTTGTACGACAACGGATTACAAGATGGGATCCGACGCCACAACCGACCCCGTCACCACACCGGTCTGCGCATTCGGCGAACCCACCACTGGCGCACCGTACCGTAGGCAGCTGATTGACCGCGGCAACGGCAACACCGCAACCGTGACCGCAGAGGTCACACTGGCCTGACCGTCACTGACGGTGACCACGAAGCTGTCCTGGGTCACCGACTGTGGACGTGACGCCGACGGCGTGTAGGTGAACGACGCACCATTGAGCGTCACCGACCCATAGGTCGGCACCGTAGTCACGTTGTACGACAACGGATTACCATCGGGATGCCGACCACAACCGACCCCGTCACCACACCGGTCTGCGCATTCGGCGACCCGACCACCGGCGCACGACCACCGGGGCCTGGTTGACCGGGGCGGTGACGGTGCCCAGGTGCAGGATGCGCAACGCGTTATCGGTGCTGTCGGTCTGATAGATCGTGCCGTCGGCGGCGACCGCCAACGCCAGCGTGCCGACCGTGTCCGGGGTCAGATCGGTGGTCACGGTCGAGATCACCGCCGCGGTGGCGACATCGATGGCCACCACCGTGTTCACGCGGGTGGCCGCGGACGGCGTCGCACGTGGCGCTTGAGCGCCAGACTGCGCACCGGCGAACCGACGGTCACCTGACCGGTCACCATGTTACGCCGGCCGTTGACCGAAACCGTGCCGCCGAGGTTCGACACGTACACCTGCCCGGCCACCAGCACCCGTCGGCGAAGTGCCAACTCCCGTAACAGTTTTCACCACGTTATACGACAACGTGATCACCGAGACCGTGTTGTCGGCAGATTGCTCACATAGGCGAACACACCGTCCGGGCTGACCGCGATCGACGAAGGACCGTTACCGACCTTGATGGCCGCCACCGTGACCCCGTTGGTGGCGGTGTCGATCTTGGTGACGGTGCCCGCGCCGCCGTTGGTGACGAACAGTCGGGTGCCGTCGGGCGTCAACGCCAGACTGCTCGGACCGACACCTACCTTGATGTTCGTCATCACCGAGTTATTGGCCGTGTTGATGACGGACACCGTGCCGGCCGCCGAATTGGCCACATAGGCACGGGTTCCCGCCGAGTTCACCACCACCGCACTCGGCGACGCCCCCACCGGTACCGTCGCCAACACCGAGTTGTCGGACCGGTTGTACACCGTCAGCGTCCCGGCGCCCTGATTGGTCACATAGACCTTGTCACCAGAAACCGCGACCCCCGACGGCGATGCACCGGTAGCCACCGACCCGTCAACGATCAGTGCCGGAGGCGCGTCGGCGACCAACGCCAGCGCCGAGAACATCATCGCGTCGGCACCGGTGTCCTCGCCGGTGTCAGCCGAGGTGCGCAGCAGGGTGTCGGCGGTCAACGACGATCCGTCGGTTTCGAACTCGCTGGCGCGGCCGCCGCCAGCAACGCCCACATGATCGGCGACTCGACGGGGATATCACCGGTACCTGAACCGAACAACGACGCCACCGCCGCGGAAACGGTCTCCACCACGCTCTGTGACTGCGGTTCGGCGGTCTGGACAGCCGCCGGGGCATGAACCGTCGGAGGTGAAGACATCGCCTCACCCTGCGCTACAACGGTGACGAGCGATCGTCGCCGGCTCGGAGTCCACAACGGAGGTCTGCGTGGCCGCGACCGATCTGCGCCGAAACCGAAGCTCGGAGACTGACACGCCGGCACTGGGGGTGGTCACCGTGCGTGCGGTGGACAACTTCGTCGTGACCACCGCCGCCGCCTGCTGTCGACGAACCCGATGCCGGCGCTGACTCGCCGGTACCCGTGGTCACCCCGGTGTCCGCATCCTGATTGGTTGCCGAAGACCCGGTGGCGGTGGTCGTCGCGGTTGGTTCGTCGATCTTGGGGCTGGCCGTTCGTCGTCTCCGACGACACCGATGGGCTGGACGGCGTCGCAGCAGGGGTGTCCTCACCCGAGCCCGCACGTCGTCGTCTTCTTCGGCTCGGATGCGTCGCTACTGCCGGACGACGATACTTGTCTGCTTGTCGCTGTCTGTGGCCGATGACGCCCGCGCTGGTCTTTGAGTCCGAGGCCGATGAGCTGGTGCCGCTGGACGCCGACCGCCGCCGGCTGACGCCCCACCCGATGCCGACGCGCCACCGGTTCCGCTGCTCGACGACCCGTCCGAGCCGGAGTCATCAGCGTGCGCGACGCCGGCGCCACTGGCGAGCGCCATCCCGAGCGTGACGGCCCCGACACCGAACCACTTGTAGGGTTCGCGGCCATCGGATTTGCCGCGGTGGACCCCGCCACGAGTGCGCTGGTTCACAGTCGACGCCGTGATCTGCTGCTGCTTACCCGACCGGTGTTTGCCCGTCACGGACCCCCCTCATGGGCTGTGAAAGTGTTTTCAGTGCGTCACAATGCGGCGTCAGCGATCACAACAAGCCGAAAAACCCCACCCGCGCCAAACCTAGCAAATTGATCGGGGGCGCGTCATTTCCGGGTGACGCCAGAGGCCTGCAACCATCGACTTGGAAGCCTCACTGTCACTAGTCCTGATGCGGCGCTGGTTTGCTGGCCGCACCCTCGTGAGGCCTGCGACTACAAACAGCTTCACTGAAGCCCCACCCCCAGCAATTACTTACGCCAATTATCCCACCGCAAGCATTTTGATTCCGCAACCTAATTCACCGGTCCACGCGAACGTTTACCCACGCTTACCAGCGACGGGTCACCCCGTTTCACCCAGTCCGATCGTCAGCCGCTTCAGGTCCGCCCGAATGACACTTTCCGTCGTGCCCAGTGCCTCGGCGATTTCAGCCGCACTGAGGCCACGGTTGCGCATGTCCACGATCCGAACGTCGCGCGGATGACTACGAACGCCGCGAATCAATCCGAACACGACGGCGATCACAAAGACCACCACAATGACAAGACTGACGACCCCCCAGAACATGGCTCATTTACCGCCGCCGAGGAGCGTTTCTCAGGTCTTCGAGTTCCCGACCTGCCACTGTTCCCACGGGATGTTCCAGTCGCCCAGGCCGTCGACACCTGGGAGCGTCGAGCCCACGGTGTTGCGCACCTCGACGATGTCGCCGCGTTTGGTGTTGTTGTAGAACCACAGCGCGTTGGCGGTGCTCACGTTGAGGCAGCCGTGGCTGACGTTGGAGTAGCCCTGGCTGCCCACCGACCACGGGGCCGCGTGCACGTAGATCCCGCTGTAGGACATCTGGGTGGCGTAGTCGACCTCGGTGCGGTAGCCGTTCGGTGAATTCGACGGCACCCCGTAGGTCGACGAGTCCATCACCAGATGCGAGAAGCGGTCACCGATGATGTAAGTGCCGTTGTAGGTGGGCGTCTTGTCCTTGCCCATCGAGATCGGCATGGTCTTGACGACCTCACCGTTGACGCGGATGGCCAGTGTCTTGGTGTCGTCATCGGCGGTCGCGACCACCGCGTCACCGACGGTGAAGCGGGTGTCGGCGTTGTCCTGGCCGTACAGGCCGTCGCCGAGGTCCACGCCGTAGGTGTCCACCTTGACGTCGACGGTGGTGCCGGGCTTCCAGTAATGCTGTGGGCGCCAACGGACTTCGCGATTGCTCAGCCAGTAGAACGCGCCCGCGACCGGCGGATTGGTGGTCACTGTGATTGCCTTTTCGGCCGCCTCCCGGTCCGGGATGTTCTCGTCGAAGCGCACCGCGATCGGCTGGCCGATGCCGACGGTCTCGCCATCGCCCGGCAACAGATACGGCATCGTGAGGTTGGCCGGCGAATGGGTCTCGAAGACCATCTGCCGACTGGTCTGCCCGCCGAGTCCCATCGACTGCGCGTTGATCGTGTAGCGCTTGTTGTAGCCGAGCGGCTCGGTGGTGGTCCAGGTCAGGCCGTCGGGGCTCAACCGCCCCTCGACCGCACTGCCGTTCTGATTGGTCATCGTCACCGCGCCCAGCACACCGCCCTCGGCGGCGACCGTGACGGGATCATCGACGGCCACACCCACGGCACCGTCCTTCACCGACGCGGTGAGTTTCGGCACGAGCAGGTCGCTGTACGGGGTCCCCTTGTCGGCGATGCGCTGTACCTGCGGCTCCGCCGTCGTGCCAGCGCATGCGGTGACGCCCAGCATCACGGCCAGAAGGAGTCCCAACGTGGTCATCCAGGCTCGAAATCCGCGCGGACGGGTCACCGAACTGACCTGCCACATACTGAACTCCACCTCACAACCGGGATCGAACCTGCAAACGAACCATGCGCGTCCGGCCATAGTCTATTGGCACGACGACACCTGCGCGACCGTGCTACGCGGGGCGGCCCCGATCGGGGAATGGATTTCCCGCAGCGGCATCGAGCCTGTTATTGTCGCCTACGCAGTTCACGCGCCGTTAGCTCAGTTGGTAGAGCAGCTGACTCTTAATCAGCGGGTCCGGGGTTCGAAACCCTGACGGCGCACCACACATACATCGCGGCCGGTCCGCGCCCTTGCGGGTCTCCGGAAGGTTTTTCAGTGGCGACAACACCCGGTTGTTGACCACCCTCGGGATCCGGGTCCTCGCCCGCCGGCTGAGACTGCCGGCACCCGACACGAACTTCCGCGTCGAACGCGATCTGCCGGTCCCCATGCGTGACGGCGTCGTCCTGCTCGCCGACCGCTACATTCCCCCGACTGCCGCCAGTCGGCACCGTGCTGATGCGCGGCCCGTACGGCCGGCGCGGGCTGCCCGTCGAAATGCTCACCGGCCTGTATGCCGCCTACGGTTATCACGTCGTATTGCAGAGCACGCGTGGCAGTTTCGGCTCGGGTGGCCAGTTCGACCCCGGCCGGCACGAGGTGGACGACGGCGCCGACACGGTCGCCTGGCTGCGCGCGCAGCCCTGGTTCGACGGACGCTTCGCGACGGTCGGGTCCTCCTATATGGGCTTCACGCAGTGGGCACTGCTGGTCGATCCGCCACCCGAGTTGACCACCGCGGCGATCGTCATGGGTCCGCACGACTTCGGCGAGATCATGTGGGGAACCGGCGCGTTCGCCCTGCGCGACGCGCTGGGCTGGAACTTCCAGGTCGCGCGCCAGGAAACCGGCGGGACCTTCCGGCGCCTGGCGCGCACCGTGACGACGTCGTGGCGGCTCCGCGACGAACTGCGCACGTTGCCCGTCGGCGACGTCGGCAAGGGCGTGCTCGCCGGCGGCGCGCCCTGGCACCGGTCGTGGATCGAGCACGCCGACCCGTCGGCCGAGTACTGGCGGCTGGGCCGGGTCAGTGCGGCCCTGGACGACGGCCAGCGTCCCGATCCTGCTCGTGAGCGGCTGGCAGGACGTGTTCCTGGACCAAACGCTGCAGCAGTACCGGCGACTCCGCGACCGCGATGTCGACGTCACGCTCGTCGTCGGCCCGTGGACCCACTCCGACGGCGGTGGCCAGACCACCCGCGCGTGTCTGAAGTGGCTGAGGAGTTCCTTCGCCGGTGCCGGCAACGCGTCCCCCGCGGTCCGCGTCTTCGTCGCAGGATCCGGTTGGCGTGACCTGGCGCAGTGGCCGCCGCCCGCCCACGACCGCACGTTCTTCCTGCATCCGGGCTCCGAGCTTGCCGAGGAGGCGCCCGCTCCGGACGCGCCACCCTCGAGCTTCGTCTACAACCCGGCCGACCCGACACCGACGATAGGTGGGCGGCTGCTGTCCGGGGGCTCCGGCTACCGCGACGACAGCGCCCTGGCGGCCCGCACCGACGTCGCCGTGTTCACCTCGCCGGTGCTGACCGGTGACGTGGAGGTCATCGGCACACCGCGGGTGGAGTTGACGCATTCGGTCGACACCGCCTCGGCCGATGTATTCGTCCGGGTCAGCGACGTCGACGAGCGGGGGCGGTCTCGCAACGTCGGCGACGGCTACCGGCGCCTCGATCCGGGGGTGGCCGGGCAGCTGCGGATCGACCTGGATCCGGTCGCGCACCGCTTCCCCGTCGGTCATCGGATCCGGCTGACCGTGGCGGGGGGCTCCTATCCGCGGTTCACCCGCAATCTGGGCACCGGCGAGCCCGCGCTGACCGCCACCCGATTCGTACGCGCTACCCACACCGTGGCCCACGGCGAAGGCGGGCTGTCCCGACTCCTGCTTCCGGTGAGCGCTCTCTAGCAACTTCGTGAGCCGTTTCCGGCGTGGCGCATCGGCGTGTCGCGCGCCGAGCGGCGAAAATCGCTGCGGATCGCGGCGCACGAAGTCGCGGACAAACGTGACGATCGCCACGTGCACTCAGTAACCATGGACCCGTTGCGCTTGCTAATAAGGTGCGTTATGGTGCATAAACCAGTGATTCTGGACTATCATCCAGTTAGCTGAATTCCATGCTGACCACCGCGGACGCGCGACCTACCGACGAATCGAGGCCTTTGCCAATGGGGACTTTCGACCGGCATGCCGGGTTCGACGGATCCAGCTCGTTCCTCGATGGCGAAGGGTCTCGGCAATCACCGGCAACCACGCCGATCGCGGTGCACAGCTGCAGTCGCCTCGGCCTGCAGGCCAATCCCCCGGCGCGGTCGTTCGGCGGCTGGTTCCGCCGGTCCTGAGACCCTCAGTAGCGGCGCCGGAACCGGCGGATAGTCAGCAGGAACACCACCAACGCCAGACCGGCCAGCGAGTACTTCACCGGAGGCCGCTGCACAAAGGCCAGTGCCTTGGACTTGGCGTCCTCAGCGATCCTGTGCGGGTTGGCGCGCGCGGTGAGCGTATCGACAGTCGTCGCCAACCTTTCGCGGGCCTCGTCGATCTCAGCCTTGATGATGTCGGGATCTCGGTCCGCCACAGTGTTGCCTCCATGTGGTGCGCATGCTCGGCCTACTACCCTAGTTCAGTCGGAGCGCTCCCCGACGCTCCGGTGTGACAGGAAGGAACGAAAGTTGGCCGCTACTCCTCGCCTCGCCGTCGGTGACAAGGCTCCCGCGTTCAGCCTCCCCGACGCGGACGGCAAAACCGTGAAACTCTCCGACTACAAGGGCCGGAAGGTCATCGTCTACTTCTACCCCGCCGCATCCACCCCGGGCTGCACCAAGCAGGCGTGCGACTTCCGGGACAGTCTGGCCGAACTCAACGGGGCCGGGCTTGACGTCGTCGGCATCTCACCGGACAAACCGGAGAAGCTCGCCAAGTTCCGGGACAACCAGGGCCTGACCTTCCCGCTGCTGTCCGACCCCGACAAGAAGATGCTCACCGCGTGGGGCGCATTCGGCGAGAAAACCATGTACGGCAAGACCGTTCAGGGCGTCATCCGCTCCACGTTCCTCGTCGACGAGGCCGGGAAGATCGCCGTCGCGCAGTACAACGTCAAGGCCACCGGGCACGTCGCCAAGCTGCGCCGCGACCTGTCGGTCTAGCCGGACCCCAACGCCTCCAACAGCAGCGCCTCGGCGGTCGCCGCCTTCTCCAGCACCCCGAGATGCAGGCTCTCGTTGATGCTGTGCGCCTGCGTTCCGGGATCCTCCACACCGGTGACGAGGATCGTCGCCGCCGGGAACGCGGCGGCGAACTCGGCGATGAACGGGATCGACCCACCCATGCCCATGTCCACCGGTTCACGGCCCCAGGCCGTCCGGAACGCGGCGCGGGCGGCCTCGTAGACCGGGCCTGCGGCGTCGATGGCGTACGGCTGCCCCACGTCGCCGGCGGTGACGGTTACCCGCGCACCCCAGGGCGCGTGGCTCTCCAGGTGCGTGCGCAGCGCGTCGAGGTGCGCGCCTGCGTCTCCGCCGGGAGCCACCCGCAGGCTCACCTTCGCGCGGGCCCGGGGTATCAACGTGTTCGACGACTTCGCAATGGGTGTGGTGTCGATGCCGATGACGGTGATCGCCGGCTTGGCCCAAAGTCGTTGCACCACCGAGCCGGAGCCGATTTCGCGGACGCCGTCGAGCAGGCCGGACTCGGTGCGGACGCGATCAGCGGGGTAGTCCACGCTGGCCGCCGTACCCTGATGCAGGCCCGCCACCGCGACATTGCCGTCGTCGTCGTGCAGGCTCGCCAGTAGCCGCACCAACGCCGAGAGCGCGTCGGGCACCACGCCGCCCCACAGCCCGGAATGCAGACCATGGTCGAGCGTGGCGACCTCGACCACGCAGTCGGCCAGTCCGCGCAGCGACACCGTCAACGCGGGGATTTCGGTGCTCCAGTTGTCCGAGTCGGCGATCACGATCACGTCGGCGGCCAGTTCGTCCTGGTGAGCGGCCAGCAGTCGACTCAACGAGGGCGACCCGGACTCCTCCTCGCCCTCGACGAAGACCGTCACACCCACCGGCGGCTTACCGTCGAACGCCCGCATCGCCGCCAGATGAGTTGCGATACCGGCCTTGTCGTCGGCGGTGCCCCGCCCGTAGAGCCGGCCATCGCGTTCGGTGGGCTCGAACGGCTCCGAGTGCCACTGGCTGTGATCGCCTTCCGGCTGCACGTCGTGGTGGGCGTAGAGCAGCACGGTCGGGGCACCCGGCGGGGCAGGATGGCGGGCGATGACGGCCGGTGCGCCGCCCTCGCTGACGATGCGGACGTCGTCGAAACCGACACCTGTGAACAGATCGGCGACCGCACGGGCACTGCGGTGCACCTCGTCGCGGCGCGCCGGGTCGGCCCACACCGACGGAATGCGGACCAGGTCTTCGAGGTCCTCGCGAACCGAGGGCAGCACGGCACGGATGCGATCGACGACATCACTCATGGAGCTGAGGCTAATGCGCGCCGAGAAGGCGCTTCTCTACGCCCCGTGCAGGGGCTTTGTGTAGCCGAAACGTCTTCTCGGCGTCTCAGGTCTCCAGGATGGCGACCGCGGCCGCGGTGTCCCCGTCGTGCGTCAGCGATACGTGCACGGTGACACCTTCGAGATGTTCGGCGATGGCACCGGTCAGCCGGACCTTGGGCCGGCCCCACATATCGGTGATGACCTCGATGTCGCGGTAGATCGCTTCCGGCAGCACCGGCCGCTGCGCGAACCGCGAGCTGGACCAGGCCTTGATCACCGCCTCCTTGGCCGCCCAGCGGGCCGCCAGGTGGCGCGACGCCACCGAACTCTTGTCGGCGGCGTCGCGCCGCTCCCCGGGGGTGAACGTCTCGGCGAACACCGTACCGGGCTGGTCGACCTGTTCGGCGAAGCCGGGAATGGAGACCACGTCGATCCCCACTCCGACTATCGCCACGATGCGAACCTTAGTCCGAACAATCACCGGTTGTACGTTCCGTTCTTGCCGAGTCGTGCTTCCGGATCCAGCAACATCGCCGCCTCGGCCACCTTCTCCGGCACATCGTGATCGAACCGGCGATCGGCGGGCCGCTCGTAGAGCGGAGCCCCACCGGCCATCGCCGACACCAGCCGGCGCCGGCCGGACAGCGTGCGGCGCTCCGACTCGGCCTGGTAGGCCGCCCTCTGCTCCGGATCGAGCGCTGCGATGAACGCCTGCGGGTGCACGATCGCGAGCAGGCCCGACACGTGCCCGAACCCGAGGCTGGTCACCAGACCGGCCTTCAGCGGAAACTTCTCGCCCATCCGCAGTGGCTCGCGCACCCACACGAAGTGCTCGGCGTTGGACAGCTCGTCGTCGACACAATCCAGGCTGCGGTTCGGCGGGATGACGCCGTCGCGCAGCACCTGGCACAGGCCCATCGTCTGGAACGCCGCCGCGCCGCCCTTGGCGTGACCGGTCAGCGTCTTCTGGCTGACCACGAACAGCGGGTTGCCCGGCGAGCGACCCAATGCGTCGGCCAACCGCTCGTGCAGCTCGGTCTCGTTGGGATCGTTGGCGAGCGTCGAGGTGTCGTGCTTGTACACCACCGCGATGTCGTCGGCAGTGACCCCGAGCTTGTTCAGCGAGCGCGCCAACTCCGACGCCCGGCCACCGCGGCCGGCGGCCAGTGCACCCAGACCTGGTGCGGGAATCGAGGTGTGCACGCCGTCCCCGAAGCTCTGCACGTAGGCCAGCACGCCCAGCACGGGCAGCCCCATCTTGAGGGCCAGATCGCCGCGAGCGAGCAGAACCGTTCCGCCGCCCTGGGATTCGACGAACCCGAGGCGCCTGCGGTCGTTGGCCCGCGAGAACTTCGAGTCGCTGATGCCCTTGGCCCGCATCATCTCGGTGTCAGCGGTGGCCGACATGTCACCGAAGCCCATGATCGCTTCCAGCGTGAGGTCGTCGTAACCGCCCGCGACCACGAACTCGGCCTTGCCGAGCCGGATCTTGTCGACGCCCTCCTCGATGGAGACCGCCGCGGTGGCGCACGCGCCGACCGGGTGGATCATCGCGCCGTAGCTGCCGATGTAGGACTGCACCACATGGCCGGCGAAGACGTTCGGCAGGACCTCCTGCAGGATGTCGTTCGGCTTGCTCCGGCCCAGCAGGTTGCCGTGGTACATGGTCTGCATCGAGGTCATGCCCGCCCATACCGGTGCCCTGGGTGCTGGCCACCAGGCTGGGGTGCACCCAGCGCATGAGCTCGGTCGGGGTGAAGCCGGACGACAGGAACGAGTCCACGGTCGCGATCATGTTCCACAACGCCAGCCGGTCGATCGAGCTGACCATGTCCTGGCGTGATGCCCCACACCTTCGGGTCGAACCCGGTCGGAATCTGAGCACCGACGGTCCGCGACAGCTTCGTCTTGCGCGGCACGCGAATCTCGGTGCCCGCCTTGCGGGTCACCTCCCAGTCGCTGGAGTCCGGAACCGGACGGATGACGGTGTGCTCGGGATCGAACTCGACGAACTCACGCGCGTCGGTCTCGCCGGAGACCACGAAGGTGAAGTCCTTGTCCAGGAACACGCTCACCAGCAACGGCGCGGAGTGATCCTCGCCGATCGCACCGTCGTCGATGAATTCGCGGATGCCGCAACGTTCCACGACGATGTCGTGGTAGCGCTCGACGATGTCGGCCTCGTCCACCAGATCGCCGGAAGCGGTGTCGTACCAACCCGGCCTCGGGTCGTCCTCCCACTTCACCAGTCCGGTGGTCCAGGCCAACTCGAGCACGCCGGCGGCCGACAGTTCGTTGTCGACCTCCATTTCGAAGCGGGTCCGCGACGATCCGTACGGTCCGAGTTCGGCGCCACCGACGATGACCACCAGGTCAGCCGGGTCGACGTCGAGGTCGTCCCAGTGCGGCACCGGCACCGAGGCGTCCAGACGCGGCGGTGACGGCAGCGCCGAGATCGTGTCCTCGTCATCGGAATCAGCTTCCGGCGCACCACCTTCGGCGAGCATCTCTTCCCGGGCATCCGCAGCCAGCGCGGCCATATCCAGCTCGACGTCGCCCAGTCCGCCCGTGAAGTCGACCTGGATGGGCGACTCCGCTGCCGCGGCCCTGGCGTCGACGGTGCACAGGCCGAGCAGCATCGCGGCCATCTCTTCGGTGGTGTAGGTCGTCACGCCGGCCGCCTCGACCGCACCGACGATGGCGTCGTTGTGACCCATCAGCCCGGTGCCCTTGGTCCAGCCGATCAGCGCGTGCGCCAGGGAAACCTTTGCCGCCCAGGATGACTCGGCGCTCCACCGGGACACCAGCTGCGTCGAGTGCCGACTTGGACTCGCCGTAGGCGCCGTCGCCGCCGAACATGCCGCGGTTGGGTGAACCGGGCAGCACCACGTGCAGTCGGGCCGCGATGTCGCGGTCCGTTCCGATGGTGGACAGCCCACCGATGAGCCGCTGAACGGCCCACAGCAGCACCTTCATCTCCATCTCGGAGCGCGAACCCGCCTCGGACAGGTCCCCGGCCACGCGCGGCGCGGCGAAGGGGAACAGCAGCGTCGGGGTCATCGCATCCTTGAGGTGGATGGCCTTGGGGCCCAGGTTCTCCGTCTGCTCGTCGCCCACCCACTCGACCAGATCGTCGATGTCGGAATAGGACGCCATGTTGGCCGGAACCACCCACAGTGTCGCGCCGAATCGGGCGTTGTCGCGGTAGAGCGACTTGTAGAACGCCAGTCGGTCGTCGTCGAGCCGCGACGTCGTCGCGATGACGGTGCCGCCGCCCGTCGAGCAGCTGGGCGACCACCGATGCGGCGATCGATCCCTTGGACGCACCGGTGACCACCGCGACCTCGTTGGTGTAGCAGCCGCTGCCGGGGTTCTCAGCGCCCGCGGCGATCCGGCCGTACAGCGTCGCGTGCACATTGTGACCGGCTGCCAGAGCCTTGCCCTGCCACCAATTCGCCTGCGTCGCAACGACATGTCCGGCACCCTCGAAACGCTCCGAGAGCCGTGCCCAGTCGGCGTCGATCTCGCCTTCGTCGGTCAGCCACAGCCGCGCCAGGTCCTCGCGGGCACTGGCCCAGCGGTCGTCGAGCACCACGGCCTTGCGGCCGTCGAACGCCGGCGCCACCAATCGCGGCCAGTCCGAACCGAGTTCGGCGCTGACGAGGTCGACGAGTTCAGCGTCGGTGGACGTCTCGGTCGAGGTGACCGGATTGTCGAATCCGAGCTGACCCAGAACCATGCGCGCGGCACTGGCCAGCACACCGTTGCGGCCGGTCACCTGCTCGGCGAACTCACCGAGCGCCGCGGAATCCACCACACCACCGGCGCCGCCGCCGGCCGACGGCAGGCTGACCGCGACTCCCTTGCGGGCGCCCACCGCGACAACCGCGGCGTCGATGGCCTTGTCGACGGCGGCGGTATCAGCCAGCGCACCGTCATGCAGCCCACCGAGGTCGCCGCCGCGGACGCTGGAGCCCTCGCGGGTACCCAGCGCCACCTCGACGGTGACGTGCTTGGTCCAGCCGGCTCCGAGTTCCCACGCCTTGCCGACCCGCTCACCGATGTAGGCCGGCCGCTTGCCGGACGGGCCCAGGATCGTGCGCAGCTGATCGTTGATCGAGTCGGAGAGCACCGGGCCGAACGGCTTGTAGGTGCGGGCCAGCTTGCTGACCTGACTCTTCAATGCGGCCAGATCGGCGTCGCCGGCCCCGTCGATGGCACCCAGGTTCAGCTCAGAGCCCAGGTCGACCAGCAGCTGGTTGCGTCGCGAGGACGCACCGTCGGTGATGGTCTCGATGGAATCCAGTGCCTCGATCTGGTCGATGCGCATCTTGGCCGACAGCGCGATCAGCGCCACTGTGGCGTCGGCCGCGTCGAACGTGAGGTCATCGGGCCTGGGACCGCCCGACGGCGCCGCGGGGGCGGCAACCGGCGCGGCCACGACGGCTGCGAGGACCTCTTGCAGCCGCTGGCGCCGCAGGGGCTTCTTCGGCCTCGTGCTCCGGCTCCGGGTCGGTGTCGGTGGCGAACAGCACCGCCGCGTCGCGCTCGGAGTTGAGCACTTCGACCGTGCTGTGCGAGTACTCGGGCAGCTTGAGCGTGTTGGTCGCCAGGCCGGCGACCGTCGGCGCGGACTTCACGCCGATCTCCACGAACCGCTCCACCCCGAGACCGCCGGCGGCCTCCTCGATGAACAGCAGATCCTGGGTCTCGATCCAGCGCACCGGGCTGGCGAACTGCCAGGCCAGCAACTCGATGACAACCTTGCGGCACAGCTCAGAGGGCCGCTCGTTCCGCCAGGTGTCGTAGTCGGCGAGGATCTCGTCGAGCGGCTCGGCCGGCACCAGATCGCGGATTTCCTGGATGAAGTCGCGGTCCATGGTGAACGGCCGGGGCACCAGGTTGGGGATGTAGCGCCCGACGAGGAGGGCCGGATCCTGATCGCGCGGCATGACCCGCTCCAGCGAACGCCGGAAGTCGGCCACACCCACCCGCAGCACGCTGGAGTGGAACGGCACGTCGATGCCGGGCACCAGGATGAAGGACCGCTTGCCGCCGGAGATCTCGCGACGCCGCTCGACCTCCTCTTCGAGTGCTTCCAGGCCGCGAACCGTACCGGCGATCGCGTACTGCGAGCCGCGCAGGTTGAAGTTCACGATCTGCAGGAATTCGCCTGTGCGCTCGGAGATTTCGGCGATGAAGTCAGTGACGTCGGCATCATCGAGGTCGATCTGCGACGGCCGGATCGCGGCCAGTCGGTAGTTGGACCGGCCGTGCTCGTCACGCGGAACGATGTCGTGCATCTTCGAACCGCGGTGGAAGACGACCTCCAGCAGTGCCTCGAGTTCGTACACGCCGGACACACACGCCAGCGCGGTGTACTCACCGACGGAGTGGCCGCAGGCGATGGCGTCCTCGACGAAGGCCCCCTGCTCACGCATCTCGGCGACCTGCGCGGCGGCCACCGTCGCCATGGCGACCTGGGTGAACTGCGTCAGGTACAGCACGCCCTCGGGGTGGTGGTAGCGCACACCGGAGGCGATCAGGCTGGTCGGGTTGTCGCGCACGACGTGCAGCACCGAGAACCCGAGGGTTTCACGGGTGAACTTGTCGGCGCTGTCCCACACCTTGCGGGCGGCCTTCGAGCGGGCACGGACATCCATGCCCATCCCCTTGTACTGGATGCCCTGGCCCGGGAAGGCGTAGACGGTCTTCGGTGAGGCGAGTCGCGCCGTCGCCGCCATCTTCAGGTCCGAACCGACCCGTGCGGAGATCTCGAGAACCTCTGCGCCCTGGTCGATTCCGACCCGGTCGACGCGGAAATCGACCTCGTCACCGGGCAGCACCATGCCGAGGAAGCGCGCGGTCCAACCGACCAGCTTCGCCGGCGCGGCGGGCTTGCCGTCGGTGGCCGTGGCGACGTGCTGGGCGGCGGCCGACAGCCACATCCCGTGCACGATGGGCGATTCCAGACCGGCCAGCAGCGCGGCGGCGCGGTCGGTGTGGATCGGATTGTGGTCACCGGAGACCACCGCGAACGGATGCATGTCGCCCGGCGCGGTGACGGTGACGTCGCGGCGACGGCGACGCGGGGTGTCGGTGGCGTTGTCGGACACCGCACCCCCGGCCCGGACCGGGTCGTCCAACTCGGCCTCGCCGTTGCGGCCGCGAATGGCGAAGCGCTCCTCCAGGGTGGCCAGCAGCTCACCCTCGCTGGTGGCGATCTTCACCGAAACCGGGACGACCCGGCCAACCTCGGTGTCGTAGGCCGCCGAAGCCGTTGCGGTGACGGTCAATTCGACCGCCTCCTTCGGCAGTTGCGACAGCAGATGCGCGGCGTGGTCCAGATGCACCAGGCTCAGCAGGCCCTCGACAACCGGGAAGCCGGTCTCGGTGACGGCCGAACCGATCGTCGCGAACACCGCGGGCCAGCACAGGCCGACCACGGCATCCGGGATGACGGTGAGCGTCGGCCACAGCGTGTCACCGAAGGTGGCGGTGACGCCGGTGTGGTCGGCAACGCGCTCCGGATCCCACTCGACGGTGACGGTGGCGGTCTTCTCGCCGTCCACGTCGAGGACGGTCGGCAGCGCCTCGGGCACGTCGGTGCCTGCGGCGATCGCGAGCACCGAGCGCATGGCGGCGGCGGCATCCTCGGTCGACACCATCGGCGTGCCACCGTCGACGGTGGCCTCCGGCAGGGTGAACGGGATTTCGATCCAGATGTCGGACAGCGGCACGCTCAGCACCACGCGATCACCGACGACCTCAAGCCGCGCGCCTGTGGACGGGCTTGTGGCACTGACGTTCTCGTGACCGGGCTTGGGGTGAACCTGCCAGTCCGACGGCGGCGAGATGCGGTGCACCGGGTTGGTGGCGATGCGGCCCGCCCACAACACGTCGGGCGCATCCAGGACGACGCTGAGCGGGCCGGTGACGTCGGTGCGGCCGTGCCGGCGCGCCATCACATGCGGAGGTTCAGCGGCGCCGTTGAGCGAAGCCAGCGCCTCGTCGACCGCGGCCTGCTCGAACCGGTTGAGCAGATCGCCCACCGGCTCGTCGACCCGGGTGATTCCCGCCACCGCGGCGGTGCCCGGGATGATGCACACCTGGTCGGCGGAGTACCGCGCGTCGTGGGCCTGCCACAGCGAGTCGCTGCGCCACCAGCGGCGCACGTCCTTGTCGATGACCGGAACGAAGTTCACGGGCTTACCCAGCGTCTTGCACAGCGTCACGAAGAAGGGCACGTCGGCAGGATGCAGCGTGACCTCGCCGGCGTCCGGGTAGCGGGCCAGCAGCGCCTCGATCGCGGCGGCCGGGTTCTCCAGCAGGGCTGCGCCTTCGGCGCCGTCGAAAAGGGTGTCGATCGGGCCGAAGTCCTTGGGGTGCAACCGGGCTTCGGCGCGCTTCAGCATCTCGGCGAAGCGGTCCCGCCACGTGATGTCCAGCCACCGCGAGTCCGGCCCGCGTGGTGTCGGCGGTGGAGTCGCCGTCACCGATCGCCAGTTCGACGTAGCGGTTCAGCCACTGCGCGTAGGTCATGGCGTCGACGTCGCCGAAGTACGGCTTGGCGGTGTCGGCCATCGCGGCGATGATCTCGTCGCGGCGCTCGGCCACGGCATCGGCGTCGCCGGCGACGTCGTCGAGCAGACGCCCGCAGCGCGAGGCCGCATTGTCGATCTCGTGGATGTCGGCGCCGAGCTGGCTGCGCCCGGAAGCCATGCCGCCCTGGGCTTTTCCGGCTCCAACCCACGTATCGGTGCCGGTGGTGTCGACCAGCAGCTGCTTGACCTGAGGCGACGTGGTGGCCTCCAGGGTTGCCATCGCCGCGGTGCCGACCAGGATGCCGTCAACCGGCATCTGCGGGAAGTCGTAGGCGACCGCCCAACGGCCGGACAGGTACTCGGCGGCCCGCTCGGGCGTGCCGATGCCGCCACCGACGCAGATGGTCACGTTGGACCGCCGGCGCAGATCCGAATAGGTGGTCAGCAGCAGGTCGTCGAGGTCCTCCCACGAGTGGTGGCCACCGGCGCGGCCACCCTCGATGTGGACGATGACGGGCTTCTCGGGCACGGCGGCGGCGATCTTGATCACCGACTTGATCTGGTCCACGGTGCCCGGCTTGAACACGACGTGGCTGATGCCGATGCTGTTGAGTTCCTCGATCAGCTCGACGGCCTCTTCGAGGTCGGGGATACCCGCGCGTGACGACCACGCCGTCGATCGGCGCGCCGGCCTGACGGGCCTTCTGCACCAGACGCTTTCCACCGAGCTGCAGCTTCCACAGGTACGGGTCGAGGAACAGCGAGTTGAACTGCACCTCGCGACCCGGCTCCAGCAGCGTGGTCAGCTCGGCGATACGGTCGTTGAAGATCTCCTCGGTGACCTGTCCGCCACCGGCCAGCTCGGCCCAGTGGCCGGCGTTGGCGGCCGCGGCCACGATCTTGGCGTCGACGGTCGTCGGCGTCATGCCGGCGAGCAGGATCGGCGAGCGTCCCGTCAACCGGGTGAACTTGGTCGACAGCTTCACCGAGCCGTCGGGCAGCGTCTCCACGCGTCGGCGTGTAGCTCGACCAGGCCGGGTCGACGTTGGGGATGGCGCCGGGGGTGAACAGGCTGCGGTGCCCCGACCGGGTCGCGGCGGGCACGATGCCGATGCCCAGGCCGCGGATCACCGGCGCGGTCACGCGGGTCCCCACGTCGCCGGGACCGAGATCGACGATCCAGCGGGCGCCGGCCTCGTGGAGTCCCTCGACTTGGCCAACCCAGTCGACCGGGTCGACGAAGACCTTCCGCGCGGCGAAGCGGGCCAGTTCGGGATCCAGCCCCGGGCAGCGCGACACCCACTCTTCGGCAAGGTCGAGGGCGCCGGCCAGCCGCGGCGTGTGGAAACCCACCTCGGACAGGATGCGATTGAACGCCGGGCGGAACACCGCGCCGCCGCGCAGCTTGTTCTTGCGCTCGGCCTCTTCCTTCTCGGTGATCTTGGTGCAGTACAGCTCGAACCGGGTCAGCTGTTCGGGGGTGCCGGTGATGACGACCGAACGGCGGCCGTTGCGGATGGACAGCACAGGCGCCTGAACGGTCCGGACGTCCTGGCTGAAATCGTGCAGCAGCTCGGCGATCCGGTCGGGGTCGGCGTTGGTCACCGACAGCATCGGCGACTTGTCGCCCCGTCCGACCATGCCGCGCCGCCGCGAGACCAGCGAACCGGCGGCGCCCTGGAGTTGCAGCAGCGCCAACAGTTCGGCGTCACGCGCCCCGCCGGCCTTGAGCGACTCGCACGCCGAAGATGCCCTGCGAATGTCCGGCCATCGCCACCGGCGGGGTTGCGGTCAGATCCAGACCCTGGCGGGTCAGCGCGCGGATGGCGGCCATCTGCGTCAGCAGGATGCCGGGGGCCGAGATGGCGACCGCGGTCAGCTGGTTCTGGCTGGGCACCGGGTCACCGGCAGCGAGCGCACGCACCCAGCGCAGCGGCTCGAAGCCGACCGGGCGAACGACCACGAGCTCGCGGGCGATCGGCTCCAGCAGCAGCTCGGCCTCGCCGACCAGGGTGCTCAGCTCGGACTCGATGCCGGCCAGGTTGACCAGTTCCTCGAGGCTCTCCAGCCAGGTACCACCCTGACCGCCGAAGATCACGGCGTACGGTTCGCCGGCATTGAGCAGGTCCACCAGGGCCTGGGTTGAGGGTGCGGACTCGGCAACGCTGCCATCGTGGCTTGTGGACACTCGGTCGTGCTCGAAGATCGTCACCTTGTATGTCTCCCTGTACTTCGTCTTTTATCGTTCGTATTGCATGTGCATGGTCTGTAGTTGTTCCGGCGCGCTCAGCGCCGGTTCACGCCGTCGGACCTCGCAGCCCTGCGGAGGTGTGTCGGCGGATTCTTCGTCGAATCCCAGGCGGAGCTCTTCCAGTCCGATCCGGACCGGCCCGGCGCGCCACCGGCGTTCGGTCTCCAGCGACCGACGCTTCAGTGCACCACCGGCTGCCATAAGGGTGGCATAAGGATCTGGCAGGTCGCGGGCGTTTCGGGGGTTACTGATGAGTACTACGCGCGGGTAACCATGACGCGGGTAACAGACTCGCTGATTTTCCGCGTCGGGCATAGCGGACAAACGTCCTGCTTGCGGGTGGTTACGGTCCAGTAGCCATAACTGCGCTGATCAAAGCAGTATTGTTATGTAATCGTTATGTAAATATTGTGGTACCGGTTTTGGCCGGTTATGGGCATGAAGAGTCAGGCTCCGGACGGGAGAAGTTTGCTGGAATTTGCATGATCCGGTATGCGGCGAACGCCGTCAGTCCCACTGCCCGAACCGGGGTTGGAGGATGGTGTTGAGGTCGACGCCGACGCCGCCGACGCTGCGCTTGTCGATCTCGTACTGATGAAGGTGCGCAGCGGGATGCGTGAAGCCCCTCGGCGACCCCCAGTTGTGCTGCCAGAAGTAGGAGCCCAGACCGTCCTGCAAAGCCCAATCGATGGTTTTGGAGTTCGCGTACACCCCCACGCGTTGGTGGCCGAGCACCGACTCCCAACCCCGTAAATAGGGTGCGACCTGCAGTTTGTATTGATCGCTGGTCGGATCGTCGTCGATCGAGGCATAGATCGGTGCGCCGTAGGAACCACCCGCGGCCACATGTAACTGCCAGCCGCGTTTGGCGTGCGCCACCCCGGCGGCCTGCCCGCCGAGCCAGTCGGCGGTGTCCTGCTTGCCGAACTGGTAGCAGGACACGATCTTGAGTCCGTTCTGATAGAGGTCACGGGCCTCGGGCAGCAGGATCGGTTTGCCCAACATCCACTGGCCGCCCGGTCGGCGGTCCGATACGTACCGGATGGCACCGGCGGCGCCGGACGCCCTGAGGTCGCTGGCCGGGATCACTCCCGCCGCGTAATCGAGGAGGACACCCAGGGGCGCGGCCGCGGCCACCGGGGCCGTCAGCGCGGCCACGGTGGCGCCGAGGCCTACCGCCGCCGGCGCGGCAGCCGCAAGCTTCAGCACATCGCGGCGGGAAAGAGGCACGGCCACGAGCCTCAGAGTATGTCAAATACCTCAGTTACCCCGTTAGTCACACAGACCACAGCTCTATCAATATGGCCGGACGTCGACATGCCTCGAATCCGGATCGGTCGCGGTCGGCCGATCTGACCGCCGTGGCGTCGAACTCGACGCCATGAATCGGGTGTTTCATCCCCGGTCGGCCCACCCCGCCACGAAATCCGCAATGGCGCTGCGGTCCGACAACGGGATCCATAGGATTTCCACATGCCGTTGGCCAACCCCCAGATCGAGTTGATCGGGGTACGCAAGGAGTTCGGCGGAGGGCAAACCAAGGCCGCCGACAAGGTGGTCGCCGTGGAGGGTGCCGACCTGACGGTGGCCGACGGCGAGCTGTTCGCCATCCTCGGGCCCTCCGGCTCGGGCAAGACCACGGTGCTGCGCATGATCGCGGGCTTCGAGCAGCCGACGTCGGGCGTCATCAAGCTGGCCGGCGAGGACGTGACGGCTTTGCCACCGGCGCGCCGCGACGCCAATACCGTCTTCCAGCAGTACGCGCTGTTTCCGCACATGACGGTCGCGCAGAACGTCGAATACGGCCTGCGGGTGCGCGGCGTGCGCCAAGGCCGAACGTCGCCGGCGGGGCGGTGAGGCGCTGGAGATGGTCCGGCTGTCCGGTCACGCCGCACGCAAGCCGGCCCAACTCTCCGGTGGTCAACAGCAGCGCGTCGCGCTGGCCCGGGCCCTGGTGGGGCGGCCACGGGTGCTGCTGCTCGACGAGCCGCTCGGCGCGCTCGACCTCAAGCTGCGCGAGCAGATGCAGGTAGAGCTCAAGTCAATTCAGCGCGAGGTGGGGATCACGTTCGTCATCGTGACCCACGATCAGGATGAGGCGCTGACGCTGTGTGATCGGCTCGCGGTGTTCAACGACGGCCGCATCGAACAGGTCGGCGCGGCCCGCGACGTCTACGAGCATCCGGCCAACCGTTTCGTCGCCGACTTCGTGGGCACCTCCAACGTGCTCGAGGGCGCCGACGCAGAAGGCGTGCTCGGCCGGGCCGGCGCGTTCGCCGTACGCCCCGAACGCATCCTGGTGCTCTCCCCCGGCCAGGCTGCACCGGCCGGTATGCGCACCGTCGACGCCACCATCGCCGAGGTGGTCTACTCCGGCCCCACCACCCGCATCGCCGCGCGCAACGCGGCGGGTGTCGAACTGACGGCCACCCTGCTCAGCGCCGAGACCTCCGGCGACCTCGAGCACGGCGCACCAGTGACCCTCGCCTGGCCGGACAGTGCGGTCAGAGACCTCAACACCAAACCCGAGGAGCAGCAGTGAATTTCAATACTTCCCGAAGCAGACGGATCGGTATGTCGTTGGCGGCCTGCGCGCTGGTGTTGGGCGCGTGTTCGAGTTCCACCGAGTCCGGCGGAGGCAGCGGAGGCGGCGGCGACACTCCGCCGAAAATGACACCCGCGGCGTCGGTGGGCGACGGCGAGGGCCAGCTCAACCTCATCGCGTGGGCGGGCTACGCGGAGAACGGCTCCAACGATCCCGCCGTCAACTGGGTGACGCCCTTCGAGCAGAAGACCGGCTGCAAGGTCAACGTCAAACTCGGCAACACCTCCGACGAGATGGTCCAGCTGATGCGCAGTGGACAGTACGACGGGGTGTCGGCGTCCGGTGACGCGACGCTGCGGTTGATCTATGCCGGCGATGTCGCCCCGGTGAACACCGACCTGGTGCCCAACTACGCCACCATCTCGTCGTTCCTCAAGGACCGGCCATGGAACTCCGTCGACGGCCAGATGTACGGCGTCCCGCACGGCTGGGGCGCCAACCTGTTGATGTACAACACCGACGTCGTCAAGGGCGCGCCCGACTCGTGGGGCGCGGTGTTCCCCGGCGCCGAGTACAAGGGCAAGGTCACCGCGTACGACTCGCCCATCTACATCGCCGACGCCGCGCTGTACCTGTCGAAGACCAAGCCCGATCTCGGCATCAAGGACCCGTACTCGCTGACGTCCGAACAACTCGATGCCGCAATCGAATTGCTCAAGCAGCAGAAGGAGAACGTCGGCGAGTACTGGTCGGACTACACCAAGGCCGTGCAGGCCTTCGAATCCGGCACCTCGGTGATCGGCACCACCTGGCAGGTGATCGCGAACACGATCGGCTCCGACAACAAGGTCCAGGTCAACACCATCCTGCCCAAGGAAGGGTCCACCGGTTGGTCGGACACCTGGATGCTGGCGTCGAAGGCCGCCCATCCCAACTGCATGTACAAGTGGATGGACTGGATCACCTCGCCCGAGATCAACGCCCAGGTGGCCGAGTACTTCGGTGAGGCGCCCGCGCAGACCAAGGCCTGCGAGTTCACCAAGGACAAGGCGTTCTGCGACATCTTCAAGGCCACCGACGACAAGTTCGCCGAACAGATCCACTACTGGACCACTCCGCAGACCAAGTGCGTCGACGGCAGCGGCGACAATTGCACGTCCTACCAGGAGTGGGTGGACAAGTGGCAGCAGATGAAGGGCTAGTCGGGCTGACCGCCGCGACCGCTCACGCCGTCGCGACATGACAACGGTCACTGCGGTACGCAGGCGGGCGGGGTTGGCCTTCCTGCTGGTGCCGCCACTGGCCTGGTTGGTGATCGCCTATCTGGGATCGCTTGCGGTGCTGCTGGTTTCGGCGTTCTGGAGCACCAACTCCTTCACCGGCGCAGTGGTGCACACCTTCACCACCGACAACATCGTGCGGGTGCTCACCGACTCGGTGTTCCGCACGGCGACGGTGCGCACCGTCGGGGTCGCGCTGGCGGTGACGCTCATCTGCATCGTGCTGGCGGTTCCACTGGCGCTCTACATGGCCAAGATCGCCTCACCCGGGGTGCGGCTGGCGCTGATCGTCGCGGTCACGACTCCGCTGTGGGCGAGCTATCTGGTGAAGGCGTACGCGTGGCGGATGATGCTCTCCCCCGAAGGCCCGATGGCGTGGGCGACCGGATACACACCGGGCTACGGGTTGGTCGCCACCATCGTCACGCTGTCGTATCTGTGGTTGCCGTACATGGTGATTCCGGTGTTCGCCGCGTTCGACCGGGTGCCCGACGCCCTGGTGGACGCCAGCGCCGACCTCGGCGCCTCGGGGCTGACGACGCTGCGCTCGGTGGTCGCTCCGCTGGTGTTCCCCGGCATCGCGGCCGGATCCATCTTCACGTTCTCGCTGTCGCTCGGTGACTACATCGCCGTCACCATCGTCGGCGGCAAGACGCAGATGCTCGGCAACATCATCTACGGGCAGCTGGTCACCGCAAACAACCAGCCGCTGGCAGCCGCGCTCTCGCTCATCCCGCTGGCCGCGATCATCCTCTACCTTCTGGCGATGCGCCGGACCGGCGCACTGGAGAACGTCTGATGTTCTCGGCCGGAGTGCGCCGCACCACTCGGGCGTGGACGCTGTTGGTACTGGTATTCCTCTATGCACCACTGCTTCTCGTCCTGGTCAACGCCTTCAACAGATCGAAGTCGTTCGCGTTTCCGCCGAGCGGGTTCACCATGCAATGGTGGAAGGTCGCACTGCACAGCGAGGGCATGTGGAGGTCGCTGGCCAATTCGGTGATCGTTGGCCTGGCCGCCACGGCGATCGCGCTGGTGCTGGGCACGATGGCCGCAATGGCGGTGCAGCGTTATTCGTTCTTCGGCCGCAATGTCGTCAGTTTCCTTGTGGTACTTCCGATCACGCTGCCGGGCATTGTCACCGGCATCGCCCTGAACGCAACGTTCACATCGGCGCTGGGCGTCATGCTGGGCATGGCGACCGTGATCATCGGCCACGCCACGTTCTGTATCGTAATCGTGTTCAACAACATTCAGGCCCGGCTGCGGCGGATGGGCACCAACGTCGAGGAGGCCTCCGAGGACCTCGGCGCCTCGCCGTGGCAGACGTTCCGGTTCGTGACATTCCCGATGATGCGCGGCGCGCTGGTGGCCGGCGCCATCCTGGCGTTCGCGCTGAGCTTCGACGAGATCGTCGTCACCACCTTCACCGCGGGCCCGACGGTGCAGACCCTGCCGATCTGGATCTTCGGCAACCTGTTCCGGCCCAACCAGGCCCCGGTGATCAACGTGGTGGCCGCGGCCCTGACGTTGATCGCGATCGTGCCGGTATGGCTGGCGCAGCGCGTCGGCGGCGACCCCGCATCGACACGAGTCTGACTCCACGTTTTCGCCGATCACGGCCGAACTGGCATGATCGTACCGACGAATAGCAGCTGAGAGGCGAGACGACGTGCGGCCCTGGATCGTGTGGTCCATCGGACTCCTGGCCTACATCGTCGCCGTCCTGGACCGCACCACGCTGGGAGTCTCCGGCCTCGACGCCGCCGAACGGTTCAACGCCAGCCCCGGGGTGCTCTCGACGTTCGTGGTGCTGCAGGTGATCGTCTACGCGGGCGCGCAGATTCCAGCCGGTCTGCTGCTGGACCGGTTCGGCTCGCGGGCGCTGATCGTCGCCGGCGGCCTGTTGATGGCGGCGGGCCAGCTGATCCTGGCGTTCAGCGAATCGCTGCCGGCGGCCATCGCGGCCAGGGCCGTGCTCGGCCTCGGCGACGCGTTCACGTTCATCTCGGTGCTGCGACTGGTACCGCACTGGTTCAACGAACGCCAGATCCCGCTGGTCAGTCAGTTGACCGGCATCTGCGGCCAGTTCGGCCAGGTGCTGTCCGCGATACCGTTCGTCGCGCTGCTCGGCGGCGCCGGCTGGAGCACCGCGTACCTCTCGTCGGCCGCCCTCGGTGTGCTGGCCGTGGCGCTGGTGCTGGCGCTGATCCGCGACACCCCGCACGGCCGGGCAGTGCCGCGACACTCGATCGCAATGCGCGAAACGTGGCCGCACCTGAAAGCGGTATGGCTGCGCCCCGGCACCAGGCTCGGCTTCTTCACCCACATGGGCACGCAGTTCTCGGTGACGACGTTCGCCCTGATGTGGGGCGTGCCGTATCTCACCGAGGCGCAGGGTCTGTCGCACTCCGTCGCGGGCGCGCTGCTCACGGTCTCCGTAGCCGCCGCGATCTCCTCGGGCATCCTCATCGGCATCTTCACCGGACGTCATCCGCACCGGCGGACCCACGTGGTGCTCTGGATCATCGTGAGCAACGCGCTGATCTGGACCGTGGTCCTCGCACTGCCCTCACCCGCGCCGCTGTGGCTGCTGGTGGTCCTCATCGTGGTCATTTCGGTCGGCGGACCCGGATCGATGGTGGGATTCGACTTCGCCCGGACCTTCAACCCGCGCCGGACGCTGGGCACGGCGACCGGCATCGTCAACATGGGCGGCTTCATCGCCTCGCTGCTCGTCATGCAGGCGATGGGCATGATCATCGGGGCCGCGGGCGGGTATTCGTTCTCGTCGTTCCGGCTCGCCTGGTCGGTCCAGTACGTGGTGTGGATCGTGGCCGCCGTCGCGATCCTGATCACACGCAGGAAGGCGCGCCGGACCATCGGCGACATCGACGAGAGCAAGTACCTGCTGGAATTCTTCGACGAACGCAAACTCGCGCGCTGACGCGCGTAGCGCCCGCACACGACGAGTAGTCGATTACGCGTGCCCACCCAGGTGGTGCGTCCGTAGTTTTCCATCAATACAGACCTGCTCTTGATGGGAGACCCCGATGAACGAAACCTCCACCGTCGAGTCGCTGTCCACCGCACGCGGCGGCTGGGCCCGGCTGACCGGGATGGTCACCACGGCTCGCCGACGTCGCGCACCCGGCAACGGCTACTTCGAGAGCGGCCTGTTGTCGCGCGAGGCGTTCCGGTTCTGACACTCCGGCGTGGCGACAGCTCACGCCGACTTGCACGCGCCTTCGGCGCATCCGTTCACACCGTGGAACGGCCAGAATGATTCACCAGGGGGAAATTCAAATGTCCATCATCGCCGCGGCCTCCGTGCTGTTCGTGCGGTCACTCACACCGCACCAGCGCTCCGCCAAGCCTCATCATGCGCCCCGTCGGCGCAGCTATCTCGACTCCGCAGCCGAGAACCGGGCCCGCAACCGTCTGTGACGGTCAGCTGCCCTGGTAAGCCCGGGCCACCCGCGTGACGAACTGGTAGACACCATCTTCGTCGGGCGCCAGGGGGCCCGGGCGCGCGTGGGGTGAACTCAGACCTCGCTGCACCGACTCACAGGCGGCCCAGTCCTGGCGGTTGGTCAGATCCCAGAAGTCGACGGCATACGACGGATCGAAATCCGGTTTGGCGGCAACCTCTTTCGGAAACGCCCACGCGCATTCGACGTGCGTGCGGTCGACGGCCAGCGGCGTCATCAAGTGCGTCATGACGTAGTCGGGGTGCAGGCTGACGAGAAGGTTGGGATAGCCGACGAGGTACATCACGGTCCGTAGTTCATGCTCGGACAGGCCCTGGATCGCCACCCCGCCGCTCTTGCCACTGAGCGACATGGTCTCGGCCTCGTCGATCATCGACATCCAGCCACCCATCCACGAGCCCGTCAGTTGGAGATTCTCGCCGCTGGTCGGCGGGCTGATCCGGGACAGCTCGGGATGTATCGACGCGCAGTGGTAACACTCCTGGTAGTTCTCGGCGATCACCTTCCAGTTGGTGGCCAGCTCGTAGGAGTGCCGCGCGACGATCGTCAGGTCCTCGGGGCGATACGGCGCGATGACGTCGTCCAGGCCGGCGACGTGTTCGGAGAATTCGGTGTCCTGCCCGCTCGGATCCACGAACAGCCAGCCGTGCCAATTCACCAGGCGCAGTTCCGCCAGACCGAACCCACCGGTGTCGAACTCGAACCCCTCGGCGTCCTTGAAGCCTGGCGCACTGCGTAGCGTGCCGTCGAGCTTGTACGCCCACGCGTGGTAGGGGCAGACGATGGTGCGGCGCTTGGTTTGCGCACCGCACGAAAGCAGTTCGTGGCCCCGGTGCCGGCAGGTGTTGGCGAAGGCGCGCACCACTCCGTCGTCGCCGCGCACCAGCAGCACCCCGTTGGCACCCGAACCGACCGCGCGCTGACTGCCCGGCGCGGCGATGTCGTCGGCGTGCCCGACGCAGGTCCAGCCGGAGAAGATCGCACGCTGCTCCCACTCGAACACCCCGGGATCGACGTACGCCTCCCGCGGCAGCATGCGTGACTGCCCGAACGGCGCCAGCGCGGCCGCGAGGCCATCAGCGGGCACGGGGGCTGGACCGAACTGTTTGAACATACAGTCAGGATACTGGGCCGGGTGCCGTAGGTCCAGACGCAGAACCCACTCCCCTTACCGCGCGAGAGTGCACAAAAGTACGCACGCAACGGCGTGTCGGCGGGACGACGCGCACTCTCGCCCAGAGACTATCGGCGCGAGATCAGGTCTACTCGCCGGCGAAGCCTGCGATGCCCCGGTCGGCGGTATCGTCGCCGCGGGTCATCCGCCGGTACGCCAGGAAGCCGATGACGATCGCCACCACGGCCGCCAGCAGCAACAGTGTCGCCAGCGCATTGAGCGCCGGGGTCGGCGCGGCCCGGGCGGTGTTGTAGATCTTCACCGAAACCGGTTCGGTCGAGGCGTCGCTGGACAGATACCGCACCAGCACGAAGTCGTCGATCACGTCGGCGAACACCAGCACCGTGCTCGCAAAGATCGCCGGCACCAGCATCGGCAGGGTGACCCGGCGAAGCGCCCCGAGCGGTCCGGCGCCCAGATCCATTGCGGCTTCTTCGTATTGCTTGCCGATGGTGGCGAGCCGCGCCCGTACCAATACGGCGGGATAGGCGATCTGGAAGGTCACCAGACCCACCACCTGTGCTGACGTACCGAGGGTGATCGGCAGCGTCAGCGATGTCACCACGAACAGGAGTGCGACGGCCAGCAGCACCTCGGGTACCACGAAGCTGATCAGCATCAGCATGTTCGCCCCGGCCGGCAGGCGCCCCCGCCAGCGGTCGATGCCCATCGCGAACATCACCCCGAGTGGCACGGTGATCAGGGTGGTGATCACCCCGAGTTTGAGGGTCTGGAACAGCGCCGTGTGCAGCGCCGCGTCGTGCCACACCGACTTGGCCGGGTCGCCCCAGTACCACCGGAACGAGAAGCCCTGCCAGTTGGTGCGCGACTTGCCGTCGTTGAACGAGAACGCCACCGCGATCAACACGGGTAGCAGTGACCACACCAGGTATAGACCGGTGACAGCCACCAGAACTCGCGGCGGGCGCCACGGGTCGTTCCACCACGTGACGGGGCTTCTCACGTCGCCACCTCGTCACCACGGGAGGTGACACGCACGTAGTAGAACATCGGCAGGATCGTCACGATCAGCACGAGCATCACGAATGCGCCCGCCTGGCCGGTCTGGCCGGGCGCCTGCACACTGTCGTTGATGAGGTTGCCCACCATCGCCGTCTTCGGTGATGCCGAGAGCATGTCGGAGGTGAAGTAGTCACCCAGCATCGGCAGGCAGGTGAGCAGCACGGCGGCCACGATCGTCGGCCGGCACATCGGCAGCGTCACCCGCCAGAACGATCCGAACCGGTTGGCACCCAGATCGCGGGCGGCCTCCAGCGTCGACTGCGGCAGCCGGTCCAGGCCGGCGTAGAGCGGCAGGATCATATAGGGCACATATCCGTACACCAGACCGAGGACCACCACCACGGGCTGCCCGGTCAGCCAGTGCACGTTCACATCGAACAGGCCGCCGAAGCTCAGCAGCCTGTTCACCATTCCGTCGTCCTGTAACAGGTTGACCCAGGCCAACATTCGCATCATGTAGCTGATCCAGAACGGCGCAATCAGCAACGCCAGCAGCAGGCCCTTGCGCCGCGACAACCGGGACACGTAGTAGGCCACCGGAAAGGCGATCAGCAGGCACAGCACGCTGGCGGTCAGCACGTAAACGACGGTGCGGATCAACGCCGGCCCGAACACGCCGCTGGGGCCGATTCGCGTCATCACATAGTTGAACTGGGTTGCGTCCCACTGCAACGGATTCCACACCGGCACCGGGGTGCGGAAGATCGGGTCGACCTGACCGAACACGATCGCCGCCACCACGTACAGCGGCGCGACGACGAACAGCAGCAGCCAGACGACGCCGGGCGCGGCCAGCAGCGGCCACAGCGCGGAGGTGCGTTCGCGACGGGGCGGCGGCAGCGCGCCGGGCTCCTGCGACCGGTTCGGGGTCGGGGCCGTGACCGTCACCGAGGTCAGGACCCTCCGGCCTTGAAGGCGCGCCAGACGTTGTGCCAGGCGGCATCATTGGCGGCGTCGAGTTCGAGCAGTCGGTATCCGGTGTCGAAGTACTCGGGCTTGACGATCGCCGAAGTCAGATTCGCCGGGATGAAGCCCTCGGCGACCAGCGCGTCGGGGTTGATCGAATTCTGCGGTGGCTGGTAACCGATCTGGGTGAAGTTCAGTTTGGCATTGTCGGGTTCGAGCATGTGGTTGAGGAACAAGTGCGAGAGCACCGGGTTCTTGCCGCCCTTGAGGACGACCATGAGATCGTTGTCCACCAAGCCTTTTCCGTCCGCCGGGAACCAGTAGCGCAGAATCTCCGGTCCGGTGCCTTCCGGCAGGTAGCTCTGGGCGTTGATGATGTCACCCGACCACATCTGGGAGAGCCCGATCTGGCCGGCCGGCATGTCGCTGTACATGGTGATGGTCACCTTCGGCGACGTCGCGGCCACCATCGCGGTCATCTGCTCGCCGATCATCTTGAGATCGTCGGGGTTCGACGTGTTGACGTCGGTCTTCCCGGCCCGCAGCAACGGCAGCGCCATCGCGGTGTGCCAGTCGTCGATCACCGCGGTCTTGTTCTTGTACTTCGGATCCCACAGCGAGTCATAGGGATTCGACAGCGCGCCGATGTCCTCGGGCACCTGGTCGTTACGCCACCCCAGGCCGGTGGTGTAGACGGTGTACGGCACCGTGAACCGCCACTCCTGGTCGTACCAGGGGTTGGTGAACGTGGGCCAGACATTGCTGATGCCCGGGATGTAGCTGTGATTGAGCGGCTTGAGCAGACCACCGTTGACGAGCCGGCTGATCTGGTCGTAGCTCGGGAAGTAGATGTCGTAGTCGACGTTGCCGCCGCGGATCTTGGTGATGGCCTCGTCGGTGTCGTTGAAGGTCGACACCTGGACGGTGGTCTTGTACTTCTCCTCGAATGACTTGACGGCGTCCGGGGAGACGTAGTCGGCGTAGCTGTAGAGCTGCAGGGTGGCACCCTGCTCGGGCGCCAGACCGTCGGCGATCGGTGTGTTGTCCGCCGGGATGTCCCAGGTGACCGGACTCTGCGGGGACGCGATCTTCAGGCTCGGTGACGCCGGCGACGATGACGTCTCGCTCTTCGAGCAGGCATCGAGGAACAGGGGCAGTGCCGGTGCGGCCGCCGCCAGCAGCGCGGCACGGGTCAGGAACTGTCTCCGGTTCGGGCCTCGACGGGGCATCCCGTGCGGCAGTTCACTTCCGGTGGGTACGGGCATCCACGCCTCCTGCGAATCGCAGCCTTGTCGCTGCATGGACTCTCGCATAGACTGAACGCTCAGTCAAGGTTACTGACCCCCTCTCACCCGCACTTTCATCCGCCGGTGGATCAGTACCTGAGAAGAGGTATTCGCAGTGGCTTCGTCGGTCGTCGATCGCGCCGCGCACGATGTCGGAACAGATCGAGTGGATCAGCTGATCGCCGAGCAGGAACAGATCTTCCTGCGCCGTCAGCCGCGCAGCACGGAACTCATCGCCCGGGCGCGCGAACACCTGGCCGGCGGCGCCACCTCCAACTGGCAGATCGCCCAGCCGCAGGCGGTCTGGATGAGCCACGGCAGCGGGTCGAAGGTGTTCGACGTCGACGGCACCGAGTACGTCGACATGCACGGCGGCTACGGCGCTTCGATCGCCGGCCACGCGCATCCTGCGATTGTCGAGGCCGTCAGCGAACAGGTCAGGCGCGGAACGCATTTCGCGCAGCCCACCGAGGACGCCATCTGGAACGCCGGCGAACTGGCGCGACGGTTCGGACTGCCGTTGTGGCGCTTCGCCAACTCCGGCACCGAGGCCACCATGGACGCCGTGCACCTGGCGCGCGCATTGACGGGCCGGGATCTGATCATCAAGGTCGAGGGCTGCTATCACGGACACCACGACTCGGTGCAGGTGTCCGTGCTGCCGGACGCCGACGAGGTGGGACCGCGCGAGCACCCCACCGGCGTCCCCGGAAACAGCGGTATCCCGCAGGCCATCCGCGATCTCGTCGTCGTGGTGCCGTTCAACGACCCGGAAGCGGTGGCACGCGCGCTGGCCGAGAACAAGGACCGCGTCGCGGCGATGATCCTCGAACCGGTGATGATGAACGCCGGCATCATCCCGCCCGACGACGGCTACCTGGCCGCGATCCGCGATCTCGTGCACGCCGCGGGCGCCCTGCTGATCTACGACGAGGTCAAGACCGGCTTCACCACCGGACCCGGGGGCGTCACCGCGCTGTCGGGCGTGGTGCCCGACATGGTGTGCCTGGCCAAGGCGCTGGGCGGCGGGATCGCGGTTGCGGCGATCGGCGGGACGACAGAGGTCATGTCGGCAATCGCAGACGGGCGTTACGAACAGGTCGGCACGTTCAACGGCAATCCGCTGGCGATGGCGGCCACCCGCGCCACCCTGAGCGAGGTACTCACCCCCCAGGCCTACGACTACCTCGACGCGCTGGCGCGCCGGTTGCGTGGCGCGCTGGAGTCCGTCATCGCCACCCACGACCTCGACTGGCACGTCGTGACCGTCGGCGCAAAGGGTTGCGTGACATTCCGCAAGGAACGGGTGCGGGAGTTCCGTGACTTCCTGCAGGTCGACGATCGGTTGGGCCATCTGCACTGGCTCATGCAGCACAACGGCGGCGTCTTTCTGCCGCCATGGGGCAAGGTGGAGCAATGGCTGCTTTCTGTTCAGCACGACAAGGCCGACACCGACCGGTTCGCCGCCAACTTCGCACGACTGGCCACGGCGGTGACCCGCTGACCGGGGGATCCCGCCGGTGACCGGCGGCGCCATCCGGCTGCATCAGCTGACCAAGTCGTTCGACGGGGAACCCGCCGTCAACGGCATCGATCTCGATATCCCCGGCGGCCAGTTCTATTCGCTGCTTGGGCGCCTCAGGATGCGGCAAGACCACGACGCTGCGGATGATCGCCGGATTCGAGAAACCCGACTCCGGCCGCATCGAACTCGACGGCCACGACGTCGCGGGCGACCCCCCGCACAAGCGGCCCGTCAACACCGTGTTCCAGACCTACGCGCTGTTTCCGTTCATGTCCGTATGGGACAACGTCGCATTCGGGCTGCGCTATCAGAAGACGTCCCGCGACGACACCAAGCGGCGGGTGGGCGAGGCACTGGATCTGGTCCGGATGACCGACTACGCCAAGCGCCGTCCGACGCAACTGTCCGGCGGCCAACAGCAGCGCGTCGCGCTGGCCCGGGCACTGGTGCTGCGCCCGAGCGTGCTGCTGCTCGACGAGCCGCTGGGCGCACTGGATGCCAAGCTGCGCAAGCTGTTACAGCTCGAACTGCGGGCGGTGCAGCGCGAGGTCGAGATCACGTTCGTCTACGTGACGCACGACCAGGAAGAGGCCCTGACGATGAGCGATCAGATCGCCGTCATGGCCAACGGCCGGGTCGAGCAGGTCGGCCCGCCAGAGGAGATCTACTCCGCGCCCGCGACCACCTACGTCGCCGGATTCCTGGGCGCGGCCAACATCTTTGACGCCGAGGTGTCTACGGTGGAACGGCGGTTCGGCGGTGTGTTCGGCGATGTCGACGCGGGTGCGCGCCGCCACCAACGAAGGCGGCTGCACCGCGGGCTCGGCCGCGATCGTGATACGGCCCGAGCGCATCACGCTGCAGACGCGCGACGAGCCGGTCGACAACGGCTCACAACGTCATCGCCGGCACCGTGTGCCGAGGTGGTGTACCTGGGCTCGTCAACCCAGGTGCACGTCGACGTCGGGCGAGCCCACGCGCCTGGTGGTCGAGGTGGCCAATCACGCCGGGCCCCGATCGGTCGGCTTCGGTCCCGGCAGCCCGGTGCACTGCGTGTGTACCCAGGACGCGGTGCGGGTGCTCACCCGTAGCACGGCCGTCGTCGTGGACGATCCGGTGGTGGAACCGGAGAACGCGCTCAGCCTGTCCTGAGATTCAGCGCCGGCGGGCGGTGGCCTTCTTCTTGGGGCCATTGCCATTTCGCGCGTTACGCGCGGAGTCGGCCTTCTTGGCCGGCGGCAGGTTGAGTTCGCGTTCGGCGAATCCCATCGCGATCTGGTAGGCCAACTCGGAGTCCACCTCCGGGTCCTCGAGGGCGACCTGGATCGACAGGCCGTCGAGCAGGGCGGCGAACTCCAGCGCGAACATCTTCGCGTCCACGGTGGGCTTCAGTTCCGCGGAGTCCGCCGATTCCAGCGCATCGACGATCATCCTCCGCCAGCGGGCGTCGGCCTCGATCCGGCCCGCCTTGACCTCGTCGTGGCGAAACGCCTGCGCCCACAGGTCGAACCACAACCCCCACGCCCCGGGGATCTCGTCGTCGCCGTCGCCTTCGGGAACACACGTCCACCGGATCAGCAGCGACAACCGGTCACGCAGTGAACCCACCTCCGCGAGCATGTTCTGGGCAGCGGTGTAGAACGACTCCTCCGAGTACCGCAGCGCGTCGACGAGCAGTCGATCGCGGGTGCCGAAGTAGTAGATGACGAGGGCGGAACTGACGCCCGCGCGTTTGGCGACATCGGCGATGCGGGTGTCGGAAAAGCCCCGCTCACAGATCAGCTCGGCTGCGGCACGCAGCATCTGGATACGACGGGCCTCGTTGTTCTCGGTTGCGGGTGCCGGATCTGCCATCGCCGTCCTGATCTCCCCTCCGAAGTGGCACCGATGCTACTTGTCGGAAGCCTAACACTTCGTTAGATTGAACAGTCAGTCAAGATTCGCTCGGCACTACGTCGTTTTGGGGAAAGTGGGACTTTTCGATGTCGAACAATTACGACGCTGTGGTGATCGGCGGCGGGCACAACGGGCTGGTTTCCGCGGCGTATCTCGCCCGCTCGGGAGCCAGGACACTGGTGCTGGAGTCGCGGGCGACGCTGGGCGGTGCGGCGACCACCGAGGCGCCCTGGGAGGACGCGCCGCACCTGCGTGTCACCCGGCTGTCCTACGTGATGAGCCTGATGCCGCCGACCATCGTCCGCGAGCTGAACCTGGAACGCCACGGCTACAAGGTGCACCCGATGGGCCCCTACTACCAGGCGTTTCCCGAGGGTGGTTCGCTGACGATCTACGAGGACGACCCCGCCCGCACCCACGAGCAGTTGGCGAAGTTCTCCAAGAAGGATGCCGACGCCTGGCCGAAGTGGAACGAATGGCTCGAGGGCATCGCAGACGTGATGGGCCCGTTGCTCACCCAGGTACCGCCCAACATCGGCTCGCACCGGCCGGGCGATCTGCTCGACCTGGCCAAGCTGGGCTGGAGCCAGCGCGGGATGACCACGCGCATGATGGGCGACGTCACCCGGTTGCTCACCATGAGCATCGCCGACCTGCTCGACGACTGGTTCGAATCACCCCAGATAAAAGGCGCGCTCGCGGTCAACGGCGTCATCGGCACCTGGGCCGGACCGTACGAGCCGGGCACGGCCTACGTGATGGCGCACCACTCGATCGGCGACGTCGGCGACGGGCAGCTCGGCAGTTGGGGCTACCCCGAGGGCGGCATGGGCGGTGTATCCGAGGCGATCGCGCGATCGGCACGCAGCTTCGGCGCCGAAATCCGAACGAATGCAGGGGTTTCCCGACTCCTCGTCCGCGACGGGCGGGTGCAGGGCGTGGTGCTCGCCAACGGCGACGAGATCACGGCGCCACTGGTGGTCACCACGTTGCACCCGAAAACCGCGTTCCTGGATCAGATTCCGCGCGCCGAACTTCCCGACGATTTCGTCAACGACATCGAGCACTGGAAGACGCGAAGCGGCGTCGTCAAGATCAACCTCGCGCTGGCCGAGTTGCCGAACTTCACCGCCGACCCGAGTTCCGGTCAGGCCGAACACCACACCGGGTCCGTCGAGATGGCCCCGACGATGGATTACATCGAGGCGGCGTTCCAGGAGGCCCGGGCCGGCAAGCCGGCGCTGATGCCGTTCAGCGACGGCGTCATCCCCACCACCCTGGACAAGACGCTGAATCCCGATGGCACCCACATCATGTCGCTGTTCACCCAGTGGGTGCCCGCCGACTGGGCCAACGAACCCCACACCGAGGAACTCGACGCCTACGCCGATCGCCTGATCGAGCTCGTACGACCAGGTGGCGCCGGGCTTCAAGTCCTCGATCACCCATCGCGACGTCGTCGGCCCGCACGAGATGGAGCAGGAGTACGGCCTCATCGGCGGCAACATCTTCCACGGCGAACTGTCGCTGGAGCAGCTGTTCCACATGCGGCCCGCGCCCGGTTTCGCCGACTACCGCACACCGATCGCCGGCCTGTACAACGGCAGTTCGGCCACCCATGCGGGCGGCGGGGTCTGCGGTATTCCCGGCTGGCAGGCGGCCCGAGCCGCCCTGGCCGACCAGAAGCGCGGCAGCCGTCGGGTGCTTTCGGCGCTGGGCAGGCGACCCTGACCGACCGCCGGGCCGCGGTGGCGGCCATGCTCGGTGCCCGGTCGGTGGCCGTGGTGGGCGCCAGCGCGCGGCCCGACACGTTCGGTGCCCGGATGGTCACCGAGGCGCTGAACGGTTCCGCACGTGTGCATCTGGTCAATCCGCGCTATGACCGCATCGGCGAGCTGGCCTGCGCGCCGTCGCTGGAAGCGCTCGGGGAAACCCCCGACCTGGTGCTGCTGGGCGTTCCGGATGCCGCGGTCGTCGAGCAGTTGAAGTCCGCGGCCGCGGTCGGTGCCCGCTCGGCCGTTTTGTTCGGTTCCGCGCACGGCGCGGGGTTGCGCGAGTCGCTCACCTCGATCGCCAACGGCGCCGGTATGGCGGTGTGCGGTGCCGGCTGCATGGGCTTCGTCAACAACGCGACCGGGGTGCGGGCCCTGGGCTATCTGGAGCCCAATCCCCTTCCCGCGGGCGGCATCTCGCTGGTCACGCATTCCGGCTCGGCGTTCTCCACCCTGCTGCGCACCCGGCGGGGGTTCGGGTTCCGTCTCGCGGTGTCCTCCGGTCAGGAATTGGTCACCGACACCGCCGACTACGTCGAGTACGCGCTCGACGATCCGCAGACCAGGCTCATCGGGCTGCTGATGGAAACGCCCCGGTCCGGGTCCCGGCTTCGGGCGGCACTGCTGCGCGCGGCCGAGCGAGACGTACCGGTGGTGATCCTGACGGTCGGCGGGTCGCCCCGCGGTCGGTCGATGGTGGCGGCACACTCGGGCGCACTGGCCGGCGATACGGCCGGGTGGACAGCGTTCTGCGCCGCCGCCGGAGCGGTGCGGGTCACCGATCTCGCCGAGTTCACCGACACCCTGGAACTCTTCGCCGCCGGACGGCGGGCCCACCGCGCCGGAGCGATCGCCACCGTGCACGATTCCGGCGCCGAGCGCGCACTGTGCGCGGACGTCGCCCACGATCTCGGTGTCGAGTTCGCCGACCTGTCCACCGGCACGCTGGCTGCCCTCGGCGAGCTTCTCGACGACGGACTGGAAGCCGCCAACCCGCTCGACGTGTGGGGTACGGGTGCGGACACCCACGCCCTGTTCGCCGCGTGCCTGCGTGCGGTGTCGACGGACCCGGCGGTGGCCGTCACCGCCCTGGCGATCGATCTGGTGCCCGAGTACGACGGTGACACCGCCTACGCCGACGCGGTTCTCGATGTCGCGCTAGACACCAGCGCCCCGCTGGCGGTGCTCGCCTCGGTCCCGTCAGCGGTAGATCCCGTGACGGCACAACGGCTGCGGGACAACGGTATACCCGTGCTCGAGGGCATGCGCAGCGGGCTGTCCGCGCTGGGCCACCTGGCTGACTGGCCACTGTCCGTCGACGCACCCCCGGTGCGGGTGGACGCGCAGCGACGGCAGCGCTGGCGGGATGCTGTCGCCGCCGGGCCGGTGGCGGCGTTCGAGCTGCTCGTCGACTACGGCATCCCCGTCGTCGCGTCCCGGATCGCGGGCTGCCTCGACGATGCGCTGTCCGCCGCAACCGGGATCGGTTACCCGGTCGCCCTGAAAACCCAAGGTGCACTGCACAAGACAGAAGTCGGCGGGGTGATCCTCAACCTCACCGACGACGACGCGTTGCGTGCGGCGTACGGGTCCATGTCGGCAGCCCTGGGGCCGCACGTCAGCGTGGACGCGATGGCGCGCCCGGGCGTGGAGGTGTCGGTCGGGTTCGTCCACGATGACGCATTCGGGCCCCTGCTGGTGGTGGCCGCCGGCGGCGTGCTGGTGGAACTGCTCGGGGACCGGGCGGTGGCCTGCGCGCCCGTGAGCGAAGCGGGCGCACGGCGACTGCTCGCCTCGTTGCGGATCGCACCGCTGCTGGCCGGCTGGCGCGGCGCACCGGCCGTCGACATCGACGCGCTGACCGCGGTGATAGCCGGATTCTCGCAATTGGCAGTCGAACTCGGCGATGTGCTGACCGCAGTCGAGGCCAATCCGGTGATCGCGTCGCCCGACGGCGCGGTGGTCGTCGACGCGCTGGTGATCGCGCGATCTCAGAAGATCGAGTAGACCTTCCGCACGGTCTCGTGGATGTCCCAGGTGCCCGTCCAGCCCTTCGGGAAGACGGCCATGTCGCCGGCCCCGATCTCGGCGGGTTCGCCGCCGTCGGGGGTGACGGTCATCCGGCCGGCGACCAGATGGATCACCTCGTGGGTCTCCAGCGTCCAATGCGACGGTCCCGGCGCGCACTGCCAGATGCCCGCCGACTGGTCGCCGTCCACCCAGAGTTCGAGGCCGTGGGTGGCCATCGGCGCTCCGGTGGCCTCCTCCAGCGGACCCCAGTCCTCGAGTTCGGCATCGAGCGGCGCCGGCCAAGACGGGCGTGAGGACAGGAATCGGTCACGAGGAGACTCTCTCTGGGAAGGGCAATGAAATAGGTTCGGGCTCAAGCCGACTGCGGCCGTCGGCGTCGAAGCGATCCAGACCCAGGTCGGTCAGGTCCAGCCAGTCGCACTCGCCGGCCGTGGTGAGGTCGGCGGCCACCTGCGCCACCGCCGGGCCCCACATCATGCCGTGGCCCGCGGCACAGGCCACCACGGTGCCCGCGACGGGCCCGTCGTCGGTGAGCAGCGGGCCCAGGATCGGCAGATGGTCGGGCGTGTAGTCGATGGTGGCGGCCCAGGTGCGGCGCAGACCCAGACCGCGGACCGCCGGATACAGCTCCTCGATCCGGTCGCGGGCCTTCTGGTAGTACAGCCAGTCGAACTCACCGGCAACGCCCGGTGCCTCTGCGGGGTTGCTCATCCCCCACAGCAGACCGCCTGATTCCCCGGGGCGCCAATAGATTCCCGACACCAGGTCGAACACCATCGGCAGCTCGTAGACATTCGCCGACGCCACCGGCGCGGTGACCACCACCTGATGGCGCGCACCGCCCGCCGGGATCCGCCCGCCGGCCGCGGCCCCGACCTCGGCCAGTTGCGGGCCGCCGGTGAGCACCACCCGGTCGGTGTCGATGGGCCCGGCGGAGGTGTCCACCCCGACGACCCGACCACCGGCCGTGCGCAGCCCGGTGAACGCGCAGCGCTCCCGGACCTCGACGCCCTGCGCGGTCAGCGCGGCGGTATAGGCCAGCACGTTGCGCGGTGCGTCGATGTAGCCGTCACCCGGCGCATGGGAGGCGCCCATGGTCGAACCCGGCGCCAGACCGGTGTCGCGGCCGTCGATGTCGGCGCCGGACAGCCACTCGACGTCCAGACCGAGCGACTGCTGCAACGCGATCCGGGCATGCGCCTGCTCCACCTCGGGTTCGCTGAAGCACGGCATCAGATAGCCCTGCGCCTTGAAGCCGCAGTCGAGCGGGAACCGGTCGCCGCTGGCCCGGTAGAACTCCTGGCTTCGCAGGCCGAGCCGGATGGCGGCTCTCGGTGCCGCCCTGGGCGCGGACCATACCCGCGGCCCGGCTGCTGGCACCCTCGCCGAGGGTGGCCGCCTCGAGCAGGATCACCTGCTTCACACCGCTTTCGGCGAGCAGTACGGCGGTCCATGCGCCGACCGTGCCACCCCCGACCACCACGACGTCAGCGCTGGAGGATGTGCTGGTCATAGTAGGAGACGGTGACATAGACTGAACGCTCAGTCAAGAGGCCGGGCACGAGCCGAAGAGGATGGAACATCACCGCATGTACGGACTGACGGCCGAGGATCAGCGCATCCGCGACACGGCCTCCGCATTCGTCGAATCGCTGATGCCCTACGAGGTCGAGGCCGAGCTGGCGGGTGGCCAACTGCCCAAGGAACTGACTGCTCAGTTCCACGACCGGGCCGTCGAATTGGGGCTCTACGCCACCAATATGCCCGCCTCGGTCGGCGGGCCGGGCTGTACGGCGCTGCAGCAGGTACTCGTGCAGGAGCAGGTGGGCCGGGTGACCAACGGACTGGCCTGGGCGGCGCACACCCCGCCGCAGTGGTGGGTCGACGTCGCCACCGACTATCAGCGGGAGCGCTGGCTGCTGCCCGCGGTGCGCGGCGAGAAGCACGAGGCGTACGCCATCACCGAGGAGTTCGCCGGCTCCGATGTGTCCGACCTCGCTGCCACCGCGCGCCGGGACGGCGACGAGTACGTCGTCAACGGCACCAAGTGGCACGTCACGTCGTACAACCTCGCCGAATACCTGTTCGTGCAGGCCGTGCTCGAAAACGGTGAATTCGCAGGCGATCACGTGCTTCTCGTGGTCGACCTGCCGTGGCCCGGCGTGGAGGTGGTCCGTACCCCGCACTACAGCCATCACATCGCCGACGAGCACCCCATCGTCTCGTTCACCGACGTGCGGGTACCGGTCTCGCACCTGGTCGGCGCCGAGGGCCAGGGCATGACCTTCACCCAGGACTGGTTCCGCTTCGAACGGCTGATGGTGGCGTCGCGCTGTGTCGGTGCGGCACAACGCCTCGTCGACGAGATGACCGAGTTCGCCAGGACGCGCATCGTCGACGGCAAGCCGCTCGGCGAGTATCAGTTGGTCGCCGGGATGCTGGCCGACAGCGCGACCGAACTGTTCGCCGCCCGCACGATGCTCTACGAGGTGGCCCGGTCCATCGATGCCGGTGCCGACCGCAAGACGCTGCACGGCCAGGCGTCGATGGCCAAGCTCTACTGCTCGGAGATGGCCGGCCGGGTGGCCGACCGCGCCGTGCAGGTGTTCGGCGGCCGCGGCTACATGCGGGAGAACGTGGCCGAACGGATGTTCCGGGAACTGCGCGTCGAGCGAATCTGGGAGGGCGCCAGCGAGATTCAGCGCGTCATCGTGGCGCGGCAGCTGATGAACCGGGGTTCGCAGCGGCGTTGCTGGGGATGCCGGGCTGACCGGGTAGCCACCGCTCTTCGGTCGCCGGTCGCCTCGCAGACGCCACCAACTACCTCTGCAGGATCAACATGGCCACATACAGCGAAGCGCGCGAGTCCGCGCTGTCCAGATCGACGCCGAGCAGCCGTTGCAGTGCGGCCAGCCTGGCGTAGAGGGTGGGCCGCGAAAGGTGCAACCGCGCCGCCAGCTTCGGTCTTGTTTCCACCGGCGTCGAGAAAGGCGCGCAGCAGGTCGAACATGTCGTCGCCGTGCTTGGCGCGGTGTGCGAGCAGTCCGCGCAGCTCGGTCTCGGCAAAAGCCTGCACGCGTGGATCCGACCGGATCAGTGCGACGAGGCCACGCAGCCGGACGTCGGCGGCGCGGTGGAACGACCGCGACGCGTCCGGCATCGCCGCCGCCACCTGGGCGATGTGGGCCGACTCGGCCAACCCGCCCGCGGCGTCGACGAGCCGGCTCGACTCGGGGCCGACGCCGATCGAGCACCCGGTGACGCCGTCAACCCGGGCGACCGAGCGCCGGATCTCCGCACTCACCTCTTCGAGGACCGCCTCGGCGGCTTCGGCCGCCGGGGCGATGCGTTGGCGGGGCGCAGCAGCAGATCGATCTGGCCGTCGTCGCGGCTGGCCGCGAGCACGGTATGCCCGCGGGAGCGCACCGCATGCACCACCGCGTCCAGCGTCCGGGCCCGACGCTGTTGCACGACAACCTGATCGGTGCTCGAACTCTCCTGCAGGCGCACCGTCATCGGGACGTAGATGAGCGCCGGACGCAGGCCCAGGGCGTGGGCACGCGCGGTGGCCTCGGCCTCGTCGCGCACCCGCGCCCGGCGCAGATCGTCGACCAGCCCGCTTTGCGCGCGAAGTTCCAGGGAGGTGCGGTCCTGTTCGACCATCCGGTGCAGCGCCAGCGCCTGCGCGCAGCGTTCGACCGTCATCACGGCGCGGTCGGTGCGGCTCGCGCGGTGCGGCGCGATCAACCGGCCCCATTCCTGCCGGTACGGGCCGACCGGGCGGTTCAGCCAGCCGCCGGGCCCGTCGGACGGCGTGAGCCGGGACCGGCGGTCCCAGTCGGCGAGCAGTTCCGTGGTCGGCGTGCCATGCCGCGCATACGCCAGCACCTGACGGTTGAGGTCCTCGAGCACCAGTGCGGACCCGAGCATTCCGGCGGCCACTTCGACGATCTCGTTCAGCGACGCCCGGCGCATGCTCAATGCCGTGAAGGTTTCGTGTGCACGTCGGGCGTAGTCGACCTCGGCGTACTGCTCGGCGACGATGCGCCGGTGCACCTCTTCGGTGACGTCGACGAAGCGCACGCGGCGGTGCAGCACGATGACGGGCATTCCGAGTGATACGCCCGACGCGAGCACCGATTCCGGCACCTCGTCGATGTGCAGGCCGAGTTCGATGATCACGCCCGCGGCTCCGGCCGCCGCCAGACCGGGAAGGTAGGCGTCCCGGTGCTGCTCGTCGAGCAGGGCGAGCCCGGTGGTCAGCACCAGTTCGCCGCCCTCGAGCAGGTTCGACATATCGCCGACCTCGCTGACGTGCACCCAGCGCACCCGCCGGTCCAGCGGCCCGGCACAGACGACCTCCGGTTCCCCGGCCTGCAGGACCGGTAGCGTCGAGGACCTCCCGGACAGTCGGCTGCATTTACATAGCGTAAAGCACTAGTTGATTTGGCATTACAGCCTTGTCGACCGTCGCCGCCACGGCCGTCCCCCAGAATCAATAACCATGACGAGCACACGCATCCGCACCATCGAGCACTGGGCAGACGGCAAGAACTTCACCGGGGTCAGCGACCGCACGGCACCCGTGACCAATCCGGCGACCGGTCAGGTCACCGGCGAGGTGGCGCTGGCCAATGTCGAGGACGCGCGTGCGGTGATCGATGCCGCGGCCGCGGCGTTCCCGGCGTGGCGCGACACCTCGCTGGCCAAGCGCACCCAGGTGCTGTTCAACTTCCGCGAACTGCTCAACGCCCGCAAGGGCGAGTTGGCCGCGATCATCACCAGCGAGCACGGCAAGGTGCTCTCCGACGCCCTCGGCGAAGTGTCCCGCGGCCAGGAGGTCGTCGAATTCGCCTGCGGCATCCCGCATCTGCTCAAGGGCGGCTTCACCGAGAACGCGTCCACCAACGTCGACGTCGCCTCCATCCGCCAGCCCCTCGGCGTCGTCGGCGTCATCTCCCCGTTCAACTTCCCGGCCATGGTCCCGATGTGGTTCTTCCCCATCGCCATCGCCGCCGGCAACACCGTGGTGCTCAAGCCGTCCGAGAAGGATCCGTCGGCCGCACTGTGGATGGCCGAACTGTGGGCCGAGGCGGGCCTGCCGGCCGGCGTCTTCAACGTCCTGCAGGGCGACAAGGTCGCCGTCGACGAACTGCTGACCAACCCCAAGGTGAAGTCGGTGTCGCTTCGTCGGGTCCACCCCGATCGCGCAGTACGTCTACGCCACCGGCACCATGCACGGCAAGCGCGTGCAGGCCCTGGGCGGCGCGAAGAACCACGCGGTGATCCTGCCCGACGCCGACCTCGACCTGGCCGCCGACGCGATGGTCAACGCCGGCTTCGGCTCCGCAGGTGAGCGCTGCATGGCCATCTCCGCCGCGTGGCCGTCGGCCCGATCGCCGACGACCTGGTCGCCAAGATCGCCGAGCGCACCATCCCTTTGAAGACCGGCGACGGCACCAACGATTCCGACATGGGCCCGCTGGTGACCAAGGCGCACCGCGACAAGGTGGCCTCCTACATCGACGCCGGCGAAGCCGACGGCGCCAAGATCGTCGTCGACGGCCGCACCGTGCAGGCCGACGGCGGAGCCGAGGGCTTCTGGCTGGGCCCCACCCTGATCGACCACGTCACCCCCGAGATGAGCGTCTACACCGACGAGATCTTCGGCCCGGTGCTCTCGGTCGTGCGCGTCGAGACCTACGACGACGCGCTCCAGCTGATCAACGCCAATCCCGTACGGCAACGGCACCGCCATCTTCACCAACGACGGTGGCGCCGCGCGGCGGTTCCAGAACGAGGTCGAGGTCGGCATGATCGGCATCAACGTGCCGATCCCGGTGCCGATGGCCTATTACAGCTTCGGCGGATGGAAGGCATCGCTGTTCGGCGACAGCCACGCACACGGAATCGATGGCGTGCAGTTCTTCACCCGTGGCAAGGTAGTCACCACACGCTGGCTCGACCCCAGTCACGGTGGGATCAACCTCGGCTTCCCGCAGAACAACTGAACCACGAAGGAATCGAACATGTCAACCTCCGAAACCACTCGAAGTCCAGTCCTGCCCAGCGGCCAGGCCTCGACGCGGCAATCGCCGAGGGCCGGGAGGCCCACGAACTCGACCGCGCCCACGTCTTCCACTCGTGGTCGGCGCAGGCGAAGTTGAACCCGATGACGGTGCTCGCCGCGCAAGGCTCCTACCTGTGGGACGGCGACGGCAACAAGTTGCTGGACTTCTCCTCGCAGATGGTCAACACCAACATCGGCCATCAGCACCCGAAAGTCGTTGCCGCCATTGCCGAACAGGCCGCCAAGCTCTGTACCGTGGCGCCGGCGCACGTCAATCCCGCGCGCTCGGAGGCCGCCCGGCTGATCGCCGAGCGCACCCCGGGCGACCTGAACAAGGTGTTCTTCACCAACGGCGGTGCCGACGCCGTCGAGCATGCCGTCCGGATGGCCCGGCTGCACACCGGTCGCTACAAGGTGCTCGCCCGCTACCGCTCGTACCACGGCGGCACCGACACCGCGATCAACCTCACCGGCGATCCGCGGCGCTGGCCCAACGACTACGGCAACACCGGCGTCGTGCACTTCAACGGGCCGTTCCTGTACCGCTCGTCGTTCAACGCCGAGACCGAAGAGCAGGAGTCCCAGCGCGCGCTCGACTATCTCGATCGGCTGATCCAGATGGAGGGCCCCTCGTCGTTCGCGGCGATCATCCTCGAGTCGGTCCCCGGCACCGCGGGCATCATGGTGCCGCCGCCCGGGTACATGGCCGGCGTGCGCGAGATCTGCGACCGGTACGGCATCGTGTTCATCGCCGACGAGGTGATGGCCGGTTTCGGCCGGACCGGAAAATGGTTCGCCATCGACCACTTCGACGTCGTGCCCGACCTGATGACCTTCGCCAAGGGCGTGACCTCGGGTTACGTACCCCTGGGCGGCGTGGCGATCAACGACGCCATCGCGGCGACGTTCGCCGACCGGGCCTACCCCGGCGGGCTGACCTACTCGGGCCATCCGCTGGCCACCGCCTGCGCCGTCGCGACCATCAACGCGATGGAGGACGAGGGCATGGTGACCAACGCCGCGCGGATCGGCGAAAAGGTGCTCGGACCCGGTCTGCGTGAGCTGGCTGCCCGGCACCCGTCGGTGGGCGAGGTCCGTGGTCTCGGCGTGTTCTGGGCCCTCGACCTGGTGGCCAACCAGCAGACCCGCGAACCGCTGGCGCCGTACGGCGGCTCCAGCCCCGCGATGGCCGCGGTGCTGGGTGCATGCAAGTCGGGCGGGATGTTGCCGTTCTCGAACTTCAACCGCATCCACGCGGTGCCGCCGTGCAATGTGACCGACGACGAGGTGGCCGAGGGTCTGCGGATCCTCGACGCCGCGCTGACGGTGGCCGACGGCTACGTCAGCTGAGCCCCTTCGCCGAAATGGGATCCTGTGGTCACCGCCCGCCGAAAAGCGAGCATTGGAGTTCCACATTCGGCGAGGCCTATCGAGCGTCCACGCTGGCCGCCGTCGCGGTCGAGCTACGTCGCGGGCAGCCCGCCCACATCTCGCCGATGATGTCGGCCGCCGGACGGATCTCGTCGATGCGGCCGGCCACCTGACCGGCTTTGGCGACGCTGGCCGCTCATGTCGCCGCCGAAGTAGATGCGTGCGCACGCGATCCAGTGCCGAACCGTCGGGTCCGGTGCCCGTCCCTCGCCTCGATCTGTTCGGCGGCTGGCGGTGCGGATCACCGATCGCGGAGTCGATCCGCATGGCCGCGACCCTACCCGCGGCTTCTACGCTGCTAGCTGTGCTCCCGGTTGTCCTCGTTGTCGTCGCGGCGATCAGCCAGGAACTCGGTGCTGCCTTTGCCGTGACACTCTTTTCCGCGCTGGGCCCGGTCGGCGCCGTCTTCGTCCGATTGGCGGTGTCGGGGGTGGTCCTGTGTGTGGCCATGCGGCCCCGGGTACGCGGGCTGTCACGGCGGGCCTGGCACGCGGCCATCGGCCTGGCCGCCGCACTGGTGGTGATGAACACCTGTTTCTACCTGGCCATCGACCGCATTCCGCTGGGCGTCGCGGTGACGATCGAAGTCCTTGGGCCGCTGATTCTTTCGGTGGTGGTGAGCGCCCGACGGACGGCGTGGCTGTGGGCCCTGCTGGCGTTCACGGGCGTGGCGCTGCTCGGGCTGAGTCAGCAGCGGCTGGGCGGCGTCGATGCGGTGGGGTTCGCGTTCGCGGCGGCCGCCGCGGTGGCGTGGGCGGCCTACATCCTGGCGTCGGCCCGCGCGGGTGCGGAGTTCCCGCGCCTCGACGGTCTGGCGCTCGCAACGGCGTTGGGTGCGCTGGCGATCGCCCCGTTCGCCGTGGCGTCGATCGACCCCACGGCCGCACTGCATTGGGACGTTGTCGGCCTGGCCCTGGTCGTGGGCGTGATGTCGTCGGTGATTCCGTACTCGCTGGAGTTGCTGTCGCTGCGCCGGCTGTCGGCGGAGACGTTCGCGGTCCTGACGTCGATCTCCCCCGTCACGGCCGCTCTCGCCGGCTGGCTGGTGCTCGGGCAGCGACTCGGTGTCCCGGGGTATCTGGCGATCGTTCTGGTGTCCGTCGCGTGTGTCGGCGCAGTCCGGTCGGCGCACCGGTCAGGGACGATCACGAACTGACGAATTCTTGGCTCAGAGTGTGCAGGAGCGTGTGTGCTTCATCTGGTCGACGGCCGTCGGGACGATCACGCAATCATGGTGGCCACCGTTGCTCGGCAGAATACCGATCAGGGTGTCGGATGTCGGTGTCGACGACGGCTATACCGCTCGACTGGCGCTGAAAGCCGCTGAACGGCGTGACCAGGTACTTGCCGTCGTAGGTGAGGGCGGGTGTCTGCAGGTCTGGGCCGATACCCTGGATCTCCTTCACGATCGTCCATGTGCTGGTGTCCACCACCATGATTCCGCTGAAGGCCGGCGACGGGTGCAGGATGGACAGGTACAGCTTCGAGCTGTCCAACGAGAAGACCATGTGGAATGGATTCGGATACTTACCGCGCCACAGCGGGTCCTCGACATGCGCAACCTTGCGCCAGTTACGCGGATCGGGATCGACACAGCTGAAGACCGAGCAGTTGTTTTCGCGCAGGTTGTTCATCATCACGAGGAACCGGCCGTCGGGAGAGAAGCCTATTTCGTGACCCGGCGAATGGATGGTGTCGAAGACGACCTTCCACGTGTCCTCGTCGACCTGCTCGACCGGATACTGATCCTGCGAATCCTTGTTGAACTGCAGGAAGGCAACCGGCTCGAAGTTCCGCTGCGGATCGAGGATGGCGGTGCCGCCGCAGAGGCGCACCACTGTCGCCGCCCAGCGGCCCTCGGGATGCCAGACCGTACCGTCGGCACCACTCAACGACAGCGGATCGTCACCCGGCAACGACCCTTCCTCGACGAACAGCTCGCCCATCGGGACCATTTCCCAGTCGATCTTGTTGCCCTTGGTGCCACGGTAGTCATACAGTCCGGTGCGCCGATCGGGATAAATCTTGCTGATCGTGAGCGTGCCGCCCTTGATCCAGGCCTCGCGCAATTGCGGAACGTTGGGGGTCCAATCGAATCGCAGGGCGGCCTTCACCTCTGAGGTGGTGCGATCGAAGCAGGCCGCGATGTCCTTCTGCCCGTCGGTGACGAAATAGGATTGCGCATCCTTCGGATCGACGGTCACGTGCACGCCGAGCCCGAGTCCGGTGGTCTCGGAAACGTTCTCGATCAGCTGCATCTGCGTGCCGTCGTAGCGCACGCGATAGATGTTGGTGCCGGGGGCCGGCTCGGTGATTGCCGTCGGGATGCCGTAGATCAACGCATTCTTACCACCCTGTGTCGAGTTGACGAACTCGAATCCGTGTAGCGGGTCGGCGCTCGGGAAGGCGCAGAGATGGTGGCTGATCGGGCAGTAATCGCCGTAGTTCCAGTACCAGATCGATCCGAGCACCCGGTTGGAGTGCAGGTCGATGGCGTATGTCCCGCCGCCCATCTTCGTGGGCAGCAGCGCGACCCAGTTGCCGAGGCTCTGACCCCGCATGTCGGCATGAGTATCGACGACCTCGCGCACGATGGGGCGACGCTGGGCCTCGGCAACGACGGCTCCGGCCTTTCCCGCTTCGGCGAGATTTGTGCGGAGCTCAGCGCGATCCGCCTCGGCGACTTCCTCACGACGTTTCATGAACGTCTCGATCGATCCGTGATGGGTGGGCCGCGAGCCTTGCTTCGTTCGCGTGTCCTTGCGCTTGGCCATCGGACCCTCCTCGCTCGTGACTGCAGGCATCCTATGTCCGCATAGCGGCGAAGTTAACCGGCCGAGTCTCCTAATCTGGCAGCGTATGAGCGTCACACTGGATTGGAATTGGGCTAAAAGGACGGGCGGGAACCTGTCCCCGCAGGAGTACCGCCATCTGGTGGGCGTGATTCTGCGGGATCTGCCGAACGCACTCACGGGGCAGATCCGCTACCGCCTTGGCAGGCGGGGAACCGGCCGGACGGAACTAACCGAGCTGCCAGTTCCCGATTCCGCCCTCGCCCGGCGTGCGGAGGAATTCGTGCGCGTGAGCCTCTCCGCTCATGTGCTGGCGCACTCCTATCGCACATACTTCCTCGGAAGGGTGCTCGCGGCACACGACGGGGCCAGAGTCGACGACGAGCACGCCTACCTCGCAGCACTGCTGCACGACGTGAATCTCGAACACCCCACGCCCGGAAGGTGTTTCGCAGTCACGGGCGGCGAACGCACGGAGCGGCTACTGATCGAATGGGGTGCCGATCCCGCCACCGCCGAGACCGTCGCGGCCGCGGGCTGCGGGCATGCCACCCCGGGGGCCGACCATAACCTCGCCGACCCGGCGGGCTTCGTGCTCGCCGGCTCACTTGCCGACACGGTCGGCCGCCGTCTCGACGAGATCGACCCAGCCTGGCTGGCGGACCTGCAGCAGCGCTACCCGCGCCACAACCTCAAACGGCACCTCGTGCCGACCCTGCGCGCCGAGGCGAACGCCGTGCCGCGGGGCCGGATCCATCTCGCCAACCGGTGGGCCGCGTTCCCACTGCTCGTCCGCACCGCCCCATATGCGGAGTAGATGCTATGGAATCCGGCCGATCATGACTTCGTCCGCTCGTTGGCCGGATCATAGATCGGCTTGAGCGACAACGAGATTGGATAGCAGCTCGACCGCCGACGTTCACCTCGTAGCGGCCGGCGCGAATCCAGTCACCGGTGATCGGCGCATCGGAGCGCACATAGCCCAGGCCCACGCACGCGCCGGTGATCTCGCCCCACGCGGCCGACGTGACCTGGCCGCAGGCCACACCGTCGCGCAGGATCAGTTCGCCGCCCCACAGCATCGGGTCGGCCGAGTCGACCACGAAACTCACCACCTTGCGCAGCGGTCCGTCGGCCTTGGCCCGTTCGACGGCGTCGCGGCCCAGGAACCCGATGTCGGTGCCGAGCTTGCACGCGAACAGCAGACCCGCCTCGACGGGGTTGTCGTTGGGCGTCAGCTCGCGACCGAACGCCCGGTACCCCTTCTCCAGCCGCAACGATTCGATCGCGTAGTAGCCACCGCGCGCCACCCCGAACTCCGCGCCGGCGGCCATCAGGTCCTCGTACACACCGACCGCGAACTCCGCGGGAACGTAGAGCTCCCAACCCAATTCACCCACGTACGTGATTCGGGTGGCCCGGACCGTCGCATAGCCCAGCGGGATCAGCTGGCTGGTGCCGAACGGGAACGCCGTCATTGCTCAGGTCCGCGGTGGTCAACGTGGCCAGCAGCGCACGGGACTGCGGACCCATCACGCCGAACACCGCCAGCGACGACGTCACATCGACCACGCTGGCGTGCGCGCCCGCGGGCAGGTTCCGGCGGATATGGTCCTTGTCGCGCTCGGTGGTGGCGGCGCTGGACACGATCAGATACTCGTCTGCGGCGATTCGGGTGACCGTGACATCGGACTCGTAGGTGCCACGGGCGTTGAGCATCCCGGTATACACCGTGCGGCCCGGTTCGACGGCGACGTCGGCCGTGCACAGCCACTGCAGGGCGGCCTCGGCGTCCGCGCCGACGAACAGGTACTTGGAGAACGACGTCTGGTCGAACACCGTCACTCCGGTGCGGGTGCTGACCTGTTCGGCCGCCGACCACGGCAGCCAGTTCGGCTTGCCCCACGTGTACTCGATGGCCGGGTCAACACCGGCCGGAGCGAAGAAGTTGGCGCGCTCCCAGCCCATCCGGCTGCCGAAGTTCGCGTTGGCGGCAACCAGCAGGTGGTGCACGGGCGAACGCCGGAACGGCCGGGCGGTCGTCATTTCCCTGTTGGGCCAAGGGATTTCGTAGTGCAGGCCGAGGATCTCGGCCACCCGGTCATGCAACCACGTGACATTGCCGTTGAACGGCGCGAAGCGACGGATGTCGACGCTGGTGAGATCGGAGGTCGGCGTACCCGCCACGATCCATTCGGCCAGGGCACGTCCGGCGCCCCCGGCCGAGGCGATGCCGACTGAGTTGAATCCCGCGGCGACAAAGAAATTCGCCAACTCGGGCGCCTCGCCCAGGATGAACTGGTTGTCGGGCGTGAAGCTCTCCGGGCCGTTGTAGAACTTCTTGATACCGGTGTGATCCAGCGCCGGGATCCGCAGCAGCGCGTTGTCCATCAGGATCTGGAAGTGATCCCAGTCCTCGCCGAGAAGCTGGAACTCGAACGGATACGGGATGGCGTCCGGTGACACCCAGGGCTTGGCCTCCGGTTCGAAGCCGCCGATCACCAGGCCGCCCACTTCTTCCTTGAAGTACGTGTAGCCGTCGGGGTCGCGCAGGATCGGCAGATCCGGATGCACACCGTCGATGGTCTCGGTGACCACGTAGAAGTGCTCGGCGGAATGCAGCGGGACATTCACGTCGCCGGCCATCCGCCCGACGTGCAGCGCCCACTGGCCCGCGCAGTTCACCACGATCTCGGCTTCGACGTCACCGGCGTCGGTGCGCACACCGGTGACCCGGCCGTCCTGCGTCGTCACACCGGTGACCCGGGTGTGCTCGACGACCCGCGCGCCACGTAACCGCGCGCCCTTGGCCAGCGCCTGCGTCAGGTCCGCGGGGTTGGCCTTGCCGTCGGCGGGTAGCCAGATCGCCCCGACCAGATCGTCGACCCGCATCACCGGCCAGCGCTCCAGCGCCTGCTCGGGCGTCAGCAGTTCACAGTCCAGGTCGTAGGCGGCAGCGTTGGCCGCGGTGCGGCGCAGTTGCACCATGCGGTCCTCGCTGCGCGCCACGGTCACCCCGCCGCACTGTTTGTAGCCGGCCGTCAGCCCGGTCTCGGCCTCGAGTTCGGCATACAGCCGCGTCGAGTACTGCACCAGCCGAGTGCCACTCTCCGACGCGCGCAACTGGCCGACCAGCCCGGCCGCATGCCACGTCGTTCCCGACGACAGCTGACCCTGCTCCACCAGCACGACATCGGTTTCCCCGAGCTTCGTCAGGTGGTAGGCGACACTCGTGCCGATGACGCCCCCACCGATCACGACGATCCGGGCGCGGTCGGGAAGTGTGGCTGACAAGCTGGGTTCTCCTTCTCGGGTCTCAGTCCGGGCGTTGCACGTCGTCGAGCAGCCGGTCGAAGTCGGGGCCGGTGAGCTCGGCGACCGCATTGTCGTAACGCTCCATGGCCCATTCCCAGAAGTCAAAATCCATTGTGCTGGAACCATTCTGGATGCATCCCCACAACGTCCAGCCGTACTGCGACACGGTGCCCTGCAGCCGGGCCCGGGCGAGCTTGTGCCGCGTGGCACAGCCGTAGTAGGCCGTCACCAGTTCCTCGAGCTGTTCCACCGACAGCCGGCACTCACGCCAGATGTTGCCGAGTTCGAAGCAGGCGTCGTTGTTGCCGGAGTACTCGTAGTCGATCAGCCACACCTTGTCGCCGTCTTCGAGGAAGTTGGCTGCCAGCAGGTCGTTGTGACACGGCACCGTCGGGGTTTCCCGTGTCCTGTCCGCGGCCCGCAGCGAACGGCGGATCCGGTCGAACTTCTCGCCCAACTCGAGGTAGTCGGCGGGCAGCCGGAACCCGTTCTCGACCACGACCTTCAGGTAGCGCGGCTGCAGCGCGAACATGTCGAAGTCGCCGCGGAACCGGGGCCCGGCATGCAGAGCCCGGCAGCCGGCGGCCACCTTGGCGATCACTCCGGGCCGCTGGAAGTCGTCGTTGGTCAGCGTCACGCCGTTGAGAAATCCGACCAGCAGGATGCCGAGATCGGGCCGGTAGTCGATGACGGGCGCTCCGACGCCGGCCTGTTCGGCCGCCCGGCTGTTGTAGAACTCGCTCTCCCGGTCGATGCCCAGCAGGTTGGCCGGGTCGGCACAGCGCGCCACGTAGACGCCGTTGTCGGTGCTCACCTTCACATTGCGGTTGGTCAGCCCGCCCGAGAGATCCTCGAGCCGACGGGGGCGGCCGGCCAGCACGGGAAGCTGGTCCAGTAGTGCGTTCAGCGCGTCATCGGTGAGCGTGAACGGCATCCGATCACGCTAATCGGCCCTCCCGCGTCGCGTGCGGGTTCGCTGCTGAGCGGGGACGGCGGTGGTCCCAGCTCGAGGCCCTTTCTTGACAATGCTGCGGGCGACCGCCATTGTCGTGCCTGCGTTGCGCACTTGCCACCGCGAGTGACCCGGTGTGCGATACCCAAAAACGGAAATCCCATTTCCGCAGATAAACAAGTGTTTTTTGGCCGCTTTCGACGTGCGATAAGCTGGCTCCCAGAATTCGCGAGTAACGTCATTCTCAATATGCCCGGCATGTTGGCGAGGGCGTCACCCAGGAGGAACGATGTCGTCCACCGTGTCATCCCGCACGCGCGGGCCGGTTGGCCGACGTCAGGAGAATGATGGCATCGATTAACGACGCGCTCTCACTGGCCGAGCAGGCCGAGGCCGAGGCCGCCGAGGCCGAGGCGCAGGCGGCTGCCGCGCGGGCCCGCGCCGAAGAGTTGCGCACCCAGAAGGCCGCGCGTGACGCCGCTGACGAGGTGGCTGCTGCGGCCGGCAACGCCGACGACATCGACGACTTCGCCGAGGCGCCCGACGACGCCGCCGTGGTCGCCGATCAGCCGCGCCGGCGGCGCGCGTCCGGTCAGCGGGTGGCCGTCGTTGCCGTCGCGAGCCTGCTGCTGTGTGCACTGCTGGCGGCCAGCGGGTTCATGCTGTGGCAGGGCCATCAGGCATCGGAGCGGCAGGCCCAGGAGGCCGAATTCGCCGCCGCGGCCCGGCAGGGCGTCGTCAACCTGATGTCGCTGGACTTCAACAACGGCGACGCGGACATCAAGCGGCTGATCGACAGCACCACCGGTCAGTTCCGCGATGACTTCGAGAAGAGCAAGAACGACTTCCTGATGGTCATGAAGGATTCCAAAGTGGTGACCAAGGCCGAGGTCAAGGCCACGGCCGTCGAAAACATGACGAAGGACTCCGCCGACGTTCTGGTGGCCGCATCGTCACAGATTTCCAATTCGGCCAGCGCCCAGCAGCCTCCGCGCGGCTGGCGCCTCTACGTCAGTGTCCAACGGGACGACGGCCAACTGAAGATGTCGAAAGTCGAGTTCGTACCGTGACCGCAGACCAGAAATCAAACGAAGCCCGCAACGATGAGCTGACCGAGGCGGACACCGCCGAGGAACTCACCGAGGCCGACACCGCCGAAGAGCTGACGGACGCCCAGACCGCCGACGCCGAGGGCGCCGACGTCGAGGGCGCCAGACGTCGAGACCGAGGTTGCGGCCGAGACTGCGTGGGTCAAATCGCCGCCCGCGCGCCGTGGCCTCTGGTCGCGCGTCGGGATCAGCGCGCTCGCAGGTCTGCTCGTCGCGTCCTGTGGCCTGACGGCCTGGCTGTTCTTCCACACGTACCGCCCGGACCAGCAGACCGGCAAGGCGGCCTCCGACACCGCGCTCAACGCGGCCAAGGACGGCACCGTCGCGGTGCTGTCGTATACGCCGGACAACCTCGACAAGGACCTCGACTCCGCCAAATCGCATCTGACCGGTGACTTCCTGACGTACTACAGCCAGTTCACCGATCAGGTGGTGCGCCCTGCGGTCAAGACCAAGCAGGTCTCGACCAGCGCCAACATCGTCCGCGCCGCAGTGTCGGAAATGCATCCGGACCAGGCCAAGGTACTGGTCTTCGTGAATCAGACCACCACGAGTTCGGACCGCGCCGAGCCGTCGCAGGCCGCCAGCAGTGTGATCGTCACGTTGAACCACGTCGACGGCAAGTGGCTGATCTCCGCGTTCGATCCGGTGTAGCGGAAGCTAGTCCGGTCTGGCGTAGGCCGGATCGTTCGCGACCGCTTCGATGATCGCGCGCACCGACCGGCGGCAGCGACCACACTCCGAACCGGCGAAGCATTCCTGCGCGACCTGCTTGGAGGTGGTGGCACCCGCGGCCGCCACTCTCGCGACCGTGTGATTGGTGACCCCGTGGCACAAGCAGACATACATCGTCGGACGCCCCTGCCTCAGCGGCCCTCGTCGGCGTCCGGGTCGTCGACGCGAACCATCTTCAGGAACTCACCGACGAACAGCGGCGGATAGACGCCGACGCCGGCGTGCTCCATCCAGTCCGCGGCCGCATCGTGCTGGTGGATCCAGCGCCTGGCGTTGTCCTCGGTGTCGATGTCCTGCAGGATCAGCACCTCGTGCGGGTCGTCGAATGCCCGGAACACCCAGACCTTGCGCACCCCCGCTGCCTTGAATGTATCTGCGGCGGCGTGCAATTCGGCGAACAGCCAGTCGGTGTTGTCGACAGACACGATCGCCGACACCAGCACCCCGGGCGGCAGTTCGGCGTCGGACTCCGTCAGGTCGTAGCGGTCGACGATCTCGCCGGCGAACACCGCCGGGATGTCGTCGACCCCCGCGGCGTCGAAAGAATCGAAGAACTCCCGCGAACGCAGCAGATCCACGATCGGTTCGCGGCTACGGACACCGATCATCACCAGCACGCGCCCGGCCTCGCGCAGCGACCGGTACACCAGGACGTGATGCGCACCCATCGCGGCCAGGCGGTCCTTGCGCTTCTCCAGCAGCCGGCCGACTTTGACGGGATCCGGAATGCGGTAATCCGACGCGATGACCATCGAGTGGCGGTACACGTCGGAGATGCTCATTGCAGGCTGTCCTTCATCACCTTGCCGGTGGCGTTCAGTGGCAGTGCGTCGAGGAACACGATAGACCTGGGCAACTTGTACCCGGCCATCCGTTGCTTGGCCCAGTCGATCAGGTCGGCCTCAGAAACGCCCGCCGCACCATCTTTGATCACCACGAATGCCTTGCCCACCTGGCCCATCCGCTCGTCGGGCACACCGATGACCGCCGCCTGCGCCACGGCGGGGTGCGCGAGCAGGTAACCCTCGATCTCGGCGGGATACGCGTTGAAGCCGCCGACGATGAACATGTCCTTCTTGCGGCCGACGATGCGCACCCGGCCGTCGTCGTCGATGGTGGCCAGATCGCCGGTGTGCAGCCAGCCGTCGGGGTCGATCGCCTCGGCGGTCGCCACGGGATCGTCGAGATAGCCCTTCATGACGTTGTAGCCGCGAACCAGAAGCTCGCCGTCGTCGGCGGTACGCAGTTCCATGTCGGCACAGGCGCTTCCGACGGTGGTCGCGATGTCCTCGAAGGAATCGCCACGGCGCGACGCGGTGACGGTGCCCGCCTCGGTCAGGCCGTAGCCGGTCATGATCGTCTGGAACGGCAGTTCGTCGTGCACCCGCCGGATGAGTTCGACCGGGATGTCGGACGATCCGGTCACGGCTGCGCGCAAGGTCGCCAGTCGCTCCCTTGCCCCCTCCTGTTGCGCGACCTCCAACAGCGAGTGGTACAGGGTCGGCGGACCGGGAAGCATCGTGATCCGTTCCCGCTCAACGAGATCCACCAGTCTGTCCATGTCAAGGACGGGCATCGGCAGCACCGTGGCGCCGCGGATCATCGAGGCGATGCAGCCTGCCTTGTAGCCGAAGGTGTGGAAGAACGGATTGACGATCAGGTACCGGTCCCCCGGTCGGAGGTCGGCCAGATCGGTCCACTCCGAGTACAGGCGCAGGTTCTGCTGGTGGCTGGTCATCACGCCCTTGGGCCGCCCCGTCGTGCCGGACGTGAAGATGATGTCGGCGACGTCTGACCCTTTCAGGCCGTCCACTTCCCGCTCGAAGGGTGACCCGGATTCCAGGAAGTCGGACTTCAGGTCGATCTCGGGCACGCCGGCCGGCGCGGTGTAGTCCAGTCCGAGGAAACCCTTCTGCACCAGCACCGCTTTGGCGCCGCTGCGGGTGATGATGTCAGCGGCCTCGTGCGCCTTGAACCGGGTGTTGACCGGGACCACCACACCGCCTGCGGTCAGCAGCCCGAACGCCGCGATCATCCACTCCGCTGAGTTCGGCGCCCAGACGGCGACGCGGTCGCCCTTCTGGACACCCAGTTCCGCGAAAGCGCCTGCGGCACTGCGGACCCGATCGACGAGTTCCGCGAACGTCAATCGTAATGAACCGTCGACGACCGCTTCGGAATCACCGAAGCGGTCGCCGACGCTCAAGACCATCTCGGGGATGGTCTGCCAGTTCTGTTGGATCACACCGTGACGAGGCGAGACAGGTTGCCGCCCATGATCTTCGCCTGATCGTCGACGGAGAGATGCTCGAGCGCGTGCACGTAATGGGTCGGGTGCGCCAGGCCCTCCGGGTGCGGGTAGTCGGAGCCGTAGAGCACCTGGTCCACGCCGATGAGGTTGATCAGATCGTCGATGCCCTCCTCGTAGAAGGGGCTGACGAAGATGCGGTTCTTGATCTCCTCGATCGGGTTACTGGGGAAGGCCTCGGGGGCCTTCTTGTAGACGTCGGCCATATTGTCGAGCAACGGGAACATCCACTTCGACCCGGCCTCGATGACGGCGACCTTCAGCGTCGGGAAGCGGTACAGCGCACCGTGAATCACCCAGGAGGCCACCGCATCCTGCATCGGGCGCCACTCGTTGAGCATGGACATCGCATTGGTCTGGAACGGCAGCATCTCCTGGGCGGCGCCGTCCCACTCGGAGGTGTAGCGGGAGTAGCCGCTGTCACTGGAGTGCATGGCGACCAGCACGTCGTACTCGACGCACTTCTGCCAGAACGGGTCGAACTCCGGCAGGGCGAACGACCGCGGGCCGCGGAAACCGGGCACCGGAGCCGGGCGGATCAGGATGACTCGGGCACCGCGCTTGACCGCCCACTCCAGCTCCTCGATGGCCTTCTCGACGACGGGCAGGGTGATCACCGGGGTGGTGAAGATGCGGTTCTGGTAGTTGAAGCCCCAGACGTCGTCGAGCCACTCGTTCAGCGCATGCACGATGACGTGGATCGCGATCGGGTCGTCGCGCAGCCGCTCCTCGACCAGACTGGCCAGCGTCGGGAACATCAATGAGCGGTCCAGACCCAGTTCGTTCATCAGCTCCAGGCGCGGGGCCGGCTCGAAGAATGCCGGAATCGACTTCATCGGCTCGCCGAAGAGCTCGCGGCGGCTCTTGCCCTCGGGATTGCCGTACTTGAAGTACTCCTCCCACGCGCCGGGTTTCGCGACCACCGAGAAGGTGGGGTTGGGAATGTAGTTGCTGATCTGGCCGCGCAGCGCAATCTTGGTGCGGCCGTTGACCTGTACGTACTGGACGACGTCCTTGTATTCCTTGGGCAGGTACTTGGTCAGCGCCTCTTCAGGCTCGTAGAGGTGGTTGTCCGCGTCGAAGAGCGGAAATGGGATGTCGACCTTTGCCGATAGCGAAGACATGGAATGCTCCTTTCCAGTTCGTGAGAATCATATTCTCACACCGTCGTCGTGGCAATGCGCGCGCGGGTCTGCTCGCGCACCTTGAACTTCTGCACCTTTCCGCTCGCCGTGCGTGGGAAGTCGTCGACGCCGCACAGGTGCTCGGGCCATTTCTGGCGGGCGACGCCCCCGGTTTCGAAATGTGCCCGCACCGCATCGAGGGAGGGCAGCTCGGCACCCGGCTGCATCCGCAGCACCGCCGCCGCGCGTTCGCCGAAGCGGTCGTCGGGCACGGCCACCACCGCGGCCTCGGCGACACCGGGCATCGCCAGCAGCACGTCCTCGACTTCGATGGCGCTGATGTTCTCACCGCCCCGGATGATGATGTCGGCCTTCCGGTCCGTGATGGACAGGTAGCCGTCCTCGTCGAACACGCCGACATCCCCGGTGTGATACCAGCCGTCGCCGTCAAAAGCCTTGGCCGTCAACGCGTCATCGGTGTAGCCCAGGCACAGGTCCGGGCCCCTCGACAGGATCTCGCCGTCGTCGGCCAGCCTGACCTCGACCCCCGGCAGTGCATTGCCGTCGGTGAAGAGCCGCTTGTCCCGCGGCGCGGTGTGCGCCGAACCGGTGATCGACGGATGCTCAGTGCTGCCGTAGGACCGGAAGACCGTCACCCCCAGCCCGTCGAGTCGCTGAGTGACGGCGGCCGGCACCGACGAACCGCCGAGCCCGGCATACCGCATGAGGGGCAGGTGCTCAGGCGTGAAATCCGGATGGTCAAGCAGCGTGGTGATGAAGTAGGTGGCGCCGCCGCCGACATGCAGGTCGTCGGTCCGCATCAGCGACAGCGCTTGACCGGGATCCCACACGTCGGCGAGGTTGATGGCATGACCGTCGAGCACCGGGATGAGCAGTGCGTTCAACATCCCGATGAAGTGTCCGACGGGCGCGGCGGTCAACTGGTTTCCGCGGTCGGGCGGGAACAGCCGGGCGAGTTGGCGGGTTTCGCACACGATGCTGTGGTGGCTGTGCATCACGCCCTTGGGCGCGCTGGTGGTGCCGGAGGTGTAGGCGATCAACGCCCGCGACGCCGGATCGACCGGCAGCACGCCCTCCAGCGGCTCGTCGGCGAGCAGGTCTTCGAAGCTCGGCGAATCGCCGTCGACGACCGCGACAACGGGGATGCCGGCCGACAGTTCGGGCTCGAAAACCATGCGCCCGAAGCGCTCTGCCGTGATGAATGCCTTCGGCCGGGCGTCGGCGAAGATGTGGGTCAGCTCTTTTCGGCCGTAGAAGTGAACGATGGGTACCACCACCGCACCCAGCAACGCCGACGCCCAGAACGTCGCCGCGGCCTCCATCCAGTTCGGCAGCCGGAATGCGACCACGTCACCGGGACCCACCCCGCGCGCCCGCAGACCGGCGGCCAGCCGCCGGGCCGTGTGCTCCACCTCCGCGAACGAACCGCGATACGGCCGCACCGCCGAGTGCACCCGCAGTTCGGCATCCGGGGCGCCCGCCAGCCCGCGGGCCAGCAGATCCCCCAGGGTGTCGTTGGTCCACCAGCCCTGAGCCAGGTAGCGATCACGCAACTCAGCGGGGATTTCACGCATGGTGGCGATGCTATTCTCAGTTTTGGAGAATGCCAATATCACGTCTGGAGAACGCCTTCATGGTCGACCTCGAGCTGGATGACGGCCTCGCCGTCATCACCATCGATCGCCCGCACGCCCGCAACGCGATCGCGCCCGAGACCATGGATCAGCTCGATGCCGCCCTCGACCGGGCCGCCGGCGCACTGGCACTGGTGATCCGCGGCGGCGGTGACCGCGCATTCGTTTCCGGTGGCGACCTGAAGGAACTGGCGAAGCTGCGCACCGAGGAGGACGCCGCGGCGATGGCCCGCCGGATGCGCTCGATCTGTGACCGCATCGCGGCCTTCCCGGCACCCGTCGTCGCGGCGCTCAACGGGCACGCCCTCGGCGGCGGCGCCGAGGTGGCCGTGGCCGCCGACATCCGGATCGCCGCCGACGACATCCGGATCGGCTTCAACCAGGTGACCCTGGAGATCATGCCCGCGTGGGGCGGCGCGGAACGGCTGGCCGCTCTCGTCGGCCGCGGCCGCGCACTGCTGCTCGCCGGCAGCGGCACGGTCCTCGACGCCGCCGAGGCACAACGCGTCGGTCTGGTCGATCAGGTGCTCCCCCGCGCGACGTTCGATGAGGGCTGGCGTGCCGCCGCCCGGTCGCTGACCCACCGCGCCGCAGGCGACATCAAGCGGGTGATGGGCGGAGTGCCGCCCGAGGAGGCGATCAGCGCGTTCGCCCGGTTGTGGGTGGCCGACGCGCACTGGGAGGCCGCCGACAAGGTGATGACGCGCCGGTGACGATGCGGCGAGGAACGAGCCGCTGAGGAACGGCGCCAAAAGCACCGCCGGTGACGATGCGGGTCAGTCGCTGGCCGCGTGCCGCCAGTCGACGTCGATTTGCCGCGGGCCCTCGAGAAACGTCAGCCATTTCTCGGCGAACGTCAGCGTCTCCTCGTGGCCGGCGGTCATCCCGAGCATCTGCTCCTGGACCAGGATCTGCGTCGCTCCGGTCATCAGCACCATCAGCACCGTCGGACTGAACTCCTCAAAGGGAACGTCGTAGCGCTCCATGGCCGCGGTCAGTGTCTTGACCTGTTCGGTGCGGAAAAGTTCGGCGTACCGGGCGATCTCGGCCTTGCAGCGTCTTGCGGTGGTTGGCCAGCGCGATGAACTCCATGGTCAGTCGCCGTTCCGGCGGCGTCGGTGTTGAGCTCCCACAACGCCCACAGCGGTTGCGGTGATCGCAGCGCCAGCTGGTGGAAGTGCTGTATCCGGTCGGCCCCGCGGCGGAACATCTCCAGGAACAGGTCGTCCATCGTGCGGAAGTAGTAGTGCACGAGCTGCGGTTTGAGCCCGGCCTGCTCGGCGACCCGTCGCGACGTCACCGCCGCATATCCCTCATCGCGCATGAGTTGCTCGGCCGCGTCGAGCAGCACCGTGCGGTTCTTGGCGTCCGGCGCCCCCAACCTTCGGGCCGTACCGGCCGGCGCGCCAGCTGGACGAGCCATCAATGCCTTTCCGCAGAGTGTGCTGTTCTCGAGTCCGACACTGACGGTCATGTTAACGCCGGGTGTGGATCCTTGACCGTGCGCCAGCTCACATGCTAAGCAAGTGCTCAGCACCTGTCAGCCCTTTCATGGAGATGCGCCTTGCCCGGAACCGAGCCCGATTACGACTCCATCGACTTCTTCACCGACCAGTCCCTGGTCACGAACCCCTATCCCTATTTCGACCACCTGCGGTCGCAGTGCCCGGTGTTGAAGACGTCGAACTACGGCGTGGTCGCCGTGACCGGACATGACGAGGCGTCCACGGTCTACAAGGACGCCGACCTGTTCTCCTCGTGTATCGCGGTGGGCGGCCCCTTCCCGCCGCTGCCGTTCACCCCTGAGGGCTCCGACATCAGGGACCAGATCGAGGCGCACCGCGCCGAGCTACCGATGAGCGAGCACATGGTCACCATGGACCCGCCGCAGCACTCGCGCGCGCGGTCGCTACTGAACCGCCTGTTGACGCCCAAGCGCCTCAAGGAGAACGAGGAGTTCATGTGGCGGCTGGCCGACCAGCAGCTCGACGAATTCCTCGACAAGGGCAAGTGCGAGTTCCTCACCGAATATGCGCAGCCGTTCTCGATGCTGGTGATCGCGGATCTACTCGGCGTCCCGGAAGAGGATCACCGGACCTTCCGCGATGTGCTGGCCACCCCTTCAGAAGGTATGCGGGTGGGTGCACTCGACCATGAGCCACTGGCCCACAATCCCCTTGCCTGGCTCGACGACAAGTTCAGCCGCTATCTCGAAGACCGCCGCGACAACCCGCGCGACGATGTGTTGACCGGGCTGGCCACCGCGAAGTACCCCGAGGGCGACACCCCCGAGATCGACGATGTGGCCAAGAGCGCCACGTTCCTGTTCGCGGCAGGGCAGCACACCACCGCGAAGCTGCTGGCCTCAACGATCCGGGTGTTCGCCGAGCAGCCCGAGGTCGTCGAGGCGCTGCGCGCCGACCGCAGCCGCATCCCGAACTTCGTCGAGGAGATGCTGCGGATGGAGGGCCCGGTCAAGAGCGCGTTCCGGCTGGCGACCGCCGACACCACTCTCGGCGGCGTCGACATCCCGGCGGGCACCGTCGTGATGGTCAACCCGGGTGCGATCAACCGGGATCCGCGCAAGTTCGACGCACCGCACGAACTGCACATCGACCGTTCCAACGTGCGTGAGCATCTGTCGTTCGGCCGCGGCGCGCATTCCTGCCCCGGCGGTCCGCTGGCCCGCGTCGAGGGTCGGGTCACCGTCGAACGCATCCTGGACCGGATGGCCGACATCCAGATCGACGAGGAGAAGCACGGTCCGGCAGATGATCGGCGCTTCACCTACGAGCCGACGTTCATCGTGCGGGGTCTGACCGACATCAACATCACGTTCGCCAAACTGCCCACCGCGGTGGACCGTTGATGACCGTCAGCACCGCGTCCGACCTGAACTACGACCCGTACAACGTCGACCTCAACATGAATCCCTACCCGCTGTTCGCACGCATCCGGGAAGCGGCACCGCTGTACTACAACGAGCAGCACGATTTCTACGCACTGAGCCGCTACGACGACGTCAACAAGGCCGTCATCGACCATGACACGTTCATCTCCGGGCGCGGCGCATTGCTGGAGATCATCAAGTCCGGCATGGAAATCCCGCCCGGCACTCTGATTTTCGAGGATCCGCCGATCCACAACATCCACCGCAACCTGCTGTCCCGGATGTTCACCCCGCGCAAGGTGCTGGCGCTGGAACCGCAGATCCGCGAGTTCACCGCACGCTGCCTGGATCCCATCGTGGGCACCGGGAAGTTCGACTTCGTCAACGACCTCGGTGAGCAGATGCCGATGCGGGTGATCGGCATGCTGCTGGGCATCCCCGAAGAGGATCAGCGCCGCGTCACCGACCACGGCGAGGCCACCCTGGCCAGCGAGCATGTCGACCTGCTGGCGACCGGGGAGGTGTTCGCCGAGTTCATCGACCACCGCATGGAGCACCCGTCCGACGACATCATGACCAACCTGCTCAACGCCGAGTTCGAGGACGAGACGGGCACGGTGCGCAAGCTGCAGCGTGACGAGCTGCTGATGTTCCTGACGGTGATCGCCACCGCCGGCGCGGAGACGACCACACGGCTGATCGGTTGGGCCGGAAAGACATTGGCCGAAAACCCCGATCAGCGCGCTCAGCTGGCTGCGGATCCGAGCCTGATCCCGGCTGCCATCGAGGAGATCCTGCGCTGGGAGCCGCCGGCGCTGCAGATCGCGCGTTACGTAGCCCGCGACGTCGAGTACTACGGCCAGACGGTGCCGGAGGGTTCGGCGATGCTGATGCTCGTCGGTGCGGCCAACCGTGACCACCGCCGGTTCCCGCCGAACGGCGACGTGTTCGACATCCACCGGGAACAGCGCTCGCACATGACCTTTGGCGCGGGCACGCACTTCTGCATGGGCAATGCCCTGGCCCGCCTGGAGGGTCGCATCGCGCTGGAGGAGATCCTCAAGCGCTTCCCCGAGTGGGAGGTCGACTGGGCCAACGCGAAGCCGTCGCAGACGACGGCGGTGCGTGGCTGGGAGACCATGCCCACCTTCGTCTCCTGATCCACCTGACACCCGAGCACCCGAGCACCCGAGCACCCGACAGACTAACAGAAAGGAAGAACATGGCAGGACGTGTAGAAGGCAAGGTCGCATTCATCACTGGTGCGGCACGCGGCCAGGGCCGCGCCCACGCGGTGCGGCTGGCGCAGGAGGGCGCCGACATCATCGCCGTGGACATCTGCGCTCCGATCAGACCGGGACATGAGGCCGCGATTCCGCCGTCGACGCCGGAGGATCTGGCCGAAACCGCCGACCTGGTCAAGAATCTCGGCCAGCGCATCGTCACCGCCGAGGTGGATGTCCGCGACTACGCCGCGGTCAAGGAAGCGGTCGACAGCGGCGTCGAGCAATTGGGCCGACTCGACATCATCGTGGCCAACGCCGGCATCGGCAACGGTGGCCAGACGCTGGACAAGACCAGCGAGGACGACTGGACCGAGATGATCGACATCAATCTCAGCGGTGTCTGGAAGGCCGTGAAAGCCGGTGTCCCCCATATCCTCGCGGGCGGCAACGGCGGTTCGATCGTCCTGACCAGCTCGGTCGGCGGCCTCAAGGCCTACCCGCATACCGGTCACTACGTGGCCGCCAAGCACGGCGTCGTGGGCCTGATGCGCACCTTCGCCGTGGAGCTCGGGGCGCACAACATCCGGGTCAACTCGGTGCACCCCACCAACGTCAACACGCCGCTGTTCCTCAACGAGGGCACCAAGAAGCTGTTCCGCCCCGACCTGGAGAACCCGACCACCGAAGACATGAAGCCCGTCGCGCAGTTCATGCACGTGCTGCCGATCGGCTGGGTGGAGCCCGAAGACATCGCCAACGCAGTGCTGTTCCTGTCCTCTGACGAGGCCCGCTACATCACCGGTGTCACGCTGCCGATCGATGCCGGCAGCTGCCTGAAGTAAGCCACTTCACCACGGGCCGGGGGCATCGCTAGGTGCCCCCGGCCCACCGGAATAGTGTTTCGGGGATGGACACATTCCAGGACAAGGGTGCCGTTATCACCGGCGGCGCCAGCGGCATCGGGTTCGCCACCGCGCGCGAGTTCGCCTCGCGCGGAACGCGGGTGGTCCTCGCCGACATCGACGAATCGACGCTGACCGACGCCGTGGACCGGCTGCGCGCCGAAGGATTCGACGCACATGGCGTCGTCTGCGATGTCCGGCACCTCGACCAGGTGACCCACCTCGCCGACGAGGCATTCCGGTTGCTCGGTGCGGTGCACATCGTGTTCAACAACGCGGGTATCGCACTGGCCGGACCGATCTCGTCGATGACGCACGACGACTGGCACTTCGCGATCGACGTCGACCTGTGGGGTCCGATCCACGGCGTCGAGGTCTTCCTGCCCCGGCTGCTCGAACAGGGTCAGGGCGGGCACCTGATGTTCACCTCGTCGTTCGCCGGCCTGGTGCCCAATGTCGGGCTGGGACCCTACTGCGTCGCCAAATACGGCGTGGTCGGCCTCGCGGAGGTGTTGTCACGCGAGGTCAAGAACGACGGCATCGGCGTTTCGGTATTGTGCCCGATGATGGTGGCGACCAACCTCATAGCCACCTCGGCGCGGCAATCCGGTGCGGCCGATGCGGCACAGGATCAACCCCCGATCGCCGGTGAGGACGTCCTCGATGTCGCCGAACTCACCCGGCTGACGGCGGAAGCCGTTCTGGCCAACCGGCTTTACGTCCTGCCCCACGAAGCGTCACGGGTGTCGATCCGGCGGCGGTTCGACCGCATCGACGCGACCTTCGATGCCCAGTCAGCGACCGGGTGGGATCACTGAATCCACCCCGTCACTCGGCGAGCCTGTCGCGCAGCCAGTCGTGGAACTCCCCGATGTGGTGCTCACTGGGCACCAGGACGCCGCCGTCACGGTAGACACGTGAGTCCATCGCGGGCTGGCATCGCTCGCAGGCGTCGAAGTCCTGCTGGTTGACCCGGTGGAACAGTTCGACCGACCGGCTGACGTCACGCCCGGACTCGACCACCTCGGGCAGGTACAGCCAATCGCATTCGACGATGGTGTGATCGGCGGCCATCGGGAACATCCGGTGCACGATGACGTGGTCGGGCACCAGGTTGACGAACACCTGGGGCCGGACGGTGATCGCGTAGTAACGCCGATCCTGCTCCTCGGTCACTCCGGGAAGGTGGCCGAGCCCTTCCGAGCCGTCGACGGTGAAGCCTTTGACGTCCTCGCCGAACTGCGCGCCGTGGCCCACGTAGAACTGGGCGGCGTAACCGTCGGCGAACTCGGGCAGCACCTCGGTCAATTCCGGGTGGATGGTGGCGCAGTGGTAGCACTCCATGAAGTTCTCGATGATGAGCTTCCAGTTGGCCTTGACGTCGTAGACGATTCGGCGTCCCACGGTCAGATCGGCCACCGTGTAGTGATCAATCGACTCGACGGCACCCAGTCGATCAACGATTTCCTTCATCACGGTGTCTTCGAACGACGGCGGTTCGTCCGCCAGGCACACCCACACGTAGCCGAGCCACTCCTTGACCGCGATCGTGCGCAGTCCGTATTCGACCCGGTCGATGTCGGGCATCTTGGTGAGATTCGGCGCGGCGATGAGCTTGCCGTCGAGGTCGTATGTCCAGGCGTGGTAAGGGCATTGGAACGCCCGCTTGACCTCACCGCTGTCCTCCGTGCACAGCCGAGCGCCGCGATGACGGCAAATGTTGAAGAAGGCGTTGATGTCGCCCTTGCGCGACCTGGTCACCAGGACGCTCTCGCGGCCGACCTGCACGGTTTTGAAGGCGCCCGGTTTGTCCAGATCCGATGACCGCACGACGCAGAACCACATCGTCTCGAAGATCTTCTCCTGCTCCAGGGCGAATACCTCGGAGTCGGTGTAGTAGTGGCCGGCCAGCGTGGAGATGAGGCTTTCGGGCAGGCTGGGGGCGGCTGTTGTGGTCATGGATCCTCTCCGGGTTTTCTCGGTCGCGTTGGTCAGTCTGAGGCGAAGAAATGTGGCCTAGACGAGGGCGGGCGCCGTCGCGAGTTGACGACGCCAGCGGGTGAACAGGCGCGGTTGGTCGACGCCGAGCACCGCAACAAGGCGACCGTCGCGCCGGTACGTGGCGAGGAAGCAGTGATCGTCGCAGCTGCCTTCCTCGATGGTGATCTCGTCGTCTGGGCCCGCGAGACCCGCGAACTGGATGCGGGAGCCGTACTGGTCGGACCAGAAGTAGGGCGGCTTGACCGCGGTGCCCTGGTCGAGCCCACCGGCAAGCAGAGTCGCGACGGCGATCGCCGGTCGTTCGAGCGCCCCGGTCCAGTGCTCGACCCGATGGGCGGCGCCGGTGGCCGGATCGTGCCAGGCCGCACAGTCCCCGACCGCGACAACGTTCGGGAGGGCGGTCTGGCCATTGGATCCGCACAGCACGCCATTGCCGAGCATGAGTCCGCTGCCCTTGAGCCACTCGATGTTGGGCACACCGCCGATACCCACCACGACGACGTCAGCAGGCAGGTGGCGTCCGTCAACCAGGTCGACGCCCGTGACGCGATCGGGAGCGCTGTTACGAAGGGCGCGATGCTCGCCGGTCAGGCCGGCGACGCCGACGCCGCATATCAGTGTCGTGCCGTTCGTTGCGTGCGCAGCGGCGACGACGGCGCCGAGCCTCGGACCGAGCTGGAGTTGCAGCGGGGTTGGAGCGGCCTCGACGACCGTGACGTCCATGCCGAGCTTGCGGGCGGTGGACGCGACCTCCGCGCCGATGAACCCGGCGCCGATGACGACCAGCCGAGCACCCGGACGAAGGTCTTCACGCAACGCGACCGCGTCGTCGATGGTGCGGATCACGTGCACACCTGCCATCGCTTCGCAGCCGGGCCAGCGGCGTGCGCGGGAGCCCGTTGCGATCACCACAGAATCTGCCTGCACCCGAGTTCCGTCGGCGAGTTCGACTGCACCAGAACAGGTGTCGAGCTTGCTGGCGGTGGCACCGAGTAGCCATTCCGCTTGAAGATCGTCGTCGTCGGACTCGAGCGTCAGATCGGCCTCGGTCATGTCGCCGGAGAGAAATTCCTTCGACAGCGGCGGACGGTCATACGGCCGGCGGATTTCGTCGCCGACGACGGTCAGGTGTCCGTCGAATCCCTGGGCCCGCAAGGCCCGCGCCGCGGAGAGGCCGGCGAGTGACGCCCCGATGATCGCGATGCGCTTCACAACTTGCTCCCTTGACCCAGGCGTGCGCGGATGTCGGGCGGAAGGTTGGGCTTGTCGGTGCTCAATTCGACGCGAATGATGCCGTCTTCAACTACCACCGCGTGTGTGCGGATCGGCAGCTTCGCCGGCGGCGCATCGACGGCGCCGGTACGAAGATTGAATCGCGAAGCATGCAGCGGGCACTCGATCTCACATCCCTCCAACCAGCCGTCGGCCAGCGACGCGTCCTGATGCGAGCAGGTGTCGTCGATGGCGAACACCTCGCCGTCCTCGGTGTGGAAGACGGCGATCGGCGGATCGGCTTCGACGCGACGCGCCTCGCCGGGCGGCAGTTCGGAAAGTGGACAAACTTCGAGCATGATGCGGGCCTCTCATTCGCGGATGACGAAGCGTATAGAGAAACTGGATTCGTATTATGCAACAGTGTGAGGGCCAGTCACACGGCTTGTCAAGAGCGGCGGCGCTCTTTTTCTGCGGCCTCTGCACCGAGGAAAATGCCACGTCAACGGCGTGTACCAGGCACCCCGGAATTGTTGGAGCGCTGCGGGCCGGATGACGAACCTGCCCCGGCGGATCGGGCCGCCGGGGCAGGTACTTCGGACGGGTGCGGTGAGCGGTTCGCCCACCGCCGGTCACTTGTGCTTGGCGGGCGCCTTCCGACGTAGATGGGCCACCATCGGGTCTCGGGAGATGTCCAGGTACAACGACACGCACATGCCGATCATCACCACGACGAACGGGGCCGCCACGATGATGGTCATGGTCTGCAGGCCGTTGAGCGCGTCATTGCCTCCGGCCCACAGCATCAGGACGGCCACCGCCCCGGTGCTCAGCCCCCAGAAGGCGACCGCCCACCGGGACGGGAACAATGAACCGCTCTGCGACAAGGTGCCCATGACCATCGAGGCCGCGTCGGCGCCCGAGACGAAGAAGATCGCCACCAGCGCCATGACCAGCAGCGACGACACGCCGGCCAGCGGTAGATGATCAAGCATTCCGAACAGCGTCGACTCTGGCTCACCGGTACCGAATATGTCGATGCCGTCACGTTGTTGGCCGATGCCGGCACCACCGAAGATGACGAACCAGATCAGGCTCACGGTGGTGGGCACCAGGATCACGCCTATGACGAATTGGCGGATCGATCGGCCTCGGCTGATGCGGGCAAGGAACATACCGACGAAGGGCGCCCACGAGATCCACCACGCCCAGTAGAAGATCGTCCACGACGACAGCCACTTCTCGGTGTCCTCGCCCGCGGCCGCGGACCGCGCCGACATTGCCGCGAGATTGGCGGCGTAGTCACCGAGGGCGGTCGGCAACAGATTGAGGATGAACACCGTCGGCCCCAGAACGAAGACGAAGAGCGCCAGCACGAACGCCAGCACCATATTGATGTTGGACAGCCACTGGATGCCGCGGGAGACGCCCGACACCGCCGAGGCCACGAACGCCAGGGTGAGCACCGCGACCACAGCCACGAGCAGCAACGTGCCCGCCTTCTCGACCCAGCCGACCACCTCGATGCCGGAACCGATCTGCAGGGCACCCAGGCCCAGCGAAGCGGCCGTGCCGAACATGGTCGCGAAGATCGCGAGGATATCGATCACCTTCCCGATCGGGCCCTCGACCCTCTTGAGACCCAGCAGCGGAATGAACGCGGAGCTGATCAGCTGCCTGCGGCCCATCCGATAACTGCCATAGGCGATCGATAGGCCGACCACCGCGTACATCGACCAGGGGTGGAATCCCCAGTGGAACAGTGCAGTGGCCAGCGCGGTGCCGGCCTTTGAATCGGCCAGTCCGGGAGGTGCATTGACGAAATGCGTCAGCGGTTCGGTGACGCCCCAGAAGATCAGGCCGATACCCATACCGGCGCTGAACATCATCGCGATCCAGCTGACGGTGTTGAACTCCGGTTTCTCATCGTCGGCGCCGAGCGGGATACGGCCGTAACGGCTCAGTGCGAGCCAGACCGCGAAGAGGACGAAACAGGTCGCCGAGACGATGAACAGCCAGCCGAGATTGGTCACCACCCAGCCCAGGATCGAGGCCATGGTGGACTGGAAGGACGTAGGCCAGATCAAACCCCAACCGAGGATCGCGACCACGATGGCGGCGGTGACCCCGAACACGACCTTGTCGGTGACGGCCCGTCGAGCGCACAACGGGACATCGTGCTCCTCGTCGAGGCCGTCGGGCATTGGTATGCCGGGTCCCGGAAATGTTTCGTGAAGCTTCGACTTGATCTCGGCTTCGAGCGAACTGTGTTTCGGCGTTGTCACTGCAATCTCCTGAGGCTGAACACCTACGTCGGACCTGGGGCACGGTGCGCTACGGGCGGGCTGAAATGGACGTGACCGGTGTGATGTTAGCCAGGTCGAAGTCTCGATATGACCTACATCACACACATCTGATGGTGTGCGGATGCAGTGAAACCTCTTCGATCTCACCGCGCTGTCGCACACCGACGTCACTCGTGCGTGACGGTCGGACCGCCATGCATCGCGTGCGCCCGGCCCGCACGTCGTGCGGGTTTACGCGTTTTATCACTCGCCGCCAGGGGACATCGGCCTGACATCCAGCAGCCGCAAACTAATATATTAGATTGCGTATTTGTGATACGCGACTGTTAGACGAAAATATTTTCAACCAGCGGTCGATCTCAGCCCTGGAAACCCATCCGGTGGCCGATCGCAGCGGCAGCCAAGGCCACCGCGGGCGCTATCTCTCGGGCGCGTTCCTCGGTGAGGCGATACACGGGCCCCGAGACGCTGAGCGCGGCGATCACCCCACCTGTGTGATCACGAATCGGAGCGGCAACGGCGTTGAGTCCGTGCTCCAGTTCCTCGACGGACACGACGTAGCCATCCTGCGCGACGCAAATCAACTCGCGTTCCAGGTCCTCGATCGAGGTGACGGTGTGCTCCGTGAACCGCGTAAGCCCAGCGGCCTCCAGCAGCTCGCGTCGCGCGTCGGTCGGCATGAAGGCCAGCAGAACCTTGCCACTCGAGGTTGCATGCAGCGGCGTGAGCTCGCCCACCCAGTTGTGGGTACCGACAGCCGACGGCCCCCGGGCCTGATCCACGTTCACCGCGTAGTGCGACCGCAGCACCGCGATGTTGACCGTCTCGCCGACCTCCGCGGCCAGTCGTTCGCAGATCTCGCGACCCTGCTGGGTCACATCGAGTCGCCCCGACACCGCATTGGCCAAGCGCAAGAGCCCGAACCCCAGCCGATACTTGCCTCGTTCATGGGCCTGCTCGACCAATTCACGTTCCTCGAGCGCACCGAGTAATCGAAACGCCGTCGACTTGTGCACCCCGATGTCGGCGGCAAGCTCAGTGACTCCGGTTTCCCCACGACGCGCAAGGATTTCCAATGCGTACAGCGCGCGGTCGACCGACTGCACGCCACTATTGCCGGCCTCAGACGTTCCGTTGCTCATGACGCAACAATACTCAGGGAGGCCCACAGGGTTGCCCACTGGGCAACAAGTTGCGCGATGTGCGTCCAAGGGGTGGCCGTGGGTCATCACTTCGCACGCCGAATCCGGACGTGGTGCCCGAGGTCGTGCAGCTGCTCCGCCCAACAAGACGACGAACCAGCCGGCAAAAGCCGCAGTTCGAGGCCTCCGAGAAGATCGGCCGTGCGACAGTTCCCCGATGACCGGAACCGTCGCCGTGATCGGAGCCGGACCGGGCGGGCTCGTCGCCGCGCGGTGGCTGCTGTCGCAGGGTTTCGAGGTGACGATCTACGAGCAGGCTCCGATGTTGGGCGGGCAGTGGACGGCCTTGGAGGGCCGTAGCGGCGTGTGGCCGACCATGCACACCAACACAAGTCGCATCATGACGGCCTTTAGCGACCTCGAGCACGACAGTGACTTGGTCTACCCGTCCAACCGCGACATCCTCGACTACCTCCATCGCTATGCCGCGACATTCGGCCTGACCCCACGCATCCGGTTCGGCAACAGGGTCGAGCTGCTGCAGCGTGACGGCGCCCGATGGCTCGTCGACCACGATGACGGCACCGACAGTTTCGATCGAGTTGTGGTCGCCAGCGGCAGATTTCACTCCCCCGCCATCCCGTCGGTCCCGGGTCTCGAAACCTTCGCCGGCGCTGCGGGAGCAATCTCGACTTACCACTTCGGGGAGCCCGCTCATTATCGGGACAAACGTGTTCTGGTGGCGGGCTGCGCGGTCAGCGCGCTTGAAATCGCCGCCGAACTCGCCCAACTCGGTGCCGCTCGCGTCGTGGTGACGCAGCGGCGACAGCGCTACGTCCTGCCGAAGTTCGCCGCCGGCGTCCCGTCCGACCACCGGATCTTTACGCGTTACGGAGTGCTGGCAAGCGAGACCCTGCCGACAGCCGAGGTCGACCGGCAACTGAAAGAGATTGTGCTCGAAGCCGGTGGCAGCCCCGAGCAGTACGGCGCGCCGGCGCCCGACCCGTCGCTGTTCGCCGCCGGTGTCACCCTCAGCCAGCAATACCTGCCGTTGGTGGGCGAGGGCCGAATCACGGTGCGCCCGTGGCTGAAATCCGTTGTGGGCGCGACGGTGACGTTCGCCGACGGACAGGCCGAGGAGTTCGACGGGATCCTGTTCGGTACCGGGTTCGACCTGTCGCTGCCGTTTCTCAGTGCCGAGATTCGGGCGACGCTCGACCTGGATGCGGTGCACCTCGACGCCGACCGCTACACCTTCCACCCTGATCTTCCCGGGCTGGCGTTCATGGGCATGTGGGATCAGTCGGGCGGATATTTCGTACCGCTGGAATTGCAGGCCCGCTGGATCGCCTACACGTGGAGTGGCGCGATTGCGGCGACACCGGAAGTTGACCAGCGGTCGTCGATCGACGCGTATCGGTCACGGCGCGGGATGTCCCAGAAGACGCGAATGAACCTGGCGGGACTGGCATTCGCGCGAGCAGCGGGCGTCGAACCGCACCTGGAGAACTGGCCGGAGCTGCGCCGCGCCCTGCTGTTCGGTCCGTTGGCACCGAGTTGCTTCCGGCTCGAGGGCCCGGATGCATTACCCGATGCCCCGGCCCGGTTTGCGCGCGATGCCGCCGCCTTTGGTGCGATCACGTCAAACGAACTGACCGAGCGCGAATGGAACTACTGGTCGCTGGTGGAAGGCAATCAGTAGCCCGCGATCGGTGTCAGACGATCGCGCGTACAGCTTGCTCGAACCCGATGACGTGGTCGAGGGCAATCTTCGCAGCGGCATCGGCATCGCCGGCGGCGATGGTCCGCAGCAGGTCGGTGTGTTCGCCCACATGGCGGGCGACAGTGGGCAGCCGGTCGAGGAACAGGCAGAAGATCCGGGTCGCGAGGTTGTCGTACCGCACCAGGACGTCCTCGAGGTGAGGATTGCCCGCGGCCCGGTAGACCGCTCGGTGAACGCGCAGGTCCCACCGCATGAGCTCGTCGCGATCGATATGGTCGACGTCGAGCGCGGCAGTCCGGTCAGCAAGTTCGAGAAGGTTGGCCCGCACGGCGGCGGACGCATTCTCGGCTGCTGATCGAGCCGCAACAGGCTCGAGATTGACGCGAATCTGGGAGATATGGCGGAGATCGGCCACATCGACGCCTGTGGCAAAGGTGCCCCGGCGCGGAAACGAGACCACCAGCCGATCGGCCTCCAGTCGCTTGAGCGCCTCCCGGACCGGGGTGCGTCCCAACTTCATCTGCGTCGCCAGTTCACTCTCGACAATGGCCTCATTGGGGCGAATGTCGAGCATGATCAGCCTGTCCCGGATCGCCAGGTAGGCCTGGTCGGCAAACGACATCGCCTCGGAGGCGACGTCCTCGACCGCGTCTGCACCCAGAACACTCACGGCGCGATTCCCTTCCCGACAGAGTGAACTCCACAGCCCGGCAACTGACCTGAGCTTGTCGGGACAATGATATATCAGAGTAGTGCAATCCCCGGCCGCCTCGGAACTGCCGTGGCCGCGCCGTACGCCGACCTACAGCACTGCCCGAATGGCCTTTTCGAAGCCGACGACGTGGGCGAGCGTGAGCTCCGCAGCAGCGGCTTCGTCGCCGGCGACGATGGCGTCCATCAGGGCGACGTGCTCACGGACGTGGCCGGCGACGTCGGGTAGGCGATCGAGAAACAGACACCAGATCCGGGTGGCGTGCGCGTCCAGCCTGACCAGAATTTCTTCGAGGTGCGGGTTGCCCGAGGCACGGTAGATCTCGCGGTGCACACGAACGTCGTGGCGCAACACCTGGCGCGGGTCGTCGGAGTCGTCGATCCGGGCGATTCCCGCAGCCAGCGCCGTCAAACGTGCGCGAGCTTCAGTCGTGCCCGTGCGGGCGGCGCGGGCGGCCGCGATCGGTTCCAGTTGCTTGCGGATTTCGGAGATGTCAGCGAGGTCGGTCATATCGACGACCGTGGCGAAAGTGCCGCGACGCGGGTATGCGATCACGAGCCGATCGCGCTCGAGGTGCTTGAGTGCCTCACGAACCGGTGTGCGGCCCACTCCGAGCTCGCCGGCCAGATGGTCGTCATTGATCGGTTCGCCGGGTCGGATGTCCAGCATGACCAGGCGCTCGCGCACGATTTCATAGGCGCGGCCCGCGTTGGTTTCTGCGCTGGCAACAGTGTCACCGAACGACAAATCCGTCAGGGTCATTGCCTCGCCTTTCCTGTCTTGACCGGCCTATTGACGTGGCCGCGTTCTGATCCTAGTCTATCCCACAGTTGATATATTAGTTCCAGGTTAACTGGAATGTCAGGAAGGCGAGAATGACTGTCGATACTGCAGGACTGGCCGCAGCGCCGGCCGCCAATCCGATTCTGAGCGAGACGCTGGCCGACCTTGATCCCGATGTGTATCGCGCTATCGCAGACGAGTTGCTCCGCCAGCAGAGCACGCTGGAGATGATCGCGAGCGAGAACTTCGCCCCGCTGGCGGTGATGCAGGCACAAGGCTCGGTAATGACCAATAAGTACGCCGAGGGCTACCCGGGTCGCCGCTACTACGGCGGCTGCGAGTACGTCGACGTCACCGAGCAGTTGGCCATCGACCGCCTCACCCGTCTCTTCGGGGCGACGTACGCCAACGTGCAGCCACATTCCGGGGCGCAGGCCAACGCCGCGGTGATGGCGGCGTTGCTTTCCCCGGGCGACACGATTCTGGGCCTGGCGCTGCCCCACGGTGGCCATCTCACGCACGGGATGAAGCTGAACTTCTCCGGCAAGCTCTACGACGTTGCCGCATACCACGTTTCCGAGGACGACCACCGTGTCGACATGGCAGAGGTCGAGCGACTGGCCCGGGAGCGCCGGCCCAAACTGATCCTGGCCGGATGGTCTGCCTATCCGCGGCAACTCGACTTCGCCGAGTTCCGTCGCATCGCCGACGAGGTGGGTGCCTACCTGATGGTCGACATGGCCCACTTCGCCGGCCTGGTTGCCGCCGGATTGCATCCCTCCCCCGTGCCGCACGCGCATGTCGTCACCTCTACGACACACAAAACTCTGGGCGGTCCGCGCGGCGGGTTCATCCTGACCAACGATGAGGCGCTGGCCAAGAAGTTCAATTCCTCGGTGTTCCCCGGCCAACAGGGCGGCCCGCTCGAGCACGTCATTGCGGCCAAGGCAGTCTCGTTCAAGCTGGCCGCCGAGCCGGAGTTCCGTGAGCGCCAGCAGCGCACCATCGACGGGGCGAAGATCCTGGCCGAGCGTCTCCTCCAGCAGGATTCGCGCGCAGCCGGAATCAATGTGGTCTCCGGCGGCACTGATGTGCACCTGGTCCTGGTCGATCTGCGCGAATCCGAACTCGACGGCAAGCAGGCTGAGGACCGGCTGCACCGCGTGGGAATCACGGTGAACCGCAACGCCGTTCCGTTCGACCCGCGTCCGCCGATGGTCAGCTCCGGCGTACGGATCGGCACCGCCGCCCTGGCGACGCGAGGTTTCGATCTGGACGCATTCCGTGAGGTCGCCGACATCATCAGTCTCGCGTTGCGGCCCGGCACCGATGACGCAGAACTGGATGCCCTGCGCGACCGGGTCGACGTCCTGGCTCAGCGGTTCCCGCTCTACCCGAACCTCACGGGGGCCACGCTGTGACGACGCCATCCACGCCGGCCCCGCCCGGTGCGCATCTGCCTGATCACCCCGAATTCCTCTGGCGTACACCGGAACCGAAGAAGTCCTACGACGTCGTCATCGTCGGTGGCGGCGGTCACGGCCTGGCAACGGCGCACTACCTGGTCAAGAACCACGGCATCACCAACGTCGCTGTGCTCGAGCGCGGCTGGCTGGCCGGCGGCAACATGGCCCGCAACACCACCCTGATCCGGTCCAACTACCTGTGGGACGAGAGCGCCCGCATCTACGAGCACGCCCTCAAACTGTGGGAAGGTCTCGAGGAGGACCTCGACTACCCGATCCTGTTCAGCCAACGGGGTGTGCTCAACCTCGCACACAGCCTGCAGGACGTGCGCGAAAGCGTCCGGCGCGTCGAGGCCAACAAGCTCAACGGAATCGACGCCCAGTGGGTCGATCCCGACGAGGTCAAGAAGCTGTGCCCGATCGTCAACATCTCCAGCGACATCCGCTACCCGGTGCTCGGTGCGACCTATCAGCCGCGCGCCGGCATCGCCAAACACGATTATGTCGCCTGGGGCTTCGCGCGCCGGGCCGACGAGGCCGGTGTCGACATCATCCAGAATTGCGAGGTCACCGGGTTCGTCACCGACGGCGACCGGGTGACCGGGGTACGCACCACACAGGGTGACATCGCCGCCGGACAGGTCGCGTTGTGCGCGGCCGGGCACACCTCGACACTGACCGACATGCTGGGCATCCGCACGCCGTTGCAGAGCCATCCCCTGCAGGCGCTGGTGTCCGAATTGCTGGAGCCGGTGCACCCGACGATCGTGATGTCGAATGCGGTGCACGTCTACGTATCTCAGGCCCATAAGGGTGAACTCGTGATGGGCGCCGGTGTCGACTCCTACAACGGGTACGGCCAGCGCGGCGCGTTCCACATCATCGAGCGCCAGATGGCCGCCGCCGTGGAGTTGTTCCCCGTTTTCGCGCGGGCACATCTGCTGCGCACGTGGGCCGGCATCGTGGACGTTTGTCCCGATGCATCCCCGATCGTGGGCCGCACCGGCTACGAGAACCTGTATCTCAACGCGGGATGGGGCACCGGCGGATTCAAGGTCACGCCGGGACTGGGCTGGTGCCTGGCCGACTCGATCGCCAACGGCGCGGAGCACGAGTACATCGTCCCGTTCAGCCTCGACCGGTTCACTACCGGCGCGCTGGTCGACGAGCACGGCGCCGCCGGCGTCGCGCACTGAAACCCAGAGACCGCCCTTCCGAAAACAGGAGCGACACCATGCAACTCATCGAATGCCCGTGGTGCGGACCACGCGAGGAAACCGAGTTCCATTACGGGGGCGAGGCCCATGTCGCCTACCCGGCCGATCCCCAGGCGCTGACCGACGAGCAATGGGCCCATTACGTGTTCTTCCGCAGCAACCCCAAGGGACTCTTCGCCGAGCGGTGGACCCACAGCGCCGGCTGCCGCAGGTGGTTCAACGCCCTCCGTGACACCGCGACCTACCGATTCCACCGTGTGTACCGCACGGACGAGCAGAAGCCGACGATCTGATGAACGCACCTTTCCGCACCACCCAGGGTGGCCGTATCGACCGAAATACGTCGCACACCTTCATGTTCAACGACCGGGAACTGACCGGGCACGCCGGTGACACACTGGCGTCCGCGCTACTGGCTCACGGGGTGCACCGGGTCACCACGAGCATCAAGCTGGGTCGCCCCCGCGGTTTCACCTCGGCGTGGGCCGAGGACACGGGCGGCCTGGTCCAGATCGAGCACCCCTTCCCCGAGCCCATGCTTCTTGGGACGACGGTCGAGCTGTACGACGGGCTGGTGGCGCGCGGTATTGCGGGCCAGGGCCGCCTCGCCGAAATCCCCGACACCGCCAAGTACGACGCGACCCATGTACACGCCGACCTGCTGGTCGCCGGTGCGGGGCCGGCCGGTCTGGCAGCCGCCCTGACCGCGGCCCGTGCCGGGGCTCGGGTGGTGCTCATCGACGAGCAGAGCGAGGCCGGTGGCGCGCTACTGGGGAGCACCGACACCATCGACGGCCGGCCGGCGCTGCAATGGGTCGCCGACGCGGTTAACGAACTCGCCGCCCATCCCGACGTGCTACACCTGCAGCGCACCACGGCATTCGGCCACTACGACGACGGCTTCATGTTGGCGCTGCAACGACGTACCGACCATCTCGGCGCCGAGGCGCCCGCGGGAGTCAGCCGGCAGCGGGTGTGGCGCGTCCGCGCCCGGCACGTTGTCGTCGCCGCCGGCGCCCACGAGCGCCCTGTCGTGTTCACCGACAACGACCGCCCCGGGATCATGCTCGCCCACGGTGCGCGAACCTTCCTGCACCGGTACGGAGTGAAGGTCGGCGAACAGGCCGTCGTCTTCACCACCAACGACAGTGCCTACCTGGCGGCGTTGGACCTGCACGACGCCGGCGTGCGGATCAACGCAGTCGTCGACGCCCGCTCCGATGTGGCGCCGCACCTGCGCGAGGCGTGCGCCGCCCGCGGCATCACGCTGCGGACAGGATCGGTGGTCAGCGGCACACAGGGCGAGGCGCGGATCACCGCCGCGTTGGTCTCCGGCCCCGTATCAGCTTCCGCCGCAGAGCCTGTGGACTGTGATGTGCTGCTCGTCAGTGGCGGCTGGAATCCGGCTGTGCACCTGTTCAGCCAGGTACGCGGCAAGCTGCGCTACGACGACGCCCTCGGCGCCTTCGTACCCGGTGAGCGATCTCGACGGGGTGAGCGTCGTGGGTGCGGCCAACGGAGTGTTCGATCTGCCGGGATGCCTGCGGAGCGGACGTGAGACGGCCGCGCGGGCGCTGTCCGGGCTCGGGTTCACCACCGCTGCGGACCCGATTGCCGGCGAGTCCGACCCGGTGGTCGCGGCGGGGGCCGGCCTGGTCATGTGGCGGGTGGCCGACTCGGACTCGGCCGCGCGCCAGTTCGTCGACGTCCAGCGCGACGCGACGGTGGCCGATCTCGTTCGCGCGGTCGGTGCCGGCATGCGATCGATGGAACACATCAAGCGCTACACCACCATTGGCACCGCACACGATCAGGGCAAGACCTCCGGGGTCGTCGCCTCCGGAATCACCTCCGAGTTACTCGGCGTCCCCATGGAGAATCTCGGCGTCACGACGTTTCGGCCGCCGTACACACCGGTCGCGTTCGCCGCCCTGGCCGGGCGCAGCCGGGGCCCCCTGTTCGACCCCGAACGAGTCACCGCGGTGCACGACTGGCACGTGGCCCGAGGCGCGGTGTTCGAGGACGTCGGCCAATGGAAGCGCCCGCGCTACTACCCGCAGCCGGGTGAAAACATGGCGACCGCGGTCCTGCGTGAATGCGCCGCCGTTCGTGGCGGGGTCGGCATCCTCGACGGATCCACCCTCGGCAAGATCGACGTCCAGGGTCCCGATGCGGGCGAATTCCTCGATCTGCTCTATACGAACATGATGAGCACCCTCAAGGTGGGGATGGTGCGCTACGGCGTGATGTGCGGCGTCGACGGCATGGTCATCGACGACGGGACCGTCATGCGCCTGGCCGACGATCGGTATCAGGTGTTCACCACCACCGGCGGCGCCGCCATGATCCTGGAGTGGATGGAGGAATGGCTGCAAACCGAGTGGCCCCATCTGAAGGTCCGGCTCACATCGGTCACCGAGCAGTGGCACACCTTCCCCGTCGTCGGCCCGAAGTCGCGCGCCGTCGTGGGCGCCGTTTTCTCCGACCTGGACGTCAGCAACGATGCATTCCCGTTCATGGCATGGCGTGACACCACTCTCGACGGCGTGCACGTCCGGGTTGGCAGGGTCAGCTTCTCCGGCGAACTCGCCTACGAGGTCAACGTCCCAGGCTGGTATGCGACCGCGGTGTGGGAGCGACTCATCGCCGCGGGCGAGCCCTACGGGATCACCCCTTACGGGACCGAGACGATGCACGTGCTGCGCGCCGAGAAGGGCTACCCGATCATCGGGCAGGACACCGACGGCACCGTCACCCCACAGGACCTCGGCTTGAACTGGGCGGTGTCGAAGAAGAAGCCCGACTTCATCGGCAAACGGTCGTTCACCCGCAGCGAGAACCTCAACCCGCTGCGCAAGCAGTTCGTCGGACTGCTACCGCTGGATGCCGACACCGTATTGCCCGAGGGCGCGCAGGTCATCGAGGCGCCCGCCGACGGTGTGCTGCCTCCGCCGCCCGTGCCGATGCTCGGGCACGTCACGTCGAGCTACCGCAGCGCGGAACTGGGCCGGCCATTCGCGCTGGCACTGGTCAAGGGCGGGCACGCCCGCATCGGAGACACCCTGAACGTCCCAATGGACGGAACCCTGGTGCCCGTGGAGGTCACCGGCTCCGTCCTCGTCGATCCCGAAGGAGCACGCCGCGATGGCTGACACCCTTACCCTCCGAAGCCCGCTGCAGAGCTGGGAATCTCGATTCACGGCACTGCCGGAAACGACGACCATCAGCGAAGAACCGTTCGTCGCGATGGTCGACCTGTGGGTCGACCCGTCCGGCCCCGGCGGTGCCGCGGCCGCCGGCTCCGTCGGTGTCGCCGCGCTGCCGACCACCCCATCCACGGCGGTCGCGGGTCCGGACACGACGCTCATCTGGTTCGGGCCGCAGGAATGGCTGGTGACCTCCAGCGATCGCAGCGGTGAAGCACTCGAGGCGCAGTTGCGCGAGGCGATCACTGACCACGGTGGCGCGGCGGTCGACGTCTCCGCGCAGCGCACCACGGTGCGCCTGCGGGGTGCGCACGCCCGCGACGTCCTTGCCAAGGGCTGCTCACTGGATCTGCATCCGACGGTGTTCGGCCCTGGCGCCGCCGCCCAGACGATGCTCGGTCTGGCCGCTGTCGTCCTGATCCCGTTGAGCGACAACGGAACCGACTACCGGATCCTGGTCCGCTCGTCGTTCGCCGGCTACCTGGCTGCCTGGTTGCTCGACGCCGCCGAGGAGTTCGGCGTCGACTGGTAGTCAGCCGAACTGCACGCGCCGCCCGACAGGACGCCCGCCACGACGCCAACTGATGTAGCGTCGATAATCACTGACATCTCAGATCAGTTGCGGTGTGTATTTCGTAGGGAGGTGCCGAAATGGCCGTTGCACGCTCGGCGCGCACATCGGTGAAGCAGTCGAGCGGCAGTCCGCTGCTATCCGAACAGGCATACGACGCCATCCGGGACAAGATCGTGTCACTCGAGATCCCGCCGGGCGCCCCCATCGAAGAAGAACAGCTCGCCGCTGAACTCGGCGTCGGGCGAACTCCGGTGCGGGAGGCCATCAAGCGGCTCGCTCATCGCCGGCTGGTGGTGGTATATCCCCGCAGTGGCAGCTTCGCCGCCGACCTGCATCCCTCCGACCTGGAGGCGTTGTGCGACATGCGGGAACGTCTCGAGGGGCTGGCTGCCGAGCGAGCCGCCACCGAAGCCACCTACGAGGAGCGCCTGGAACTGCGGGAGCTTCTCGACGAGCTGGTTGCGTGCAGTGATCCGGTTGCGCTGCTCAAGCTCGACGTCACGGTGCACCGTGCCGTACACCGGATGGCGCACAACCCCTACTTGTTTGACACTCTCACCCAGAGTCTCGACCTGTCGCTCCGGATGTGGAACCTCGCCAACGAACGCCTCCCCGATCTCGACCACCACGTCCATGGCCAGACCGAAGTCCTGCAGGCGATCCTCGACCGCGACGGCGCCCGCGCGCGCACGTTGGCCGAAGCTCACGTCCGCGAATTCGAGGACGACATTCGGAAGATGTTCTGAGACCGCTACCCCGGGAACGCCGGAACACCGGCGGCACAGGACTTTTCGTCAGTGATGGCGAAGCGCGGGGCACCGCCTACAGTACGACCACCGAACGCAGCACCGTACCGGAGTGCATGGTGTGGAAGGCGTCCTCGACCTCGTCGAGCTTGATCCGTTCGGAGACGAAGCGCTCCAGCGGCAGGCGACCTTGCTGGTAGAGATCGACCAGCATCGGGAAGTCCCGCTCGGGCAGGCAGTCGCCGTACCAGGATGACTTCAACGCCCCACCGCGGGAGAAGAAGTCGACCAGGGGCATGTCCAGCCGCAGGTCCGGAGTGGGTACGCCGACCAACACCACGGTGCCGGCCAGATCGCGGGCGTAGAACGCCTGGCGCCAGGTTTCCGGGCGTCCGACCGCGTCGATGACGACGTCGGCGCCGAACCCGCCGGTCAACTCCTGGACCATCTCGACCGTGTCGGCTTCGGCCGCGTTGACGGTGTGGGTGGCGCCCAACTCACGCGCCCATTCCAGTTTGCGTGGATCGCGGTCGATCGCGATTATCGTGCCCGCGCCCGCCAGGCGGGCGCCCATGATGGCGGCGTCGCCCACGCCTCCGCAGCCGATGACCGCGACCGAATCGCCCCGTGAGACATTGCCGGTGTTCACCGCCGCGCCCAGGCCGGCCATCACACCGCAGCCCAGCAGTCCGACCACCGCCGGGTCAGCGGCTGGATCGACCTTGGTGCACTGCCCCGCGTGCACGAGCGTCTTCTCGGCGAACGCCCCGATGCCCAGCGCCGGGGTCAGTTCAGTCCCGTCCTCCAGGGTCATCTTCTGGGTGGCGTTGTGCGTGTCGAAGCAGTACTGCGGACGGCCACGCCTGCATGCCCGGCACCGGCCGCACACTGCGCGCCAGTTGAGGACCACGAAGTCGCCGACGGCGACGGACTCGACACCGGCACCGACCTCTTCGACCACGCCTGCTGCCTCATGGCCGAGCAGGAACGGAAACTCGTCGTTGATGCCGCCCTCACGGTAGGTGAGGTCGGTGTGGCACACGCCGCACGCCTGCACGCGCACGATCACCTCGCCGGGGCCGGGATCCGGGATCGTAATGGTTGCGACCTCCACCGGCGCACCCTGCGCCCGGGCGATCACACCTCGAACTTGTTGCGGCATAGGAACACTCCTTGTCAGGTGAGACGAATCCGGGACCGTGGCCCGTTGACTACAGGACGATGCACAGCCGGAAGGCGTCGTAGATCGCGGCATGGATGTTGCGGCTGGCCACCGCGTCGCCGATCCGGAACAGCTGATAGCTGCCCTCGGGGTTGCGGACGACCTGCTGCGGGCGTAGGTCAAGCAGCGCCTGCTGGTCGACTTCGCCCAGATTCGACGAGCCGGGCACCAACGCGAAGTAGAGCTCGTCCTGGGGCAGGGTCCCGTGCTCGACGACGACCTGGTCGACGAGGCGCTGCCGGGTGGCGTGCGCGTACTCGTTGTAGAGATCGACTTCGAGCCGGCCGTCTTTGCGGCGCACGCCGGTGAGACGCTCATTGAGGGTCACCCGGACGTCGTGCTCCGCGAACACCTTGAAGTACCCGGGATAGTTCACACCGCCGACGTCGGGAGCCAGGGTGCGCTCGGGGGTGACGAACTCGAGCTGCGCGCCACTGCGGGCCAGCACCTCGGCCGCATCCATGCCGGGATGGCCGCCGTTGTCGTCGAAGAAGAGCACCTGCCCCCGCGGCCGCACCGCGCCGCACAGGACATCCCAGCCGTCGCTCACCAACTGCGCTCCCTCGGTGAGGAATTCAGTGTTCGGCACGCCACCGGTCGCGACCACCACCACGTCGGGGTTCTCGGCGAGCACCTCGTCGACCTCGGCGTAGCTGTTGGTGCGGATGTCGACGTCGAGCAGTTTGCACTCGGCCAGGCGCCAGTCGACGATGCTGATCAGGTCGCGCCGTCGCGGTGAGGAGGCGGCGAGGCGGATCTGCCCGCCCGGCGCGTCAGCGGCTTCGAACACCACCACGCGGTGCCCCCGCTCGCCGAGTACCCGGGCGGCTTCCAGGCCCGCGGGTCCGCCACCGATGACCACCGCGGTGCGCGCGGGGCCGGTTGCGGCGGGCACCCGATGGGGCATCCGGTCTTCGCGGCCGGTGGATGCGTTGTGCACGCACTTGGCGTCCCGGTTCTGGTAGATCTCGTCGAGGCAGTAGCTGGCCCCTACACACGGACGGATCCGATCTTCCTCACCTGCTTGGATTTTCGCGACGATGTGCGGGTCGGCGATGTGCGCACGCGTCATCCCGACGAGGTCGATGAGCCCGTCGCGGATCGCGTGTCGGGCGGTGGCGACGTCGTTGATGCGCGCGGCGTGCATCACCGGGATCGACAGTGCCTGCTTGACCTGCCCGGCGAACTCGAGGTGCGGTGCGACCGGTGTGCCCATCGGCGGGATCACCCGTGAGAGCGCCTCGTCACTGGCCATGTATCCCTTGATCACGCTGATGAAGTCGATCCCTTCGGCCACGACTGCGTTGCGCGAGCTCCATGCCCTCGCCGAAGTGCAGGCCATCGGGCATGTCCTCGTCGAGGGACATCCGGATACCGACGACGAAGTCGGGGCCCGCGGCCTCGCGCACCGCGCGAATCACCCGCAGCGGGAACCGAAGTCGGTCTTCGAGGCTGCCCATGCCGTACTCGTCGTCGCGATGGTTGGTCAACGGCGACCAGAACGAGTCCAGGAGGTGCGTGTAGGCCTCGAGTTCGATGCCATCCAGCCCCGCCTCGCGGCACCGCGCGGTCGCATCGGCGTAGGCGCGCACGATGCGGTCCATATCCCATTCCTCAGCCGCCTTGGGGAAGGAGCGGTGCGCGGGTTCGCGGATCGCCGACGGCGCGATGACCGGCAGCCAGTCCCCGTCGTAATTGCTTGTGCGGCGGCCCAAGTGGGTGATCTGGCACATGACCGCGGCACCGTGCTCGTGCACCCCGTAGGCCAGTTCGCGCAGCCACGGCACGATCTCGTCCTTGTAGAGGTGCAGGTTGCCGAAGGCGGCCGGGCTGTCCGGGGCCACCACGGCGGAGCCGCCCATCATGGTCAGTCCGACGCCGCCCTTGGCCTTTTCCTCGTGGTAGAGGCGGTAGCGCCGCTTGGGCATGCCGTCTTCGGTGTAGGACGGCTCATGAGAAGTACTCACCACCCGGTTGCGCAGGGTGATGTTCTTCAGCCGGAACGGCTGCAGCAGCGGGTCGAGGAGCTGGAGGGTCATGGCAGTCTGGCCTTCTGAAATATCAGACATGCTCTCTAACACGTCAAGGTATCGGTAATGTATGTCACCTAACCCCTGCGGTCAAGTGGCCTTGACCGCACCGCAATACTGACCTACCGTTGTAGCACGACTCATATATCACATGTCGATCAGCGCAGGCGCCCCGTCCGTCGCACATCGGTCCCCAGTGGATCGCAACACGACGCCCACCGCCCCACTCGATCAGAAGGGAATATCGTGACCACGTCGGTGACAGCATGACCATCAGCGTGTTCGACCTCTTCTCGGTCGGCATCGGCCCTTCGAGTTCCCACACCGTCGGGCCGATGCGAGCGGCCGCCAGGTTTGTCTCCGAACTCCGTACATCGGGCGCCTTCGACGACGTCGCGAACGTCCGTGTCGATCTCTACGGATCGCTGGCCGCAACCGGCGCCGGGCACGGGACGATGACCGCGGTGCTCCTCGGACTCGAAGGCCATCTGCCCGAAGACATCGAAACCGATCACATGGAGCAGCGCATCGAAGCGATGCGCGCCTCGGGCCACATTGCCTTCGGCGGATCACGTGCCATCGCGCTCACCGAGCAGGACATCGTCCTGAGACCGTTGACCATCCTGCCGTTCCATCCCAACGGCATGACGCTGACCGCGTTCAGCGTCGACGGCTCCGAACTCCGTCGTGAGACGTACTTCTCCATCGGCGGCGGTTTCGTCGTCACCGAAACCGAAAGCCGGCAGCCAGGGATTACCCCGGCCAACCGTGGGTATGCGTTCAGCTCCGCCAAGGAAATGCTCGAGCTGTGCAACCGGCACGGCTACAGCGTCAGCGATCTGATGCTCCGCGTCGAACGCGAAACCCGCACGACGACTGAGATCCGTGAACGACTGTTGCACATTCGCGACGTGATGGTCGAGTGCGAGAAGCGCGGCACCGTCCGTGACGGATACCTTCCCGGATCATTGCGCGTTCGCCGTCGTGCGAAGGACTGGTTTGAGCGTCTCAACAGTGAAGATCCCGACCGGCGGCCCGAATTCGCCGAAGACTGGGTCAACCTCGTCGCGCTCGCAGTCAACGAGGAGAATGCCTCCGGAGGCCGGATAGTCACCGCACCGACAAACGGTGCCGCCGGAATCATCCCCGCAGTGCTGCATTACGCCGTGCACTACACCCCGGCCGGCAAGAACGATCCAGACGACACCGCCATTCGTTTCCTACTGACCGCCGGGGCCGTCGGCTCGCTCTACAAAGAACGCGCCTCCATCTCCGGAGCAGAGGTCGGCTGCCAAGGTGAAGTCGGCTCGGCCGCCTCGATGGCCGCGGCCGGCCTCGCCGAAATCCTCGGCGGCACAACCGAACAGGTTGAGAACGCCGCCGAGATCGCCATGGAGCACAGTCTCGGTCTGACGTGCGACCCGATCGGAGGCCTCGTCCAGATTCCGTGCATCGAACGCAACGCCATCTCGGCCGGCAAAGCGATCAACGCCGCCCGGATGGCACTGCGTGGCGACGGCACACACCACGTCACCCTCGACCAGGTAATCGAGACCATGCGCACGACCGGTGCCGACATGCACTCCAAGTACAAGGAAACCTCCACCGGAGGCCTCGCCGTCAATGTTCCCGTCAACTTCGTCGAATGCTGACGGTGATGTCCGCGCTGGCTACACCTCCTCAAATGGACAGGGAGACAACGATGCACCTCGACTGGTACGACCGAGGGATTCTCACCTTCGTCTTGGATTGGGCAGCGGACGCAGAACCTTCCGATGCCGAGTCCGTGACGCGGTTCGGCATCGACGCCCATCGCGTCATGCGCCGGTTCGATGCTGTCGTCGATGTGTTCACCACACACCAAATCCCACTCGAGGAGTCCGATCTGACGCTGGTGCATCAGGCGGCGCTCTATCGCTCGAACGCGCATCGCGGCGCATCGGTCGCGGCGGGGACCCGCACTCTCGCGGAACGGGCGCGCTAGCGCGCCGCCTTGCGGCGACCACCCATCGCCGGTTCCGAGCCGATGACACCGTCGTCCTCGAGTTCGGCGATCTCGGCGTCGGACAGGCCGAGACCGCGCAGCAACTCGCGGTTGTGCTCGCCGAGCAGCGGCGCGGGCCTGCGGTGGAACGTGTCGGGCCCGGTCGAGAACCGCACCGGCACAGTGCTGTGCGACGCCGGACCGTTGACGGGGTGGTCCACCTTTTCGAAGAAGCCGCGCGCGGCCAGCTGCGGCAGTTCGGTCTGGCGGTGCGGCTGCATTACCTTTGCCACCGGAACACCTACCTGCCAAAGGGTTTCGACGATTTCGTCACCGCCGCGGACACGGCACCACGCCGACAGCGCCTCGTCGATGTCGTCGTGGCGCGACCGGCGGCCGGCTGCGGTGGACAGCTCCGCGCTCATCGCCCAGTCCGGTTGGCCGAGCGCGTCGCGCAGTGCCTCCCACTGGGCGTCGGTAGCCACCGCGATCGCGACCCAGCTGTCGTCGCGGCCGAACTCGTCGATTCCGGCGCACTGATAGATGTTCTGCGGCGCGGCCGCGGGTCCACGGTTGCCGGCCCGCTGCAGCAGCGCACCGTAGGCCGTGTACTCGATGACCTGTTCGGCCGCGACGTTGAGCGCCGCGTCGATCATGGCGGCCTCCACCAGTGCGCCGCGCCCGGTGCGGCGGCGATGCTCGAGTGCCAGCAGCAGCGCCGTCATCGCATGTATCCCGGCATTCGGGTCACCGATCGAATACGGCTCGTACGGTGTGCGATCGGGATACCCGGTGAGCCAACTCAACCCGGAGGCGTCCTCGATGATGTAGGCGAACGCGGGGTTCTCCCGCCACGGTCCGTCCAGACCGAAGCCGGGCATCCGCACCATGACGATGTCCTCGCGAAGCGCCCGCACGCTGTCGTAGTCCAGGCCGATCGCGTCGATCACCCGAGGCGTGAAGTTCTCCACGATCACGTCGCAGGTGGGTATCAAGCGCCGCAACAGTTCCCGGCCCCGCTCGGTCTGGAAGTCCAGGGTGAGACCCTTTTTGTTGGTGTTCAGTCCCGAGAAGATCGGCGACTGCTCCCACCACTGCGGCTCGGTGACGGGCACGCCCGCGATCAGCCGCGTACCGTCCGGGCGCAGGGTCGACTCGAGATGGATCACCTCGGCGCCGAGCATCGCGAGGATGTGCGTGCACGACGGTCCCGCCCAGAAGGTGGTCATGTCGAGGACACGGAGGCCCGCGAAGGGCAGCCGGTCGGTGCTCACCGCGACCGCGGGCCTGCTGACCGGAGCGACGTCGCGGTAGTCATCGGTGTGCTGGCCGAGCCGCGGCGCGGACTGCGGCGCGGGCAGGTCCACGCCGTGCAGCCGGAACGGCCGGTCCGGTTGGACGAAACCGTCACGGGGATTGCGCACGAAAGCCGCACGCGCGACGAAATGGTCCATCGACGCGACGTTCGCGCCATTGCCGACTGGCGAGTTCGGGATGCGGAAGGCCGAGGCGAGCTCGCGGACATCCTCGACGCGCTCGCTTCGTAGCCATTCGTACAGTTCGGGTGCGTGGATGTTGGCCTGCTCGGTGATCGACAGCGGCGACTTCTCGTCGATCCATTCCTGATGGCCGGACATGGCGCACAGATCCCACCACTGCTGCGCCGTACCGCAACCCAGCGCAACCAGACCGTCTGCGGCCTCCGCCACACCGGGAACCGTCGGCTTGCGTTCGGTTCGCCACGGCCGGCCCAACAGCTCGAAGAACGACACCGGGTAGTACGTCAGCCCGAGGATCTGGGCCTCGAGCGCCGACAGGTCGACCAGTTCACCCCGGCCGGTGTCGAGCGCCCGGACCCGCGAAGCCAACGTGAACGCGGCGGCGTAAGCCCCGGCCAGCCAGTCACCGGCCTGTCCCCCGACATGCGCCGGGGCCCGCGACTGCTCGCCGCGGCCGATCCCCAGCGCTCCGCCGGACCACGCCTGCAAGGTGAACTCGGTAGCCGCGCGGTCGCGCCAGGGTCCGTCAAGCCCGAACGGGGTGATCGCCGTGACCACCAGGTGTGGGTGGCGCTCCAGAATCTGCTGGGGCGCAAGGCTGTCGAGTCCGGCCAGCCGCGAACCGGCCGACCAGACCACCGCGTCGGCACTCTGCAACAGCCGCTCGACGAGCTCGACATCGCCGGCGTCGGCCGGGTCGGCGACCACACCGTGCTTCGAACAGGCCAGGAAGCTGAACAGCGCGCCACCGTCGACGGGATTCACCTCGGCCCCCGACGCAGACCAGGCACGCAGCGAATCACCTTCGGGTGCCTCGATTTTCACCACTCGGGCGCCGCCGTCGGCGAGCAGCTTGGTGCAATAGCCGCCCGCGATGCCGGTGGACAGATCGACGACGACGTAGCCGTCCAGTGGGCCGTCCAAGCGGGTTGGTTCGGACATGGCTAGCTTTTCTTCTTCTTCTTTTTCTTGTCCTTGTGCTTCTTCTGGGGCATTTCGGCCTTGCTCAACCGCCACTCCGGCGGGAACTTGGCGTCGTTGTCCTTCACGGCGTCGTTCAAGCCGCGATCCATGGCGTCGCCCAGCAACATATCGTCCGGATCATGTTGGGCGCCAGCGCCGACCGATTCGAACACACCCGCCAGCAGGCTGCCCATGTATTCGCCCTGGAACTGCTTCATGATCTCGAAGAACGTCTTCTGCATGAACACGGTGTCGGTGGGGCGGTTGCGCGCACACGCGAGCGCATACTTGTCCACTTCGGCCTCGAGTCGGTCCCGCGGTACGACAGCGTTGAGGAAATTGCAGTCGTACATCTCCGCGGCGGTGAACGGCCTACCGGTGAAGACCATCTCCTGGAACTTGCGCACTCCCATCGTCTGCGCCCACCACCACATCCGCGGCCCCCAGCCGTGGTAGCGGAAGGACGGATGCCCGAACATGGCGTCGTCGGAAGAGATCACCAGATCGGCGTCGGCGGCCTGGTAGAAATGCCAGCCGTAGCAGTACCCCTTGACCTCGAGGATCGAGATCTTCTTGAAGTCCTGCAGGCTGCGGATTCCCGAGTGCGGGTTGGCGTACCACTGGCTGACGGTGGCACCCCGCCGGAGCGAGCCCTTCGGGGGGAACGTGACTTCGTCAGCGCCGATGCGGTATTCGGCCAACCGCGGGCCGTCGTCGTCGGAGTTCTGCACCGCCATGAACTCGGGCAGATCGGCGCCGCTGCCCAGATCGTCACCGGCACCGCGGATCACCAGCACCTTGACGTCGTCGTCGACGCTCGCGCGGTGCAGTAGGTCGGCGTACCGGACCCGGGCCGCGATGGTCGGCGCGTTGAGTCGCTCGGGGCCGGTTGAACGTGATCGTCGCGATCCGGGTCTTGGGATCCTTCTCGTAACGAATGATCTGTTCGGCCGACCCAGAGTCAGACACGGACGTCCTGCCACGACGGACTGGCAGACAGTACCTCTGCCCCGTCCGCGGTGACGTGGACGGCGTCGCGGGTGAACACGCCACCCACACCCTGCTCCCACACATAACCGGTGAGCGCCAGCACCATTCCGTCTTCGAGGGTTTCCCCGGCGGCGGTTTCGGGCAGACGCGGCGTGATCACCGGTGGGTCGAAGCCCAGGCCCAGGCCGTGCGCCACCGGCATCGGCGGCAGCGGTTCGCCGGCCGCCTCGTAGGCGTCCAGCAGCGCACTGGCCGGCGCTCCGGGCCGGCAGGCTTCAATCATCCTGGCCCACAGGTCATCCCGGCGCCGGTACAGGGCACCGACGGCGTCCTCGTCGAAATCGCCGACCGGCCAGGTGCGGCCGATCTCACCGACGTAGCCGCCCGCCAGCACGCCGGCACCGAAGGCCACCAGGTCGCCGTCGCGGACGACGCCGTCGCCGTGCGCGCGCCGCCAGGGGCTGTCCTTGGACGTGACCCATGCGGAGTCCTGTGTCGCGGGCGTGCTCACACCACCGGCGGCCTCGGCCTCCATCAGGGCGCCGATCAGTGCCTGCTCGGTACCGCCCACCCTGAGTTCGGCCACCGCGGCGGCCAGTCCGTGCTCGGCCACCCGCAGTGCCGACCGGATCGCGGCCACCTCGTCGGGTGTCTTGATCCGGCGGGCGGTACGCATGGCGAGTTCACCGTCGACCAGTTCGGCCGCCGGGAACGCCATCGGCAGGAGTTTGGCGAAAGTCGGTGTCAGGGCATCGGTTCCGACTCGACGGGCGGTGGCCGCACCCTCGATCCCCTGCAGCACCCCGATCAGCGTCATCGGGTTCCAGGCCAGGCCGTAGAGATTCTCGTGTGGAATCTCCTCCGGCATGCCTTCGTCCCAGGTGCTGTTGAGGTGGATCTGACCGGTCGACCGCACCAGCGTGCAGATCGGGCCGAACGGCCGCGTGCCGGCCACCCACAGCTGGGGCGCGCCGGTCACGTACCGGACGTTGGCCTGCCGACCGAGCACCAGGACATCGAGGTCATGGGCTTCCATTTGCGCCAGTGCGCGCTCCCGCCGCCCATAGCGGAGAGCGCGATCGTCGGCGAGGACCTCAGTACTCATAGGGGTCATAGGGGTAGTCGGTCAACGGCATCCAGCCGTCCTCGGTGATAACCACGATCTCCTCGCTTCGATATCCGCCGGTGCCGTCCTCCCACACCACCGGCTCCAACACCAGCACCATCCCGGCCGGGAAAACGAAACCGTCGTCCCACTCCTGGCCCAGATCCGTTCCGATCATGGGCATCTCGGCGGCGTTGGTGCCGATGCCGTGACCGAGGTAGAAGTGCGGCAGCCACGGCTTCTGTCCACCGTTGGCCGCGATCGCGGCGCGAGCCAGATCCCCGCACGTCGCTCCGGCCTTCGTCACCGCGAGCACCGCGTCGAGGATCGAGCGCCACTTGTGGAACTGCGCGTTCTGACGCTCGGTCGGCTCCTGGCCCACCAGCCAGGTGCGGCCGAAGTCCGAGCAGTAGCCGTTGTAGGTGATGGACACGTCGGTCCACAGCACATCGCCCTTGGCGAGTTCGCGCTCGGTGGTCAACAGCGGCAGCGCCAGATCGCCGGTCGTGGTCCACACACCCTCGGCCTTCGTGGTCGGCATCACCTGCCAGATCGCCTCGAGCATGTTGGCGGTGGCGCCGAGTTCGAATGCCTTGCGCACGAACGACGCCGACAGGTCCATCTGTCGCACCCCCGGTGCCAGCGACTTCTGGACGTCGACGACCGCCTGCTCGGTGATCCGGCAGGCGCGCCGGATGCAGGCGATCTGGTCGGGTGTCTTCACCAGCTTCGCGGCGCCCACCACGGGGGCCGCGTCCACCGGTGCGCCGGCCGGGAACAACCGACCGGCCGAGCGGCGCATGGCCCCGGTCAGTTCGTCGACCGCGACGGTGGCGCCCGCCGGGACCAGGTCAGCCAGCACCTGCGCGAAATGCTCGACGCCCTCGGCGAATTCGAGATACAGCGGAGGATGCAGGTGATCGGCGGGCAGGTCCGTCTCGTCGGACGCACCCTCCCGGAACGGCAGGAACAGGTGCGGGTGCTGGTCATCGGCCAGCACGATGGCCACCGGCCGCTCGACGTGCGACAGGCCGGCGTCGAGCAACGGCCAGCTGGCGCCGGTGGCGTACACCACGTTGCCATTGCCGAGCAGGATCAACGCGTCGACGCCCTGGTCCTTCATCGCGGCACGCAGCCGGGCGCCGGTTTCGCGGCGCATCCGGGCGAGGTCGGGCTCGTCCGGGATGTCGATGGGCGACAGTCCGGCTGTGGCGAAAGTTGTCATGACAGTCCCAGGAACTTCTGCACGTTGGTGGACACGATCTTGACCGCGTCGTCGGGACCCACCGCCTCCACGACGTTGGCCAGTGACTTCTCCGAGTAGCCGAACGTGCTCTCGTTGTGCGGATAGTCGCTCGACCACATCACTTTGTCGACACCGATCTGGTCGATCAGCCGCAGGCCCAGCGGGTCCACCATGAACGATGCGCTCATGTGGGCGTCCCAGTAGTACCGGACGTCGTGCTCGAGCTGGTGGTTGAACATGTGCTGATACGACGCCAGCAGGTGCTCGGCATCCTGCAATGCCGTTGGCACCCAGGCGATCCCGCCCTCGAACCAGCCGATCCGCAGCTTCGGATGCCGGTCCAGGATGCCGGAGAAGACGTACTTGGCGAACTGCTCGCGGAAGGAGTCGACGTTGACCATCATGCCCACCACGACGCTGTTGTTCTCGCACGGCGTCTTCGGCGGGGTCTCGCCGATGTGATGGGTGACCGGCAGGCCGGCCTCCTCGATCTCGTCCCAGACGGCGTCCAGCGCCGCGCCACCGTAGTCGTAGATGTTGCCGTCGTCGTCCTTACCCGGGTTCAGCGGCAGCAGAAACGTCTTGAGCCCCAACGACTTCAGCTCCGCCAGCGTGCTCCTGGTGCCCTTCGGATCCCACCAGTTGATCAGCCCGACACCGTAGAAGTGGCCGTTGCTGCGCTCTTGCAGATCGGCCATGTACTCGTTGTAAATGCGGAAGACCCGCTCCCGCAATTGCTTGTCCGGGTAGTGGAACAACGCCAGTACGGCATTGGGGAAGGCCAGTTCCCTGTCGATGCCGTCCTCGCGCAGTTCGCGGATGCGCGCCTCGATGTTGTTGGACGCGGCACCGGCCAGATCGTCGTACTGCATCAGTACCCGGCCGAAGTCACCGCCTACCCAGGACTTGCCCTTCATTCCGACCATGTACGCGCCGTCCTCGTACCAGATGCGCGGCGCAGCACCCTTGAGGTCGTCGGGGAACCGTTCGTAGAAGATGTCGTCGGCCACCGAGATGTGGTTGTCCGCGGAGAACACCTCGGTCCCGGCCGGCAGCCCGAAGTCCCCCGTCGCATGGCCGCGCCGATCCTTGGGCGCACCGTATCCGCCGGGCGGGTAGAGGGTGACGCTGGTGGATTGAGTGGACATCATTGACCTTCCGTTCGAACCCGCGCGTTCACCGCGGCAACTCTGAGGCGCAGCGCACAGACGCGCCTTTTCGCGCGCGAGCGCGATGCTTCGTCATTGGTAATGACGTTATCAGCTTATGCGCCATACCAACAGCTAGTGACCACAGAGAACGCCAAATCGCGGCCGATTCCCTGCGGAAATATAATTCTCATTCTTGGAGAATGCATTCTCGGGCCGTGTCAATCCCAGCAACCTCATGTGCACTATTTGCACGTCCCGCGGAGAGTCCCTGACAGGCGGCGTGCAGGTGCCCAGGGCATCCGACTCCACTGTCGCCGAGCCACTGCCCGGTGGGTGCGAAACCCTGGTTTTCTATACGGAGACTGCTATTCTCCATTCTGAGAGCAAGGAGTTCAGCCCATGCCCGAAGACACCGAACCCGCCCCGGACACCGCGGCGCTCGGCCGCTGGCTAGACGAGAACGACGCGCCGGGCGCGGGCGAGCAACCGGTGCTGGAACTGCTCACCGGTGGATCGCAGAACACGCTGTACCGCGTTCGTCGCGGCGACGAGCAGATGGTGCTGCGGATGCCCGGATCGGGCGCGGACGCCACCCGGCTCGACGGCCTGCTGCGGGAGATCCGGCTGGTGCGCGGACTCAAGGGCACCGACGTGCCGCACGCCGAGCTGATCGCGGCCGACGAATCGGGCGAAATCCTCGGCAAGCCGTTCTACGTGATGGCCGAGATCGACGGGTGGAGCCCGATGGGCGGCGGCTGGCAGGCGCCGTTCGACACCGACCTCGACGCCCGTCGCGACCTGGCGTTCGAGCTCGTCGAGGGCGCGGCCAAACTCGGCGGCCGTCGACTGGCGGGCCCAGGGCCTCGAGGGGTTCGGCCGCCCGGACGGCTTCCACGAGCGTCAGGTGGACCGCTGGCTGAACTTCCTGCAGACCTACCAGGTCCGGGAACTTCCCGGCCTCGACGTGGCCGCCGACTGGCTGCGCCGCAACCGGCCCGAGCACTACACCCCCGGCATCATGCACGGCGACTACCAGTTCGCCAACGTCATGTACGCGCACGGCGCTCCGGCCCGGCTCGCCGCGATCGTGGACTGGGAGATGACCACCATCGGCGATCCGCTGCTGGACCTGGGCTGGTGCCTGCTGGGCTACGACGGCGAGAACCCCCGCGCCGACGGCTTCTACCTCGACATGGCGGGCATGCCCACCCGCAGTGAGTTGCTCGCCCGCTACGAGAAGGTCAGCGGACTGTCCACCGACGACATCGACTACTACCTGGTGCTGGCCAACTGGAAGCTCGGCATCGTGCTGGAGAAGACGTATGCCGCAGCGGTCAAGGCAGGCAAGACGGATTCGCCGGTCGCGGCGGCGATGGGGCCGATGATCCCGCAGCTGATCGCCACCGCCGCCGACCTCACCAAGGAGCATTGATGGGCACCGGAAAAGGTTATGCGGATGCACTTTTCGACCTGACCGACCGGGTCGTGCTGATCACCGGCGGCAGCCGAGGCCTGGGCCGCGAGATGGCGTTCGCGGCGGCGCGCTGTGGCGCCGACGTCGTGGTGGCCAGCCGCAACCTCGACTCGTGCGAGGCGACGGCCACGGAGATCGAAGCCGAAACCGGGCGCACCGCAATGCCGTACGCCGTGCACGTCGGGCGCTGGGATCAGCTCGACGGTCTGGTCGACGCGGTCTACGACCGGTTCGGCAAGCTCGACGTGCTGGTCAACAACGCCGGCATGTCGCCGGTTTACGACAAGCAGACCGACGTCACCGAGAAGATGTTCGACGCCGTCGTCAACCTCAACCTCAAGGGGCCGTTCCGGCTGTCGGCCCTGGCCGGTGAGCGGATGGTCGCCGCGGGCGGCGGCGCCATCATCAACGTCAGCACGCACGGCTCGCTGCGGCCTCATCCGAGCTTCATCCCGTACGCCGCGTCCAAGGCCGGGCCTCAACGTCATGACCGAAGGCCTGGCTCACGCGTTCGGACCCACCGTCCGGGTCAACACGCTGATGCCCGGGCCGTTCCTGACCGACATCAGCAAGGCCTGGAACTTCCCGGGCACGCAGAATCCGTTCGGCCACTTCGCTCTGCAGCGCGCCGGGAATCCCGACGAGATCGTCGGCGCCGCGCTGTTCCTGATGTCCGACGCGTCCAGTTACACCACCGGCTCGATCCTGCGGGCCGACGGCGGCATCCCCTGATGCGCCGAGATTCGAAGAGGAGCAAGTAAATGGCATGGGACTTCTCCACCGAGCCCGAGTTCGAGAAGAAGCTGGAGTGGATCCGGGAGTTCGTCCGCGACGAGGTCGAACCGCTGGAGGTGCTCTTCCCCGGCTGCGAGTTCCTGCCGCTGGACGACGAGCGCCGCGGGATCGTCGACCCGCTCAAGCAACGGGTCCGCGACCAGGGGCTGTGGGCGCCGCATCTGGGCCCCGAACTGGGCGGTCAGGGTTTCGGCGCGGTCAAGCTGACGCTGATCAACGAGATTCTCGGCCGCAGCAGTTGGGCGCCGATCGTCTTCGGCACCCAGGCACCCGACACCGGCAACGCCGAGATCCTCGCGCGGTTCGGCACGCAGGAGCAGAAGGACCGATACCTGGCGGGGCTGCTGTCCGGTGAGATCTTCTCCTGCTTCTCGATGACCGAGCCGCAGGGCGGGTCGGATCCGCGGGTGTTCACCACCAGGGCCGTACGCGACGGTGACGACTGGGTGATCAACGGCCGCAAGTACTTTTCGTCCAACGCGTCGGTGGCGTCGTTCTTCATCGTCGTCGCCATCACCGACCCGGACGTCCCGGTTCACCGTGGCGCGTCGACATTCCTGATCCCGGCCGGCACGCCGGGGCTGAACATCGAGGCCACCCATCACCTCGTCGGATCGCTGCCACACGAGGCCGGGCATTCGCTGATCCACTACGACAACGTGCGCGTGCCCGCGTCGTCGATGCTGGGCGAGCCCGGGCACGGCTTCGAGATCCTGCAGGCCCGGCTGGCCGGCGGGCGCATCCACCACGCGATGCGGTCCATCGGCGTGGCCCAGCGGGCGCTCGACATGATGGCCCGGCGCGCGAAAAGCCGCTTCACCCAGGGCAGTTCGCTGGCCGACAAGCAACTGGTGCAGGCGTTCATCGCCGATTCCTACGCCGAGCTGCTGCAGTTCCGGCTGACCGTGCTGCATGCCGCGTGGCTCATCGACACCGCCGGCGAGCACGCCGCACGCAAGGAGATCGGCGTCTGCAAGATCCTGGCGTCCCAGGTGCTCAAGTCGATCGGACTGCGCGCCATCCAGGTGCACGGCGCGATGGGCATGACCGAGCAGATGCCGTTGGTCAACGTTCTGCTGGGCGGGGTCGCGCTCGGCCTGGCCGACGGACCGACCGAGGCGCACAAGGTGAACCTGGCCCGAATGTTCCTCAAGGACTACGAGGCCGAGGATCCCGAGTGGCCCAGCGAGTTCTCGGAGATCCGGATCGCCGCGGCCAAGGCGAAGTACGGCGACCTCGTCGACCGGATTCCCGCCCTGCCGCGGTCATGAGCACCCGCGCCGACGCAGCCGTCGAGCGTGCCCTCGACGACCGGCACCGCGAGGCCAGCGAGGAGGTGGAGCGGATCCTTGCCGCGGCCGTGCGGGTGATGGAACGGGTCGGACCCGAGCCGCCGCGGGTCAGTGACATCGTCGCCGAGGCGGGTTCGTCGAAGAAGGCGTTCTACCGCTATTTCGCCGGGAAGGACGACCTGCTGCTGGCGGTGCTGGAACGCGGGGTCGGGATCATCGTGTCCTACCTCGAGCACCAGATGGCCAAGGAGGACCGGCCGGAGGACAAGATCGCGCGGTGGATCTCCGGCGCACTGGCCCAGATCGCCGACCCGCACCTGATCAGCATGAGCCGCGCCGTCGCGGGCCAGATGTCGCTGAGCACCAACGCCGGTCCCGACGACGTCATGGGCCCGATGCGTGACCTGCTGATCGCACCGGTCAGCGCGCTCGGCGGACCGGACCCGGTCCGCGACGCCGACGCGGTATTCCAGATCACCTCCGCCACCATGCGCCGCTATGTGGGCTCGGCGGCTCAACCCGGCCGCGACGACATCGATCATCTCGTTCGGTTCTGCCTGCGGGCCCTGGGGGCATCGGGAAAGGAGACGCCGTGAAAGCCGTCGTCTGCCGTGAGTACGGCCCGCCCGAGGCCCTACAGATTCGACGAGATCGCCGATCCGACACCGCAACCCGGCCAGGCGGTGGTGCGGGTCCGCGCCGCGGCGGTGAACTTCCCCGACGTGCTGATGCTGTCCGGCGGGTACCAGGTGCAAGGCTACCCCCGCCGTTCACGCCCGGCAGCGAGTTCGCCGGTGAAGTGCTCGACGCCGGCGACTCCGGGTATCGGCGTGGCGATCGGGTGTCGGGGTCGGCGATGGTCGGCGCGTTCGCCGAACAGATCGCTGGTCGACCCCCGGGCGCTCGTCCCGATCCCCGACGGCGTCGACTTCGCCGATGCCGCGGCGTTCGGGGTCACCTACCGCACAGCGTATTTCGCGCTGCGCACGATCGCCGGGGTGGCACCGGGTGATGCGGTGGTGGTGCTGGGCGCGGCCGGTGGGGTGGGACTGGCGGCGGTGGACCTGGCCGTCGCGATGGGCGCCCGGGTGATCGCGGCGGCGTCGACGGCCGAGAAGCTGGCCCTGTGCCGGCAGCGCGGTGCGCAGGCCACGATCGACTACGCCAGCGAAAATCTGCGCGACGGCATCCGCGACGCGACCGGTGGCGCCGGGGCACGCGTGGTGCTCGACCCGGTCGGCGGCCGGTACGCGGAGCCGGCGCTGCGCGGGTTGGGCCGCGGCGGGACGTTCATCACGCTCGGCTACGCCGCCGGCGACATCCCGTCGATCCCGCTGAATCTCGTGCTGCTCAAGGGCATCACGGTCAGGGGCATGGAGATCCGGACCTTCTACTCCGACTACCCCGACGAGGCGATCCGCGACACCGCCGAACTGCAGCAGATGTTCGCCGACGGCACGGTCCGGCCGTACATCGGCGCCCGGTTCCCGCTGCAGCGAGGCCGCGTCGGCGCTCCGTCACGTCGCCGACCGCAAAGCGCTCGGCAAGATCGTCATCGACGTGCCATAGCCCCCGCCCGCCGAAACGTACGTGTGCGGCGGTGACTACCACGCGCAGGGCAGGCTGTACACGCCGTAGGCCAGCCGGTCGTCCTTGAACGGGATCTCCTCGAAGGGGATCGCCAAGCCGCAGCGTCGGAATGCGGCGCAACAGGGTCTGGAACACGATCTGCATCTCGGCGCGGGCCAGCTGCTGCCCGACGCACTGGTGCCGGCCGTAGCCGAACCCGACCTGCTGCCGGCGTTCTCGCGCGGCAGGTCGAGCTTGTCCGGCTCGGGGAACATGTCGGCGTCCCAGTTCTCCGGCGCCAGGTCGAGAATGATGCCGTCGCCGGCCCTGATGGTCTCGCCGCCGATCTCGATGTCCTCCAGGGCAACCCGGCGCTGGCCGTTCTGGATGATGCGACAGGTAGCGCATCAGCTCCTCGACCGCGTTGGCGACGAGCTTCGGGTCGTCGGTCTCACGAAGCAGCGTCAGCCTGCTCCGGGTTCTGCAGCAGCGCCAGCACGCCGATGCCGATCATGTTCGCCGATGGTCTCGTGGCCGGCGATCAGCAGGCCGGTGCCCAGCTGGGCGGCCTCCTTGACGCTGATCTCCCCCGCCGTGACGCGCTCGGCCAGATCGGAAACCGCATCCTCGGCCGGGTTCTCCATCTTCTTCTTCACCAGGTCGATCAAGATACCCGTGCAAGCTCATCGCACCTTTGGCGCCGTCGTCCGCGGTGGCGAACCGGGCCAGGCCGACGTTGGCGTGGTGCTGGAAGAACTCGTGGTCCTCGTAGGGCACACCGAGCAACTCGCTGATCACGACGGTGGGCACCGGCAGCGCCAGCTGCGGTGACGATATCGGCGGGCTGCGGCCCGGCCAGGATCGCGTCGATGCACTCGTCGGTGACCTTCTGGATCGCCGGGCGCAGACCCTCGACCCGCTTGAAGGTGAACGGCCGCGACAGCATCCGGCGGAACCGGGTGTGCTCCTCGGCATCGGAGGTGAACACCGACCGCGGCCGCTTGTTCACCGTGGACAGCATGTGCTCGTTCCAGTGCGGGAAGCCGGGCTTTCGGTCGTCGACGCTGACGCGGGAGTCGGCGAACAATTCACGGCCCACCTCGTAGCCGGTGATCAGCCACGGGGTGCTGCCATCCCAGATACGCACGCGGGAAAGCGGTTTGGTCTTCACCCAGTTCCATCACGCCGGGCGGCGGCGCGAACGGGCACCCGCCGAGCGCGCCATCGGATACTCGGGAACGACGGTGTCGGTGAGGGTGTCGGACACGGGTTGGCTCCTTGAGGTCGGGTGCGGCGTACTGACCGCTAATCCTGGACGAAAATCGCGTGGGCAGGGCAGGCTTCGGCGGCCTGGCGGACATCGTCGGCGCGATCGGGGGCCGGGTTCTCCTCCAGCAGGATCACGCTGCCGTCATCCTCATCCTGGTCGAAGACGTCGGGGGCGTGCGCCACGCAGTTGCCCGCGGAGACGCACTTCGGTTGGTCGACAGTCACTTTCATTCGCGGTTCCTTCCGTCAACGGGGCTGGTGACGGGTGCCAGAAGCAGGCCGGTGATCGCGTCGACCAGACTCGTCGCCATCGCGTCCCAGGACGGGTGCGCGGTGGGGGCGCCGTCCGCCAGCGCACGCTCGCGCTCGGCGAACATGTGCACGATGAGCTGACGCGCCATGGCGTTTCGCTCGACCCTGACCTGCGGCGGCATGTCGGGCAGGCAGCGGCTCAGCCCCTCGATGATGTGCAGCACCGACGACGAGCCCAGCGACTCCTCCGACACCAGATCGCGGTGGCTCGGGTCGGGCATCAGTTGCGCCGAGAACCGCGCGTAGGTGGTCGGGTTGCCGAGTTCGGTGAGGTGGGTGGCCAGCGGGCGGACGAGGCACTCCACCCAGTCGCGCAGCGAGGCGGAGTCCGCGGAATCCAAGAGCCGGTCGACCATCTGCTGGCACAGCCGCTCGACCTGCTCGTTGTGCTTGCGCACGATCGCGCGGATCAAGTCGACCTTGGTGCCGAAGTGGTAGCCGACGGCGGCGTTGTTGCCCTGCCCGGCGGCCTCGCTGACCTGACGGTTGGACACGGCGAACACACCGTGTTCGGCGAACAGCCGCTCGGCGGCGGTCAGGATGGCCTCGCGGGTGCCGTCAGCCCGGTCCGTGCGCCCTGACCTGCGCATCGTCGATCCATCGGGCGGCGTCATGGAATCAAGTGAACCAATTCCGCCTCATTAAGTCAAGTGATTGATTTAATGGAGCGGGATTGCCATTGTGGAGGCGGCGCGGGCGCTGACAGACTCGGCGCACGTCGGCAGCACGCCGCCACCGAAGACGGGAGACAGCCATGGAACATGACTTCGAGGAGATGAAGAAGGCCGCGGAGCCGTTCATCAGATTCGAGAAGGACGTCAAGAACCGGATCGCCTACATCACGTTCGACCGTCCCGATGAGCTGAACTGCACCACCATGGGCATGCGGCAGAACTACGCCGATCTGATCCACAAGTGCAACGTCGACGACGAGGTCAAAGTCGTCGTGATCCGTGGTGAGGGAGAGGATTTCGGCAGCGGCGGCGACCTCCCCGAACAGCGCGACATGCTCGAGAACCCAGGACTGCCTCTGCTGCACGAGCTTTCGATCAACGACGAGAACGTCAAGTATCCGCCCGGCGACTCCTACCGCTACCTGTACACCCTGACCGATCACTACGCGAAGGCCCGCGCCGGCAACCGGCCGCTGCAGGAGTGCAAGAAGGTCACCATCGTCGAGGCCAAGGGTTACTGCTACGGCTGGCACTTCTATCAGGCCGGCGATGCCGATCTGGTGGTCTCCTCCGACGACGCGCTGTTCGGCCACCCGGCGTTCCGGTACGTCGGATGGGGTCCGCGGCTGTGGTGGTGGGCAGAGACGATGGGCCTGCGCAAGTTTTCCGAAATGCTCTTCACCGGAAGGCCGTTCACCGCCAAGGAGATGTACGAGTGCGGGTTCCTCAACAGTGTGGTGCCCCGTGAAAACCTCGAAGAGGAAACCCTGAAGTACGCGATGGCGTGTTCGCGTACGCGTCCCACCGACACCGTCGTGGTGCAGAAGGCGTTCCTCGAGCTCTACAAGCAGCACAAGGGTGAGTACTTCGGCAGCCTACTGACGGGCTTCGTCGAGGGCATGTTGCCGATGATGACCAACGACCGCGAGAACGACGTCGACCTCACGGAGAACGCGTTCGAGAAGGGCCTCAACAACGTGGTCAAGGACAACGACCTCAACTTCCCGCCGGAGTGGCGGCTGAGCCGTTCCGGCCGCAAGAAGCCGTGACCGAAGCGACGGACTTCGGACGAAGGCGGTGCGAGAAACGAGCGCGGCCGGAGGAGTCCGAAACGACGGACTTCGGACGACGCAGGCGGTGCGAGGAACGAGCGCGGCCGGAGGAGTCCGAAACGACGGACTGGGTCTCGGGCGACCAGTACGACATCGACTTTCCCGCACATGCCGAGGCATTGCGGGCCGGTGGAACCGCGTTCCTGACAACGGCTTTCCATGCTGCCGGGGTACTGGCCGCCGGCAACAGCGTCACCGCGATCAGCCGGTGCGCCGAAGTCGGCGGCGGCAGCACCGGGCGCAAGCTGGCGCTCTCCGTGCGCTACCGGCAGCCCGCGGCGGGCCTGCACACCGAGCTGTTCGTGAAGTTCTCCCGAGACTTCGACGATCCCATCCGGGACCGCGGTAGGGCCCAGATGGAGCAGGAGGTGCGGTTGGCCGCACTGGCGCTGTCCGAGGACTTTCCGATCGCCGTGCCACGCCCGCAGTTCGGCGACTACCACCGCGAGTCGGGCACCGGAATTCTGATCACGGAGCGGATCGGATTCGGCGCCAACGGAATCGAACCGCAGTACCAGAAGTGTCTGGACTACCGGATGCCCGACCCTTTCGGCCACTACCGGTCCCTGCTGACCACGGTGGCCCGGCTGGCCGGGACCCAGCAGTCCGGCCGGTTGCCGCGCCGCATCGTCGACCGGTTCCCGCTTGACCTCGCCGGCGGCACGGTCGGCGAGCAGGCACCGATCACCGAGGACAAGCTGAACCGGCGGCTGAGCCGGCTCGCCGAATTCGCCACGGCGCATGCCCATCTACTGCCCGAGCGGGTGCGCGAACCTGCCTTCCTGAGGCGGCTGGCGCGGGAGGCGCCGCGGGTGCTTGCCCAGGAACCGGCCGTCTGGGGATACCTGGCCGGTAACCCCGACTACATCGCGCTGTGCCACTGGAATGCCAACGTGGACAACGCCTGGTTCTTCACCGACGCCGCGGGTAGGCTGCGGTGCGGCCTGATGGACTGGGGCTGCGTCGGCCGGATGAACGTGGCGATGGCGATCTGGGGCGCACTGTGCGCCGCCGAGACCACGCTCTGGGACGAACATTTCGACGATCTGCTGCAGACGTTCGCCGACGAGGTACGCCGCAGCGGCGGAGCCCGTCTCGATCCCGCCGAGTTGCGCAGGCAGGTGCTGCTTTACGCGGCCGTCATGGGGATCACCTGGCTGCTCGACGTGCCCGACCGGCTGCGGGTGCGGCTCGGACCCGATACCGCGTCCGTGACCCGCTTCGATCCCCGCATCGGTTCCGACGAGAGCCTGCGAGCGCCGCTGCAGATGCTGACCAACGTGCTCAATCTGTGGGCGAGTCACCCGCTGGGCGAGATGCTCGACGCGGTCAGTTCGCGTTGACCGCGTCGAGATCGGGCAGCGGACGCAGGCACACCTGATGCGCTTCCTCGGCGGTCAGCCCGAACAGCTGTAGGACGTACTCGGTGACGGCGTCGGCAGCGCGGGCGTCGTCGCGGTCCGGATTCGCGCGCAGCAGATTTCCCAGCCCCAGCAGTGCGCCACCGGCCATCGCCAACGCGAGTTCGGGATCCTCGACCCGGAACCGGCCTGCCCGCACCGCGGCGTTGATGTCGCGCAGCGCGCGCGGCGCCAGGCCACGGTCCGAGCTGAGCAGGTCGAATCCGTTGGCCAGCAGGATCCGGCTCTCCTGCGGCCGACGACGGAAGAGCCGGCCGGTGAGCCGGAAGCTGGTCGCGAACGTCTCGGCGGGGTCGTCGATGGTCGAGGTGAGCCGGTCCAGCAGCGCCCCGTGGGCGTCGAGGACCTCGGCGACGGCGGCGTCGAACAGTTGCTCCTTGCTGTCGAAGTGGTTGTAGAACGAACCCATTCCGACATCGGCGGCCTGGGTGATCTCCAGCACCGGGACGTTGAGCCTGCCCTCGGCGATCAGCGTCTGAGCCGCATTGATCAGCGCCGCCCGGGTGCGCTGTTTGCGGCGCTCGAGGCGGTTGGCCGGTTCGGGAAGTGCAGACATCCGGCTCAGCCTAGCAGCGAACCTCACTTCTGAGGATTTCATCAGAATCTCTTGACGAACGCGTCCGAAGTATGTGACGATTTCGTCAGTTACTAGGGAGACGCAATGGTCCACACCGACAAACCCCAGCTTGACGGCCATAAAGATCTGCACAAAGACCTACACGCCGAGGCCGGAGCGCTGCCCGGAGAGCACCCCGGTCGATCGCGCAACCCCGTGATCAAGGTGGTCGACCTCGCGTGGCTGGAGTTCGAGAAGCCGGACCTCACCCGCGCCGAGGCGTTCGCCCGGGCGTTCGGATTCCGCATCGCACAGCACGGTCCCGACGAACTGCACCTGCGCGGCACGAACGCGGGCGCACCGTGCGTGATCCTGCGCCGCGGCCCGCAGACACGCTTCGCGGGTATGGCATTCCGCGCCGGAGACGAGGTGGATGTGCTGCGGTTGGCAGACCGCACGAATGCACCCACCCGCCCGCTGCCGGAGACCGTCGGCGGCCTCGCCGTCGACCTGACCGACCCGAGTGGCTTCCCGGTCCACGTGGTCGCGGGGATGCACGACCTACCCGCCCTGCCCGGACAGGTGCCGCTGGTGTTCAACGTCGGAAACCACACACCGCGGATCAACGCCACCCAGCGCCCGCCCCGGGTGCCCGCCCGGGTGCAGCGACTCGGCCACGTGGTGCTTCAGTCGACGCGGTACCTCGAGACGCTCAATTGGTACCTGGACACCCTCGGACTGATCGTCAGCGACTTTCTGTTCTTCCCCGGTCAGCGCGAACGTGGCCCCACGATGAGCTTCATCCGCTGCGACCGCGGTGCCACGCCCACCGACCACCACACCCTGGCGATGGCGCTCGGACCGGCCAACCGCTACGTGCATTCCGCCTATCAGGTCGGCGACCTCGATGCTCTGGCCGCCGGCGGCGAATACCTCGGGGAGCGCGGCTATTTCCGGTCCTGGGGCATCGGCCGCCACATCCAGGGTTCGCAGATCTTCGACTACTGGCGCGACCCGGACGGATTCCTTGTCGAACACTTCGCCGACGGCGACCTGTTCGACAACACGCTGGAGCCCGGCTGGGCCGAGTTCACCGCCTCCGGCCTGGCGCAGTGGGGGCCCCCGGTGAGCCGAGACTTCCTGGGTACCAACCCGAAAGCCGCCCGCCACGAGGCCCTGGCCGATGCTCAACGCGCTGCGCGGCGACAACGAGTTCGACCTCCGACGAATGATCGGCCTACTGAAAGTGCCTACCAAATGACCATTTCCGTACTCCGCACCGCAGACGCCTGGTGGGTCAAGACCGCCGCCGGCGCCGCCAGGATCAGCACCGCCGCGACCACCACCGGGCAGTTGCTGGCCGACCGGGCGGCCATCGACGCCGCGGCCGAGGACATCGCGACGGTGCCCGTCGACAGCCTCGCGTTGCTCTCGCCGGTGACCGCGCCGTGCCGGGTCGTCGCCCAGATGACCAACTTCGAGTCGCACGTCAAAGACGCGGGCATGGACCCCGCCTCGACCCCACTGACGTTCTTCCGCAAGGCGTCGGCGTCCATCAACGGCCCGTTCGACGACATCGTCAAACCCGGCCACGTCCGGCTCCTCGACTACGAGGTGGAGATCGGCCTGGTCATTGCCCGCGATATCGCCATCGGGACAAGGCTTTCCGATGCCAACCTGTCGGACTACATCGCCGGGCTCGTGGTCACCAACGATGTGTCGGCCCGGGATGTGCAGCTGCCGCAGACCCAGTTCTACGAAGCCAAGTCCTATCCGACGTTCACGCCGGTCGGTCCCGAACTCGTGCTGCTGGACGCCGATGAACTGCGACGGTTCGGCGATCTGCGGTTGCGCCTGAGCGTCAACGGCACAGCTCGGCAGGATGCCCTCGTCGAGGGCGACATGCTCTACCGGCCGCTGGCGGCGCTGCAGGCCCTGACCCGGTTCCAGAACCTCGCCGCCGGGGATCTGGTGCTCACCGGCACGCCGGCCGGCACCGCGCTGAGCGCCCCACCCAAGCCCGTCGAGATCATCGGCAACCTGCTGCCGCCGGCCGTCAAGTGGAAGGCGTTCTTCAAACGTCAGGCCGCAAACCCCAAGTACCTCCAGCAACGGCGACCTCGTCGAGGCGTCGGTCGCCACCGACGACGGCGCTATCGACCTCGGAACCCAGCGCACCGCAGTCGCATTCGCATGACCGCGCACCGCCGCGTTCCCGTCGTGATCGTCGGCGCCGGCCCGACCGGCGTCTGTGCGGCGACCCTGCTCGCGCAGTACGGGGTCGAGGCTCTCGTACTCGACCGCTGGCATGACGTCTACCCGCAGCCCCGGGCGGTTCATCTCGACGACGAGATCTACCGCATTGTGGCCGTGCTCGGTATCGCCGACGAGTTCGCAGCGATCTCACGACCCGCGCTCGGACTGCGGCTGCTCGATCGGCGTCATCGTGTGCTCGCAGAGTTCCACCGTGACAGCGCGCGCAGCGTGCATGGGTTTCCGCAGGCCAACATGTTCGACCAACCGGAATTCGAGGCACTGCTGCGAGTCAACCTGGCGCGGTACGCCCGGCGTCGAGTTACGCGGCGACGCAGAGGTCACGGCGCTCACCGAGATTCCGGGCGGCGGCGTGCGGGTGACCTTCACCGACCGAAGCGACGGCCGGACGCACACCGTCGACGCCGGTTACGTGCTGGGCTGCGACGGCGCCAACAGCGTGGTGCGCGGCCAGATCGGTTCGACCATGCGGGATTTGAAATTCGAGCAGCGCTGGCTGGTGGTCGACGTCGCCACCGACGCTGATCTGCACCAATGGGAGGGCGTACACCAGGTATGCGATCCGGCGCGCGCCGGCACCTACATGCGCATCGGCGAGACCCGCTACCGGTGGGAATTTCAACTGCTCGCCGGAGAGAGTGCCGACGACTTCCGCACCTTGGCCGCGCTGCGATTCCTGATCGAGCCGTGGACCGCCGGCGTCAGCGACGACCGACTGGATCTGCTGCGCGTCGCCGAGTACACGTTCCGCGCGCAGATCGCCGACCGCTGGCGCCGTGGAAACGTCTTCCTGCTCGGCGATGCCGCCCACCTCACTCCCCCGTTCGTCGGGCAGGGCATGGGCGCCGGGCTGCGCGATGCGATGAATCTGGCGTGGAAGCTCGCCGGAGTGCTGGACGGCACGCTTGCGCCCGATCTGTTGGACACCTACGAGCGGGAACGCAAACCGCATGCGCGACAGATGATCCGGCTGGCACTCGGCGATCGGCCGGGCCATGACCGCCGGGGGTGAGTTCGGAAACCTGGCACGGCGGGTCCTCGTGCCGCGGTTGCGACTCATTCCCGGGATGCGGCACAGGGTGCTCGACTCGGCGACGCCGGCGCTTCACCGATCCGCGCTGGTTCGCCGCGGCCGAATCGCGCACCGACTGGCCGGAACGCTGTGCCCGAATCCGGTGATGCCCGACGGCCGACGCCTCGATGATTGGCTCACAACGGGTTTCGCCCTCGTAACTGCCGAGCCGCTGACCGCCGGCAACCAGGCATCCGGCGTTCGGGTGGTGGTCGCCCCACCCGACAGCGAGCTCGCCCGCTGGCTGGGCCGGGGGCGCGCCCGCGCCGCAATCGTGCGGCCGGACCGGACGGTGATGTGCGCCGGTCGCGACGCGGCCGCGCTGTGCGCCCGCATCCCGGCGTTCGCCGTAACGGCGCCGGCTCACGACGGCTGAGGGCACCCGTACCGGTCGTCACCCGCCGGACACGCTGCCGTTCCCGGCATCACCCCGACTGTTCGGTTGGATGTGGATTTCCGCGGCCCCTCCGGGCCGGGACGGTGCGGGAGGATTGCCGGGTGACCGGTACCGACTTCACCGTGCTGGACGTGCCCCGCGACCGGCCGCCCGACGATGCGGAGGATTACCTGCGCAACCGCGATCGCCTGGCATTTCGGTCCCGATACCGGTTCGCCGTACTGGCTGCGACGGGCCAGGACACTGGATTTCGATCCGGTCACCGCCATCCGCACGTTCACCGACTTGCGCATGTTCCCCAACGTCGTGGACGAGATGCGCGACATACCCGTCGAAGACCTGATCCCACGCGGTTACGGGTCGCCTGCTCCGGTGCCACGGGTCTTCGAATCGGGCGCACGACCGGCGCTCCCAAGCGCACCGCCCAACTGCCTGACTGGCTGAGCAGAATGTGCGTTGGCAGATCGCCGATTTCACCGCCGGCGGCTTCGTCGCCGGCCGCGGGCTGGTGTGCCTGATGCCCACCGGACCGCACGGCGTCGGCCATTTCGACCGGGTGGTCGCCGAGCGCCTGGGGTCGACCTTCCACCCCGTCGACCTGGATCCGCGGTGGGTCAAAAAGCTCACCGCGCGGGGCGCGCACGCCGAGGTCGCCGCATATGTCGACCACCTCCTCGACCAGCTGCGGTTCATCATCGCCACCCAACGTGTCGCAACCTGCACACCACACCGCCGCTGATGGAAGCCATCGCCCGCGACGAGCGCTGGTGGATGCGTCAACGCCAAGATCCGCTTCATCCTGCTCAGCGGGGCCCACGTCGACATCGACACGCTGGACCTGTTGCGGAACGTCTTCCCGGGCAACGCGATCACCACCGTGTACGGCAGCACGATGATCGCGTCGCAGGCGACCACCCGCCCGTCGGCGACGGATCGTTCGTGTTCGACCCGCGTAGCCCGTACGTGGTGTTCTGGGTCATCGACCCCTCCACCGGAGTTCAGGTGTCGTACGGCGAGCGCGGTCAGGTCGTGATGAACCACCTCAGCAAGGGGATGTTCATGCCGAACAACCTCGAACGCGACACCGCGGTCAGGGTGCCCGGACCGCAACGCAGGTGGGTGATTCGCTGACTGCGGTCATGCCGGTGCCGGCGTTCCACGGCGAGGTCGTCATCGAGGGGGTCTATCGACCTGCTACCAACTCGATGCCCTCGGTCCCGATGGGCAGTACCGGCCCCGCAATCGTGAAACCGTGACCGACACCGCGGGGGTGGCCGTCGCGGAGCTGAGCGTCGTGCCGCAGCTCTTCGTCGCGCGCTCGCTTGCGACACAACGACGGCTGCATCCATTGCCCTGGCCGCAACGCCGGGCGGCACTGGCGAGAACGGCTGATGCGTTCCGGAATTCGGTGATCGACGGACTCGACTTCAGCGACTACGTGCGGTTGACCGCCCGGGTGTCGGGCCTGCCGGAGGGTGTGGCCCTGGCCGGCGCCGACGCGGTGGTTGACGGGCTCGAGACGGCGGCGGACGCCGTCGAGTCGGCCCGGCCCGTCGGCGCGGTGTGCGACTGGCGGCAGGCATCCGCCGACGGCGGCGCGGTCTGGGCGCGGCGCGGAGAGGTGCTGGCCGTCCACGCACCCGGAAACGCACCCGGGCGTGCACGGGCTTTGGCCGCAGGCGCTGGCATTGGGCTACCGCGTCGCGGTCCGGCCGTCGCGCCGGGAGCCGTTCACCGCGCACCGGCTGGTGCAGGCGTTGCGGCAGGCCGGCTTTCGGCCCGCCGATGCGGTGTACCTGCCGACCGACCATGCGAACGCGGACAGCCTCGTGCGTTACGCCGACCTCGCCCTGGTCTACGGCGACCGCCGGGTGGTGCAGCGGTACGCAGGCAACGCCACCGTCCTCACCAACGGCCCCGGGCAGACCAAGATCCTGATCACCGCGGAGCAGAATTGGCGCGAACACCTTGACGTCGTTGTCGATTCGATCGCCGGCCTCGGCGGGATGGCCTGTGTGAACGCGACCGCGGTGCTCTACGAGGGCGATCCGGCCGGCCTGGCACAGGCAGTCGCACAACGCTTGTCGGCCATCGACGACGCGCTGTTACCGACGATGCCCGTCGATGCGGCGCGGGCCCTGGCGCACGGCCTCGCCCTGGCGGCCGCCGGTGCGGTGCCGGTACTCGGGGCCGATCAGGTGGTCGCCGAGCGCGGCGACGGCCGCGCCGTGCTGCGGCCCGCAGTTCATCTGCTGACCCGGCCGGATGCCGGCACGCTCAACGTCGAACTGCCCTTCCCCTGCGTGTGGATCGCGCCCTGGTCACGTGCCGACCGGCTGGACCCGCTGCGGAACTCACTGGTGCTCAACGCCATCACCGACGACACCGACCTGATCGACGCACTGCTCGACGAGCCGACCGTGACCAACGTGTACAGCGGGCGGGTGCCGACCCACCTGTCGGCACCGCACATCCCGCACGACGGATTCCTCGCCGACTTCCTGATGCGCAACAAGGGATTCCTGCGCCGCTGAACCCTCGCCGGCGGTCAGGCCTTCTTCGAACTGACGATCACCTTGCCGGCCACCGTGCCGCCGTCGATGGGCAGCACCGTGCCGGTGACGTAACGCGACCGGTCGCCCGCGAAGTACAGGGCGGCCTCGGCGACGTCCTCGACGGTGCCCTCGCGCTTGAGCGGCCGGTCCCGTCGCATCTGCGCGCGGATGCCCTCCTCGAACTGTTCGAGGCGCTCACGGTCCTCGGCATTGGCCGACTTCGAGACGATCGCGGTGCGGATGTTGCCGGGGGCAATGGCGTTGACCCGAATGTCGTAGTACGCCAATTCGATTGCGGCCGATTTGGTGAACTGGATGACCGCGGCCTTGGATGCGCGGTAGGTCTGCACACCGCCGCCGGCCTGAATGCCACCGATCGAGGTGAGGTTCAGGATCGACCCGCCGCCGTGTTCGGACATGTACCGGGCCGCTCTCGGGTGCCGGCCATCACACCGAGCACGTTGACGCCCATCACCGTGTGGAAGTCGGCCAGGTCGTCGTCGAGAAAGCGCCGGTGCATGGTGCCCGACACGCCGGCGTTGTTGACCATGATGTCCAGCCCGCCGATAGGTCTCGATCGCGGCCGACACCAGTGCGCCGACCTGTTCGATGTCGGAGACGTCGGTGGGCACGAACAGCGAGTCGCCGCCGAGTGGCTCGCCTTCGGCGATGTCGCCGATCACCACCTTGGCGCCCTCGGCGAGGAACCGTTCGGCGATGCCCCGGCCCAGACCGCCGGCCCCGCCGGTGACGACGGCCACCTTGCCGTCGAGTTCGTTGCTCATGCGTGCTGCTCCGATTGTCTCGGCGAAGAAGTCCAGCAGCAGCCGTTGACTGCGTCCGGTTGCTCGAGTTGGGGGCAGTGCCCGGCATTGTCGACGACGGCCGACCGGCGCCGGAATCTGCCCGGCGATCTCGGCGGCCCATCCGGCCGGCAGCAGCTTGTCAGAACCACCCTCGATCACCAGGGTCGGGACCGAGATCCGATGGTAGGGGCGCGCGCTCGACGCGGCCGCCGGCGGTTGCGCTCCGGGCCGCCGGAACCGCGCTGCGGCAATGGCTTCCCACGCACCCGGCACGGTCGCCGACTCGTGCCGCCGTTGCACATACGCGTCGTCGGCGGGATAGGCCGGATCGTGGAACAGCGCCTCGACGATGCGGCGCATGGCTTCCGGGGTGGCGTCGTAGTCGTACAGCGCCGCCATGTGCCGGTTGCTCTGGATCTCCCCGCCGCCGCAGATCGTCACCATCGCGCGCACCGGCAGTACGGGCGCCTCCGAGGTGGTGTCGACCAGCAGGTTGATCGCCCCCATGGAGTTTCCGACGAAGAAGGCCGAGTCGATCCCGAGGGCCGCGCAGAACGCGGCGATGTGCCGGATCCGCATACCGCGGCCGTCGACGAAGTCGAGCACCTTGGCGGTCCGCCCGTAACCGAGCATGTCCGGCGCCAGCACCCGGTATGCTCGGCCAGCGCCGGAATGGTTCGTTCCCAACCGAGTTCGGCGCTGGCCCCGAACTCACCGCCGTGCAGCAGAACAACCGGGTCGCCCCTCGCCGGCCTCCAGGTAGCCGGTGGCCAACCCGTCGACGGTGATGGTCTTGTGTTGGATGTCCACGCCTCAGTCCGGAATCAGCGGGCCGACGGGCCGGGTGGTGGTGGCCGCAACCAGCAGTTCGGCGAGCTCGCGGGGGCGGCTCAGGAACGGCGAGTGCGAGGTGTCGATGGACAGCTGCTCGACGCCGAGGCGTCGCGCGACCGTATCGGCCAGCCAGCGCGGCATCGACCGATCCTGTTCGCACACAATGAAACTGCGCGGCAGGTCGGCCTCCCAGAACCGCGGCACCGACACCGGGGTGACGGTGGTGTCACCGAAGCGCTCGGGGCCCAGCCGGTCGAACGCCCACCGCGCCGTCTCCTCGTCGCAGTCGTGGTAGAAGTACTTCCAGGCGCCGTCGAAGTCGGCGAACGTCATCGCACCGTCTTCGTCGAATTTCAGATAGCACAGCATTTCGCCGGTGTCGGCGTCGAACTCGCCGTCCTCGTCTGTCGCGCATCGCCATCGCCTCGGGATAGGTGCGCCCTTCGCGCGGCAGCGCCGCCGCCAGATACACGATGTGGCCCACCAGATCCGGCGCCGCATCGGCGGCCAGCGTCGCGTCGAATCCCCCGCCGGAATGACCCACCAACACGTCGCCGGGTTGCAGCACGTCGACGATCGCCTGCCGGCGGTTGGCCACGTGTCGACTCCTCGTCGACGCGGGCACCGTGGCCCGGCAGGTCGACGGCGACGCCCTGATGGCCGAGGGACTCCAGTTCGGCGATGGTGCTGTCCCAGCACCAGGCCGCGTGAAAACCACCGTGCACGAAGACGAATCGCATGCCCTGCTCCTAACTGCGAACGGACACGGCGGTCGAGCGCGAAGCTGAGCACCTGCGACGCCAGCATCTCGAGTTGATCGCGCACCGTCGCGTCGATCAGTTCACCCGAGTAGTCCCACACCGGATCCGCCGAGTTGATCGGTACGCCGAGCGGCGTCGGCCAGGCCCGCAGCGCATGCCCGATCACCCGCAACTGGCCGAGCGTGCCCACCGCGGCCTGCCAACCGTAGGCGCAGGTGATGCAGCCCCACGGCGTGTTGTCCAGGTACACCCGCGGATCCTCGCGCAGGTCCTCGATGTAGTCGAGTGCGTTCTTGACCAGACCGGACACCGCGCCGTGATAGCCCGGCGAGGCGACGATCACCGCGTCGGCGTCCCGCAGCGCGCCGACGAGTTCGGCGGCCTTCGGGGTGCGGTCCAGATTGTGCGGCGCGTACATCGGCAGGTCGATGTCGGGGCCGGCGTAGAACTTCGTCCGCCCGCCCTGGCGCTCCACCGCACTCAGGCAGTACCGCAACGCACGTTCGGTCGACGAGCCCGCGCGCAGCGTGCCGCCGAGCCCCACCACCAACGGGCCGGTGCTCCTCGCATCCGTTCGTGTAGCCATGACACTCCTACTTGATCGCGATCGGGTTGACCGGGGAGCCCACGGCGCCGACCACGCTCAGCGGCGGGGCGACGAGCTGGAATTCGTACACGCCGTCGGCGGCGCAGTCGGCGGACAAGGCGTCAGGTCCCAGTACTCGCCGAACATCAGCCCCATGTCGCGCAGGCACAGCATGTGCATCGGCAGGAACGTGCCCTCGACGCCGGACACCGGGTCCTCGACCATCAGGTTGTCGGCGGCGACGGCCGCGATCTCGTGGTCGTGCAGCCAGGCGGCGCACGGCCAGTCCAGGCCCGCGCCGGGCTCGGCACCGTCGCCGGTGCTGCAGAACCGCGCCCACCAGCCGGTGTGCACCAGCACGATGTCGCCGCGCCCCACGGTCACGCCCTGGGCCCCGGCGACCGCGTCGAGTTCGTCCGGCGTGATCGGGTTGCCGAGTTCGAGGAAGATTTCGGCGCCGCGATGCGCACGACGTCGAGCAGCACGCCGCGCGAGGTGATGCCCTTGCCGTCGACCTTGTCGATACCGCAGTGGAAGGCACCGAGGCTGGTCACCGAGTCGGCCGGAAAGCCGTTGTACAGCTTGTCCTCGTAGTAGACGTGGCTAAGCGCGTCCCACTGCGTGGCCGCCTGCAGCGGCATGATGATCATGTCGTCGTTGAACCGGAACGGGTTGTCGCACCCGAAGTACCCGCTCACTTGCTGGGCCACCGAGTTCCGCAGCCATTCGGGCCCGTACTTCGACCAGCGTTTGGCGTCGCCGCCGTCGACGGTCATCACGTGAATGGGGTTGTGCCGGTACTGGAATGCGCCCTGCGGCCCGACGAGCCGAAGTCGACGCCGAGCGGGAACACCTTGCCGTGCCGGACCAGGCCCGCCGCCTCGGCGACCTTCTCGGGCGGTGATGAAGTTCAGCGTCCCCAGTTCGTCGTCGTCACCCCAACGGCCCCAGTTGCGGACGTCGTCGCCGAGCTTGCGGAAGTCCTTCAGGCTGGCCATCTTCAACTCCCCTGCGCCGTGTCGGCGTTCACTGATTCACCGGCGATGCGCTGAGCGACCGTTCCGCCGTCCACCCAGATCACCTGTCCCGTAATGTAACTGGCGGCCGCGGCTGCCCAGGTACACCAGCACCGCGGCCTGTTCGTCGGGGCCGGCGACCCGGCCCAGCGGTGTGGTGAACGAGTCCAGGTAGCCCTGCCCGTAGGCAGAGCGTAGCTGGTCGGATCTCGGCGTCTCCGTCACGCCCGGCCCGGTGCAGTTGATCCGGATGCCGCGCGCTCCGAGATCGTCGACGTGCCGATCCCGTAGAGGATGATCGCCTCCTTCGACAGCCGGTAGCCGCCGTCGGCGATGGCCTCGGGATGCGCCTCGCACCAGGCCAGACCGTCCGCCATCGTGCCGGTTTCGAGCAGGCCCGCGGTGATCCGCGCGTTCT
>CAVZZD010000026.1:0-208566 GCA_963779655.1 uncultured Actinomycetota bacterium | reverse complement strand
CGCTGCGGAGTCGTCCCAGTCGCACGGGGGTTTACCCCGGGTGGCGTAGTCATCCTCGCGGGTAAGCCCCGCCCGTATCGCGGTCGCCAACCCTGGGTCGGGCGCGATCGGCGGCGGTGAGGACCTTGCTGATCGCGGCGCGTAGCTGGATGACCGTGTCCTGGGTGGCCAGTGCATCCAAGAGGGGGGTGGAATCCAGAACTCGGCGTCGGCCCCGCGCAGCAACCTAGGCAGCCAGCCAGCGGAGCGAGGGTGAACGTCATCTGCTTATGTGGTTGGGACCCTATGCTTGACCTTTTCGACTGACTTACCGGGCACCATCTCAATGGTGTGCGGGCAGCCCGGAGACTCGGAGCACCGGTGACCGTCACAACCGCTGGTCGGGATGATCCACGGCGCCTTCAGCGACGACCTGCCAACCTGCATCATCAAGTACATCCCGCTGCACACCCCGGCGGTGGACGATGTCGATCAACGCGGTACTCGGCCGACTCAACGCCAAGAACCGGCCCGGCGCCGGCTTCGTGCCGATCGGCGGCCTGACGGCTGGCTGCGCCGCTACTTGCTGGCGCGGATCGCCTCGAACACGCCGGGATCCAGCAGCGTCGAGGTGTCGCCGAGTTCGCGGCCCTCGGCGACGTCGCGCAGCAGCCGGCGCATGATCTTGCCGCTGCGGGTCTTCGGCAGCTCCGGCACCACGTGGATCTCGCGCGGCCGCGCGATCGGCGAGATCTCGCGGGCCACCTCGGCCCGCAGCTCGGCGATCATCTGTTCGCTCGGGGTGTCGGCGTGGTGGGCCATCAGGACGACGAACGCGCCGATCGCCTGCCCGGTGGTCTCGTCGGTGGCGCCGACGACGGCGGCCTCGGCGACCCCGGAGTGGCCGACCAGCGCCGACTCCACCTCGGCGGTGGAGATCCGGTGCCCGGACACGTTCATCACGTCGTCGATGCGGCCCAGCACCCAGATGGCGCCGTCGGGGTCGTAGCGGGCGCCGTCGCCGGCGAAGTACCAGCCCTGCTCGGCGAACCGGGACCAGTAGGTCTCCCGGTACCGGTCCGGATCGCCCCAGATGCCGCGCAGCATCGCCGGCCACGGCTCGTCCAGCACCAGGTAGCCGCTGCGCGTGCTCGCCGAGCTCGAGGCTGGGCCGATCAGGTCGCCGTCGTCGTCGACGATGCTTGCGGAGATGCCGGGCAGCGGCTGTCATCGCCGAGCCGGGTTTGGCCGCGGTGACGCCAGGCAGCGGGGAGATCATCGCCGCGCCGGTCTCGGTCTGCCACCAGGTGTCCACGATCGGGGTTCGGTCGCCGCCGATGACGTCCCGGTACCAGCGCCACGCCTCGGGGTTGATCGGTTTCGCCGACGCTGCCCAGCAGCCGCAGGCTGGACAGGTCGTGGGCGTCGGGGATCTCGCGGCCCCACTTCATGAACGTGCGGACCAGCGTGGGCGCGGTGTAATAGATTGTGACGCCGTACTTTTCGATGATCTGGAAATGCCGGTGCTCGTCGGGTGAGTCCGGGGTGCCCTCGTAGAGCACCTGGGTCACCCCGTTGGACAGCGGGCCGTAGACGATGTAGGTGTGCCCGGTGACCCAGCCGATGTCGGCGGTGCACCAGTACACGTCGGTTTCCGGCTTGACGTCGAAGATGTTGTGGTGGGTGTAGGACGACTGGGTGAGGTAGCCGCCGGTGGTGTGCACGATGCCCTTGGGCTTGCCGGTGGTGCCCGAGGTGTACAGCAGGAACAGCGGCTGCTCGGCGTCGAAGGCTTCGGGGGTGTGCTCGGGTGAGGCCGTTCTCGACGGTGTCGTGCCACCACAGGTCGCGGCCCTCGGTCCACGCGACGTCGATCCCGGTGCGCCGCACCACCAGCACGTGCTCGACCGGGCTTCGTTCGCCGTCGGGCCCGGACGAACCGCTTCGTCGACCGCGTCCTTCAGCGGCACCGCCTTGCCGCGGCGGTACTGCCCGTCGGTGGTGATGACCAGCTTGGCCTGCGCGTCCTCGATCCGGGCCCGCAGCGCCGGCGCCGAGAAGCCGGCGAACACCACGGAGTGCATGACACCGAGCCGCGCACACGCCAGCATCGCGACGATGGCCTCGGGCACCATCGGCATGTAGATCGCCACCCGGTCACCGGCGACCAGACCGAGGTCGGTCAGCGCGTTGGCGGCCTTGCACACCTCGGCCAGCAGCTCGGAGTAGGTCAGGGTGCGGCTGTCGCCGACCGGCTCGCCCTCCCAGTGGATCGCCACCCGGTCGCCGTTGCCGGCCTCGACGTGGCGGTCCACGCAGTTGTAGGCGACGTTGAGCTTGCCGCCGACGAACCACTTCGCGAACGGCGCGTCCGACCAGTCCAGCACCTCGGTGAACGGCGTCTCCCAGGACAGCCGGTCGGCCTGCTTCGGCCCAGAACGCCAGCCGGTCCTCCTCGGCTTCGCGGTACAGCTCGGCCGTCGCGTTGGCCTGTCGGCGAACTCCGCCGGCGGCGGATACGAGGACGGGCCTTCGGTGTGCGTCTCGGACATAACTGTGAGCCTAGTCACCTCACCTTGCACAGTGGACACACCTGCGCGGGCGGGCGGCTCCGCTCGTCGGCGTTGTACATGATCGGCCCACGGTCGAGGGGTCAGCTCACATCGATGCGCGTCGCGGTGGCGGTCGCCAGCCTGCAGGCGTGGCCCGGGCAGCGGATGACTCCAGGCCGGGGAGGCAGGATCGCGCTCCCTAGGGTTGGGCGCTGAGTGTTTGAGGGCCCCGTCGGGCCCGGTCCCCTTTGTTCGGCTCCGAACGACCCGCCGCGACGACGACCAACACCCCGGCACCAGCGATTACCAGGCCCTTGGCGATGCAAGCCACCGTGCCTGGTGCGGCTGATGGCGTGTCTGCTGCACGGTGGCTCCGGAGGAATGGCCGCCCCGTCGCTCTGGCCAGGCGGCCTTTGGTGCATCGTTGTCCATGCTCTACGAGGGCCCGGCGGCTGTGGCTCGGCCGGTATTGAGCCTTGGGGTCTGGAGTCAGGCGGCGCCCCACCGCCGATCCCGCAGTGCGGGGCCCGGATCCGGATGAACAGCCGGCGATCCAACGCGTCCGGCGGTCGCCCCCGCTGCAGATAGTCGACGATCGCCTGCCCGACATCACCCGGCTACGGCAGCCGATCAACCGACGGCCCTTCCCGCCGACGGCGAGTTCGCCGCTGCGCCAATCGATGTCGTCCAGACGCAGGCCCGCGACCTCGCCGCGGCGCAGCCCGACCCGCGCCAGCAGAGTCAGCATCGCGTAGTCGCGCAAACCCGCCGGTCGTCGCCGATCGCACGATCCCAGCATCGCCTCGACCTGCCCCGGCCGCGGCACGCGGCAACCCCGCGCTGCGGCAGGCGACCTTCGGCACCGCCTCCACCAGCGACGCCGCGGTCAACCCTTGCACATGCCAGAACCGCAGCAACGCCCGCAACGCGGTCGCTGACCGCTGCAACGTCTTCGGCGACAACCGGCGCGACTCGCCGACCAGAAACGACGTAACCTCGGCGGCGGTCAGCCCCGCAGATCACCGCCGTCTCGAACGCACTCCTCGACGAAGGCAGCGACCAGATCGACATAGCCACGCGCGCTCGCCGCGCCCAGCGCGCGCTCGTCGAGCAGATACGCCCGGAACCGTTGCAGCAGAACCGCGCTCGTGCATTTGCTGACTGCGGTGCCGCATGGTGAGCACCGCCAACCCGCGCAGATAGCCCAGCAACGGCGCCAGCGCCTTCACCGATCGAAATTGCCGGTAATCAGCGGCACGGCGTGCATGGGTGGCGATGCCGCGGCGGGCGAGGGGATGGTCGTCGACGACGAGGACCTTGGTGGTGGTCACGGTTTGTCGCCTGGTGCTGGCCCGGTCGACCGGTGCAAGGGTGAGGCCGTCCGCGGTCGGTCGGGACGACTGGTTCCAGGAGGCCTACGAGGGCAGCGATGTGGTGCGCGATCATCGCGAGATCGGACCCGGCCGCCCACGGCCGGGTGTGGCGGCCCGGGTGTGAAAGCCGGTTGTCGGCGCGTCGTGAAGTTCGTGATCACCGGGCAGCCACCACAGACCTCCTTGGCGGCGGCAATTTGTCGCTTACGGGAGGTGCAGTGTTCCGCCGGAGCGTTGAAGAAGGTGGCACTCTTCATTCCGCAAACACGCGGCGTGCATCTGCCACTCCCAGTATTCGAGGCTGGGGCCGGCGAGCCGGCTGATGTCTGCCATGCCGTTCTCCTGCTTTTCGGTGAAAGCCGTCGTTCAGATCGTCGAACAGGTCGCTTTCGTGACCGACGCTCGCGGCTGAGTTCTTCACTGGAACGGACATCGTTGCGGCCCCTTTGAGTTGCTGACGCTGGGCCAGGTAGGGCTGCTGCGAACCACGGGAAAGCTCAGCGGAAGGCGTTGATCCCGGTGATGGCGCGGCCGACGATGAGTGACTGGATGGAGTCGGTGCCCTCGTAGGTGTAGACGGCCTCGATGTCGGCGTGGTGCCGGGCGACGTGGTGGTCCAGCAGTATCCCGTTGCCGCCCAGGATGTCCCGGGCCATCGCGCAGACCCGGCGGGCACTGTCACCGGTGTTCAGTTTGGCCAGTGCGGCGTGCTCGATGTACACCCGGCCCTGCGCCTGCAGTTGCGACATCCGGGTGCAGACCAGTTGCATCGAGGTGATGTCGGACAGCATGTGTGAGAGCTTGTCCTGGATCAGCTGGAACCGGGCCAGCGGCCGGCCGAACTGCTCGCGACGCAGCGAGTAGGACAGTGCGGCCTCGTACGCGGCGATCGCGTGGCCGAGGGCCTCCCAGGCGACGGTCTGCCGGGATTTGGCGAGCACGAAGTTGGTGTCGTCCCAGCTGTTCGCCTTCGCGAGCCGGGAGCCGTGGGGTACCCGGACGCCGTCGAGCTTGATCTGGGCCTGCCAGACCCCGCGGTTCGCGGCCTTGCCGACGATCTTGCGGGCGTGGTAGCCGGGGACCGGGTGTTCGGCGCCGTCCGGGTGCTCGACCACGAAGGCGCCGACGTTGCCGTCGTCGTCCCGCGCCCAGACGACCACGATGCCGGCCAGGGTGCCGTTGCCGATCCACCGTTTCTCCCCGTCGATGACCCACTCGTCCCCGTCCCGGTGGGCCCTGGTTTCCAGGGCGACGACGTCGGAGCCGTGCTGCGGTTCGGTCAGCGCGAACGCGCCAAGGACCTCGCAGGCCGCCATCCGCGGTAGGTACTGCGCCCGCTGCTCGGCCGAGCCCAGCATCCCGATGGTCGTCATCGCCAGGCCGGAGTGCACGGCGTTGAGGGTCGCGACGCTGCCGTCCCCTCGGGCGAGTTCGGCCGCGATCATCCCCTCGGCCAGGTACGACAGGCCCGGGCAGCCGTCACCGACCAGCGATCCGCCGGCGATGCCCAGTTCGCCGTAGCCCTTGACCAGTTCGACAGGGAAGCGGGCGGCCTCCCAGTAGTCGGCGGCGATCGGTGAGACCTCGGTGTCGACCCAGACCCGTACCCGGTCCCGGATCGCCCGCTCGTCATCGGACAGCAATTCGTCCAGGCCGTAGAAATCGGTGGCCCTGGACAGCGCCAAGTCCTCACCGACCGGGAACTCAACCGGGGAGAACTCGACATCTCCTGCAGTACTGGCGATTTCAGTGGTGCCGGTGAAGTCAGTGGTGGTGGTCATGGCAATTATCCCTGGATCCTGTTGTTGTGTCCGGCCCATTCGGCGGTGCGCAGCAGGTCCTTTTGGACCTTACCGGTCGACGTGCGGGGCAGTTCGACCACGAAGTCGACCGACTTCGGTGCCTTGAACTTCGCGATGTGTTCCTTGACGTGCCCGATCAGCTCGGCCTGCGAGGCGCTCTGCCCGGCGGCCAGCACGACGAACGCCTTCGGTCGTTCGCCCCACCGCTCGTCCGGGACCGCGATCACGGCGACATCGGCCACCGCGGGATGCGAGGCCAAAGCGTGCTCGACCTCGACGGTGGAAATGTTCTCGCCGCCGGAGATGACGATGTCCTTGGCCCGGTCCAGCAGCTGGATGTAACCGTCGGGATAGCGCACGCCGAGGTCACCGGAGTGGAACCAGCCGCCTTTGAACGCCTCAGCGGTGGCCTCCGGGTCCCGGAAGTACTCCTTCATCACGGTGTTACCGCGCATCACGATCTCGCCCATCGTGACCCCGTCGGCGGGGACGTCCACCAGTTCGTCCGAATGCCCATAGGTGGCGACGACTCTCGCGTCATCGGCGGTGATCATGCCGACGCCCTGCCGGGACATCAGCTTCGACCGCTCCGCGGCGGCGAGGCCGTGCCAGGACTCCTGTGGCTCGCACACGGTGTAGGGGCCGTAGGTTTCGGTCAGCCCGTAGACATGCACGACCGTGACGTTGAGATCGGCGAGGGCGTTGATGATGGACGGGCTGGGCGGCGCCCCCGCGTTGGTGACGGTCAATGCCTGCCGCAGCGGGTGCGAGAGGGACGAATCCTTCATCATCGACAAAACGGTCGGCGCGCCGGCCATGTGGGTGACCCCGCCGTGGTCTATCAGCCGCCAGATGTCGTCGGCCTTCACGGCCCGCAGGCACACATGGGTGCCGGCGACCGCGGTCAACGCCCAGGTGGTGCACCAGCCGTTGCAGTGGAACATCGGCAGCGTCCACAGGTAGCTGGAGCCGTCCACGAATCCCTGATGAATGACCTCGCCCAACGAGTTCAGGTAGGCGCCGCGGTGGGTGTAGACGACACCCTTCGGCTTACCGGTGGTGCCCGAAGTGTAATTCAGGCTGATCGGATCGGATTCGTCACCGACCACGAAGGGGATCGGGACGTCGCTGCCGGCGGCCAACAGGTCGTGATAACCGGTGGTGAAGGCCAGCTCGACACCGACCCCCAATTCGTCCGGCAGGGTGATGATCTCCCGCAAACTCGTGACGGCGGCGAGTTCCTCGCGGGCCGGCTCGACCAGCGGGGCATCGGCCAGCAGGAACTCGGCGCCGGAATGCTCGACAATCTGGGCGATTTCCTCCGGCGACAGCCGGGTGTTCAGGGTGACAAGGACGCCGCCGGCGAGCGGGACCGCGAAATGACCGATCAGTACCTCGGCGCAATTCGGGGCGAGATAGGCGACCCGGTCGCCCTCCTGCAAACCCCTGGCCCGCAACGCATTCGCCAGCCGATTGACCTCGGTCGCCATCGCCGCGTAACTGAAAGTCCTTGTTCCGTCGATGATCGCCGTCCGGTCCGGGTGCACCGAGGCGGCACGCTGGAGAAAGCGCAACGGCGTGAGCGGGTTTTCCATTGGGGTATCTCCCGGTTCTCCGACGCCGTCGTTGGCGCCGTCACGAGCCTTCCCTGAAGGTACACCTGTAGGGGTATTTTTTTCTCGACCGCCGCCCTGTCTGCACGCCAAAAGAACCTGTCGGAGATCCCGCTACAAACTATTGAGGAGAACCGCATGGGTATCGAGACCGCTAAACCTGCCACTGCTGTTGCGCATCCGCTGGACCCACTGTCGGCCGCCGAGATTCGGTGAGCGGTATCGGTGCTCAAGAATGCCCAGGCCGAAGCCGAATCATTCCGTTTTGTAAATGGGCTCTTCTGGGAAGTCTGTGGGTCATGGCGTGGCCGGATAGAGCTGTAGTCCGCCGAGGTGGAAGTAGATCGCGGTCTTGAAATGTTCGCGGTTGCGGTAGCCGCGGGCCGAGACCTTGATCGCCTGGATGTGGGAGTTGAGGCCTTCGGCGCCGGCATTGGTGATGCGGTGCGCGAAGTAGGACAGCAGCCCCGCCTCGTGGCGCTTCAACGTCTTCGCCGCGTCGATGATCGGTTTCAGCCGGCAGTGGGTGGCCCAGAAGTACCAGCGGCTGGGGTGCCAAGCACTTCACCCACCACCCCAAGCTGGCCGGGCGCCACGGCGCACTGTTCTCCGACGACGCCGGGGCGGACGGCGGCGGCTGGGATGGCGGCGGCGGGAAGAAGCAAGAGATCGCGATCAGGACCGGGCTGCCGGGCTGCCGGGCTGACCGACGGTGTCCGGGCTCAGCGCCGGCTGTGCGTCGGGCCGGTTATTTAATCATCATCGGCGGCAATAATTATCATCAGGAGCAACTGTTGTTGTTATTATTATTATCACATCATCATCGGCAGCATCATCATCATCATCATCATCACCACCACCCACGTCAGTGCGCCATGTTCGTGAACCGCGACAAGTGCAGTTGATGCGCCACCGTGATCGTCTTGGTCGGACCGTTGCGGTGCTTGCCGAGTATCAGGTCCGCCTCCCCGCCGCGGGGATCGTCGCGGTCGAACGCATCGGGCCGGTGCAGAAGTATGACCATGTCGGCATCTTGTTCCAAGGAATTGTGCAGCCACAATCCCTTGTGCCACAAAGTTATTCGTTCCAGGAACAGTTCCGTCGTAGACGTCGTGGTCACCGATACTTGTGATCTCGACAATCTCGTCCCAGAAGACGTCGTTGGTCGCCATGTCGTGGAGATCTCGGTCCTCGAGCACGGTCGCCACTCGGTGCAGTCGGGGCCGCCCGGGCGCGTGCTTCCACATTCGTCGAGCCCCATGAACCTGGTGCCCATCGCGGCGGCGAAGTCGCGATGCTGTCATCTGTCGGTCTGACAAAATCGCGCCTGACCTGGGCCCAAACTTCTTTCGGGACCGTGTCGGCACCAGGATCGTCGCACCACGAGACGTCAGCTTCGCCAATACTTCTCTGTGCTGCATTTGCCCTTCGCGCCGTGAACGCCAACCTTGGTCAAGAAGGCTGTCTGATTCTCCGCACCGGTCGATCGTGCAGATGCCAGCAGTCTCGGTAGCCGAGCTTGCGTGACACGGCTGATTCGGCGATGCATCCCGAAGACGGAGCAGCAACTGCACCACTCCGTCCACCAAGTCGTCGACTCGTCGTGGCGTAGTAGATCTGCGCCTGGTCCGACCTTCGCGTTCCCAGCGCACCGAACCATCCGTCGCCCACAAATGCCGCAGGAACAGACGCCACCTGCTCGTTGGGCAGCGCGAAAACCTCTTGGGGCACGAACTTCTCGTAGCTACGCAGCCCGAAGAGCCCGAGCTTGTCCAGCCAGGCCGCGATCGGATTCCGCTTGCCATGTGTCAAGTCGGTACGGCGCCGGCATCCGCAGCGTGGTCACCCGGGCAGCAGGATAGTCGTCCCGCACTGCGGTCACGCCGAAGTGCTTGGCCGCGCCTTGGTGACAGCGATCCAGGTTCTCCTCGTCGATGCTCGCGTAGCGGATCGGCTGGCGCTTCACGCAGGAGCCATCACCGATCATGTGCGCCAGCATGATGATCTCGGATTCGGCCATGCGCTGCGTGTGCACCGGCTCCGGCACGCGCCGCGGCACCGCCAGCCGGTCACCAACCTTCAAGTCCCCCAACGGAGTCCACCCGTCGATCGTCATGAACGGATGGTTGGCCGTCGCCTCCACTGTCGCGGCCGGACGCCAGCCGCAGCGTGAACACTTCCTTGTGCCCACTGGGAAACACGTTGGTCATGGGCCGCGCCACCATCCGCTTGCGCTCGTCGAGCGACCACACCAGCGGCCGCTCGCCGGAGGCCATCAGCTCACCGAACGTGACCTCAGCGCCGTTGTCGGCGCGCAGGATTCGCGTCGAGGCGGTCAGGCACCCGACTCACGCAGGTCAGACACCATCGGCTTCTTGTCGGTGCGCTGTTCCGGACCACGGTTCAGCTGGCTGATCGCGACCACGGGAACCTCGAGTTCCTTGGCCATCAGCTTGAGGCTTCGGGAGAACTCCGAGACCTCCTGCTGCCGCGATTCGAACTTCTTGCCCGACGTCATCAGCTGCATGTAGTCGACGACGATCAGCCGCAGGGCGGCCTTCTGGTGCAGCCGGCGCGCCTTGGCCCGGATCTCCATCATCGTCAGGTTCGGCGAATCGTCGATGTACAGCGGCGCTTCGCTGATCTCGCTCATCCGCCGGGCCAGCCGCGTCCAGTCGTCGTCGCTCATCCGACCCGAACGCATGTCGGCGAGCTTGATCTTCGCCTCGGCCGACAGCAGCCGCATCACGATCTCGGACTTGCTCATTTCCAGCGAGAAGATGACGCTGGCCAACCGGTTCTTGATCGAGCGCGGACCGCATGAAGTCCAGTCCGAGTGTCGAGTTGTGCGTCGGCACCATGCCGGCGCCCGCCAGATAGAGATGTTCTGAGTTGTCGACCTCGACGCAGCGCACCGGCACCGTCGCCACCCGGCGAATCCAGCTGACCCCCACCGCCGTCCGTGGCAACGCCAGCGTTGCGGCACCACCCAAACCAGACGGCCGTGCGCCCGCGGTCACGGTGTCCGCGCCCGCGCGCAGCATCGACGTGATGCGCACACCATGAGCGGTCGGCCACTGGTGCTGCTCGTCGGCGACGATCACCGTGCCGTCGGAGAACTCGATCTCGTAGCAGGGCCGACCCAGCATCACGTCGGTGGCGGCCATGATCGTCGTCGGCAGGCCGTGCCCGTCGAGCAGCAGATCCCCGACCGCGACGTCGCCCATGGTGGTCCAGCCGGTCGGTGTCGGCAGCGGTGTGTTGAGCGCCAACGCCTTCCCGACACCCGGCCGCGCCGCCACGATGATCATCTGACCCGGATGCAGCCCGTTGGTGACCTCGTCGAGTTCGGTGAAGCCCGTCGGCACACCGCGCGACATGCCGCCGCTGGAGGCGATGGCGTCGATCTCGTCCATCGTCGGCTGCAGCAGATCCTCCAGCGCGACGAAGTCCTCGGAGTTGCGCCGGTCGGTGACCTCGTACATCTCGGCCTGGGCACGGTCGACCACCTCGGCGACGTCGGCGCCCTCGGCCCCGGCGTAGCCGTACTGCACCACCCGGGTGCCGGCCTCCACCAGGCGGCGCAGCAGCGCCTTCTCGGCGACGATCCCGGCGTAGTACCCGGCGTTGGCCGCGGTGGGCACGGTGGAGATCAGGGTGTGCAGATACGGCGCCCCGCCGATGCGCTTCAGCAGTCCGCGGCGGTCGAGTTCGGCGGACACCGTGACGGCGTCGGCAGGCTCCCCGCGCCCGTAGAGATCGAGGATGGCGTCGTAGACGTTCTGGTGCGCGGGGCGGTAGAAGTCGCCGGGCCGCAGCTTCTCGAGCACGTCGGCGATGGCGTCCTTGCTGAGCAGCATGCCGCCGAGCACCGACTGCTCGGCGGCCATGTCCTGGGGCGGCTGGCGACCGTAATCCTCACTCGGGGGCGGGGCACCCATGCCTGGCTGCCCCAGGTCGTCGACGACCGCCATGTGGCTGCGAGCCTCCCTCTCCGAACGACGCTCGAACGTACATTCGACGTCGATGCCCCGACAGTAGGCCGCACCCTCCGACAACGAATCCGGTGAGAACCCCGCTGGACGACGTCCGCGCTGACGGCGCCGGGTTGACGCTAGACGTTGCTGGCGCGGACGCAAACCGGGCCTGTTAGTCAACCTGTGGATGGCGTGTGGATAGACGTGTTCAGCCATGTTGAGGGGATGGGGAAAACTTGTGGATCAATATCGAATTTTGTGGCGTTCCCGCTGATTAGCGCACCACACACGCCCACATTTCCTGTGGATGGGAATCTCATCGGCGTGTCGAGCCGGGTTGCCATCCCGGGCGTGTTGGGTTGCGGGCATTTATTCGGCAGGTTAACAGCGGGTTAGATTCGCCACGCACGCTACGCTACCAGTCAGTTCGCCAGCGCATACAGCAACACCCCGGTGATCGCCGCCAGGGGCTTCCACCGGGGTGTTGGCTGAGAACTGCTACGTCGTGGGTAGCTTACTCCGCAACCACGTCGACCGAAACCGACGCATTGACGCCGGGGTGCAGGTGCACCTCGACGGCGTGGCTGCCGAGCGACTTGATGTGCGCCTTGGGCAGGTGCACGGTCCGCTTGTCCAGATTCGGGCCGCCGGCCTTCTTGATGGCGGCCACGATGTCGGCCGCGGTGACCGAGCCGAACAGCTTGCCGGAGTCGCCGGCCGTCTTCACGGCAAGCGACACGGCGCCCAGGCCGTCAATGGCGGTCTTGAGCTCGTTGGCGTGCGTCCAGGTCGCGCACGGTCTTGGTTTCGATGGCGCGGCGGATGTCGTCGGCCTGACGCTGCGCGCCACGGGTGGCCGCGATGGCCAGGCCACGGGGCAGCAGGTAGTTACGGCCGTAGCCGTCCTTGACCTCGACGGTGTCGCCGGCGGACCCCAGGTGGTCCACCTCTGCGGTGAGAATCAGTTTCATCGTTGGTATTTCCGTTCTTAACGAGTCGCCGACGAGTGAACGGCAGCAGCGCAACCTCGCGGGCGTTCTTCACGGCCACGGCGATGTCGCGCTGGTGCTGCACGCAGTTACCGGTGACGCGGCGGGCGCGGATCTTGCCGCGCTCGCTGATGTAGGTACGCAGCAGCGCGGTGTCCTTGTAGTCGATGTTCTGCAGCTTGCCCTTCTTGGAGCAGAACACGCACTTGCGGGTCTTGATCGGCTTCTCGGGCGCGGGGCGCCGCTTGGTGGCCTTGGCCATGGTTTGTTCTCTTTCTGACTTCTAGGGATTGACGTTCAGGTATCAGAAGGGCGGTTCGTCGTCACTGCCGCCGAAGGAACCCGATGCGGGGGCGCTGCCCCACGGGTCCTCGGCCGGTGCGCCGCCGCCCGCGGCCGCCGGCGTGAACCGCCGCCGCCGCCACCGCCGCCGCCGCCGAAGCCACCGCCGCCACCGCCGCTGCGGCTGGCCTTGTTGACCTTGGCGGTCGCGTACTTCAATGACGGGCCGATCTCGTCGACCTCGACCTCGAACACCGTCCGCTTCTCACCCTCGCGGGTTTCGAATGAGCGCTGCTTGAGCCGACCGGTCACGATGACACGCGACCCGCGGGTCAGGCTCTCGGCCACGTTCTCGGCGGCCTCCCGCCAGATGTTGCAGCGCAGGAACAGCGCCTCGCCGTCCTTCCATTCACTGGACTGACGATCGAAGATGCGCGGTGTCGATGCCACCGTGAAGTTGGCCACGGCGGCCCCCGACGGGGTGAAGCGCAATTCGGGGTCGGCGGTCAGGTTTCCGACGACGGTGATGGTGGTGTCACCAGCCACGGGATCCTCCTGGGATTTGGTGGTGTACGCGATGAGCGGTCGCAGGCGAGCCTACGGAAGCGCTCGGACATGCACCCGTCGTTCGGACTAGTGCTTGTCGGTCCGCATCACCTTGGTGCGCAGCACCGACTCGTTCAGGCTGAGCTGACGGTCGAGCTCCGACACCGTGGCAGGCTCGGCTTTGACGTCGACGACGGCGTAGATGCCCTCGGCGTGCTTGGCGATCTCGTACGCCAGCCGACGTCGGCCCCAGATGTCGACCTTGTCGACAGTGCCGCCGTCTTTACGGATGACGTTCAGGAACGTCTCCAAGGACGGGGCAACGGTGCGCTCGTCAAGTGTGGGGTCAAGGATGACCATGATTTCGTATGGACGCATGGGAACCTCATCACCTCCTATGGTCGTAGCGGCCGCGGATGTGCTCCGTGGCAGAAGGGTCGCCTGCGTCGGCAACCGGCCCAGGCTACAGGAAGGCGGCCCTGACATGCCAATTCCCGGAACGCGCCGGTACCTCAGCGTCGATTCCGGCGGGGTCAGCGCGACGCGCCCACTTCGGCGTAGTCGTGGTCGGTCGGCGGAGCGGCGGGCTGCAGCGTCCTGGGCCGCAGGCGATCCGGTAGCCACCGCGGCGGGTTGTCGGGCGCCCGGTCGAACGGCCCGCCGGCCGGGTCGTCGACGCGTCCGTTCCAGCGGACCAGATCCAGCTCCGGCCGGTAGATCTGGCGGATGACCAGCAGGCACAGCACCACCACCGCGATGTCGCGCAGCAGCACGGTCGTGGTGAACCACTGCTCGGGCAGGCCCTTGTTCTGCTCGCCGTAGAGATAGAGCATCCGCGGCACCCACACCAGGGCGTCGACGGTCATCCACGCCAGCAGGATCCGGCGGTGCGGCAACGCCAGCACCGCCAACGGCACCAGCCACAGCGAGAACTGCGGGCTCCACACCTTGTTGGTCAACAGGAATGCGGCCACCACCAGGAACGCCAGTTGCGCGACCCGGGGCCGCTGCGGGGCGGTCAGTGCGATGTAACCGATTGCGGCGCAACACAACACGAACAGCACCGCGACAACGGCGTTCAGCACCACCGGCGGTTGCCAGTAGCCGAGGTTCTGGTCGAAGCCCTTCCATCCGGTGAACGACTTGACCACGTTGTACAGCGAATCCATGTCGTCGCCGCGGCGGGCGTTGAGCCGGAAGAACTCCGACCAGCCCCGCGGGAACAGCAGCATGATCGGCAGGTTCACCGCGAACCACGCGACCACCGCCGTCGCGGCCGTCTTCGCGACCTCGCCGAGACGGCCGGTTCGCACGCCGAGCACCAGCAGGGGCAGCAGCAGCAGCGCGGGATACAGCTTGGCGGCCACCCCCAGACCGATCAACGCCCCGGCCAGCACGGGCCTCCGGCGGGCCCAGGCGAGCATCGCACCTGTCGCGAAAGCCGTTGCCAGCGCGTCGAAATTGGTGAACGCCTGGAAGATCAGGATCGGCGAGCCCGCCACCAGGGCCGCGTCCCAGACCCGTCGCCCGGACAGGCCGGCGGCGGCCCACACCGTCACCAACCACGCCAGCGCCAGGCCCAGCGCCGCGATGTCGAAGAACATCACCACCTCGGCGACCACCGGCAGCGAGACGGCCTTGGTCAACGCGGTGTAGGTCTTCGCCAGTGCCATCGACACGTACTGGTACACGCCGGTCAGCACCGGATACTCCATGTAGCGCACCGCGGGGGTGCCGTCGTACTGCGTCTTCTGCTTACCGGTGGAGTCCGTCTCCCGCCAACTCGACTTGTAGGGAAACTTGCCCTGGCTCAACAACTCTGCGCCGTAGAGCGGCACGGTGTCGGAGTAGCACAGCTCGAAGTACGCCCGCTGGTTGGCCCAGTTGGCCACCTTCTGGTCGGCGCCGCCGGTGCCGACGGTCTGCAGGCAGGGCGACTTCGTCGTCCACCCCAGCGCCAGCAACACCAGCGCGATGATGAACATGACGCGCAGCGGTGTGAGGAATCGCTGCCGGCCGATCAGCGCGTGCCGACCGACCGGGCCACCGACCACCTCCGAGAGCCCGCCGACCAGAACGTCGTTGCGGCTGGGGAGGTCGCGTTCGTCGTCGCTGCGGACATCGTCGGCCAACGGCTGCGGCGACACCCGCGCAGCCGCTGCCGGGGTGTCCAGCGGCTCCCCGGCCGTCACGGTGCCGGTACTGGCGCGACCGCGTTCGGGTCACCCGGGGGCGGGCCGAGAATCGGCTCACCCGGCGGTGGTGGGGGCGGCGGGCGGCGGGCGCGGTCACCGTGGTCGGCGGCCCCAACGGGATCGTGATGCCCGGCGCCACTTCGATACTCGGCTGGACGACCGAGCCGACCGGCGGCTGCGCCGGATCGGTTGGCGGCGGCGGGGCCGGCGCCTGCGGCGGAGGCGGCGGCGGGGCGGGCACACCCGCATACCCGCCGATCTCGCTCGGCTTGGGGAACGACTCGACGTCGGTGCCCTTGAGCGCGCCGTCCATGGTCGCCTTCCAGATGTCCGACGGCAGGCCCGAGCCGTACACCGGGCCACCCCACGAATTCACCAGCGGCTGGGTGCCCTCCGTGGTGCCCACCCAGACAGCGGTCGACAGCGACGGGGTGAAACCGACCATCCAGGCGTCCCGGTTGGCACCGGTGTCGCCGAGCTGGTTGGTGCCGGTCTTGGCCGCCGACGGACGGCCGCCGGCCAGGTTGTGGCCGTTTGACCACCCGGCGATCGGCTGCATGGCCGCGGCGACGTTGTCGGCGACGGCTTTGGGGATGCGCTGCTCGCCGTTGTTCTCCTGGGCGGCCGCGTCGAACAGCACCTGGCCCTGCGCGTTGACGACCTTCTCCACGAAGTGCGGGGCGCGGTACACGCCCGACGCCGCCAGCGTGGCGTACGCCGACGCCATGTCGATGACCCGACTCTGGTACTGCCCCAGCACGATTCCGTTATTGGGCGGGCCGCCCTGCCCGTCCTCGGACAGCGTGTGGTCCACACCCGGGAAGCTCTTGGCGATGCCGGCGCGGTGCGCGGCGTCGGCGACGTCCACCGGGCCGTTCTTCAGCTTGAGCATCACCCGGTAGTAGGCGGTGTTCAGGGACCGCTTCAGCGCCTCGGCGATGTTGCAGGTGCCGCAGCCCTCACCCTCGACGTTGGTGATCTTGATGCCGTTGACGGTCAGCGGCGAGCTGTCCACCTGGTAGCCCAGGCCCATGCCCTGCTCGAGCGCGGCCACGAGCGCGAACACCTTGAACGACGAACCCGTCGGCAGCCCGGCCTGAGCGAAGTCGAAGCCGTTGGCGTCCGAACCGCCGTAGTACGCCTTGACGCCACCGGTTTTCGGGTCGATGGACACCACCGCGGACCTCATGTCGGGCTCTTGCCCGTCGAGGGTGTCGGTGACGGCCTCCTCGGCCGCCTGCTGCGCCTGCGGATCGATGGTCGTCGTGACCTGCAGGCCCTCGGTGTTGAGTTGCTGCTCGGTGATGTTGAACAGGTCGAGCAGTTCCTTGGTGACCTGCCGTTCGATCAGCCCGTTCGGTCCGGTGGTCTGGTTCTGGTCCTGCGCCTGACCGGGCGGCACCGTCGGCGGGAACACCTGTGCCGCACGGTCGGACGGCGACAGCCCGCCCATGGTCACCATGCCGTCGAGCACCCAGTTCCACCGATCCGCGGCGCCCTCGGGGTCGACCGCCGGATCCAGTGTCGACGGCCGCTGGATGAGCGCCGCCAGCAGCGCGCCCTCGGCAACCGTCAACTGCTCGACGGGCTTGTCGAAGTAGGCCTTCGACGCCGCCGAGATGCCGTAGGCGCCGCGGCCGAAGTAGATGATGTTGAGGTAGGACTCCAGTACCTGGTCCTTGGACCACTCGCGCGACATCTTCGTCGAGATGACGAGTTCCTTGGCTTTGCGCACCAGGCCGCCGACGCCGGTTCGTGCGTCGCCGACGAGCGCGTTCTTGACGTACTGCTGGGTGATCGTCGATCCACCCTGCAGGTCGCCGCCGAAGATGTTGTTCTTGAACGCGCGTGCGAACCCGGTGAACGAGAAGCCGGGGTTGGTGTAGAAGTCGCGGTCCTCGGCCGCCATCACGGCGGTGCGCACATGCACCGGTATCTGGTCGATGTTGACGTCGACCCGGTTGCCTTCCGGTGGAACGATCTTCGCCAACTCCGAGCCGTCGCTGGCCAGAATCGTGGAGACCTGGTTGGTGCGGATGTCGCCGGGCTTGGGCACGTCGACGATGGAGTAGGCCATGCCGAACGTGATGATCGGCAGCACGATGAGCAGCACCGCGCAGGCATACAGCCCGCGGCGGACCAGCTTCCAGTTGATGCGGCTCGCCCAGCCGGCCGGCGGACCGTCGTCGCCGCCACCGCCACCGGGCGGCTTGCCGCCGCGCGGAGGTTCGGGCGGCGGAGGTTTGGGAGGCGTGTTCTTCGGCGGCGGCGGATTGCCGTCGAGTGCCCGCTTGACGACGTCGATCGGGTCGCGCAACTTCGGGTCGATGTCGTCGCGGACCGGCGGGAGGATCGTGGTGGGCCGTACGTCGGGCGGGACCGCCGCGCGCGCGCCATGCCGGCTCGCGGTTCCGGCGTCGGCAGGCGTCGTCACCGCCGGCGTGGCACCGGTATCGGCGGCGTGGCGCCCCGACGCACCGTCGGCCACTGACCCGCGCGGGTTATCAGGGGCTGACGGGTCCTGGCGCTCTTCGCTATTCACTGGCCGTGCGCGCGCCGTTGCGCGCCGTTCGTGTGCCGCGCGCCTTGGGCGGGCCGCGGAGTGCCGAGCACGTACGACTTCACCAGGTGATTCCAACTGCAGGTCCGGCATACCTCCACCACATGTACTGCGAACTCGTCGTAATCGGGTTGCCAGCAGCACCAATTCCTCGGCCGTACGCGCTGACCCCGACACCTGGCCCAAGTGGTCGCCGAACACCCAGGACACCAGCGTGAGCTGTTCCTTGCGGCAGATCGGGCACATCACCGTGCTGGGCTTGCCGTGAAACTTCGCGGCGCGCAGCAGATAGGGGTTCGCGTCACAGACCTCGGTGACGCCGGTACGGCCGGAGTACACCTCGGCCAGCAGTGACCGCCGCCGAAGCGCGTAGTCCACCACCTGTCGCTGCAATCGCACGAGGACCAGAGTACGTCGGTGTGCCGAGCACCGAGGCGTGACGGGCCAGTCTTCGGGAACGGTCGCGGCGCGCAGGCAGCTCACGTGAGGTATCCGTCGACGCGTCGCAGTAACCGAGCGTCACCTCTTACGATCATCGCGTGGCGACGCGTCAGACAGCGAATACCCGGGCCAAAGACTCCGACCGGAACGACACCTGCGCGGTGTTGGACAGCGCGCTGTCCGACGGTCAGCTGTCCGGCGAAGAGCACCGCCAGCGGGTGGCCTCGGCCACGACCGCCGCCACCCTCGGCGAGTTGCAGGCACTGGTGACCGACCTGCAGACGGCCAACGCGCCGGTGCAACTGCCGAACCTGAAGCCGACGCGGCTGCCCTCCGGCGGCGGCTGGGGAATCAGGGCCGCCGATCGCCGGCGTGCTGGTGCTGCTGGGCGTCGGCATCGGCTGGGGCCTGTACGGCAACACGTCGTCGCCGTTGAGTTTCACCTCGGATCCCGGGGCCAAACCCGACGGCGTCGCACCCGTCGTGCTCACACCGCCGCGGCAGTTGCAGTCACTGGGCGGCTTGACCGGACTGTTCGAGCAGATGAAGAAGAAGTTCGGTGACACCACCGGCTATCGGATGGTGATCTACCCCGACTACGCGTCGCTGGACCGTCCCGACCCGGGCGAGGACCGTCGCGTCCTCAGTTACGTCCTACCGGGGCGGCTGGGATGACCCCAGCAGTACCTCGAAGTCCGACAGCGCCCGACTGGTCGACCTCGCGAAGTTCGACATGCAGGCCGTGGTCGGGATCCTGCGCGGGGCGCCCGGAGACGCTGGGCATCAAGCCCTCGGACGTCACCAGCACGTACCTGATCATCGACCCGTCGGGCGATCCGACGACGCCCGACGCCGTGGAGATCTCCGTCTACGTCTCCAGCGATTTCGGCAGCGGGTCGCTGGAACTCAACCCCGACGGCAGCACCAAGCGGGTCAGCTACCCGTCCTGACCTGCGGTCACGCCTTCGCCGAGATCGGACCGTTCTGGCGGGTTCTACTCGAACTTTCACGCCCATACGTACGTTTGGGCGGAGCGGGGTGTGGCGGCAACTATATCGGCGCGATACTATTGTGCGAGGTGTTGGACCGCCGTAACGGCGTGACGTGTCGAGGAGGTGATTCAGATGTTGGAGCTCGCGATTCTCGGTCTCCTGCTCGAGTCGCCCATGCACGGCTACGAATTGCGCAAGCGCCTGACCGGCCTGCTCGGTGCGTTCCGCGCGTTCTCCTACGGCTCGCTGTACCCGGCGCTGCGCCGGATGCAGGTCGACGGCCTCATCGTCGAGGACGCCGCGCCACTGGGCACCACGAAGCTGCGCCGGGCCCGGCGCGTCTACCAACTCAGCGACTCCGGACGGCAGCGGTTCTCCGAACTGGTGGCCGACACCGGTCCGCAGAACTACACCGACGACGGCTTCGGCGTGCACCTGGCGTTCTTCAACCGCACGCCGGCCGAGGCCCGGATGCGCATCCTGGAGGGCCGCCGCCGCCAGGTGGAGGAACGCCGCGAGGGTCTGCGCGAAGCGATCGCGCGGGCCAGCAATTCCTTCGACCGCTACACCAAGCAGCTTCACCAGCTCGGACTGGAATCCAGTGAGCGGGAAGTGAAGTGGCTCAACGACCTGATCGCCGCGGAACGCGTCGCGCAGAGCCAACCAGACCAGACCTGACAAAACGTCAATTCGATCCTCTGAAACAAGGGAAATAAGGAGAACACCCATGAGTGAGAACAACGCAACGGCGTCGACAGATGTGCGCGTCGCCATTGTCGGCGTCGGTAACTGCGCGTCCTCGCTTGTGCAGGGCGTGCAGTACTACCTGGACGCGGACGAGAACTCGACCGTGCCCGGGCCTGATGCACGTGAAGCTCGGTCGCTACCACGTGCGCGACGTGAAGTTCGTCGCCGCGTTCGACGTGGACGCCAAGAAGGTCGGCTTCGACCTGTCCGAGGCCATCTTCGCCTCGGAGAACAACACCATCAAGATCGCCGACGTGCCGCCGACGAACGTCACCGTGCAGCGCGGGCCGACGCTCGACGGCATCGGCAAGTACTACGCCGAGACCATCGAGGTGTCCGACACCGAGGCCGTCGACGTCGTCAAGGTCGCTCAAGGACGCCAAGGTCGACGTGATGGTCTCCTACCTGCCCGTCGGCTCCGAGGAGGCGGACAAGTTCTACGCGCAGTGCGCCATCGACGCGGGCGTCGCGTTCGTCAACGCGCTGCCCGTCTTCATCGCTTCGGACCCGGTGTGGGCCAAGAAGTTCGCCGATGCCGGCGTGCCGATCGTCGGCGACGACATCAAGAGCCAGGTCGGCGCGACCATCACCCACCGCGTGATGGCCAAACTGTTCGAGGACCGCGGCGTGCAGCTCGACCGCACCATGCAGCTCAACGTCGGCGGCAACATGGACTTCCTGAACATGCTCGAGCGTTCGCGCCTGGAGTCCAAGAAGATCTCCAAGACCCAGGCCGTCACGTCGAACCTGCAGAAGGAATTCAACGCCAAGGACGTGCACATCGGCCCGTCCGATCACGTCGGCTGGCTCGACGACCGCAAGTGGGCCTACGTGCGTCTCGAGGGCCGCGCGTTCGGTGATGTGCCGCTGAACCTGGAGTACAAGCTCGAGGTGTGGGACTCGCCGAACTCGGCCGGCGTCATCATCGACGCGGTGCGCGCCGCCAAGATCGCGCTGGACCGCGGCATCGGTGGCCCGGTCGAGGCCGCGTCCGCGTACCTGATGAAGAGCCCGCCCAAGCAGCTTCCGGACGACATCGCCCGCACGCAGCTGGAAACCTTCATCGAGGGCTAGATGTTTTCGAGCGCCGAGACTGCGGTCCGTGCGGATTCCCGATAGCGGATCCCGCACTGGCCGCAGTTTCGCGTTAGATGAGGGCGTGATCTCCGACGACGAACTGCTCACGCTCGACGAGTTCGGCCTGCTTCCCGAAAACGCCGAACAGGCCGGAGTCAGCGGGCCATTGCCTCCGGTGCACCGGGTCGACCTCGGCGGGATCAGCGCCATCGCCTGGGGCGAAGGTCCGGCCCAGGCGGTGTTCCTGCACGGCGGCGGACAGAACGCGCACACCTGGGACACCGTCATCCTCGGGCTGGGGTTGCCCGCGCTGGCCGTCGACCTGCCCGGGCACGGCCGCTCGGCCTGGCGCGAGGACGGCGACTACGGACCCAAACTCAACGCCGAGACGCTGCGCCCGGTGCTGCGGGAGCTGGCTCCGCATCCCCGACTGTTCGTCGGGATGTCGCTGGGCGGACTGACGGCGCTGCGGATCGCGGCCACCGAGCGGGCGCTGGTGCCCGAGTTGGTGCTCGTCGACGTGACACCGTCGGCACCGGAGCGCCATGAGCAGATGACCAAGGCGCAACTCGGGGCGGTCGCGCTGGTCAAGGGTGAGCGCAGTTTCCCGACCTTCGCCGCGATGGTCGACGAGGCGGTTGCCGCCGCTCCGCAACGCAGCCGGGAATCGTTGCGGCGCGGTGTGTTCCACAATTCCAAGCAACTCGACGACGGAACCTGGACGTGGCGCTACGACTCGTTCCGCAAGGGTGACGGCGTGCCGGATTCTTTCCAGGGACTGTGGGAGGACGTCCCGGCCATCACCATGCCGACCACGCTGGTGCGCGGCGCGAACTCGTACTTCGTCAACGACGAGGACGCCGAGCAGTTCGCCGCGCCAGGCACCGGGTTTCCGGCGCACCATCGTGGTACCCGACGCGGGCCACTCGGTGCAGGGCGATCAACCCCGCGCACTCGTCGACATCCTGCGGCAGGTGCTCGACGGCTGACTGGGTTCGGGACAGTCACGACAAACCTGTGGATTTCCACCGACGGCAATCCCCTGGATTCCAACGACGGGCGGTCACGACAGCCGGGCGCGGCAACGCTACCCCGCGCCCGTCGGTGGTCGCGATGTGGACGGCCGACGGCCAGATCGGAGTCTGACACCGTTTTCGGGTAGCCGATTACTCGTGCGTTCATCGCGGACGGCGCGCACGCTGGCCTTGTCCACCAATAGTCGGTTGTTACTTCCCGGAGGACCCCGGTGGCTGAGCATCCGAGCATGCCCGAAGGCACCGACAACGGCACTCGGTCCGACGAGGTCCGGCTGCTACTGATCGGCTATTCGCACGCCCTGGACACGGCAGCGGCCCTGCCGCCGATGCTCCGCATCGCCAGTCGGCCCGGCCGCTGGACACTCTTCGAACCGCTCCGCCGTCTGCCGCGTTCGACGATCGGGACCCACAGCATTGCGGTTTATCACGCGCGGCGCTCGACCGCCGAGCTCGAGCGACGCTACGCCCGGATCGCGGCGACCCGAGGGTTGACGGACGATGAGCAGCGGGCGAGCCAACTGGTGAAGTCGTTCCATTTGTCGCTATCCGAACTGCGGTGGAAACTCATCATCGCGGGCGGCCTGATCGGCGTGTTCGTCACAGTTCAGGTCATCGTCGGTGGCGTTTCCAACCTGCTCACGCGCGCGGCAAGAACACCCGGCCAGGACCCGGCCAGCGAGCGGGTCCGCGCACTCGCCGAGTCATTGATCCGGGCCGGATCCGGGGCGCCCTCCGCAAGTTCGTTCATCGACCTGTTCGGCCAGTTCGGCAAGGCGGGGCTGGCTGAACTGCTCGCGCTCGCGGCCACGCTCATCGCCGCGGCCTATGTGGTGGTCAGGCCGTTGTCACCCGCGTTTCGAATCAAGCGCCTCATCTTCAACCTGGCCGCAACCTGCCCGGGTGATATGCGTCGCACCACGACCACGTGGAACGTCCCACGCTCGGTGGGCCTCTACCAGCTGGAGCGCGATGTATTCAGTCACCTCGGCGGCCGGGCGCCGCGCGAGATCGACCTGGACTTATGGATCAGCGCCGTGCCACCGGCCGGGATGATCCTGTTGCTGTCAACCGGCGACTTCGACGATGCTGTCCACGATCTGAGCCTCCTGCTCTTCCTGGTGTTGTGCTGTGCGCTTCCGGTGGCGGCACGAATCGTCTGGCTGGCGAACACCTACCGCGCACGGCGCCGCACATCGCGACCGGTCGATCCGCCGGCGGGACTTCGGATATCTGCGGCTGGCGATATTGTCGAGGTCCGCTCCGTGGTGGAAACCGCTGGGCTCGGCGTTGTCACCAACTATCTCCTGTGTTCGGGGTTTCTGGTGCCGTCACCGATCTGGATTCGGCTTGTCCGGGAGCGGCGTGACCTCGAGATGGCCAAGCGGCCCGACGGGGCTGCCCCGCAACGTCGATCTTCCTTGCCGTGGCCGGCCGTCGGCTCGGCGATGCTGATGTGGCTGCTGCCGGTCATCCCCGTTTACATCCACCTGACTCGCCTGATACGACTGCAGCCCAAGGGGATCGGTACGGCTCGAAGGACACGCGCCTGGCTGGTGCCGCTTGCCGCGGCGGCGACCTCCGTCGCGATTTACGACGTGGGGTTCAGGCTGAGCGTAGAAACGTGGACACCCTGGTTCTTGTACGTGTCCAGCGTGGTCGGGACCATCGCCTTCACAGCCGTCCAATACGAGCACAACGCGTTGTTCGCGCATATCGGCACGCCGCTGCCCTTCGATGACCCAATGCCCGTGGCCGAAGCGTCTTGCCGCCCCGTACCACTGCCCGCCCTCCCCACCGCGGCCTACACGTCATGGCTCAGGCGGCTGTTGGCGCTACTCGTCGACGTAATCCCGCTCGCGCTCATCGCTGCCATCGGGATCGGCTTCGCGTGGGCGACGGGTGCGCCGACCTGTATGCCAGACAATGGCACCGGCGAGGCCTGCGTTTTCACTGTCAGCCCCGCGGGCACCACCGCCCTGCTCATCGGAGCGGTCCTGGTGCTTACTTTCGCAATCTGCAACTGGGGGTATCGCCAAGGGACCACGGGCGCAAGCGTCGGCAAATCATTGCTCAAGCTAGAGGTAATCAGCGAGAAGACCGGCCAACCCGTCGGTTTCGAGTGGTCCGTGGTGCGCCAGATCGCGCACCTCGTCGACTGCGCCACCTTCGGCATCGGCTGGCTCTTCCCGCTGTGGGACGACAAGCGACAGACGTTCGCCGACAAGCTCATGTCCACCGTGTGTCTGCCAACTCAACCGTCCACGGCCTCGGCACCCGTGCCAGACATACACGACGCCAGTTCGGTGCCTGCCGCCTGATGTGATCGCGCTACGGTGGCGCTGTGGTCAAACCCCTCCGGATCGGCGTGCAACTGCAGCCGCAACATGCCCCCGACTATGCCGACATCCGCGACGCCGTCCGCCGCTGCGAGGACATCGGCGTCGACGTGGTGTTCAACTGGGACCACTTCTTCCCGCTGTACGGCGATCCCGACGGCGCGCACTTCGAGTGCTGGACGATGCTGGGCGCCTGGGCCGAACAGACATCGCGCATCGAGATCGGCGCGCTGGTGTCGTGCAACTCCTACCGCAATCCCGAGTTGCTCGCCGACATGGCGCGCACCGTCGACCACATCTCCGGCGGCCGGCTGATCCTGGGCATCGGGTCCGGCTGGAAGCAGAAGGACTACGACGAGTACGGCTACGAATTCGGCACTGTCGGAAGCCGTCTCAACGATCTGGCCGCCGCGCTGCCGCGCATCAAGTCGCGGCTGGCGAAGCTCAATCCCGCACCGACCCGCGAGATTCCGCTGCTCATCGGCGGGCAGGGTGAGCGCAAGACGCTGCGGATGGTGGCCGAGCACGCCGACATGTGGCACGGGTTCACCACCGTCGACACCTATCCCGACAAGGCCGAGGTGCTGGCCCGGCACTGCGCCGCGGTCGGCCGTGACCCGGCCACCATCGTGCACTCGGCCGGCGTCGAGGACAACAGCGGTGTCCGGCGCGGTGAGGGCAACGACGCACTGCTCGCGAACGCCGGCGCACTGGCGGACCTCGGTGTGACGCTGCTGACCATCGGGGTCAACGGCCCGGACTACGACCTGGCCGGCGCGCAGGCGCTGTGCCGGTGGCGAGACGGCCGATAGGCCGGACCAGACTCTGGGTGATCCGAAGTCCCCGACCGCGCCGCGAATCGCGCTAGGTTGCTGGGGATGAGGCTGCGCACCGCCCGAGTTCTGGCCGTGATCTTCGCCGCGCTGATCGCTGTAGGCCTGATGGCGGCCCCGGCCGCCGGCGCTGATCAGTGCGCGGCGCCGGGCGTCGACAGCGCCAGCGCATTGCCCACCAACCTGGCCGCCGCGGCCCAGGGTCCCGCGGCCGACAAGTACACGACAGCCACGGTCCAGCCGCTGGACTCGGTCGACCTCGCCGCGTTGGGACTCGGGACGCCCGGGACCCTGACCGTCGGCACCCTCTCGGACGCGCCGCCGAGCATCTGTATCGACTCCAAGGGCCAGTTCACCGGCTTCGACAACGAATTGTTGCGCGCCGTGGCCGACAAGCTGGGTCTGAAAGTCAACTTCGTCGGCACCGACTTCTCCGGACTGCTGGCGCAGGTGGCGTCGCGCCGCTTCGACGTCGGCTCGTCCTCGATCACCACCACCGACGCCCGGCGCCAGACCGTCGGGTTCACCAATGGCTATGACTTCGGCTACTTCTCGCTGGTGGTACCGCCCGGGTCGCCGATCAAGAGCTTCTCGGACCTGGCCGCGGGCCAGCGCATCGGCGTGGTGCAGGGCACCGTCCAGGAGGCCTACGTCGTCGACACCCTGCACCTGGACCCGGTGAAGTTCCCGGACTACAACACCCTCTATGCCAGTCTCAAGACCCGCCAGATCGACGCTTGGGTGGCGCCGTCGCAACAGGCCGTCGGCACCGTTCAGGCGGGCGACCCCGCCGTCATCGTCGAAAACACTTTCAGCCTGGACAATTTCGTCGCGTGGGCGGTCGCCAAGGAGAACAAGCCACTCATCGACGCGCTCAACTCGGGGCTCGATGCGGTCATCGCCGACGGCACCTGGTCCAAGCTGTACTCCGACTGGGTGCCGCGGGCGTTGCCGCCCGGCTGGAAGCCCGGATCCAAGGCGGCGCCGGCGCCGGTGCTCCCCGACTTCGCCGCGATCGCCGCAGGGCAGACAGCAACCGATAACTCCGCGGTCAAGGCGAAATCAACACTGCAGCAGTTGAAGGCCTCCTTCCTGGACTGGGGCCTCTACAAGAAAGCCATCCCCGATCTGTTCAAGACCGGGCTGCCGAACACCCTGATCCTGACGGTCAGCGCCAGCATCATCGGGCTGGCGCTGGGCCTGCTGCTGGCGGTGGCCGGGATATCGCGGGCGCCGCTGGCTGCGCTGGCCGGCCCGGGTGTACACCGACATCTTCCGTGGCCTGCCCGAGGTGGTCATCATCTTGTTGATCGGCCTGGGCATCGGACCGATCGTGGGCGGACTCACCGGCAACAATCCTTATCCGCTGGGCATCGCGGCCCTGGGGTTGATGGCGGCGGCCTACATCGGCGAGATCCTGCGCTCGGGCATCCAGAGTGTCGAGGCCGGCCAGCTCGAGGCGTCCCGGGCGCTGGGGTTCAGCTACCCCTCGTCGATGCGACTGGTCGTGATACCGCAGGGCATTCGGCGTGTGCTGCCCGCCTTGATGAACCAGTTCATCTCGCTGCTGAAAGCGTCGTCGCTGGTGTATTTCCTGGGACTGATCGCCAGCCAGCGCGAACTGTTCCAGGTCGGCCGCGATCTGAACGCCCAGACCGGCAACCTCTCACCCCTGGTGGCCGCCGGGTTGTTCTACCTGGCGCTGACGATCCCGCTGACCCACCTGGTCAACTACATCGATACGCGGCTTCGGCGCGGCCGAACCCCGACCGAGGCAGAGGATCCACTTGCCCCGAGTGCCACCCAGGAGATCGCCTGATGACTCCAGCTCCGCAGACGTCCAATGCCACCCGAATCGAACCTGTTTCTTTGACCGGCAAGGGTATTCACCTGTCATTCGGACCGAACCAGGTGCTGCGCGGGGTCGACATCGACGTACCCGCGGGCACTACGGCCGCGGTGATCGGGCCGTCCGGCTCCGGCAAGTCGACCCTGTTGCGCACCCTGAACCGCCTCTACGAACCCGACAGCGGCGACATCCTGCTCGACGGCAAGTCGGTGCTGCATGACGACCCCGACAAGCTGCGGCAGCGGATCGGCATGGTGTTCCAACAGTTCAACCTGTTCCCGCACAAGAGCGTGCTGGACAACGTGGCGCTGGGGCCGCGCAAGCTCAAAGGGCTGTCCGCCGACGCCGCCCGCGAACTGGCGCTGACCCAATTGGAGCGGGTTGGCTTGCGCCACAAGGCCGATGCCCGCCCGGGTACGCTTTCCGGCGGCCAACAGCAGCGGGTGGCGATCGCGCGCGCGTTGGCGATGTCGCCCCAGGTGATGTTCTTCGACGAGGCCACCTCGGCGCTGGACCCCGAACTGGTGAAGGGCATCCTGGCGCTGATCGCCGAACTCGGCGCCGACGGCATGACGATGGTGGTGGTCACCCACGAGATGGGCTTCGCGCGGTCGGCCGCCGACGCGGTGGTGTTCATGGACCACGGCAAGGTGGTCGAGGCGGGACCGCCCGAGCAGATCTTCGAGGCCGCCGAGACCGACCGGCTGCAACGATTCCTCGCGCAGGTGCTCTAGAAAGATTCACCTGGACGTCAGAAATCGGCCGCGACAGCCCATGCCGGGCGGGGTTAACAGGTTAGACTGGCGAATTATGTCCGATGTCGACGCCGGATCAGTGACCGCGCCCGAGGTGACCGAACTCGCCGAGGGTCTGCAGCGCACGCTGTCCAAGCTGTTCTCCGTGCTGCGTCGGGGCGATACCAACCGTGAGACCTCCGGCGAACTGACGCTGGCCCAGCTGTCGATCCTGGTCACACTGCTCGACCAGGGCCCGATCCGGATGACCGAACTCGCCGCCCACGAGCGGGTCCGCACGCCGACGACGACGGTCGCGATCCGCCGGCTGGAGAAGCTCGGCCTGGTCAAGAGGTCCCGGGATCCGTCGGACCTGCGCGCTGTTCTCGTCGAGATCACGCCCAAAGGTCATGCCCAGCACGCCGAATCGCTGGCCGCCCGCCGCGCCTCGCTTGCCAACATGTTGCGTCGAGCTCAGCCCCGCCGACCTGGAGATGCTGGCAGAGCGCTCTCGGGCCGCTGAGCCGGATCGTCGGCGACTGAAGCCGGCCCGGTCAGCCCAGCCAGTCCAGCACCGCCGCCGCGGTCCACGACTGCTGCATGCTGCCCAGCGGTTCACCGGTGAACGGCTCGTAGTACTCCGCGAAGGTGCCGTCGCTGGCCTGCCGCAGCCCCTCGCGCCGCAGCTCCGAGGACCGCTCGGCCCAACCCCGCCGCGCGAACGCCCAGGAGAACAGCCACGTCATCACCGGCCACACCGGACCGCGCCAGTACTCGCGGGACCGGAAGTCCCGCGACACCGGGGACGTCGACGGGATCAGCGCGAACCGCAGATCGGGATGGCCGCAGAACCGCGGGCCCTCCAGCAGCCGCAGCAGGGCCCGCTCCTTGTCGTGCGACAGTCCGCCGCACAGCAGCGGCGCGAACTGCGCGACGGTCTCCGTCGCGATCCAGCGCTCCGTGCGGACGTCGTAATCCCTTGCCGCACCGGTTCTTTCATCGGTGGTCTCGACGACGCCGGCGCGGAACCGATCGGCCCATCCGTACAGCTCGCGCACGTCGGCGTGCGGCCGCTTGTGGTCCTCGCCGATCTCGGCCAGCACCGAGCAGGCCACCGAGAAGATCGCCGACACGAAGACGTCCTCGACCGCGAAGCTCATCACCTTCGGCAGCAGCTCGTCGTCGTAGCGCGCCGCCTTCATCTCCTCGAGCAGCCACAGGTAGCGGTCGTACTCGATGTCGGACGGACGCTGGCTGGCGTCGGTGACGATGCTGTTGTCCTCGCGCTGATACTCCGGCACCGCACCGGGAATCACGTTGGCGTAGGCGCCATCCCAGCGCGGCGAGTTGTCCATGCCGGACTCCCAGCCGTGGTACAGCGTGATCCGGCCGCGCCCGTTCTGATCGCGGGCCTCGGCGAGCCAGCGGTGCCAGCGCACCAGATCGTCCCACCGCCGGTCGAGGAACGCCTCGGCCACCGCCCGGGTGGACCGCCCGCGGCTGCGGGCGTGGTCGAGGATGCGCTGCACCGCGATCGCGTGCACCGGGGGCTGGGTGATGCCGGAGGTGTGCCGGGAGCGCGGGGCATGGGCGGCCAGGGCCGAGCAGGCCCAGCGGGCCGGTCCCGGAAAGTATCCGTCGACGCCGCTGGCGAACACGATGTGCGGAATCATCCCGTTGCCCCACTGCGCCGAGAGCAGCGTGTCGAGCTCGACCACCGCGCGCTCGACGCTCAGCGGCGCCAGTCCGACCGCGACGAACGCCGCGTCCCAGCTCCACATGTGCGGGTACAGCAGCGGCGCCGCGGTGGTCATCGCGCCCAGGTCGTTGCCGCGCAGCAGATAGGCGGCGCGCGCCGCGAGCTGGGTCGGCGCGAAGCTGGGATCGGGGGCCACGCCTCCATTCTGCGGCCCCGCCGCGCCGATACGCTCGGCAAGCAGGCGGTCTAGGGTTTCAGCCATGCCCACCGCGATGATCACCGGCGCCGGCGGCGGCCTGGGCGCCGCCATCGCCGACGCGCTGGCGCCCGACCCACACGCTGTTCCTGGCCGGCCGCCCGTCGGCCGCGCTCGACGCGGTGGCCGAACGGCTCGGCGCCACCACCTGGCCGCTGGACTTCGGCCGACCTCGACGCCATCGAGGCAGCCGTCGAGCCGATCGTCGAACTCGACGTCCTGGTGCACAACGCCGGGGTGGCCTACCCGGGCCGCGTCGCCGAGTCGACCGTCGACGAGTGGCGGGCCACCATGACGGTGAATGTCGTTGGGGCCGTGGCACTCACGCTGGCACTGCTGCCCGCGCTGCGGGCCGCCGGCGGCCACGTCGTGTTCATCAACTCCGGCGCCGGGCGCACCCGTCGCCCGGTCTGGCGTCGTATTCGGCCAGCAAGTTCGCGCTGCGGGCGTTCGCCGACTCGCTGCGCGCCGATGAGCCCGCCCTGCGGGTCACCACGGTGTACCCGGGCCGCATCGACACCGACATGCAGCGCGACCTGGTGGCCTACGAGGGCGGCGAATACCGGCCCGAGCGGTTCCTGCAAGCCCGAGACGGTCGCGCAGTTGGTCGCCGCAGGCGGTCAACGCCCCGCCCGACGCCGACGTGCACGAGGTGGTCGTCCGGCCGCGCTAGTGGGCCTCGATTCCGGCCGATATCCTGGAGGTTTCCTGTCAGAAGGGGGCGGAATGATGACCACGATGGCAGAGACCGCGCAACGATTCTTCGACGAGTGCGAGGCCGGTCACGGGTGGGCGGGATGCGGGCAGTACTGCCACCCCGGCGCCACGCTTCGCCGCACAGGCCGACACGCTGGCGGATATGGGCACGCTGGAGGCGTACACCGAATGGATGAAAGGCCTGATGCAGCTGTTACCCGACGGCATCGCAGAGGTGCGTTCGTTCGCCGTCGATGAGGCGCGGAACAACGTCGCGGTGTTCGGCGTCTTCCGCGGCACGCACACCGGGGAGGGCGGCCCGGTCCCGGCGACCGGGAAGAGCGCGGCGGCCGACTACGTCTACGTGATGGACTTCGACGGTGACAAGATCCGTCACATGACCAAGATCTGGAACGACGGGGTGACGCTGCGCCAGCTCGGCTGGGCGTGACTCCCCTGCGATTTCGGCGCGCTCACCGGCGATGACGCACGGTACGCGCGAAATCACACTCAGACGACCAGGTTGACCAGCTTCCCGGGGACCACGATCACCTTCCTCGGCGTGGCGCCGGCCAGGAACGCCAGCACCTTCTCGTCGGCCAGCGCGGCGGCCTCGACCGCGTCGGCGGCGGCGTCGGCGGGCACGGTGATCTTGCCGCGGACCTTCCCGTTGACCTGCACCGGGAACTCGACGGAGTCCTCGACCAGATACTGCGGGTCGGCCTGCGGGAAGGGACCGTGCGCCAGCGACGTGTCGTGGCCGAGCCGCTGCCAGAGGTCCTCGGCCAGGTGCGGGGCCAGCGGGGCCAGCATCAGCACCAGCGGTTCGACCGCCGCGCGGGCCGTCACCCCGTCCTTGGTCAGGTGGTTGGTGTACTCGATCAGTTTGGCGGCGGCGGTGTTGTTGCGCAGGTTCGCGTAGTCCTCCGACACCCCGTCGATGGCGCGGTGCAACGCCTTGAGCGTGCCGGCGTCCAGAGCTCGTGTCGTCGGTGACCCGCACGCGCGCCGGTGTTCTCGTCGACCACCACCCGCCACACCCGCTGCAGGAACCGGTAGGCGCCGACGACATCCTTGGTGGCCCACGGCCGGGACGCCTCCAGCGGCCCCATCGACATCTCGTAGACCCGCAGCGTGTCCGCGCCGTACTCCTCGCAGATCTCGTCGGGCGAGATGGAGTTCTTCAGGCTCTTGCCGATCTTGCCGAACTCCTGGAACACCTCGGCTTCCCCGTCGGGGCCGGACAGATAGAACTTCCCGTCGCGCTCGACGACGTCGGCGGCCGGCACGTAGGCGCCGCGCGCATCGGTGTAGGCGAACGCCTGGATGTAGCCCTGGTTGATCAGCCGGCGATACGGCTCGCGGGACGTCACGTGGCCGAGGTCGTGGAGAACCTTGTGCCAGAACCGGCAATACAGCAGGTGCAGCACCGCGTGCTCGACGCCACCGACGTAGAGGTCGACGCCGCCCGGGTCCTCGGGGCCGTGCTCGGCGGGCCGCGGGCCCATCCAGTACGCCTCGTTCTCCTTGGCGCAGAACTCTTCTGAGTTGTGCGGGTCGGCGTAGCGCAGCTCGTACCACGAACTGCCGGCCCACTGCGGCATCACGTTGGTGTCGCGGGTGTAGGGCTGCAACCCGTCGCCGAGATCCAGTTCGACGTTCACCCAGTCGGTCACCTTGCCCAGCGGCGGCGACGGCTCGCTGTCCGCGTCGTCGGGGTCGAACAGCACCGGCGAGTAGTCCGGGATGTCGGGCAGTTCCACCGGCAGCGCCGATTCGGGCAGGCCGTGGGCGCGGCCGTCGCCGTCGTAGACGATCGGGAACGGCTCGCCCCAGTACCGCTGCCGCGCGAACAGCCAGTCCCGCAGCTTGTATTCGACACGCGCCTGCCCGCGGCCGTCGGCGGCCAGCCGCTCGGTCATCGCCGCCTTGGCCTGCGGCCACACTCATGCCGTCGAGGAACCCGGAGTTGACCAGCACGCCGTCACCGGCGTAGGCGGCCTGCGAAACATCGCCGCCCGGCAATCAACTTCACGATCGGCAGGCCGAAATCGGTGGCGAAGTCCCAGTCCCGCTGATCGCCGCTGGGCACCGCCATGATGGCGCCGGTGCCGTATCCGGCCAGCACATAGTCGGCGATGAAGATCGGCACCTGTTGCCCGTTGGCGGGGTTCGTCGCGTAGGACCCGACGAACACACCGGACTTGGTCTTGTTCTCCTGGCGTTCCAGATCCGACTTGGCGGCGATCGCCTTGCGGTAGGCGGCGACCGCCTCGGCAGGGGTCGCCGCGCCGGACGTCCACCGCGCGTCGGTGCCCTCGGGCCACGCGTCGGCGACCAGGGCGTCGACGAGTTCGTGCTCGGGAGCCAGCACCATGTAGGTGGCACCGAACAGGGTGTCCGGCCGCGTCGTGAAGACCTCGATGTCACCGGCGCGGCGAATCGAACAGCGCACTCGGCGCCGACGGACCTGCCGATCCAGTTGCGCTGCATGGCCTTGACCTTGTCCGGCCAGTCCAGCACGTCGAGGTCGTCGAGCAGCCGGTCGGAGTAGGCGGTGATGCGCATCATCCACTGCCGCAACCGCTTCCGGAACACCGGGAAGTTGCCGCGCTCGCTGCGGCCGTCGGAGGTGACCTCCTCGTTGGCCAGCACGGTGCCCAGTCCCGGGCACCAGTTGACCATCGAGTCGGCCCGGTACACCAGCCGGTAGCCGTCGATGACGTCGGCGCGCTCGCCCGGGCTCAGCTCAGACCACTGCCGTCCGTCGTCGAGAGTTCTTGCGCCGGAATCGAATTCGGCGACCAGCTCGGCGATCGGCCGCGCCTTGTTGGCGTCGGTGTCGAACCAGGCGTTGTAGATCTGCAGGAAGATCCACTGCGTCCACTTGTAGAAGTCGACGTCGGTGGTGGAGAAGCTGCGGCGGGCGTCGTGACCGAGCCCCAGCCGGCCGAGCTGGCGGCGGAAGTTGACGATGTTGGCCTCGGTCCGGATCCGCGGATGGGTACCGGTCTGGATGGCGTACTGCTCGGCGGGCAGGCCGAACGAATCGAACCCCAACGCGTGCAGCACGTTGCGGCCCTGCATCCGGAAGTAGCGCGCGTACACGTCGGTGGCGATGTAGCCCAGCGGATGCCCGACGTGCAGCCCCTCGCCGGACGGGTACGGGAACATGTCCTGGACGAACATCTTGTCGGCCGGAACCGGCGGATCCGTCGGTCGGCGCGAGCGAGCCGACCGGGTTGGGCACATTGAACGTGCCCAGCCGGGCCCAGTTGCCCTGCCAGGTCTCTTCGATGCGGCCGGCCAGCTCCGCGGTGTAGCGGAAGGCGGGCGCGTCGGCGTCCGGGCCCGGGGCTGGCCGGTCTGCCCTGTTTCGGTCACGGCAACAGGGTATAAGGACGGGTCCGCACAGCCGAAAACGCGATCCCGGTCACACTCCGGGGCCCGTTGGTCTCAGTTGCGTTGCAGACCGATCAGCGGTTGGTTCCAGGTCGGTTCCAGCTCGCTCTCGGGACCCGGCATCCGGCCGGAACGCCGTTACAGTCGGCCTCTGACATGGGGTGGCGTGTGCCCCGAGAAGATGCGTACCCGGAAGGACGAGCACGATGTTCAACAACGCCCGTAGCTGGCGGGTAGTGGCAGGCGGTGTCGCCGCAGGCATCGCCGGTGTGGTGGGTTTCGCGGGGACCACCGCCTCTGCCGAACCGGCCCTGCCGGCCCCGCCCGCCCCGGCACCCGTCACCGTCACCCAGACCGTCACTGTCGCACCCACCGCGGCCGCGGCCACCGCCGCCGCGGCCACCGGCCGGCGGCGCCCGCCCCGGCGGCGCCCGGCCGCGGCGGTCCCGACGACCGTGGCCGCCCAGCCGGCCCGGCCGCACCCGCGCCTGCACCGGCGCCGGCGGCACCCGCCCTCGTGCCGGCCAGTTCGGGCACGCTGCACCGACTTCTTCCACGAGAAGGGCGTCGCAGCTGGAACCGCAGAACCCGCGGGACTTCCGGGCGCTCAACATCACGCTGCCGATGCCGACCGGCTGGAGCCAGGTGCCCGACCCGAACGTGCCCGACGCGTTCGCGGTGATCGCCGACCGGGCCGGCGGAGACGGGCTGTACACGTCGAACGCGCAGCTCGTGGTCTACAAGCTGGTGGGCGACTTCGACCCGCGGGAAGCCATCACACACGGCTACGTCGACAGCCAGCAGCTGGCCAACTGGCAGTCCACCGACGCGTCGCTGGCCGAGTTCGGCGGATTCCCGTCGTCGGTCATCGAGGGCACCTACCGGCAGAACGACATGATCCTCAACACGTCGCGCCGGCATGTGATCGCCGACCGCCGGACCCGACCGGTACCTGGTGACGCTGTCGGTGACGACAGCCGCCAACCAGGCCGTGGCCGCCGCCAACGCCACCGACGCGATCGTCAACGGCTTCCGGGTCGCCGACCCCGCCGCGGTGGTCGCGACCGCTCCGGCCGCCCCGGCCGCGCGCCCCGGCACTGCCGGCCGCGCCGCCGCCGGCCAGCTGAGGCCGGTCCCCCGGGCGGCACGCCGGAGCGCCTTCTCGTAAGGTGGCCCCATGCTGATCGCCGGTGTGCTGTGCCTGTGCGCGGCCGTCGCAGTCGGCCGCCTCGGGCTGTGGTCGCTGGCCCGGCCGCGCAGCGCCGATCCCGCACACCAGGTCGCCGCGCGCTCGCCCCGACCCAGTTGGCCGCGGCGGTCATGCTGGCCGCGGGCGGCGCGGTCGCGTTCGCCGGCGCTGCCCACACCGGGCTGCTGCTGCTGATCGTCTGCGTGCTCGGGGCGGTCGGCACGGTGGCCGCCGGTTCGTGGCAGGGCGCCCGCTTCGCGTGGTCGCAGCAGACGGCCGAGGCCCGCGCCGCGGCGAATGCGCGGGCAGTTGCGCGGCCTGCACGCTGTCCTGCCAGTAACGCGGCCCTGGGCGGTGGCGACGTGGCGGATGCACTGACGTGGCATCGCACCCGCTCCCGGCGGGTTTCCCCCGTTCGACCAAGGACAGCTTGCGGTCCACGACATCGGCCGGCTGTTGCTGCACTGCGCCGACCGACCGGGTCTGGTCGCCGCGGTCAGTACCTTCCTGTCCGCCGCCGGGGCGAACATCATCTCGCTGGACCAGCATGCGACCGCCCAGAGCGGTGGAACGTTCATGCAGCGCACCATCTTTCACCTGCCCGGGCTGGCCGCGGCGCGGGACGCGCTCGAGGCCGGATTCCGCGAGCAGGTGGCGGCGCCGTTCGACATGGACTTCCGGCTGACCGAAGCCGCCAAGCCCAAACGGGTGGCGATCCTGGCCTCGCAAGGAAGACCACTGCCTGCTCGATCTGCTGTGGCGCAACCGGCGCGGCGAGCTCGACATGTCGGTGGTGATGGTCATCTCCAATCACGCCGACCTCGCCGACCAGGTGCGCCCGTTCGGGGTGCCGTTCCTGCACGTGCGCGTCGACGCCGGACAGTCGCGCGGACGCCGAGCGACGCCAACTCGAGTTGCTGCACGGGCAACGTCGATCTGGTGGTGCTGGCCCGCTACATGCAGATCCTCAGCGGCTCGTTCCTCGAGCAGGTCGGCTGCCCGCTGATCAACATTCACCACTCGTTCCTCCCGGCGTTCGTCGGGGAGGCGCCGTACCGCAAGGCCAAGGAGCGCGGCGTCAAACTCGTCGGCGCCACCGCCCACTACGTGACCGAGGACCTGGACGCCGGCCCCATCATCGAACAGGACGTGGTCCGGGTGGATCATCGCCACGGCGTGGACGATCTGCGCCGGCTCGGCGCCGACGTCGAGCGGGTGGTGCTGTCCCGGGCGGTGCTGTGGCACTGCGAGGACCGCATCCTGCGCCACGGCAACCAGACCGTCGTGTTTAGTCCGGTGCTAGTTGCGGCTGATGTCGATCGGGTGGGTGGCCAGCATCGACAGCGGCAGCGGCTGACGCCGCAGAATCCGCGCCCACAGATCCATGCGCTGTTCGAAGAGCACGTCAGAAGGCAAGGCCGACAACACCATCCAGTCGTCGCGCTCGATCTCGCCCTCCAGCTGGCCGATGGTCCAGCCCGAGTAGCCGGCGAAAATGCGGACACCCTCCAGCGCCGGCGCCAACGCGATCGGGATCGGCGTCGAGGTCGACCATCACCATCCGGCCGGACACGTGACGCAACCCGGGCACGCCCTGCGGATCGACGCCCGCACGCAGGGATCCCAGGCACAGCGCGGCGTCCCGCTTGACCGGACCGCCGATGAACATCGTCTTCGGTCTGGCCGCCAGCTTGGCCCACTGCGGCAGGACGTTGTAAACAGCGGTCTCACTGGGCCGGTTGAGCACCACCCCGAGCGTGCCGCCGTCGTTGTGTTCGACGACGTAGATCACGCTGCGCCGAAACGTCGGCTCCAGCAGGTCGGTGTTGGCCAGCAGAAGTGAACCCGCGCGCACCCGGTGTGCCGCGGGCGCGATGAAATCTTCGGGGTCCTCGGGCTGGGCCACCCGTCCATCATGTCATCCGTACTGTGGATTCGGGCCCTTGATTTCGCGTCGCGTGGCCCGCATTGTCCGAACCTAGGAAGTGATCGGTTGCTCGACGCACGCGCGTCTGTCGCCCTGTGGCGATCGGTGCGCAACCTGCCGGAATTCTGCCGACTGCTGGAGTTGCGGCTGGCCAGCCAGTTCGGCGACGGCCTCTTCCAGGCGGGGCTGGCGGGGGCACTGCTGTTCAACCCGGACCGGGCCGCCACACCGTGGGCGATCGCGGGCTCGTTCGCGGGGCTGTTCCTGCCGTACTCGTTGCTCGGCCCCTTCGCCGGCGCCCTGCTGGACAGATGGGACCGGCGCTGGGTGCTCGTCGGCGCCAACCTGGGCCGGCTGCTGCTGGTCCTCGGGGTGGCCGGGCTGCTGGCGACCGGCGCCGGACGATGTCGCGGTGTTGTGCGGTGCGCTGATCGTCAACGGGTTCACCCGCTTCGTCGCGTCCGGCCTGTCCGCCGCGCTGCCGCACGTCGTTCCCCGTGAGCAGGTGGTCACCATGAACTCGGTGGCCGCGGCCACCGGCGGCGCTCGCGACGTTCCTCGGCGCGAGCTTCATGCTGCTACCGCGGGTGCTGTTCGGCGCCAACGACGCCGGGTCGGCGGCGATCATTTTCATGGTCGCGATCCCCGTGGCACTTGCGTTGTTCCTCTCGGTGCGGTTTCCCTCGCACGTGCTGGGTCCCGACGACACCGCGCGCGCGATCCACGGCTCCGTGTTCTACGCGGTCTCCACCGGTTGGCTGCACGGCGCACGCACGGTCCTCGCGTTGCCGACCGTCGCGGGGACGCTCACCGGGCTCGCCGCGCATCGCATGGTGCTCGGGATCAACACCCTGCTGGTGCTCGTGATCGTGCGTCACACCGACACCCCGACCGTCGAGGTCGCCGGGATGGGAACCGCGGTGTTGTTCGTGGCGGCCACCGGCGCCGGTTCGTTCCTGGCGATGGTGATCACCCCGGCGGCCGTGCGCCGCTGGGGTCGCTACGCCACCGCCAACGGCGCCCTGGCGGCCGCTGCGGTGATCCAGTTGTGCGGTGCGGGCCTGCAGCTGCCGATGATGATGCTGTGCGGGTTCCTGGTCGGTGCGGCCGGCCAGGTGGTGAAACTGTGCGCCGATTCGGCGATGCAGCTCGATGTCGACGACCCGCTGCGTGGCCATGTATTCGCGGTGCAGGACTCGCTGTTCTGGGTGTCGTTCATCGTGGCGGTCAGCGTCGGCCGCAGCGGTGATACCCGACGACGGATACGCACCGGGGTTGGTCGTGGCCGGATCGGCGCTCTACCTGCTCGGGCTCGCCGTCCACGCATTCGTGGTCCGGCGGGCACCGGCCCCGGATTAGGCTCGCCGAATGAGTGCAGCCGGGCACGTCATCGATGATCTCCGTGCCGAGAGCGACGAGCTTGATCTGCTGGTCGCGCCGCTTGGCGGACGCCGACTGGGCCGACGGCCACTCCGGCCCCCGGCTGGAGCATCGCCCACCAGATTGCGCACCTGCTGTGGACCGATCGGGTCGCCCTCGTCTCGGTGACCGACGAAGCGGGCTTCGCCGACGTGCTGGCCGCCGCCGCAGGCAATCCCAGCGGATTCGTCGACGCAGGCGCCGAGGAGTTGGCGGTCACCCCGCCCGCTGTCGCTGCTGGCCGATTGGCGGGTCACCCGGCGACGGCTGCACGACGAGTTGGCCGCGGTGCCCGACGGCCGCAAGCTGCTGTGGTTCGGCCCGCCGATGAGCGCCGCGTCGATGGCGACCGCCCGGTTGATGGAGACCTGGGCGCACGGGCTCGACGTCGCCGACGCGCTCGGAGTACACCGCCCGGCAACGGCCCGGATGCGGTCGATCGCACACATCGGGGTACGCACCCGCGACTACGCATTCGTCGTTCACGGTCTGACGCCACCTACCGACCCGTTCCGCGTCACGCTGCGCGCGCCGGACGGCGACACCTGGGCATGGGGACCTGAGGACGCCACCCAGCGGGTGACGGGTTCGGCCGAGGATTTCTGTGCGCTGGTCACCCAGCGCCGTCCCCGGGGTGAACTCGACGTCGTGGCCGACGGGCCGGACGCGGAGCGCTGGCTGGAGATCGCGCAGGCCTTCGCGGGACCGCCCGGCCCGGGCCGATGAGCGCTTGCGCGAAGAGGAGCCGGGCCGCATCCACCTGAGCCCGGGCCGATGAGCGCTCGCGCGAAGAGGAGCCGGGCCGCATCCACCTGAGCCCGGGCCGATGAGCGCTCGCGCGAAGAGGAGCCGGGCCGAGCGGCTGTGAACATGCTGAATCCGCGCACCCGTGAGCACCGGCGGGGCGCACCATTGATATGGCTTACCGCCGCGTGCGGGGAGGCAGGCAATGGATCTTTACGCGGTGCTGAACGAGGTAGAGGGCCTTCTTCAACGACGAGGACGGGCCTCTTACCGCTTGCTCCGGGCGCATTTCGGCCTGAGTACCGAACAACTCGATGCACTCCGCGCAGAGCTGTTCTACACACATCCCGGCGAGGTGGGCGAGGACACCCATGGACTGGTGTGGCATGCCGGACCGGTGGCGGCGCAGGAGTCCCCGGTCTCCACGAGCATCGTGCACGCCCATGCCGAGCGCCGCCAGCTCACCATGCTGTTCTGCGACCTTGTCGGCTCCACGCCAATGGCGAGTCAGTTCGACGCCGAGGAATGGCGCGAGATCATGGGCGCCTTCTACGACACCTGCGCCAAGGTGATCGCCCGCTACGACGGCCACATCGCGTTGTACCTCGGGGATGGACTGCTCGTCTACTTCGGCTATCCCCTTGCGCACGAAGATGATCCGCAACGGGCGGTCCGGGCAGGGCTGGGGATGATCCGCGCGATCGGGCAGTTGAATTCGCAGCTGACGGAAAGACACGGGGTGTCGTTGGCCGTCCGCGTGGGCTGCCATACCGGGCCGGTTGTGGTCGGCGGGGTGGGAGACGGCACGCACGGCGACGAACTGGCCCTGGGTGAGACCCCCAACGTCGCCGCCCGCCTGCAGGAGGTCGCACCACCGAACACACTGGTCATCGGTGCGCTGACACACCGGCTCCTCGGCGGCCTCTTCGCGTGCTCATCGATGGGAACACCGCCGCTCAAAGGCGTCGCAACGCCGCTCGAGGTCTTCCAGGTACTTGACGAGAACTCGGCGCGCACCCGCCTGGAAGCGCTCGGGGCCGCGAGCCTGACACCGCTGGTCGGTCGACAGCGCGAAATGCAAGCCCTGCAGGACAGTTGGGCCGACGGCGTTCGTGGCGGTGGGCGTGTGGTCCTACTCCGCGGTGAGGCGGGAATCGGAAAATCCCGGCTGGTCCGCACACTCGCCAAGAACGCAGACTCTGAGGATGGGTGGTGGCTCACGCCCTGTCAGTGTTCGCCCTACTACCAGCACACCGCTCTGTACCCCTTCATCGACCTAATGGAGCGGGTTGTCCTGCGCGGCGATCGCCAGGCGTCGGCCGAGGAGAAGACGCACCGCCTCGAGGAGTTCCTTCTGCAGAACGGTTTCGCACTCGAGACGGCGGTGCCCCTGTTCACGGGGTTGCTCTCGATTCCGCTGGGCGACGAGTATGCGCCACTGGACGTCTCCCCCGCAGAGCAGAAGCAGCAGACCCTGCGCGCCCTGCTGACGATTCTGCATCGGCGGGCGGCTCGGCAACCGGTTCTGTTTGTGGTGGAAGACCTGCACTGGGTTGATCCGACCACGTTGGAGCTGCTCACCCTCGTGATCGACGAGATCGGAGACACCCGCATCCTGGCGTTGTTCACATGCCGGCCCGACTTCAGCCCGCCATGGAAGGGCAACCCTGCCGTCACCACGCTCGACATCGACCGGTTGTCGCGGGACGAGGTAGCCGAGTTGGCCCGCCTGGTGGCCGGGGACAAGACGCTGCCTGAGGAAGTCCTGGCGCAAGTGGTAGCCAAGACTGACGGCGTGCCGTTGTTCGTTGAGGAACTCACCAAGATGCTGCTGGAGTCCGGGCTGCTGGATGAACACGCCTACCGGTACGAGCTCACCGGGCAACTGCCGACGCTAGCCGTACCCGACACCTTGCACGATTCGCTGATGGCCCGGTTGGATCGCCTTGGCGCCGTGAAGTGGCTCGCACAACTGGCTGCAACGCTGGGCCGAGAGTTCAGTTACGCGCTGCTGAAATCCGTGAGCCAGTGGGACCACGCCCGGATATGCGAGAGCCTGGACCGGCTCGTGGCAGCCGAGTTCCTCTACCAGGACGGCAATCCGCCCTCGTCGTCGTATCGCTTCAGACACGCACTCATCCAGGACGCCGCCTATCAGTCGCTGTTGAAGAGCACCCGCCAGTCGCACCATCAGCGCATCGCGCACACCCTGGAGGCAGAGTTCCCCGAGATCGTCACCGCGCAGCCCGAACTGATCGCGCACCACTACACCGAGGCCGGTCTTACCGAACAGGCCATCCCCTACTGGTTGGCCGCGGGACAGCGCGCACTACAGCGGCATGCAAACCACGAGGCCGCCAACCACGCAGAGCGTGGCCTGGACCTCCTGAGCACGTTGCCCGAGGGTCCGGCCCGCGCCCGGCAGGAACTCGCCCTACAACTCGTGCGTGCCCCCGCGTTGGTCTTCGTGAGCGGGCCGCATTCGGTGGAACACGTCTACAACCGCGCCCGCGAACTGGCGCGGCAGGTTGGCAGCACACCCGAATTGTTCCCTGTACTGTCCGGCCTGGCCTACGCGCAGATAGCGCGCGGCCACATGAAGGAGGCCCGGGAACTGGCCGAGGAGTTTCTTGAATTGGCTGGGCCGCAAGATGATTCACTTCTCTTCGCGGTGGGCCATTGGCTACTGGCCTACCCGGCGTGGTGGCAGGGCGATTTCATCGAGGTACGCGACCACAGCCGCCGATGCCTCACGTTCTACAGGCGCGACCAGCACCGCACATGTATCGCCGCCTACGGACAGGACCCGGGCACGGTCGCGGGGTACCTCGACGCATTGGCGGACTGGGTGCTGGGCTACCCGTCGGAAGCCGTGCGGGCCATGAAGCGCACCGTCGCGCACGCCCGCTCCATCGGGCATCCGTTCGCGGTGAGCTTGGCCCTGTTGTTCTCCGCCCAACTCTCGCAGTTGCGCCGGGAGCCGCGGCCCGCGCAGGACCTCGCTGACGAGGCCCTGGCGCTGTCGGCCGAGCATTCCCTCGACGCATTGGAGCTCTGGTGCCTGCTACCGCGCGGCTGGGCCGTGGCACAGCAGGGTGATGTGCCCGCCGGCCTCGCAGATATCCGCGAGGCCATGGAACGCCGACGAACGATGGGCATGGGCGCGGTGTGGCCGTGGTACCTCGCGCTCGCGGCCGAGGCGTACGGCGCGCTGCACCGCCACGACGAGGGACTGGCAGCGCTCGACGAGGCGGTGCAGTGGGTCGACGGTAACGACGAGCATCTGTACGAAGCCGAGGTCTACCGGATCAGGGGAGAGTTGTTACTCGCCCAGGACGCTTCGCAAACCGCCGAGGCAGAGCAGTGTTTCCAGCGCGCTCTCGCGATCGCCCGCGATCAGCAGGCGAAGTCCTGGGAACTGCGCGCCGCGACGAGCCTGGGCCGGCTCTGGCGTGCGACCGGGCGCGGCGACGACGCTCGCGAACTCCTCCTGCCCGTCTACACCTGGTTCACCGAAGGGCACGACACCGCGGACCTGCAGGACGCAAAGGCCCTGCTGAACGACCTCCGCTGACCCGTCCGCACTGTTGAGCCAGCCAGCCTATAACTGACTCGCGCTGTCGGCGGCCCCGTCACCGTCCTCGTCGAGAAGCTTGACGTCCCACCCGCCGTCCAGGTCGGTGTCGACGTAGCCGACCGAGCCGTCCACGGCGATCACCCGGTCGGCGATCCGGTTTCCGTCGGTGTCGACAAGGCGATCGTCCACCGCACCGTCATCGTCGAAGTCCACCAGCGGACCGCCGGACTGCTCGACACCGTCCAGTGACTGCCACCGCAGTCCGGCGCCGGGACCCCGCTGAGTCGCGGCGATCGACCAGGTGCCCGTCCCGTCGTCGGTGAACCAGCGCTGCGCACCACCGGCATCGAGGATCGCGTGGTCGGCCAGCCCATCACCATCGAGGTCGGCCAGCACATCGTCGCGCAACCCGTCGCCGTCGAAGTCCAGGCCGATCCCGTCGAGCGTGCCGTCGCCGTCGATGTCGACATCCGCCGGCCCGCTCCACATCGTTGCCGCGCCGTCGGCGCCCAGGCAGTAGTCCATACAGGGTTAGACGCGGGGCAACGGCTTCCGGTTCCCGCTCACCCCGGTGTCGACCCGGGCAGGCGGAAATCAGCCCAGGTACCCCAGCCGCCTGCTGATCCGGTCGGCGGCGGCGACGGTCATCCGTGCCACCGCCTCGAACCGCGACGGTTCGAGACGATAGGACGGACCCGAAACACTCAGCGCCGCAATGATTTTCCCGCCGCTGTCACGAACCGGAGCGGCGACGGCGTTGAGGCCGACCTCCAGCTCCTCGCGCACACCGGCCCAGCCGCTGCGACGGACCTCGTCGAGTTCGGCGGCCAGCGCCGCCGGTTCGGTGACCGTATCGGGGGTATACGCCGGAAGGCGGTCCCCGAGCAGCTCGCGCACTCGCTCCGGCGACAGCCCGGCCAGCAGCACCTTGCCGCTCGAGGTGGCATGGGCAGGGCAGCTCTGGCCCACCCAACTGCGCAGCGTGATCTCGGCGGGACCGACGGCTTCGACGACGTTGATGATCCGGCCGGCGTCGAGGATCGCGATGTTGGTGGTCTCCCCGCTGTCGGCGGCCAACTCGTCGCAGATCGGCTGGCTCTCTTTCGCCAGATCCATTTGCGCGCTGGTGGATCCGGCGAGCCGCACGATCGCGAAACCCAGCCGGTACTTACCCCGGTCGGACAGCTGTTCGACGAAGCCGCGTGACTCCAGCACCGCGATCAGCCGCGACACCGTCGACTTGTGCACACCCAACTCCCTGGCAATCTCGGTGACCCCGGCCGTCCCCAGCTTGCCCAGGATCTCCAGCACCAGCAGTGCGCGATCGACCGATTGCACTGGCGCGACGGACTTCTCCCTCGGCGGGGTGTCGTCGTCGGGTCGCTCTGTCATGGCGGATCCAGTGTAGGAGTGCTGGTTGTCATGTCGGCGCTCCCTTCACTGCGCCCATCCCCTGCCCGGCCGTCATCGCGGCCACGGAGCGGACCCGCCGCTGCACGGCCGCCACCTCCCGGACCCCGTCGTTGAGCAGGCTGCGACTCAGCGGCGACAGCTCGGACATCGTGATGATGTCGCCCGGCCTCACCCCGGCCACGATCTGGTCGACCTGATGCGCCATGCGCAGCCGCTGCAACAGGTCGAAGACCTCACGCAGGATCGTCGCGTCGCCCTCGGACAGAAGACCGTTGCCGGCGGCCGCCTCCAGCCGCGACGGCGTCGACGCCGACACCACCCCGACCGTCAGCCCACCCCAGCGGGCCAGGTTGACGATCGGCGTCAGGGCATGGCTCTTGAGGTCGAACGTCCCGCCGCGGCGGGCCACGATGTCGCGCAGCGACCGGGTCCTCGGTTTGTCCGCCAGGGCTTCGAGCAGCTGCAGTCGCAGCGCGTTGGGGTGCTCGACGGGCATCCGGCCGAATGCGGCCGGGACGGTGTGCAATTCGCGGTCGCCCCAGACCACCCGGGCGTCCAAAAGCAGCGAGGACATCACGATGCCGCGGTCCTTCATCGGATCGTCCAGCCAGCCCTCGGCAGCGACCGCCCACTCCGACGCCGACCGGGCGAACCGGGGGCTCGAAGCCACCGCCCCGTTGCTGTCCGACGGCAACCCGCACAAATCGAGGGTGGCGTGCACAGCGGTGGCGAGCCTGCGCAGCCGACCCTTCTCGGCGGTGCCGGCGTCGGCCCACGACAACGCGGAGTCCACGTCGGACGACGGCATCGCCTCGCGCCGCGCGATGCTGCCCAATGTCAGCCAGGCGAATTGCTCCCGCCACTGACCCGATTGGTCGGCGAGCTCCAGGTCGAGCGCGCGGCGCACCACCGCGTCGATGACCACCGACAGAATCGCACTCGTGCCCGCGGCATCGGTGCCACCCCGGAACAGGTCGACCACCAGGGCGGAGATCCGCCGGGCGGCCGCCTTGAGCTGCGCCGGGTCAGCGGCCAGTGCGATCGAGCGGCGCAACAGAAAACTCTGCCGTGTCGACGACGCCACCAGATCGGTTTCCTCCACCACACCGAGCACACGGCCGTGGTGATCGACCACGGGCATGTGTCGAAGCCCGGCCTCGAGCATGTCCATCAGCACCGTTGCGGCCACCCGGTCCGCGGTGACGGTACGCGCCGGGGCACTCATCACCTGACCGATGGCCACATCCAGGCCGGCGCCGGCAGCCACCACCCGGGTCCGTAGGTCGCGGTCGGTGAAGATGCCGAAGTTCCCACTGGGCAGGGCGATCAGGGCGTAGGACGCCCGCCGGTCCGTCATGTGCCGAACGGCGTCGCGCACCGAGGTCTCCGCCGAGGTGAACACCGGTTCATCCCGCACCAGGTCACCGACGGCGGTGAGCGACGGCCGTTGCGCACGGGCACGCGCGGAGATGGCGTCCCCCGCCGAGGACGCCAGGAACGAAAGCCCCGCCGGCTTGGTAAACACCGACCGGACCAGCGATCCCGGCAACCGCAGCAGCGTGCTCGGCTCGGTGGCACGCGCGGTGAACTTGATCTCGCCGTCACTGAGCAGCGGAAGGTAGCCGAACACGCCACCGGGCGTGACAGCGTCCACAGGTTCTGCGTCGTCACTCGAATCCGCAAGCAGCGCTACGGCACCGGTGCGCAGCATCCAGATCTCGTCCGGAACCTGCGCGGTGTAGTCGACCACCAGCTCGCCGGCTCCGAAGGTGTGCGTCGATGCGGCCGAAGCCAGTTCGGCCAGCGATTCCAGGGACATCGACTGGAACGGCGCGTGATCCGCTAAATAGGTGATCAGGTCATCGGCACCGCTCACCACATTTTCACACCCCGCGGATCAGGTCGGCGCACTTCTCGGCCATCGTCATCACCGTGATATTCGGGTTGATCGCAGGCAGTTTCGGCATGGCCGAGGCATCCACGACCCGCAACCGCTCGACACCCTTGACCCGCAGTTGCGGATCGAGGACCGCCATCGGGTCGTCCACACCGCCCATCCGCGCAGTTCCCGCCGGGTGGTAGACGGTGTTGTGCGTCTTGTGGATGTAGTCGAGCAGGTCGTCATCGGTGACCGCGTCAGATCCGGGCGACAGCTCCCGCGCGATCCACGAGCGCAGCGGTTCCTGCTCGGCGATCTTGCGCGCCAACCGGATTCCGGCCAGCATGACCCGCTCGTCGTGCCCTTCGGGGTCGGTGAAGTAGCGCGGATCGACGCGCGCCCGGTCACGGAAGTCCCGCGATCGTAGGCGCACCGTGCCCCTGGACCGGCCCTGCGTGACGTTGGGCGTCAAGCAGAACCCGTTGTCGGTGGTCGGGTATCCCCAACGCAGGGTGTTCATGTCGAACGGCACGCTGCCGTAGTGCATCATCAGGTCCGGCTGGTTCAAGCCCTCCTCGGTGGTGGTGAACAACCCGATCTCCCACCACTGGCTCGATGTGGTGACCATCGGACGGGACGCCTCCCAGAACACCAGCCCCTCGACATGATCATCGAGATTGGCGCCGACGCCGGGGGAATCGACGCGCACCGGAATACCCATCTCCCGCAGGTGCTCCGCCGGCCCGATGCCCGAGAGCATCAACAGCTTGGGGGTGTCGATGGCCCCGGCGGTCACAACCACCTCGCGGCGGGCGGTGACCGTGTCGTATCCGGTCAGGTCCGGACGCTGGTACCGGACCCCGGTGGCCGCACCGGACTCGTCGAACAGGATCTCGCTCACCCAGGAATTCGTCCGTACCTCAAGGTTTTTGCGGGTATCCAGGATCGGATGCAGGTAGGCGTGCGAGGTCGACATGCGGGTGCCGTCCTCGTCGGCGTTGATCTGGAACCACCCGGCTCCGTTGCACACGGTGGTGCCACGGTTGAACTTCACCGTCGGCAGCCCGACTTTCGCGGCGGCTTCCAGGACCGCCGCGCCGCACGGGTCGTCGGGCGGGACGTCGCGCAATCGGACGGGACCGCTGCGGCCGTGCTGGTCACCCTCGGCGTCGTTGCGCTCCAGCCGCGTCACATAGGGCAGCACGTCCTTGGCGCCCCACCCGGTGGCCCCCATCGCCTCCCACTCGTCGAGGCCTTCCGCGGGAGGCCAGAACGCGATACAGGAGTTGTGCGACGAACACCCGCCGAGCACCTTGGCCCGGGCGTGGCGCATGAAACTGTTGCCCTTCTCCTGCGGTTCGACCGGGTAGTCCCAGTCGTAGCCCGAGTCCAGCAGGTGCATCCACTCGCTGAGCACCAGGATGTTGGGGTCGCCGACGTCGCTCGGTCCCGCCTCCACCAGGCAGACCGTCACCGACGGATCCTCGGAGAGGCGGGCGGCCAGCGCGCAGCCGGCCGTCCCCCCTCCCGCGATGACATAGTCGAACGTGTTGTCAGACATCGCTTTTCACTCCACCCTCGCGGCGGCGTGGGAGGCCAGGGTACCGATGTGGTGGCGGCCCTTGACCGCGTACCACACCAGGCCGAAGCCCAGGATTATCCCGATGTAGATGAAGGCGCCCCAGGCGTTGTACCAGCCCTCGCCGTAGACGGCCTCGCGCGGCCAGGCGAGATTGAGCGCCATCCCGACACCCCAGACAACCGCGACGATGTTGACCAGCATCCCCCAGCCGCCCATGGTGAAGTAGCCACCCTCCTTGAGATCCTTCGGCGGCCATTGACCCTGCAGACGCTTCTTCAGCATCGGTCCGGTCACCATCAGGTAGGCCAGGTAGATCATGATGATGGCGATCGAGGTCAGCACTGTGAAGATCTTCGGTTGCCCTACATTGATCACCAGGATCAGTACCGCGATCCCGCCGATGACGATGGCCGGGATGATCGGCGTCTGGGTCTTCGGGTTGACCCGGGCGAGCTTCTCACCGAACGGCAGTGCGTTGTCGCGCGCCATCGCGAACATCAGCCGGATCGCCGCGGTGTGCACCGCGAGAGAGCACACCGTCACCGCGATGACGATGCAGACGATGAAGATCTTGCCCAGCGGTCCCCACATCACCTGCTCGACGATGTACTGCAGGCCGCCGCTGCTCTCGCCGATCTTCGGGTCGGACAGGTCCGGCGCCGACAGGACGGCGAACACCAGGATGGCGCCGCCGATCACGAAGGACGCCAGGATCGCCCGCAAGATCGCCTTCGGTGCGGTACGCCGTGGGCTCGACGGTTTCCTCGCCCAGCGAGCTGGCGGTGTCGAAGCCGTACATCACGTAGCCCGACGCCAACGAGGCGACCAGGAACGCGCCCAAGAAGCCGGCGCTCTCCCCCGCGCCGTACCCGTTGGTGGAGAAGAACACCGACGGACCGCGGGTGGTACTGGCCGCCAGGATGATCGCGATCAGGGTCGCGGCGATGAGTTCGATGAACACGCCCGCGCTGTTGATCCTCGCCATCAGCTTGACGCCGAGCGCGTTGACCACGGTGGTGAACACGATCATGATCGCGCCGAGAATCACCGCGTTGAGCGCGAAGTCGGAGGCGGTGCTGCCGTCACCGATGATCTGGAAGCCGCTCCAGAGCCGGGGCAGGTTCAGCTGCAACGCCAGCACCACCGCGGACAGGGTCACGATGGACGCCGTCAGCATCAGCCAGCCCGATGACCACCCGACGATGCGACTGCCCAGCTGCTTCGACCAGTTGTAGACCGATCCGGCGACCGGGTACTTCGCGGCGAGTTCCATGAAGCACAGCGCGACGGCCATCTGGCCGACGAAGACCATCGGCCACGACCACAGGTAGGCCGGACCGGCGGTGCCGAAGCCGAAGTAGAACAGCTGGAAGGTGCCGGTGAGGATGGAGATGTAGCTGACGCCGGCGGCGAAGCTGGCGAACTTGCCGATACTGCGGTCGAGGGATTCCTTGTATCCGAAATCCTCCATCCCGCTCGAATCACCGGATTGTGAAGTGCTGGTTGTCATATCGATGAACCCTTCTTGTCGCGAAAGCAAGCTGACCGGAGACGTCGTTGGACCCGTGCGGAGATGACGCTCAGTCGCAGAACCAGTCCACCTCCTTCGGTGAGGTGTTCGTCCAGATATGTTTGAGCTCTTGGTATTCGGCCAGCCCGGTGGGTCCGAGCTCGCGGCCGTTACCGGACTTGCCGAAACCGCCCCACTCCGCGGCCGGGGTGTAGATGCCGAACTCGTTGACCCACACCGTGCCGTGCCGCAGCGCGCGCGCGACGCGCTCGGCGCGGCCGGTGTCGGCCGTCCGCACGCCTGCGGCCAAGCCATAGGACGTGTCGTTGCCCAGCTCGATCGCCTGCTGCTCGGTGGTGAACCGCTCGACCGTCAGAATCGGACCGAACGTCTCCTCCTGCACGATTCGCATCGACCGGTCGCAGTGGTCGAAGATCGTCGGCGGGTAGTAGCTGCCGGCGGCGAACTCCGGCCCGGTGGGCCGGTGACCACCCGCGACCAGCTTGGCCCCTTCGGACATCGCCGTGTTCGACATGACTTTCGACTTTTGCGCGGTGTGCCATCGACACCAGCGGCCCGGTCTGACTGCGGGGATCCAGCCCGTCTCCGAACCGGATCTCACCGGCCCGGACCACCAGTTCGGCGACGAACTTCTCGGCGATGGACTCCTCGACGATCAGCCGGGTGCCCGACGAACACACCTGACCCGAGTGCATGAACACGCCGGTGACCACGGCGTCGACCGCGCTCTTCCACTCGGCGTCGGCGAATACGATGTGCGGGTTCTTGCCGCCGAGTTCCAAGGCCACCCGGGTGACGTGGGGAGCGGCCGCCCGTGCGATCGCCACACCCGTGGACGCGCCGCCGGTGAAGGAGATCAGGTCGACGTCGGGGGTGTCGGTCAGCGCCGTTCCGACCGCCGCACCGCTGGCCTGGATCAGGTTCAGCACGCCGGCCGGAACCCCCGCCTCCTCGGCCAACCGGACCAGCGCGATCGTGCTCAGCGGTGTGACTTCGCTGGGTTTGGCGACCATGGTGCAGCCGGCGGCCAGCGCGGGCGCGATCTTCCAGGAGATCTGGAGCAGCGGGTAGTTCCACGGCGCGATGAGAACGCACACCCCGATTGGCTCGCGTACGACACGGCTGATGACCGTGGGGTCGCCGACGTCGACGAGCCGGTCCGACTCGACGGCCGCCAGCCGCGCGTAGTACCGGAACACCGACACCACGTCGTCGATGTCGATGTAGCTCTCTTTCAATGTCTTGCCGGTGTCGAGCGTTTCGACGTGGGCGATCTGGTCCCGGTCGCGCACCAGCAGGTCGGCAATCCGATCCAGCAGCGCCGCGCGCTCGGCGACCGGAGTGCCCCGCCATTCACCCGAATCGAAGGCGGCCCGCGCCGCCGCGACGGCGGCGGCCGCGTCGGTGTGGCCGGCCTCGTCGACGACGGCGACCACGCTGCCGTCGGCCGGGTTGACGATGTCGCGGGTGCCGCCGTCGGCGGCATGCACCCACTTTCCATCGATGAAGAGACTCGCCTCACGCTCGGTGCTCATCGGGTGTTCCTTTCCGGATCCGGTCCGGATCGTGTGTCGAGCTTGGTGACGATCCACTCGTGGAATTCCGCGATGTGGTGTTCGGACGGAACCAGTACACCCCCGTTGCGGTACGCCCGGGAGGACATTGCGGGTTGCGTGCGCGCACAGGCCTCGAAGTCCTGCTGGTTCACCCGGTGGAAGAGTTCCACCGAACGCTCGACGTCACGGCCCTGTTCCACGACCTCGGGCAGATACAGCCAGTCACACTCCACGATGGTGCGGTCGGCCGCCATCGGGTACATCCGGTGCAGGATCACATGGTCGGGCACCAGGTTGATGAACACCGTCGGCCGCACGGTCACGGCGTAGTACCGGCGGTCCTGCTCGGCCGTCACTCCCGGGATGGTGTCGAATCCGGCACTGCCGTCGACGGTGAATCCCTCGACCTCCGGACCGAACTCGGCGCCGTGGCCGACGTAGTACTGCGCCGCCAGCCCGTCGGCGAACTCCGGCAGGACCTCGGTGAGCTCGGGGTGGATGGTGGCGCAGTGGTAGCACTCCATGAAGTTCTCCACGATCAGCTTCCAGTTGGCCGCCACGTCGTAGACCACCCGCCGGCCCACCGAGAGCTCCTCGATCCGGTAGTGCTCGATCGCTTCGGCGTCGCCGAGTCGCCCGGTCACCGCGCCGATGACCTCGGCTTCGAAGGACGGCGCCTCGGCGGCCAGGCACACCCAGGCGTACCCGAGCCATTCGCGCAGGGCGACCCGCACCAGGCCGTACTCGGTGCGGTCGATCCGCGCGCCGGTCTCGTCGGTCAGTGCGCCGAGATTCGGCGCGGCGACCAGCTTTCCGTCGAGACCGTAGGTCCAGGCGTGGTACGTGCACCGCAGGTGCCGCTTGACCTGGCCGGACTCCTCGGTGCACAGCATTGCCCCGCGGTGCCGACAGATGTTGAGGAACGCGTTGAGCGCGCCGTCGCGGCCGCGCACGATGAGTACGCTCTCGCGGCCGACCTGGACCTTGCGGAATGCGCCGGGCGCCGCCAGGTCGGCGCTGCGCACCGCGCAGAACCACATGGACTCGAAGATGCGTTCCTGCTCGGCGCGGAATATCTCTGGGTCGCAGTAGTATTCGCCGCCCAGGGTGGGAACCAGCGAGCCGCCCGGCGCGGGGGCGGTGACGGCGATGGCGTCGTAGACGTTGTCGCTCATCAGCGTGCTACCTCCGGATCCTGCTCATATCGGGGTCCACCACCGGTTCGGCATGGACGGTCGCGGTGTAGGTGTTCTTCAGGTAGTCGACGCTGACGCGCTCGCCCACAACGACTTCCGCCGGCAGCCAGGCGTAGGCGATGCTGCGCCCGATGGTGGCCGAGTACCCGGCACTGGTGACGTAGCCGGCGACCCTGCCGGCGACGCTGACCGGCTCCTTGCCCAGCACCACCGCGGTCGGATCGTCGAAGACGATGCTGCGCAGAGCCTTTGACGGTGACCGCGCCGCGTCGAGTGCGGCCTTTCCGACGAAGTCGTCCTTCTTGGCGCTGACGGCGAACCCGACGCCCGCTGCGGCGGGTAGGTGCTCGGCGGTCATGTCGGTCCCCCAGGCCCGGTAGCCCTTCTCCAACCGCAGGCTGTTGAAGGCGATCCTGCCCGCCGCGATCACCCGGTGGGGAGCTCCGGCCTCGAACAGCAGGTCCCAGAGCTTGGCCCCGTGTTCGGCGGAAGCGTAGATCTCCCAACCCAATTCACCGACATAGGACACCCGCATCATGGTCACCGGAATCGGCCCGATGAACGTCTTGATGGCACGGAAGTATCCGAACGCCTCGTGCGAGATGTCGTCGGCGCACAGCGGTGCCACCAGGTCGCGGGCGCGGGGTCCCCACACCCCGATACAGCACGTGCCGCCGGTGATGTCGCGCACGGTCACCCCACCGTCGGGCAACCGGCGAGCGATCCAGTCCATGTCCAGCGGTCCGTTCGCGCCGACCTGGAACAGGTCGGTGTTCAGCCGGGCGACGGTGAGATCGCTTCGGATTCCGCCGTTTTCGTCGAGCATGAGGGTGTAGGTGACCGAGCCGTTGCGCTTGTCGACATTGTTGGTGGTCAGCTGCTGCAGGAACTCGCAGGCACCCGGTCCGCTCACCTCGTAGCGGGTCAGTGGCGTCATGTCGTAGAGCGCCACGTGCTCGCGGGTCCACCGGGCCTCGGCGATCGAGATCGGCGAATAGAACCGGCCGGACCAGTCGTCGCGTTCGGGGAATTCCACTCCCGCCGTGGACAGTTCGGCCATCAGCGGGGCGTTGGCCTCGTACCACGCCGGCCGTTCCCAGCACCCACCTTCGAAGAAGTAGGCGCCGAGGTCGAGTTGGCGCTGATGGAACGGGCTGACGCGCAGGTTGCGGGGCTCGTCCCGGTACTGATGCGGATGGATGATGTCGTAGACCTCGACGAAGGCCTGCGAACTGGTCTTGAGGATGAATTCGGGGCTCTTGGCGGGTTCCTCGAAGCGGTACAGATCGCATTCGTGGACATCGGTCGCGGGTGCGCCGTCCAGGATCCACTCGGCCATGGCCTTGGCGACCCCGGCCGAATGGGTGACCCACACGGCCTCCGCGACCCAGAAGCCGGGCAGATCGCGATGCTCCCCCATGATCGAGAACCCATCGGGGGTGAACGAGAAGATGCCGTTGAACCCCTCCTCCACCTTGGCGTCCCCGAGTGCGGGCAGCAGGTCGGCGCTGGCCGCCCAGCCGGTGGCGAAGTCCTCGTCGGTGAAGGGCAACATCGACGGCATGGCCTCGCCGGCGGTGTCGGCCATCAGGGTGGTCATGTCCACCGGCATCGGCCGGTGCCCGTAATAGCCGATCCCGAGCCGGTCGCCGTGCTCGCGGTAATAGAGGTCGTGGTCCTGGTGCCGCAGGATCGGCAGGACAGCCTCCCCGCCGTCCAGGCCGGTGCGGCCCTCGCGCCGGAGCCCGGCGAGCTGCCCGGTCTTGGCGTACTGGTGTGCCATCGGAACGAGGGGGACGGTGAGGCCTACCCGGGCGCCCAGCTGGGCCCCCCAGAACCCGGCCGCCACGACGACGACGTCGGCATCGAACACCTCGCCGGTGCCGGTACGCACGCCCGCCACCCGTCCGTTGCGATCGAGGACGTCGGTGACCTCCTGCTCGCCGATGAACCGGGCGCCGCGGCTGGTGGCGCGTTCTGCCTGGGCCGTCGCGGCACGCAGCGCCGTGGCCAGTCCGTCGGTCGGGGTGTGGAACCCGCCCAGGACGCGATCGACGTCGAGCAGCGGGTGCAGGGTGGCGCACTGTTCGGGGCTCACGAGTTCGCCTTGAATGCCCCAGGACCGGGCCCAGCCGGACTTGCGGTGCAGGTCGGTCCAGCGGGCCTCGGTGGTGGCCACTTCCAGACCGCCGACGGGGCTGAACGCGCCCAGGCTGCCGAATTTCTCGACGGTGTAGCGCGCGAACTCGGTCATGGTCTTCGACCCGTTGGTCTGGAAGACCAGGCCCGGTGCGTGCGAGGTCGACCCTCCGGTGGCGAACAGCGGACCCTGGTCGAGCACGGTCACGTCCGTGCAGCCGCGGGCGGTCAGCTCGTCCGCGATCGACGTGCCGACGATCCCTGCGCCGACGACGACGACCCTGGGAAGTGTCATGAAATGGAGCTCCTGTTGCGTGTAATGCAACTAATGCATGTTCCGCAACAAATATCCGGTAGTCCTAGACCGCTGTCAACAGCAGATTCCGATCCCGCGCGACGACAGCCTGCGGATCGTCGACGGTGCTCCGGGCGCGTCGTTCGTCGCCGTCTGTGAGCGCGGCCCTCAGTGCCGGCGCTGCGCCCACCAGGCGAGCAATTCGTCCCGCGCCTCGTCGTGCGTCAGCGGGCCGCGGTCGAGGCGCAGTTCCTTCAGATAGCGCCACGCCTCCCCCACTTCGGGGCCGGCAGGGATGTCCAGCAACTGCATGATCGCGTTGCCGTCGAGGTCCGGCCGGACCCGCGCCAGGTCCTCCTGCGCGGACAGCTCGGCGATGCGGGTCTCCAACTGGTCGTAGTTGGCCTGCAACCGCGCCGCCCGGCGCTTGTTGCGGGTGGTGCAGTCGGCGCGGACCAGCTTGTGCAGCCGCGGCAGCAGCGGGCCCGCGTCGGTGACGTAACGGCGCACGGCCGAGTCCGTCCACCGGCCGTCGCCGTAGCCGTGGAACCGCAGGTGCAGATACACCAGCTGTGAGACGTCGTCGACCATCTGCTTGGAGTACTTCAGCGTCCGCATTCGCTTGCGGGTCATCTTGGCGCCGACGACCTCGTGGTGGTGAAAGCTCACTCCGCCGTCGGATTCGTGCCGGCGGGTGGCCGGCTTGCCGATGTCATGCAGCAGCGCCGCCCACCGCAGCACCAGGTCGGGGCCTTCGTCGCCTCCAGAGCTCTCTAGATCCACGGCCTGGCGCAGAACGGTCAGCGAATGCTGGTAGACGTCCTTGTGCTGGTGGTGCTCGTCGATCGCCATCCGCATCGCGCCGATCTCGGGCAGCACCTGCTCCCCCAGCCCGGTCTCCACCATCAGGTCGATACCCGCGACCGGGTCCGCGCCGAGGAGGAGCTTGTCGAGTTCGGCCGCGACCCGTTCGGCCGTGATGCGCGCGAGCTGCGGGGCCATCCCCTCGATGGCGGTTCGGACTCGCGGCGCCACCGTGAAGCCGAGCTGCGAGACGAACCGGGCCGCGCGCAGCATCCGTAGCGGATCGTCGCCGAAGGACACCTCCGGTGCCGCCGGGGTGTCCAGAACGTTGTCGCGCAGCGCCGCCAGTCCGCCGAGCGGGTCGAGGAACTCACCCGGCCCGGCCGCGGTGATGCGCACCGCCATCGCGTTGACGGTGAAGTCGCGCCGCACCAGATCGTCTTCGAGGCGGTCCCCGAAGCGCACCTGCGGATTACGCGACACCTGGTCGTAGGAGTCCGCCCGGAATGTCGTGATCTCGACCCGGTGCCCGCCGCGGGAAACGCCGACGGTGCCGAACTCGATACCGGTATCCCACAGGGCGTCGGCCCAGGGCCGCACGATGTCCTGCACCTCGTCCGGGCGCGCGTCGGTGGTGAAATCCAGGTCGGGACTCAGCCGGCCGAGCACCGCGTCGCGCACACTGCCGCCGACCAGATACAGCTCGCGGCCCGCGGCGTCGAAGCGGCTGCCGAGCCCCCGGAGCAGGTCGTCGTGCCGGTTCAACGCGATCAACGCACGCGCCAGCAGCGGGGCGTCGACAGCGTGATCGCCGCCGGAACCGGATCCAGGCACGTTCGGTGAGCCTAGTGCGCCGGTTGTGCCGAAGCTAATGGTCTGACCCGGCCGGGACGGCTGAAAGCGCCGCACACAGCGCAGTTCCGGCGAGTGTGGGCGGGACCCGCGCCCGGTGCCAACTAATATCGCTGAGATGTCGGACGGCGAACAGGCCAGACCCCGGCGGCGCCGGGGTCGGCGTCGTCGGGGGCGTCGTGCCGCCGGCCCCGCTCAGCACGCCGATTCCACCGCCGAGACCACCGGGACGGGCCGGGTCGATGCCCCGGAACCCGTCGACGCCGCGCCCACACCCGCGCCGACCAAGCCACGGCCCCGTTCCGGCCGGCACGGCGCCGACCGGCTGCGCACGGTGCACGAGACCTCGGCGGGCGGATTGGTGATCGACGGCATCGACGGGCCGCACGAACACCAGGTGGCCGCGTTGATCGGCCGCATCGACCGGCGGGGCCGCATGCTGTGGTCGCTGCCCAAGGGACATATCGAACAGGGCGAGACCGCCGAGCAGACCGCCATCCGTGAGGTCGCCGAGGAGACGGGCATCCAGGGCAAGGTGCTCGCGGCGCTGGGCAGCATCGATTACTGGTTCGTCACCGAGGGCCGACGGGTACACAAGACGGTTCACCACTATCTCCTGCGGTTCTCCGGCGGGGAACTGTCCGACGAGGACATCGAAGTCACCGAGGTGGCCTGGGTTCCGCTGCACGAGTTGCCGGCCCGGCTGGCCTACGCCGACGAACGCCGCCTCGCCGAGGTCGCAGGCGAGCTCATCCGGAAACTGCAGAGCGACGGACCCGGCGCGCTGCCCCCGCTGCCGCGGACCACGCCCCGGCGGCGCCCGCAGACCCATTCGCACACCCGCAACCATCGTTCCGACGGGTCGGCCCCGGGCCGGACGAACGGTTGCGGTCCGTCGCCGTGACACCCGGGCGGCGCTGGTTGTCGGCGGTGCCGCGCGCCGCCGCGGTGATCTCGATGATCGCAGCCTTCCTGCTACCGGGAGCACTGCCGCGGGCGACGGCAGGCGAGCCCGGCTCGATCACCTTCCTGACGGTCCGGATCGACAGCGTCACCCCCGATCTCGTGACCACGGGGAGCGACCCGGTCGTCCGGGTCACCGGAACGGTCGCCAACGTCGGCGACCGGCCGGTGCGCGACATCGTGGCCCGACTCGAGCACGCGCCCGCGGTGGCCTCGTCGGCGCAACTGCGCACCGATCTCGACGGCAGCACCTCGCAATTCGAGTCGGTCTCCGAGTTCATCAACGTGTCCGGAGAACTGCAGCGCGGGCAGAGCGCCGGGTTCTCCTTCTCCTATCCGCTGAGATCGGCGACCGGTGCCGCCCTGGGCATCGACAAACCCGGCATCTACCCGCTGCTGGTCAACGTCAACGGCACTCCCGACTACGGGGAACCGGCCCGACTCGACGATGCGCGCTTCCTGCTGCCGGTCCTCGGGCTGCCCCCGCAGGACCCGGCCGGAGGCGCGGACCTCAGCGGTGTCGTCGCTCCGGACACCACGAAGCCGGTGCAGATCACCATGCTCTGGCCGCTGGCCGACAAGCCGCGGCTGGCGCCCGGGGTGCCGGGCGGAACGACCCCGGTACGGCTGATGGACGACGACCTCGCGACCTCTCTGGCGGCGGGCGGTCGACTCGACACGCTGCTGGGCGCAGCCGAGTTCGCCACCAGCCCGGCGGTGGACCCCGACGGCGAAGTGACGCGGGCGCTGTGTCTGGCTGTCGACCCGGACCTGCTGGTGACGGTCAACGGGATGATCGGCGGCTACACCGTTTCCGACTCGCACGACGGGCTGGGCACCGCGAGCCACCCCGGCACCGGGCAGGCCGCGGCGTCCGCGTGGCTGGCCCGACTGCGCGCCCTGGCGGGCCGCATGTGCGTGGCCGCTGCACCGTATGCGCAGGCCGACCTGGACGCCCTGCAGCGCGTCGGTGACGCCGCCCTCAGCGCGTTCACCGTCAACGGCGCCGCCGACCTCGTCGAGCAGATCCTGGGCGTGCCGACGACCCGCGGGGCGACGCTGGTCGGCGACGGACCCCTCAACGGCCGCGTCGTCGACTTGCTCAACGCGCAGGGCAACACGGTGGCGATCGCCGCCGACGACTGCGCGTCCGCCGACAGCGACAGCGGCGCCGCCACGACCGCCGCACTGGCCCTGCGCCGGCTGTCACCACAGGTGGTCGCCGCCCCGTTCGACCCCGGTGTGGGCGCCGCCCTGGCCGCCGCCGGCACCGACCCGGTGTCGCCGTCGTATCTCGACAGTTCGCTCGCGGTGCCGCTGCACCACGATTCATCGGTCGCGCGTCGCCAGAACGCGGTGGCCGCGCTGCTGTGGCGAGGGCTGGACCCCGGGATCGAACCCCGCGGCCAGATCCTGATGCCGCCGCTGGTCTGGAGCCTGCAACCCGACGACGCGCAGGCCGTGCTGACGGCATTCGCATCCACCATCCGCGCCGGGCTGGCGACGCCGCGCCCACTGACCGCGGTGATCGCCGAAACCGCGGCCGATCCGCAACCACCGCAACCGGTCAGCGCGGCCGCCGACGCCGACACTGCGGGCCGGTTCGGTGACGCCGTGATCGGACAGATCGTCAGTCAGGCCGACCGGCTCCGGGGGCTGACCGCCGCCTTGACGACCAACCAGCAGACCGGCCTGACCGGCCCGCAGTACACCGCGCCGTTGCGCGAGGACATGCTGCGGGCGGTGAGCCAGTCCGAACCGGCCGACACCCGCAACGGGCTGGCCGGCGCACGGCTCGGGGTGGTGGGCAGCACCGTCGGCGACCTGTTCGGCGCGGTGACCATCGTCAATCCGGGCGGTTCGTACACTCTGGCCACCGAGCACAGCCCCTTGCCGCTGGCGCTGCGAAATGACCTCGCCGTCCCGATCCGGGTGCGCCTGCAGGTCGATGCGCCGCCCGGCATGTCGGTGACCGATGTCGGTGAGCAGGAACTGCCGCCGGGGTACCTGCCTTTGCGGGTCCCCATCGAGGTCCACTTCACCCAGCGGGTCGCCGTCGACGTGGCGCTGCGCACCCCGGATGGGCTGGCGCTCGGTGAGCCGGTGCGGCTTTCGGTGCATTCCAACGCCTATGGCCGGGTGCTGTTCTTCATCACCCTGGCCGCCGCGGCCGTCCTGGTGACGCTGACCGGACGCCGGCTCTGGCACCGGTTCCGCGGCCAGCCCGACCCGGCCGACCTGGACCGTCCGAAGCGGGAACGGCCGTGAGCACCGTTCCCCGTGGACCGTCCCGTCCCGTGAATCCCCTTCCACGCCCGGAGAATTCGCCGCCTGCACGGACCGAACTGTCCGACGCCGCGGTGGTGTCGCGGTCCTGGGGCATGGCGTTGGCGACACTGGTCAGCCGGATCACCGGCTTCATCCGGATCGTCCTGCTGGCAGCCATTCTGGGTGCGGCCCTTTCGAGTTCGTTCACGATCGCCAATCAGCTGCCCAACCTGGTGGCCGCGCTGGTTCTCGAGGCGACGTTCACCGCGATCTTCGTTCCCGTGCTGGCACGCGCCGAGCGGGACGACCCCGACGGGGGCACCGCATTCGTGCGACGGCTGGTGACACTGGCAACCGCGCTGCTGGCGGTGACCACCGCGCTCTCGGTCGCGGCGGCCCCGCTGCTGGTCCGCCTGATGCTCGGGAGCCACCCGCAGGTCAATGAGCCACTGACGGCCGCGTTCGCGTATCTGCTTCTGCCACAGGTGATCTTCTACGGGCTGTCGTCGGTGTTCATGGCAATCCTGAACAACCGCAACCACTTCGCCGCTCCGGCCTGGGCGCCGGTGGTCAACAATGTGGTGGCGATCGCTACGCTCGGGCTGTATCTCATTGTGCCCGGCGAGCTTTCGGTCGACCCGGTGCAAATGGGCAACGCCAAGCTCCTCGTGCTCGGTATCGGCACCACGCTGGGTGTGCTGGCCCAGACCGCGGTGCTCCTGATCGCCATCCGCCGCGAGCGGATCAGCCTGCGCCCCTTGTGGGGTATCGACGACCGGCTCAGGCAATTCGGTGCGATGGCAGCGGCGATGGTCCTCTACGTGCTGATCAGTCAGTTCGGTCTCGTCGTGGGAAACCAGATCGCCAGCACCGCCGCCGCATCAGGCCCGGCGATCTACAACTACACCTGGCTTGTTCTCATGCTGCCGTTCGGCATCATCGGCGTGACGGTACTGACCGTCGTGATGCCCCGGCTGAGTCGCAACGCCGCCGCCGACGACACCGGCGCGGTACTGGCCGATCTGTCGCTGGCCACCCGGCTCACCATGATCACCCTGATACCGATCGTGGCGTTCATGACAGTGGGCGGACCGGCCATCGGCAGCGCACTGTTCGCCTACGGCAAGTTCGGTGAGGTCGACGCCAACTACCTCGGCATCTCGATCGCGCTGTCGGCATTCACATTGGTCCCCTACGCGCTGGTGCTGCTTCAGCTGCGGGTGTTCTACGCGCGCCAACAGCCGTGGACCCCGATCCTCATCATCATCGTGATCACGGCTGTCAAGATCGCCGCATCGTTGGTGGCCCCGCACATCACCGACAACCCCGAACTGGTCGCCGGTTACCTCGGCACGGCCAACGGCCTCGGTTTCCTGGCGGGCGCGATACTCGGCTATGTCCTGCTGCGGCGCACCCTGCGCCCGCCCGGCGGGCATCTGGTGGACCTGACCGTCGTGCGCACCATCCTGGTGACTGTCACCGCCTCGCTGCTGGCCGGCCTGATCGCCTACGTGGTCGACCGGTTGCTCGGCCTGAACGCGTTGACGACCCACGGGGGCGGAATGGGCTCCCTGGTGCGACTGCTGATCCTCGGCCTGATCATGCTGCCGATCGTGGCCGCGACGATGTTGGCCGCTCGCGTCCCGGAGGCCTGGGCGGCCCTGGCGGCCGTCCGGCGGCGGCTCGGCCGCGGCAAACCGGCCGCCGCAGTCGCACCTGTCCCGCCCGACTCACCCACCACCGGTGTTGCTGTCACGTACCCTGTGGCCAGGAAACATCCGCTACGCGGCGCCGGCGAGCGTACGGGGAAAGGACCGGAGGTGACCGACGAACCCTCGGGCAGCCCGCTGACGTCCCAGTCGGACGCAACGACCAAGCTCCCCCGTCCGGCCGTCGATGCTCTCCGGCCGGTGACCGTGCCGTCGCCGGAGGCCCCGACGGAGGTCGTCCCGAGTGCAGCGGACGACGTCCACCTGATCCCCGGCGCCAGCATCGCCGGCGGCCGCTACCGGCTGCTGGTGTTCCACGGCGGTCCGCCCGCCCTGCAGTTCTGGCAGGCGCTCGACACCGCGCTGGATCGCCAGGTGGCGCTGACGTTCGTCGATCCCGACGGCACCCTGCCGGCGGAGCAGGTGCGCGAGATCCTGGCGCGCACCTCGCGGCTGAGCCGCATCGACCGGCCCGGCATCGCACGCGTCCTCGACGTCGCCGACACCGGCTCGGGCGGCCTGGTGGTGTCCGAGTGGATCCGCGGGGGCTCGCTGCAGGAGGTCGCCGGGACCGCGCCGTCCCCGATCGGCGGGGCGCGGGCCATCCAGTCGCTGACCGCGGCTGCCGAGGCGGCACATCAGGCCGGCGTCGCGCTGTCGGTTGACCACCCCAGCCGCATCCGGGTCAGCATCGACGGCGACGTCGCGCTGGCGTTCCCCGCCACCATGCCCGATGCCACGCCCGAGGACGACATCCGCGGCATCGGGGCAGCGCTGTACGCCCTGCTGGTCGACCGCTGGCCGCTGCGGGAGGCGGGCACGCCCAGCGGCATGCAGCCGGCCGCGCTCGATGCGGCCGGGCAGCCCGTCGAGCCACGGACGGTGAACCGCGGCATCCCGTTCCAGATCTCGGCCGCCGCGGCCCGCTCGGTCCAGGACGGCGGCGGTATCCGCACGGCACCCACCCTGCTCAACCTCCTCCAGCAGGCCACCGCCGTGGCCGATCGCACCGAGCAGATCGAGCCGGTCGACTCCGCGGCCGGGCAGACTCGGGCCCGGCCCGTGGCCGGCCACCCGGCAACCGCCGAGGAGGACCGGGCCCGCCGCCGCCGCGGGCTGATGATCGGGCTCGGCGTGGCAGGCGCGATCGTCCTGGTCGCGCTGATCGTGCTGGCGTCGGTGCTCGGCAAGATCTTCGGCGACGTCGGCGGCGGGATCGACGGCGACCAGCTGGGCCTCAACCCGGCGACCAGCAGCGCGGCCGGGGATTCCGGCGGTGCCGGCGGTGTCGTGAAACCCGTTCGCGCCACGGTGTTCTCACCGGAGGGCGGGGCCGACGCACCGGGGCTGGCGGACAAAGCGATCGACGGGGATCCGGCGACCATGTGGCCCACCGACACCTACTCCGACTCGGCGCCGTTCCCCGGCTTCAAGAACGGTGTCGGCCTGATGCTGCAACTCCCGCAGCCCACCACCCTCGGCTCCGTCGACGTGGGGGTCACCAGCACCGGTACCCAGATCCAGATCCGGTCGTCGACGTCCGCGAATCCCGCCTCGCTGGAGGACACCGTCGCGCTGACCCAGCCGACCTCGGTGCAGCCGGGCAACAACACCATCAAGGTCAACGCCACCGCACCGACATCCAATGTGCTGGTGTGGATTTCGACGCTCGGCAGCGTCGACGGCAAGAGCCGCACCGACATCACCGACGTCACCCTGCGCGCCGCGTCGTAACGGGCCGCTCCATCGGGTTGTGCACAGCGGGTGGCCGCACTGAAGTGCCCGCGGCGCCCGGCACCGATACCGTCCGCCCAATGCTCAGCACCGACGGTCCGGCACCGCGCAGTGACGCCGAATTGCTGGCGGCGCACGTGGCCGGCGACCGGTACGCGTTCGAGGAACTGTTCCGCCGTCATCACGGCCGGTTGCACCGGTTGGCCACCAAGAGCTGCCGCTGCCCGGAGGACGCCGCCGATGTCCTTCAGGACGCCATGCTGGCCGTCCACCGCAGCGCCGGCGCGTTCCGCCACCACGCGGCGGTCGGCAGCTGGCTGCACCGCATCGTGGTCAACGCCAGCCTGGACAAGTTGCGGCACAACAAAACTCACGACACCCTCGCGCTCGAGTCCGACGCACACCCGGTCGTCGACCACACCCCGCAGATCGACACCGCGCTGGTGGTACGACGCGCGCTGACCCAGCTGCCCGTCGATCAGCGCGCCGCCGTCGTCGCAATGGACATGCAGGGTTACTCGGTCGCCGACACCGCGCGGCTGCTCGGCGTCCCCGAGGGCACCGTCAAGAGCCGCGCCGCCCGCGGACGCGCCCGGCTGGCGGCACTTGTGCACCGGGATGGTGAGGCCGCGTGCGATGCGGCGTCGGCGTGACGGACACTGGCCCGGTGAACTCCACGCCGCGGCACACGGTCCGCCCGGGTGCGCGCTCGCTGCGGATGGCGGCGGCCGCGGCGGGCGGGCTGGCCGCGGTGGCCGCCGCCGCGGTGGGAACTGCCGCCCTGGTGCGCTCCCCCGCACCCGGGTCGGACGCCGTCACCCCCGCCCGCAAGATCACCGTGACCACCCCCACGATGCCGCTGTCGGGGTCCGAGCTCGTCGGCCTGCTCGACCGGTCGCCCGACCTCGGTCCGCTCGGCGACCCGGCCCGGCGGGCGTCCTGTCTGGCCGGCCTGGGCTATCCCGCGTCCACCCCGGTGCTGGGCTCCCGGCAGGTCCGGATGGCGGGTCGCGACGCCGTGATCCTCGTGCTCGCCGCCGACGCGCCCCGGGAGCTGACCGCGGTGGCGGTACCGGGCACGTGCAGCGCAGCCGACACCGGACTGCTGGCCGACACCACCGTGCGCCGGCCCTAAACCGCCCGCCGCGGGACGATTGGGAACAGCCCGGCCTACCCTTGTGTTTGTAATCGTGCCAGCTACGCCAGAAAGGCCCGTATGACCGACAGCACGCCCATCCACGACGTCATCGTCATCGGCTCGGGCCCCGCGGGGTACACCGCGGCCCTCTACACCGCCCGCGCGCAGATGTCCCCCGTGGTCTTCGAGGGAACGTCGTTCGGCGGCGCGTTGATGACCACCACCGAGGTCGAGAACTACCCGGGCTTCCAGGAGGGCATCATGGGCCCGGCGCTCATGGAGGAGATGCGCGAACAGGCCCTGCGGTTCGGCGCCGACCTGCAGATGGAGGACGTCGAGGCGGTGTCCCTGGAGGGGCCGGTCAAGACGGTCACCACCAGCGGCGGCGAGACCTACCGCGCCCGCGCCATCATCCTGGCGATGGGTGCCGCGGCCCGCTATCTCGGTGTCCCCGGCGAGGAGGAACTGCTCGGCCGCGGAGTGAGTTCGTGTGCCACCTGCGACGGATTCTTCTTCAAAGAACAGGACATCGCGGTGATCGGTGGCGGCGACTCCGCAATGGAGGAGGCCACCTTCCTGACGAAGTTCGCCCGCAGTGTCACGGTTGTGCACCGGCGCGACGAGTTCCGCGCCTCCCGGATCATGCTGGACCGTGCGCGGGCCAACGAGAAGATCACCTTCGTCACCAACGCCGAGGTGCTGGCAGTCGAGGGTGACGGCACGGTGTCCGGCTTGCGGCTGCTGGACAAGAAGACGGGCGAGGAGTCCCTGCTACCCGTCACCGGAATGTTCGTCGCGATCGGCCATGATCCCCGCTCGGCGCTGGTCAAGGGCGCCGTCGACCTCGACGAGGACGGATACGTGATGGTGCGTGGCCGCTCCACCGCCACCTCCGTCGAGGGCGTGTTCGCCGCGGGCGACCTCGTCGACCACACCTACCGCCAGGCAGTCACCGCGGCGGGCAGTGGCTGCGCCGCGGCCATCGACGCCGAACGTTGGCTGGCCGAAGCCGCCCATCCCAGCGACAGCACCGACACCGATCTGATTGGAGCCCGGCAATGACCGATACCGACGACAGCGCCACCCTCACCGTCTCCGACGACTCGTTCGCCGAAGATGTGCTGAAGAGCAGCGAGCCGGTGCTCGTTGACTTCTGGGCGACCTGGTGCGGTCCGTGCCGCATGGTGGCACCCGTCCTCGAGGAGATCGCGACGGAGAAGGCCGGCCAGCTGCGAGTGGCCAAGCTGGATGTAGACGCCAACCCGGAGACCGCCCGCGACTTTCAGGTGGTGTCGATCCCCACAATGATCCTGTTCAAGGATGGCCAGCCGGTGAAGCGGATCGTCGGCGCCAAGGGCAAAGCGGCCCTGCTTCGCGAGCTGTCCGACGTCGTTTCCTGACGTCCATCAGGACGAAGTTCCCGGCGCCACGCTCGCCTGGCGTTTTCCTGATTCAGCCGCGCGTCTGCGACAATGCTGCCTATTGTCTTGCCAATTTCAGCGCTCGCCGACACCGCTGACGCCGTGACAGAAGGGGCCGTGTGATGCCGACTCCAAGCCGCGACGACGCGGAGGACGCGCTGCGTCTCGGCGGCCGCGGCGCGGCCGTCGCCGAGATCCGGTCCGCGCTGGCGGCGCTCGGTCTGGTCAACAATCCCGATGCGGATTTGACCACCGGCCGGCACGTCCTGCCGGAGCTGTTCGACCCCGAACTCGACGACGCGGTGCGCGCCTTCCAACAGCAGCGCGGCCTCCTCGTCGACGGCGTGGTCGGCGAGGCCACCTACCGTGCTCTCAAAGAGGCCTCCTACCGCCTGGGCGCGCGGACCCTCAACCATCAGTTCGGGGCGCCGATGTACGGCGACGACGTCGCGACATTGCAGGCACGACTACAAGATCTCGGCTTCTACACCGATATGGTCGACGGTCACTTCGGTCTGCAGACCCATAACGGGCTGATGTCCTACCAGCGCGAGTACGGGCTTGCCGCCGACGGTATCTGCGGCCCGGAAACGTTGCGCTCCTTGTACTTTCTCGGTTCCCGGGTCACCGGTGGATCACCGCACGCGATCCACGAGGAAGAGTTGGTTCGTCGTTCGGGCCCCAAGTTGTCGGGCAAGCGCATCATCATCGACCCGGGCCGCGGCGGCGCCGACCACGGTCTGATCACCCAGGGTCCCGGCGGCCCGATCAGCGAAGCAGATCTGCTGTGGGACTTGGCAAGTCGGCTCGAGGGCCGCATGACGGCGATCGGGATGGAGACGTTCCTGTCGCGGCCTGCCAACCGCAGTCCGTCCGACGCCGAGCGTGCCGCCACCGCCAACGGCGTCGGCGCGGATCTGATGATCAGCCTGCGCTGCGCCGCCCAGCAGACCCTGTCGGCCAACGGTGTGGCGTCGTTCCACTTCGGCAATTCGCACGGTTCGGTTTCCACCATCGGCCGCAACCTCGCCGACTTCATTCAGCGAGAAGTGGTGGCCCGCACCGGATTGCGCGACTGCCGCACCCATGGCCGGACCTGGGACCTGTTGCGGTTGACACGGATGCCCACCGTTCAGGTCGACGTCGGATACATCACCAACCCGCGCGACCGGGAGATGCTGGTGTCGACGCTCAGCCGCGACGCCATCGCCGAAGGCATCCTGGCCGCGGTCAAACGCCTGTACCTGCTGGGCAAGAACGACCGGCCCACCGGAACGTTCACCTTCGCCGAACTACTGGCCCACGAACTCGCCGACGGGCAGGCCCGCTAAGCCTCGTCGCGCATGCGCGCCGAGAGCGATGCCGGCTCCGCAACTCCGAACCCCGCCCCGACGGGCTGCTGCAACTGGCTGCTCTCCAGCAGCCGTTCCAGCGCCGCTTCGACCTCGGCCTTCCAGCCGAGGCCCTTGTCGAGTTCCAGACGCAGCCGCGGGAAGTACGGATGGGGCGCAACCACCACGAACCCGACGTCCTGTAGGAAGCCGGCGTCGACCATGCACTGGTCGAAAGCGCAGTCCCCGAGCGCTTCGACCGCCGACAGCAGGGCGGGGTCCGCATCCGGTTGATCCAACAGATCGACGGCCTGCGCGGTTCGGCCGAAGGCCTCGAGTGCGCGCACACCGCGCCGCACCAACTCGGTGACCACCTGAGCGATCAGGCTGTGTGACAGCCCCTCGCTCGCCGGACCGGGTTCCACACCCATCGACGTGAGCAACACCGCGTCGGCGCTCACGGGGCCGGTGGGGAAGCGCAGGGCGCGCGGCACGGCGTGCGGCGGGGCATAGAGCACATACCCGAGGCAGGCGTGCTCGGTGCTGACCTCTACGCCCTGCTCGCCGGGGACCGCGGGAACCGTGGTGGCGACCTGTCCGCAGGATCCCCATTCGAGCATGACCATCGAGAGCCAGGCTTCCTTTTCGAACTCGGGGTCGGCGAGGTGATCGTCCCCTCCGACGGCGTCGGGGTCGACCTCCCAGAACACGCACTGCCGGGCGTGCTTGGGCAGCTGCTCGAATGCTTCGAGCCGCAGCGGCGTGATACGAACAGACACTAGGTTCCCGGGCCTCCATGCGGTGCGGTCATGCGCAACGGCCCTTCCAGGATAGGAGACAAAGCGCCGTGGCGACCACTGTCGGCGAGGGAAACCCCGGATGGCGTGGCATCGGTTGAATTGTGTTGCAACTCAACAGTTTTCCCTTCGTTGCCGAGATCGGGACCGGCTGCGGCCACAGATACGTCACAGTGACATAACTGGCCGGTACCGGTTGCTGCGAATTTTCAGCCCGCAGAGTTGTCCATCAGCCCGACGATGCGCTGTAGGTCGTCCACCGACCCGAATTCGACGACGATCTTGCCCTTGCGCTTGCCGAGGCTCACGGTGACGCGGGTGTCGTAGGCACCCGACAGCCGCTCGGCGACATCTTGCAACCCCGGCATCTGAATCGGCTTGCGACGGGGCGGTGTTGGCTTGCCGGTGTCTTCCCGGTTGGCCAGAGTGACGGCTTCCTCGGTGGCCCGTACCGACAGCCCCTCGGCGACGATGCGGGCGGCCAACTCCTCCTGGGCTTCCGGGCCGGCGTCCAACGCCAACAGCGCACGGGCGTGGCCCGCAGACAGCACGCCGGCCGCCACCCGGCGCTGAACCGCGATGGGCAACCGCAGCAGCCGGATCATGTTGGAGATGAGCGGACGGGACCGCCCGATCCGGGCGGCGAGCTCGTCGTGCGTGACGCCGAATTCGTCGAGCAACTGCTGATAGGCGGCCGCCTCTTCCAACGGGTTCAGCTGCGCGCGGTGGATGTTCTCCAACAACGCGTCGCGCAGAAGGTTGTCGTCGGCGTTTCCCGCACGATCGACGGGATGGTCGCCAGCCCGGCCTCTCGGGCGGCCCGCCACCGCCGCTCCCCCATCACGATCTGATAGCGGACCGGGCCGTCCGTGGAGGCCGGAACGGCCCGCACCACGATCGGTTGCATGAGCCCGAACTCGCGGATCGAGTGCACGAGTTCGGACAGTGCCTCCTCGTCGAACACCTGCCGCGGCTGGCGCGGATTGGGTTCGATGGCAGCGGGATCGATCTCTCGGTAGACGGCGCCGATGTCCTCGACCGTCGGTGCGGACGCGCTGGGTGTTCCGCCCAGCACCACATCTGCCGCCGCATCACCCATCCTCGGTCCGAAGGTGGCGGGACCTCCGTCGGCGGGCCCGGTCGGGATCAGCGATGCCAGGCCGCGGCCCAGACCCCCCTTGCGGCGTGACGGCGATGTCATGGTTGTCCCTTCACAACAGGAGCGGCGCCCCGTTCGGCAATTTCGCGGCTGGCATCCAAGTAGCTCATGGCGCCCCGCGAGCCGGGGTCGTAGTCGATGATCGTCATGCTGTATCCCGGCGCCTCGGATACCTTCACACTGCGCGGGATGACGGTCCGCAGCACCGTGTCCCCGAAGTAGCGGCGGACCTCTGCGGACACCTGATCGGCCAATTTCGTGCGCGCGTCGTACATCGTCAGGACCACGGTGGTGACGTTGAGATTCGGGTTGAGGTGCGCCTTGACCATCTCGATGTTGTTCATCAGCTGCGATACGCCTTCCAGGGCGTAGTACTCGCACTGGATGGGGATCAGCACCTCGGGCGCGGCGACGAGCGCATTGATCGTCAGGAGGCCCAGCGATGGCGGGCAGTCGATGAACACGTAGTCGAAGTCGGAGCTCTCGAGTTCGGCCAGCGCGTTGCGCAACCGGTTCTCTCGGGCCACCATGCTGACGAGTTCGATCTCGGCGCCCGCCAGATCGATCGTGGCGGGCACACAGAACAGGTGCTTATTGTGCGGGCTCCGGCGCAGCGCGGCATGCAGCGGGATCTCCCCGATCAGCACCTCGTAGGACGACGGCGTTCCGGACTGCCGGTGGTCGATCCCCAACGCGGTGCTGGCATTGCCTTGCGGATCGAGGTCGATCACCAGGGTCTTGAGTCCCTGTACGGCCAATGCCGCTGCCAGGTTCACCGCGGTCGTCGTCTTCCCGACGCCGCCCTTCTGATTGGCGACGGTGATCACCCGGCGCCGAGTCGGGCGGGGCAGCGTCTTGTTGGTGTGCAGCACCTGCATCGCGCGCTCGGCGGCCGCACCGATCGGGGTGTCGTACTCCCCGGTGCCTTCCCACGTTTCACGTGAAACATTCGGCAAATCCGGGCCTGTCTCCTGTGGGGCTGTCATCGCCCTCTCCCCCTCGCCGACCCGGAACGCCGCGCCGAGCGATCTCCGCGCCGGGCGACCACCACCGTGGTCGGCGGATTCAAATAGTCCACGCCACATTCCACCACCCTCACCTCCGACACGCCCAACGATGTCATCGCGCCGCGATACTCGTCGACTTCGGCCTGGGCGCGCTCCCCCTTCATGGCCAGCATGTGGCCGCCCGGCCGCAGCAGCGGGAGGCTCCACCGGGTGAGCTTGTCGAGGGCGGCGACCGCGCGTGACGTCACCGCGTCGGCAGCCCCGTACTCGAGACGCACCGTCGCATCCTCGGCCCGGCCACGAACCACCGTGACGTTTTCCAGACCGAGCTCCTCGACCGCCTCGCTCAGGAACGCGGATCGGCGAAGCAGTGGTTCGATCAGCACCACGTCGAGGTCCGGCCGGGCGATCGCCAACGGGATCCCCGGCAGCCCGGCTCCACTCCCGATGTCTGCGATCCGGCTGCCCGCCGGGACCAGTTCCGCAACTGCCGCGCTATTGAGAAGGTGGCGGTCCCACAGCCGGTCGCACTCCCGCGGGCCGATCAAGCCACGCTCCACACCCGCCGTCGCCAGCAACCGGACGTACACCACGGCGAGGTCCAACCGGTCGCCGAAGACGGCGGTGGCGGCATCCGGTACCACGATGCCGCCGTCATGTTTCACGTGAAACATCCTCCGGATTGCGGATCGCGGTCATAACTACATCGGTGTAACTCGGATCGGCCAAGCAATACTCAGCCAAGCAATACTCAGCCAAGCAATACGACGACCCGGCGGGACGGTTCGACGCCCTCGCTCTCGCTGTGGACGCCATCCACCGCCGCGACGGCGTCGTGCACGATCTTTCGCTCGAACGGCGTCATCGGCGCCAACTGCTCGCGCTCGCCGGACTCGAGAACCTGCCGCGCCACCTTCTCCCCCAGCGCCGCCAACTCCTCGCGCCGGCGCCGGCGCCAGCCCGCGATGTCCAGCATCAACCGGCTGCGTTCGCCCGTCTTCTGATGCACGGCCAGCCGGGTCAGCTCCTGCAGCGCGTCGAGCACTTCGCCCTTACGGCCCACCAGCTTCGTGAGGTCCTCGCCGCCATCGATACTCACTATGGCGCGGCTACCTTCGACATCCAGGTCGATGTCCCCGTCGAAGTCCAGCAGGTCCAGCAGCTCTTCGAGGTAGTCCCCCGCGATCTCGCCCTCGGCGACGAGGCGCTCCTCGAGATCCTCCGTCTTGGCCGGCGCGGCATCCTCCAGCACGGCCGGCTCGACGGTGGTGTCGGCCTCGGTCAGCTCGGTGGTATCGGCTTCCGTCATGTCAGTCATTCCTCTATTTCTTCTGTGCTTCTCTGCTTATCGGGCTGCGGTCGCCGGATTCGGCAACCCGCGTCACCGCTTACGTTTCTTGGGTCTGGCGCCGGGCCTGGGTTTGTTTCCCTGCCCGTCCGATGGACCGGGGTCGGGAAGGGGTTCTCCGTCCAACGTGGCGCCCCGGGAACTCTGGGCCTCGGCGCCGTTCGTCGCGGGCGTCGCGGCGCTCTCCGAGTCCGCAGCGATCTCTGCGGTGTCCGCGGCCGTGGCCGCGCTCGATCCCCCGGCCTTGCGGCCCTTCACCGGCTTGGCCCCGGGCGCCGGAGCATTGGCGGAACGCCGATCCAGCACCTCTTGCTTCTTCGACTCTTCTTCCTTCTCGATCTTGCCGAAGACGTAATGCTGCTGGCCGAAGGTCCAGATGTTGTTCGACAACCAGTACATGATGATCGCGAGCGGAAGAAAGGGCCCGCCCGCCACGACGCCGAACGGGAACACGTACAGCGCGAGCTTGTTCATCATCGCGGTCTGGGGGTTCGCAGCCGCCTCCGGGCTCTGCCGTGCCACCGACGCCCGGCTGTTGAAGTACGTGGCGACACCGGCCAGGATCATCACCGGTAGCCCGACCGCAATCACCGCCGGGCGGCTGAACTCGAGGAAGGCGTCGATGCCCCGGGTCTGGGTCATCGACGCACCGATCGGAGCGCCGAACAGGTGCGCATCCAGGAAGTGCCCGACGTCGGTCGGGCTGAAGACATAGTTGCCCAGGCTCCGATTCTGCTCCACCGACAGCTGCGGCTGCCCGAAGCCGCCCTGCGTTCGGTTGAAGGACCGCAGCACGTGGTACAGACCGAGGAACACCGGGATCTGCGCGAGCATGGGCAGACAGCCGAGGATGGGGTTGAACCCGTGCTCCTTCTGGAGCTTCTGCATCTCCAGCGCCATCCGTTGGCGGTCCTTGCCGTACTTCTTCTGCAAGGCCTTGATCTGTGGTTGCAGTTCCTGCATCTGCCGGGTGGTCCGGATCTGCCGGACGAACGGCTTGTACAGGATCGCCCGCAGCGTGAAGACGAGGAACATCACCGACAGCGCCCAGGTGAAGAAGTTCGACGGGCCCAACACGAAGGCGAACAGCTTGTACCAGAGCCACATGATCCCGGACACCGGGTAATAGATGAAGTCGAGGCTGAACCAATTAAACATAGGACTCGTTCCTGCCATCACTGGCCGCGTCACTGCTTGGACCGCTGCTTGAGCGTTCGGGCACTGGATCCCATCCTCCCTGATGCCACGGACCGCACTTGGCCAGTCGCACCATCGTCAGCCAAGCACCACGGATCAGACCGAAGTCCGTCAGGGCGTCGACTGCGTACTCGCTGCATGTCGGGGTGAACCGACAGGTTGGTAACCGCAGCGGCGACACCGTGTTCCGGTAGAGCTGAACCAGGTAAACCACCGCGCGGACCGCCATACCTCTTGTTCCCGAGCCTCGTTCGGGTCGCGGGGCGGTCATCGGCCGGATCTCATCGCGTCATGCGTGCGGCGAAGTCCCGTGCGCAGTTGTTGTTCCAGGCGGGCAGAGATGGCGTATCGGCTGCCGGGCAACGCCCGGATCACCACCCGCTCACAGGAGTCAAGCTCGTCGATGACCGTCCTGGCCACATGGCGTAGCCGGCGTGCGACTCGATGCCGCTGGACCGCCGAACCGACCGATTTGCCGACGACGAGGCCGATTCGCGGACCTGCGCTGTCGGTGTCGTCACGACGGACATGGATGATGATGTCGGGCTGAACTGCCCGCACCCCTCGCTTGACCGTGGTGCCGAACTCGGCAGACCTGGTCATGCGGTACTGCGTTGGGAGCAACGTCCCGCCAATCCGAAACCGGATCAGGCGGTCAGCGAGCCGCGGCCCTTACGGCGCCGACCGGACACAATCGCCCGACCGGCGCGGGTCCGCATCCTCAGTCGGAAGCCGTGCACACGCGCGCGTCGCCGGTTGTTCGGCTGGAAGGTCCGCTTGCCCTTGGCCACGGCTTTTTCTCCTCATTGCATCTGGCCGCCGTCAACCCGCGGACCGTAATACGCGGGTGGACACGGAGGCCGTTGGTAAGCTCTGCGTCTCGCTGGTGACGGCGCGTCATCCGGGACCTTGCTGGAACTGCTGCAGTGTCCCGGGTCGCGGCCGTATCGCCGACGTTCGGGCGACTGTTCGAGGGTACGGACCTGCGTTCGCTGGGTCAAACTTGCCTCCGGCCGGCCGACGCCGTCACCTCTCTCCCGGACGGGGCCCAGACCGCAATACGCACGGTCGACCAGCCAACACACAGAAACCTCTACTGAATGTTGCGGAATGGTTGGCACTCCGAAATAAAACTGTTAGCTTCTGGCAATGCCGTTTCCACCCGAGACGGCGCCAGACAACTAAGCGAGGATGCCGGGCAGCGAGCCAGTTCAGACACCACCACGTCGTCTTTCGCGAAGTGGCCGTCCCTGGTACGACCCGGGCACCCGTCGCCGGTACGCTCCAGAGCGGGGACAGCTGTCCATCCACAACTGTGGATAACTATGTGGACAAGACTGTCTTCGTCGTTTCCGTCGTTGTCGGCAGATGCCGGCCGCTGAGCCAGGGGGTGTCCGTCGCTTGACCGATGACCCCGGTTTCGCATTCGCGACCATGTGGGGGGACGTTGTCTCCGAACTCAACGGAGAAAACGGCAACACGCTGCAACCTCTGACCCCGCAGCAACGGGCGTGGCTCAAGCTGGTGAAACCCCTTACCATCGTCGAAGGCTTCGCGCTGCTGTCGGTGCCCAGCAGTTTCGTCCAGAACGAGATCGAGCGCCACCTCCGTACGCAGATCACCGATGCGCTCAGTCGCCGGCTCGGGCAGCGGGTCGAACTCGGTGTGCGGATCGCGCCCGCCGACGCCCGCGACGACACCGAATCCTCCGGCGAGGACAACGCCTCCCGGCCCGGCCATGCGTCACCCGGCTACTCCGGCCCGCCCCAGACCGAGACCGACTCCGACGAGGTCGACGAAGATGGCGAGGCACTCGCCAGTGCACACGAGAGTTGGCCGTCGTATTTCATCGACCGCCGGCCCGAGAACACCGAAGCCAGCCAAGGCACCAGCCTCAACCGGCGCTACACGTTCGACACCTTCGTCATCGGGGCGTCCAACCGATTCGCACACGCCGCCGCACTCGCAATCGCCGAGGCGCCGGCGCGCGCGTACAACCCATTGTTCATCTGGGGCGAATCAGGTCTGGGCAAAACCCACCTGCTGCACGCCGCCGGCAACTACGCGCAGCGGCTGTTCCCCGGGATGCGGGTCAAGTACGTCTCCACCGAGGAATTCACCAACGACTTCATCAATTCACTGCGCGACGACCGCAAGGTCGCGTTCAAGCGCAGTTACCGCGACATCGACGTGCTGCTGGTCGACGACATCCAGTTCATCGAAGGCAAAGAAGGCATCCAGGAGGAGTTCTTCCACACCTTCAACACACTGCACAACGCCAACAAGCAGATCGTCATCTCCTCCGACCGGCCGCCCAAACAACTCGCCACCCTCGAAGACCGCCTGCGTACCCGGTTCGAGTGGGGTTTGATCACCGATGTCCAGCCGCCGGAACTGGAGACCCGCATCGCCATTCTGCGGAAAAAGGCCCAGATGGACCGGCTCGACGTCCCAGACGACGTGCTGGAACTCATCGCCAGCAGTATCGAGCGCAACATCCGCGAACTCGAGGGCGCCCTGATCCGCGTGACCGCTTTCGCGTCCCTGAACAAGACACCGATCAACAAAGCCCTGGCGGACATCGTCCTGCGCGACCTGATCGCCGACGCGAGCACCATGCAGATCAGCGCAGCGACCATCATGGCCGCGACCGCCGAGTACTTCGACACCACGGTCGAGGAGCTCCGCGGCCCCGGTAAGACGCGAGCCCTGGCGCAGTCACGTCAGATCGCCATGTACCTCTGCCGCGAGCTGACCGACCTGTCCCTGCCCAAAATCGGCCAGGCCTTCGGCCGTGATCACACCACCGTGATGTACGCCCAGCGCAAGATCCTCAGCGAAATGGCCGAACGCCGCGAGGTATTCGATCACGTCAAGGAACTCACCACGCGGATCCGGCAGCGCTCCAAGCGCTGACTCGCATCAAATCAGCACGCACAGCAGAAAAAGTTTCCAGAAACTTGCGGCACACCCATATCTCCCGTCACACGGTGCAACTGTGCACGGACCTGTGCAGAACCTGCCGATGACATCACAATCCACTGTCAGTCCCGTGCACAACCACCGCCGATACACAGGTACCGTCGCAGACCCGCACAACCATCCACCGACGATGCACACCCCGGTCCATCGCCCTGGTCTGCACCAACACCCCGTCATCCCCAGGTTGCACAGGACCTATTACTGATACTGGAATCTCTTCTTAGATCTCCCTCTAAAAGCAGCACCTGGGGACGTTCGCGTACACAGGCCGAAATCCCGGCCCAAGAAGGTCCTGCGCACCGCGGTGTCACCGCCATCGATTAGCTTTCAAGTTGCGCAGGAAAGCTCTACGGTTGGTCTTCGACTGCGGTTACGGTCGATGCGGCGGAGCGAGGGGTCGACGAGCCCAAGGCCGACGAGCAGTTGATAATCGCAGGCTGTGCTTGTGCAGAAGCTTTTCAGGGGAGTGACGAAGGGACACCATGGCCGAGGCGACAACGACGGTTGGCCTGACCGACTTGAAGTTCCGTCTTGCGCGAGAGGACTTCGCCGACGCGGTCGCGTGGGTGGCGAAGAACCTCCCGACCCGGCCCACCGCTCCGGTGCTCGCCGGTGTCCTGCTGACCGGTTCCGACGACGGCCTGATGATTTCGGGATTCGACTACGAGGTTTCCGCCGAAGTCCGGGTCGCCGCCGAAATTGCCTCTCCTGGAACTGTTCTGGTTTCGGGTCGGTTGCTCTCCGACATCACCAAGGCGTTGCCGGCCAAACCGGTGGAGGTCAGTGTCGAGGGCACGCGGGTGGCGTTGACTTGCGGCAGTGCCCGGTTCTCGTTGCCGACCATGGCGGTCGAGGACTATCCGACCCTGCCGACACTCCCGGAGGAAACCGGCGTAATTTCGGCGGATCTGTTCGGTGAGGCGATCGGCCAGGTGGCGGTTGCGGCCGGACGTGACGACACGTTGCCGATGCTCACCGGTATCCGTGTGGAAATCGACGGCGAGACAGTTGTTTTGGCGGCAACCGACCGGTTTCGGCTGGCCGTTCGGGAGTTGAAGTGGTCAACCGCCAGCGCCGATGTGGAAGCCGCGGTGCTGGTTCCTGCGAAGACTCTCGCGGAGGCCGCCAAGACGGGCGCGGCCGGCACGGACGTGCACCTGGCCCTGGGAGCGGGTGCGGCGGTCGGCAAAGAAGGATTGCTGGGCATCCGCAGCGACGGTAAACGCAGCACCACCCGGCTGCTCGATGCGGAGTTCCCCAAGTTTCGCCAGTTGCTGCCAGTGTGAGCACACCGCCATGGCCACCGTCGGTGTCGCGGAATTGATCGAGGCGATCAAACGCGTCGCGCTGGTCGCCGACCGTGGCGCCCAGGTGCGGATGGAATTCGGCGACAACGGGCTGCGCCTGTCGGCCAGCGCCGACAATGTCGGGCGAGCCGAGGAGGACCTCCTCGTCGAGTTCGCCGGCGAGCCGCTGACCATCGCGTTCAATCCGACGTACCTCACCGACGGGCTCGGTTCGCTGCACTCGGAGAAGGTGTCGTTCGGCTTCACCACCCCCAGCCGGCCCGCGGTGCTGCGTCCGATCGTCGGCGACGACGCCGATGTGCCGCAGGGCAGCGGGCCGTTTCCCGCGCTGGAAACGGAATACGTGTATCTGTTGATGCCCGTTCGACTGCCTGGTTGACCGGAACACACCGCGACGAGAGGGCGCTTCGATGCAGCTTGGTCTGGTAGGCCTGGGCAAAATGGGTTTCAACATGCGCGAGCGGTTGCGCGAAGGCGGCCATGAAGTCGTCGGCTACGACCCGCGCCCGGAGGTCACCGATGTGGCCACCCTCGCCGGACTCGCCGACGCGCTGGCGGCGCCCGGGTCGTCTGGGTGATGGTTCCGTCCGGACCCATCACCGACGAGACGATAAACGACGCTGGCCGGTGAACTCAGTGCGGGCGATCTGGTGATCGACGGCGGCAACTCGCGGTTCACCGAGGATGGACCGCACGCGAAAGTGCTGGGAGACAAGGGAATCGCCTTCATCGACGCGGGTGTGTCGGGAGGTATCTGGGGACTCAAAGAGGGTTACGGGCTGATGGTCGGCGGCAGCGAAGAGGATGTCGCGCGCGCCATGCCGATTTTCGAGACGCTCCGGCCGCCCGGTGAACTGGCGGACGGTTTCGTCCACGCGGGCCCGGTCGGCGCGGGTCACTACGCGAAGATGGTGCACAACGGCATCGAGTACGGCCTGATGACGGCCTACGCCGAGGGGTATGAACTGCTGGCGGCCGAACCGCTGATCACGGACGTGCAGGCGGTGTTCCAGGCGTGGAGCAACGGCACCGTGGTGCGGTCGTGGCTGCAGCAACTGCTGGCGAAGGCGCTCAAGGAAGATCCTGAATTCGCCGAGATCTCCGGCTATACCGAGGATTCCGGCGAAGGACGGTGGACGGTTGAGGAAGCGATCAACCATCGGGTGCCCACCCCGGTGATCGCGGCAGCGCTGTTCGCGCGGTTCGCCTCCCGCCAGGACGATTCGCCCACGATGAAGTGCGTGTCGGCACTGCGCAACCAGTTCGGCGGCCACGCGGTCAAACGGGTTCCGTTGTCGGGTTGATGCACGGTGTACGTCCGACATCTGGGTTTGCGTGAGTTCCGGTCCTGGGAATCCGTCGACCTCGAACTGACACCGGGCCCGACGGTCTTCGTCGGGCAGAACGGATACGGAAAGACCAATCTTGTTGAGGCACTGTGGTATTTGTCGACGTCTGGGATCCCACCGGGTTGCCACTGATGCCCCGCTGATCCGGACCGGCGCCGACCGGGCGGTGATATCGGCGATCGTGGTGAACGAGGGCCGGGAACTGGCCGTCGACCTCGAGATCGCGGCCGGCCGGGCCAACAAGGCCCTGCTGAACCGGTCGCCGGTACGCAGCACCCGGGAGATACTCGGTGCGGTGCGAGCCGTGTTGTTCGCGCCCGAGGATCTGGCCCTGGTACGTGGAGATCCCGGGGACCGGCGCCGCTATCTCGACGACCTGGCCACCATCCGTCGGCCCCGGATAGCCGCTGTGCGTGCGGATTACGAGAAAGTGCTCAAACAACGGACGGCCCTGTTGAAATCGGCGTCGGCGGCGCGCTTCCGCGGTGATCGTGGCGACCTCGACACCCTCGAGGTGTGGGACGGACACCTGGCCGCACACGGCGCGCAACTCATGGCGGCCCGCCTGGAACTCGTCGCGACGCTGGCGCCCGAAGTGGAGAAGGCCTACCAGTTGCTGGCACCGTCGTCGCGTCCGGCTGCGATCAGCTACCGCGGCACCGTCGATGTCCTGGAATCCGCTGAACCGGACACCGAGGCGCTGGAGGCCGCGCTGCTGGATGGTCTGGCGCGCCGTCGGTCCGCTGAGCTGGAACGTGGTGTCTGTCTGGTCGGCCCGCACCGCGACGACCTCGACCTGATCCTCGGTGAACAGCCCGCGAAAGGCTTTGCCAGCCACGGCGAATCGTGGTCGATGGCGCTGTCGCTGCGGTTGGCCGCCTATGAACTGCTCCGTTCGGAAGGCTCCGAACCGGTACTGCTTCTCGACGACGTGTTCGCCGAGCTGGACACCTCGCGGCGAAAGGCCCTGGCCGGTGTCGCCGAGGGAGCAGAGCAGGTGCTCGTCACCGCCGCGGTGCCCGAAGACATCCCCGCCGCATGGGAAGCCCGCCGCATCCCGATCCGCCTGGAAGACGGTGACCGGGGGCGGCTGTCGGTGGTGGAGTCATGACCGACGCCCGCGACGAACAGAGAGGACCACTCGCCGCCGCTGAGTCCGCCGGATCATCTGGCCGGGCTCAAGGGAATGGATCTGGTGCGCCGGGCACTGGAAGAGGCCCGCGGCGCCGCGCGGGCCGAGGGCAAGGACGTGGGTAGGGGCCGGACTTCCCCGCCACCGCGGCGGGTGGCCGGAGCGGGCCGGCGACGCAGTTGGTCCGGGCCCGGGCCCGACACCCGGGACCCGCAACTGCTGGGATCCGCCACCAGCCAACTCGCGAAGACCCGCGGCTGGAGCCGCCAGGTCTCCGAAGGCGCCGTGTTCGGCCAGTGGCCGGCGGTGGTCGGTGAGGATATCGCCGAACACGCGACGCCCACCGCGCTGCGCGAGGGCGTGCTGAGCATTTCGGCCGAATCGACCGCGTGGGCCACGCAGTTGCGCATGGTCCAGGCGCAGTTGCTCGCCAAGATCGCGGCAGCGGTCGGCGACGGGGTGGTGACGTCTCTGAAGATCACCGGTCCGTCGGCCCCGTCGTGGCGCAAGGGGCCGCGGCATGTCGCCGGCCGGGGGCCGCGCGACACCTACGGCTGACGGTCCTGCATTCTATCGGCTGAGAGCCACGAGAACGTCCGCTTCGCGACGGCGAAGCGTCCAGACGCTCCTCTGAGTCGCAAAATTCCGTGCACGGCCGAGTTAGATAGCCAGAAACGCCGCCTCAGATCCGGTCCTGTCGCCCTTCACCGGTAGACTGTGCTGAAGACTTGCGGCGGTGCCTGTACCGCCCGGCACCTGATCCGAGGAGACCTTCTCAACCGTGGCTGGCCAGAACCCGAAGAAAGCCGGAAGCAAAGAGTACGGCGCCGATTCGATCACGATTCTCGAGGGGTTGGAAGCCGTCCGGAAACGCCCGGGTATGTACATCGGTTCCACCGGTGAGCGCGGGCTGCACCACCTGGTCTGGGAGGTCGTCGACAACGCCGTCGACGAGGCGATGGCAGGGTATGCCAACCAGGTCGACGTCAGGCTGCTCGACGACGGCAGTGTCGAGGTCACCGACAATGGCCGCGGTATCCCCGTCGCGATGCACGCAACGGGGGTTCCGACGGTCGACGTGGTGATGACCCAGCTGCACGCCGGCGGAAAGTTCGGCGGCGAGAACAGCGGTTACAACGTCAGCGGCGGCCTGCACGGCGTCGGCGTATCGGTGGTGAACGCGCTGTCCACCCGGCTGGAGGTCGACATCGCCCGGGACGGCCACAACTGGGAGCAGTCCTACGATCACGCCGTGCCCGGCACCCTCAAGCAGGGTGAGGCCACCAAGAAGACCGGCACCACGCTCCGGTTCTGGGCCGACCCCGATATCTTCGAGACCACCGAATACGACTTCGAAACCGTGGCACGGCGTCTGCAGGAGATGGCCTTCCTCAACAAGGGTCTGACCATCAATCTCGCCGACGAGCGTGTGACGCCCGAAGAGGTGGTCGACGAGGTCGTCAGCGACACCGCGGACGCGCCCAAGTCGGCTGAGGAAAAGGCCGCCGAATCCGTTGCGCCGCAAAAGGTCAAGCGCCGCACCTTCCACTACCCGGACGGGCTGGTGGACTTCGTCAAGCACATCAACCGGACCAAGAGCCCGATCCAGCAGAGCATCATCGATTTCGACGGCAAGGGCACCGGCCACGAGGTCGAGATCGCGATGCAGTGGAACTCCGGCTACTCCGAATCGGTGCACACGTTCGCCAACACCATCAACACCCATGAGGGCGGCACTCACGAAGAGGGCTTCCGTGCGGCGTTGACGTCGGTGGTGAACAAGTACGCCAAGGACAAGAAGCTCCTCAAGGAGAAGGACTCCAACCTCACCGGCGACGACATCCGCGAAGGTCTTGCCGCGGTCATTTCGGTCAAGGTCAGCGACCCCCAGTTCGAAGGCCAGACCAAAACCAAACTCGGCAACACCGAGGTCAAGTCGTTTGTGCAGAAGGCATGCAACGAACAGCTGACCCACTGGTTCGAAGCAAATCCCGCTGAGGCCAAAACCGTTGTCAACAAGGCGGTTTCGTCGGCACAGGCGCGGATTGCGGCGCGCAAGGCACGAGAGCTGGTGCGCCGCAAGAGCGCCACGGATATCGGCGGCCTGCCCGGCAAGCTCGCCGACTGCCGCTCCACCGACCCGCGCAAGTCCGAAGTGTATGTGGTGGAAGGTGATTCGGCGGGCGGCTCGGCCAAGAGCGGCCGCGACTCGATGTTCCAGGCGATCCTGCCGCTGCGCGGCAAGATCATCAATGTCGAAAAGGCCCGCATCGACCGGGTGCTGAAGAACACCGAAGTCCAGGCGATCATCACCGCGCTGGGCACCGGCATCCACGACGAGTTCGACGTCACCAAGTTGCGCTATCACAAGATCGTTCTGATGGCCGACGCCGACATCGACGGCCAGCACATCACCACGCTGCTGCTGACGCTGCTGTTCCGGTTCATGCGACCGCTGATCGAGAACGGGCACGTCTTCCTGGCCCAACCGCCGCTGTACAAACTGAAATGGCAGCGCATCGAACCGGAGTTCGCCTATTCGGATCGCGAGCGCGACGGTCTGCTGGAGGCCGGCCTTGCCGCCGGCAAGAAGATCAACAAAGAGGACGGCATCCAGCGCTACAAGGGGCTCGGCGAAATGGACGCCAAGGAACTGTGGGAGACCACGATGGACCCGTCGGTGCGGGTGCTGCGCCAGATCACCCTGGACGACGCCGCCGCGGCCGACGAGTTGTTCTCCATCCTGATGGGTGAGGATGTCGAAGCCCGCCGTAGCTTCATCACCCGCAACGCGAAAGACGTGCGCTTCCTGGATGTGTGACGCGGCGCAACCGAATTGACGCCACTCACTGACGAACAGACGAGGGATACATGACAGACACCCTGCCCCCCGGCGGAGACGACACGACCGACCGGATCGAACCGGTCGACATCCAGCAGGAGATGCAGAACAGCTACATCGACTACGCGATGAGCGTGATCGTCGGCCGCGCCCTCCCGGAAGTCCGCGACGGCCTCAAGCCGGTGCACCGCCGGGTGCTCTATGCGATGTACGACTCGGGTTTCCGCCCCGACCGCAGCCACGCCAAGTCCGCCCGCTCTGTCGCCGAGACGATGGGCAACTACCACCCGCACGGCGACTCCTCGATCTACGACACCCTGGTGCGGATGGCCCAGCCCTGGTCGCTGCGCTACCCCCTGGTCGACGGGCAGGGCAACTTCGGCTCGCCGGGTAACGATCCGCCGGCGGCCATGAGGTACTGCGTGACCGGCGACGCCGTGGTCCGCCTGCCGCTGGGCCAGTCGGTGCGGATCGATGGGATCGTGCCGGGTGCGCGACCGAACTCGGACCACGCGATCGATCTGAAAGTGCTTGACCGGCATGGAAATCCGGTAGTCGCGAATCGAGTCTTCCACTCGGGTGAGCACGCGACCTTCACCGTCACGACTACGGAGGGTTACGCCGTCACCGGAACGGCAAACCATCCGCTGCTGTGTCTGGTGGACGTGGCCGGCGTGCCGACGCTGCTGTGGAAGTTGATCGAAGAGGTACGCCCAGACGACCACCTGGTCATGCAGAGGACCGCGCCAGTCGAGTTCGGTCCCGCTGAAGGGTTCCCCGCGATGGAAGCTCTTCTGGCCGGGGCATTCATCAGCGAGGGCTTGCGTGTCCGAATCGCGGGCCGGTTTCAGCACCGTTGACCGCGACTACTTCGGGATGGTCGTTGCGGCCTACGACGCGGTCGTCGGTGGACCGCGGGATATCTCCGAACGCACGCTCGCGTCGGGCGCGCGGCTGCTCGAACTCGACATCCATGACCTGACGGCGCTGACGGCGTCGAGGTTTGGCGAGATGTGCGGCCGGCGGTCTGCCGACAAGTCGGTTCCGGACTGGCTGTGGCAGTCTCCGGCCGCGGTGAAGCGCGTCTTCCTGCAGGGGTTGTTCGAGGGTGACGGCTCATGCTCGACCCTGCCGCGCAACATGATTCAGGTGTCGTATTCGACCCGCAGCCGGCAGCTGGCCGTCGACGTGCAGCAGATGTTGCTGGAGTTCGGCGTGATCTCGCACCGGCACCGGCACGCGACGGGCGAGCACAAAGTCGTGATCACCAACCGTGCGCAAGCCGAATTGTTCGCCGCACGAATTGGATTCGGCGGTGCCAAGAAGGCGAAGCTGGCCGGGATTCTCGATGCCCTGCCGGTGAGCGCCGACGGACCTCGACGGCGACCATGTCCCGGGCTTGGCTCGGTTCATCCAGACCCACAGCGGGAGCCGGTTGGCCGACAAGGAGTGGTTGCTCAAGCACAACATCGATCGGATCTCCCGGTGGCAGCGGGATCGCGACGGGATCCTGCGCCACATCACGGATCCCGATGTCCGCGCGATCGCCACCGACCTCACCGACGGGCGCTTCTACTACGCCCGGGTGGCATCGGTGACCGAGGCGGGTGTGCAGCCGGTCTACAGCCTCCGGGTTGACACCGATGACCACGCCTTCATCACGAATGGATTCGTCAGCCACAACACCGAGGCGCGCCTGACTCCCCTGGCGATGGAGATGCTCCGCGAAATCGACGAGGAGACAGTCGATTTCATCCCCAACTACGACGGCCGCGTCCTCGAGCCGACGGTTCTGCCAAGCCGGTTCCCCAACCTGCTGGCCAATGGTTCGGGCGGCATCGCCGTCGGTATGGCGACCAACATCCCGCCGCACAACCTGCGAGAGCTCGCCGACGCGGTGTTCTGGGCGCTGGACAATTATGACGCCGACGAGGAAGCCACCCTGGCCGCCTGCATGGAGCGGATCAAGGGCCCCGACTTCCCGACCTACGGACTCATCGTCGGTGCCCAAGGCATCCAGGACGCCTACACCACCGGCCGCGGATCGGTCCGGATGCGCGGTGTGGTGGAGATCGAGGAAGACTCCAAAGGCCGGACGGCACTGGTCATTACGGAGCTGCCGTACCAGGTCAACCACGACAACTTCATCACCTCGATCGCCGACCAGGTGCGCGACGGCCGGATGAGCGGCATCTCCAACGTGGAAGACCAGGGCAGCGACCGGGTCGGCATGCGCATCGTCGTCGAGATCAAGCGCGACGCGGTGGCCAAGGTGGTGCTCAACAACCTCTACAAGCACACCCAGCTGCAGACCAGCTTCGGCGTGAACATGCTGTCCATCGTCGACGGGGTGCCGCGCACGCTGCGGCTGGACCAGATGATCCGGCACTACGTCGAACATCAACTCGATGTGATCGTGCGGCGCACCACCTACCGGCTGCGCAAGGCCAACGAACGCGCCCACATCCTGCGCGGTCTGGTCAAGGCGCTCGACGCGCTCGACGAGGTCATCGCGTTGATCCGGCGGTCCGAAACGGTCGACATCGCCCGCCAGGGCCTCATCGAGCTGCTCGACATCGACGAGATTCAAGCCCAGGCGATCCTCGACATGCAGTTGCGTCGCCTCGCCGCACTCGAGCGCCAGCGCATCATCGACGATCTGGCCAAGATCGAGGCCGAGATCGCCGACCTCGAGGACATTCTGGCCAAGCCGGAGCGCCAGCGCATCATCGTGCACGACGAGCTGGCCGAGATCGTCGAGCGGTATGGGGATGACCGGCGCACCCGGATCATCCCCGCCGACGGCGAGGTCGCCGACGAGGACCTGATCGCCCGCGAGGAAGTGGTGGTCACCATCACCGAGACGGGTTACGCCAAGCGCACGAAGTCCGACCTGTACCGCAGCCAGAAGCGCGGCGGTAAGGGCGTGCAGGGCGCCGGGCTCAAGCAGGACGACATCGTCAAACACTTCTTCGTCAGTTCCACCCACGACTGGATCCTGTTCTTCACCACGCAGGGCCGGGTGTACCGGGCCAAGGCGTACGAGTTGCCGGAGGCGTCGCGGACCGCACGCGGCCAGCACGTCGCGAACCTGCTGGCGTTCCAGCCGGAGGAGCGGATCGCGCAGGTCATCCAGATCAAGAGCTACGAGGACGCGCCCTACCTGGTGCTCGCCACCCGCAACGGCCTCGTGAAGAAGTCCAAGCTGACTGATTTCGACTCCAACCGCACCGGCGGCATCGTTGCGGTCAATCTGCGTGACGGGGACGAACTGGTCGGGGCGATGCTGTGCTCGGCCGACGACGATCTGCTGCTGGTCTCGGCCAACGGCCAGTCGATCCGGTTCTCGGCTACCGACGAGGCGCTGCGCCCGATGGGCCGCGCGACCTCCGGCGTCCAGGGCATGCGGTTCAACGAGGATGACCGACTGCTGTCACTGAACGTGGTCCGGGAGGGGACGTACCTACTGGTGGCGACAGCCGGCGGGTATGCCAAGCGGACCGCCATCGAGGAGTACACGGTGCAGGGCCGCGGTGGCAAAGGCATCCTCACCATCCAGTACGACCGCCGGCGTGGCAGTCTGGTCGGAGCGTTGATCGTCGACGACGACAGTGAGCTGTATGCCATCACGTCCGGGGGCGGTGTCATCCGGACTGTGGCCCGTCAGGTCCGCAAGGCCGGACGCCAGACCAAGGGCGTTCGGTTGATGAACCTCGGTGACGGCGACACACTGTTAGCCATTGCACGCAACGCCGACGAGGATGTTGTCGATGAGGCCGACGACGGCACCGAGGCCGGCGAAGAATAGGCCTGGTCGGGCACACGTAAGGAGCACTGGGTGAGTTCACCGAACGAGCCGGGCGAGACCGCGACCCCAGCCGCGTCCGGCACCGGAAACGGTGCCGGAAGCACGCCGGCTGACCGGTCGGGCTCTGGGGCGCGCTCCACGTCGACGTCAGGCCCGTGGCTGAGCGACGCGTCGGCGACCCGCGCGGCCGAGTCCGTCGACGCCCCGCCCTGGCAGCGTGCCGCCGGCCGCGGGCAGCAATCCGGGCCGCGCCCGCCCGTGGAGACGACCGCCCGGATCGAGCCGCGGCCGGCTGCGCCGCCGGCGCCCGCCCCCGTGACGTCCTCGTCGGCCCCCACCACCGTGACCCCGGCGGTGCCGCCGGATTCCCGGATCAATCGCTACATCACCGGGACGGCCGCACCGGCGGCGTTCCAGTCACCCAAGCCGGAGGCCCCGGAGCCGGAACCGACCGTGGCGCGCACCGAGGTGGCGCGGTCCTCGGAGTACGCCAGCGAGTTGCCCGACCTGTCGGGACCGGTGCCGCGCTCCCCGCAGCGGCGCACCGAGACGGCAGCGGCGGCGCCGGCCACATCGACGGCGACCAGGACCGGCAGCCGCATCCAGGTGGGAGCCCGCTCCAAGGGCGGCCCGGTCCGCGCGAGCATGCAGATCCGGCGCATCGACCCGTGGAGCGCACTGAAGGTGTCGCTGCTGCTGTCCGTGGCGCTGTTCTTCGTGTGGATGATCGCGGTGGCGTTTCTCTACCTCGTGCTGGGCGGCATGGGCGTGTGGAGCAAGCTGAACAGCAACGTCGGTGACCTGCTGACCAATAACAGCGGCGGCGGCGGCGAACTGGTGTCCGCCGGCTCCATCTTCGGCGGCGCACTGCTGATCGGACTGGTCAACATCGTCCTGCTGACCGCGATGGCCACCATCGGGGCATTTGTCTACAACCTGAGCACCGACATCGTCGGCGGCGTGGAGGTCACGCTCGCCGACCGCGACTGACGGAGGTCCGCACCCGGCTGCTGGTTTGGGAGCGAGGGCATCGGTGCGGTAATCTCGCTGCTCGGCCGTGCGCAAGTACGGGCCTATAGCTCAGGTGGTTAGAGCGCTTCGCTGATAACGAAGAGGTCGGAGGTTCGAGTCCTCCTAGGCCCACGGTGTAAGCCGGTGAATACCGGATGCCGACCCGGAGGTGCACCGTGAAGCGGTTCCTCCTACTGGCCACGGCGCTCGCGGCGGGCGTCGCGGTCATCCGGTCCCGGCAGCGCGTCGAAGTCTGGCACGCAGCCGCCGACCACCCCCAGGGGCCTTAGCTCAGTTGGTAGAGCGCTGCCTTTGCAAGGCAGAAGTCAGGGGTTCGAATCCCCTAGGCTCCACAAAGAAACAAGCAGGTCAGATACTGCAAATTCCATACTGGGTATCCAGCAGCACAGCATTCGTGACCACATTTTGACCACAATCATGAGTTATAAGGTGCGTTGATGGCCTGGGTACACGAGGTTGTACTGCATCAAGCTCCTGTTTCACCCGCTTGGCAAGGTCGCGGAGGCTCTCACCCTCGGGCAAGTGTGCAGGCGGCAGTCGCGGACTCGTAACAGGCACGGGGGTCGGCGGACCTTCACCGCCGCGTCGCACGACGGCAAGCAAAACCGTCCCCGCCTCTACGTTGAACCCAGCAGCCCGCACACGCCTATTGTCCCAACCGTGAACCGTTCCGTGGCCCGGACTCGGCGGACTGAATCGGCCTTGCGGTCGGGACTCGAACGCGCGACTCAGGACTGTATGCCGCGAACCCAGCGAAGCTCCGCGCGTCATCGCCGGGATGACGCGCGTTGTGGCCCGTACTTGGCACGCCGCTCACGGCGCGTCCCGCTACGAGGAAGAGTCTGTTAGGCAATGTGTACGTTTGACACTTTTTAAAGTTACAGTACGAAAAAGCGTAGATTTCGCAGCGTGCGAGACAGAAGTTGAACTGTTCGATTTTTTTTCCAACAACGTACACATCGGGGAGGGCCCAAAATTGGTAGGACGCGGCCGCCCGGCTAGGTCTGAGGTCTACGAACGTCTCGACACACAAATCTCCGAGCTCTGGAACCAGCTAGGCGGACTTCCCACCCCGGTGGAAGCGGCCGACATCTGGACTGACATTTGGAAAGCGGAGGCGCATCACTCGACCGCCATCGAGGGAAACACCCTGGTAATCAGCGAAGTGGAGCAGCTTCTCAGTGAGGGGCGCGCTGTGGGCGCCAAACGTCTTCGCGAGTACATGGAGGTCAAGGCGTACGCCAACGCCGCGGATTGGGCATACCGAGAGAGCGCGTGGATACAACGCACCGGGGGGACCTTGCCTCTCGAGTACGTGGGCGGCGAGGTCATCACGCTGCAGGACGTGCGCCAACTCCACTATTTGACGATGAATCTGGTGTGGGACGTCGACCCTCATCCAGACGCGACGCCGGAAGAAGGTCCCGGAAACTTCCGACAGCATGAGATCGCAGCCCTGTCCTCCGGCCTACGCCCTCCGACTTGGCCCACGGTCCCAGCCGAGATGAACAGCTGGATTGCTGCGGCTAACAGGCTGCAAGCTAGGTCCCCAACCTTTCCCGAGGAACTGGCGAAGGTTCATCGGGACTTCGAAGCAATTCACCCGTTCCTCGACGGGAACGGCCGTACCGGGCGATTGATCCTCAACTTGATACTTGTTCGCCTCGGCTATCCACCGGCAATCATCTATAAGGGCGACCGCGCCAAGTACCTCAAGGCATTACGCCGAGCAGACGCGGGCGATTGCGGAGCATTGGGGGAGTTCATTGCCCGCGCAATCCTGGACAACCTCTACAAGTTCATTGTCCCAGCGATCGCAGGGCCCGCGCGCCTAGTGCCGCTCGCAGCTTTAGCGACCGACGAACTCAGCGCAACAACGTTGCGCGCTGCAGCCAACCGGGGCGCACTGCAAGCAACCAAGGGCCCTGACGGGCAGTGGCGATCGAGCCGACGGTGGGTCGATGACTACACCTCGAGCCGTTATAAGCGTCGGCGGTAAGGGCTGCCCCAGCTGCGGCTGCTCGAACATTGTGACTTCGATGCTGTGGAAAGCGTTGCGGCGGCATCCGAGTCACCGACAGCCTCAATCGTCGACCGACGCTGCAGCTGTACGAAGACGGGCCATCGGGTCTCAACATGGTCTGAGGTTTTCCACGCGGGCGCCGAGTATCCCCCGCGTCCTGAAACCACAGCGAAAATTCAACGCGCACAACGCCGAAGCGCTTCCGGCGCTAGGGCTTCGGTTCGACCTGCACACTCGGCGGCAGCGGCGAGGGCTCCGGCTTGCGGGATCGCCGGACAACCGAGAACACCGCCGCTCCCCCAGCCAGCACCGCCACCCCGGCTGCGACGCCGATCAACAGCCGGCGACCGTGCCGGCTGCTACCGGCGTCGGCCAGTGTCTGCGGCAGTGCGGCGACCGCATCCTGCGCGGCGGCGAGTTCGTGGCGCACGGCGATCTGCGCATCGGCCAGATCCCTTTTGAGCTTGCTCGCCCGATAACGCCGGCGAATGCCCGACGCCGTCGCCGCAACCGACTGGGCGGTGAGTCCCAGGGCGCCGCGGGTGACGTCAACCGGTCCGGCCGCGGTGTGGGCAAGGCCCCGGGCCAGACGCTGCGTCGGGGTCAGCCGGGAATCGGTACGGGTACTCATGTCTGTCCTCTCTGGGGCCGGCGGCGCCACCGCAAGCCTGCGCAGCCGTCGGGTCACTTCAACCCTGCCACCAACGCCGCGGTTGCGGAGGAAAGTGCGGCGAGACGACACGTTGACGGTAGGTGCGCCGAGGGTGCGCTCCGGCGGTAGTGGCAGACTGTAATGCCGTGACCACGAGCCCCATTCAGACCGCCACCGCGACCCTGCACACCAATCGCGGTGATATCAAGATCGCGCTGTTCGGCAACCACGCGCCCAAGACCGTCGCCAACTTCGTCGGACTGGCCCAGGGCACCAAGGACTACTCGACGGAGAACGCCTCGGGCAGCACGTCCGGCCCGTTCTACGACGGAGCGGTGTTCCACCGGGTCATCGACGGATTCATGATCCAGGGCGGCGACCCCACGGGCACCGGACGCGGTGGTCCGGGATACAAGTTCGCCGACGAGTTCCACGGCGACCTGCAATTCGACAAGCCGTACCTGCTGGCGATGGCCAACGCCGGCCCGGGCACCAACGGCTCGCAGTTCTTCGTCACCGTCGGCGCCACGCCGCACCTGAACCGTCGGCACACCATCTTCGGTGAGGTCGTCGACCCCGAGTCGCAGAAGGTCGTCGACGCGATCGCCACCACGTCGGTCGACCGCAACGACCGGCCGACCGAGCCGGTGGTCATCGAGTCGATCACCATCTCCTGATCCGGCGGCGCAGCCCCGCTGCGCAACCCCGCCGTCGTCCAGCTCAGCCCGCGTAGCCGGCTGCGGTCAGGGCATCGAGCACGTTCAACGGGTCCGTCCCCAGGTCCCATCGGGTGAAGACCAACAGCCGGTCATCGGCCGTGTCGATCTCCAGCAGCCGGGCCTTGCGGCCGATGCGCCGGAACTCGGTGATGCGAATGCGCTGGACGTCTTCGACGGCGCAAAGTGCGGTTGCGCCACCAGCCGCGGACCGCCAGGCCGTCTTCGGTGATTGCTAGTTTCGGACGCGCGCGCCACGACATGCTTGCAAACACAAGTAGACCCACTGCGGCAACCCCGCCGAGAAACCGTCCGGGAGCATCTGTGATGCCCGTCACACTGGTGACAGCCAGCACAACACCGGCCGTCCCCAGGGCGGCGAGTCCAGCCGACGAGGGCTGCCAACTAGTTTGCTGGATGGGATCCATAGGTACTCTTACCAAGGGAAATGGAGTTATCCACAGACGCTATCAACAATGGGGATGAATCACACGCGTGTGATTGACGGCGGGCACAATGGCCGACACAGTAAACCCGCAGCCCAGTCGGGGCGCCGACCGGCGGGCATCCGGGCTCAGCGCCACCGCATCGTGAGCAACAGACCGGCGATCATGAAAGCAAAGGCGATCGCGTAGTTCCACGCGCCCAGGTCGGCCATCCAGGTCAGCTCCGACGCGGCCAGCTGGAAGACCAGAAGCCACACCAGGCCGATCAGCATCAAACCGATGAACAACACGACGAACCACACGCTCGACGGGCCCACCTTCACCTTCACCGGGGTGCGCGAGACCGGGTTGACGGTGAAGTCGTTCTTCTTGCGAACCTTGGACTTGGGCATGGCTACCTTCGGGTCGGTCATTCACTGACAATGAGCGAAGTGCGACTATCGCATTGACTACGAGATTAACGCAGCACCCGGTAGAAGCAGGAATCCGCGAAAGGACCCCGGCATGGCCCGCCCGCCCGGCGCACGCCGCTCACCGTGGCACTACGGCGTCCCGGTGGTCTGCCTGCTCGCGGGCCTGCTGCTGGCGGCGACCCACGGGGTGTCGGGCGGCGGCGAGATCCGCGGCAGCGATGCGCCCCGGCTGGTAGACCTCGTGCAGGAGGCGCAGGCGAGCGTCGACCGCCTCAGCGGTCAGCGGGACGCGCTGGCCGCCCGGGTCGACGCCACCCACGGCAGGTCGTCCGACCTGGCGTTGTCGGCCATGCAGACCCGGGCCGCGGCGTTGGCCGCGGATGCCGGCATGGACGCGGTGCACGGGCCCGGACTGGCGATCACGCTCACCGACGCCCAGCGCGACGCCAACGGACGATTCCCCCGCGACGCCTCCCCCGACGATCTGGTGGTCCACCAGCAGGACATCCAGGCCGTCCTCAACGCGCTGTGGAGTGCCGGTGCCGAAGCCGTCCAGATGCAGGATCAGCGGCTCATCGCCACCTCGGCGCCGCGCTGCGTGGGCAACACGCTGCTGCTCAACGGACGCACCTACAGCCCGCCCTACACCGTGCTGGCGATCGGCGACGTCCCCGCAATGCAGGCGGCTCTGGCGGCGGCACCGCTGGTCACCCTGTACAAGCAGTACGTGGTCCGGTTCGGGCTCGGCTACACCGAGCAGGCGCGCAGCGACCTCGAGATCGTCGGTTACACCGAGCCGGTGCGGATGCGCTACGCGGAGCCGGCCGGACCGATCGGGTACTGACGGCGGGTAGCCTGTGCCGATGCGCGTCTTGGTCGTCGACAACTACGACAGCTTCGTGTTCAACCTGGTCCAGTACCTGGGCCAGCTGGGCGTGGCGGCGGAGGTCTGGCGCAACGACGACGAACGGCTCGCCTCGGACGCCCTGATCGCGCAGGCGGCCGCGGACTTCGACGGGGTGCTGCTGTCCCCCGGACCGGGCACACCGGAGCGCGCCGGCGCCACCATCGGGCTGGTGCGCGCGTGCGCGGCGGCCGGCACGCCGCTGCTGGGTGTATGTCTCGGGCACCAGGCGATCGGGGTGGCGTTCGGCGGCACCGTCGACCGCGCACCCGAGCTCCTGCACGGCAAGACCAGTACCGTGTTCCACACGAATGTGGGCGTGCTGCACGGGCTTCCGGACCCGTTCACCGCCACCCGGTATCACTCGCTGACGATCCTGCCGGAGACGGTGCCCGCCGAACTCGAGGTCACGGCGCGCACCCGCAGCGGGGTGATCATGGGTGTGCGGCACACCGAACTGCCCATCCACGGGGTCCAGTTCCATCCCGAGTCCATCCTCACCGAGGGTGGGCACCGGATGCTGGCCAACTGGCTGGCCTACTGCGGCGAGGCGCCCGACGAGGGCCTGGTGCGGCGGCTGGAACTGGAGGTCGCCGATACGGTGCGTGCGGCTACGACGCGAAGTTCAGCGTGATCGGGGCATCGAAATTCACCGCTGACCCCGCCGACGGGCTCTGGCCGACCACCGCGTTGGTGCGCTGACCGCTGTTCTGGACGTCGGCACCCTTGATCAGCACGCCCGTCCACCCGAGCGCCCGCAAGTTGGGCTCGGCGTCCACCCAGAACTGACCCGTGAGGTCCGGCATCGTGAACTGGTTGCCGCGCGAGACCCGCAACTCGATGACCGTGTCGAGTGGAACGGGCTGCCCCGCAGCCGGATTGGTGTTCAGCACGGTGCCGGCCGGCCGGGTGCTGTCGACCTGGGACTGGGTGACCTTGGTGAAGCCGTACACCGTGAGGTTCTGCTGAGCCAGGTCCACCGTCTGGCCCGACACGTCGGGCACGTTCCGGGCCTCCGGCCCCGAACCGACGATGACGGTGATCTCGTTCGTGATCGCCGACGTCTGGTTGGCCGGCGGATTGGTGCCGATCACCTTGTCCTTGAGCTCGGGCGTGGACGGCGAATTGCTCTGCTTGAAAACACTGAACCCGGAGGCCTTGAGCTTCTGCACCGCGTCCCCGTAGGACAGCTGATGAGACGTCGGGCACCTCGCGTTGCTCCGGCCCGGTGGAGACATTCACGGTGATGTCGTCACCGGCGCTCACCGAGGAGTTGGCGGCCGGGTCGGTGCCGATCACGTGGTCGGGCGGCACCTCCGAGTCCGGCTTCTGCTGGGTGTTGCGTCCGGAACCCGTGGTTCTGCAACGTCGCGACGGCATCGGCGGACACCTGGCCCTTCACGTCGGGCACCTGCACCTGGCGGGTTTCGCCGCCGAACGTGTTGATGGCGATCGTCACCGCCACGGTCAGCACCGCCAGTACCGCCAACGCGATCAGCCAGCGCGCCGATCGAGCGGCCACCACCGTGGTCGTACGGATCGCCCTGGCGGGGAATTCTGTCGGTGACGTCTGCGCCGCGGGTGGCCGACGCCGTCATTATCGACGAGCGGTCGTCGTCGGTGAGGACCTTCGGCGCCTCGGGTGCCTCGCCGTTGTGGACGCGGACCAGATCGGAGCGCATTTCGGCGGCCGTCTGATACCGGTTGTCGGGGTTCTTGGCCAGCGCCTTGAGCACCACGGCGTCGAGTTCCGGGCTGATGCCGGAGTGCCGCTTCGATGGCGCCACCGGGTCCTCGCGGACGTGTTGGTACGCCACCGCCAGCGGCGTGTCGCCGAGGAAAGGCGGTTCGCCGGTGAGGATCTCGTAGAGCACGCAGCCCAGCGAGTAGACGTCGGAGCGGGCGTCGACGGGTTCGCCGCGCGCCTGTTCGGGGGACAGGTACTGGGCCGTGCCGATCACTGCGGCGGTCTGGGTGACGCTGTGGGAGTCGGCCAGCGCGCGCGCGATGCCGAAGTCCATCACCTTGACCGCGTTGTTCTTGCTGATCATGATGTTCGCCGGCTTGACGTCGCGGTGGATGATGCCGTGGTTGTGGCTGAAGTTCAGGGCCTGGCAGGCGTCGGCGATGATCTCGAGGGCGCGTCGGGGCGGCAGCGGTCCTTCGGTGTGCACGATGTCGCGCAGCGTCACCCCTTCGACGTACTCCATGACGATGTACGGCAGCGGCCCGGCGGCGGTCTCGGCCTCACCGGTGTCGTAGACAGCGACGATCGCGGGATGGTTCAGCGCCGCGGCGTTCTGCGCCTCGCGGCGGAACCGAAGATAGAAGCTGGGATCACGGGCCAGGTCGGCGCGCAGCACCTTCACGGCCACGTCGCGGTGCAGGCGCGTGTCGCGGGCCTTGTGGACCTCGGACATCCCTCCGAACCCGAGGATCTCCCCGAGCTCGTAGCGGTCGGACAGGTGCTGGGGCGGAGGGGCTGGTCATGTCGGCATCTCGTCTGGTGGGGGCGGCAGGATCAGCCGCACCGGGGAAGCGGAGGTGAGCAGCGCAGTCCGGGGCTGCCGGACCTGTCTCGGTCCAATCGGTGGGCTCCGCGGGAGCGGGAGCGCCCGGGCTGGGTGTGACGGTGTCGGTGACCGTGGGCGGGCTCTGCTGGTTCTTGCTGTCGTCACGGGCGTTGATCACGATGAGCACGGCGATCACGATTGCCAGCGCACCGAGCACCCCGGCGGCCCACAGCAGGGCGCGCTGACCCGAGGAGAACGTCCGACGGGCCGGTGCGGGACGGTGGCTGCCGGTCGCCGGTCGGGGCCGCGGGGCGGCGCGCGGGCCGCACCTCGGTCGCCGCCCGGGCCGCGGCTACCCGACGGGATGGCGGCCGGGGCCGCCCGCCCGATCGTCGGCGCATGGTTGGGCCGCGGGGGTCGTCGGCCGGACCGTACCGCGGCCACCGCGTCGGCGAACGCGCCGCCGTTGCGGTAACGCATGCCCGGGTTCTTCACCAGGGTGATCTCGATGAGCTCGCGGACATTGGGCGGCAGGTCGGCGGGCAGCGGGGCCGGTGTCTCCTTGATGTGCTTCATCGCCACCGTCAGCGCACCGTCGCCGGTGAACGGCCGCTTGCCCGAAACAGCTTCGTAGCCAACGACTCCCAGCGAGTAGACGTCACTGGCCGCGGTAGCGTCGTGACCCAGCGCCTGCTCGGGGGCGATGTACTGGGCGGTGCCCATCACCATGCCGGTCTGGGTCACCGGCGCGGCGTCGACGGCCTTGGCGATACCGAAGTCGGTGAGCTTCACCTGGCCGGTCGGGGTGATCAGGATGTTGCCCGGTTTGACGTCGCGGTGCACCAGGCCGGCGCTGTGGGCCACCTGCAATGCGCGGCCCGTCTGCTCCAGCATGTCCAGCGCGTGCCGCAACGACAACCGGCCGGTGCGTTTGATCACGGAGTTCAGCGGCTCGCCGTTGACGAGTTCCATCACCAGATAGGCCGTGCGGCCCTCACCCTCGATCTCGGTTTCGCCGTAGTCGTGCACGCCGGCGATTCCCGGGTGGTTGAGCATCGCGACGGTGCGGGCTTCGGCGCGGAAGCGTTCGACGAACTCCGGGTCCGACGAGTACTCGGCCTTGAGGACCTTGACGGCGACGCGCCGGCCCAGCCGGCTGTCCACGGCCTCCCACACCTGACCCATGCCACCGGTGGCGATCAGGCGCTGCAGACGGTAGCGGCCCGACAGCGTCACGCCTACTCGGGGGCTCATGGCTCGACTCCCACTCGCTCCGGTCCTCGCTCTCGCACTGCCCGCCTCTACCGGGACCCAGGTGCCGCATCGTCATCGGACGCCTCGCTCGCGGTAGCCTTCGCGGGCTCATGATCCTCCCTGAAGGGCCGCCGCGATCACGGCCCGCCCGATCGGCGCCGCGACCGCACCGCCGGTTGCGGACAGTCGGTCGCCGCCGTTCTCCACCAGCACCGCCACCGCGACCTTGGGGGCCTGCGCAGGCGCAAACGCGATGTACCACGCGTGGGGTGGGGTGTTGCGGGGATCCGTTCCGTGTTCGGCGGTCCCGGTCTTCGATGCGATCTGCACGCCGGGGATGGCCCCTTTCTGCTGTGTGTTCTGCTCGGCGCCGACCATCAAATCCCTAAGTTTAGCCGCGACCTGCGGCGACACCGCACGCCGCTGCTGCGACGGCACGGTGGTGGCGATGTTGGCGAGGTCGGGCGCCTTCAGGCTGGAAACCAGGAACGGCTGCATCATGACGCCCTGGTTGGCGATCGTGGCGGCCACGAGGGCGTTCTGCAGGGGCGTCACCGACACGTCCTTCTGCCCGATGCTCGACATGGCCAGCGCGGCCCGGTCGGTGATGGGCCCGACGGTGGACTCGGCAACCTGCAGCGGGATCGGGTCGGGCGGGCTGTCCAGGCCGAACGAGGTCGCGGCGTTGCGGAGCGCGTCGGCGCCGACTCGCAGGCCCAACTGAACGAACGCGGTGTTGCAGGACCGGGCGAACGCTTCGCGCAGTGACGCGGTCTGACCCGACCCGCACGGCGTCCCGCCGTAGTTCTCCAAGGTGTTGGTGCTGTCGGGCAGCGGAATGGCCGGCAGGGCGGTGAGTTGCTCGTCCTCGGTGAGCCCGGCCTGCAGGGCCGCGGCGGTGGTGACGACCTTGAAGGTCGATCCGGGCGGGTACCGCTCCGAGATGGCGCGGTTGGTCGTCGGCGAGTTCGCGTCGTCGCGAAGCTGCTGCCAGGCCGCCGACTGCTGACTGAGGTCATGGGTGGCCAGCAGGTTGGGGTCGTACGACGGCGACGACACCATCGCCAGGATCCGCCCGGTGGACGGTTCGATGGCCACCACGGCGCCCTTGCACGGGCCGTTGCAGCCGTGCTGCATGGCATCCCAGCCGGCCTGTTGCACGCGCGGGACGATCGTCGTGTCGACGTTGCCGCCGCGCGGGTCACGGCCGGTGAAGAAGTCCGCCAGCCGCCGTCCGAACAGGCGTTGGTCGGAGCCGTTGAGGATGCTGTCCTCGGCGCGTTCCAGCCCGGCGCTGGAGTAGCTCAGCGAGTAGAAGCCCGTAACCGGTGCGTAGACAAAGGGATCCGGGTACACCCGGAGGTACCGGAAGCGGCCGGTGGTGGACACCGAGTACGCCATCAACTGCCCGCCGGCGGTGATCTGGCCGCGCTGCCGCGAGTACTCGTCGAGCAGCACCCGCTGGTTCCGCGGATCCGCGCGCAAGCCGTCGGCCCGGAACACCTGCGTCACGGTCGCGTTGAGCAGGAGCAGCACGACCAACGCCATGACGGTGACCGAGATGCGGCGCAGCGAGGTGTTCATACCTTCTCGATCACCTCGGTGCCGGCCGATGCGATCGGCGTCTGCGGCATGGGGCCGGTGACGATGGGCCGGCGCGCCGCGTGGCTGATGCGCACCAGGATCGCCAGTAGGACGTAGTTGGCCAGCAGCGAAGATCCGCCGTAGGACATCCACGGCGTGGTCAGCCCCGTCAGCGGGATCAGCTTGGTGACGCCGCCGACCACGATGAACAACTGGATCGCCAGCGTGGACGCCAGGCCGGCGGCCAGGAGCTTGCCGAAGCTGTCGCGCACGGCGATCGCGGTGCGCATGCCGCGGATGATGACGATCGTGTAGAGCATGAGAACGCCGGAGAGACCGACCAATCCGAGTTCTTCACCGATTGCGGCGATGATGAAGTCGGTGGATGCGGCGGGCACCGTGCCGGGCTGGCCGTTACCCAGACCGGTGCCGAACACCCCGCCGGTGGCGAAGCTGAACAGCGACTGCACCATCTGATAGCCGGCACCGTCCGGGTCGGCGAACGGATCCAGCCAGTTCTGCACGCGCACCCGCACGTGGCCGAAAAGGTAATACGCCGCAACGCTTCCCGCAGCGAACAGGGCCAGACCGATGACCACCCAGCTGAACCGGTTGGTGGCGATGTAGACCATCACCAGAAACGACGTGTACAGCAGCAGCGAGGTGCCGAGGTCCTTCTCGAAGATCATCACCCCTACCGAGATGATCCACGCGGCCAGCAGCGGGGCCAGATCGCGCGGCCGCGGCAGATCCATCCCGAGCACGTGCTTTCCCGCACTGGCGAACAGGTTGCGCTTGGACACCAGCACCGAGGCGAAGAAGATCAACAGCAGGATCTTGGAGAACTCGGCGGGCTGAATCGAGAAGCCGGGGAAGCGGATCCAGATCTTGGCGCCGTTGGACTCCGAGAACCGCGCGGGCAGGAAGGCGGGAATCGCCAGCAGTATGACGCCGGTCAGGCCGCACACGTAGCCATAGCTGGACAGCTGGCGGTGATCCTTGAGCAGGATCACCACCGCCGCGAACGCGGCGACACCGACCAGCGTCCACAGCATCTGCTGGCCGGCGCTGGGGCCGTGGGTATCGCCGTCGCCATTGGCCAGGTCGAGGCGGTGAATCATCACCAGGCCGAGGCCGTTGAGCAGGGCCACCACCGGAAGCAGCAGCGGATCGGCATACGGGGCGAAGTGCCGGATCGCCAGGTGCGCGCCCACGAACAGCGCCAGATACGACCCGGTGTAGCCCAGGAGATCCCACGACAGGCCCTGCTCCTGATTGATCTCCACGATCAGCAGGGCCACCGTGGTGATCGCGGCGGCAAAGCACAGCAGCAGCAGCTCCGCATTGCGCCGGTTGGGCAGCGGTGGCATCAATGTCACCGGGGACTGCGGCGCGGTTGTCATGCGCTCGCTCCTCGCCGGGCCTCGTGCCTCGGCCCGGTTCGTCGGCTCGCGGTGGTCATGCCGCCGCCCGGCAGTCGGTCCCCGGTTTCGGCGGTGGTGGCGGCAGTGCAGTCACCGTCGGTGACGGCGGGGGAGGAGCGTCGGTGGTCGCGGGTGCCGGGGCCGGGGCGCTCTGGTCGGCCGGCGGGGTTGGGTTGCCCGTCGCGGCGGGCTTGCCCGGGGGAGTCGGTGCGGGGGTGGGCGTGGGTGCCGGCGGCGGCGTCGAGGTGGTGGGTTCGGCGGCCGACGGGCACGGCGGCAGCAGTGACGTGCGGGACAGTTCGCGCAGTTGCCCGATCGCGTCGTCGAGTGAGCCGCCGGGCAGTCCCGCGGCCACCTGCGCACGCTCCGACGGCCGCAGATCCTGCAACCGCATCACCCGGCAGTCGAGGTTGTCCAGCGCCTGCCCGTAGCTGATCTGGGACAGCTCGTTGCGGTCGTTGAGGCAGCCCAGCAGGTACGGATTCTGCATGCGGATACCGAGAATCGAGCCCGAGATACCGCGCATGATCGACACCGTGCCGTCGTGCGCGGTGACGTAGTAGTTGTTGCGGATGATCTCGCGGCCCACCGCCAGGCCGGCCAGCACCAGCAGCCCGATCAGTGCGGCGGCGAAGAACATCCGGCGTCGGTTGCGGGGCTTCTTGACCAACGTCTCCTGTTGCGGCACAACACGTTTGGCGGTGTTCGGGCGTCGATTGATGACCGAGGCGCGGCCGGCCGAGGTGTTCGGGGGTGCCGCACTGTCGTCGTCGTGACCGGACACCGCGCCGGCCAGGATCGGCTGCGTCTGCCCGTAGTCGAAGTCGACGACGTCGGCCACCACCACGGTGACGTTGTCGGGCCCGCCGCCGCGCAACGCGAGTTCGATGAGACGGTCGGCACTTTCGTTGACGTCCTCGATCTGCAGTGCCTCGAGGATGGTTTCCTGGCTGACCGGATCGGACAGGCCGTCGGAGCACAGCAGGTAGCGGTCGCCGGTCCGCGCTTCCCGCATGATCAGCGTGGGCTCGACCTCGTGTCCGGTCAGCGCCCGCATGATCAGCGAGCGCTGCGGATGGCTGTGCGCCTCTTCGGCGGTGATGCGACCCTCGTCGACCAGCGTCTGGACGAAGGTGTCGTCCTTGGTGATCTGGGCGAGCTCACCGTCGCGCAGCAGATAGCCGCGCGAGTCGCCGATGTGGACGAGTCCAAGTCGATTGCCCGCGAACAGGATTGCGGTCAACGTGGTGCCCATACCCTCGAGTTCGGGCTCGGCGTCGACGTGCGCGGCGATGGCGGCGTTGCCCTGGTGTACTGCGTCGTCGAGCTTGCTCAGCAGATCGCCGCCGGGCTCGTCGTCGTCGAGGTGGGCCAGCGCGGCGATCACCAGCTGTGAGGCGACCTCGCCCGCCGCGTGCCCGCCCATCCCGTCGGCCAGCGCCAGCAGCCGCGGACCGGCGTACACCGAGTCCTCGTTGTTGGCGCGGACGAGGCCACGATCACTGCGGGCCGAATAACGCAGGACTAGGGTCACGGGCGCAACTCGATCGCCGTCTTGCCGATCCGTACCGGTATGCCAATCGGAACTCGTACCGCCGTCGTCACTTTCGCCCTGTCGAGGTAAGTACCGTTGGTCGATCCTAGATCCTCGACGTACCACTCCGACCCGCGCTGAGACAGCCGCGCGTGGCGCGTCGAGGCGTAATCGTCGGTGAGCACGAGCGTCGAGTCGTCGGCCCGGCCGATGAGCACCGGCTGGGAGCCCAGCGTGATGCGGGTGCCCGCCAGGGAACCCGCGGTGACCACCAGATAGCGCGGCGTGGTCCGGCGCTGCCGGTTGGGCAGCAATGTGCCGCGCAGGGCCATGCCCCGACGCACCATCACCGCCCCGGTCGGCGCGTAGATGTCAGTGCGCAGGATGCGCAGCACCGTCCAGATGAACACCCACAGCAGCAGGAGGAATCCGGCGCGCGACAGTTGCAGAACTAGTCCCTGCATCTGCCGTCCTTCCCTCCGCGTCGCGGCGTCGTGGCAACGTCACGATACTTTGGCGACCACCGGTGCGAGGGGAAGCTCGCCAGCTTCGCCCGGGGCGTCCGGCTCTTCTCAGTGAACGCGGACGACGATCTCGGAGTGGCCCAGCCGGATGACGTCGCCGTCGGCGAGTTGCCACTCCTGCACCGGGGCGTTGTTGACCGTGGTGCCGTTGGTGGAGTTCAGGTCCGACAGCAGCGCAACCTGGCCGTCCCACCGGATCTCGAGGTGGCGCCGGGACACCCCGGTGTCGGGGAGCCGGAACTGCGCATCCTGTCCGCGACCGACCACATTGGCGCCCTCCCGCAGCTGGTAGGTGCGGCCGCTGCCGTCATCCAGCTGAAGCGTGACCGCGGCACCGGCGGTGGGCCGGTACTCGCCCTGGCCGCCGTAGCCGGCCTGCGGGGGCTGCTGGCCGTAGTCGTAGTCGCGCGACGGCTCGGCGTACTCGTAGCCCGGGCCCGGCGCGCGGCCGTAGTCCTGCCGGCCGTACGACGGCGGGGCGCTGTAGCCCTGCTGCTCGTAGCCGCCCTGATCGGGGTAGCCCGGGCGGCCGTAGTCGTTGGGACGCGGCGGCTGCTGTCGGCCGTAGTCGTAGTCGCCCGGGGGCGGGCCGTATCCGCCCGGTGCCTGGCGGTAGCCCTGGTCGTAGCCACCTGACGGCGGCCCGTACCCGCGCTGCTCCTGCGACGGCGGGTAGCCACCCTGGTCCGGGTAGGGCTGACGTGGCGGGTAGTTCGGATCGCCCTGCTGCGAATAACCGCCTTGGTCGGAGCTGTAGCGGGGATCCTGGCTGCGGGGGTCCTGGGCCCGGGGGTCCTGGGCCGCGGGGGTCCTGGGCCGCGGGGGTCCTGGGCGCGGGGGTCTTGGCGCGGGGTCTGGCGCGGGGATCCTGGCCGCGCGGATCCTCCTGGGGACGCGCGTAGCGGTCGTCGTAGTACTCGTCGCCGGGGCGATCCTGGCCGGGGCGGTCCTGGCCGCCGCGGTAGGTCGGGTTGTCGCTCATCGCTGGTGCTCCTGGTTCTGCGGTCAACGCCTGCTGGGATGGTCGGGGCGCGGGTTCCTGGGTGCTGGGGGTGGCGGCTGCAGTGACATCGGGGTTGACGACACCGCGCGCACGGACCTGGCCGGTATGCAGCGCCGGTGACTGCTCGAATCTGACGACCACATCACCATACGTTTGCCACCCCTGATCACCGATGTAACCCGCGAGATGTTTGGCAAATGTGTCCGACGTGAGATCCGGATCGGCGAGAACCTTCTCGTGGTCGGGCACGCTGAGGGTAATGACATATTCGTTTGGTGCCAAGCGATGGCCGCCCCGCAATGTGCGAACTTCGTCGGCGGCCTCGCGGCGCAGCAGGTCCTCGACCTCTTCGGGGACAATCGCTCCGCCGAAGACCCTGGCGAAGGCATCCTCGACGGTGGACTCCAGCTTGCGCTCGAACCGTTCCACCAGACCCAATGTCACCGCCTACCTTCGAATCCGTGCGCACGCGGCCGCCCGCCGCGTGTCGCGCCACTGTGTTGTTTCACCTGCATGGTATCGGTCGGGGGTACCCACGTGGCACCACCGTAACTCTGAGAATCGCGTTACAGCAGGTCAGAAGGGTGATCCTGGGCACCCCGCCGCACCGGTCGGCGGGGGAGCGGTTTGTGATCGGGTGCGGTCTGCGTGATACGCTGCCCCGGTTGTTTTGGGCGAGTGGCGGAATGGCAGACGCGCTGGCTTCAGGTGCCAGTGTCCTTCGGGACGTGGGGGTTCAAGTCCCCCTTCGCCCACAAAGAGCGGTTCTATGAACTGCAGACATAAAGGTCACGAACCATTCGGGTTCGTGGCCTTTGTGTTCTGTTGGCCCGTGTTCTATCCGGCCGTGTTTGGCGGGCCGGGGTAGGTGGCTCCGTAGATCCCCAGTCAGCAGCGAGGCGTTCCACTGTCGCCGAATCTTGTCGGTGCGCCGTCCTACAGTCACGAACACAGGGGAGGTCGGGGCCGCTAGGGCCCCGGAACACGGGGGTGGAACATGTCTCGATCGAACGTGCGCGGATATCTGTTCGGACTGCTGACTGCGTTCGCGGTTGCGGCCACCGGTCTTGCGACGGCCGGGACAGCGCATGCAGACGTGGCTCAGGACTACGCCTTCTATTCGACGCTGGAGGAGATCGGCTTCCATATGTGGGATCCGCCGGGCGCGCGAGCGCAGGGGCTGGCGGCGTGTGCCGATATGGCGCTGGGGAGCAACTGGCGCATGACTGTGACGAAGCTGATGAACATCGGCTACACGCTCGACGAGGCGTCCATGATCCTCGGGGCGGCCACGGTCGCGTACTGCCCGGGGCTCGACCCGCGGATCCAGGATGCAGCACCGGCGCCGGAGGTTGCGCCGGCTCCTATGCAGCTGGCATGACCTCAGCGAGGGCAGCTCATCGAATTGTGGCGTTGTCCGCGACCAACGGCCCGCACCGCACATCGAAGCGCTCACGCACCGTGTCCAGCGTGCGGCGATGGTGTTCGCGATCGCGCCGGTGCGTGAGCATGAACCGTGCGGTGCCGAGCATGCGGTGTGGCAGGGGATACCAGCGGTCGAAATCCAGTCCGCACTCGGTGAACACCGTGTTCGGCACGTTGTCGGCGATCAGGCTCAGATTGTGTTGCACCAGGGCCAACATCGCGTAAGGCAGCGCGGCGGTCGACTTGCGGCGCAGTTCTTCGTCGTCGAGTGCGTAGAGCGGAACGTCGGTGATCTTGCCCAGGAACATCAGGTGGGTGAGGAAGTACGCGATGTAGGACGACAAGTGCAGCGGTGCCGACCGCATTTGAATCGAGACCACCGATCCACCACGGGAGACATAGGGTTCGTACGGGTGTCCGTCGCGCAGCAGATAGCCGGTGCAGTTGACGATCCAGCTGTCTGGTGCGATCGCCCGGCGTGCTCCGCTGCGCAGGACCAGGTGCGTACCGCCGTCGTCATCGACCACGTCGTCGAGGTGGTCCATCACGATTTCGTTGAGCCCCGCCGCGATGGTCTTGTTCTCCGCTTCCGAGAGCACACCGAGCAGGTAATTGCCGGTCGCGGGTGTCAGCCAGGTGCCGTATTTACCGCGGTACCACTCGCCGACTTCAGCTTCATTGGTGCCGTCGTAGCGGCGGGCCGTGTGATAGGCGATGCCGCTGAGCGGTGCGGCGTTCGTCCAGCGCCGACGTCCGGTCGGGAAACACCGGTCGCGGTTGGCGAAGAACGTGCCGGAGCCGGCAACCAGGTTGACTTCGCGCCCCGGGTCTTCCGAGACCAGCGTGTGAACGGTGTCCATCGCGGTCTTTCCGCTGCCGATCACCCACACAGGCGTGCGACTCGAACGCATCTCGCCGCGCCAGAGGTCACAGGAATCCGGCGACACCGACCGCACACGCGTGCTGGAGACCGGCAGGGGATCGTTGGGCGTGATCCGGAGACCGTAGGCCTTGATCAGTCGCTTCGCATTGATCGTCAACAGGCGCCCGTCGGCGGAGCGGCAGGTTATCCGTTGGAAGCCGCCCGCGTCGTCGTCGGATTCGAGCGTCCACCCGTAGTACTCGTCCACGCGAACCCGCTGCCTGATGACGTCCAGGCAGTGGTCGAAATGGTCGAGCACCTCGCCCCTGGTCGCCAGGTAACCCGGCTCCCGGCCGAGGGTCCATTCGATGTTGCCGGCGGTGAACATCCCGTGCGGCTGATGCAGCCGCACATAGGGATAGGTGTCGACCCACATGCCGCCGACACGGCTCCGGCTGTCCACCAAGATGACTCGCTGGCTCGGGGTGAGATACCGGCTGGCGACGAACAATGCGTTCATGCCGGCGAGCCCGGCACCCACGATGCAGACGTCGCAGGCTTCCACCTGCTCGGACGCCGCGTCTGAAATTCCCGTATCTTCCACTGCACCCCCCGCGTGTGAACACCCCAATTATGGGCTGCACGGAGCGCTTTGGCGATACCTTTCTCAACTCGTCCAGCGCCGGGCTCTCGCCGATCGCCGAGCACGGCGGTCACGGGTCCACTTTGACCGCCGTGAAGCCATGTGCGGCTGCCAGATTCGGGTCGCTCAGCCCGCCCGGCCGAACGGGTGTGATCGCCACCCGCGGGCCGCCAATAGCAGCGCCAGGTCGGCAGCGAGAATCGTTGGGCCGCAGTCGATCACGTTTGCGCTGGGTCAAAACGGCACGAACGCGCTGATCGCTGCCTCAACGAGGGTGGCGACCGGTTCGAAGGTGCGCCGAAACGGCGGGAAGTCCGGTGCGGGACCGAGGGAGTCCTGCACGTTCTGCCAGACCACCACGAAGTCGCGGTCGGTCTGGGTGTCGCGCACCAGGAGTCCTTCCGAGAAGGCACTCTTGCCGTTCTTGAGCGGTCCGAGGCCGACCTTGCTGTGCGTGGCGAGGAAACGCCCATCCCGTGGCCAGATCATGCCCGCGGGGATGGTGCCGTCGTGGTGGAACCAGGCGCCCGCACGGTGCATCAGCTCCTGCATGGCCGCGCTGCTCAGCGGGCCCACCAGCCTGTTGTCGAACAGCAGCGTGAGCAGCCGCGCGAGATGGGTCGCGGTGGTCGCCTGCGCCACCGGCCCGTCATTGACGCTGTCTATACGGGCAGCGGGCCAGGTCGTGGGGGTCGCGGCGCCACCCGCGTAGTCGCCCGCCAGCCAGACGCCCGTTGTGCCGTCGAAGAAGCCGTCATCGGCGAGCTTGCCGTTCAGCAGCGGATAGCCCAGGCCGTGGATGGTGGTAGTCGCGCCGGGATTGTGTTGGTTGACGATCATGTCCTCGAACGCGTCCAGCTGCTTCTGGGTGAAGTCGACGACGAAATCAGGCCCGGCGCCGAGCTGAAGGACATCCCGGTAGGCCGGTTTCCGGGTCTTGTCCTCCCCGCGCAACGCCGGGGAATTCGTGATCAGCGATGGAGTGTGCGCGACGATGTCGGGGTCGAATGTGGCCTGCATGAGGGCTTCGATCTCGGGAAAGGTCGTCAACCCGCTGCCGGTGGCGAGTTGGTCTGCGCTGGAACGGAAATCGAAGGCCGCATACATCGCGGCGAGCTTGAGCAGGCTGGCGGAGTAGTGCTCTTCGTCGACGCGCAGCCCAGCCCAGGGATGGGTGTCGGTGCCCTCGAATCCGGTCAGGGCCACGACCATGAGGGCCAGCCGGTCGACATTCGGTGTACCGGTGGCCAGCAGGGCCTGCTTGGTTGTCTCCAGGGCCACCTGCATCAGGATGTGCGCCGAGGTATTCAACGGATTGGGCTGCGGCCCGCTGAACAGGCTCATGGCTGGGTCCTTCCGTCGCTTCCGGGTCGTTGCGCCCGCAAGCGTGGCACCGCGGGCCGCCATGCACACGAGTGATCCGCTACCCGACTTCCGGTTCGGTCGATCGGGACGGTCGGGCTACCGTCGATCCGACCCTGTCGCGACGGCCCGGCCGGGATCGTTCGACCACTCCGACCACGAGCCTGGATACAACGCGGCGTCGTAGCCGGCGATGGCCAACGCCGCGATCTCGTGGGTGGCGGTGACGCCCGAACCGCAGTACACGGTGACGGGTGAGCGCCCGGCGCCCAGGGCGGTGAAGCGGGCCCGCAGATCGGTGGCAGGCCGGAACGTGCCGTCGCCGGCGAGATTGTCGGCGGTGGGTGCTGACACCGCGCCGGGAATGTGACCGGCGCGCGGGTCGAAAGGCTCTTCGTCGCCGCGGTACCGGGCTGCGGCCCGAGCGTCCAGAACCAGGTGACCATCGGAATCCGCCTGTGCTGCAACACTATCGGCATCCACCGCGACGAGGCTGCCCAGATCCCCGATGACGAGGGTGCCGAGCTCCGGCCTGACGTCGCCGGATTCGACCGGCAGTCCCGCCCGCCGCCACGCCGACCAGCCGCCGTCCAGAATCCGGACGTCGGCCACGCTCGCGGCCCGCAGCAGCCACCACGCCCGCGATGCGGCCTGTCCGCTCCAGTCGTCGTAGACGACGACGGGGTCACCGGGATTCAAGCCCCACTGGCGAGCACTGTGTTGCAGTGCCTGCGGCGACGGCAGGGGGTGACGGCCACGCCCGGTCACCGAATGATCGGATAGCTCGGCGTCGAGGTCGACGTACACCGCGCCGGGGATATGGCCGTCACGGTGGGCAGCGCGGCCGTCGGGAGCAGTAACGGTCCAGCGCACATCGAGGAGTCGCGGACGGTTCGCTGAAAGCTGTTGTGCCAGTACGTCAACCGATATCAATATGTTCATCGTCACCTCCTGCTCAGCGACCGCAGTCGACAGCGACTTCCACCGCCGCGCAGATCTCACGCACTTTTCGTTCCTAGGCTAGATGTACTACCAGTGAGGTTAGGTACGCGGGTGGCTGGCCGCAGCGTGTGGTGTAGCCGCGGTGACAATTCTAGGTTTGGGTTTCGACGTTTGCGTCAGCGGTGGCTTGAATCCGTCGGGCCATTTCGTGGACGAGTTGTAGGAGATTCGAGTGAGGTCTGCTCCGGTGAGGGTTGCCGTCGTTGCCGTCGATGTCGGCAAGACCTCGGCGATGGTGTCGGTCACCGATGATGCCCGTCAAAGGTTGTGAGCCCGGTGGAGGTCACGATGACCCGTTCGGGGCTGGCCTGGGCGACGCAGCGGGTGTTGGCGGTCGTGCCGCCCTGTCCACGAATCAAGGTCGGGGTGGAAGCCGCTGGTCACTACCACCGGCCAGTGGTGGATTATCGGTGACCGGTCGGCTGGGAAGTGCTGGAGCTCAACCCTGCTCATGTCGCCGAGCAGCGCCGGGTGGGGCGGCGACGGGTGAAGACCGACGGGATCGACTTGGAGGCGATCACCGAGTTGGTGTTGGCCGGCCGGAGTCGGGTGATCACCGAATGTGACATGCTCATCGATGAATTGGCGGCGTGGGCCCACCATCGGTCGCGGCGGGTCCTTACCCGGACAGCGACGAAAAATCAGCTGCTCAGTCAACTCGATCGAGCGTTCCCGGGCTAACGTTGGCGTTGCCGGATGTGCTGGGCACCAAGATCGGGCGGTTGGTCGCCGCCGAGTTCACCGATCCGGCGCGATTGTCAGCACTGGGAGTGAATCGGTTTATCCGCTTCGCCGCCGCCGCCCGCCGGCACGTCGACAGCCTGTTGAAACGACGGACACCGGGCACTGCTATCGACGAGGTGTACAGCTCCACGCAGGAGCCGCCCCATCTCCTGCTTGAGAGCTGTGCAAAAGGTGAGCGAAGTCAGGTAGCGCACTACTCGCGCCCTGCCAGTCAGCTGTACGCACAATCGATCTTGTAAATAGACCAGAACATGATCTGGCCGGACTGGAACACGGGGGAACGAGTCATGGCAACTGAGGATCAGTGGGCGTTCTGCGCCAAATGCGCCACATTGTTTTTCAACGGTTTCGACAGCAAGGGGCGATGCGCTAAAGGCGGTCCGCACGACGGGAACGTAAGTCTCCCGTATTTCCTTTTTCACTCCGTGAACGCGCGCCCGAACCAACTGAACGGTTTTAGATTCTGTTTCAAATGCCAATCGTTGTACTGGCAAAAGGACTTAGATGAGTTCCACGGCGACGGCAGCACCCTCGGGGTGTGCCCAGCAGGCGGAGGGCACGGCGCGGAGCCCTCGCTCCCATATCTGCTGGATAGAGATCTGGGCCAGCCGCATGGGGAGCACAAGTGGTTCGCGTGCATCAGATGCAACTGCGTCACCCATGGCCCGGAAGGGGATCGTGCTTGTGCGGCCGACACCGACAATGACGGTGTCATCGGACATGTTCCAGGGAACTTGGATAATGACCACCCCTTGCTACTGGTGCGTTTTGTGAACGATTGAACCGTTCCGCGTCAATCTCACCCTGTCTTGTAGCGTTGGCGGCGGAGCCGTCCTAGTGCGTGGCCAATGCCCTAAGAATGCCGCAGATCGGACGGGTGCGGTCTACCTCAGTCCGATGTGCCGGGGCGGCCGGAACGCCTCAGCGGGTTGCGCGAGGGCCACGGCGATGCTGCTGCCGATCGGGCCGTGCCGGTCGAAGAGGGTGGCCGCTCCGGAGGCCACACCGTCGCTGCCCTGGTGGCCGTCGGAGGCCAGGCCGATGAACTCGCCGTCCGGCAATCGGCTCAGCGTCACAGTGAAATCGGTGTTGATGTACCGCAACCCGCCGCTGCCCCAATGCGTCAGCGCACTGGTGACATCACCGGCCAGCGCGACACGTGTGAAGGGCGTCGTCACGTCGCCTTCGATGAGGGGCCGAATCTCGCGCACCCACGCGAACTTCCTGGAATGGTCCTGTTCCCACTCGATGCCGGTGCCGCCGAGCGCGCCCTTCTGGGCGTCGACCCCGTACGCCCACAGCACGAACGGCATGTCCAGCGCCGAAGCGGCGGCGTCGTCGGGGACCGGCGGCATGGTCACCGGCGGAGTCCAAACGTCGCCCTCAGGGTGCTCGCCGCGACGAAGGAACACCGAACTGGCACGCGAGACCACCTGGTCGCGTTGCAGCACCACGGCGTCAACCACCTTGATGCGCTTGCCCTCCCGCTGCACCGAGGTCTCCACTCGCACCGGCTCCATGAATGTGGGACGCAGTAGATCGACCGTCAAGCGGGCGGGTTGCAGCTGCGGGTCACCTCCGGCCCGTTCGACCGCCCAGCCGAGCAGCCCTCCGACGATGTGTCCACTGACGGTGGCGCCCCATGGTCCCTGTGCCATCGGCCCGGGCACCAGGTGGTCGCCGTCGATGGTGAAGAACGCCTCGGGTGTGTCCTGCATGCTCACCCGGTCACGATAGGTGAGCCGGCAGTTCAGCCCTGCCGTGGCGGGGTCATCGCCGCGCGGATCGCGTCGAAGTCGTGCTCGTCGATCTGGAAAAGCCCGAACCGGAAGCGGTAGCCCCAGCGCTTCTTGTCCTCGATGAACGTGAGTGCGTCGAGGAGCGGGCGAATCGGCGCCTCGACACACTCATCGAACGCGACGTTGCGCCGGAACGGATGAAAGTCCGGTGTCATCTCCACCTGGTACGGCTCGTCATCGGTGACGCGGCCGGTGGCCGTGAACGCCTGCAGCGGCGCACCCTCGGGATAGTGGCTGTTTGATCGCGCTCCCGTTGGCAACCAGTTCATCTGGGCCACGCTGCGACATCCGACGCGACGTCTAGTCGCATGTGGCGAGGTGGGAGCCATGGTCGGTGCTCATCCGATAAGTGACGCGGAACAGACCAGCAGCGTAACAACGGTCCGAGCCCTGCGAGATGACCAGCGTGGGCTGCGAGATGCCGATGGCAGCCCTGCAAATGGCGGTGCAGTTTCGCGCATGACGGCCCGCGCGCCGTAGACAGAGGCGCGATGGCGCGAGAGGCTTGAGCCATGGAGGGCAGAGCTACCAGCATCGTCCGCTACGAGTCGCGCACGACGATCGACCGACCCATGGAGGCCGTGTTCGAGCGGGTTGCCGACCTGGCGGGCTACCAGACCTGGATGCACCGCACCGGTTTGTTCCGACGGTGCGGCCAAACTTCTGACGGTCCTCTTGGTAAGGGCACGTCGTACTTCGATGCGACCAGGATGGGCACCTTTCACGGTGAAGTGACCGACTTCCAGAGGCCGTCTCGGATTGGGTTCCGGGAGACGTTGCGATGGTTCGGCTCCGAGGTGATGGAGGCCCGGCCCGACTACGTCCTCGAGGCGGACCAGGGAAGACGATCGTCATTCACGTTGCGGAGGGTGAGCTCTTCGGCTGGATGCGGTTGATGAGGCCGATGGCGGCGCTCATGGCGAAAAGCGAACGGGCGCGAACCGTCGGGTCCCTGAAGCGTTCGCTCGAGTCGGCCTAGCCGAGAGAGCCGCCCCCGAGCGTCAGGCCGGATAACCCCGAGGCACTTGGCGAGGTGACTGCCGGTGTGCCCGTCGGCCGTCATCGTCTTCGCGCGGCGTGCTCGGTGTCGTCGATGTGCTGGATGGTCGCCGGTGTGGGGACGCCACGAATCACGCAGAGAGCGGCTCACCGTCGGCGAGGTAGCGGTAGACCGTCGCGCGAGAGACCCCAACATCTTGGCGATGTCGGTGGCCGCGCTGCCCTTCTCCCGAAGTTGGCGTCTCCGAAGTTGGCGGGCCTTGGCGGCGTCGGCGCCGGCGCCCCGCGCCAACATCCACGCGGTATGTGGCTCCCGGAAGGCGGTAATGGGAAATGCAATGAGCTACAACAAGTCGCTGCTCGGCGAGTTCAGGAGTGCTTGACGTTGCTGTAGTAGTCGCGCCAGATGAGTCGGTGAAGGGGAATCCAGCGGGGGATCGACCGAAGGCCCGGGATGAACGGCACGAACATCAACAGCAGAGTGAGCACCATCATCAGACCCCAGACCAACGCATCGGCGTTGTCCGACTTGGAGAACGGCGGCACCTGGTACCAGAAGGTGTAGAGCCACATCCACAGTTGGCCCGGGGCGTTGCCGACCTCGTTCATCATGCCCCACTGGTCACCGGCAAGATTCTTGGCGCGGGCCTGATCCTCGAGGTAGGCCCCGTCGGAGAGCAGCAGCAGTGACTTCGTGGTGTCCCCGCCGTAGAAATTGCCCGAGGAGGTGAGTGCACCTTCGAGTCCACCCGTTTGGGCCAGTTGCAGGAACGCGGCGGACAGGGCTGGCACGGGACCGTGTCGCCCGCGGCGACCTTCGCCGGATCACCGCCCGCCCCGGTGGAGGTTCGCCGTCGGCGGCGGGCGCACCGATGCATCGGCGTAGGCCGTTGCCCAGGTGGTGCGTTGGTCGGGCGTGGCCGTGTTCCAGGCCGACAACGCCCCTGCCAGCGTCGGGTCGCCGCTGACGTTGCTGAGCGGTTCCACCACCAGACCGGCGGAGTCCACCGGGAGCCGCACGCCGCCCCACTTCTGCAGGGGCAGAGGTCCGAGCTTCTGGCCCTCGACAGCGCTGTTGTACGGCGGACCGTAGGTGGCACTGGTGGTGGTTCCGGCGAGTTCGCCGACCGCAGTGAGGACGACGTCGTTCGGTTCGGCGTTGGCCCAAGCCGACATCGTGATCGGCTTCTCGTCCGGTGAGGAGAAGATGGCGGCCAGCCCGACGCTGAGCACGAACACGACGACCAGGGCGATGACGAACTCTTTGACGAGGTCGTACGGGCGAGTCGGGAAGTCATGCGAGTCCGGGATGTTGTCCCGTCGCCGTCCGCGCGACGGCCACTTCGAGATCATTGCTCAACCCTCCAGCGCTGCGTCGATCGGAGGCACGACCCCGTGGCGCCGGACCAGGATCACGTGCATCGCCGTGAGAGCGACCAAGACCAGCGGTAACAGGACGATGTGCCACATCAGCATCTGTCCCGGGTTGAGCACGTTGAACCAGGCTCCGACGCCCACGGAGTTCAGACCGTCCTTGGCTTGCCCGCCGATCCACTGGGCGTCGAAATTGGTCTGGGCCAGGAAGCCGGTGAACGACGTCCCGATCGAGACGGCGAAGAGCACCACACCGCTGATCCAGGTCAGGGCCCGCTCGCCGCGCCAGGCGGCCATGAAGAATTTGCCCCACAGGTGGATGACCATGAACCCGAAGAGCAGCTGCACGCTCCACAGGTGAACCGAGTTGACGTAGTGGCCCAGCGAAGAGACGTGCCACCAGGCCGACCCGCCGACGGCCAGCACGCAGCCCGAGCCGATCACGACCACCAAGGACGCCAGGGTCAACACACCGAACACGTAGATCCACGACGCGACATACACCGGCTGGCGGTCTGGAAGTGCCTGCCCCGGCGGGACGAGTCCCACGATCTTGGTGCGAAGCCAGTTGGTCCAGTTCGATGTGTCGGTCGTCGCCTCCGACGCCGTTTCGTCGGCGTGGGTCGTCATCGCCCGCGCCCTTGCTCATCGGGATGATCGCCGTGGCTGGACGGGAAAGGCACCACCAACGCGAGGACGAACAGGAGGACCATCACGCCGATGATGATGAGATTCGTTTGAGAGATTTGAATGACGCCCCAGTGGACGTATCGACCGGCGCCCTCCGCAACGATGCTTACACCACTCATCACAGTGACCTGGTTTCGTGTGGCGGACGGCTCAGGGCGACGCCGTCGAGGACGAGTTAAAAGTAGGTGCGGCACAGGAGAACACCAAGGGCCACGCAGCACCCATTCTTAGGGTCTTTGTGCCCCAGTTGCCTTCACGCTCGTACAGGTCCGCCACGGCTGCGCGCCCGGCGGCCTCGACGTCACGCTGGCGCGCAAGCTCGGTCAGGTGCGCCCACTTCCGCGCGGGGTCGCGGTCGGTCTTCTTGCGGGCGGCGTCGGCGCGGTGCCGGGCGATGGACTCGTCGTCGAGATCCGCCGGGTACCAGCCCAACTCGGCGGCCAGTTCAGCACGCAGACACTTGTCGTGCTCGCTGCTCGGCACTTACTCGTCCTCCGCTCTCGGTGTACGGCCCAACACAGGAGCCGGGGGAGACGCCACGAATCATGCAGAGAGATAGAGCAGCGGCTCGTCCGGACGTCCAGCGATGCGAGCCTTGGGTTCCCCTCGCCTCCAGCCGAAGTCTTCACGCGCAAGTGCGTCTTCGTCGTTCGGCGAAGCGGCCCACGCACGGGGAGGACGAGCCCTGGTGCCGCGAGGTAGTCGTGCTCGCGCAGTCTGAGGGTGCGCAGCGAGATCACACGTCGTTCACGGGTCGAGGAGGGTCGGTGCGTCGGGACCGAGCTCAGCGAACAGATCAGCGAGCAGTTTTCGCTCGATCGCTAGAAGAGCCCATTGGGCATGCCACCGAAGTGTGTAGAGCTAGATGGCGGGGCTTCGTTCTCCGACACGGTAATCCGTCGGACCACTGGGCCTGGCCGTCGCCGACCTCTACGACGACCAGGGCTTGCCGAAGCCGGAATGAGGGGCTCGGGTCACAAGGCACAGTCGGCCAATTCCGGCCCAGCCACACCTAGTGAATCTAGCGCTCATCCGCCGGGTCCGTGCATCAGGAACCAGCGGCAAATGCGCTCAACTGCCTGACCAACCGAGCCGGTTCAGCCATGGGCGGATCGTCTTTGTGCCCTGTTGCGCAGGCTGTGGCGGGCGCACAGTGAGTTCTACCCTTGGACCGCAACGATCGCAACGGAGCGAGATATGATCGAATACGACCTCGATACCGAGCACTCCATCCTGCACGTGCAACCAAAATCGGCGATCGAGCAGGACGACTTCCTGAAACTCGCGAAGGCGGTCGACCCGCACATCGAGGCAACCGGCGGTCTTGCCGGTCTCATCATCGAAACCCCGTCGCTTCCCGGATGGAAGAGTCTTGGGGCAATGGTCAACCAATTTCGCTTCGTTCGAGATCATCACAAGCGCATCAAGAAAATCGGCGTCGTAACGGACTCCCACCTGGGAGATGTCGCAGAGCACTTGACGTCACACTTCGTGTCAGCGGAGATCAAGCATTTCCCCGCCGGGCAGATCGAGGCAGCAAGACAATGGATCATGAACGGCTCGTGATGCGTTGACGCCGGGGGCCACCACCGCGACCGCCATGATCAGCTACTGATCCAGTAGTTCATGGCGCCACGCTAGGAGGGGGTACCGACAGCCGCTCCGGCATCGACGAAGGCCTGCACCCGGGCGAGCGCGCCCGGCGGTACCGGACCCTGGTTACGGATATCCCACACCTGCTCAACGGTGATGCCGAGCAGCGTCGCGATCACGGCCTCGGGCAGCGCCGACTGCCCGCAGGCGACGTCCAGTCGCGAACTCAGGCTGTCGGGCAGCAGCCCCAACAGCTCCACCCGGGTGGCTTCCAGCGCCTTGAGGTGACCGAGTAGCGGGCCGTCGCCCGGGGCACCGGCGTTCACCGCGACGCGCCACGAGTTGGCAGCCAGCATCTCGGCCTTCACACATTGTGCGATCACGCTGTGGATATATCGGGATGGAAGCGGTGAACCAGCTGCTGGTGGCGCTGGAGGTGCACCGGTTCGACTTCTGTTTCATCGGCGCGGGATACGAGAAGGAAGTCGACGAATTCCTCACCGTCAACCCGGGTTTGGCCGGCCGGTTCAACCGCAAGCTGCGGTTCGAGTCGTACAGCCCGGATGAGCTCGTGGAGATCGCGGTGCGGTACGGGCGGCCGCGCGCGAGCACCATCGAGCCCGCGGCGATGGAGGCGCTCAACGCGGCCTGCCGGGAGTTGCGTGCCTACCGTGCGCCCGACGGCTCGCACGGCATCGACGTCATGCAGAACGGCCGGTTCGCCCGCAACGTGGTGGAGCGGGCCGAGCGGCTGCGGGACTCACGGGTGGCCGCGCAGCACCGTACCGATCGAGGCTCGGTCACCGTGGTGGATCTCGAGACCATCCGGGCGCAGGATCTGATCGCTGCCGTCCGGGTGGCGTGCGCCGACAAGCACCTCGACGTTCCGTTGTAGCGCCGGGAGTCAGCGCCGGCGCTGCCGGGCCGCGAAGTGTCCGGTGACCGCGGCCGCGATACCCAGGAACCGCACCCGCGTGGTGGCCGACATCTCCCGTGACACGTCGATGACGCCGCCCGGCCGCAGGTGCGGGTCGAACGGCACCTCGATGACGGTCTGGCCCCGGCTGGTGAACTGCTGGGCGAGCACCGCGCGGGTCTTCTTGTCCGCGTGCCCGTCGGAGTCGTTGAGGACCACGACGGTGCGTCCGAGCAGGTCGGCCATATCGTTGTTGGCCAGCCACTCCATCGTCTGCGCGGCCGCGGATGCTCCGTCGGCCCAGGGTGAGGACACCACGATCAAGGCATCGAGGTCACGCAGCGCCTCCCGGGTGACGGGCGCATCCATGGTGGACCCGCAGTCGATGACCGAGATGGTGAAGTGGCGGTCGAGGAGCCCGGCCGCTTCCCGGTAGACCGCCGGGTCCAGCACCCGGCGCCGGGTACTGGGGGATTCACCGGCCAGCACATACAGCCCCACGTTGTTGCGGCCCATCCGGGCGCGCAGATCATCGAACGTCTGCATGTTCCGGTTCGCGGCCAGTTCCCAGTAGGAGCCGCGCGTGGTCGGGTCGATACGGCTGCCGAGCCGGCCGAAGGCGGTGTCGGCGTCCACGGCGACGATCCGGTCGGACGGTCGCAGTTCGGCGAACACCGAGCCGACGCTGGCCGCCACCGACGTCTTACCCACGCCGCCCTTGCCGAGCACGCCCACCTTGTAGTGGCCGCGCAGCCGGGTCCGGATGACGGACTCGTACTCCGCGACGCGCCGCTCCACGCCGGACGGACCGAGGTTGACCAGGCCGAACGTTGCCGCATAGACAATCCGGCGCCACCCGCGGGTGGGCTGTGGCCTGGGCGGCGGCCCGGGGCGTGGCGAACAGTCTCGGGCGGGCCCTGCGGGCGGGGTGGGCCCGGCGGATAGGCTTGCGGTCGGGCGGCGGTGCCGGAACGGCGGTGGTGGGCGGAAACCGGGCGGCGGTGGTGGGCGGCTGCCGGGCGGCCCGGTCCAGCCGCCGGGGGGACGGGGAGGCCGATCGGGGCCGGGGGGTGCCTGGCGGTCACGCAGGAAATCCTCGCGATCGCTCACCGGAGACCTCCTTCGGTACGGCGTGCGCGCATGGGTCCAGTATCGGGGGTGTTTTTTAAGAATCCGCCTAACCTTTGTGCAAACTCCCAGGTTCTCGCAGGTGGGAGCGTCGCCACCGGAAACAACGCCGTGGTGCGCCGCCCGGCCGGTGCGTCTGGGCCGCCGGATCGGGGTTTCAGCAAACTGTCTAAGCGGTTGGTGTGGTCGCCGCCACCCGGCGGGCGGCGGCCCTGGCTGTCGTAGCCTTGCGAAAGCCGTTCCACCGCAGGGCGATTCGCGCTGCCGCGAACGCGGTGCGACCGGCCGCCGCGTGGCGCCCGCAAGAAGTACTTAGGTACACCTAAGTTGGCATGTCAGGCGGGGTCTGACATATCGTTTGACCACTTGTCGTGACCCCCGGAAAAGATGGGAAAGGGCCGCCGTTCAGTGCTGCACGGGGGCCGGGTCGCGACTACACGAACAGACCAGACCGAAGAGGCTCAGCCCGCTTCCTCCGGGTCGCGCGGTCAGGGCTTCGCCAGAGGTCTTCATGAAGGGTCAGGTGGGAATGCCCAGCAGTGTCGGGCTGTACAACCCCGCGTACGAGCACGACTCGTGTGGGGTGGCCATGGTCGTGGACATGCACGGCCGCCGCAGCCGCGACATCGTGGACAAGGCCATCACCGCGCTGCTCAACCTCGAGCACCGCGGCGCCCAGGGCGCCGAGCCGAACACCGGTGACGGCGCGGGCATCCTGCTTCAGGTGCCGGACAGGTTCCTGCGCGCGGTCTGCAACGACCAAGGGTTCGATCTGCCCGAGCCCGGCAGCTATGCCACCGGAATCGCCTTCCTGCCGCAGTCGGCCAAGGACGCCGCCGCCGCGTGCGCGGCCGTGGAGAAGATCGTCGAGGCCGAAGGTCTGGACCTGCTCGGCTGGCGCGACGTTCCCACCGACGAGTCGTCGCTGGGTGCCCTGGCCCGCGACGCCATGCCGACCTTCCGACAGTTGTTCGTCGGCGGCGCAGCCGGGATGGAGCTCGAGCGCCGCGCCTACGTGATCCGCAAGCGTGCCGAGCACGAGTTGGGCACCAAGGGTCCGGGCCAGGACGGCCCCGGCCGTGAAACCGTTTACTTCCCAAGCCTTTCCGGCGAGACGTTCGTCTACAAGGGCATGCTGACCACCCCGCAGCTCAAGGCGTTCTACCTCGACCTGCAGGACGACCGGCTGGAGAGCGCGCTGGGCATCGTGCACTCGCGGTTCTCCACCAACACGTTCCCGTCGTGGCCGCTGGCCCATCCGTTCCGCCGGATCGCGCACAACGGTGAGATCAACACCGTCACCGGCAACGAGAACTGGATGCGCGCCCGCGAGGCGCTGATCCACACCGACGTTTTCGGCTATCACAACGACCTGAACAAGATCTTCCCGGTGTGCACGCCGGGGGCCTCCGACACCGCCCGGTTCGACGAGGTGCTCGAACTGCTGCATCTCGGTGGCCGCAGCATCGCGCATGCGGTGCTGATGATGATCCCGGAGGCCTGGGAGCGCAACGCGTCGATGGACCCCGCGCGCCGGGCGTTCTACCAGTACCACGGATCGCTGATGGAGCCGTGGGACGGCCCGGCGTCGGTGTGCTTCACCGACGGGACCGTGGTGGGCGCCGTGCTGGACCGCAACGGCCTGCGCCCTTCGCGCATCTGGGTCACCGACGACGGTCTGGTGGTGATGGCCTCGGAGGCCGGCGTCCTCGATCTGGACCCGGCCAAGGTGGTGCGCCGCATGCGCCTGCAGCCCGGCCGGATGTTCCTCGTCGACACCGCGCAGGGCCGCATCGTGGACGACGAGGAGATCAAGGCCGAACTGGCCGCCGAGCATCCCTACGGGGAGTGGCTCGAGGACGGCCTGTTCCACCTCGACGAACTGCCGCAGGGCGATTACGTCAAGATGCCGCATCACCGGGTCGTGCTCCGCCAGCAGGCGTTCGGCTTCACCTACGAGGAGTTGAACCTCCTGGTGGCGCCCATGGCCCGCACCGGGGTCGAGGCGCTGGGCTCGATGGGCACCGACACCCCGATCGCCGTGCTGTCGGCGCGCCCGCGGATGCTGTTCGACTACTTCCAGCAGTTGTTCGCCCAGGTGACCAACCCGCCGCTGGACGCCATCCGCGAAGAGGTGGTGACCAGCCTGCAGGGCGTCATCGGCCCGGAAGGCGACCTGCTCAACCCCGACGAGAACTCCTGCCGGCAGATCGTGCTGCCCCAGCCGATCCTGCGGAACATCGAACTGGCCAAGCTGGTCAACGTCGACCCCGATCACGAGGTCCGCGGGCGCAAGCACGGCATGCGCGCGGCGGTGATCAGCTGCCTGTACCCGGTTGCCGAGGGCGGCAAGGGCTTGCGGCGCGCACTGGAGGACGTCCGGAAGAAGGTCTCGCAGGCGATCCGCAACGGCGCGCGCATCATCGTGCTCTCCGACCGGGAGTCCAACGAGTGGATGGCGCCCATCCCGTCGCTGCTGTCGGTGGCCGCGGTGCACCACCACCTGGTCCGCGAGAGCACCCGCACGCAGGTCGGCCTGGTGGTCGAGGCCGGTGACGCCCGCGAGGTGCACCACATGGCCATGCTCGTCGGCTTCGGCTGCGCGGCGATCAACCCCTACATGGCGTTCGAGTCGATCGAGGACATGGTCGACCGCGGTGTCATCACCGGGATGACCAGCGACCAGGCCAAGGCCAACTACGTCAAGGCCGCCGGCAAGGGCGTGCTGAAGGTGATGTCCAAGATGGGCATCTCGACGCTGGCGTCCTACACCGGCGCGCAACTGTTCCAGGCGGTCGGCATCTCCCAGCGGGTGCTCGACGAGTACTTCACCGGGTTGTACTGTGCCACCGGCGGTATCGACCTCGACGACATCGCGGCCGACGTCGCAGCCCGGCACGCGCTGGCGTACCTCGACCGGCCGGACGAGTGGGCGCACCGCGAGCTCGAGGTGGGCGGCGAGTACCAGTGGCGCCGCGAGGGTGAGTACCACCTGTTCAACCCGGACACGGTGTTCAAACTGCAGCACTCCACCCGCACCGGGCAGTACGAGGTGTTCAAGGAGTACACCCGGCTGGTCGACGACCAGAGCGAGCGGATGGCCTCGCTGCGTGGCCTGCTGAAGTTCAAAGACGCTGTGCATGAACCGGTTCCGCTTGATGAGGTGGAGCCGGCCAGCGAGATCGTCAAGCGATTCTCGACCGGAGCGATGAGCTACGGCTCCATTTCCGCCGAGGCGCACGAGACCCTCGCCATCGCCATGAACCGCCTCGGCGGACGGTCCAACTCCGGTGAGGGCGGCGAATCCGTCGACCGGTTCGACCGCGACGCCAACGGTGACTGGCGGCGCAGTGCCATCAAGCAGGTCGCGTCGGCCCGATTCGGTGTCACCAGCCACTACCTGACCAACTGCACCGACATCCAGATCAAGATGGCCCAGGGCGCCAAACCCGGTGAGGGCGGCCAGCTTCCGGGTCACAAGGTGTACCCGTGGGTCGCCGAGGTCCGGCACTCCACGCCGGGCGTCGGCCTGATCTCGCCGCCGCCGCACCACGACATCTACTCGATCGAGGACCTGGCGCAGCTGATCCATGATCTGAAGAACGCCAACCCGGCGGCGCGTATCCACGTCAAGCTGGTGTCAGCGAGAACGGCGTCGGCACGGTGGCCGCGGGGGTGTCCAAGGCGCACGCCGACGTGGTGCTGATCTCCGGGCACGACGGCGGCACCGGCGCCACGCCGCTGACGTCGCAGAAGCACGCCGGCGCGCCGTGGGAACTCGGCCTGGCCGAGACCCAGCAGACGTTGCTGCTCAACGGGCTTCGGGACCGCATCGTGGTGCAGGTGGACGGGCAGCTCAAGACCGGACGCGACGTCGTGGTGGCGGCCCTGCTCGGCGCCGAGGAGTTCGGTTTCGCCACCGCTCCGCTGGTGGTTTCGGGCTGCATCATGATGCGCGTCTGCCACCTCGACACCTGCCCGGTGGGTGTGGCCACGCAGAACCCGGTGCTGCGGGAGCGCTTCAACGGCAAGCCGGAGTTCGTCGAGAACTTCTTCATGTTCATCGCCGAGGAAGTCCGGGAACTGATGGCGCAGTTGGGTTTCCGGACGGTCAACGAGATGGTCGGCCAGGTGGGACGTGCTGGACACCACTCGGGCGGCCGACCACTGGAAGGCACACAAGCTGGATCTCTCGCCGGTGCTGCACGAGCCGGAGTCGGCGTTCATGAACCAGGACCTGTACTGCAGTTCGCGTCAGGACCACGGGTTGGACAAGGCGCTGGATCAGCAGCTGATCGCGCAGTGCCGCGAGGCCCTGGATTCCGCCTCGCCGGTCCGCTTCTCGACGACCATCGCCAACGTGAACCGGACGGTCGGCACCATGCTCGGCCACGAGGTCACCAAGGCCTATGGCGGACAAGGTCTCCCAGACGGCACCATCGACATCACCTTTGACGGTTCGGCGGGCAACAGCTTCGGTGCGTTCCTGCCGCGGGGTATCACGTTGCGGGTCTACGGCGACGCCAACGACTACGTCGGCAAGGGTCTGTCCGGTGGGCGCATCGTGGTGCGGCCGTCGGACAACGCCCCCGCCGATTACGTCGCCGAGTCCAACATCATCGGCGGAAACGTGATCCTGTTCGGCGCCACCAGTGGGCAGGCCTTCCTGCGGGGTGTCGTCGGTGAGCGGTTCGCGGTCCGCAACTCGGGCGCCGAGGCCGTGGTGGAGGGCGTCGGCGACCACGGCTGCGAGTACATGACGGGCGGCAAGGTCGTCATCCTCGGTAGCACCGGCCGCAACTTCGCTGCCGGCATGTCGGGAGGGATGGCCTACGTCTACGACCCGGACGGCGCCCTGCCGGACAACCTGAACGGAGAGATGGTCGATCTTGACGGTTTGGACGATGCCGACCTCGAATGGCTGCACGGCATGATCACCGCGCATGTCGATGCAACGGATTCGGCTGTGGGACAGCGTGTCCTGGCCGACTGGCCGGGTCAGCAGAAGCACTTCGTGAAGGTCATGCCCCGCGATTACAAGCGGGTGCTCGGCGCGATCGCCGAGGCCGAAGCTGCCGGTGTGGACGTCAGCGAAGCGATCATGGCGGCCGCCCGTGGCTGATCCGAGCGGCTTCCTCAAGCACACACATCGCGAGACCCCGACCCGTCGGCCGGTCCCGCTGCGCCTGCGGGACTGGAAAGAGGTCTACGAAGAATTCGAGCGTGAGACCCTGCGAAATCCAGGCGTCGCGGTGCATGGACTGCGGTATCCCGTTCTGCCACAACGGGTGTCCACTGGGCAATCTGATCCCGGAGTGGAACGACCTGGTGTTCCGCGGCCGCTGGCGCGACGCGGTCGAGCGGCTGCACGCCACCAACAACTTCCCGGAGTTCACCGGCCGGCTGTGCCCGGCGCCGTGTGAGGCGTCGTGCGTGCTGGGTATCAACCAGGATCCGGTGACCATCAAGCAGGTCGAGGTCGAGATCATCGACAACGCCTTCGCCGAGGGCTGGGTCAAGCCGTTGCCGCCCGACTCGCTGACCGGCAAGACGGTGGCGGTGGTGGGCTCCGGACCGGCCGGACTGGCTGCCGCACAGCAGCTCACCCGCGCCGGCCACCACGTGACGGTGTTCGAGCGCGCGGACCGCATCGGCGGCCTGCTGCGTTACGGCATCCCCGAGTTCAAGATGGAGAAGCGCCACATCGACCGGCGGCTGGAGCAGATGGCGGCCGAGGGCACCCAGTTCCGCGCCGGGGTCAACGTCGGCGTCGACATCACCGCCGGGCAGCTGCGCGACGATTTCGATGCCGTGGTGCTGGCCGGCGGTGCGACCGCCAGCCGGGACCTGCCGATTGCCGGGCGCGACCTCGACGGCATCCACCAGGCCATGGAGTACCTGCCGTGGTCCAACAGGGTCCAGTTCGGCGATCCGGTGCTCGGTGACGACGGTGAGCCGCCGATCACCGCCAAGGACAAGAAGGTCGTCATCATCGGCGGCGGCGACACCGGCGCCGACTGCCTGGGCACCTCGCACCGTCAGGGCGCGGCAAGCGTGCACCAGTTCGAGATCATGCCCCGCCCGCCGGAGGCGCGCGCCGACTCCACACCGTGGCCCACCTACCCGCTGATGTTCCGGGTGTCCTCGGCTCACGAAGAGGGCGGCGAGCGCGTGTTCTCCGTCAACACCGAGGAGTTCGTCGGCAGGGACGGCCACGTCACCGGGCTGAAGGTGCATGAGGTCGCCATGTCGGGCGGCAGGTTCGAGAGAGTCGACGGTAGCGACTTCGAACTCGATGCCGACCTCGTGCTGCTCGCGATGGGCTTCGTCGGCCCGGAGCGGCCCGGCCTGTTGACCGACCTGGGGGTCGAGTTCACCGATCGGGGCAACGTCTCGCGGGACGGCGACTTCCAGACGTCGGTGCCGGGCGTGTTCGTCGCGGGCGACATGGGCCGCGGACAGTCGCTGATCGTCTGGGCGATCGCCGAGGGTCGCGCCGCGGCATCTGCGGTGGATCGCTTCCTGATGGGCGCCACCGCGCTGCCCGCACCGATCAAGCCGACCGCGGCTCCGCAACGGTAGACGATCGTTATTCGAGGGGGTCCGGAGCACCGCCGATGTGACCTTCGTCACCTGCGGAAATGTGCCGGAGGACGCTCTTCGGGTTAGCCGGGATCTGATGCTCCGGTGGACGGACCGACGGTCGCAACCGCGTCGGTCCGGCAGGTCACGGAGCGGTGTGCGCTGCTCACCGGCCGCGCTTCCCGCACCTCATAAATCACTCCCGCCACATTAGAAACATCAGATGTTTCCTCGGCGCGCCTTCTCGGGTTTGCCGATGCGGCGATATCTAATGTTCAACACCGGGCACTGCGGTAGGGTAAGAGCCCGGTCCAGCAATCGAAGACCGCAGGAGTGATCACCGTGCACATCAACCCGATATCGCGTCGCGGATGGGAAGATTCGCCTGGTCATTGTTTCGGCATCCCGTGAAGAGCCGAGACTTTCCCGCCAGGAACGAGCGCCTGGTGACCGCAGCGGAGCTCCTCCGCTACGGCTACTAGCAACGGCGGCGTCGCCACGAGGCATCCAACCGGCGCCGTAATCTTTCCTTTGCCAGGCTGTTATCAGTTTGTGACCCTCAGGTCGGGGTGAGCAGCCCCGAATCGCGGATGGCTTCGGCCAGCGGTTCCAGCACGGCGGGGTCGTACGGCGGCGGCAGATAGACGATCGCGAGATCGAGGCCCTCGGCGCCGAGCGCGGCCGCGTCGGCGACCACCTGTTGGTAATCCCGCTCGGGGCTGAGCCGCAGATGCGCCGACAGTCGGATCTCGCTCGGGTCGCGGCCGATGTCGGCGCAGTGGCCGGCCAGCACGTCGCGCTTGCGCGCGAACTCCTCGGGCGGACCGCCGACGAAGTTCCAGTGGTCGGCATACCGGGCCGTGATCTTGAGGGTCCGTTTCTCGCCGCTGCCGCCGATGCAGATGGGCGGGTGCGGCTGCTGCGGGCCCTTCGGTTCGTTACGGGCGTCCTTGAGCTGGAAGAACTTCCCGTCGAAGCTCGTCGTCTCCTGGCTCAGGAGCCCGGTCAGTACCTGACACGCTTCCTCGAAGCGATCGAACCGCTCCTTGATGCTGCCCAGTTCGATCCCGTAGGCGCCCGACTCCTCCTCGTTCCAGCCGGCGCCGATCCCGAGTTCGAGACGGCCGTTGGACACGATGTCGAGGGCCGAGGCCATGTTGGCCAGGACGGCGGGATGCCGGTAGTGGATACCGGTGACCAGCACGCCCACCCGCAGTCGCTCGGTGGCCTGCGCCAGCGCGGTGAGCGTTGTCCAGCCTTCCAGGCACGGCCCCGAGGAGTCCGAGAAGATCGGATAGAAGTGGTCGAAGGTCCAGCCGGACTCGTAGACGTCGATGTCGTCGGCCACCCGCCAGACGGCGAGCATGTCGGCCCATGTGGTGTTCTGCGGTGAGGTCTTGAAGGCGAATTGCACTGTGCCGACAGTAGTCCTCGATGCTGAGTGCACACTGGAGTCCATGGACCCAGTCGTCGCGCTGCGTCAGATCGCGTACTACAAGGACCGCGCGCGCGAGGACCCGAGACGGGTGATGGCCTACCGCAACGCCGCCGACATCGTCGAGTCCCTGACCGACGCCCAACGCGAGAAGCACGGCAATGCCGACAGCTGGCAGGCGCTGCCGCGGATCGGGCCGAAGACCGCGCGGGTGATCGCCCAGGCCTGGGCGGGCCGCGAACCCGATGTCCTCGTCGAATTGCGCTCGGCGGCAAAAGATCTCGGTGGCGGCGAGATCCGGACGGCGTTGCGTGGCGATCTGCACCTGCACTCGAACTGGTCGGACGGTTCGGCGCCCATCGACGAGATGATGGCGACGGCGCAGGCGCTCGGTCACGAATACTGCGCGCTGACCGACCATTCGCCGCGACTGAGGGTCGCCAACGGACTGTCCGCCGAGCGGTTGCGGGAGCAACTCGACGTCATCGACGAACTGCGGGAGCGGTTCGCGCCGATGCGCATTCTCACCGGCATCGAGGTCGACATCCTCGACGACGGCGATCTCGATCAGGACCTGGACCTGCTGGACCGCCTCGACGTCGTGGTGGCCAGCGTGCACTCCAAGCTGTCGATGGACGCCGCGGCGATGACCCGGCGGATGGTGCGCGCGGTTTCCCACCCGCGGGTCGCGGTGCTGGGCCACTGCACCGGCCGGTTGGTGGAGGGCGCCCGCGGGTTGCGTCCGGAGTCGAAGTTCGACGCGGAGAAGGTCTTCACCGCCTGCCGCGATCACGGCACCGCCGTCGAGATCAACTCGCGGCTCGAGCGGCGTGATCCGCCGACCCGGCTGCTCCGGATGGCCCTGGAGATCGGGTGCCACTTCTCGATCGACACCGACGCGCACGCCCCGGGTCAGCTGGACTTCCTGGGCTACGGGGCGCAGCGCGCGCTGGACAACGGTGTGCCCGCCGAGCGGATCGTCAACACCTGGCCTGTCGAGCGCCTGCTCGAGTGGGCCTCCTGACTGCCGTCGGCGGACTCACGGATCCCACTCGGGCAGCATCGGCATCTCCAACCCCGGATCGCGCCCGACGAGCACGCCCCGGGTCAACGCCGAGTTCCCGAAACGACGCCGCACATGGTCGATGGCGCTGTCCACGGCGATCAGGTCGGGCTGCGAGTCGAACGGTAACTCCAACTGCTGGGCGCCGTCGCGGTCGATGTTGGATACCGCGAACCCGAGCAGTGTGAGCCCCCGCTCGGCGATCAGCGGCGCGGCGGCGGCAACCAGCTCCCGCGCGGCGGTCAGGATGGGCTCGGTGGAACCGGTGGCTGCCGGCAAGGTGTGACTGCGGGTGGCCCGGCCGAAGTCGTCGAACCGCAGCCGCAGCGTCAGTGTGCGCCCGGTGCGGTCGGCGGAACGCATCCGCCGGGTGATCCGGTCGACCAGGTTCACCACGACGGCGTCGATCTCGTTGTGCGACATCGTGTTTCCGGATCGGCCGAGCGCGCGCTGGGCGCCCACCGATCGGCGCCGCACGCCGGTTACCACGCGGCGCCGGTCGATGTTGCGGGACAGGCAGAAGAGCTGGCGACCCATCGCCCCGCCGACCATCGCGCGACAGCGTGGACTCACCGAGTTCGGCGACCTGAGCGACGGTTTCGATCCCGTGGGCACACAGCTTCTCCTCGGTCTTGGCGCCGACGCCCCACAACCGGCGCACGGGCAGCGGGTGCAGGAACTGCAGTTCCCGACCCGGCGCAACCAGCAGCAATCCGTCGGGCTTGGCCTCCTGGCTGGCGACCTTGGCCAGGAACTTGGTGCGCGCGATGCCGACGGTGATCGGCAGGCCGACCTCGTCGCGGACCCGGGCGCGCAGCCGGGCGGCGATCTGCACCGGCGCACCGGCTGTTCGGCGCAGTCCGCTGACGTCGAGAAAGGCCTCGTCGACCGACAGCGGTTCGACCAGCGGGGTGGTGTCTCGGAACACCTCGAACACCGCGTCGCTGGCCTGCGAATAGGCCGACATCCGGGGCGGCACGATGACCGCATTGGGACACAACCGCAGCGCCTGCCGGCCGCCCATCGCGGAGCGCACGCCGTGGGCCTTGGCCTCGTAGCTGGCCGCGAGCACGACGCCGCCGCCGACGATCACGGGGCGGCCCCGCAGCGTCGGATCGTCACGCTGCTCGACCGACGCGTAGAACGAGTCCAGGTCGGCGTGGAGGATGCGAAGCAGAGCCGCCGGGATCGACACGAACGTATGTTCGCATCGAGGTGTGACAGGCTACGGCGTGCGGCCGTAGATCGTCGTGATCCAGATGTGGGCCAGGGCGTCCAACGCGACCTCTTCGGCCATCCCGGGCTTCTCGCCGGCAAGCGACGCGATCATGACCCGCTCGTTCATCAGGTTGAGTGTGGCCGACATGTCCAGCGGCGGCGATGGTGACCGGGGCCGCCCCGCGGGCCCGTTCGGCCTCGATGACCCCGGCGATATGGGCGACCCACTTGCTCATGAACGACGACCACAACTCCCGCACCTCGGGATTGGTGGCCCGGGCCGCGTGGGCGGCCAGCGTCACGGCGCGGTGCGCGCGAAACGACGCCAGGAACGCGTAGATGCCGTCGCGCCACGACTGCGCGATGTCGTCGGGCACCTGGTCGGCATCGCCCTGCATCGTCGAATCGGCGTCGACGATCACGCGTTCGAACAGCGTGAGCAGCACCGCGTCCTTGGACGGGAAATAGAAGTAGAACGTGGGCCGCGACAGACCCGCGCCCTTGGCGAGGTCGTCGACGGAGATGTCGGCGAACGCGCGCTCCTGAAGCAGCTGCTCGGCGGTCGCCAGGAGCGCCTGTTCGCGCTCGTCGCCCGACGGGCGCGTGGAGCGACGGCCGCGGGGTAGCGCGGGCCTGGCCGAGGGTGGTCACGGCAGCGTGAGTCTACAGTACTGTCGAATTTCTCGACACACCGTTGACCTAATCGACACGGTGTTGATAGCGTTTGACATATGACCGAATTTGTCGACGTCGTCATCGTGGGAGCCGGCATCTCCGGTATCAGCGCCGCCTGGCATCTGCAGGACCGCTGCCCGAACAAGAGCTATCTGATCCTGGAGCGCCGCGACGACCTCGGCGGCACCTGGGACCTGTTCAAGTACCCCGGCATCCGCTCCGACTCCGACATGTTCACCCTCGGGTTCCGGTTCAAGCCGTGGCGGTCGGCCCAGTCCATCGCCGACGGCGCGTCGATCAAGGCCTACATCAAAGAAGCCGCCGACGAGAACGGCATCGACAAGCACATCCGGTTCGGCCACCGAGTCGTCGCCGCGGACTGGTCCGACGCCGACAACCGCTGGACCGTCACCGTCGAGCGCGACGGTGAGCAGAGCACCATCCAGTGCGCCTTCGTGATCGCGTGCAGCGGCTACTACGACTACGACGAGGGCTACACCCCGGAGTTCCCGGGCATGGCACGACTTCCAGGGCACGATCGTCCACCCGCAGCACTGGCCCGAGGATCTCGACTACGCCGGCAAGAAGATCGTCGTGATCGGCAGCGGCGCCACCGCGGTGACACTCATTCCCGCGCTGGCGGATTCGGGCGCCGGCCATGTCACCATGCTGCAGCGCTCGCCCACCTATGTCGGCGCACTGCCCGCCGTCGACCCGGTCGCCGAGCGGGCCAACAAGTGGCTGCCGGCCAAGGTCGCGCACGTCGTGAACCGCTGGAAGGCCGATCGCGCTTCAGCACCGCGCAGTACCAGCTGTCGCAACGCTTCCCGGCTACATGCGCAAGACGCTGCTGACCATGGCCCAGCACCGGCTGCCGGAGGGCTACGACGTCGAGAGGCACTTCGGCCCCGAGCTACAACCCGTGGGACCAGCGGCTGTGCCTGGCCCCCAACGGCGACCTGTTCAAGACCATCCGCAACGGCAAGGCCGACGTCGTCACCGACACCATCGACCGGTTCACCGCGACCGGCATCAAGCTCGGCTTCGGGTGCACGAGCTGGACGCCGACATCATCGTCACCGCAACGGGTTTGAACCTGCAGCTGTTCGGCGGCGCGAAGATCAGCCGCAACGGCGCAGCCGATCGACCCCGGCCAACGCGTGGCCTACCAAGGGCACTGATGCTCGAGGGCATGCCCAACGCCGCCTTCACGTTCGGCTACGTCAACGCGTCGTGGACGCTGAAGGCCGACCTGGTCTCCGAATACGTCTGCCGGCTGCTGAACTACATGGACGAGCACGGCTACGACACCGTGGTAGCCGCAGCATCACCGGGCGACGACGTCGAGCGAGCTGCCGTTCACCGACATGTCGCTCCGGGTACTTCGCAGGGCGATGGACCTGCCTGCCCAAGCCGGGGCTCCCGTGGGCCGTGGCAGATCCGGCACAACTACTTCTGGGACATCCACGCCCATCCGGCGCGGCAACGATCGACGATCCGGCCCTGCACTTCACCAAACACCGTGCGACGGTGCCGGTTTCAGCCTGATCGCTCATGCTGGTCAGACGGCTGCGGTGACGACGACGCCGTCGTCGTCGCTGTAGGCGATCTCGCCGGGGACGAACGTCACCCCGCCGAACGTCACCGCGACATCGCGTTCGCCGGCACCGGTCTTGGTGCTCTTGCGCGGGTTGGTGCCCAGCGCCTTGATGCCGATGTCGAGGGTGCGCAGCGTCGAGGCGTCACGCACCGCGCCGTTGATGATCAGGCCGGCCCAGCCGTTGGAGCGGCCGAGTTCGGCGATGAGGTCACCGACCAGCGCGGTGTGCACCGACGCGTCACCGTCGATCACCAGCACGCCGCCGTCGCCGGGTTCGGACAGCACCGACTTCAGCAGGGCGTTGTCCTGGAAGCACCGCACCGTGCTGATCGTCCCGGCGAACATCTCCCGGCCACCGAACTGCCGAAGCTGCAGGTCACAGCTGCGGACATCGGGGCCGATGTCGTCGACGAGGTCTGCGGTGGCACGCGGCGTCACCGTCACGGCGGCTACTCGTCGTCGTCGCCGCGGCGCAACTGGCGAACCAGCAGAATCGCCAGCAGGCTGACGGCGATCGCCACCGCCAGCGGCAGCGGGGACCGGCCGTGCTCGGGGACGGGCGACCAGAGTCGGCTGCGACAGGCTGTCGTCGGCCCGGTCGACGGTGGACTTCGCCTGTGCCGCAGCCTCTTTGGCGCCGGCCGAGATGGTCCCGGAGCCGTTGGTCTCGGCGAGTGCCGGGGCGGGCGACGGGGGAGCGACCTCCGCGGCGGGCGCCTTCTTGGCAGGAGCCTTCTTGGCGGGCGCCTTCTTGGCAGGGACTTTCTTGGCCGCTGCCTTCTTCGCCGGGGTCTGCTTGGCCGCCTTGGCGGGTGTCTTCTTCGCCGGCGGCGGCGGGCGTGGGTGGCCTCGGGACGTTCGTCAGGAAGATCCTGCTCGTCGGCCATGTGGCTGCTCCTTTGCAGTTGGTCCTAAGGCGCCCGGCGTCGCCGATGGTCCTGCCGGGGCCTGCAATGCGCTTCCGCCGATGCTAGCCCGTCACCGACAGGGCAGCGGCGAGCGTCAGCGCAACCGCCATCAGCGACAGCTCGATCGCCGACCGGACGAGCGAACCGCGCGCGCTGATTCGGTGGCTGCGCGCGGCCGGCAGCCACCCGGTGCGGTTACGCCAGGCCACCATCAGCAGGACCGCGGTGACCGCCACCTTGGCGAGCAGGATCCGGCCGTATCCGGTGGTGTACAGATCCTGCCGGCGAACCGACGGTGACCAGCGCGGCGGTCACCCCGCCCGCCAGCAGCGCCGCGGTGCACCACATCGCCAGCCGGGAGAACGCCGGTAGCACGCGCGCCCACTGGCCACGAGTGCCGACGGTTATCGCCAGCGCCGCCAGGGTGCCGCACCACAGCGCCGCGGCCAGCGCGTGCCCGGCGACCGCGACGCCGCCCAGCAGGCTGTCGGACAGGTGCCCGGTGATGGCGCGTGCCGCGACCCCGGCGGAGGCCGCGGTGATCGCCGCACGCAGCCGCACCGTGCCAGGGGTGGCCGTGACCGCGATGCCGGCGACCACCGCGGCGGCCGCGATACCGAACAACGCGGAGCGGCCGGGCGTGGTGGCCGTCGCGAACTGGCACACGGTCTTCAGGGACAGCGCTGCCATGGGTGAGCCGACGGCCTGTGCCGCCGTGACCGTCAGCCGGGTCAACTCGGCGACGATCCAGACCGCAGCCGACCACGATGAGCGGCCGGCGGGCGCGACGGGTGAGTTCGTCACGGTAGCGCGGCGCGTCGAGCAACGGTACGACCGCCAGACCCAGGGCCGTGACGGCCGCCCCGTCGGACAGGGCGCGCACGGTGGCGACCGCCACCGGCAATTCGGGGTGGGCCAGCGCCCACGCCACCGCCACCGTCGCCGCCACCACAGCGGCGCCGCCGGCCCACCACCGCAGCCGAGCCACCGTCACGCCCGGCGCCGCACCGCCCACAGTGCGCCGCCGGCGATGAGCACCGTGGCGCCCGCCAGGAACGGCCAGACCGGTAACCCCCGATCCTGCGTCGGCGCTGCCGCGGCCGGACCCGGTGTCCCGGTGCCGGGCTGCGTCAGCGTGAACGACCACGAGCCGGACACCACGTGCCCGTCCGCCGATGTGACCCGGTAGTTGACGGTGTAGGTGCCGGCCGGCCCCAGCGGAGGCACAGCGATGCTGACGACGGCGCCCTGCACCTGCGGATCGCCTTGTGACCACAGATGGCCATCCGGCCCGACCACCGTCATCGCCGCAAACGCCTGCTGCAACTGCTCGTTGAAAGTCGCGCTTACGCGGCTGGGAGCCGTTGTCAGAGAGGCATTTTCGACGGGATCAGTGGCGGTGCGGGTGGCGTGCGCGGAAGCAACCGCAGTGCCTGCGAAGGCCATCAACGCCGCGAGCACCATCGCCACGCCGAGGCGCAGAGCCGATCTCATACCCGCCGCCGCGACCAGGGCGACCGCGACGCCCAGCGCCGCGACAAGCAGCGCACCGCCGGCCATCGCCCGCGCGACGTTGTCGGGCCCGCTGTTGTGCACACCGCCGGGCTGCTCGGCGGCCGCCGCCGGAGCTGGGTGCGGGAGCGTCGCGGCGGCGGGTGGCGGGAGCGGCGGCCGTCGGGATCTCCGGGGCCATCGTGTGGTCGGCCTCGGTCTCACCGGTGCCTGCGGTCAGCGTCAGCATGGGCGCGGGATGTTCGGGCTCGCCGCCGCCGGGCAGGGGCTGCTGGTCCCAGTGCACGACCGTCCCGTCGGCGTACGTCTGGGTGGCGGGGAAGCTGACGGTGGGGCTGGTGGGGAGCTTGACCCGAACGCGAACAGGCCGAACTGGTCGGCGCCGATCCCGCTGTTCGGTGCGGCGGACCAGGTGACCGACCGGACCGTGCCCGCAGCGTCGTCGCGGTCGAGCCTGGCCGTCCAGCCGGGCATGACGGCGGTGGACACCGACGTCAGATTCGGTAGCTCCACACTGAGCGCGGTCGTCGGTGAACCGGCATCGGATTCGTTGGGAACCCGGAACGTGATGATTGCGCTAGTCGCCCTGTACCGGGTCGTCGGCGTCGACGTGGACGTGGGCGGATGCCGGAGCACTGCCGACGACGGCGCCGAGAGCGAGCGTGGCGGTCGCGGCCGCTGTCATGAGGGCGCGCGAAATCAACCTGATGGTGTGACATGTTTGGATTTCCTTGTATCGCAGGGGAATTGAGGTGAACGGTCAGCGTGCGACGCCGGCCGGGGGACCTCGGTGCGATATCGACGCGGCGATGAGCAACTCGCGGCGCTGTGGATGGTCGGACCGTCGTGCCGCGAGAGCGGGCGGGGCCGTCGACTCAGGTTGGGCGACCCGGCCGTAGCCGCGGATCGCCGAGGACAGCGCGGCGTAGAGCCGCTCGCAGGCCGCGACCAGGATCGCACCGAGCGTCACCGCCGCCAGATGGGCCAGGAGCATCGACGGGTGCCGGAATCCAGGTGGCTGGTCCCGCCTGCGGGCAGGTGGTGCCCACCGGAGCTCAGAACGAGGTGGCCGCCCAGCTGTCCGAGAGCGAGCACGCCGAGTAACGCCCAGGGTCCGCCGGCGCGATCAGAGGCGCTCACCATCGCGCCGATCCCGGCGGCCAGTACCACGAGCAGTGCCGCGGTCCCACCTGTCGGGAACCCGCCGGAGGCCATGCCGTGTGCCGTCACCGCAAGCAATGCGGTGAACGCCGGCGACGATCAGGCCCCGGAACCTGGAGGCGCTGTGCTCGCGGCTGGGCATCGGATGAACTCAGAGCACGCCGAGGCGGGCCATCAAGTCGGCGTCGATGCCATCGAGTTGGTCTTCGATCGCAGCATGGGCCGCCCGGCGGCGGGTCGCCGGCATGTGCTCGGCGGCGGTGACGGCTGCGGACAGGTCGGTGAGGCGCTGGGTGATCGCGGCGACGAACTCGTTGGTCTCCGCATCGGCGGGATGCTTTTCCGCCACCGCGCGAACCGATTGCTCGGCGCCCGCGATGCGGGCCGACAACTGCCCGCCCTGACCGGAGAACTGGCCGACCTGGCTCAGCGGCACACCGAGCTTGTCTGCCTTGCGTTCGTCGAGAAAACCGCGCGCCGCCGTCGCCGCGCGGTAGGCCAGCGGCACCAGGATGGGCGCCAGCATCCGTCCGACCGTCAGAAGACGGCGTACCCGGGCGGGCGACAGCAGTTTGCCTTCCCGTACGGCTTTGAGTTGCGCCTCGGCCACCTTGACCGTGGCCCGGTCGGCGTCCCGTTGGGATTTGAGCTGCGCCCGCAACGCTTTCGCTTCGGAGCGTTCCTCCGACTTGATCCGCCGGACCTCGTTTTTGGCGCCGAGTTTGGCTTCGAGTTTGGCCTTCGCTTTGAGGGCCTTCGCTTCGGCACGGCGCGTTGCGCGACTCTTCCGCTTCCTGAACAGGCCCATCCCGGCTGCCTCCCGGCGATCTCATCGACTTTGCGCGGTATGTCCGCGAAGTGTGCGCCAACCCTATCGCCTGGTGCGACCATGGCGATTACGACCTCGTGATATGCGAGAATGGCAATGATCTGCGCGGCGGACACCGGGGACCGCCGCACCTGATGGTGCTTTGACGCACGACGGAACAGGACAGCGGTGGACGGGTCGCGACTGCGGACCGCGGCGATCGGTGGGGTGATCGCCTGCGGTTTGCTGGCCGGGGGCGCAGGTGGCGTAGGGCTTTCCGTCGCGATTGGCGACCCCGGCGTCAGCGGCGCTGGACAGGACAACGGACCCGGCACTGGACAAGCGCGACAACGCCGACTCGCCGAATCCCGGCCAGGGCCCCCAGAATCCAAACGGCAGCCAGGATCCCTACGGCGACCGCGTTGGCAAGGATCCCGAAGGTTCGAAGGATCCGACGAAGTCCGACCGAAACGACGAAGCCGACCGAAACGACCAAGCCGACCGAGTGACCCAGGCGACCGAAAGACCAAGCCGACTGATCCCAGGACCGAAGCGACCCCAAGGATCCGAAGGACCCAAGGATCCGAAGCGATCCCGACGACCGAAGCGCCACCCACGACGACCGAAGCGCCACCCACGACAACCGAAGCGCCACCCACGACAACCGAACGCCATCCCACGACAACCGAAGGCCACCCACGACAACCGAAGCGCCACCCACGGAACCGAAGGCCACCCACGACAACCGAACCGCCACCCACGACAACCGAACCGACCGACCCGACGACAACCGAACCGACCACCCACGACCGAACCGACCGCCCCCAATGAAGGGGGCTGCGCTGGTGAGGCTGAAAAGCGTTGCTGCGCAGATGAGGCCAAAGAGCGTTGCGCTGGTGAGGGGTTCTGGGCCTGGCTGAGCTGGTGGCTCGATGGTGCCGGCGGTGGCGGCGGTGGTGGCGGCAGTACCGGTGGCGGTGGCGGCGGAGACCCCGTTGAAGTCGTGGTCAAGGTCCCCAGCTACCCGCTGATGCCGCCGATTGATCCGCTGACTGCGGGAGCGCCCGTCGATTTGACGGCGCCCGCCGCTCTGCCGATCGATGCGGGCCAACTCGGCGGCGGAGGCAACGGCGGAGGCAACGGCGCGGGCGGCGGCGCGGTGCCGGCGACAGTACCGCTCGCACAGTTCGCTCGGCATCCGACGCAATTGCCGCGCTGATCATGCCCGCCCCGGTCGACGTTCCGCTGCCGGCCAACGTCCCGCCACCATTGATGCTCCCCGTCCCGGCCAACCGGTACCGGTGACGAAATCGACAGGCCGGGAGATCGTACCGGCGTCGATGCCGGGTGCAGGGGCGATAGTGCCCGAGGGTTTCCGAGTGGGCTACGCGACGTACCTGCGGTCCGCTCAGATGACGCGAGATCGCCGGCGTGGCCCTGGCCGGAGTGGCCGGACTGTTCGCGTTCACCGCGCTGGGCGGGCTGATCGGCTATCGCCAGGCCAAGGCAGGTCACGCGGTGAGGGCCGCGGGCACGTCACGGTTCCTGCAATGACGGCCCGCCAGAGGAGGGAAATATGTCTGCCAGCCGTCGGGTGACCAAGGCGGTCGGCGATGTCCTTGACCTGGCGCCGCACAAAGGTGAGGTCACGGTGGCTCGACTGGTGACCGCGGTCGGCGAACACCGCGGTCGGCCGATCGCGGTTCGGATGGCGGATCTGCCTGCCGGGGTGTGCGGTCAGTGGCGGCAGTACGCCGACGACGATGTGTTCCTGATCCAGCGGGGGCTGCCGACCTGGGAGCGGACGCTGGCGCACGAACTCGGCCACCTCGTCCTCGGGCACGGCGGTATCCCGATCGTCGAAGCCGCGCGTGACACCGCCGAACTGGCGAGCGACGACCTCATCAGGTACATGCTCAACCAGCGAACCGGCTGCATGGGGCCAAGCGGCGCAGGAGGCCGAGCAGGAAGCAGAGGACTTCGCGGCGCTGCTCATCTACCGACTGGGCCGCATGCCGTCCGATCGGTCCTCCATCGTCCAGGTCCGACTCGGGGAGGCGTTTGGTTGACCGTCTGGGTGATCGCCGGTCTGCTCGCATTGGCCACCGGTGTACGCATCGGTTGGGCCCTCGTCAACAAGCAATCTCTGGTCAGTGCCGCGATGATCATCGCGCTGGGCGGCCTTGCCGTGGTCGCGGCGCTGAACTGGCAACCGCTGACACTCATGCTCGACACCCTGCTGCACTGGCCCAACATCTCGGTCGGGCTCAGCCAGGTTGCGCTGATCGCCAGTGCGGCAGGCAGTTGCGTGATGATCACGAGCGTCGCATCCGAACGCAGCCCGGCGGCCGTACATCGAATCGCGTTGTTGCAGTACGGATTTGCTGCTGTCATCGCGGTGGTGACGGCTGTCGTGTTCTTCACCGCCGATCGCCAGCCGGAGATGTCGCCGCAGGAGTACATGGACCGGAACCTCGACACGCCGAGCGTCGCGCTGCCCTGGCTGGTCCCGTTGCTTTACGTGCTGCTCGCCTTGAGCCTGGTGTCCTGGGCCGGGTTGCGCCACTCGAACCGCAGCCGACGCGGCAGGGCGTTGTTCGTCTTCACCGTCGGAATCGTGCTGATTCTGCTCGCGAGCGTGTTCTTCTTCATCCGTGCCGTGGGCAGCAGGCACCTCCTCGGAGTCGGGACGGCGGCGGCTCTGCTCGGATGTGCGATGGCTGTCGTCGCGGCGGGCTCCCTGCTGCCCACCGTCGAGGACTGGTTCGGCGGTCGCCGCGAACTCAAAGTCATCGAGCCGATCCTGTCCGAACTCCTCAGCCGCCAGCCCGACACCGGTATCGGGGTGCGGCCGCGCGGACCGCTGGTGTTCCAGGTCGCCGAAAAACTGTCCTTGATCTCCGACGCGTTGTTCCTGGAGGCGTCCGCCTCACACAGCGCGAGGGCCGGCGGGCGCGCCGGTGCGACACGGGCCGATGACTACGGCGCCGATGTGTTGGCAGACCGACATCCGGATCGCCCGGCGGTCGCGCCTGACGAGCAGGCCCGCGCCATAGCGGAATGGATCTACGCCGGTCGTGACGGTGACCGCGCGACGGGCGACGACCGATTCCCGGGACTTGAATGGCTACGACAACCCGACAGCTACTCCGACCGGGAATGGATCATCGAGATCGCCCGGCAGTACGACACCCTGGTGAGATGAGTACTCGACCGCGGTCAGGCGTCGAGATTCTCCTGGCGGCGCAGTTCGTCGACCTTTGGGCGAGATCCTGCTGAGCCTCCGGTGACAGGCCGACCGTGCGCGCGGCGATCCGGCGGACGCCTTCATCGCGCATGCTGGCCAGCCACGTCAGCTCCTTGTCGAGTTTCTCGTAGTACTCGTCGTCGGTGAAGTAGGCCGGCTTGATCCGGAAGTAGTTCGCAAGCGCCGCCATCGTCGTCGACGGACGGGTTGGTCCGGTTTCCCGAACGCAGCTGCGACAGATACGGGGCCGACATGGTGACGCCCTCGGCCTTCAACGCAGCGATGACCTCAGCGGACGTGTGGGGCCCGCGTCCGGGCGGGTACACAGTGTCGAACAGGCGGTTCAGCCGCGCGGCAAACGTCGTGCTCATCTCTTACCTCCACTTGCTGCAGCAAGTTTTGTAATCGCTGGCTAGTTTGCTAGTCATCGTAGCGAGAGTTGTGCAACAACCAAGTGCAAACGCCAGAAATATTGACGCGCGTCGCCATTTACGGGTGTGCGGCGACGTGGCAACCTTCCGCCTACGGATTTCGTTGCCCAGGTCGGCTATCCGCCAAGGGCAATGCGGGTTGCCGTGTCATAAGCCGGCATATCTCGGCCGCGCCGTCCGTTGTTTACGCTGGCTAAGTGACTCTGTGCGCGGGCAACGACCGCCGTGGGGCGGAAGGGCGAAGGTACGCCTTTGCTGCCTGGGTCTTGACCCGACGAATTCCGTTGCGCGAACTCTTTACCTGCGGTAACGAGTCGATCGGTGACGTCGAACGGTCAGTTGATGCCCTCGGCAGGCTGGCTGCGTCGGTGCAGCAACCACCGGCTGACAGCGGTGACAACGGCGACGACGGCGACAGTGGCGGTGACGCCGACCGCGAGCCGGGGCCGCCCCAGTCCACCGTCGAACAGGATCCACAGCCCGAAGAGAAGAAACAGCAGGCTGGCCATCATGTGCAGGACGCGTTCCGGCAGCCGCCGGTGCAGCAGTCGGCCGACGGCGATCGCCACCGCATCGGCCACCACCATGCCTGCGGTGGCCCCGACCCAGACGCCGGCCCACTGGTGGTCACTGGCGAGCGCGACGGTGGCCAGCATCGTCTTGTCGCCGAGTTCGGCGAGCACGAACGACGAGATCACCGCGAACAGCACGAAGCGCGGCTCCGCGACGGTCACGTCGTCCGCACCGTCGTCGGTGCCTTCCCGCCACGTCCACACCGCGAACCCCAGGAATGCGATGGCCGCGACGAACGCGATCGGGCGCTCGGGCAGGGTCAGCCCCAGAAAGTGCCCGACGGTGACCGAGATGCCGTGCACCAGGAACGCGGCGATGCCACCCCGGTCAGCACCACCCACCACCGGTGCCGCAGCGCATAGGTCATGGTGATCAGCTGGGACTTGTCGCCGAGTTCGGCGAGGAACACCACTCCGAGACTGAGCAGGGCTGCTGAGAGCATGGCGACCTTCCGACGCGCTGCCGTCGCCCGCTCAAACTCTGTTGTGCGGCCGCCGACCACCGGTCGAAGGTCTCACCCACCGGGTGTGCGTACTCGGTTCGCCTGCCGGGCTCTCGCCAGTATGTCGACACGACGATTGCGGGCTACTCCCCTTCGCTGACCACACCACCCTACGGTGTCGGTGACGGTCTCACCAGTGCTCCGCGCTGCAGGTGCGGGAACCGTTATGCCGCAAGAAGCATCGCGAGGATCGCGGTGTCGGGATGGCTGATCGGATCGACGCCCACGCGGCTGACCATCGAGGTGATGGTGCCGTCGGACTCCGCCTCCACCCACGCGGCCCGGTGCTCCAGGCCCAGATGCGGCAGGCCGGGCAGCAGCACGCAGCCGGAGGCGGCGCCGACGCATTCGGGCAGTGACGGCATGGTCTCCGAGGGCGGGTGCAACATCATCAGTGCCGGCGGTTGGTGATCGGCGAAATGCCCTGGCGCAACTGCAGACTCACCGACGACGGTCCCTTCGGCCAGAACCAGCCCGACCGTGCCGGGCTCGGGCGCCTCCGGAAGCTCCTCGCGGACCCCGAATATCGTTGTGGTGGAGAGCAATCCGGGCAGCGACGCAACGCGCACCGCGGCCATCAGCAGTTGCGCCCATTCCTTGGTGGAGTCCGGCCAACGGCCGGACACCACGAAACCCTTCAGGGCGCCACGGGAATGGAAGGGGGCGAGCCCGATCGCCCGCCCGGGCCCAGTGTCCATCTGCCCTCCGCGACTTGTCGGTTCGTGCTGCCAGGACGACACGGCTGCGGGTCGGTTCGATCAGGATGCGGCACAACCGCGCTGGCACGCAAGAGGACACGACTGCTAACGGGGCACAACTCCGTCACGAACTGGGACTCAATGACACGACCTGACGCGAACGGGGCGCCGCGCATCGCGCGACGCCCCGTCGGTGGTGGTGGTTCTGCCGTCTCAGGCAGGCGGGTAGACGCCCATGCCCTTGGCCTTCTCGGTCTGCCAGAAGATGTCGGCGATCTCGTCGATGGTGGCGAGCAGCTTCTCGGCGACGGCGACGTCGAGCGACTTCTTGACGTCACCCGCACCGTGGACCCCGTCCCAGAACAGCTGGTGCAGATTGGGGAACTGCTCGAAGTGCTCCTTGGTGAAGAAGTCGGCCCACAGCACCGTCAGGTGATGCTTGACCTCCTCGGCGCGCTGCTCCTTGATGATGATCGCGCGGGTCTTGAAGTGGTCGTCGTCGGAGTCGTGGTACTTCTGGAGGGTCTTCAGGCAGGACAGCGCCTCGATCTTGGCCTGGGCGGGGTCGTAGACGCCGCAGTACAGGTCGCAGTGGGCGTGGGCAGGGGTGGCGTTGGCGAAAAGTCGATGCAGCATGGCCTTAACTTACCCTTAGCGAGTGGGCCGAAACCATCGGCTGCGCGACGGCTGGCCGCTGCGCCGGTTCGCGGTCGTCGAGGACTCGATGCGACCGACCCTCGCCCGGGCGACGGGTTGCTGGCGCTGCGCGGCGGCAGACCCCGGCGGGCCAGTTGCGGGTGTTCCGCGACCCGCGGATGTCTCGCGCTGGCTCGTCAAGCGTGTCGGCGATGTGTATCGCGGCGGAACGGAGCGTGACGTTCGAAGCCCGCTCGGACAATCCGAACGCACCCGGCGCGTCGATTCCCACGAGTTCGGGTGGGTGCCGGCGGCGGGTTCCTACCGGGTGGTGTGGACGGTCCGCGGGAGCTGACCACCGGCATGCGGTGTCAGAACAGGACGATCAACACCAGGATGCCGAGCAGCACCAGCGCGATGACACCGGCGCGCAGCAGGGCCAGCAGATAGGAGCGGTTGCACGTCGACGACGACGTGTACCAGTGCGGGGCGGGCCCGGACCGATGGGATGCGTAGCCGCCATCAGATGCTCCTGACCTGCACGATCAAATGGCCCCCCAGTGAGATGGGTCACAAACCGCCTTGTGACGGCGATCATAACCCCTCTTGTACCGCGGTGAAAATCGAGCGCACGGTCCCTGGCGGATGCCCGCAGAAGCTTAGCGCGGCGAGGTATTTCGCTCGCGCCGTTCAGGCTTGTTGATGGGGGTGTCCGCGGCGGTCGCGGTTATCCACAGAGACGACAGGGCGTCACCCGCATGGCCGGAGAGCCGACGTCTCGACCCGCAGCCGCCTGTGGATAAAGCTGTGGAAACTGTGGATAGCCCGACATTGCTGGCGACCGCTGCCCGTGGTGCCCGACGCGCCGTGACAGGATTGGGCCATGGACGATTCGGAGGTCCCGCAGGTGGAGGTTTCCGGCTGCCACCCGAGTTCGGGGAGGCGGCGGTGCTGCTCGACGTACGCGAGGACGACGAATGGCAGCGCGGCCATGCCCCGGGCGCCCAGCACATCCCGATGGGCGACGTGCCTGCCCGGATCGGCGAGATCGATCGCGACAAGGACCTGTTCGTCATCTGCCATGCCGGCGGACGGTCCCATGCGGGTCGCGCAGTACCTGCAGCGCAACGGCTACGAACCGGTCAACGTGGACGGCGGCATGCTGGCCTGGGCCGAGGCGGGCCGGCCGGTGGTCACCGACGCCGGCGCGCCGGGCACGGTCTGACACCGACTGATTAGGCTGGTGCGGTGATCCAGGTCTGTTCGGGATGCGGCACGCGGTGGAATGTGCGCGACAAACAGCGCGTGTGGTGCCCGCGCTGCCAGGCGGCGCTGCTGCGCACCGTCGCCGGAGCTGCCCGGGTCCGAGCCGGGTGGGGCCGCACGCCGGCAGCACCGCCGGGCGCGCCGCGGGCGAACCCGCAGCTGCCGCGCGGTTACCGGTGGATCGCCGTGCGCCCGGGTGCCGGCCGCCGCAGCGGCGCCGTCGCCGCGTGTTGGCCCCGACACCGCGCTACCCGGGTATCCGGGCTGGGGCCTCAACGATTACATCGGCTCGGCACCCCAGGCGCAGCCGACGATTCCGGCCGGGCCGTCGGCCGGACTGGTCAGGGTCGGCCCTGAGGGTCACGGCGATCGTGTTGGCCGGCGCCGCCGCCGTGCACCTGGTGCGCTACGTGCTGCTGGTGATCAACCGGACCACGCTGCTGCATCCCGTGGTCGCCGGTGCGGCCCTCTGGCTCGGCGTCGTCGCCAGCGTGTCGGCGCTCGCCGCGGTGATCGTCTGCGCGGTGGTGCTCACCCGCTGGCTGATCGCGCGCCGCGCCGCCGTCTACGCCCACTTCGGCGCGAAGATCCGCGTCGGCCCGGTGCGCTGTGGGCGGGCTGCCTGGTACCGCTGGTCAACCTGCGTGGGCGCCGGTCTTCGTCATCGAGACCGCGGCCATCGAGGGGGTCTACAGCCGCTGCGCAAACCCATCTGGTGTGGTGGGTGCTGTGGGTGCTGAGCACCGCTGCTGTCGTCTTCGCGATCGCGACCAGTTTCACCACCGACGCGCAGGGCATCGCCGACAACACCGTCACCACGATGCTCGCCTACCTGCTGGCGCTGGCCGCGGTGCTTGCGCTGCCCGGGTGTATCGAGGGTTCGAGCGCAAGGCGGTCGATCGGCCGGCCCATCGCTGGGTGGTGGTCGGATCGGAGCAGGCCGCAGAGCCCGCCGCCGGAATCGCCCGCCGCGGTTGAGCCGGAAGGCCAGGAACCGGCAGCATAGGGCTATGGACTCGCCCGACGACGCGCACGGCGGACACCCCTTCGTCGTCGCCCACCGGGGCGCGTCGGCCGACCGTCCCGAGCACACGCTGGCCGCCTACGAGCTGGCCCTGCAGGAGGGCGCCGACGGCGTCGAGTGCGATGTCCGGCTGACCAGCGACGGCCATCTGGTGTGTGTGCACGACCGCCGCATCGACCGCACCTCCACCGGCACCGGGCTGGTCAGCGAGATGACCCTGGCGCAGCTGCGCGACTCGACTACGGCGCCTGGCACCGAGCTGGCGCGGACGGCAGCCGGGCGACACCGGCTGCTCACGCTCGACGCGCTGGTCGGGCTGGTGCTGGACTGGAACCGCCCGGTCAAGATCTTCATCGAGACCAAGCATCCGGTGCGCTACGGCGCGTTGGTGGAGAGCAAGGTGCTGGCGCTGCTGCACCGCTACGGCATCGCCTCGCCGGCGTCGGCGGACCTGTCCCGCGCGGTGGTGATGTCGTTCTCGGCGGCGGCGGTGTGGCGGATCCGGCGCGCCGCGCCGCTGCTGCCCACCGTGCTGCTCGGCGAGACGTCGCGCTTCCTCGGCGGCAGCGCCGCGACGACGGTCGGGGCCACCGCGGTCGGGCCGTCGATCGCGACGCTGCGCGAACATCCCGAACTGGTGGACCGCGCGGCCGCGCAGGGCCGGGCGCTGTACTGCTGGACCGTCGACCACTACGAGGACGTGCAGTTCTGCCGCGACCTCGGGGTGGCGTGGATCGCCACCAACCACCCGGGCCGCACCAAGGCCTGGCTGCAGGACGGTCTGACCGGTGCCGGACGGGACCAGGTCGAGTAGAACGACCGGGGGGTCAGGCGGTCAGGGCGCCGCCGGCCACTGCGGGGGCGCCGGCGTCGGCGGCCCTGGGGCATCTCGCGGGCGACGAAGTCCTCGAGGTCGAACAGGTTGGTCGCCGGCGCGGTCGGCGATGCGCAGCAGCGTGGTCATCGCGGCGACCTCCTCGACCTGCTCCTTGAGGAACCACTGCATGAACTGCTCGCCGAGGTAGTCGTCCTCGTCGCGGGCGGCGGCGGCCAGTGCGGCGATCTGCTCGGTGACGGCGCGCTCCTGGTCGAGTGCGAGGGCGAGCGCCTCGCGTGCGGACGCGAACTCGTTGCGGACACGCGTCGATGCCGGGGATCTCGACATTGACGCCGCGGTCCAGCAGGTAGCGCACCAGCATCATGGCGTGGTTGCGCTCCTCGACGGCCTGGCGGTAGAAGAACGCGGCCAGCTGGGGGAGGTCGGCGCCATCGAAATAGACCGCGATCGCAATGTATTGCTGGGAGGCGGTGAATTCGTTGCGAATCTGGTCTTGCAGAAGGGCGTGGAATTTGGTGTCGGCGCATCGACGTGACTCATGTTCAAGAAATACCGCAGGTCGGAGGGCACTTTCATCGAAGGTGACGCTTACTCAGGACAGCATTGCCTAACTTTCCGAAACCGAATGGCGACAGCTGATAAACACCAATTATGCATTTCGCCATTACTAATCCGAGGCGAGATGTCACGGCTGGGCGTCGAGTGCCGACTGCGGCACCGGCGGGTCGGTGGCAAGCGCGTCGAACAGTTCCCCGGCGGCGTCGTGGTCCCACACCACGACATCCCCGGAGTCGTTGTAGCCGAACTCGCCGATCGGCACGGTGATGGTGGTGGTGTCCCCGCGCAGCGCCCAGCCCAGCCGGGCCAGGTCCCAGATGTGGTCGTCGGTGTCGACCGCCAGGGCGTCCACCGCCGCCTGCGGCACCGAGTACCAGCGCCACGGGTTGAGCCACACCGCCGGACTGGCGGCGCGGTGCAGCAGCGCGGACATGAACTCGCGTTGGTGGACCATGCGGTCGAGGTCGGCGCGCGGAGTGGCGCGGCTGCGGACGTAGCCGAGCGCGTTGCGGCCGTCGAGCGTCTGGCAGCCGGCCGGCAGCTCGATGCCGGCCAGCGGATCGCTGATCGGTTCGGTCGGGCACATCGTGACGCCGCCGAGTGCGTCGACCACCCGCGCGAAGCCGCCGAAGCCGATCTCGGCGTAGTGGTCCAGCCGCAGTCCGGTGGCCTGTTCGACGGTCTGCGCCAACAGCGGGGCGCCGCCGAGCGCGAACGCCGCGTTGATCTTGTCGGTGCCGTAGCCGGGGATCGGCACGTAGGAGTCCCGGGGAATCGACACCATCGTCGTCGGGGTGCCCGACCCGAGCGCCGGCACGTGCACCAGCAGGATGGTGTCGGTGCGGCCGTTGCCGATGTCGCCGCCGGTGGCCAGGTCGGCCTGCTGCTCGGCGGTGAGGTCCTGCGCGGCTGTCGGAGCCGACCAGCAGCCAGGTGGTGCCGCGGCCGGCGGCGGGCCGGTCGGGGTAGTCGGCCAGCACGGCGATGCGATGCAGTGCCCGGTCGGCCCAGACCGCCGTTCCGACGATTCCGCCGACGGCCACGAGCAGCAGGACCAGGATGATCCGCCCGACGGGTGGCCGGCGCCGCTTCCGGCGCGCCGCTTCGGGCGCGGGCGGTTTGGGCGGCGGCGCCTTTCGCCGGGCCGGTTTCGGCGGGGCGGCTTGGGCGCCGGAGGAGCGGGCCGCCGGGCTTTGGTGGCGGGGGCGGCGGGTGGCGGTGGCGGCGGTGCCGGCGCGAGCTGCGGGTGGCGCAGGTAGCGCGGTGGTGGGGCCGGGGCGGGGCGGCGCAGCGGGACGGTCGGGGACGCATCCGGCGGCGGCTGGGACGGCCGGTAGGCCGGGTCGCGGCGGATCACCTGCGACGGTTCGCGCGGGGGCGGTGGCGGCGGCGGCACGGGCCGTCGCGCACGCGGATCGTGCGGAGGAACGCGCCGCTCGTCGCTCACCAGGACAATTTACGGCCTCACGCCGGCCGAATCGGTCAGCTCAGCCAGCCCAGATGCCCGGCCAGCAGCGCGTACCCGACGAACGCGACCGAGTCGATGATGCCGTGGGCGACGATCAGCGGCCACAGTCGCCCCGTCCGCCGCCACACGTAGCCGAACACCAGACCCATCGCCACGTTCCCCAGCCCGGCGCCGAACCCCTGGTACAGGTGGTAGGCGCCGCGCAGCACGCTCGACCACACGATGCGCCGCGGCGGGACTGACCCCGAACTGCTGCAGCCGGGTCAGCAGGTAGCCGACGACGATGACTTCCTCGGCCCAGCCGTTGGCGAACGCCGCCAGCACCAGCACCGGAATCCGCCACCAGGTGTCGGTCAGCTCGCTGGGCACCACCGACGCGCTCAGGCCGAGCGCCCGGGCCGCCAGGTAGAGGCCGAGCCCGGGCAGCCCGATCAACGCGGCCAGGCCGAGCCCGCCGAGCAGATCGGGCCGCAGCCGGAAACGGCCGAGGCCGATGCGGGCGGGGTCAAATCCGCTGCGCCACAACAGGTAAACGCCGAGTGCGCCCCACGCGACCAACTGCGCGACGAACGCCAGGTTGAGGCCGAGATCGATGAGGTCGAAGTAGGACCGGCGCGGATTGAGCGCCACGCGCTGGCCAGCCAGGCCGCGCAGCACGAAGTCGATCAGCTGCAGGGTCGCGGTGACGGCGCTGAACCCGAACGTGACCGCCAGAACGATGACGATCTCGAGCTTCAGCGCGCGGCGGTCACCGGCGCTCGAGCGGCTCGGGCGCGGTCACCCCGCCACGGTAGCCGCGCGCAGCGCGTCAGAATCGGCGGGCGCGCAGGCCGTTGACGAACGGGCATCCCATCAGGATCCGGATGGCCTGGCTCAGGCCGTGGATGTCGTCGACCGGACGCGTGAACGGCAGCCGGACGTCGTGGTCGCCGTCCTCGCCCTCCACCCGCAGCCGGAACCCGTAGCGGTCCAGGCCGAGGGGCCGGACGCGGCCGCGACGCAGCGGACCGGGCAGCTTGGAGGCCAGCCGTGCGACGACGTCGTGGTGGTCGGCTTCGATGTGGCGCAGCCAGCAGGTCTCCATCGCGCAGAACGGGTCCGGCCGGGCTTCCAGCAGCGCTGTGACACCGACCGACTCGGCGCCGGTGGCATCGGCGACCACCACCGACTCGACCTCGAGGCGCAGCAGGGTGTGCTCCGAACCGACCTGCAGCAGAGCAGGATTGGGATCCTCGGTCGGCAACCAGGTCAAGGACTTCGCGAACCGTCGATGCGGGCACCTGGTGCAGCCGGCCCCGGATCCACACCAGCGAGCGCACCGGCTCGCGCAGCGGCAGCGGCGCGTAGTCCGTCAGCTCCAGGACGGCCTGAACGCCGGCTGCGCCCGAGGCGACCACATTGGCCGCCACGTAGCCGCGGGCGGGGACGGTGATCGCGAACGAGCCGTCGGCGAGCAGATGGTGCACCGGCGGTGGTCTCGGGTTCGGCACCGTCGAGCGCGAGGATCGCGCTGCCGGCGCGCGCACAGGCGCTGCGGATCCGCTCCGCCGTCGTCGGTCCCGGGATGGTCGCCAGTGACATCGTGTGACCTCCTGTCTTCAGCTCAGATGTTAGTAAGGTGAGCCTTACTTAACTAGAATTGGCGGGGCTCCGCAAGAGCTACCGGATAGTGTTTGAGAGTGGCCCGCATCGCCTACCTCGGCCCAGAGGGAACGTTCTCCGAAGCGGCGCTGAACAAGATGACCGCCGCCGGGCTGGTTCCCGGCGCGGACGGCACCGCACGGCAATGCCCACCGACAGCACCCCGGCCGCGCTGGACGCCGTGCGGGACGGCACCGCCGACTACGCGTGCGTGCCCATCGAGAACTCGATCGACGGCACGGTTCTCCAGACGCTCGACAACCTCGCCAACGGTTCACCGCTGCAGGTCTTCGCCGAACTCACCCTCGACGTCGCGTTCAGCATCGTGGTGGCGCCGGGCACCGCGGCCGGCAGACGTCCGTACGGTGGCCGCGTTCCCGGTGGCCGCGGCGCAGGTCCGGCGCTGGCTGGCCGAGCACCTGGCGGGGGCCGAGGTGGTGCCGACCATCTCCAACGCGGCTGCGGCCCAGGACGTGATGGCCGGGCGTGCCGATGCGGGAGTCAGCACGGCGCTGGCCGCACAGCACTACGCGCCTTGCGACACTCGCCGACGGCGTCGTCGACGAAGCCAACGCCCGCACCAGGTTCGTCCTCGTCGGCCGTCCCGCGCCGCCACCGGCCACGGACCGGCGCCGACCGCACGTCGGTGGTCCTGCGGATGGGCAACGTGCCTGGCGCCCTGGTCGCGGCGCTCTCCGAGTTCGGTATCCGCGACATCGACCTCACCCTGATCGAGTCCCGGCCCACCCGGGTGGAGCTGGGCACGTACGTGTTCTTCCTGGACTGTGTCGGCCACATCGACGACATCGCGGTGGCCGAGGCACTCAAGGCGCTGCACCGACGTTGTGACGATGTGCGTTATCTCGGATCGTGGCCCACGGGATCGGCGGTCGGCACGCTGCCGCCGGAACTCGACGAAGCGTCACGGTGGTTGGTGAGCTTGAAAGACGGGCGCGGATGAGCGGGCGACTGGTGCTGGTCCGGCACGGCCAGTCGTACGGCAACGTCGACAAGCGGCTCGATACCCGGCCGCCCGGGGCGGAACTGACACCGCTGGGCCGTGAGCAGGCGCGCGCGTTCGCGCGCAGCAGCGAGCAGCCGCCCGGCCTGCTCGCGCACTCCATCGCAACCCGGGCGCGACAGACCGCCGCCGAGATCGGCACCACGCTGAACGTGCCCGCCCACGAATTCGAGGGCTGCACGAGGTCCAGGTGGGCGATCTGGAGAACCGCAACGACGAAGAGGCCGTCGACGAGTTCAACCGGATCTACCAGCGCTGGCACGAGGGCGACCTTGATGTGGCGATGCCCGGCGGCGAGACGGCTCTCGACGTCCTCGACCGATACGTGCCGGTGCTGACCGATCTACGGATGCGCTACCTCGACGATCACGACTGGACCGGCGACGTCGTCGTGGTCAGTCACGGTGCCGCGATCCGGTTGGTCGCCAAGACACTGGCCGGGGTCGAGAGCGGCTTCGCGCTCGAACACCATCTGGCCAACACCGAAGCGGTGGTGCTCGCGCCGATCACCGACGGTCGGTGGAGCTGCGTGCACTGGGGCTCGGCGGCCCCGCCGTTCTACCCTCAGGAACCGGACGCCGCAGATTCTGCAGCCGATCCCATGGGCTGAGCGCATCTCGCAGCCCACCACGTCGCAGTCGATCACCAGCGCGTGCGGAATCAGCTCGGGATCGGGGCAGTCGAAGTGGGTGCACTCCGCGTGCCGCAGCGAATGGCGAATGACGGTGCCGTGGCAGTGTTCCCACCCCGCCTCGCACTTCCGGCACGTCACACCCATGGGCCGTTCCTATCACCGCGGACCGACAAACCGGGGATGGCGCGCCCGCGGTAGGCCGCCCAAATGGCGCGGCCGCCGTCAGGCCACCTCATGCCCAGCCGAGCTCGTGCAGTCGGTCGTCGTCGATACCGAAGTGGTGGGCGATCTCGTGGATGACGGTGATGGCGACCTCGTCAACGACCTCCGCCTCGGAGTCGCACATCTCCAGCAATGCGTCGCGGTAGATCGTGATGGTGTCCGGCAGCGCCCCGGCGTAGGTGGTGTCGCGCTCGGTCAGTGCAACGCCCTCGTAGAGCCCCAGCAGGTCGGGCTCGTCGGGATGGCGGCTCTCGACCAGGACGACGACGTTGTCGATCGCGGCGGCAAGCTTCGCCGGGATCAGATCCAGCGCGTCGGACACCAGTTCATCGAAGCGGTGCGGGCTCATCCGCACGGGCATGGCGTCAGGCCGGGGGCAGGAGTTCGACGGGGCCCGGCGGCGGTCCCATCGGCGGTCCCGCCGGCGGTGCGTCGGCCGGGGGTGCGTCGGCCGGCGGCGGCGGAGGTGCGTCCTGAACGGGAGCGTCCGGCGGCGGCGGATTGAAGATGTTGCCCTGCGGCGGTGGCGGCGGGGCCGGCTGTGTCGCCGGCTGCGTGGCCGGAGCCTGGGTGGCGGGCTGCTGCGGAATGTGCTGGGTCTGCTGGCCCGGATCACTCTCGCTCGACGAACCCGACGACCCCGATGACGAGCCCGATGAACCCGACCCCGATGACGAACCCGAGCCCGAGCCCGACGAGTACGAACCCGAACCCGACGACGAGGAACTGGGCGACTGGGCCGCGGCGGAATCGGGCATCGGCACCGGCGGCAGGTTGAGCCGGTCCGGCGGGATGTCCGGCGGCGGAATGGGCGGCTGGCCGTTGATCAGCAACGGTCCCTTGGCGCTGTTCAACAGCGCGGCCCAGCCTCCGTTGCCGAGGGTGGCGCCGATGAAGCAACTGACCTGACGGCTACCCGCCGACCAGGTGGGCAGCGACACCGTGTTGTAGGTGAGCGTCAGCGTGGTGTTGCGGAGCTGGATCGGCGCCAGGTAGGCGTCGGTCATCCGGGTGCACGCGTCCTTGATGAACACATCCTGATCCGGTTCGGACGGCAGTGCGTCCGGGAACTTCTCGGCGAGATTGACCACGCCGGTGATCTCCATGGCATGCGGCGAGGCGCAGTCCACGGGGGCGTCGGTCTGCTGGCTACTGGCCGGATCGATGCCCAGACAGGTGCCGGCCGGCCACACCTTGGACTGGTCGATGTCGGCGACCTTGCCCTTGAACGCGATCTGCTGGCTGTCCGGGCCCGGCAGCTGCACACCGCACAGCAGGGTGCGCTCGCCGGCCTGCTTCCAGGCGGTGTCGCCCGGCCACAGCATGCTCACCGCGAACCGGCTGTTGGGGTCGAACTTGGGGCCCAGGTAATGCTGCACCGCGACCTGGCACTGCTCCTGCGTGATCTGCTGGATCCGGGCCGGTGACGGCGGCACGGCATTGGGTCCGTACTCCGAGCCCGGGAAGGTGCTCATGTCGACCGACTCGGCGACCTCGAACCGGTGGTCGTCCTTGCAATCGACGATCGTCGCGTCGTCGGGAGTCTTGTCGGTCCAGTTCAGGCAGTCACCGGCCTTGGCGTGGTCGAATGTCGAGTTGCCGCGCGCACTGGCCGACGGAGCCGAGGTGGGTTCGAGGTAGGACGCCAGTCCGGTGGTCTGCCGACCGAAGGGCAGCGCGGTGGTGAGCCCGGCGATCAGCAGCCCGCCGAGCGCCGTCAGCAACAGCGCCCGGCGCGTCGAGGTGGCCTTGAGGGTGCGCAACCAACCCGACCGCGAAGCGGTGCTTTCGGGCTGGTCGGGACGCGTCTCGTCCCACGTGGATTCGTCCGACATCGCCTCTATTGTGACAGGCGTGCAGAGTACTGTGACAATTGATGCAGAAGTTGCGTCACGCCGTTGCCGGCGGGTCGGCTGAACCGGGGACTCGGACTGTCGGGGCGAATCCGACGAAAGTAGGGTTCAGCCCGTGATCGACCTGAAGTTGCTGAGGGAAGACCCTGACGCCGTGCGCCGTTCGCAGATCAGCCGCGGCGAAGACCCGGCGCTCGTGGACGAACTGCTGTCGGCCGATGCCGCCCGTCGCGGCGCCATCGCGACCGCCGACACGATGCGGGCCGAACAGAAGGCGGTGAGCAAGCAGGTCGGGTCGGCCGCGCCGGACGACCGGCCGGCGATCCTCGCACAGGCCAAGGAGCTTGGCCGCCCGGGTCAAGGACGCCGAAGTCGGGCAGGCCGCCGCCGAGAAGGCGTTCACGTCCGCCCACATGGCCGTCTCCAACGTCGTCATCGACGGTGTGCCCGCCGGCGGCGAGGACGACTTCGTCGTGCTGGACACCGTCGGCGAACCCACCAGAATGGACAACCCCCGGGATCATCTCGAGCTGGGCGAGTCGCTGGGCCTGATCGACATGGAGCGGGGCGCCAAAGTCTCCGGCTCGCGGTTCTACTTCCTGACCGGCCGGGGCGCGCTGCTGCAACTGGGGCTGCTGCAACTCGCGACGCGGGTGGCGGTGGACAACGGTTTCACGTTGATGATCCCGCCGGTGTTGGTGCGGCCCGAGATCATGAGCGGCACCGGCTTTCTCGGCGCCCACGCCGACGAGGTGTACCGGATCGAGGCCGACGACCTCTACCTGGTCGGCACATCCGAGGTGCCGCTGGCGGGTTATCACTCCGACGAGATCCTCGACCTGTCCGCGGGCCCGCTGCGGTACGCCGGCTGGTCATCGTGCTTCCGCCGCGAGGCCGGCAGCTACGGCAAGGACACCCGCGGGATCATCCGGGTGCATCAGTTCGACAAGGTCGAGGGCTTCGTCTACTGCAGGCCCGAGGACGCCGAGGCCGAGCACGACCGGTTGCTGGGTTGGCAGCGCCAGATGCTGGCGCACATCGACGTGCCCTACCGCGTGATCGACGTCGCCGCAGGCGATCTGGGCTCTTCGGCGGCGCGCAAGTTCGACTGCGAAGCCTGGGTGCCCACCCAGCAGACCTACCGTGAACTCACCTCGACGTCGAACTGCACGACGTTCCAGGCCCGTCGCCTGGGCACCCGCTACCGCGACGAGAACGGCAGACCGCAGACCGCGGCCACCCTCAACGGCACGCTGGCCACCACCCGGTGGCTGGTGGCCATCCTGGAAAACCACCAGCAGCCTGACGGAAGCGTGCGGGTCCCGGAGGCGCTGGTTCCCTATGTCGGCACGGAGGTGCTTGAGCCATGATCGATCTCGACATCGCCGAACTGCGTTCCTGGTTCGGATTCGGCGTGGCGGGCAACTTCGCCGGTCACCTCGAGCAGGCCGGCGAGGCCGCCGACTTCGTCAACGTCAAGACGGAAGGCAAGGAAGGATCGGCGCCGAAGGGGATCTTCCCGTGGTACGCGCCGGGCTCCGATACCTTCCTGGGTGAGTTTCCGCTGTCCAACGACGCATTGTGTTGCCCGCCGAGAGTGACGGGCCGCTGAACCTGCAGATCGAACCCGAGGTCGGCCTGGCCTGCCAGGTGAAGTGGAGCGGCGACACCGTGGCAGCGCTGGAGCCGTTCGCCCTCGGCGCGTTCAACGACTGCTCGATCCGCCGGCCCGGGTGCGCCCAAGATCAGCGTCAAGAAGAACTGGGGCCCGGCATCCAAAGGTGTTGCGCCGCAGTTCTTCGACATCAGCGACCTGACTCCCGACGGTCCTACCGCCACGCTCCGGCTGGTGTGTTTCCTCAAGGGCGCCGACGGCCAGGAGCGTGCATACGGGGTGGACAGCCCACTGCTGGGCTACTCGTACTACGGCGAGGTGCTGTTGGACTGGATCGTGGAACGACTGGCCGGCCAGAAGGGCTCGCCCGACACACCATTGGAGGACGTCGGTGCGCTGATGGCGGCCGCCGGCCATCCCGAGCATGTGCTGATCGGGATCGGCGCGACGCGCTACACCCCGCTGGGCGAATCGACGTTTCTGCAGTCCGGCGACGAGGCTGTCGTGCGGGTCTACGACACCGAATCGGATGCGGTATCCGAACTGCGGCAGCGGGTCTCTCAGGCCTGAGCGGCGCCGTGCTGGCCGAGTAGTTCGTCGAGCATCGTCAGGAACTCCTCCGGTCGCTCCGGGGTGAACGCCGGGCGCAGGCGCAGGCCGGGCACGTCGAGTGTCACCAGCGTCGCCTTGCGCGGGCGTCCGACATCCAGCGGCAGCCAACGCCGAAAGTCGGACGTGCCCCAGATGCGGAACCGCTGCTGGAACAATCCCAGCGGGGTGGCCTCGTATCCGCGGATCGCCCGCAGGGGAATGACTTTCGAGGTCCCCGACGGAAAGTGGTAGCGCCGCAGAGTTATCGCGTAGCGGTCCAGTTGAACCAGTCCGTCGTCGTAGTACTGCCGCGGTGGCGCGCTCACAGCTTCGCACTCCGTAGCTCGTGGCCCTTGGAGGTCAGGCAGCGGCCGTTCCCCAGATTCCACTGCCAGCCGTGCAGATTGCAGGTCAGGGTGGAGCCCTCGATGACGCCGAACTTGGACAGATCGGCCTTGAGGTGCGGGCAACGGCGCTGAATCTCCCAGCCGTCCAGCGTGATCGACGCCGAATCGTCGTGCGTTTCGGCGAACCAACCGTCGGCGTAGGCGATCCGCTCGTCGGTCAGGCACTTGAAGAAGGTGTACAGGTACTCGTTGTACCCGCCGACGCGCCACGCCTTGAAGCGGGTGGAGAGGAAGATCGTATTGACCCAGTCGGGCTCCTGGTCACGGACCACGGTGCGCACCAACTCCGGTGCGATCTCGAATCCGTAGCGGAACTTCTCGTCGGGAACAGGCTCGCGCACAGCACGTTTCGGGAAGTCCAGCACGATCGTCTCCCGCGGTTCTCCGGGGCCCAGTCGCAGCTCGACCGGATATCCGATGCCGTCGCAGATCTGGTCGGTCTGCAACATGATGGGCTCGAACAGTTCGCGCAGGGGCTCCAGCAGCGAGTCGCCGGCGGCGGGCGCCCAGCGCGCCTTCTCCGCGGCCAGCACCGGCGCCATCCGTTGCGCGTAGGCCTCGATGTAGTCGGCCTTGCCGGTGGTGAAGATCGCCTCCACCTCGCCGGTCGGCAGCGGATGGGTGAGCGAATTCAGTTCAGTCCCGGTGAAATCCGCCGTTGAGCCGGGAATCATCAGCAGGCCGCCGTCGTGGCCGTGCCGGCGCATCTGGTCCAGGAAGACCATCTGGTCGGGGAAGATGTTCGCCGGATCATCGCGGTCGTCGTTGAGGAACACGCAGCTCCGGATCGAGAAAGCACGGCGGTCCCGCCGACGGGATCACCCAGGTCGCCCCCACCTGCGCGATGTACTGGCGGCACCGGTCCATCTGCCGTTGGCGTTTCTGGGTGCCGAACGCCTCCTTGGCGCGGGCGGGCATGTCGTAGACCATCGGATACCAGATGGCGCCCGAGTACTGCAGCATATGGACGTCGATGTGCCCGAATTGGTCGGTCGAGGACCTCCAAATCCACGGGCCGGGCGTCGTTCATGTTGAAGGCGACGGTCTCGCCGTCCGACACCACCAGGCCCGAATCGCCGATCGGGCCGTCGGCCGGTGCCCGCAGCGCGATGATCATCACCTCGAGATCGCCCTTGGGGCCGCTGACGGTGTGCTTGACGGAGTCGGTGGTCTCGAAGAACCGGTGGAAGCCCAACTTCTCGAGTTCGCGCTGGAGGTCGGGCACCGGATAGTCCGGCAGCAGCACCACGGCGTCCTTGTTGACGTGGGCGCGCAGATTCTCCGGGTCGAAGTGGTCCTTGTGCAGGTGTGACACGTAGAGGTAGTCGCAGTCGCCGAGAGCGTCCCAGTCCAGGGTGCTGTTGTCGGGGAACGGGAACCAGGACGCGAAGTAGGCCGGATTGACCCAGGGGTCGCACAGGATGTTTCCCGCCTTGGTCTCAATCAGAAAGCCGGCGTGCCCAACACTCGTGACCTGCACAAACACCTCTCCGATAGAACAGTCCGCCGTAACGAGCTTAGCCGCCGTCGACTTCGGGGGCGTTCCACAACCGCCGGTAGTAGTCGATGCGCATGGCGTCGGGTTCGATGCCGTACGCCTGCAGCAGGTCGTCCTCCCAGAACCCCTGGTAGTTCCAGTCCAGCGACATCGTCGCCACCGCCAGGTCGGCCCAGCGGTCGGCGACCCCGAGGGAACCGAGGTCGACGTGCCCGCAGCACCGCCCGGCGTCGTCGATGATCGTGTTCGGTGCGCAGGCGTCGCCGTGGCAGACCACCAGACGGTCGATGGACGGCGGATCGGTCAGACCGTTGCGCGCGGCGGCGGGAATGGCTGCCAACCGGGCCGGAACCGACCAGTCGAACGGGCAGTCCCGGACCGGCAACGCGTCGTGCAGGATCCGCAGCCCGGCTCCGATCGCCCGGGCCGCCCGCCCGGGGTCGCCGGCCCAGTGTGGGTCGACCGCAGAGCGGCCGGGGAGGCCCGCCGTGTGCAGCCAGTCGTCGCCGACACCGAGCACCCGGGGCACCGCGATGAAGCGGCCCGCCCACGCCAGCCGAATGGCCTCGGCGGCGAAGTCGCCCGGCCCGGTCTTGACGAACTCGGTGGCGGCTTTCGGGCCCGTCGCCGATCGAGAACGTCACCCCGCCCAACTCGTTGCGCCAGACCGCCCGCACCGCGCGACCCGCGGCGATCCCGGCCACCACCGGAGGGACCGGAACTGGCCCGGCGGGAATCGTCACGGGTTCGACTGTCGCATGTGCGGCTGTTCCTTACCGCCTCGTCCCTCGGCGGCTTCGTCACGCCGCTCGGTCGGCTGGCGCGTTGTTCCTTACCGCCTCGTCCCTCGGCGGCTTCGTCACGCCGCTCGGTCGGCTGGCGCGTTGTTCCTTACCGCCTCGTCCCTCGGCGGCTTCGTCACGCCGCTAGGCTGCTTCCTTGTGGAACCGGCATACGGCACCGCCATTCAGCTCGCGCGCCTCGTCTGGAAGGTGCAGGGCCTGAAGTTCACGGTGATCGGCGTGGAGAACCTGCCCAAGACCGGCGGCGCCGTGGTGGCGATCAACCACACCAGCTACTTCGACTTCACCTTCGCCGGGCTGCCCGCCTACCGGCAGGGCCTGGGTCGCAAGGTCCGGTTCATGGCCAAGCAGGAGGTGTTCGACCACGGGATCACGGGCCCCGTCATGCGCAGCCTGCGGCACATTCCGGTCGACCGCCAGAACGGCGCGGCGTCGTTCGAAGAGGCCTGCCGGCAACTCAAAGAGGGCGAACTGGTCGGGGTGTACCCCGAGGCGACGATCAGCCGCAGTTTCGAGATCAAGGAGTTCAAGTCCGGTGCCGCGCGGATGGCGATCGCCGCCGGCGTCCCCATCGTCCCGCACGTCGTGTGGGGTGCCCAGCGCATCTGGACCAAGGACCATCCCAAGAAGATGTGGCGTCCCAAGGTGCCGATCACGGTGGCCGTCGGCGCCCCGATCGAACCGACGCTGCCCGCCGGCGAGCTCACCGGGTTGCTGCACTCACGCATGCAACACCTGCTCGAACAAGTGCAGGACGCCTACGGCCCCTATCCGCCGGGTGCGTACTGGGTGCCCAAGCGGCTGGGCGGCAGTGCGCCCTCGCTGGCAGAGGCGGCCCACCTCGACGCCGAGGAAGCCGTTCGGCGCGCGGCCGCCAAGGCGGCACGACAGGCCGAAGGGTCGGGTCCGGAGTAGGCGTATGGAACCGGTCTTCCGCAGCCTCGAGATCGCGGGTTCGCTGGCAGTTCGTCTCACCGGCACCGCGCTCACCTTCCGCGGGTTGGAGAACATCCCGGCCGTCGGCGGCGCGGCGGTGGCGATCAACCACACCAGCTACATCGACTTCCTGCCGGCCGCGCTGGCGGCCACGCAGCGGAAGCGGCGGCTGCGGTTCATGATCAAGTCCGAGATGCAACAGGTGAAGGGCGTCAACTTCTTGATCAAGCATTCCAAGACCATTCCCGTCGACCGCCGCGCCGGTGCCGACTCCTACGCTGTCGCGGTGCAGCGGCTTCGGGAGGGCGAGCTCGTCGCCGTCTACCCCGAGGCGACGATCAGCCGCAGTTTCGAACTGAAGGACTTCAAGTCCGGCGCGGCCCGGATGGCGCACGAGGCGCAGGTTCCGCTGATTCCCCTCATCGTGTGGGGAGCACACCGGATGTGGACCAAGGATCATCCGAAGTCATTGGGCCGCAACAAGATTCCGATCACGGTTGCGGTCGGCCCGGCGCTGGCCCCGACCGGTACGGTCGGCGAACTCGAAACCGGAATCCGCACGGCCATGAACGCACTGCTCCATCAGGTCCAGGAGAACTACGACCATCCGCCGGGCGCGTACTGGGTGCCGCGGCGGCTGGGCGGCAGCGCGCCCACGCTCTCGGAGGCCGAACGGATAGAGGAGGCCGAATTGGCGGAGCGGGAACGCAGGCGGGCCGGATCCTAGTGACCCTGCCAGCCCTCATCGCGACCGATGTCGACGGCACGCTCCTCGACAACGACGAACGCATTACCACCCGCACCCGCGACGCCGTCCGCGCCGCGGTGGCCGCCGGCGCGCAGTTCGTGCTCGCCACCGGCCGGCCGCCGCGCTGGATACAGCCCCGTCGTCGACGCACTGGGCTTCGCGCCGATGGCGGTGTGCGCCAACGGCGCGGTGGTCTACGACCCGGCCACCGACCGGATCATCGCGGCGCGCACGCTGTCGGCCGACGCCCTGGCCGCCCTCGCCGAGATCGCCGAGCGCGCCATTCCCGGGGCCGGACTGGCGGTCGAGCGGGTGGGCCGCAGTGCCCACGACGCCGCCACACCGCAGTTCGTCAGCTCACCCGGCTACGAGCACGCCTGGTTGAACCCGGACAACACCGAGGTCTCGCGGGCCGACCTGGTGTCGGCGCCCGCGGTGAAACTGCTCATTCGCAAGACGGGTGCCCGCAGTGCGGACATGGCGGACGAACTCGCCAAATACGTGGGCGCTGAAGGGGATATCACCTACAGCACCAACAACGGTCTGATCGAGATCGTGCCGCGGGGCATCAGCAAGGCCACCGGCGTCGAGGAGATTGCCGCACCGCTGGGTATCACGGCCGCCGACATCGTCGTCGTTCGGTGACATGCCCAACGATGTGCCGATGCTGCGGTGGGCCGGTCTCGGCGTGGCGATGGGCAATGCGCATCCCGAGGCGATGGCCGCCGCCAACGAGGTGACCGCGCCCAACACCGACGACGGACTGGCGCGGGTACTGGAACGCTGGTGGCTTTGAGCGCGAGAGTTGGCTCGTCTGATCAGTCGACGCTGATCGGCGTGAAGCGTTCCAACTGAACGGGTGGACCACCGGCGGGGGGTGGTGGGATTTCCTGTGCGACGCCGTCGACCACCCGGGTCACCAGGCCGGTCTCTCGGTCGAAGTTCAGGGTGCCGTGCTGGAAGTTCTGCACCACCCATTGCGGTTCGGGAATCTCACCGCTGGTGGGCAGTCCGAGCAGTCCGCGCTCGTAACCAAGCGCGGCCCACGCGTCATAGATCGCACCGGTGATCGGTTCGGCTCCGCTGGTCGGGGACCAGTAGATGGCGCCCTTGTCGAACCGGACGTATCGGGCGTCGCCCTCGGCCGTCGCCTCGGGTGCCTTGGGTTGCCCGAGCGCGCTGCCGACCCCGCCGAGGGTCCCCCACTTCGCATAGATCGCACCGCCCCGAAGCGAGTCCTCCAGCGATCGCGGGCCGGGCGGGTCGTTGAAATGTGCGGCGATGTCCCGGATTTCGTCCATCGCGGCATAGGCGGCATTGCCCGGGCAGTCGGTGATACCGACGTCGCGGTGGGTGAAGATCGTCGGAAGAGTGATGTCGTCGCCGGCCCTGAACTTCGTGTAGGAACCGCCTGACGACGCCAGATGGACGGTCCCTCGGGGGTCCACCCGGTCGAGGCCGAGTCGCCAGCCCAGCAGTCGGCCGACGGTGCGTAACTGGATCTCGGTCGGCCGTACGTCGTCGAAATCGCCGAGCATCGCGACACCCCACGTGTTGCGGTTGAACCCGCCGGTGTGGGAACCCTCGACCGGCTTGTCGATTCCGCCCGCGCGGCCTTCGAAGACCTGACCGTACTTGTCGACCAGGGCGTTGTAGGCGATGTCGCACCAGCCCAGCGTGCGGGTGTGGTAAGCGTAGATCGCCCGCACGATCGCCGCGGAATCCTCGGGGGAGTAGTCGTTGCTCCCGGCTGTGTGATGAACGACCGCGGCGCGCAGACCGTCGTCGTAACGGGGGGCGCCGCATTTCATCCCCTCGTCGGCACCCCATTGTGCGCGCGTGATGACGTTGGGCGCCTGCCCCGGGGCCATCACCGCGACCGGAGGTGTCCAGTGGGTGTCGACCGGAGCCTGCGGCGGGCTGATCAGCACCGCGGAAAGGTTCTGCGCCAGCGGCTGTTCGGCATTCGCCGGGATGTAGCCGAGGCCGTTCCCGGTACCGGAGGCCGGTGCGGTCGTGGTGACCGGAGCGTCGGCCGGCCGGGTCACCGCGATCTGCACCGACGTGGTGAGGCCGACGAAGACCGGGTCGGTACCGCGCGGTCCGTGCGAGGCCTCGGTCCCCGAGTCGTTTCCGTTGGATTCCAGCGTCTCCGCCTCGTACCAGGGACCCCAGTCGCCGCCGGGCTGGCGGGCCCGGATCCGCGCCGAGGTGCCGGTGAGGTCCGCACCGGTGAGCGCGACCATCGAGAACGGGGTGCTTCCGGTGATCTCGCGCACCGTCTCCCCGCCGCCGACGCCGGTCAGCGGTTGCTCGGCCAGCAGGGTGTCCGCGGCGCGGGGTTCGTGGCCGGCCGGGGGAACGCCGCCGATCGCCCACGGCAACAGAACAACTGTCGCCGCAAGAGCGGTGAACAAAGTCGCAGGAGGGCGGCGCCGCGGCACGAGCCGATGTTACGTATGTGTCGGATGTTGTTTGTGTTACGACACGGTACGAATGGGGACTATGTGACTGTGAATCTCTGGCAGACCTGCAACGGCACCGCAGGGGTTTCGGGCTCTGAGGGGTCGAGGGGTAACGAGCCCACCCTGCGGTGCCGTTTGGTTACAGGTCTCCTCCGTGGTTCAGGCGGCCGGTGCCGCGGCGGCCGGTGCGGCCGACTGGGCCGCGCTCATGATCGACGGCATCACCACACCCTTGAGCAGATCGACCACCTGGCCCACGCCCAGTTGCTGCGCCGCGCTGCTCAGGTCGCTGATCAGTCCGCCGCCGCCGGTGCTGGCGGGCGCGGCCAGCGAGGGATCGCCCAGGATCGGGTAGGTGCCGGCCATCGGGTCGAGACCGAGCGGCGCACTGATCGGCTGCTCAGTCGGCAGGCCGAGCCCCGGTGTCGTCGTCGGGAAGGCGCCCGGTGCGGTCAGCGCTGGGCTGGGCGTGCCGGCCGGCGGAATCGTCAACCCCGGGGTGGTGGTCAGCCCGGGACTGAGCGCCGGACTGGTCAGCCCGGGATCGGTCAGTGCCGTCCCGGTCAGGGGCGCCGTGGCCGGCGTGGTCAGACCGGGGGTGGTCAGCGACGGACTCGTCAGACCGGGGGTGGCCAGCGACGGACTCGTCAAACCCGACGTTCCCAGGTCGGTCAAACCGGGCGTCGTGAGCCCGGGAGCCGTCAGGGCAGGCCCTGCGCTGATGGGCTGGGCGCCCGAGGGGCTCAGCCCGGTCGGCAGCGGCGGCAGGTTGATGCCGAACTGCGAGAGACCCTGCGAGAGCGCCGAGATCAACTCGTTGGGCAGGTCGGTGATCAGCGCGGCCTGCACGAACTCGTGGTGCTGGGGTGCGGGCGCGGACAACTCGGAAACAGCGAGCACTGCAAACGGACTTGTGACGGCCAGTGCGGCGACTGCGCTCATGGCTGTCGAGAGCTTGCGTCGACGTCGGTTCGGCACGGAAGTCTCCTCAAAATTGGGTACTTGCTTTGTTGGCTGGCAACGTCATCGATGTTACGGGTGTGATTGGTGTGTCTAGAGTGACGATGCGGAATCGTGAGCGAATCGCGACCTTGCCTCGCTGTTCGTCGACTGTGGGGGCACGGCACGCTTTGGGGCCGGTACCCGTGCCGTGAATCCACCATCGCGGCCCGCCCGTCAGGGCGGTTCGGCCGCGCGGGTCGGATACCCTTGCCACCGATGACCGCTCCAAATTCCCGGGTCGCTTCGCCCCTGCCCGCCGAACGCTACGACCTCGTTGTCGTCGGTTCCGGATTCTTCGGCCTGACGATCGCCGAGCGCGTGGCGACGCAGCTGAACAGGCGCGTCCTGGTGCTCGACCGGCGACCCCACATCGGCGGCAACGCGTATTCCGAGGCGGAGCCGCAGACCGGTATCGAGGTCCACAAGTACGGCGCCCACCTGTTCCACACGTCCAACAAGCGGGTGTGGGACTACGTGCGGCAGTTCACCGACTTCACCGGCTACCAGCACCGGGTGTTCGCTCTGCACGACGGCCAGGCCTACCAGTTCCCGATGGGACTGGGCCTGGTGTCCCAGTTCTTCGGCCGGTACTTCACGCCGGACGAGGCGCGTGCGCTGATCAAGGAGCAGGCATCGGAGTTCGAGACCGCCGACGCGCAAAACCTCGAGGAGAAGGCCATCTCGTTGATCGGACGGCCGCTCTACGAGGCGTTCGTCAAGGGCTACACGGCCAAGCAGTGGCAGACCGATCCCGTGGAGTTGCCGGCTGCCGTCATCAACAGGCTGCCGGTGCGCTACACGTTCGACAACCGCTACTTCAACGACACCTACGAGGGGCTGCCGGTCGACGGGTACACCGCGTGGCTGCAGAACATGGCCGCCGACGTCCGCATCGACGTGCGCCTGGACACCGACTGGTTCGACGTCCGCGACACGCTGCGGGCCGCGAATCCCGATGCGCCGGTTGTGTACACCGGCCCGCTGGACCGGTACTTCGACTACGCCGAGGGCCGGCTGGGCTGGCGCACGCTGGACTTCGAGGTCGAGGTACTGGGTGACTGCGGGGACTTTCAGGGCACCCCCGTCATGAACTACAACGACCCCGACGTGCCCTACACCCGCATCCACGAGTTCCGGCATTTCCATCCCGAGCGCGCCTATCCCACCGACCAGACGGTGATCATGCGCGAGTACTCACGCTTCGCCGATGACGACGACGAGCCCTACTACCCGATCAACACCGAGGCCGACCGTACGGTGCTGGCCGCCTACCGGGAACGGGCCAGAGCGGAGACCGCTTCGGCCAAAGTGCTTTTCGGCGGCCGGCTGGGCACCTACCAGTATCTCGATATGCACATGGCCATCGCCAGTGCGCTGAATATGTATGACAACACCCTGGCGCCGCATCTCGTCGACGGCGCGCCTCTCAGTAGTCCCGAAGAAAGCAGTACCGCATGAGTGACATTCCCTCCGGCCCGCTCGACGCGGCGGAGTCGCGGGCGGTCAGCCTGCTGTCCCGCGTCATCCTCCCGCGTCCCGGCGAACCGCTCGATGTGCGCAAGCTCTACATCGAGGAGTCCGAGACCAACTCCAGACGGGCGCACGCGCCGACGCGCACCACACTCGAGATCGGACCCGAGTCCGAGGTGTCGTTCGCGACCTACTTCAACGCGTTCCCCGCGAGCTACTGGCGGCGCTGGTCAACGCTGGAATCGGTGGTGCTGCGGGTCGAACTCACCGGCTCGGCCCGGGTGGACGTCTATCGGTCCAAGGCAACCGGCTCCCGCATCACGGTAGGCGGCGCACCGCTGTCGAGCCCCGCCGACGACACGCCGGCGTGGACCGAATTCGAGATCGGCCTCGACCCGTTCGAGGACGGCGGCTGGATCTGGTTCGACATCACCACCGACACCGCGGTCACTGTCCACAGCGCCGCCTGGTATGCCCCGGTGCCCGCCCCGGGCCGTGCGAACATCGCGGTCGGGATCCCGACCTTCAACCGGCCCTCGGACTGCGTCAACGCGCTGGCCGCACTGACATCGGATCCGTTGGTGGACAACGTGATCGGTGCTGTGATCGTGTCGGACCAGGGCACCAGGAAGGTGGTCGACCACCCCGACTTCGCCGCCGTCGCCGCCCCGCTGGGCAGCCGGCTGTCCATCCACAACCAGCCCAACCTGGGTGGGTCGGGCGGCTACAGCAGGGTCATGTACGAGGCGCTGAAGAACACCGACTGTGAGCAGATCCTGTTCATGGACGACGACATCCGCATCGAGCCCGACTCGATCCTGCGGGCGCTGTCGCTCAACCGCTTCGCCAAGGCTCCGACGCTGATCGGTGGCCAGATGCTCAACCTGCAGGAGCCCTCGCACCTGCATGTGATGGGCGAGGTGGTCGACCGCGGCAACTTCATGTGGACCAACGCGCCGTTCACCGAATACGACCACGACTTCGCCAAGTACCCACTGGCCGACGAGGAGGAACGGAGCAAGGAACTGCACCGGCGCATCGACGTCGACTACAACGGCTGGTGGATGTGCATGATCCCGCGCCAGGTCGCCGAAGAGCTGGGCCAGCCGCTGCCGCTGTTCATCAAATGGGACGACGCCGACTACGGCCTGCGCGCCGCCGAGCACGGTTACGGCACGGTCACCATGCCCGGCACCGCGATCTGGCACATGGCGTGGAGCGACAAGGACGACGCCATCGACTGGCAGGCCTATTTCCACCTGCGCAACCGGCTCGTGGTCGCGGCCATGCACTGGGACGGTGACACGAAGGGCCTGCTGGCCAGTTCGGTCAAGGCCACCCTCAAGCACCTTCTGTGCCTTGAGTATTCGACGGTCGCCATCCAGAACAAGGCGATCGAGGACTTCCTCGCCGGGCCGGAGCACATCTTCTCCATCCTGGAGTCGGCGCTGCCCGAGGTGCATGCGATGCGCAAGCAGTACCCCGACGCGGTGGTGCTGCCCGGGGCCACCTCGCTGCCCACCCCGTCCGGCCGCCGCAAGGTACACAAGCCACCGGTTGCGTTGCCCGCCATCGGGATTCGCCTCGCCCGCGGTGTGATGCACCAGCTGCGCAAGGAAGACCCCGCGCACCACACCCGTCCCGAACTCAACATCGCCACCCAGGACGCACGCTGGTTCCTGCTCTGCAAAGTCGACGGTGTCACCGTGACGACCGCCGACGGCCGCGGAGTGGTGTACCGCCAGCGGGATCGCGCCAAGATGTTCGAGCTGCTGCGGGCGTCGATGCGCCAGCATGTCCGACTGGCCCGCAAGTTCAACACGATGCGCCGCGTATACCGCGAAGCACTACCGGTGCTCACCAGCAAGCAGAAGTGGGAAACGGTTCTGCTGGAACCGAATTCGGTCTCGGGCGATGCCTGAGTCGGCAGCGCCGCCACGGGGCGAAGCCGCCGCACTGGTGGCCGTGCAGTCCGCCCTGGCCGATCGGCCGGGAGTGCTCGCGGGTGCTCGCGGGTTGTCCCACTTCGGTGAGCACTCGCTGGGCTGGCTGGCCTTGGCAGGGCTGGGTGCGCTGCTGCAGCCCCGCCGCAGGCGGCAGTGGATCACGGCCGGGGTGGGTGCCTTCGCGGCGCACGCGGCAGCGGTGCTGATCAAGCGGGTGGTGGGCAGGACGCGCCCGGATCATCCGGCCATCGCCGTCAACGTCGGCACTCCGAGCCGGCTGAGTTTCCCGTCCGCGCACGCCACGTCGACGACCGCTGCGGCCCTGTTGATGGGCCGCATCACCGGGCTACCGTTGCCTGCGTTGCTGATTCCCCCGATGGCGTTGTCGCGCCTCGTGCTCGGCGTGCACTACCCGAGCGACGTCGCGACCGGCGTCGTCGTCGGGGCGGCCGTGGCGAAGGCAACAGAGATGATCGCCGACCGGATCGGAGGAGAGCGATGAGCGAGGAGGCACCGCCGGTCGTCGGCCCGCCGCAGAACCTGGCCGCCGGCATCATCAAGGCGATCCGGCCCCGGCAGTGGGTGAAGAACCTGCTGGTCCTGGCCGCACCGTTGGCGGCACTCGGCGGCGATGTGGAGTACGACTACAAGCAGGTGTTGCTCAGGGTCGGGGTCGCCTTCGTGGCGTTCTGCCTGGCCGCGTCCTGCATCTACCTGATCAACGATTCCCGCGACGTCGAGGCGGACCGGGCGCACCCGACGAAACGCTTCCGCCCGATCGCCGCGGGTGTCGTTCCGCTGCCGCTGGCGTACGGGCTGGCGGTCGTCCTCGGGGTGGCGTCGCTGGTGATCTCCTGGCTGATCTCGCCCGACCTGGCGTTGGTGATGGCGGTCTACATCGGCGTTCAGCTCGCGTACTGCTTCGGTCTGAAACATCAAGCGGTGCTTGACATCTGCATCGTGTCGTCAGGCTTCTTGATCAGGGCGATCGCCGGCGGCGTGGCGGCAGGCATCCCGCTGTCCCAGTGGTTCCTGCTGGTGATGGCGTTCGGGTCGCTGTTCATGGCGGCGGGCAAGCGGTATGCCGAACTCCAGTTGGCCGAACGCACCGGAGCCAAGATCCGCAAGTCGCTGGAGAGCTACACCAGCAGCTATCTGCGGTTCGTCTGGACGTTGTCGGCCACCGCGGTGGTGCTGTGCTACGGGCTGTGGGCGTTCGAGCGCGACGGCAACGCCGGTTCCTGGTTCGCGGTGTCGATGGTCCCGTTCACCGTGGCGATCCTGCGCTACGCGGTGGACATCGACGGCGGAGAGGCGGGTGAACCCGAGGACATCGCTTTGCACGACAGGGTGCTTCAGATGCTCGCTCTGGTCTGGATCGGAACCGTCGGTGCCGCAGTCTTCCTCGGCTAGCGGTGTGACGGCGCCCACCCGGCTGCGGCAGTGGCCTGTCTACCCGTATCCGATGTCGGTGCGGCTGAGCCTGTGGGCCGGCGTGCTGGTGGCCGCCGGGCTGTTCGGCTGGGGCGCCTGGCAGCGCCGCTGGATCGCCGACGACGGCCTGATCGTGTTGCGCACCGTGCGGAACCTGATGGCCGGCAACGGCCCGGTGTTCAACGCCGGCGAGCGGGTCGAGGCGAACACGTCGACCGCTGTGGACCTACTTGATGTACCTCGGCGGCTGGGTCGGCGGCCCGGTTCGCCTGGAGTACGTCGCGCTGACGCTGGCGCTGATGTTGTCCGTGCTGGGCGTGGTGCTGCTGATGCTCGGCGCGGCCCGGCTGTACGCGCCGAGCCTGCAGGGCCGACGCGGTCTGCTGCTGCCGGCCGGGGTTCTCGTCTACATCGCGGTACCGCCGGCCCGTGACTTCGCGACATCCGGCCTGGAGAACGGCCTGGTCCTGGCCTACCTCGGGCTGCTGTGGTGGATGCTGGTGTGCTGGTCGCAGAGCCTGCGGACGGCCGGGTTGCGTGGCGTGAGCGGGCCCAACGCCGTGGGGCGCGGATTCACCGCCGCGTTGGCGTTCGTCGCCGGCCTCAGCGTCCTGGTGCGACCTGAGCTGGCACTGATCGGTGGCGTCGCGCTGGTGATGATGCTCGTCGCGGCCAGCGGCCTGCGCCGCCGCCTGCTGATCGTCGTCGCCGGCGGGCTGCTGCCGGTCGGGTACCAGATCTTCCGGATGGGTTACTACGCGCTGGTGGTTCCGGGCACCGCGATCGCCAAGGACGCTTCGGGGTCCAAATGGCCGCAGGGGTTCGTCTATCTGGCCAACTTCAACAAGCCCTACGCGCTGTGGATCCCGGCCCTGCTGCTGATCGGTCTGGGTCTGGTGCTGCTGGCGACCCGCACCCAGCCGTGGTGGATCAGGCACGAGATTCCGCGGGGCTACGGATGGCTGGCCCGGACGGTGCAGAGCCCCGCCGCGGTGGTGATCTTCTTCGTGGTGAGCGGCCTGCTCCAGGCGATCTACTGGATTCGTCAGGGCGGCGACTTCATGCACGGCCGGGTGTTGCTGGCACCGATGTTCTGTCTGCTCGCCCCGGTCGCGGTCATTCCCGTCGTCCTGCCCGACGGCACCAAATTCTCCCGGGAAGCCGGCTATCTGCTGGCCGGCGCCACCACCGTGCTGTGGGGCACGGTGATCGCCTGGTCGCTGTGGGCGGCGAACTCTACCGGGCTCGGTTCCGACGCCACCCGGGTCACCTATTCGGGCATCGTCGACGAACGCCGGTTCTACTCACAGGCCACCGGTCATGCGCATCCGCTGACGGCCGCGGACTACCTGGACTACCCGCGGATGCGCGCGGTGCTGGTGGCGATCAACAACACGCCCGACGGCGCACTGCTGCTGCCGGCGGGCAATTACGACGTGTGGGACGTGGTGCCCGCCATGCCGCCGCCGATTCCGCCCGCCGAGCCGGGAGACCCGCCGCGGCGCGAAATCGGTCCGGTCACAGTGTTTTTCACGAACCTGGGCATGGTCGGGATGAACGTCGGACTCGACGTCCGCGTCATCGACCAGATCGGCCTGGCCAACCCGTTGGCCGCCCACACCGCGCGCATCGAGGACGGCCGCATCGGCCACGACAAGAATCTGTTCCCGGACTGGGCGGTCGCGGAAGGGCCCTGGCTCAAGAAGGATCCCTACCTTCCGTCGTACCTCGACGAGGGCTGGATCAAAGAGGCCGAGGCCGCGCTGAAGTGCCCCGCGACCGAGTCGGTGCTCGCGGCGGTCCGCGACCCGCTGACCGCGCGTCAGTTCATGTCGAACGTGCTCTACGCATACAACTACACGAAGTACCGCATCGACCGGGTGCCGCAGTACGAACTGATCCGCTGCGGTCTCGATGAGCCCGAAATGGACCGCCCCCCGTACACTGGCTTACCGGCAACGGGGCCATAGCCGAATCGGCGACAGCTGTTGGTCGGCTGTTGGCGCAGCGGCCTCCGAATCGGTAACGCTGCGGAGATCTTGCGGCGATACGCAATCAGGTGTGACTGACACGCCTCCGCGAAACTGTGCCACGGATGCGAATTCCGGGACATCACGGAACGGATGAGTAATAGGTGAATACCGTGACGGCCTGGTTCCGGGCTGCGCTGGCCCGCCGGCTGACCGCCACAATCGCCGTAGCGCTCGTGCTGCCTGCCCTGCTGGGCGTCGCCGCGGATGTTTCCGGCGCCACGCCGACCGCCCGGGCGTTCTCCCGCGAAGGCCTGCCCGTGGAGTACCTCGATGTGTATTCGGCAGCCATGGGTCGCAACATCCGCGTGCAGTTCCAGGGTGCCGGTGGCGCGGCCGGCCCGAGCAAAGCCGTGTACCTGCTCGACGGTCTGCGCGCGCAGGACGACTACAGCGGATGGGACGTCAACACCCCGGCGTTCGAGTGGTTCTACAACTCCGGCATCGCTGTCGTGATGCCCGTCGGCGGCCAGTCCAGCTTCTACAGCGACTGGTACTCACCGTCCAACTTCAACAAACAGCCCTATACCTATAAGTGGGAGACATTCCTCACAAACGAACTGCCGGCCTATCTGGCTGCCGGCAAGCAGGTGTCGGCGACGGGCAACGGTGTGGTCGGCCTGTCGATGTCCGGTGGGGCCGCCCTGATCCTGTCCGCCTACCACCCGGCGCAGTTCTCCTACGCCGGATCGCTGTCGGGATTCCTCAACCCGTCATCGACGTTCATGAAGCAGGCCATCCGGGTCGCCATGCTCGATGCGGGCGGCTACAACGTCGACAACATGTGGGGGCCGCCGTGGGATCCCGCGTGGAAGCGCAATGACCCCGTCGAACAGGTGTCACGCATCGTCGCCAACGGCACCCGGCTGTGGGTCTACTGCGCCCCCGGGGGCCAGACACCGCTGGACGAGAACGCCGACCCCACTCAGGCGCTCAACGCCACCAGTCTGGAGTCGCTGGCGATCGGGAGCAACAAGCGGTTCCAGCAGAAATATCTGGCGGCCGGCGGCGGCAATGCGACCTTCGACTTCCCGTCCTCGGGCAACCATTCCTGGGCCTACTGGGGCGCACAGTTGCAGGCCTTGAAGCCCGACCTGATCGCGACCCTCGTCGGCTAGAGCCGATGGGTTGACCTGCGCAAAAGAGAGCATTCAGACGAAATGTGGTTGACTGACCGGGCACCGCGAGCCGAGTTTCCGCCGGATCTCGGGTGCGACATACGAAAAGGATGGATGGGTAGCTCTATGAGTTTTGTCGGAAAGATGCGTGGCGCATGGGGCCGCCGGCTGGCGATTTCGGCCGCGGTGGCGGCTCTGCTGCCCGGCTTGATCGGGACCGTCGGCGAGACGGCGACCGCCGGTGCGTTCTCGCGGCCCGGCCTGCCCGTGGAGTACCTCGATGTGCCGTCGGCCGGCATGGGACGCGACATCCGTATCCAGTTCCAGAGCGGTGGCCCGAACTCCCCGGCCGTGTACCTGCTCGACGGTCTGCGGGCCCAGGACGACTTCAACGGCTGGGACATCAACACCCCGGCGTTCGAGTGGTACTACGGCTCAGGCCTGTCGGTGATCATGCCCGTCGGTGGCCAGTCCAGCTTCTACAGCGACTGGTACAAGCCGGCCAAGGGCAAGGCGGGCACCTATACCTACAAGTGGGAGACCTTCCTGACCCAGGAACTGCCTGCTTTCCTGGCGACCAAGGGTGTCGACAACAGCCGGAGCGCGGCGGTCGGTCTGTCGATGGCCGGTTCGGCCGCGCTGACGCTGGCGATCTGGCACCCCGGCCAGTTCCAGTACTCCGCCTCGCTGTCGGGCTTCCTGAACCTGTCCGAGGGCTGGTGGCCGATGCTGGTCGGGATGGCCATGGGCGACGCGGGCGGTTTCTCGCCCGACGACATGTGGGGCAAGACGGAAGACCCGAACAGTGCGTGGAAGCGCAACGACCCGATGGTCAACATCCCGGCGCTGATCGCCAACAACACCCGCATCTGGATCTACTGCGGTGACGGCACCCCGTCCGAACTGGACGCCGGTACCAGCGGCGGCAACTTGTTCAACGCGAAGTTCCTCGAAGGCTTCACACTGCGTACGAACAAGTCGTTCAAGGACAACTACATCGCCGCCGGCGGCACCAACGGGGTGTTCAACTTCCCCGCCAACGGCACGCACAGCTGGAACTACTGGGGCCAGCAGCTGCAGCAGATGAAGCCCGACATCCAGCGGGTGCTGGGTGCGGTTCCCTACGACCCGGCGACGGCTGCCCCGGCTGCGGAGGCGGCGCCCGCCGAGAACGTCGGCGGCTAGCGCCACCGCGTCACACGGATACGCACAACCCGTATACGCACAACCTGTATCGCACAACGGCGGCGGCCCTCACGGGTCGCCGCCGTTGGCGTTCCGGGGTTCGGGGGCTTTCTCCCGGTCCTGTGCCCGGAGGTCACCGGATGTGATTCACTACCTTGCAGCCGGGGCCGGTTCAAAAGCGACCAGCGAGGGGACGTGGGTATGAGGCTGCTGTCAATCGTGGTGCGCGCGATGTGCGCGCTGGTGTTGACCTGTGCGGCCTGGGGCGCCGCGACGCTCGGCGGTGTGCCCGGCGTCGCTCGTGCCGATGGCGTCGAATACCTCCAGGTGCCGTCCGCGTCGATGGGCCGGGACATCCCGGTCGCGTTCCAGGCGGGCGGACCACATGCCGTCTTCCTGCTCGACGCGTTCAACGCCGGACCCGACGTCAGCAACTGGGTGACGGCGGGCAACGCGATGGGCACGCTCGCCGGGAAGGGCATATCCGTCGTCGCGCCGGCCGGCGGCGCATTCAGCCTGTACACGAACTGGGAGCAGGACGGCAGCAAGCAGTGGGAGACCTTCCTGAGCTCGGAGCTGCCGGACTGGCTGGCCGCCAACAAGGGGCTGAGCCCCACCGGGCACGCCATTGTGGGCGCGTCCCAGGGCGGGACCGCTGCGCTGTCGCTCGCCGAGTTCTATCCCAACCGGTTCCGTTATGCGGGATCGATGTCGGGCTTCCTCAACCCGTCGAACACCTTCGTCAACGGTGCGTTGCACGCCGGCATGATGCAGTTCGGCGGCGCCGACACCAACCTGATGTGGGGCCTGCCCCAGCTCGGCCGGTGGAAGTGGCACGACCCGACCGTGCACAACCAGTTGCTGATCGACAACAACACCCGGTTGTGGGTGTTCTCACCGCAGACGCTGACCGCCAGCGACCCCGCCGCCATGATCGGCTATGCCGACCAGGCGCAGGGCAGCAACCGGTCGTTCTACGCGGCCTATCGCAGCAACGGCGGTGGTAACGCGCACTTCGACTTCCCGACGAGCGGTGACCACGGCTGGGGCAGCTGGGCGGGCCAACTCGGCGCGATGTCCGGCGACCTCGCGTCGGCGATCGGCTGAACCGCAGCACTGGCGAAATCCCGGGCGCGCCAGGCGTCGCCGGGGCCACTGCGCGTGGACCGGTACCTTGGAGGAGTGCAGCAGCCGGTGTCGTCGCCTGATCGGGGCGCGGTAGACAGGGCGCTCGTTCCACCCTTGGTGCCGTCGCTGCTGGTGATGGCTTCGGCGGCCCTACTGCTGAGCGGATGCGCCAGCGCCGGTGATATCACTGCCCGCGTCGCCCCGACGTCCCAGCCCGGTTCCTCGACCGATTCCGATGGCCCCGGCGCCGCGATGGCCGCGCCGAACGGCCCGGGTTCCAGCAACGTAGCCGTCAGTCCACGACAGCGGGGCTACCTCGATGCGCTGGCCGCGGCGGGCGTGCGCCCGTCGACCGACCTGATGGCCCTGTCGATCGGCTCGTACGTATGCCAGGGGCGTGCTGCCGGTCAGACCGACCAGGCGGTGTGGGACTTCGTCTTCCCACTGGTGCGCGGTGACGTCGACGACGCCGACAACGCCACCGCCGCGACCAGGCCGCGACCGGCGATGCCGGCCAGGGACGCCACGGTCCAGTACATTCGCATCGCCGCCGAACGACTCTGCTAGCAGGAGAGATGGCCCGTACTTCACGCAAGAACCGTCGCCGCCACCGCATTCTGGGCTTGATCGCCGCGGCGGCCGTGGCCGTGGTGGTGGCACTCGTGGTCGTGATCGTCGTGGTGATCGTCCGGCGCCCGGACTCCTCGCCGAGTGCGGTGCCACCCACCGCCGTGCCCCCGTCGACGACGGCGCCGGGGCAGACCAAGCCGCGGCCCGAATTCCAGGACGCCAGTTGCCCGGACGTGATGGCGCTGGTGATACCCGGCACGTGGGAGTCCTCACCCACCGAAGACCCGCTGAACCCGACGCAGTTCCCGTTGTCTCTGCTGGGGAACGTCTCACGGCCGTTGCAACAGCAATACGGCACGGACCGGTTGCAGGTGTACACGGTGCCCTACACCGCGCAGTTCCATAACCCGTTCTCGGCGGACAAGCAGATGTCCTACAACGAGAGCCGCGCCGAGGGCACCCGGGCCGCGGTACAGGCGCTGACCGACATGAACGCAAAGTGCCCGCTGACCAGCTACGTGCTGGTGGGCTTTTCGCAGGGCGCGGTGATTGGCGGGGACCTCGCCAGCGACATCGGCAACGGCCGCGGTCCGGTGGACCAGGACCTGGTGGTGGGCGTCACGCTGATCGCCGACGGGCGGCGTCAGACCGGCGTGGGCCAGGACGTCGGGCCCAACCCCCCCGGGCAGGGCGCCGAGATCACGCTGCATGAGGTGCCGATGCTCTCGGGCCTCGGTCTGGCGATGACGGGCGAGCGTCCGGGCGGGTTCGGCGCCCTCAACGACCGCACCTATCAGATCTGCGGATCCGGCGATCTGATCTGCGCCGCGCCGCAGGGTGCCTTCAGCATCACCAACCTGCCGCAGACGCTCGAAGTGCTCGCGGGCGGGGCCGGCCAACCGGTGCACGCACTGTATGGAACTCCGCAGTTCTGGAACGACAACGGCCAGCCCGCAACCGAGTGGACACTGAACTGGGCCCGCGGCGTGATCGACAATGCGCCCCATCCGAAGCACGGTTGAACCTGACCGGTTCGGAGTTGTGGGACAGGATTTGGCCGATGATCTGCCGGCCCGTAACATTAAGAAGAAAATAAGAGCCAGTAGAGCCAAAGTCATCGGTCCGCGCGGGCAGATGAACGGTTTGTGTGGGCCCCGACGTCGGTAGGATCTGTGAGGTTTGGGGGTCGACGGCGGTGAGGCGCGACGAGCGACCTGAGCAGAGCGTTGCAGCTGATCCGCCATAGAGGTTTTTGACAGGAGATATCGCATGCCCTTCCACAACCCATTCATCAAGGACGGGCGTATCACCTTTCCCGACAACGGAAACCTGGTCCGCCACATCGAGCGATGGGCCAAGGTGCGCGGCGAGCGGGTCGCCTACCGGTTCCTGGATTTCTCCGTCGAGCGCGACGGCGTCGAGCGCGATCTGAACTGGGGTCACTTCAGCGTGCGCAACCGCGCGGTCGCCGCGCGACTGCAGCAGGTCACCCAGCCAGGCGACCGGGTCGCGATCCTGTGCCCGCAGAGCCTCGAATACCTGGTCGCCTTCTTCGGAACCCTGTACGCCGGCCGCATCGCGGTGCCCCTCTTCGACCCGTCCGAACCGGGCCACGTCGGCCGGTTGCACGCCGTCCTGGACAACTGCACTCCGACCGCGATCCTGACCACCACCGAATCCGCCGAAGGCGTCCGCAAGTTCTTCCGCAGCCGGCCGGCCAAGGAACGGCCGCGCGTCGTGGCCGTCGACGCCGTTCCGGACGAGGTCGCCGCGACCTGGGAGCCCGTCGAGGTCGACCGCGACACCATCGCCTACCTGCAGTACACCTCGGGATCCACCCGGATCCCGACCGGCGTGGAGATCACCCACCTCAACCTGGCCACCAACGTCGTCCAGATCATCGAGGCGCTGGAGGGCGAGGAGGGTGACCGCGGTGTCACCTGGTTGCCGTTCTTCCACGACATGGGTCTGGTCACGGCCATGATCGCCCCGATGATCGGGCACTACGTGACATTCATGACGCCGACGGCGTTCGTGCGGCGGCCGGGCCGGTGGATCCGGGAGATGGCCCGCAAGCCCGGGGACACCGGCGGAACGATCTCACCGGCGCCCAACTTCGCCTTCGACCACGCCGCCGCGCGCGGTCTGCCGCGCGACGGCGAGCCGCCGCTGGACCTGTCCAACGTCAAGTCCATCCTGAACGGCAGTGAGCCCATTTCGGCGGCCTCGGTGCGCCGGTTCAACGAGGCGTTCGGCCCGTACGGCTTCCCCCCCGAGGCCGTCAAACCGTCCTACGGGCTGGCCGAGGCGACGCTGTTCGTGTCCACCACGCCGATCGGTGAGCCGCCCAAGATCATCCACGTCGACCGCGACGAACTGAACAAGCACCGCTTCGTCGAGGTGGGTTCGGATGCGCCCAACGCGGTCGCACAGCCGTCGGCCGGCAAGGTCGGCGTCGCCGTGTGGGCCACCATCGTCGACGCCGAATCCGCCACCGAACTGCCCGACGGCCAGATCGGCGAGATCTGGCTGCACGGGCAGAACATGGGCATCGGCTACTGGGGCAAGGCGGAGGAAACCGTCGAGGTGTTCCAGAACATCCTGAAGTCGCGGACCAGCCCGTCGCATGCCGAGGGCGCGGACGACGACGGCACGTGGGTGCGCACCGGCGACTACGGCGCCTTCCACGACGGTGACCTGTACATCACCGGCCGCGTCAAGGATCTGGTGATCGTCGACGGCCGCAACCACTATCCGCAGGATCTCGAGTACTCGGCGGAGGAGGCCAGCAAGGCGCTGCGCACCGGCTACGTCGCGGCGTTCTCGGTGCCGGCCAACGAGTTGCCGCGCGAAGTGTTCGAGGACGCGCACGCGGGTCTGAAGTACGACCCGGACGACTCCTCCGAGCAGTTGGTGATCGTCGCCGAACGGGCGCCCGGTACCCACAAGCTCGATGTCGCGCCGATCGCCGACGACATTCGTGCCGCGGTCGCGGTGCGTCACGGTGTCACGGTGCGAGACGTGATGTTGACGCCGGCGGGGGCGATCCCGCGGACGTCCAGCGGCAAGATCGGCCGCCGGGCCTGCCGCTCGGCGTACCTCGACGGCAGCCTGCGCTCCGGCAAGGTGGCCAACGCGTTCCCGGACGAGACGGACTGACCACCGGCCGGTCCGCCACGCCGGGCTCGACCGCCAGGCGAAAAAATGTGAGTGAGGCCTCGACAGTGTCTGAAGAGAATCCGACTTCTGAAGAAACCAACGACGACACGACGCCCGTGACCCCCGAAGTTGCGGGCGGTATCGAGGGCCCGGCGGCCCCCGGCTCCGAGTTGTCGGTCCCGGAGATGCGGCAGTGGCTGCGCAACTGGGTCGGCCAACGCCACCGGCCTGTCACCGGACACCATCAACGAGTCCGCGCCCATGGTCGAACTCGGCCTGTCGTCGCGCGATGCCGTCGCGATGGCCTCGGACATCGAGGACCTCACCGGCACCGCGCTGACGGCCACCGTCGCCTTCCGGCACCCCACCATCGAGGCGCTCGCTCAGGTGATCGTCGAGGGCGAGCCCGAGGAAATCTACGACGCGACCGCGCAGGACTGGGCGCGCGCCGCCGACGTCGACGACATCGCGATCGTCGGCCTGGGTACCCGCTACCCCGGGGATATGAACACCCCCGACGAGATGTGGCAGGCGCTGCTCGAGGGCCGCGACGCCATCACCGATCTGCCGGAGGGCCGCTGGTCGGAGTTCCTCGATGAACCGCGCATCGCCGCGCGGGTCGCCACGGCCCGCACCCGTGGCGGCTACCTGAGCGATATCAAGGGTTTCGACGCCGAGTTCTTCGCGCTGGCGAAGATGGAAGCCGACAACATCGACCCGCAGCAGCGGATGGCGCTCGAGCTCACCTGGGAGGCGCTCGAGCATGCGCGCATCCCGGCGTCGAGTCTGCGCGGTCAGGCCGTCGGCGTGTTCGTCGGCAGCTCCACCAACGACTACAGCTTCCTGTCGGTCTCGGATCCGACGCACCGCGCACCCGTACGCGATCACCGGCACCGCGAGTTCGATCATCGCCAACCGGGTGTCGTACTTCTACGACTTCCGCGGTCCGTCGATGGCCATCGACACCGCGTGCTCGTCCTCGCTGGTCGCCATCCACGAGGGCGTGAAGGCGCTCCGCGCAGGCGAGGCCGACGTGGTGCTGGCCGGCGGCGTCAACGCGCTCATCACCCCGATGGTGACCATCGGGTTCGACGAGGTCGGTGGCGTGCTGGCACCGGACGGCCGGATCAAATCGTTCAGCTCGGACGCCGACGGCTACGCCCGCTCCGAGGGCGGCGGCATGGTGGTGCTCAAGCGGGTGGCCGACGCCCGGCGCGACGGCGACGAGATCCTCGCGGTCATCGCGGGCTCGGCGGTCAACCACGACGGCCGGTCCAACGGCCTGCTCGCGCCCAATCCCGACGCGCAGGCCGAGGTGCTGCGCAAGGCCTACAAGGATGCCGGCATCGACCCGCGCACCGTCGACTACATCGAGGCGCACGGCACCGGCACCATCCTCGGTGACCCGATCGAGGCGGACGCCCTGGGTCGCGTCGTCGGCAAGGGCCGCGCAGCCGACCAACCCGCCCTGCTGGGCGCGGTGAAATCCAATGTGGGACATCTGGAGTCAGCGGCGGGGGCGGCCAGCATCGCCAAGGTCACCCTCGCCATCTACAACGACAAGTTGCCGCCGTCGATCAACTACGCCGGACCCAACCCGTACATCGACTTCGACAAGGAACACCTCAAGGTCGCCAGCGAGGTCACCGAATGGCCGCGCTACAGCGGGCACAAGATCGCCGGCGTTTCCGGCTTCGGTTTCGGCGGGGCGAACGCCCACATCGTGGTCCGCGAGGTGCTGCCGAGCGATCTGGTTGAGCCCGAACCTGTTTCGGAGCCGGAGCCCGAGAAGCCGGCCGCCGATGCCGATGCGGTCTACGTCGGTGGCGTGCGGATGGACGAGTACGGCGAGTTCATCCACGATGACAACGAGGGAGCTGACGGCGAACATCGCGACGCAGACGGCTACCACGAGTACAACGAGGACGACCACGAACTGCCCGGTCTGACCGACGAAGCGCTGCGCCTGCTCGAGGTGGCCCGCGAAGAACTTGAAGCCTCCGCACTTTCCGACGAGGCCGGGGAGCCAGTCAAACCGGTTGTGCCGCTGGCGGTCTCGGCATTCCTGACATCGCGCAAGCGCGCCGCGGCCGGTGAGCTGGCCGACTGGATCGACAGCCCGGAAGGCCGGGCGTCGTCGCTGGAATCGATCGCCCGGTCGCTGTCCAAGCGCAACCACGGCCGCTCCCGCGCGGTGGTCCTGGCCCACGACCACGATGAGGCTGTCAAGGGTCTGCATGCGCTGGCCGAGGGCAAGCAGAGCCCGCTGGTGCTCGCCGCCGACGGTCCGGTCACCAACGGCCCGGTGTGGGTGTTCGCCGGCTTCGGTGCGCAGCATCGCAAGATGGGCAAGAGCCTGTACCTGCGCGACGAGACGTTCGCCGAGTGGATCAACAAGGTCGACGCCCTGGTGCAGGACGAACTCGGCTACTCGATCGTCGAACTGATCCTCGACGACGCGCAGGACTACGGCATCGAGACCACCCAGGTGGTCATCTTCGCCATCCAGGTCGCCCTCGGGGAAGTGCTCAAGGCGCACGGCGCGGCGCCCGCCGCGGTGGTGGGGCAGTCGCTGGGCGAGGCGGCGGCGGCGTACTTCGCCGGCGGATTGTCACTGGCCGACGCCACCCGCACCATCTGCTCGCGCAGCCACCTGATGGGTGAGGGCGAGGCGATGCTGTTCGGCGAGTACATCCGGTTGATGGCGCTCGTCGAGTACTCCGCAGACGAGATCAAGACGGTGTTCTCCGACTACCCGGACCTCGAGGTGTGCGTCTACGCCGCCCCCACGCAGACAGTGATCGGCGGCCCGCCCGAGCAGGTCGACGCGATCATCGCCCGCGCCGAATCGGAGGGCAAGTTCGCCCGCAAGTTCCAGACCAAGGGCGCCAGCCACACCCAGCAGATGGATCCGCTGCTCGGCGAGTTGGCCGCCGAGTTGCAGGGCATCGAACCGCAGGCCGCTCACCACGTCCTACTTCTCCACCGTCCACGAGGGCAGCTACATCCGCCCCGGTGGTGAGCCGATCCACGATGTGGACTACTGGAAGAAGGGCCTGCGGCACAGCGTGTACTTCACGCACGGCATCCGCAACGCCGTCGACTCGGGTCACACCACGTTCCTCGAACTCGCGCCCAACCCGGTTGCGCTCATGCAGGTGGGGTTGACGACGATGGCCGCGGGATTGCCTGACGCGCAACTGATCCCGACGCTGGCCCGCAAGCAGGACGAAGTCGACTCGATGACCGTCGCGATGGCGAACCTCTTCGTCAACGGTCACGACCTGGACTTCCGGACGCTCTTCACCCGGGCGAACGGCCCGGACGCGTATGCCGACATCCCGGCGACGAAGTTCCGCCGCAAGCCGCACTGGCTCGACGCGCACTTCACCGGCGACAGCTCGGTGATGATGCCGGGCAACCACGTGGCCACGCCGGACGGCCGGCACGTGTGGGAGTACGCGCCCAAGGGCGCCGGATCCGATCTGGCCGCACTGGTGAAATCCGCTGCCGCACAGGTGCTTCCGGATGCCATCCTGACATCGTTCGAGCAGCGGGCACTGCCCGGCGAGGGCTCGCGTCTGGTCACCACCCTGGCCCGGCATCCCGGCGGCGCCGCCGTGCAGGTGCACGCTCGCATCGACGAGTCGTTCACCCTGGTTTACGACGCGATCCTCACGCGCTCGGGTCACGCGTCCACACTGCCGACGGCGGCGGCCGCGGGTGCGGCCGTGGCGCAACCCGCCGCCCAGCTCGTACCGGCCCAGGTTGTCGAGTCCGAAGCTGTCGCCGACGCCGCGATTCTCGACGACCACCTGACCCAGGGCGCCAATCTCGGTGCGGCCTTTGCCAAGTGGTCGCCGGACTCGGGTGAATCGGTCGGGGACCGGCTGGCCTCCATCGTCGGCGGCGCCATGGGTTACGAGCCGGAGGATCTCCCCTGGGAGGTGCCGCTCATCGAACTCGGCCTGGACTCGCTGATGGCGGTGCGGATCAAGAACCGGGTCGAGTACGACTTCGACCTGCCGCCCATCCAGTTGCAGGCGGTACGCGACGCCAACCTCTACAACGTCGAGAACCTCATCAGTTACGCGATCGACCATCGCGACGAGGTGGCGCAACTGCACCAGTTCCAGCAGACCGCCAGCCCCGAGGACGTGGCGAAGGCGCAGGCCGAACTGCTGGGCGGGGCGACCAGCGCCGCCGAGATCGAGCAGCGGCTCGCCGAGGGAGTGCAGACGGGCGACCCGATCGTGGCCGCCGAGGCCGCCGAGCTCAACGCCAAGGCGGCCGATACCGCGGCCACCATTCCGGTCCCGCCGCCGCCCACGCGATCCGGTCCCGCCCCCGCCCACCAACGCTGTGCCGCCCCCGCCCACCAACGCTGTGCCGCCCCCGCCCACCAACCCTCTGGGCCCGTCGGCCGTGACCGCGGCGCCGGTGCGGCCGGACGTCGACGAGGAGGCCCCGGGCCCGGATCTGGCTGCGGCGGCCGCCGTGCTCAACCAGCAGGCCGTGGCCGAGGCGCTCAACGCCGACGTCCCTCCGCGTGATGCGGCCGAGCGGCTGACGTTCGCCACCTGGGCGATCGTCACCGGTAAGTCGCCGGGCGGCATCTTCAACGCGCTGCCCAAGCTCGACGACGAGACCGCGGACAAGATGGCCCAACGGCTTACGGAGCGGGCCGAGGGCACCATCACGGCCGACGACGTGAAGTTCGCGCCGACCATCGAGGCGCTGGCCACCACGGTGCGCGAGTTCCTGGAGTCCGGTGAGATCGACGGCTTCGTCCGCACCATCCGCAAGGCGGAGTCCGAGGACCAGGTGCCGGTGTATGTGTTCCACGCCGCCGGCGGTTCGACGGTGGTCTACGAGCCGCTGCTGAACCGGCTCCCGGCGAGTACCCCGATGTACGGGTTCGAGCGGGTCGAGGGAACCATCCAGGAGCGCGCGGCCGAGTACGTGCCGAAGCTGCTGGAGATGAACCACGGCAAGCCGTTCGTGCTGGCGGGCTGGTCGCTGGGTGGGGTGCTGGCCTACGCCTGCGCCATCGGGCTCAAGCAGTCCGGTGCCGACGTGAAGTTCGTCGGGCTCATCGACACGGTGCGCGCGGGCGAGGAGGTTCCCCAGACCAAGGAGGAGACTCGCGCCCGCTGGGACCGCTACGCGCAGTTCGCCCAGCGGACGTTCAACGTGCAGATCCCGGCGATCCCCTACGAGCAGCTCGAGGAACTCGACGACGCCGGTCAGGTCCAGTTCATCCTCGACGCCGTCAAAGACAGCGGGGTGCAGATTCCCGGCGGGATCATCGAGCACCAGCGGACGTCGTACCTGGACAACCGGGCCATCGACACCGCCGTGATCGAGCCCTACGACGGGCATGTCACGCTGTACATGGCCGACCGCTATCACGACGACGCCATCACGTTCGAACCCCGCTACGCCACCCGCAAGCCGGACGGCGGATGGGGCGAGTTCGTGTCCGAACTCGAGGTGGTGCCGATCGGCGGTGAGCACATCCAGGCGATCGACGAGCCGTTCATCGCTAAGGTCGGTGCACACATGAGCGAGGCCATCGACAAGATCCAGGCCGAATCCGGGACAGAGGAAATTGGGCCCAATGACCGCAGACGCTGAGGCGCCCCCCACCAAACCCGCCGTCACCACCGCCGAGAAACTGGCGGAGCTTCGCGAGAAGCTGGAGCGGGCCGCGGAACCCGGCGGCGAGAAGGCGGTCGCCAAGCGGGCGAAGAAGGGCATCCCCAGCGCGCGGGCGCGGATCCATTCGCTGCTGGACCCCGGCTCCTTCCTGGAGGTCGGCGCACTGGCGAAGACCCCGGGTGACCCGGACGCGCTCTACGGCGACGGCGTCGTCACCGGGCACGGCACCATCAACGGTCGTCCGGTCGGTGTGTTCAGTCATGACCAGACGGTGTTCCAGGGTTCCGTCGGCGAGATGTTCGGCCGCAAGGTGGCCCGGCTGATGGAGTGGGTGGCGATGGTCGGCTGCCCGATCATCGGGATCAACGACTCCGCCGGCGCCCGCATCCAGGACACCGCCACCTCGTTGGCGTGGTACGCCGAGCTGGGCCGCCGGCACGAACTGCTTCGCGGCCTGGTGCCCGAGATCTCCCTGATCTTCGGGAAATGCGCCGGCGGCGCGGTGTATTCGCCGATTCAGACCGACCTGGTGGTCGCGGTACGCGACCAGGGCTACATGTTCGTCACCGGTCCCGACGTGATCAAGGACGTCACCGGCGAGGACGTCACCCTCGACGAACTCGGCGGCGCCGACGCGCAGGCCCGGTACGGCAACATCCACCAGGTCGTCGAGTCGGAGGAAGCTGCGTTCCAGTATGTGCGGGACTACCTGAGCTTCCTGCCCGCCAACACCTTCGACGACGCGCCGATCGTCAACCCTGGTCTCGAGCCGGAGATCACGCCGCACGACCTCGAACTCGATGCGCTCGTGCCGGACTCCGACAACATGGCCTACGACATGCACGAGATCCTGCTGCGGATCTTCGACGACGGGGACGTCTTCGAGGTGGCCCAGCAGGCCGGCCCGGCCATCATCACGGCGTTCGCGCGCGTCGACGGGCGCCCGGTCGGCATCATCGCCAACCAGCCGATGTACCTCTCGGGTGCGATCGACAACGAGGCGTCGGACAAAGCCGCCCGCTTCATCCGGTTCTGCGACTCGTTCAACACGCCGCTGGTGTTCGTCGTCGACACCCCCGGCTTCATGCCCGGTGTGGAGCAGGAGAAGGGCGGCATCATCAAGCGCGGCGGCCGCTTCCTCAACGCCGTCGTCGAAGCCGACGTCCCGAAGGTCACCATCACGGTGCGCAAGTCCTACGGCGGCGCGTACGCGGTGATGGGATCCAAGCAGTTGACGGCCGACCTGAACTTCGCCTGGCCGACCGCGCGCATCGCCGTGATCGGCGCCGAGGGCGCCGCCCAGTTGCTGGTGAAGCGCTTCCCGGACCCGACCGCACCCGAGGTGCAGAAGATCCGCGCCGACTTCATCGAGGGTTACAACGCCAACCTGGCGGTGCCGTGGGTCGCGGCCGAGCGCGGGTTCATCGACGGCGTGATCGAGCCGCACCAGACCCGGCTGCTGCTGCGCAAGTCGCTGCATCTGTTGCGGGACAAGCAGATCGACCGCGTGCAGCGCAAGCACGGCCTGACACCGATCTAGGTTCCTTCGCACCGCGAGCGTGCGTGTTCCCGGCAGACACGCCGCACGATCGACGTGTTCCGCGCACACTCGCCGGGCTTGGCATCGACGAGATCACGGCATCGCGCGGGCCCAGTCGATGTGTCCTTCGAAGCCAAGCGATTCCGCCATCGCGCGGTAGCGGTCCCGGTAGCCCCGGTAGGCGGCCTCATCGCCGTGCGCCCGCGCCCGCGCCAGCAGCACCCGCGACCGCAGCAGCCAGATTTCACGAATAGCCAGTCCGTCATCGGCCGGCGCGGCCGCCAACCGGTCGATCGCGGCCTCGGCTTCGAGCACGTCACCATCGGTGCCGCGATCCAGCAGGGTCTCAACGAGAACACCTGTCGCGGCAACGCCCCACCACAGCAGCCGTCCCTCGCGGAACAGATGGTCGGCGGCGGCGCGCATCAGCGGTATGGCGTCATCGCGATCTCCACGCCGAGCCCTCTCACGCGATACGTACACGTTGACGATCGGTAAATCGGCCAGGTTGTGCTCCCGGCGCACGAATACATCGCCGACCTCGGCGAGCAGCGTCTGCCCGAGGTCACCCTCTCCATCGGTTGGTCGATGCGCCAGCGCCATCCCCAGCGCCGCCTTGGCGTTGGCCACCGCGAGGTCATCGCCGGATCGTTCGGCAATCCACAGGGCCTCCTCGATCTCGTGCACGACGGAATCGCCGGGTCTCAGCACGCCATTCGGTATACCCCCGAAGTAGCTGAGGGCGACGGTCGCGGCATAGGACAGCGGGTCGGCGCTGCGGGCCATGGCCACGCCGTGCCGCATGTCGTCTCGCCAGCCGGGACGACCCAGGCCGTACCGGGCGATGGCCCGCGATGCATAGGTGAACGCCAACGGCGACCCGATGAGCAGGTCGCCTTTTGAGGAGTCACCGTCGGCGAGGTCGATGACCCTGTCTGCCCACCGCAGCAAGTCTGAATGCTCGGCGCTCTCCGTCTTGGCGTAGAGCACCGGCACGCTCAGACCCACCGTCAGGTTCGGATCGCCGATCGACTCGGTGAGGGCCATGACCTCGTTTGCCAGCTCCGCCGCCTCCCAGATGCGGTCGTGATACGCGTGATCGATCACCAGCTCCGCCATACCGATCGCCAGTGACGCCTTGTCCCCGGCCGCGGTGCACAACTGCCGCAGTTCCTCGAAGCCGGCACCGGCCACGTTCGCCTGGACGCGCCAGGCGGTCCCGCACAACATGGTGCGCGGGGCGATGCGCATGCCTGCCCGGTCGGGCTCATCGGCGGGCAGTGCGTCGGCGATCTTACGGGCGCGCTCCCAACTCAGTCGCGCCGCGGCGATGTCGCGGTTGGTCGCCCAGGTTGCGGCGCGCATGTGCCAGCCGTAGGCGGCGGGCAGCTCACCGGCGGCCTCGAGATGTCCGGCGATCAGCGCGGCGTTGTCCTCCACGGATCCCGGCTCAGACTCTTGGATGGCGGCGGCCAAGCGCCGGTGCCACTGGGCGCGATCGGATTTCAACTGGGATTCGTAGGCCACCGCCAGGATCAGTGGATGCCGGAACGCGTACTCTGCGCCCGGGGTGAACCTCACCTGATCGATCAGCTCCGCGCCGAGCAACTCGTCGAACTCAGCACCGACCCCGAGCGCGGCCAGCAGGTCCGCGTCGAAGCGGGCACCGATTACCGAGGCCGCGTTCAACGTCCGCCTGGCCGGGGCGCCGAGCCGGTCGATGCGCGACGCGATGGCCGCCTGCACGGTGGCCGGCACCCCGATGTCGGTGATATCCGCGCGACAGACGTAGTCACCGCGCTCACCGGCCAGCACCCCGCGCTGGGCCAACTCGCGAACCATCTCCTCGGCGAAAAACGGATTCCCCGCGGCGCGGTCGGCCACGATCGCCGACAGCTCGGCGACCGAGGCATCGGTACCCAGCAGCTCACCCAGCAGCGCCGCGGTGTCCGAATCGGCCAGCGCGCCAAGCGCTATCGTCTGCGCGCCGTCCGCCCGCAGCAACGGACCCTGGTACTCGGGGCGAGACGTGATCAGCACCATCGTCGGAGCCTGCGGGGTCGCTGCCAGAAAGTCGGCCAGCATCGACTCGCTGACCGCATCGATCCAGTGCACGTCCTCGACGATGAACAGCGTCGGTTCGGTGCGCGCCAGCGTGGTCGCGTTCACCAGCGCGGTCACCCGCCGCCGCCGCGCCTCCGGGTCGATGGCGGGCAGCGCCACCTCGGGGTCGGCGATGCCCAGCAGATCGTCGAGCAGCAGCAGATCCTGCGGGTCGGCAGCGGGCAGATAAGCCCGCAACCCGGCGCGGGCGGCCTCGCCGTCGAGGTTCGCCACCCCGCTGCCCGCCCGCAGCAGCCGCGCCACCACGCCGAAGGAAATGTCACGGGCGTGCGACTCGCAGAAGGTCCAGAACACCTCGACCCCACGGTGGGCGGCCAGCGCCGCGGCCTCGCGGGCCACCCGGGACTTGCCGATGCCCGGCGGACCCACCACATTGACCACCCCGCCGCGGCCACCAATGGTGCGCTCCAACGAGGGCGTCCAGCGCCGCCATCTCCCAGCCGCGACCAACCAGGCCCGCCTCGCTGCGCCCGACCGGGCCATCGCGCGGCCCGATCGCCACCAACCGGCGCGCGCGCACCGGTGCGTCGGACCCCTTGATGTGTACCCATTCCGGTTCGGCCAGCGTCACGGTGTGTTCGACCAGGCGCGCGGTGGACTCCGAGAGCATCACCCCGCCCGGCGGGGCCGCCGATTCCATCCGCTGGGCCATCCCGACCTGCTCACCGATCGCGGCATATCCCAGCGATCCCGAACCGATCGCACCGGCGATCACCCGACCCGAATTCAGGCCCACCCGGACGCCAAGGTCGATACCGTCGCGGCGCGCCACCTCGGCGGCCAACCGTTTCGCCTCCTGTTGGATGGCCAAGGCGGCCAGACAGGCACGAAAAGCGTGATCCTCCAACGCTACTGGCGCGCCGAACAGTGCCATCACCCCGTCGCCGGTGAACTCCACGGTCCCGCCGTAGCGACGCACCACCGCCGCCGACCGCTCCACCAACTCGGTCATCACCTCGCGCAACCGCTCCGCATCCAGGGCGGCCGCGATGTCCATCGAACGCACCACATCGGCGAACAACACCGTCACCTGCTTGTACTCCGCTGTGTCACCCGAAACCGCAGTGGGGGAACCGCACTCGTCGCAGAACTTGGCGTGCTCCCGCAGCCCGGTGCCGCATGACCCGCACACCACGCCCGCCGCCATCCCGACTACCGCCGATCTGGGGGTCCGGCCACCCCCGATCGACAAAGCGTAGGCGTCCACGCCCGAAGAATGGTGCGACTGATGACCGTCGCTTCCTTCAACGAGAGGCCGGCGCAGGCGGCCGAGACGCAACCTGCCTGTTCTGCGAGCTGACCCACGGTGAACCGACGTTCCGTGCGCCGAGCGACCGCAGACAGGGTTGGATGGCACTGTGTCGAACCACTTCACCGGCCTGAGCCTCGGCCCGCCGCTGGGCGATCAGCGCCTGGACCTCTGCGACCTGTACGCGTTTCAGTCGCCCGCCGATCCCGACGCGCACCGTCCTGATCCTCAACGCCAACCCGACCGCTGACGCGCTGCACCCGGACGCCGTCTACCGGCTCAACATCGACAACGACGGCGACCTGCGTGACGACATCGCGTTCAGCTTCGTCTACTCCGAACCACAGGACGGCCGCCAGACCGTCGACGTGTACCTGGCGCTACGACGCGGAGGCGGAATCCGACGAGGCGGTGGGATCGCGCATCTTCGAAGGTGTCGAGGTTTCCTTCGGCAAGACCCCGAACATCGTCACCGCGGGAAGCTTCACGTTCTTCGCCGGCGCGCGCAGCGACGCGTTCTTCTTCGACTTCGACGGCATCAAGAACCTGTTCGACACCTCGGGCGGACGCAACTTCACCGCACCGCACCTCGGCGGCGAATCGCCGTGGACGGGGGTGGATTCCAACACCGAGGCCAACGTGTTCTCGATGGTGCTGGAGTTGCCGACGTGCGCGCTGGGCGCCGATCCGGACATCCGCATCTGGGGCCGGTGCAGCCTGCGCCGCGACGGCGAACTGCTGCACGTCGACCGGGCCGGGCATCCGTCGGTGAGCAGCTTCTTCAACACCGACGACACCAAGGAGGAGTACAACGCCGGCGAACCGATCCGCGACCGGGAGCGCTGGATCGGGATGTTCATCCACCTGATGGGCCACACCGGCGGGTACAGCCGCGAGGAAGCCATCGAGGCGATCGAGCAGGAGGGCACGCTGCCCGACATGCTCACGTTCAACCCGGCGAAGCCCGCGCAGTACCCGAACGGACGGGTGTTCACCGACGACGTCATCAACTACCGGCTGGCGTTCCTGACCAAGGGTGAATGCCCGCCGACGGGGCTGAGCCCGCACACCGACACGTTGGCCGAGTTCCCGTACCTGGGTCACCCGCACTGAGGCACGCTGGGAGTCGCCTTAGATCGGCTCCAGGTCCAACCAGTCGTCGACGGCGAACCGGTCGCCCTGCGCCACCATGGTCGCCCCGCCGCGGCCCGGATAGTGCGCGGGTATGACGGCCGCCCGCCGCCGCGACGCCTCGGTGAAGATCCGCTTACGGGTGACCGTGGCCTCGTCGGCGTTGACGTCGAACGCGCACGGATCGCCGGGCCGCGGGATCTGGATCGGGCAGTGGGTGAGGTCGCCGACGAACACCGCGGGCACCCCGGCGTCGAGCCACACCACCGATGACCCCGGGGTGTGTCCGGGGGCCGGCCGCAGCCACAGCGAATCGCTGAGCTGGTAGTCCCCGGAGAACTGCTCGATCTGCTCCTCGACGGGACGATGCTGTCCTCGAACACGATTCGCATGCCCTCATCGGTTGCCGCGCCGTCCGGACTGAAGTGCCGGTAGTCGGCTTCGGGCATCAGATAGCGCGCGTTGGGGAAGGTCGGCACCCAGGCGTCGTCGACCAGCCGGGTGTTCCAGCCGACGTGGTCGGTGTGCAGATGGGTGTTGACCACCACATCGACGTCTGCGGGGTCGAATCCCGCCGCCTGCAGCGCGCTCGAGGAAGTCGGTGTTCAGGTGATCGCAGCGGGGGCATCTGCGGCCGCTCGCGGTCGTTGCCGACGCCGGTGTCGATCACGACGGTCAGCCCGTCGACCTCGACACCCAGCTCTGCATCGCGATGCGCCACTGCTCGGTCTCCGGGTTCCAGAACGTCGGCTCCAGCAGGCCGGCGTTGTCGCGCCACGCTTCGGTCGGCGTGGACGCGAACAGCGATGTGCTGCAGCTCGACCTGAAGCTCCAGAACGCGGGTGAGTGAGGCGTTGCCGAGTCGGATGCGATTCATCATGTGGTGTTTCCCAATCCGCGAGCGTGCCTAAACCCGAAGTGATTGTCGGTGTGCTCACGGTGACCGGGCTTCCGGTTCGGCGTCAGCGTCGATGTGCGCGCAGCGCCAACGCCAACCCGGCACGGCTGGTGATGCCGAGTTTCGGGAAGATCCGGTAGAGATGTGCGCCGACGGTGCGCGGCGACAGGTACAGCTGCGCGGCGATCTGTTTGTTCGAGTGACCCGCCGGCCGCCAGCTCGGCGATCTTGCGCTCCTGAGCGCTGAGCGTCGCCGCCTGGCCCGCCGCGCGTTTGACCGTCGCACCCGCGGCCCGCAGCTCGTCGCGCGCTCGGGTCGCCCACGGCCGCGCTCCGAGCGACTCGAAGGCCTCGGCGGCCTGCGCCAGCGTTGCGCGCGACTCGGTGGTGCGGCGCCGGCGGCGCAGCCACATGCCATGGGCGAGCCGGATCCTGGCCTGCTCGAAGGGCACCGACGCCAGCGCGGGGTGTGCGAGCGCGGACTCGTACAGCGCGCCCGCCGCATCGTCCGGCGCCGTCATCGCGCGCGACCGCGGTCGTCGAGCGCCGCCAGCCGCGGCGATATGTCGGCCAGCCGAGCCGGACCGCGGCCTCGGCGTGCGCGCGGGCCTCGATCTGGTGTCCGGAATGCACGGCGGCCTCGACCATGTCGAGCAGCCCGTCGACGGCCTGATAGGCGTACGGCGGGAACTCCCCGGGCGCGCCGATGCGCACGGCCGCGTCGTAGGCGGCGTCGTAGTCACCTTCGGCCAGCGCGACCAGCACCGCGGCGCGCTGTGCGTATCCGAGCAGCAACCCCAGTCGTCGGGGACCCGCCCAGGCCGTCACCTCGGCGGCGTTGCGGCGCGCGACGTCGAGGTCTCCGATGCCGGCGGCCAGCACCGCCAGGTACGCGGTGAACTGGTACCGGAACAGTTCGTTGCGGTGAATCCTGGTCAGCTCCAACCCGTCCCGGCCGAGCTCCTCGGCTTCGGCCCACTGGCCGCTGCGGATCAGGTCGAGGAGCACCAGGTGCTGCATCGTCATCGCGTTGGTCACCGCGCCACGGTCGCGGTCCCGCTCCATCAGGCGGCGCAACGTGACCCGGACGTCCTCCAGCCCGTCGACGTAGTACGCGGCCACCGCCAGTCGCATCACCTCCCACGGCTCCAGCGCGGACAGCCGCCCCAGGTGCTCGGCGAGGCGGTCGCGCACCGTGTGCCCGGTGCGCGCGACGTCGCCCCAGGCATCGCGGTAGATCAATGATTCCGGCTGCACCCGGTCGCCCAACCGTCCGATGGCGTCGACGGTCTGTCGCCAGAGCCCCGCGTCGGCCGAATACTGCGTCATCGCCAGCAGCAGATTGACCATCCGCGACAACGTTTCGTCGTCGAGCACCTCGGGCTGACGCAAGCGCGGCCAGCACCCGGCGGTGGCCGGCGGGCACGTCGCCGTCCCGGTACAACGCGAGGTAGGCCCCGGTGAGCACCGCCGACGGCGGCTCGTCGCCGACGGCCTGCGCGGTGTCGACGAAGGTCTGTGCGTCATGGAACCGACTGGACTGCGAGGCGACGAAGGCCGCGTCGGCGAGCAACCGCACCCGTCGGGCGGGCGCGGTGCTCAGTTCGGCGGCGCGACGCAGCCAATCGACCGCGACGGCCGAGCCACCCCGGCGGATCGATTGTCGCGCCGCCTGATCGAGGAGATCGGCGACCTGCTGGTCCGGACCCGTGGCCGCCGCCGACAGGTGGGTGGCGCGGCGAACCACGGCATCCTCGTACAGCCCGGCGAGGTGCGCGTGCGCGTCGCGGCGGTCGTGAGCGCCGGCCTGATGAATGACCGCCGCCCGCACGAGTGGATGCCGGAAGACGACGTCGCCACGGGGGTCCACCGTCAACAGGTCCGCATCGACGGCCTCCTGCACGTCCGTCATCACATACCGGGAACCGATGTCATTGGCGCCGTGGGCTTTCGTACCGTCCAGGGCCGCCCGCAGCAGTTCGGTGCGCACCCGGGCGGTCCATCTGGTTCAGCCGGCCGCCGAACACCGTCACCAGCCGATCCGTGAGCGGCAACGTCGGGTCGGCGTCGTCGATCTGTTCGGCGTTTCGCGGAAGCTCCTGCAGCGCGAGCGGATTACCCGCGGCCACCTCGAGAATCGCCCGCTTGGTCGCCGGGCTCAACGGCAGCTGCAACCCGTCGACGATCCGCGCGGAGTCCACGGGGCCGAGCGGTTCCAGCGTCAGCTCGGACCAACCCGCCAGCGCAAAGCGGAGTGCCCGCGTGGGGACGGTAGGTCGCCACGACGCGGACCCGGGGATCGATGACGCGGCGCCCGGCCGCGTTCAGGACGGTGGCGCTCAGGTCGTCGAGCCAGTGCACATCCTCGACAACGAGCAGCACCGGTTGTTGCAGCGCCGCTTCGCTGAGCAGGTTCAGCAGCGCGACCGTCAACGCCATCGGGGTGGGTGGGGTGGCCGGGTCGGCGCCGAACACGGTGGCCAACACGTCGCGATCCCGGACGTCCAGGCGGGGCACCAGACTCCGCAGGCCGAACACCATCTGGTTGAGCCCGCCGAGGCTGAACGACTTCTCGGCCTCTACCCCGACGGCGTGCACCAGCCGCCAACCGGCGGCGACCGCCTGCGTACCCAGATGGCCGACGAGCGCGGTCTTGCCGACCCCGGCATCGCCGACGACGGCCATCGCGCCGTGGTCTCCGCCGTTGCAGGAATCGGTTCAGTTCGGCCAGCTCATCGTCACGACCGACCAGATCGAACTCCGCGCGCACACCACAGTGTTACGGGTCTTCGGCCATGATGCAGTCATTTGACTGATGCACACGCCCATCACCGCGGGTGCATCGTCATGGGCATGGACATGCACCTGAATCACAAAGTCGCCGTCGTCACCGGCGCAAGCAAGGGAATCGGTCTGGCCATCAGCCAGGCGTTGGTGGAAGCCGGGGCGTACGTCGTCGCCGGCGCCCGGCACAACAGCCCGGAACTGCAGGCGCTGGAGGCGGCCGGCTCGGCCACCTTCATCGCCGCCGACCTGGCCACCCGCGAAGGCCCGAAGGCGCTGATCGCCGCGGCCGCCGAGCGGGGCGGCGTCGACATCCTGGTGAACAACGCCGGGGCGGTGGTGCCGCGCTTCGACGGCATCCTCTCCGTCACCGACGAGGAGTGGGAGTCCTCGCTGACGCTGAACGTCATGTCGGCGGTGCGCGTCACGCGGGAAGCCGTCCCGCACATGCTGGCCCGCGGCGGCGGTGCGATCGTGATGATCGGATCCGTCAACGCGACCCTGCCGGAGTGGAACATCGTCGACTACAGTGCCACCAAGGCGGCCCTGGCCAACTACGCGAAGAGCCTGTCGAAAGAGTTCGGCCCCAAAGGCATTCGGGTGAACACCGTCAGCCCCGGCCCGGTGGCCACCGATCTGTGGCTCGCCGGACAACGGGATAGCCGCACAGTTCGCCGCCGCCAGCGGTGCCAGCTCGGACGAGGTGGTGCAGTCGGTGAGCGCAAGCGCGGCCACCGGCCGCTTCACCACCCCGCAGGAGGTTGCCGACCTGACCGTCTTCCTCGCCAGCGACCGCTCCGCCAACATCACCGGCTCCGATATCCGCATCGACGGCGGATACGTCACCACACTCTGAAACACCACCCGAGAGGAAAACCGATGAGCACCAACAAGACTCCCGTCATCTTCATCCACGGCCTCTGGATCCACTCCAGCGCCTGGCAACCGTGGCTCGACCTGTTCGCCACCCACGGTTACCCGGTGAGCGCACCCGGCTGGCCCGGCGATGCGCCCGACCGTCGCGGATACCCGGGCCAACGCGGACGCCCTCAACGATGTCGGGATCGCCCAGATCGTCGACCACTACGCCGATCTGATCGGCACCCCGGAGCGCAAGCCGGTGGTGATCGGACACTCGTTCGGCGGCCTGATCGCCCAGGAGCTGCTGGCCGGCGGGCACGCGGCGGCCGCGGTGGCGATCGACCCCGCCCCGATCAAAGGCGTGAAGGCGCTGCCGCTGGCGCAGCTGCGGTCGGCGTTCCCGGTGCTGGGCAACCCGGCGAACTGGCACCGGACGGTCTCGTTGAACGCCAAGCAGTTCCACTACGCCTTCGGCAACATGCTCTCCGAAGAGGAGTCCGACGCCCTGCATGACAAGTGGACCATTCCGGGTCCCGGCCGGCCGCTGTTCGAGGACGCCGCCGCCAACTTCTCCAAGCATTCGCCGGCCAAGGTCGACACCCACCTGGCCGACCGTGGACCGCTGCTGCTGACGTCGGGCACCGAGGACCACACGGTTCCGTTGAAGGTGACCAAAGAGGTGTTCGGGATGTACGCCAAGGGCGCCTCCGACACCGAGTTCCACGAGTTCCCGGGTCGCGGCCACTCGCTGACGATCGACAACGGCTGGCGTGACGTGGCCGACGTCGCCCTGAACTGGTTGGCCGCGAAGGGCTTCTGATGACGCGAGATGACCGCGCTGCGCGCGCACCGACGCGGCGGCCCGGAGGTCCTGGAAGTCGAGCAGGCCCCGGTGCCGCAGCCGGCGGCGGGCGAGGTGCTGGTCGCGGTTCACGCCGCGGCCATCACCTTCGACGAACTGACGTGGGAGGAAACCTGGACGCATGTACCGGTCATTCCCTCACACGAGGTCTCGGGTGTGGTGGCCGCGACGGGCGCCGGCGTCACCGACTTCGCTGCCGGCGACGAGGTGTACGGGTTGATCCGATTCGATCGCGACGGTGCGGCCGCCGAGTATGTCGCGGTGCCCGCAGCCGATCTGGCACGTCGACCCGCGACGGTGACCCATGTGGTCTCGGCGGCGCTGCCGCTGGCCGGCCTGACCGCCTGGCAGGCGCTGGTCGATCATGCGCGGGTACAGCCCGGTGAGAAGGTACTCGTCCTCGGCGGCACCGGCGGGGTGGGTGCGCTGACCGTCCAGATCGCCAAAATTCTGGGCGCCGAGGTCACGACGACGATCCGCAGCGACGCCGTCGGGCATGATGCGGGAACTGGGTGCCGACCACGTGATCGACACGCGCGACAGCCGATCTCGATGCCCAGGGGGCTGAGTACGACGTCGTTGTCGACACCGTGGGCGGGGCGACGCTGGACCGGGCGTTCGGAGTCGTCCGCCGCGGCGGGCGGCTGGTCACGTTGTCGGCGCCGCCACCGGCGGGCAGGGCCGACGACGCGGGTGTCGAGGCGGTGTTCTTCATCGTGACGCCCGATCGCACTCAGCTGGGCGAACTCGCCGGACTGGTGGACACCGGCCGGCTGCAGGTGGCGATCGCCGACACCTTCCCGCTGGCGCGGGGCCGGGAGGCGTTCGAGAGCGGCCGGGCCGGCCACCGCAGGCCCGGCAAGACCGTGCTGATTGTTCGCGACTGAGATTGGGAGTCAAGGATGTTCGATCTGGAAGACGTCATCAGGGAACGCCGGTCCGTCCGGATGTTCCTGCGTGACAAGCCGGTGCCCCGGCACCTCGTCGATGAGGCGCTGGACCTGGCGATGCATGCGCCGTCGAACTCCAATGTGCAGCCCTGGCAGGTGGTGTTCGCGTCAGGCCCGGCGCGTGACCGGCTGGTCGAGGCGCTGCTCGAGGAAGCGCAGTCCAAGCCGCCGGTGGTGCCGCAACTGCCGCCCGGGTTCGCCCACCTGCGTACGCGAACTGGGTGGGTTGGTGTACGGCTCGATGGGGATCGCGCGACACGATGCCGAGGCCAGACGTATTGCGGTGCTGCGTAACTGGGAGTTCTTCCGGGCGCCGCTGGCCGGTGTCGTCTGCATGCACCGTGACCTCGACTTCGTCGACGGCATGGGGGTCGGCATGTTCCTGCAGACGCTGCTGCTGGCGCTGACGGCGCGCGGTCTGGGCACCTGTGTGCAGGTCTCGATCGCCGGCTATCCGGAGACGGTCCGCGAGCAGCTCGGGATCCCTGAGGAGATGCGTGTGCTGTGCGGGCTGGCGGTCGGCTACCCCGACCCCGACTTCCCGGGCAACAAGCTGCGGGTGCCACGCAACCCGGTAGAGGACAACGTACGTTTCGTCGACAGCTGACGATCTCCCTGCGGCGTCCGACCGACTGCAGTTCGTGCGGGTGCGGTGCCGAGGGTGCAGGTGTGTGGGTTGCGGGGCGGGCTGGTGCACATGAGTGCACGCTCGTGTCGGAGTGCGGTGCCGAGGGTGCAGCTATGTGGGTTGCGGGGCGGGCAGGTGCACATGAGTGCACGCTCGTGCCGGCCGTCCGACCGCCTACGGTTCGATGCGCATCGGCCCGGGCTCCACAGGCCCGACCGCGTCGCGGTGCCCAGGTCGATGTCCGCCGGCTGTGCATCCACCACGGTCTCGAACTGGCGCAACGAACCCCAGTCACGGCCCCAGTCCCGCGACAGGTAGGTCGACATCACATGGGCGCGCAGCAGCAGATCGCTGATACCCAGCAGGCCGCCGTTGAGGCCGTCCTCCCAGGTGTCGGTGTCCTGCTTCTTGGCGGTGTAGTCCGGGGTGATCCGGAACTTCGGTACCTCGGTGACACCGTTGGCGTGCAGCATCGGCTGCTGGCACGGGAACGCCAGGCCCACCGCCCAGTCCATCAGCACCGGCTGCTCGGAGCCGACGTACTCCTGCACCGACCGCAACTCGGGCACCCGTGGCGGCGTCACCGCCACCCAGTCGCCCAGACTCAGCGACTTGTCCTCGGCGACCACCCGCACCAGCGTCGCGTCGGCCGGGATGCTCGCGCGCGGGTAGCGCAGATTGCGCCACGACGGAATGGGACCGAGGTCGTAGGGCACCAAGCGGCCCTCCGGAACCGGCACACCGTCGGGCCCCGGCCGCGCGTACTCCAATTCGACGGCCTGGCCGTCGGTGTGCGCGTTGAGCACGCTGTTGCCCGCGATGGTTCCCGCGGCGGTGACGACCACCAACGGGTGCGCGTCGTCGGCCGCCGGCAACTGGTACCACGCCGAGTTCAGCGTGCTCTGCTGCTGCGCACCCTCGACGTAGGAGCCGGCCAGCGGAACCCGGGCCGGGTCGAGGCCGTAGGGCAGCGGCACCGTCGAGCCGTTGACGCCCGGGTTCTTCAGCTTGACCGGCGCATCCCAGTCGTAGTCCGTGCCGGATGCCGGGTTGGGCAGCCGAATCGACTCGGCGACAATGTGATCCGGCACCCCGTTCGGGGTGAAGCCCCCCGGGCTGGTGCCACCCAGCGGGCCCAGCGGGCCGTAGTCACCCGGCAACGGGGTCAGGAAGCCGTTGTTCGCGTCGGGTTCGACGAGGACGTCGTCGGCCAGTCCGCAGCCACCCGCGAAAGCCCGCAGGTTCGCCCACGCGTTGGAGTACGTGGGGTACTGGCGCACCGCGCCGACCAGCATCGAAGCCACGAACACCAGCACCATGAAACCGGCCGCCACCGGGACCGGCGCGGCCGTCAACAACCGCGCGATCGTGCCTTCGCCCCGGTCCCGCGGCGCGAAATGCAGCCAGACGGTGTAGATCGCCGCCACCGCGAACAATGCCAAAAAGATTGTGCTGACGGTGATTCCGGCGACCTGGGGCATCGTGTTGTTGAACGGCACGCCGTAACTGGACACGTACCACCAGCCATTGGTGGTGGCCCAGCACAGCGCCAGCACGAACAGCAGCGCGGTCAGGAACGTCATCCGGTTACGGGACCAGCGCAGCACCGTCGGCGACACCAGCACCGTCGCGAGGGCCGCCATCGCGGCGCCCACCGCGGCGAACAGCCCGAAGTGGTGCACCCACTTGGTGGGGGTGAACATCAGGAAGAACATGGTGGCGAAGATGACGCCCATCAGCCGCCACGCCGGCCCGCGCGCCACGCCGGGTATCCGCTTGCGCCGCAACATGAGGAACATCGACGTGAACAGGCACAGCGCGGTGATCAGGAAACCGAACCGCCGCGACATCGAGCCGTCGACCGTCGGCAGGATCAGGTAGTAGTAGCGCAGGTTCTCGGTGTACCAGGCCTGGCTCGGGCCGATCGCGGTGCGAATCCTGGTGGCCTCCAACACCGTTGCCAGAGTCTGATCGGCGAACACGACGGTCAGCACCACGGTGCCCGCGGCCAGCAGCGGTAGCAACAGCGGCCAGATGCCCACCTGTTGGCGCCGCCGCATCAGGATGCGCAGGATCGGCCTGCCGCCGGCCACCAGGGCGGCGACCGCGATCAGCCCGGTGGGCTGGATGCCCAGGGTGAACGCGGCGCTGAGGATCGCCAGCGCGGCCGGGGTCAGTCGCCCGGAGGTGATCGCGCGCTCGATCAGCACGTAGGTGATCAGCGCGCCGGTCGCGATCTGTCCCTCGGGCCGCAGCCCGTTGTTGAAGGGCATCCAGGCGGCCAGCAGCACCAGGCCGGCCGCCCACAGCGCCGGGCGGCTGGCGACCACCGCCGGACCCAGTCGCGGCAGCACCTCACGCGACAGCAGCAGCCAGCAGACCAGCCCACAGATGAGGTCGGGTAGCCGCATCCAGATGCTGGCATCGCTGACGTGGGTCATCAGTGCCAGCACGTTGTAGAACCAGCCGAACGGGTCTTCCGGGCTGCCGAACCAACGGAAGTAGTTCGACATGTAGCCGGCGTGATCGGCCACCCGGGCCATGGCGAGGATGTAGCCGTCGTCCGACGAGTTGGCCCCGGCTACGTGCCACAGCAGGAACGCCCCGATCACCGTCGCGTCGACGAGAGTGAAGGTGCGCCAGCGGGAGGGAATCAGGCTGCGCATCCGGCGGCCGTCGAGGCGGTCCAGCCGCCAGAGCGCCACCAGGGCGACGATCGTCGACACGATCGCCAGCAGCATCGCGGTCAGCTTCAAAGGCGTTGGCGTGGTGGAGAACCGGGTGTCGATGGTGGCCGACAGCGACAGCCCCGGTGGTGCCGGACCGGTCAGGTCGGTGAACACCCCGACGATCGCGGGCCGCAGGTTCGGGTCGTCGAAGCCGGTGCGCTGCGCGGTGCCGTCATCCTTGGTCAGTCCGACGAACGTGGCGAACGTGCCCTGCGCCGACGAGGTGATCTCGATCTTCTGGCAGGCCGGTGAGATCACTTCTGCCCGCGGCAGACTCGCGAGCACCACGTTGCGGTCGGTGATGTCGACCCGGGTCGACGTGACGTTGACGAACAGCGCGTTGAGCGCGGCCTCCTTGCCCTTGGCGGGCGCCGTGCCCAACACGAGGCCCCCGGTCGGCGGCATGGCGCGGATGACGTCGCACGGGATGGTGACGTCCATCGATACGGGCGCCTGCGAGATGAGCGGCGCAGTGACGTCGGCGAGTTGCCCGCCTTGCGGCCAGTTCAGGTTCGCCGTGGTCTGCACCACGGGCAGCAGCGGTGTCGCGGCGGACAGCAGGAAGGCGAGCAGGCCGGCGATGATCGCCACCCAGCGCACGGTCGCGATGTCCCGGCCCGGGTCGCGGGCCGGGGCGGGGGTCTCGCGTTGGTTGACGGACGTCTCGCTGCTCATGGGAGTGCCCGGATCGGTCCCGAGCGGCTCCAGCCGTACGCGCGCATGAAGCCTTCCTCGATGGTGGCGTTAGGCGCCTGCGTGGCGCTGATCACGCGGTTGTAGCGCTCGATGGAACCCCAGTCGCGGTACCAGTCGTCGCGCAGATAGGTGGGCACCGTTGCGGTGGTCAGCAGCGCCTGGATGAACAGGAACGGCCCGCCGTCCGCGGCGGCCTGCCACTGGTTCGACGACACCACCACCTGCTTGTTGTTCGGCAGGATCCGGTACTGCGGCAGTTCGGCGACGCCGAGGTGCTGGGTGAACGGCCGCTGACACGGGAAGTTCGCGGCCGTCGCGATGTCCATCAGCACCGGGGTCTGTGAACCCAGGAACTGCTGTGCGGTCTGCATCACCGGCACCCGTGGCGGTGTGAAGCCGAACCACTGTTCGGTGGACAGGTTGGGGTCGTCGGCGACAATGCGCGCCACGTTGGCCTCCGGCGGCGCCGTCGACAGCGGGAACCGCAGATTGCGCCACGCAAACTGGGCGAACACGTCGATCGGCTGAACCTCGCTCAGCGCCCGGTAACTGCCGTCCGGCCGGTGCTCACCCCACTGCAGCTTGAGCGACTGCCCGTAGTGGAACTCGTGGACTTCGTCGTAGTACCAGATCGCACCCACGGCGGCCACGGTCAGCAGCGGCCGGTCCGGCGTGCGGGGCGGCAGCTGGTACCACGCGGAGGTGGCTTTGGCGGCCAGGGTGTTCTCGCCGTAGCTGCCCATCACCGGGGTGCGGGCCGGGTCCAGCCCGAACGGCAGGAACACCCGCGACCCGTTGACGCCGACGGGGCCGTAGCCACCGCCGGTGCCCGCGGCGAATGCGACGCCGACGTTGGGCTTGTCGGGCGAGCCGTCGGAGTTGACCGTGCCCGGGTTCGCGACGACCGGGTGCGGCGGCGCAAGGGCATCACTGACGCCGTTCGGGGTGAACCCGACGGGATTCTGGCCGCCGAGCGGACCGTACCGGCCGTAGGTCTGGCCGGGGACCGGCTCCAGCGTTCCGGCGTTGGTGTCGGCCTCGACGAGCACATCGTCGGCCATCGCGCAGCTGGTGTCCGCCAGGCCGCTCGCGATGGCGGACAGGTTCGCCTTGCCGGTGGTGTAGACGGGATATCGCTGGACGAAGCCCTTGGCCATCGACCCGACCTCGAGCACCACCATGATCGAGGCCACCACCAGCAGCGGCGTGGAGGCCAGCACCCGGTTGCGGCGGGTGTTCTCGACCTCGGTGTGCCCGGTGTAGTCCATCCGGAAGTGCAGCCAACCCGCCAGCAGGCCGGTCACGATGGCGAGCACCAGGAAGATCGTCGTGACCGGTTGGTGCAGGATCACCGGCTGGCGGTCGAACCACGGAACGCCGTAGTTGCCGATGTAGAACCAGCCGTTGATGCCCGAGGTCGCCCACGCGAGCACGAACAGCAGCGCGGTCACGTACAGCGCCAGATTGCGCCTGCTGTGCAGGCCCACCCGGGAGAACGCGAACGCGGTGACGCCGCCCAGCGCCCCGGCCAACCCGGCGAACGCGCCGAACTGCACCGCCCATTTGGTCGGGGTGAAGGTCAGCAGCAGCAGCCCGATGGCCGTGCTGCCGATGAGGCGCCACACCGGGCCGCTGGCGGCGCCGGGGATCTTGCCGCGGCGAAGCAGCACGACCAGCAGGCCGAACATGCACAGCAGCAGCAGGAGCACCGCGAACCGGCGGGTCAGTGACCCTTCGATGCTGTCCTCGACGGTCAGGAAGTAGTAGCGCAGGAAGTCCTGATACCAGGCGATCGTCGGGCCGACCTTGTACTTGATGCGTGCCGACTCGGCGACGCCGGCCAGCGTCTGGTCACGGAACACCACGACGAAGATGAGCGCGGCGGCTGCGCCGAGGGGAGCGAGCGAGGCCAGCAGTCCGGCGGCGCCGTCCTGCCGGCGCCTGTCGGCGACGACACGGCCGATCGCCCGGCTGCCGACGAGCAGCGGGGCCAGCGCGATCAGCCCCTGGGGCGCCAGGGTCACGCTGAACACCGCGACGATGATCGCGACGGCGGCCGGCCACAGCCGGCGCGTTGCGATGGCGTTCTCCACCAGCGCCCAGATCGCGACGGCACCGAAGGCGATCAGCGGCTCGGGCCGCAGACCGTTGTTGAACGGCAGCCAGGCCGCCAGGAACACCGCACCCGCGGTCCACACGACGACCCGGTGGGTGGCGATGGCGCGGCCCAGCCGGGGCAGCGCCCAACGGCTCAGGATCAGCCACGTGGCGATACCGGCCAGGGTGGCCGGGATGCGCATCCACACGCTGTCGGTGCTGACGGCGGCGAGGTGGGCGAGGACGGACTGGTACCAGTCGAAGGGCGCTTCGGTGGCGCCGAAGTAGCGGAAGTAGTTGGCGGCGTACCCGGCGTCGTCGGACACTCGCGCGATCGTGAGGTTGTACCCGTCGTCTGAGGACAGCGGACCGATCACATGCCAGACCAGCAGCGTGCCGACGACGCCGATGTCGACCAGCCAGGTCGACAGGTCGACGCGCAGCAAGCGCCGCCACGCCCGCGTGACCCGACGGCTCGCGCGGTGGTCGAGGACGGCCAGCGCGACGATCGAGGCCAGCACGCACACGATGCCGAGCAGCATGGCCGCCAGCTTGAGCAGCGTCGGCGTCGTGATGAAGCGGGTGTCGATGTCCACCCGCGCGGACAGCCCCGGCTCCGCGCCCACCTTGAGATCGGTGAACAACCCGGCGACCTGGGGTTTCTTGTCCGGCGACAGCGTGCCGGAAGCGCCCGGGATGCCGACGAAGTCGGCCCCGACGGCGCCGGGGTTCGCCCAGATGTGCAGCTCGCGGCAGGCCCCGGAGTTGACGGCGGCACGCGGGGCCACCGCGGCGACGGTGTCCCGGATCGCGACGAGGACGACGTCGGCGTTGGCGCGCACGAACAGCCCGTTGCGGCTCGCGTCGATACCGGCGGGCGGAATGGTCGAGAACACCAGGCCGCCGGCCGCCGGCAGTGTCGACACCGCCTGGCACGGGATCGTCACGTCGATGGCCCGTGGCGCGCCCGACACCAGCGGGGCGGTGACGTCGCTGACGAATCCGTCGGAGCCGATGCCCTGCGGCCAGGCGATGGTGGCGGTGGTCTGCTTGACCGGGAGCAACGGCACCAGCGCGCACAGCACGATCCCGGCGATCCCCGCGAGGACGGCTACCAGGCGGGCGATGCGGTGGGCGGGCACGAAGGTCGATCGTAGGCGACGTCGCTAAGCGGTCGGCCACCCCGCGCCGAGTGTGCGGTCAGATCGGGTTTCGGCCCAACCCAACGCGCTCAGGACGCCCGGAGCGGACCGGGACTCCACCAGCCGCTGCGGGTGGCCGTACCCAGTTCCAGGCGGGCGGGTTGGGCGTTCGGGTAGAACTGCACCAGCCGCTGAAGCGCACCCCAGTCCCGGAACCAGTCGCCCTCGAGATAGGTCGGCACGGGCTCGGCCCGGAACAGCAGTTCAGTGATGCCCAGCGGGCCGCCGCCCAGGTAGTCCATCACCGGTGAGTTGGCCTCGGCGCCGAAACGGTCCGGCAGGATCCGCCACTTCGGTGCCTCGACGACGCCGTTGTCATGCCCGAACGGGCGCTGGCACGGGAACGCCAGGCCGACCAGCCAGTCCAGCATCACCGGGTCCTGCGATCCGACGACGTCCTGCAGCGTGCGCAGCTGCGGGATGCGCGGCGGGGTCACCGCCATCCAGTGCTGGGGGGCCAGGTCGTCGTCGGTGGCGACGAGCCGGATCTGGGTGGCCTCGCGCGGGATGGCCGACAGCGGTGCCCGCAGGTTGCGCCAGGCCGGCGCCGCGCCCACGTCGCCGAACGCGACCGCGCCACCCGGCTCGTTGCGGGCGGCCTGCTCGTCGGTGGCCCACTGCACCTGTACCTCGCCCTGATCGAACCGGCCGGCGGCCGACACCACCAGCAGCGGCCGGGCGTCGTCGCCCTCGGTTCTCTGCGGCAATCGGTACCACGCCGAGCGCATCGCGGCGGGCTGCTGCACGCCCGAACGCCAGCTGCCCAGCACGGCCACCCGGGCGGGATCCAGTCCGTACGGCAACCGCGCCCGCGAACCGTTGACGCCGGTGGTGGCGGTGGTACCGCCCTCGGTGCCGGGCTCGCTTCCGGTCACCGTGTCCGCGGCGTCGCTGTCGGCGAAGTTGGTGCCGCCGGCCGGTTCGGTCACCGGGTCCGCGGAGATGTCGGCGGGAATTCCGTTGGGGGAGAAGCCTGTTGAGGTCACAGCGCCCAACGCCTCGCCGACCGGAACCGACACCGGACTGAGCATCGCGGCGTTGGGGTCGGTTTCGACGAGCACGTCGTTGGCCAGCCCGCAGGTTTGCCCCGTCAGTGCCTGCAGGTTGGAGCGGCCCACCGACCAGGCCGGGTACTGCGCCGTCACGCCGAGGGTGAGCGAAAGCACCTCGAAGAACACCACCAGCCAGGCCGCGATCGCCAGCGGCGAGTGCAGCAGCCGGCCCAACCGGGTGGGACGCCACGGGCGTTCGCCACGGTCTGGGGAACTGGACTTGGAAAAATTGAAGTAGGTGGCGAGCAGGAGCGTCAGCACCGACAGGCCGAGCAGCATCGTGGCGAAGGCGAAGTGCCACTCGGGGAACTGATTCGACCACGGCACACCGAAATTCGAGACGTACCACCAGCCGTTCACACTGGCGAACGACAGCGCCAGAACGAACAGCACAACGGCCGCGAAGATGGTCCGGTTGCGCCGCGAGCGCATCACGTGCGCGGTGACCGCGACCGCGGCCAGGGCGCCCAGCGATCCGGCCAGACCGGCGAACACGCCGAAATGGTGGGTCCATTTGGTGGGCGTGAACATCATCATCAGGAACGAGATGACGGTGATGCCGATGATGCGCCGGCCGGGTCCGGCCGCGGTTCCCGGAATCCGCCCCCGCCGCAACGACATTGCGACCGACAACGCCAGCGCGACCAGCAAGGCGAGTACCGCGAACCGCCGTGCCACCGACCCGTCCGGGGTCGCCATGAACAGCCGCTCGTAGCGGGTGTGTTCGTCGAACCAGCTCAGGCTGGGACCGACCAGAGACTTGAACGAGCTCGCCTGCAGCTCCCCGACGAAGGTCTGGTCCCGGAAGATCAGGATGGCGGTGACCGTGATCGCGGCCAGAATGGGCGCCAGCAGCGGCAGCAGCCCGAACCGCCGCGAGCGTCGGTGCAGGATGGTGCGCAGCGGACCGATCGCGACCAGCAGCGCGCCGATGGACGCGATGCCCGTCGGACCGGAGAACAGGGTGAGCGCGCCGATGATGCACGCGATCGCCACCGGTAGCAGCCGGCTGGTGGCCACTGCGCGCTCGACCGAGCACCAGGTCAGCAGGATGCCCAGCGCGATGATCGGCTCGGGTCGCAGCCCGTTGTTCAGCGGCAGCCAGAACGCCAGGAACATGCCCGCCGCGGTCCACGCAGCGGCGCTGCTGTGTTTGACGGCGTCGCCGAGGCGCGGGATCACCTCGCGGCTGATCACCCACCAGCAGGCCAGTGCCATCAGCAGGGTGGGCAACCGCATCCACACGCTCGTCGTGGAGACGTGCGCCCACAACGCCAGCAGGTCGTAGTACCAACCGAACGGCGCCTCCGGCGTGCCGAACCACCGGTAGTAGTTGGCCATGTAGCCGGCGTGCTCGGAGACCCGCGCCATGGTCAGGATGTAGCCGTCGTCGGAGGTGTTGGCGCCGACGAAGTGCCACCACACCAGGGCGGCGGCCACCAGGCCGTCGAGCCAGCTCATCGACCACCAGCGGCCCGGCAGGAACCGGCGGTGCCGCACGCCGTCGGCAGTGTCGAGCACGTGCAGCGCGATCAGTGCCGCCACGGTCAGCGCGACGCCGAGGATCATCGCGATCAGCTTGAGCAGGGTCGGCGCGCTGCTGTAGCGGGTGTCGATGGTCGCCGAGAAGGTGAGGCCCGGCGGGGCGGGCCCGGACAGGTCGGTGAACACGCCGATGATCTGCGGACGGAAGTCATAGCCGCTGCGCTCACCTTTGAGCGGTGCGGTCGGGTCGTCGGGGGTGGGGTCGGTGCCTTGGGCCTGGGTGAGGCCGACGAACTCCGCGGTCACCTTGTCGGCGCGCGCGGTGAACGTCAGACGTTCGCAGTCCGGGCTGAGTACGGCGCTCAGCGGCGCGACGAGCACGGGGGTGTTGCGCACCACGACGGCCAGGTTGGTGTTGACACGTTCGATCAGCAGTCCGCGGTCGACGGCCTTGGGCGCCTGTCGGGGCACCGTCGAGAGCAGCACGCTGCGGTCGGTGTTCTGCGGTCCGACCAGCCCGGCCGCGGCCTGGCAGGGGACCGAGATGCTCAGGTCGGTGGCGACGTATCCGATCAGCGGCGCGGTGACGCTGTCGAGCACGCCGTTCTGGGGCCAGTTGAGTTGCGCCGTGGTCTGCGTGACCGGCAGGAACGGCGTGGCGATCGCCAGCAGCGCGCCGAGCAGTCCCGCGACGACCGCGACGATCCTCGCGATCCGGTACTTCTGGGCCGCGGGGTCCGTCACGGAGCTAGATGGTAGTGGGGTGACGAAGCCTCCGAGGCACGAGGAGGTGAGGAGGCCCGCCGGGGTTGGAGTGGGGTGACGAAGCCTCCGAGGCACAGAGGAGGCTAGGTCTTGGCCCGTCACGGTCACTTCCTGATGGCGAGCACGAACGGACCGATGTCTTTGACGGTGAAGTGCGGCCCGGCGAACAGCGCGGCGTCCAGGTCGACGGTGTAGCGGCGCACATTGGGCTGGTTGGGGTAGACGTCCTCGGCCAGCCGCAGCGTGTACGAGTCGTTGGCGCCGCGGCGCATCAGGAACACCGCGGGCGGCTCCCACGGCAGCGCGTCGAGTTTCTTGGCGAACGCGTCGGCGGTCTTGACGTCGGCCCAGCTCTCGATGGCGGCGGCCCGTTTGTCGAACTGCGCGAGCGGGTTGGCGTAGTGCGACGTCAGACCCTGGAAGCCCAGGTACGGGTAGTAGGACAGGAAGCTGTAGTCGGCCGTCAGCACCACGGTCTCGTTGCGGGGCCGCCCGGTGGCGGCCTGGATCGCCCGGTCGATCTCGGTGTAGTACTTCTCGGCGCCGGGCGGGCGGCGGTCGCCGCGCTGCCCGTGGCCGTCGGTGTCGGTGTAGGCGATCGTCAGGTCGGGGCGCAGCACGTCGGGGATGTCCTGGCTGAAGGCCATGCCGCCGGTCAGGCCGATGACGGCGGCGACGGGGATCAGGGTGCGGCTCCACCGGGCCGCGGCCGCCTGGGTGACCTCGATGAACCCGAACGCCCCGGCCGCGGCGAGCAGCGTCGTCAGCGTCGGTTGCAGGCGGAAGGACAGCAGGGTGGTGCCGCCCAGGGTGGTCAGCATGGACAGCAGCGACCACAGGTAGACGGTCAGCACGCCGAGGGCCAGCGCACCGGCGCGCACCGAGGACCGGGCCCGGACGATCAGCCACAGCGTGCCCAGCATGCACAGCGCGCCCAGCAGCGAGAACTGCAGCATCGGGAAGGTCAGCACCGCGCCGTCGGCGGGCAGGTAGTGCTGGGCGCTGCCGGTGCCGGACAACGGGTCACGCAGCGCGCGCAGCAGGAACGGCAGCCAGGTGATCAGGGCGATCAGGCCCGCGACGACGGCGATCACCGCGAGTCGCAGCAGGGGTTCGAGACGGCGGCGGCTGAGGGTGAGGACGATCGCCATCACCGTGACGGTCAACGCGGACAGCCCGAGCAGCAGGGTGTAGAAGGTCGCGGTGACGCCGAGGAAGAGGCCCACGGCCGAGGACCGCGGCCCAGCCGAAACCCCTGTCCGGCCAGCGCAACCCCGACCAGGCCAGCACCAGCACGGGCGGGAGCATCACCGTGATCATCGCGCTGTAGGGCTCTGTCGACGCGTAGGCCAGCATGACCGCCGTGGTGGCGACGGTGACCACCAACGCGTACTCGAAGCGGACCATCGCCGACCAGAGCACGAATGCCAGTACCACGGCGATCGCGATCGACGTGATGGCCCACGGCTTGAAGATCTCCCAGCCGGACGTCCCGGTCAGCGCGGCGGCCCGGCCGCCGAGCCAGAACCAGCCGGCCGGATAGAACGGCGGCAGGCTCGCATACGTCATGTCGTGCAGGGCCGGGGAGTCGGTCAGCCGGGTCACGTACTCGGTGCGGAACTGCTGGTCCACGGAAATGCCGTGCAGGTACAACCGGGTGGCACCGAGCGGCATGCCGAGCGTGGTGACGACGAAGGCCGCCAGGAAGGTCACCGACGCCAGCCACGCGACCGCGCGGCGTCCGCGCCGCCACAGCCAGCCCGCCCCGAAAAGCGCTACCAGACAGACGAATTGGCCGACGGTGGTCAGCGCGTGCAGCTGATTCGACGACGGGAAGGCCGGCCATTCCACCCGGCCGATCGCGATCAGGGCGACCACCGAGAGCACGGCGGCGAGCACCGTCGCCAGCACCATGTGGCCGCCCACGCGTGCAGAGCGGACAAGCACCGCCGTCATATCAGATGGGCAGCTTGCGGAAGATGGGCCGCGGAATGTGGCGAAGGACCATCATCACGTAGCGGAACGCGCCGGGCGCCCACACCAGGTCCTTGCCCGCCGCCGACGCGGTGACTGCCAGTTCGGCCACGTACTCCTTGTCGACGGTCAACGGCGCTTCCTTGACGTGCGCGCTCATCCGGGTGCGCACCTGCCCGGGCCGGATCACCAGGACCCGAACACCGAACTCGCGCAACGCCTCTCCGAGGCCAAGGTAGAAGCCGTCCAACCCGGCCTTGGTGGACCCGTAGACGAAGTTGGACCGCCTGACCCGCTCACCGGCAGCCGAGCTCATCGCGATGATCTGGCCGTAGCCTTGCTCGCGCATCTTCGCGCCGACCAGCACGCCGACGGAAACCGCTGCGGTGTAGTTGATTTCGGCGATCTGGACGGCCTTGCGCTGATCGTGCCACAGCTCCTCGGCGTCCCCGAGCAGGCCGAACGCGACGATCGCGACGTCCACATCGGCGGTGCCCCAGGCGGCGTCGATCACCGCGGGGTGACTGGCGGTGTCGATGGCGTCGAAGTCGATCACTTCCACCGATTTCGCACCCGCGGCCCTCATCTGTGTGACGGCGTCCTCGCGGCCGGGGTCATCGGGCAACGCGGCCAGCACGATTCGGGCCGGCGACTCCCTGAGGTAGCGGGCACAGATCGCCAAACCGATCTCGGAGGTGCCACCGAGCAGCAGGATCGACTGAGGATTGCCAACGGCGTCGAACACCATCTAAAAAAGCTCCAAGCGTCGGGCCATGTCGGACATGAAGACCCCGTCGGGGTCGACCCGGCGACGCACGGCGAGCCACTCGTCGATGCGCGGGTACATGGCGTGGAAGGTTTCCGCCGTGGTGCGGGAGTCCTTGGCGGTGTAGAGCCGGCCGCCGAATTCCAGTACGCGGCGGTCGAGTTCGGTGACGAACTCGTTGAGGCCGGCCTTGATGGGGAAGTCGACGCAGACGTTCCAGCCCGGGATCGGGAAGCTCAGGGGCGCCTGGTTGCCCTGGCCGAAGAGCTTGAACACGTTGAGGAACGAATAGTGTCCGGAGCGCTGGATGTCGGCGATGATGCCCTTGAATTCGTCGACCGCCTCGGTGGGCACCACGAACTGGTACTGCAGGAAGCCCGCGGGTCCGTAAGCGCGGTTCCACTCCCCGAACATGTCGAGCGGGTGGTAGAACTGCGTCAGGTTCTGGACCTTGCCGCGGTAGGTGCCCGACTTGAGGTACCACAGCTCGCCGATCGGCATGAAGGTGAACTTGTTCGCCAGGCCGTTGGGAAAGATATCGGGAAGCGTAAGCAGTTGTGGCGCATCGAATTTCAGCGGGTCCTTCTGCAGCTTCGCGGGCAGCTGGTCCAGCCTGGCCAGTGAACCGCGGGAGATCGCGGCGCGGCCGAGCTTGGGCGGCTTGCTGATCGCGTCGAACCACGCGCTGGAGTACGTGTAGTCGGCCTCACTGCCGTCGCTGTGGAAGGCGATCGTCTCGTCGAGGCTCCTGGTGACGTCGCCGTCGGCGATGAAGTAGGCGGTCTCGGTGGGCGTCATCTCGATGGTGGCGCGCAGGATGATGCCGGTCAGTCCGTTGCCGCCCACCGTCGCCCAGAACAGAGCTCTGTCTTCTTCGGACTGGTCGTCACCGCCGGACGGGGTGAGGTGGCGGACCTGGCCGTCCGCGGTGAGCAGATCCATGGAGCGGACGTGGTTGCCGAAGCTGCCGGCGCTGTGGTGGTTCTTACCGTGGATGTCGCAGGCGATCGCGCCACCGACGGTGACCTGCCGGGTGCCCGGCAGCACCGGTACCCACAGGCCGTACGGCAGCGCCGCTTTCATCAACTGGTCCAGGGACACCCCGCCGTCGACGTCGACCAGGGTCGATTCCGGGCCGCAGGAGTGGATGGTGTTCAGGGCCGGCATGTCGATCACGAGTCCGCCGGCGTTCTGCGCGTTGTCCCCGTAGGACCGGCCGAGGCCGCGGGCGAGGACTCCACGCCCGGGATCGTCGGCCACCCGGGTGACCGCTGCGATGATCTCGTCGCGATCCGGCGTGCTGAGCACCTGGGCGACAGTAGGTGCCGTGCGCCCCCAGCCCATGAGGCGACGTTGCGTGGTTGCAGACATCGCCGACTCGAAGGGTACCGCGCCGTTTCGCCGCTCAGCGGAGCCGGAAGATCACGGTTCGCTGCACAATGAAGTTGATCACCGTCGCGGTGCCCTGCGCGATCACGAAGGCGACCGGCACTCCCCAGGGCTCGCCCTCGAACCTGGCGGCGAAGATGTGGTTGATCCCGACCTGGACGACGAACGTCAGCGCGTACAGCGCGACGACCGCGGCAAAGCGCGCCTTGCTGGGCGGCGCCTGGAAAGTCCACCGGCGGTTGATCAGGTAGGCAGTGGTGGTGCCCGCGATGAAGCTGAGCCCCTTGGCGAGATCTCGCTGCAGGCCGAGCGCCAGAAAAGTGACGTAGAGCCCATAGTCGACGATCGCCGAGAATCCGCCGGTGACGAGGAACCGAACCACCTGGGTCTTGAGACTCAGCTGGGCGGTCGGCGGCGTGATCTCGGCCATCGCGGGAATCGTACGTGGGTGTTCTGATGCAGGATGGACGGTGTGCAGGATCTCGTCCGGGCGTGGCGAACCCTGATGGCGCGCCACAGCACGTCGTCGGACATCGACGATGTCGGTCGCGCGTTGTTGGCGCGCTGGTCCGAGCCGCGCCGTCGCTATCACGACATCGGCCACCTGCGCGACATCCTCGGCTACATCGACGTGCTGGCCGAGCACGCGGCCGACGCGGACGCCGTGCGGTTGGCGGCGTGGTACCACGACGCCGTGTTCGAGGGGCGCCCCGACGATGAGGAGCTCAGCGCGCGTAAGGCCGAAGCGGACCTGGCCGTGCTGGGAGCCGCGGCGGGGTTCATCGCGGAGGTGGCGCGGCTGATCCGGATGACCGCCGCGCACCACCCGGCGGCCGGCGACCGGGACGGCGAGGTGCTCTCCGACGCCGACCTCGCCTCGCTGGCGGTTCCGCCCGAGCGGTACCGGCGCAACTCCGCGGACATCCGACTCGAGTACGCCCACGTCGCCGACGATGCGTTCCGCTCGGGACGGGCACGCGTCATCGGGGCGCTACTGGCGGCGCCCGCGCTGTACCGCACGCCGGTGGCGCGGCAACGCTGGGAACAGGCGGCCCGCGCCAATCTGACGGCTGAACTGGCAAGGCTGACCGACGGTCAGGTGTAGTCCCGCACCGGATGCCGTCTCGGCAACGCGCCCACCGCCCAGGCGAGCCCGGCCAGGGCGGCTGCGGTGAGGACGCCATAGGCGGAACCGGAATCGAGCGCGGCTAGGACGACTGCCCCCGCCAGTACCCCGCGACGGCCGCCCGTGCCCACCACGTCGACTCGCCGCCCCCGGGATCTGTGAGCTCGCATGAGTGACAAGCAAATACAGGGTGAGCAACACCAGCCACGCGATGTACAGAAGGACGTTCAGCCAGCCGAACAATGACGTGCCGGCGGCCAACGCCGTCACCACGGTCACGGCGAGTGTCGTCAGCCAGAGCGTGGTGGGGCTTTGGTGCGGCTGCTCAGCACGGAGGCCGCAACGAATACCACGGTGAGCACTTCGGCGATCACGCTGACCGCCGCCTGCGGTGATGGGTTCCATCCCCGTTCGGCGAATCCGAAGAGCCCGACGGTGCGCGACAGCGCGAACGCGACCAGTGCGCCGGCGGAAAGCACGCCCGCGACCCACCGCAGCCAATCCGGTCCCCGGACGAGGATCAGCAGGGCCAGGACACAAAAGACGATGGCCTGCCCCAAGAACGCCGGGCCGATCTTGGGGATGTCGCGGTAGCCGTTGACATATAGGTAGGCGTGAATAACGCCGCTGACCGCGAGCGAGGCGCTGATGGCCAGCCGGATCGCCACTGCGACAACCGTTGATCTCATTGCAGTGTCCGCTCTTTCGGGGCGAGGGCGTGTTGGCCCCTGGTGTAGAGAAGGCCTTCCGCTCGCGCGGCCATGGCATGGTCCGCTTACGTAGTCCACGACGCGGGG
>CAVZZD010000025.1:0-112172 GCA_963779655.1 uncultured Actinomycetota bacterium | reverse complement strand
ACATCTGTGCGGACATTCAAGCAGTTAGAAGCGGTTTCTGTGTTTGCTAGCCTCCGCTTTCCGCCCCGCGTGCCCACATTTTGCCCCGGGCATGTGCTCATCTTTCTGGGTGTGTGTCATGCGTTGGTGATTTGGCTGACGCGTTGAGGTGAGAGTCCGAGTAATGCTGCGGTGTCGCGGACGGGGATGCCGTGGGTAGTGAGGTCGACCGCGAACTGCTGGGTGGCTTCAGTGGCTTTAGCCTCGATGCGGCGCGCTTCGTCGCGGAGCTCCTCGATGTGGCGGGCGTTGCCGAGAATGTCGCCGAGGGTGGGGACCGTAATGGCGACGATGTGGACCGCGATGTCGGTGAGTGGGGTGTCGGTGGAGATGGCGATGAGGCTGCATGCCATTTCTTCGATTTCGGTGACGCGGCGGGCCTGGGTGAGTCCGTCGATTGCGGGGACGGCGATCATCCACCAGCGGTCTTCTCGGGTGACGACGACGTCGTAGGTGGTGTGCATCACGCCTCCTTGGTTTGTTCGATGGCCTGGTTGATCTTGCGGACGACGCCGGGGCTGATGGTGCGGTGGCTGTCGGGGACTGCAACCCAGACGCCGGTGGGGTGGGTCCACTTGCTGTGGCGTCCGTCGGTGCTGGTCCGGATGAAGCCTGCTGCCTTCAGCCGCTTGATGACTGTCCGGGTGGGTTCTTCCTTGACCATGACTTTAGTCTAGCGGGCTAGACATTATCTAGTCAAGGAGACTTGCGGAAAAAGTGCGCAGATCAGACAGCTAGTTTGGTGACCGTGCCTCAGCCCACCGTTGGCTCTTCATCATAGTACGATAACACCAGCGAGCACAAGCAATCAAGAGCAGCGAAATCAAGAGCAGTGCTCATGATGTACCTTTCGATTTAAGGTGAAGAAATCAGCTATCTGTTACCGCTCCGCGCCCACGCCGTTCCCACAAATTGCCCACAGTTACAGATATCTCCGGTGCACTGCCGTGATGTAATTTTTGCAGTTGAGAGCTAATCCGAACCCTCTGATCAGGACCTCGAAAACAGTTCGAGCCTCTCCCAGGGCACCGAAAAGACCAGGTACACGCCGTCAAAGACCAGCTTCGATATCGGCAACCTTGGCGGCAGCGTCTGAGCCACAAATTTTCTGGAGGTCGACTCGAACCGGCGGCAAGCCGTTCGTCGATACGGCGTTCGAGATCGCCGTCAGTCAGGTGAGCCGCAAGTTGGCGCCAGGACACGAGGTGGACGCGTAATCGCGGTGCCCCCGAGCTGTCCGCCCCGATTTTGAAATGCCAGCTGGCCCACGCAATGCATTACGCACTTAATGGCGTTGCTCTTCTTTCGAGCCTCTCCCACACTTCAGACATGGGCTTGTTCGGTGGTTTGTCGGCACCGCCAGCCCGTGTCACGCGTTCGTAGATATTCCGTTGCGTCGATGCTCACGTGTAAGCGATGTCGATCCACCCGCGGTCATTCTGGTGGAATTGTTGATGCTGGCGCAGCCACCAAGCATTCCGTTCTCGCCGAGAACACACGTGGTCAGACATGCGCTTGTTGGTGTGTGTTCGTCCGCCCGGCACAGCCGGTCGTGCACCCCACGCCTCCCTGCACAACATCGCCGTGGCGGCAGGGCCAGGCGCGGGTGCAGCCGGGGCATTGGCGATCAAGGCGCTTGCGGCAGTAGGCGGCGCACCGAGAGGTGGGCCCACACTGCTGCTGGGAATCGACACCACTTCCACCCCACCTTTTGTGGCACACGCGCCCACGTGGCGGCGACGCCGACCGCCCGGCCAGCGCTAGCAGCTGACGCCGCGTCACCCTGTCTACACGCGGCACCTTCGTGAACCTGGCCCAGATGCGTCGCTCATAATTCCTCTATGGATGGCGCGAAGCGCCGTTGTCGGTGCGTGTCGATTCCATCTCGACCAGAACCCGCCGCAGTAGCTTGCCCGTCGCGTTGCGCGGCAACTCGTCGATGAACACCACATCGCGGGGCACCTTGTGCCGGGCGAGGTTGTTCTTTACGTAGAGCTTGATCTCCTCAGCGTTCTGCGGCGCGCCTGGCTCGGGAACTACGAAGGCGCGCAACCGTTTTCCGAACTCCGGTCATCGACGCCGACTACGCGGCGTCGGAGACATCCGCACGTTCGACAAGCAGGTTCTCCACCTCTTGCGGGAAAACGTTCTCGCCGCCGGAGACGATCATGTCGTCGTCACGCCCGTCGACGAACAGCAGTTCGTTCTCGTCGAAGTGCCCCATGTCACCGCTTGACATGTAACCGTCAATGACCTCTTTTGTCCGGCCGTCGGTGTATCCCTCGAAACGCAACGCGCTGCGGACGAAGATCCGGCCCCGCTTGTTGACCCCGTCGACCCGCTGGCCGTGCTCATCGAACAGGACCACTTCGCACCCCACCGGCGAGCGGCCAGCCGTTCCCGGGGCGCTACGCAGCTCGTCAGGCGTCGCGACGGTCGCGAACCCGCACTCGGTGGAGGCGTAGATGTTGTAGAGGACATCGCCGAAAGTGTCTTGTACACGGTTGGATAACTCGGGGCTCAGCGCCGACCCAGCAGTCGCGATGACCTTCAGCGACGACGTGTCGTACTTGGCGATGACTTCGGGCGCGAGTTCGACCATGCGGTGCAGCATGGTCGGGACCGCGACCAGCATGTCGGCCTTGTGCTCGGCGATCAGCGCCACGGTGCGCTCGGCCTTGAACCGGCGGAGTGGTGACCACCTTGTTGCCCAAGTTCGCACCGATGAGGTAGGTACCCAGACCAGTGCCGTGGAAGATGGGCGAGACGATGACCATGGTCCCCTTGTGGGGAAACGGGATTCGGTCGACCCATTCCGCTGTCGCCAATGGCGGTACCTTGGTCCGCTCAGCGCCCTTCGGCAACCCGGTCGTACCGCTGGTGAGCACGACAATCCGACCCGGCTGGCCGGGCGCAGACAGCGGTTGCAGCGGAGTTCGCCGCAATGAGGTCCTCGATCGTCTGCACACCAACTGGCAACTCGGTCCCGTCATCCATCCAGGTGACCACGCGCAGGATCTCAGGAGGCAGCGCATCAAGGAGGTCCAAGGAACTCACTGTCATGCAGTACTGCCTTCACGTTTTCCCGCTCGCAGACCTGGTGAACTGGCTTCGCGAACCGGTGTTCATCAAAACCAGCTGGGCCCCGAGCTTGCCCCCGGCGGCCATGGCGATGATGAGACCCGCGGTGGTCGCGGCACAGCAGACCCACGACTGAGCCCGCTCCGATGCCCAGTCGCGTTCAGCCCGCGGGCCAGCGCCGTGGACTCATCGTCAACCTGCTTGTAGGTCAATGTGCCCGCGCTCGTCGACGACCGCCGGCAGCGATGCGTATTTGCGGCCACCCTGGATCGCCAACGCCGCTTGTGCCCCATAGGCGCGGGCATTCTTCGCGGTCTCTAGCGTCCCGCGCAGATCCCCGAAGTCGAAGATTCCGGTTTCGCGCAGCCGCTTCACCGCGGTCGCGATGTCTTTGGACGTGCCTCAGATTCTGCCGAATCACCGCTGATCCGTTTGGCATCGCGCTCACCCCCGTGAGTATGAATCGAGGGTAACAATCCGTTGCCGTTACGTAGCCTGATCGGCATTGTCCAAGCATGCCAACCCGACGGTCTGCAGGAGTCTATGCCTGAACCCCATGATCCACCGGTAGGGCTGGTGGGCCGTCTGCTGGGCGGTCCCGAGGCAGGGTGCTTCATTGAGGTCGACGACGACAGCACCCGCCCGGGTGGTAGCGGCGGCTACTACATCTTCACCTGGACGCCTTCGGCGAGCTACGACATCTGGCTGGAGACCTGGGAAGACGTCGTCATTTCTTTCGAAGACATGGAAGTCGAGTGGCTCAGCGCCGAGGAGTCCAGCCAGATCGCTGGTCGGCATCGCCACGGTCAACGTTGAGCCGATTGGGCCTCGTCCATTAAGTTCGGCAACTGTGTATCGAGGCGAGTGAACCTGCTGCGCAAGGCTTCTACAACTCGACGACGCTGCCGACTCTCGGATCAACTGTCCCGTCGAGCAATTCGAGATAGGCCCGCCGAATCGCGTCCGCGCCCGAGATCTTTTCGACCTGAAGCCTTCGCTGGTCCCAGTCCGCGCTGGCGTTTCCTTGATCCGGTCGGGCGCGAAGAAGAACACCGGACTCGGAAATCGTGACGGCAATACTGGGGGTTCGGCTACCGCAGAATTCTGCCCGCCCGGACCGGCCGGCGCACGGCAATGCCTGTGAACCGTCAGCGGGCCAGCCGGTCCACCATCGGCGTGAGGATCTCGTGGGCGAACCGCCTCAACTCGGCGTCATCGTCGAAGTCGGGGTCCGAGGGCGGCCAGGAGATATACGTCAGGAACAGCCGCGCGAAGACGTCCGAGACCCACTGAACCTGTTGCACCGCTTCACTTTCGGTGTCGACACTGGAATACCCAGGAACCGCGGAGCCGACGTGTTCGGCGATGAACGCAGACCCGGCGGCGATCAACTCCGTCATGTCGGCGGCCGACAGTGCCGAGTCGGTCTGGCCCGCCCGGCGCAGCATGGGATGGGCACGGGAGAACTGGACGGCGGCGATGAACGCCGCGGCGACGCCGTCGCGCGGGTTCGGGGCGCCGTCGATCCCGGTGGCCACCGCGGCCAGGAACCGCCGTGTCTCGCGCCGCACCAGGGCCGCCACGAGGTCGTCGCGCCGCGGATACCGACGGTATGCCGTCATCCTCGACACCGCCGCACGCCGGACCACATCCTCGACGGTGATCCGTTGCAGGCCAACGTGTGCCGCCTCCAACACCGCTGCATCGAGAATGCGCTCGGAGGTCCGGTCCGTCGCATCGGGCGGAACCTCGGCGGTTGCGGTGCGCACAAGCGCTACCAGTCCGCCGGCCGTCAACGTGCCTCCACCGCAGCAGTGGATTCGGTCCGCGCCCGGGCCAGCTTGACGTAGCGCGGCGTGCCGAACGCCCATCGCAGAAGCCTCGCGTCGAGCGCCAGTTGCGGTTCGATGAGGCGACTCGTCAGCCACGGTGGTCGGTCGTACCCGATCAGCTCGCGCGCCCACCGCGGCGCACGGCTCATCCCCGCGTATATCGCGAACCGGTGCACCTCCCGGTCCACGGACGCCGGCAGCGAGAGACCGAACGGGCTGAACGGCGCGGTCATCAGGAAGTCGATGAATTCGCGGGTCTGGGCGTTCACGCTGAGTTTCGGACGCATCGTCGCGACGTAGTCGTCGAGTTCGGCGACGGTCGTCGGCACCCGGTCCGCTCCCCCCATCCGGCCGACGACGGCCTGCTCGGCCAGGTAGGCGTCCTTCTCGGCGACGGTCAGCCGACGCTTGGTGCCCTCGTAGGCGCGCAGGATCATCCACGGGATGCAGGTGTGCACCCAGGCGATGAGCTCGGGGTCCAGGGCCCGGTACGGCACACCGTCCGGACGGGTACCCGTGACGTGGGAGTGGATCTGGTGGACGCGGTCGATGAGCCCCGTCGCGGCCGCGGTGTTGCCGAAGGTGGTGGTCAGCACGTAGCCGAGGGTGGCGCGGGCCCGCTGGAACGGATCCTGCCGGTAGTCCGAAAGATCCTGGACACCTGCGACCACCGACGGGTGCAGGATCTCCAGCACGATCGCGGGCAGTCCGGCCTGGGACACCGATGCGAGGTCGGCGTTGATCTCCCAGGACATGCTGCCCGGACCGATCAGGCCGGGATCGCCGGCGGGACCACCGAATATCTCCGGGTCGTCGTGCCGGCCGGCAGCTGCCTGGAAGTCGTCGACGATGCGGCGCTGCAGTGAGTTCACACGCGGTCCTATGTGATGAATGTTACAGAGAACACATCATTCATACCATCGCCGCGCGGGAATTCACGTGCCGATTCGCGCAATCAGACACGTCGGAGCGAATGCCAGAATGCGAGATGTCCGCGCACTAATCTCGTTGCGGTGACCGAATCACTGAGTCTCCGCATGCGAATGGTTCCGACCCAATCCAGCAGCCTGACGGGGCGACGCCCCGGACGCGACGAGCCGGATTGTTCACCAAGAAGAGCAAGCACTCTGACAGTGTTGAGGCGGTCGTCAAGGAACGCATCGGCGGACTGTCGCGGCGAGAGGCAATGCGCCGGCTGGCCGTCCTCGGCGTCGGGGGCTCTGCGGCCGCCGCACTGTTGGCGGCGTGCGACAAGCCCGGTAGCCCCTCGTCTGGTTCCTCGGAAGTACCGGGAAGCCCCGCCGCGTCGGGTGAGTGGCCCGACCGCTCCCGTCTTCCGATACCGCCGTACCAGAAGGTCGGCAAGATCGCCCCGACGGTGGAGGGTTCCGATCCGATCGAGTGGCCCAAGGAGGTCGCTGCCCCCGAGGGCGCGCCGAACGTGCTGCTGATCATGACCGACGACGTCGGATTCGGTGCCACGGAAGTCTTCGGCGGCCCGGTGCCCACGCCGACGTATGCACGGTTGGCGACGAACGGATTGCGGTACAACCGCTTTCACACCACCGCGTTGTGCTCCCCTTCGCGGGCCGCACTGTTGACCGGACGCAATCACCATGTGGCGTCCACCGGAATCATCATGGAGTTCTCCACACCGTTCCCCGGCTACCACAGCATCGTGTCCAAAAGTGTGGGCACGCTGGGTGAGGTATTGACCGGAAACGGTTACAGCACTGCCTGGTTCGGCAAGAACCACAACGTGCCCGACTGGCTGACCACTCCGGCCGGGCCGTTCAACCTGTGGCCGTCCGGTCTGGGCTTCGAGTACTTCTACGGGTTCCTCGGCGCCGACGCACACCAGTTTCGTCCCGCGATCTACGAGAACAACCTTCCGGTCGACCCGTATCTGGGCCGCGAGGACACCTATCACCTGGACGCCGACATGGCCGACAAGGCGATCGGCTGGATCCGCACGCAGAAGGCGGTCAACCCCGATAAGCCGTTCCTGGCGTACTACACCCCGGGCACCGCACACGCCCCGCACCATGCCCCGCCGGAATGGATCGACAAGTTCAAAGGCAAGTTCGACCACGGCTGGGACCGCCAGCGCGAGATGACCTATCAGCGACAGAAGGAGATCGGGGTGATCCCGCCCGACGCGGCGCTGAACCCGACTCCCAGCGACTACAAGCGGTGGGACGATCTGTCACCGGACATGAAACGGGTATGCGCCCGGCAAATGGAGTGCTACGCAGCCGCATTGGCGCACTGCGATTTTCAGATGGGACGGGTGGTCGATGCGATCGAGGAACTCGGCGAGCTCGACAACACCCTGATCATCTACATCCCGGGTGACAACGGGTCCAGCGCCGAGGATCCGTCCGGGCGGGGGATGACGAGCGAGATCGTCACCCTTGGCAACGGGATCGACGACCGCGAAGATTTCATGGTCGAGAACATCGACGAGTTCGGCGGGCGGTGGTTCCAGAACCACTTCTCCCACGGCTGGGCACACGCGATGAACTCGCCCTACCAGTGGGACAAGAAGATCGCCTCGCATCTCGGCGGCACGCGCACCTCGATGGTGGTGTCCTGGCCGGCACGGATCAAAGACCGTGGCGGGTTGCGCTCGCAGTTCACCCATCTCACCGACATCGTCCCGACCATCCTCGCTGCCGCTGACCTGCCGATGCCATCGAGCATCGACGGTGTCGAGCAGGTGCCACTCAACGGGGCCAGCCTGATCCCGTCGTTCGACAAGGCCGACGCCGACGAACATCACCAGACCCAGTACTTCGAGGTGATCGCCAACCAGGGCATCTACCACGACGGCTGGATGGCGAACACCGCGCCGAAACGGCTGCCCTGGATGGGCCGAGGCGAGGCCACCAAAGACCCGTTCAACGAGTACGAGTGGCAGCTCTACAACCTCGACGAGGACTATTCGCAGTCGAAGAACGTCGCCAAAGACAACCCGGCCAAGCTCGAAGAACTCCGGAAGTTGTTCCTCGACGAGGCAACCAAGAACCAGGTACTTCCCGCTCGATGACCGCTACCTCGAGCGGCTGGCTCCCGAGAACCGGCCGCAACACAACGTGGGCCGCAACGTGTACACGTACTTCCACCCCGGGCCCACCCGAATCACCGAGGGCATGGCGCCGAACATGAAGAACACCTCGTACTCGATCACCGGGACGGTCACGGTTCCCGACAACGGCGCCGAGGGCATGATCGTGACGCAGGGCGGGTGGTTCGGCGGGAACGCGCTCTACCTGCTGAAGGGCAAACCGGTTTTCGCCTACGCTGCTTCGCATTACCCCGAGCACAAATTCAAAGTCGAAGCGCCGCAAGCGCTACCGCCGGGCGATCACGACATCCGGGTCGACTTCGCCTATGACGGCGGTCAACCCGGCAGCGGCGGTACGGCCACCATCCTCGTAGACAACGCCCAGGTGGCCAGCGGGCGCATCGAGCGCACCATCCCGGTGCGTGTTTCCGCCGACGAGACGTTCGACGTCGGCGAGGACAGTGGCACCCCCGTCAACCGGGACTACGACGTGCCCTTCCGGTTCACCGGGGATCTGCACAAGGTCGTCGTCGAACTCAAACCCGCGAAGCCGTGACACGCGCGGCCGGCTAGGAAGACCCTGCCGGGTCAGGCCATCTGCTCGGCTTTGGCGCGAGTGCGCTTGGGGTCGGTTCCCGGCACGTGTGTCGGAGACGTCGGCGACCTGCCGGCGCTCCCCTGTCGCGTGGCGACGCGTTTCTGCGCCTGACGGAACTCCGGAAGCGTCCCCATGGAGAAGTGAATCCCGTTGATGACGGCCCACACTGACGCCTGGCGCATTGCCCGTTCGATCGGGTTGGGGCGGCGGTGCATCACCATCGCGGCGGCCCAGCCCGGCAGCACGTCCCGGATCGCCCAGTCGATGAATTCACCACCGGGTGGCCCCGGTTCGGCGCCGGCGAGGTTGGGCCCGGTGGACATCGCCGCGCCGTAGGTGAGGGCCAGCCTGGGCAGGTACGAGTACAGGCAGTCCAGGGTGTCGGCCTTGGTCTCCGGCAGGTCGGTGCCGCCGAGCGCATGCCCGACCTTGACGAACTCGCGATAGTAGCGATCGATCTTCTTGCCGCGCAACGGATTCGGATGGTAATACTCGTGTGCCGTGGCGATCCCCCACACCACGGTCGCGTAATTCCACCGCAACCAGTCCGGGTCGTCGGCGTCATAGCCGAGCCCGTCCGGGCGCGTTCCCTTCACGGTGTGGTGCATGGCCCGCACGGTCTTGGCCACCCGTTCGGCGGTCGCGGTCGACCCGTAGGCGGTGGCGGTGAAGAACGACACCGAATGGCCCAGCCGTACCGCGGCACCCTCCGGATCCACCAGCATCGTCGGCTTGCCGCTCTCGTCACGCTCGACGATGCGCGAGTGATCCACGCCCATCCAGAAGATGCTCGGGTCGAACCGCTCGATGTAGGCCGCACACTGCAGCCCGAATACCAGCGCGGGCATGTGGGAATGCACGTGCCAGACCGCGCTGCCCGGGCCGAACCAGCCCGGATCACCCTGCGGGCCCGCGAAGTCCAGACCACGGAAGTACCGGCTGCGCACCTCATCGTCGTAGAACGACGTGATGCGTTGCTGAAGGAGTTGATGCGGCAACGATGGCAACTGCATGGCACCAGAATACATTTCTGGATACAGATGTCGCCAGATGTAGTACCGCTAGGCTGGCGGGCATGTCGAGCCCCACCAGGTGGGCGGGCGTGCCGTTGACCGACCGCCGCATCGAGCGCCGCGCGCTGCTGATCGACGCGGCGTTCGCGCTTTTCGGCGACGAAGGCGAGAGTGCGGTGTCGGTACGGTCGGTGTGCCGGCAGTCGTCGTTGAACACCCGCTACTTCTACGAGAGTTTCGTCGACACCGACGAACTGCTCGGTGCGGTCTACGACCTGGTGGCGTCGGGACTGAACGACGAAGTCGAAGCGGCGATCACGGCCACCGACGGCACCGACGTCGAACGGCTGCGGGCGGGGATCCGCGCCGTGCTCGGGTTCAGTTCCGCCGATCCCCGCCGCGGCCGGGTCCTGTTCACCGAGGCGCGGGCCAACCCGGTTCTGACCGCGCGCCGGACCATCGCGCAGGACACCCTCCGTCAGATGATTCTCAGCGAACGCCGGCAGGCCCACCCCCGCGACGACCTGACGGCCACGCACGTCGCCGCCGCGATGTACACCGGGGCGATGGCTGAGCTCGCGCAGCAGTGGCTGGCCGGCGACCTCGGCGCCGATCTGGATGCCGTCGTGGACCACGCCGTCCGCTTCGTGCTGCTTAACGCCTGACCGGCATCGTCACTCGGCTAGGCTGACGCCGTGGCGAGCAGGCGCGCCTCGACCCCTTCGATGCTGACGAATTCCCGGGTCCGTCGGCCGAACCCATGTGTACCGGTCCGCAACGCGCACTACGCGGACACCGCGGCCCGGCGGTTCCGGGTCCTCAAGGTCACCTCCGTGATCGCCGCAATGGTGAGCGCCGGTTTCGGCTTCTATCAACTCACCCTCGGCACGGCCATGTGGCCGATCGGGATCACCAACGTCCTCACAGCCGCCGCGTTCCTGGCCGTCCCGCTGTTGCGGGCGTTCGGCGAACTGGTCGCCCCGTTGGTGTTCACCGCCCTCGCATACGGATCGCTGTTCTTCATCACCTGGAACATCGGCACCGAATCCGGCCTGCTCTTCTACTACCCCGTCGCCGCCGTGATCGTCGTCCTGGTTCTCGGCAGCGAACGCATTGTCCTGGCGGGCATCCTGGCCGCGGTCGGCGTGCTGATGGGGATCGGCCTGAAGCTCACCGCGCCCGCCGACACCGGCTTGCAACCCGCCTGGAGCATGACGGTCGGGTTCATTCTGTCGATCAGCGCGTCCGCGCTCATGGCGTTCGCGGCGGTGTGGTTCGCGTTACGCGAGACCGCGCGCGCCGAAGTGGCGATGGAGATGGAATACGAACGCTCCGAACAACTCCTGGCCAACATCCTGCCCGCCAGCATCGCGGCCCGGCTCAAGGATCCAGACCACGCCACGATCGCCGACCGCTACGACGACGCCTCGATCCTGTTCGCAGACATCGCCGGCTTCACCGAACGGGCCAGCGAGACCGCGCCGTGTGATCTGGTGGCGTTCCTGGACGGGCTCTACACCGAATTCGACCTACTGGTCGACCGTCATGGACTGGAAAAGGTCAAGACCTCCGGCGACGCGTACATGGTCGTCAGCGGTGTGCCCGAGCCCCGTCCCGACCATGTGCAGGCGCTGGCGGCACTGGCGCTGGACATGGCCGACGCGGTTGCCCGCATGCGGGACCCGGAGGGCCGTCCGGTGCCCATCCGGATCGGCCTGGCGTGCGGGCCGGTGGTCGCCGGCGTGGTGGGCTCCCGCCGTTTCTTCTACGACGTGTGGGGCGACGCGGTCAACGTCGCGTCCCGGATGGAGAGCACCGACCAGACCGGGCACATCCAGGTTCCGCAGGACTTCTACGACCGCATCCGCGGCGAATTCGAGTTCACCGAACGCGGCGATGTCGACGTCAAGGGCAAGGGTGTCATGCACACCTGGTACCTGGTGGGCCGGCGACCGCTCTCGACCCCGGCGCGGTCAGTCGCCGCGATACACCACGCGGGTGCCCAGCAGAACGTCCTGCACCGACCGTCGGTGCTGATCGACGACAACCCAGGCCAGACCGATCGGGAACACGACGCACGCCAGCGCCCGCAGTAGCGCGGTGACGGGCCGCAGTCGGCCGGCTCCGCGGCCCACCACCTGCACGCCCATGATGACCGCACCGGCGGTGCACCCGGAGATCGCCCAGCAGACAGCCAGATAGAGCGTCGCCACGGCCAGAAACCCGAGCGTGGAAAAGATCACCGAGGGTGACGGGAAGCTGAACGCGCGCGGCGAGAACGCCAGCCGGATGAACAGCCAGCCGACGTAGAGTGCGGCCAACCCCACCAGGACCACCAGCACATCGATGACTCCGGCTGCACCGCGGCTGACGATTCCCGCCGTGCGCTCCTCCGCAGTGGTCACTGTTCGATGCGCCCGGCCCGGCCCAGCATCCGGTCGACCAGGCCCGACACCAGATCGTCGGCCCGCTCCCCCTGATTGCGCACATCGGTCATCACGTCGGCGGTGACCGACGTGGTGGAGTCGCGGATGATTCGCGGCAGATCCACACCGTCGATCACAGCGTCGGCCAGCCCCACCAGATCGATGCGGGCGATGATCGCGTCGATGTCGACGTCGCGGACGACGGCGTCGATGTCGACCCGCTCGCGCACCAGCGCGGTGAGGTCCAATTCGGCCAGCACCCGGTCCACGATCTGCACCGCCACGACGGTGATCAGCGCGCGCAGGGGTTCCAGATTCTGTGCGAGGACGTCTTCGCCGCGCCGCGACAGCGCCTCGACACCCCGGCCGAGTTGGGCGCCGACGAGGGGCATCCGCGTCGCTCCGCGATACGCGGCCGACGCGCCGATCCGACGGCTACCACCCCGGCGCCGACCGCGACAGCCACCACGGGATTACTCAGGAGCCCTCTGGGGTTTGGCACATGCGCATCGTAACGACGGCCGCGTGAATCCCCGTCGTGATGGGGTCGACCACCCGGCTCATGATGATCACGCCGGCCGCGACCGGTCCTGCTGCACCAGGCTGCGCGCATAGCCGGCGCCCATGCCCAGCAGCACCAGGCCGACGACGATGAACGCCGCGACGCGGAACATGCCGTCCAGTGTTCCGAGGTCGAAGAGGAAGAGCTTGGCCGTCGCGGCCGCGGTCAGGGCCAGACCCCCGGCGATGGGGGCCGTTCGGTCCTCGCGGGGCCTGCGCAGCGCAACGACGAACAACGCGGCCGCCGTGGCGATCCAGCAGATGGTCGCCGCCATGTGCCCGGCCAGGAAACCGCCGTCGACACCGGCCACCAGCACGCCCGCAGTCACGGTGAAAGTGGTCACCGCGTAGCTCGACACCACGGCCGCGATCCCCCACCACAGCGACCGCTGCGCTTCGTCAGCCACCTGTGCGGACCATGCGATCGCGACAGCACAGGCGACCAGTAGCAGACTGGCGGCCAGCACCGACACTGCCATCCACGTGGGCAGCACGGTCGCGGCGAACAGCGTCGACACCGGGGCGTAGGCGAGCATCAGCAGCGCACCGAAGACCGCGAAACCGATTGCGGCCCAACGTACTACGCTGCTATTGCGGCCGGCGACGGCGGTCACGAGCGACAGCGCGAGCAGCACCGGCGCCGCGACGTAGCCGTCGAAGGCCACTGTGACGGCGATCAGCGCCGATACCGCGGACAGCGCCGACCAGATCTGTACCACCGGCCCGGCCACACCCGGGATCCGCCGCCCGCCGGTGACGACAGCCAGCATGACGGCCGACAGTGCGGCGGCCAGCAGCGCGCCCAGGGTGCGGTTGACGGTGAGACCGGCCAGCAGCACCGGCGCGGTGCCGGCCACCGTCAGCAGTGCCATCGCCACCCGGTTTGCCGTCGACGGCAGAAGGATCAGCGCGCCGACAACCGCCAGCAGTGCCGCGACGCCACAGGCACCGCCGAGTAGCCACGGGTCCTCGCCCGAACCGAAGGATATGGCGGTCAGGGCGATCAGCAGCGGAACGGTCACCGCGGCCGTCCGGACGCCATGCAGCCAGATCCAGTCCCTGCCGAGTTGCACAGGCAGCGCGGCCGCGGACAGCGCGAGCATGAAACCGGTCATCAACAGTGAGATCCCGTCGACGACGATGGGGGCCAGGATCAGCAGGGGAACCAGCACCAACAGCCCGAGGTGCTGACTGTCCCAGCGCCGCGCAAGGGTCAGTCCGGCGCCGCCGATGACGGCGGCCAGCAGCAGACCGACCGCAGGCGCCACCCATTCGTAAAGCGTGGTGACGGCGACGACGTCGATGTAGGCGGCGGCGACACCGGTGGCCGCCAGCGCGATGGCGCCGGTGCGTCCTCCGGCGCGCCGGTTCCAGCGCACCGCCACGCCGACCAGTCCCGCGGCCAGCACCCCGCCCGCGGCGACCCGGATCTCCGGCCGCAGAATTCCGGCCTGCGCGGCCAGCACCAGCAGCAGCACGACGCCGACCAGAGTCACCGCGACGCCTGCGACAGCCAGCAGCTTGCCGATCCAGCCCTGGCCCCCGTCAGCGGTGAGCCGTTCGGTCAACGGCACCCGGGGCGGGGGCGGCGCAGGCACGGGCGGCCTGGGCACGGGGATCGGGTGCACGGGGACGGGCGCGGGCCGCGCGGGCACCGGAATGGGCGCAACCGGCGCGGGACCGGCGGTGGGCGGCGGAATCGGGACGCCGGCCTGGCCGGCGAGAATCCGTTCCACCTCGCCGAGTTGGCCCGCGACCCGGTTCATCTGATACGACATCGCCGCGAACTCCTCGGACAACCGGGCGAGCGCAGACTGGTGCGGTTGGGTCATGCCTGCCATGGTGTCGCGGCGCGGCAGGGAACGAATGAGTAGGAATACTCGTCTACTCGGTTTCTTCTAAGCCGTGCTCGATCGCGTAGCGCGTCAACTCCACCCGGTTGGCCAATTGCAGCTTGCCGCAGCGTGGCCTGAACGTGGTTCTCCACCGTGCGGTGACTGACCGACAGCTTGGCCGCAATCTGCTTGGCGGTCATGCCCTTCGCCACATGGCGGAGCACCTCGGTCTCGCGCTCGGTCAGGGTCGGCCCGGACACGGTGCCGGGCCGCGCGGCGATGCGCCGGTACTCCCCCAGCACCAGCCCGGCGAGTCCGGGGGTGAACACCGCGCGCCCCGCCGCGGTGGCCCGGACCGCTTCTGCCAGTTCGGTTCTCGACGCACTCTTGACCAGATAGCCCGTCGCGCCCGCCTTGACGGCCTGCAACACGTCGTCGCGTTCCCCGGACGCCGACAGCACCAGCACGCGACTGCCCGGCGAGACCTCGAGCACGGCGGCGGTCGCCTCCGCACCGTCCCCGTCGGCCAGCCGCATGTCCATCAGCACCACATCCGGTCGCACGGCACCGGCCCGGCGGCGCGCCGATGCCACCCCGTCGGCGGTGGCGACGACGTCGAACCCGTCGTCGGCAAGGTCGCGGGCCACGGCGTCACGCCAGATCGGATGGTCGTCGACCACCATCACTGTCGGTGTGTCCGCCGGGTCAGCCACGGGAGCGGGCCCGCCTCGGTACCGTCAGCTCCCATTCGGTGCCGCCGCCGGGTTCGGTGCTCAGCCGTGCGGTCCCGGACAGCGCATGCAACCGGCCGACGATCGACTTCACGATGCCGAGCCGGCCGTCCGCGGCGGCCTGCTCGAGCCGGCCGGGCGCGATTCCCACTACCGTCGTCGCGGACGCTGACCGTGACGGTGTCGCCGAGGTCCTCGACCAGGATGTAGGCCGTCGCGTCCGGTCCGGCGTGGGCGCGCACATTGTCGAGGATGTTGACGACGGCCGCGTCGAGTTCGGCGGCGGTCACCGAGTCCAGCGGCACGGGCGGCCCGGGGACGCTCACCACCACCCGGTCACCCGCCCGGCCGGCTCAGGGCGGCCGCCACGTCCACCGTTGCCGCGCCGGGCTCGGCCGGCATGCCTTCCGCGCTGACCAACCGTCGCAGCGCGCTTTCCTGCTGACCGGCAAGATCAGCCAATTCCGCTGTGGGACCGCCGATTTCACGCCCGCGCTTGGCCACCAGCGCCAGCACCTGAATGACGCCGTCGTGCACCTGCCGGGCCAGCCGCTCACGTTCGGTGACCGCGGCCGACAGCCGGGCCGCCCGCGTCCAACTCGGCGTGCGCACGCCGCGCCGTCTGCGCGGCCATGCCGACCGCCAGACCCACCGCCAGCTCGATGACCAGGGTGGCGTTGCGGGCGAGATCGAAGCTGACGTATCCCTTCAGCGACGCGTACACGGCGATGACGGCACCTCCGGTCAGCATGCCGACGACCGGGCCGGCCAGAATCGCCGCGGAGATGGTCGCATTCGTCGCCCACAGGGTGGTCGGCAGGGACTGGTTCTCGGCGATCCACTGCCCGGAGGCCACCAGCCTGGTCGACAGGATCAGCAGGGCGACCACAACGAACTCCGCGATCACCCACGCCCGGCGGCGGCCGAACCCGCGCAGATAGGCCAGCCCGCAGGCGGCACTCCACCCGGCCAGCACCCCGAACAGCAACCAGGACAGCCCGGGCCGCGTCAGTTCGTCGTAGCTGACGATCTGGAAGCCCGCCGCGTAGCCGAAGCTGAGCAGTCGGAACACCTGCGCGGCCCGCCACAGGGGCAGGGTCGGATCGTGGCCCGGATCGGATCCGCTCGCCGACATGACCTCAGCATAAGTGCGGCCGGCACCGCTATCGGCCGATCACCTGATTGCGCCGTTGATCCCCGGCTTGTCGATGGTGCCCATCTCGACTCCCCACAGGGTCGCGATGGTCCGGTACTCACCGGTTTTCATCAAGTGCTCCAAGGCTTGTCGCAGCGAGTCGGCGAGCGCCGACCCCTTTGCCACCGGCCAGCCGTACGGCCCGGCATCGAACACCTCACCCGCGGCCTGCAGCGCGCCGCCGCTGTTCTTGATGTCGAACCCGGTCACCGGTGAATCCGCGGACATCGCGTCGATCTGACCGGCGATGAGCGCATCGACCAGGTCGTCATGACGCTTGAAGACGACCTTGTCGATGGGCGGGAGGCCCGCGGCGACACACGCCTGCGCTCTTGGCCGGAATCTCCTCGGTCTCCTGGATGACGCCGTCGGCCACGCCGACCCGCAGTCCGCACGCGTGGTTCGGGTCGATGGGCGGGCCGGACCGTTGCGCCCACAGCGATCCCGCTTGGAAGTAGTTCACGAAGTCGACCATCTGCTCGCGCGCGCGGGTATCGGTGAACGACGACATCCCGACGTGGAAGTCGCCGGCCTGCACGGCCGGGATGATGGCGTCGAAGGCGACCTCGCGATAGTCGGGGGTCAACCCGAGGGTCCGCGCGATCGCGTTCATCAGGTCGACGTCGAATCCCACCAGCTTTCCGTAGTTGTCCCTGAATTCGTTTGGCGCATAAGGCAGATTGACGCCGATCACCAGCCGCCCGCCCGACTTGATATCGGCGGGCACGGTCGCCGCGATCGACGGCACCGCACCCAGCGTCGCCGACGCGTCGTCGCCGTCCGCCTGCTGCCCACCGCCGCCGGCGGCCCCACGCAACTGCCATGCGGCGAACACGCAGACCGCCACCAGCAGGGCCGCCAGGGCGGCGGTCAGCAGCGCGCGGCGCCGGACCGGATGCTGCCCGGTGGCCGGACGCGGTGCCGAGTGCCGGGCCCGGCCGCGGTTCGCGCGCACCCGCGGTGCCTCGATCGCCTGCGTGACGGCGGCCGACAGTGCGCGCCCGGTCTGGTATCTCTGGTCGGGGTCCTTGGCCATGCCCTTGGCGATGACGTCGTCGAACGCCGCCAGGGTCGGGATCGGAGTTCGACGGCCGCGGCGCCGGCGACACCATGTGCCCGGCGATCTGCTGCTCGAGACTGTCACTGGGGTAAGGCCTCGTCCCGGTGAGACATTCGTAGAGCACGCACGTCAGCGCGTAGATGTCGGAGCGGGTGTCGCTCTGCCCGCCGTTGAACCGCTCGGGGGCCATGTAGGCCAGCGTCCCCAGGGTGTTGCCCGCGGTCGTCAGACCCGATTCACCGGTGGTGCGGGCCAACCCGAAGTCGATCAGGTAGACGAACTCGCGGTCGGAGATCAGGATGTTGGTGGGCTTGATGTCCCGATGGACGAGGCCGTTGGCGTGCGCCGAGTCCAACGCCGAGGCCACCTGCTCGACCACCACCGAAGCGAGCCTGGGGCCGAGTGGCTGATTCCGCTGCGCCAGAATGGTTCCGAGGTTGAGCCCCTCGATGAGCCGCATGTCCAGATACAGCCGGCCGTCGATCTCGCCGTAGCCGTGAATCGGAACCACGTGCGGATCGTTGACACCGGACGCGGCCTGGGCTTCGCGACGGAACCGCCGCTGGAACACCTCGTCCTGGGCCAGGTGCGGCGGCAGCAACTTGAGAGCGACGATCCGATCGGTTTTGGTGTCACGGGCCCGGTAGACCTCGCCCATGCCTCCGCGGCCGAGCAGTTCGAGCAACTCGTAGTGCCCGAAGGTCGTCCCCTCCACCTACACTCCCCGGACAGCCGCCAACCCCACGTCGGAGTCGATTTGACGGAGGTTACATCACCTTGGACAGGAACGCCTGCGTACGTTCGTGCTGCGGGTTGCTCAACACCTCGCGCGGTGGGCCGCTTTCGACGATCACCCCGCCGTCCATGAACACCAACTGGTCGGCGACCTCCCGGGCGAAGCCCATCTCGTGGGTCACCACCACCATCGTCATGCCTTCGGAGGCAAGCTTCTTCATGACGTTGAGCACCTCCCCGACCAGTTCCGGGTCGAGCGCCGACGTCGGCTCGTCGAACAGCATCAGCTTGGGGTTCATCGCCAGTGCCCGGGCAATCGCCACCCGCTGCTGCTGTCCGCCGGACAGCTGCGCCGGGTAGGCCTCGGCCTTCTCCGCAAGTCCGACCTGCTCGAGCAGGTCGCGTGCCCGGGTCAGCGCCTCCTTCTTCTTGACGCCCTTCACCTGGATGGGCGCCTCGATGATGTTCGCCAACGCGGTGCGGTGCGGGAACAGGTTGAAATGCTGGAACACCATCCCGATCTCGCGGCGCTGCTTGGCCGCGTCGCGCGGTGACATCTCGTGCAACTTGTTGCCATGGTCGCGGTAGCCGATCAGCTCGCCGTCGACATAGAGCCGGCCCGCGTTGACCTGCTCGAGGTGGTTGATGCACCGCAGGAACGTCGACTTGCCGGAACCCGACGGGCCGACGAGCACCAGCACCTGACCCCGGCCGATCTCCAGGGTGACGCCCTTGAGCACCTTGAGCGCGCCGAAGTTCTTGCACACGCTCTCGGCCTTCACCATCGGCACGCTCACCGTTTCCGCTGCTGCGGTCATGTGCCGTCTGCCTCTCCCAGTGTCTGCGCTTTTGCCAGCGTCTCGAGCTGTTTGGTAGTCAGTTTGCGCGAGACACCCCGGGAGTAGTACCGCTCCAGGTAGAACTGGCCGACCATCAGGATGCTGGTGATCAGCAGGTACCAGGCGGCCGCGACCAGCAGCAGCGGAATCGGCTGGAAGATCACACTCGCGATGTCGCGCTGTCGCCCGAACAGGTCGAGCGTGAACGGCACCGCGACGGCCAGCGACGTGGTCTTCAGTTGGCTGATGAACTCGTTTCCGGTCGGCGGGATGATCACCCGCATCGCCTGCGGCAGCACGGTGCGTCGCATGGTCAGCAACCAGGACATCCCCAGGGCGGTGGACGCCTCGGACTGGCCTTCGGGCACCGAGCTGATGCCGGCCCGGATGATCTCCGCCAGGTAGGCCGCCTCGTTGAGGCCGAGGCCGATGATCGCCAGCAGGAAGTAGTTCGACAAGTTCTGGATGTTGAACTCGAAGAACGTCGGTCCGAACGGAATGCCCAGCTGGAGGTTCTTGTAGATCGTGGGAACCAGTCCCCAGAACACCAGCTGCACGAAGACCGGTGTGCCGCGGAAGATCCACAGATACACCCACGACACCGACCGGAACACGGGATTGGGTGACAGGCGCATGACCGCGAGGATCACCGCGAGTACGACGGCCAGGATCATCGACAAGACGGTCAGCTGGATGGTGACCCAGACGCCCTTGACGATCCGTTCGTCGAGGATGTACTTGCCGAAGGTGGCCCAGCGGTATGCCTCGTTGGTGGCGGCGCCGTAGAGGAACAGCCCGGCGAGAACGAGGATGACGATCGCCGTCACCCACCGCCACGGGTGCCGCAGCGGAACCGCGTCGATGGCGGCGGGGCCGGCGGGTGGCGACGAAACGTCAACACTCATGAGTGAACCTGGTTGTCAGCTGGTCGCGCCGTTGATGACCGGCTTGTCGATCATGCCGACCTCGACACCCCAGTTCGCCGCGATCTGCTTGTAGTCACCCGATCTCGATCAGGTGCTCGAGGGCCTTCTGCAGCGCCGCCGCCAGCGCGGATCCCTTCTTGACGGGCCAACCATAGGGCGCCGAATCGAAGACCTCGCCGGCCTGCTCGAGCTTGCCGTCGCTCTGCTTGATCGCATACAGCGTCACCGGGGAATCCGCCGACATCCCGTCGGCCTGGCCGAGGATGACCGCATTGGTGGCCTGATCCTGTCCGTCGAACTTCAGGATTTCGATGGCCGGCTTACCCGCGTCGGTGCAGGTCTTGCTCCTGGCCGGCAGTTCGTCGACCTCCTGAGTCGTGGTGGCCTGCACCGCGACCTTCTTGCCGCAGGCGTTGTCGGGGCCGATGTCCGAGCCCTTCGGACGGGCCCACAGCGAGCCGGCCGAGAAGTAGGTCACGAAGTCGGCCTGCTGCTCGCGCTCCTTGGTGTCGGTGAACGACGACATGCCGACGTTGAAGGTGCCGCCCTGGATCGCCGGGATGATCTTGGCGAAGTCGGCCTCGCGGTACTCCGGTGTCAGCCCCAGGGTGGACGCGATGGCGTTCATCAGATCGACGTCGAAGCCGATGATCTTGCCGCTCGGATCCTTGAACTCGTTGGGCGTGTACGGGAACGTTCACCCCGACGATGAGCTTGCCTGAGGCCTTGATGTCCTCGGGCACCATGTTCGCGATGTCGTCGACCTTCGCGGCCTTCGCGGCTGTGGTCTCGATCGTCGGGCCAGAGGTATCCGTATTCTTCGTGCACCCCGACAACGCGAGAGTCCCCGACAGTACGACGACGGCCATGCCGCGCCACCACCGAGAACGCCCCCGACGGGCCTGATATCCAGCTTCCACGTTGCCTCTTCTTTCTGCATCGGGTCGTCATCCGCCGCTCAAGCCGTTGACGTTAACGACCTTGACCCAGCGCGCATTGCCGGTAACGGAACAGTAATCAAGCCGCCGCATCGCGGCAGGCGAAACAACATTCCAAGTCTGGTTGCGATTCGCGTTTCCCGCCACCTGGGGTGTGCCACACTTCGCCCATGGAAACGACCGCCAACAGTGCTGTTCGAAGCATGTTGCCCCACCTCTGGAAATCGACGCTCCTGTCGGGTGTGCTCGCGGTGATCCTCGGCGTGCTGATGCTGGTCTGGCCCGGCAAGACGCTGCTGGTCGGCGGGCATCCTGTTCGGCGCGTACCTGCTGATCAGCGGCATCGCGCAGGTGTTCTTCGCGTTCAGCCTGCATGTGTCGGCCGGCGGCCGGATCCTGCTGTTCATCAGCGGTGCGGCGTCGCTCATCCTGGCGGTGCTGGCCTTCCGGCACTTCGGTGAGGGCTATGCGGTTCTGCTGCTGGCCATCTGGATTGCCGTCGGTTTCATCTTCCGGGGCGTGGCGACGGCGGTTTCCGCGATCAGCGATCCGACGCTGCCGGGCCGCGGCTGGGAGATCTTCTTCGGCATCATCAGCCTGATCGCCGGCATCGTGATGCTGGCCTGGCCGGGTCTGTCGCTGCTGAGCCTGCTGACGGTGGTGGGCGTCTGGCTGATCGTGATCGGCGCGTTCGAGATCGTCTCCGCGTTTGTCATCCGGAAGGGAACGAAGGCTCTAACCTCGTAACCGCTACAAAATGCGTGGTCCGTCACGCTGGTGGTGCACCGCGCGAACTACTACAATTCGTAGTAGTTAATTCCGCCCGCAGCCCGGGAGATGGTGCCCATGGACGCCCTCGACGTTTCGCGATGGCAGTTCGGAATCACGACGGTCTACCACTTCATCTTCGTCCCGCTGACCATCGGCCTGGCACCGCTCATCGCGGTGATGCAGACCGTCTGGCACGTCACGGGCAGGACGGAGTGGTACCGCCTGACCCGCTTCTTCGGGAAGCTGTTCCTGATCAACTTCGCGATCGGCGTCGCCACCGGCATCGTCCAGGAATTCCAGTTCGGCATGAACTGGAGCGAGTACTCGCGGTTCGTCGGCGACATCTTCGGCGCCCCGCTGGCAATGGAGGGCCTGGTCGCCTTCTTCTTCGAATCCACCTTCATCGGGCTGTGGATCTTCGGCTGGACGCGGCTGCCGCGGGCCGTGCACCTGGCCTGCATCTGGATCGTCGCGATCGCGGTGAACATGTCCGCGTTCTTCATCATCAGCGCCAACTCGTTCATGCAGCATCCCGTCGGCGCCGCCTACAACCCCGAAACCGGCCGCGCCGAACTGCACAGCATCGTCGCGCTGTTCACCAACAACACCGCGATCTGGGCCTTCACCCACGCCGTGGCGGGCGCCTTCCTGACGGCGGGCACGTTCGTGGCGGGCGTGTGCGCGTGGTGGATGGTGCGGGAGAGCCGGAAGAGTGCGGCCGACCCCGGCCACCGCCTCCGGCGCGGGGCACATGTTCCGTCCCGCCACCATTCTGGGCTGCTGGGTCGCACTGGCGGCGGCCCTGGGGTTGTTCTTCACCGGCGACATGCAGGGCAAGCTGATGTTCCAGCAGCAGCCGATGAAGATGGCATCTGCGGAATCGTTGTGCCACACCGAAACCGATCCGAAGTTCTCCATCCTCACGGTGGGCACGCACAACAACTGCGACAGCGTCACCCGCGTCATCGAGGTGCCGTACGTGCTGCCGTTCCTCGCCGAGGGCAAGTTCACCGGGGTGACCCTGGAGGGCGTCGTCGACCTGCAAAAGCAGGCCGAGGAGAAGTTCGGCCCCGGCGACTACCGCCCGAACCTGTTCGTCACCTACTGGTCGTTCCGCGCGATGATCGGCTTCCTGGCGTTCCCGGGCCTGTTCGCGCTGACGGCGCTGTGGCTGACCCGCGGCGGCCGCGTGCCCGACCAGAAGTGGTTCTCGAACTTCGCGTTGGTCACCCTGCCCACGCCCTTCCTGGCCAACAGCGCCGGCTGGGTCTTCACCGAGATGGGCCGCCAACCGTGGGTGGTGGTGCCCAACCCCACCGGTGACCAGTTGGTGCGACTCACGGTGCAGGACGGGGTATCTCACCACTCGGCGGCGATCGTGTGGATCTCCCTGATCGTGTTCACCCTGACCTACGCCGTCCTGGCGGTCATCTGGTTCTACCTGATGCGCCGCTACATCGTCGAAGGCCCACTGGAGCACGACTCCGAACCCGCGCCGCCCACACCGCCCGACGACGCCGACGTCGCGCCGTTGTCGTTCGCCTACTGAGGAGCTGATCGGTATGGGACTCCAGGAGTTCTGGTTCATCCTCGTCGCGGTCCTGTTCATCGGATTCTTCATCCTGGAGGGCTTCGACTTCGGCGTCGGGATGCTGATGGAACCGCTGGGCCGGATGGGCGCGCACGGCCATCCGGATGATGCCCGACGCCGCCGACAAGCACCGCCGCGCCGTGCTGAACACCATCGGGCCGGTCTGGGACGGCAACGAGGTGTGGCTGATCACCGCGGGCGGCGCGATGTTCGCGGCCTTCCCCGGCTGGTACGCCACCGTGTTCTCCGGCCTGTACCTGCCACTGCTGGCGATCCTGTTCGCGATGATCCTGCGGATCGTGGCGATCGAATGGCGCGGCAAGATCAACGACCCGCGGTGGCGGACCTGGGCCGACGTCGGGATCGCCGTCGGGCTCGTGGCTGCCGGCGATCCTGTGGGGCACGGCATTCGCGATCCTCGTGCGCGGTGTGCCGGTGGACGCTGACAAGCAGATGCAACTGGCGTTCACCGACGTCATCAACCCGTACACCCTGCTCGGCGGGCTGGCGACCTGCGCGCTGTTCCTGTTGCACGGTGCGGCGTTCCTGGCGCTGAAGACCATCGGGCGACGTACGCGACAACGCGCTCGCGATGGCCCGGCTGATCGCGCTGCCGGTGGTGGTGATCGTCGGCGCGTTCGGCGTCTGGACCGAACTCGCCCACGGCAAGACGTGGACATGGCTTGTCTTCGGCGTGGCCGTGATCGCGCTGCTGGTGGCCGTCTGGCTGCTGCGCGCGGGCACCCGTGACGGGTGGGCGTTCGTCGCCACCACCGTGGTGGTGGTCGCGGTCATCGTCATGATGTTCGGCGATCTGTATCCGAACCTGGTGCCCTCGACGCTGAACCCGGACTGGAGCCTGACGATCTACAACGCATCGTCGAGTCCGTACACGCTGAAGATCATGACGTGGGCCGCGGTGATCGTCGCGCCGCTGGTGATCGCCTACCAGGCCTGGACGTATTGGGTGTTCCGGCAACGCATCTCGGCCGATCGGATTCCGGAACCGATCGGCCTGTCGGGGCGCGTGTCCTGACCGGCACCCGGCGCGGGCCGCTCGACCCACGGCTGTGGCGGGCATCGGCGGCCACCCGCCGCTTCCTGATCGCCACGGTGTGCTGCGGTGTGGTGATCAGTGCCTGCGCCATCGCGTCGGCGATCGTGCTGGCTCATCTCGTCGCCGGCGTGATCACCGACCCGGCCACCCGCCACCTGGGCCACTGGACGGGGCCGCTCCTGATCCTGTTGGCGCTGTGGACCGTTCGTGCCGCGGTGACCTGGCTGCAGGCCCGGCTCGGCCAGCGCGGCGCGGGCGCGACCATCGCCGACCTCGGTGGCGCGGTGTTGCGTTCGGTGACCGCCGCCGAACCCCGGGTGCTGGCGCAGCGTCGCGATGACGCGGCCACGGTGGTGGTGCGCGGACTCGACGGGTTGCGTCCGTATTTCACGGCGTATCTGCCTGCCCTGTTCATGGCCGCGATCCTGACTCCGGCCGCGGTCGCCGCCATCGCCTGGTTCGACCTGCAGGCGGCCGTCGTCGTGCTGGTGGCGCTGCCGCTCATCCCGGTTTTCATGGTCCTGATCGGGCTGGCCACCGCGGAGCGCTCGGCGGCGGCCCTGGCCGCGATGACCACCCTGCAGTCCCGGCTGCTCGACCTCGTCGCCGGCATCCCGACGCTGCGGGCGCTGGGCCGCGCCGACGGCCCGCAGGGCCGGATCGCCGAACTCGGTGCCGCCCATCGCCGTTCGGCGATGGCGACGCTACGCATCGCCTTCCTGTCGACTCTGGTGCTGGAACTCGTCGCCACCCTGGGGGTTGCGCTGGTCGCCGTCAGCGTCGGACTGCGGCTGGTGTTCGGCGAGATCGCCCTGGCCAACGCCCTGACCGTGTTGCTGTTGGCCCCGGACGTGTTCTGGCCGCTGCGGCGGGTGGGAGTCGAGTTCCACGCCGCGCAGGACGGAAAGGCGGCCGCCGACAGAGCCTTTGACCTGATCGACACCGCGACGCCGACAACTCGCCGGCGACCGGCGCTCGCACCGTCGTCGCCCGCGGCGCGCAGATCCGGATCGAGAACCTCGTCGTCGACGGCCGTGACGGGCCCGCGCCGGACGGGCTGACCGCCGTGCTGCCGCCCGGTGGCGTCACGGTGCTCACCGGGCCCAACGGCGCGGGCAAGTCCACCACCGTGCAGGTGATCGCGGGGCTGACCCGGCCGACATCCGGACAGGTGACCGTCGCCGGCGTCAACGTCACCGATCTCGAACCGCATACCTGGTGGCGTCAACTGGCCTGGCTGGCCCAGCGCCCCGTGCTGATCCCGGGGACGATCGCCGAGAACCTCGCCCTGTTCGGCGACCTGCCTGACCCCGGAAGAGCCTGTGCCGATTCGGGTTTCGACGCCGTGCTGACAGAGCTGACCGACGGTCCGGATACCGTCGTCGGCCGCGACGGGGTCGGCCTGTCGCTCGGCCAGCGGCAACGGCTGGGCTTGGCCCGCGTGCTCGGCTCCCCCGCCGCGGTGCTGCTGCTCGACGAGCCGACCGCGCATCTGGACCCGGCCACCGAGGCGAGGGTGCTGGACGCCATCGTGGAACGGGCCCGTCGCGGCGACACCGTCGTGGTCGTCGGGACACCGGGCCCCCGTGCTGGCCATCGCCGATCAGATCGTCGAAGTGGGCTGCCATGCCCGGGTCTGATCCGCTGCGCAACGCGCTGGTACTGCTGCGCCCGCGGCTGCCGCGGCTGCTGCTGGCGATCCTGTGCGGCGTGCTGTCGCTGGGCAGCGCCCTGGCACTGGCCGGTGTGTCGGCCTGGCTGATCACCCGGGCGTGGCAGATGCCACCCGTGCTGGACCTGTCGATCGCGGTGGTGGCGGTGCGGGCGTTCGGAATCTCGCGTGGCGTGCTGCACTACTGCGAGCGGCTGGCCTCCCACGACACCGCCCTGCGGGCGGGTACCACCGCACGCAGTGCGATCTACGCCCGGCTGGCGCACGCGCCCGCCGGCTCCGCGGCGCGGCTGTCCGGCGGTGACCTGGCCGGTCGCCTCGGTTCCGACGTCGACGAACTGGCCGATGTGCTGGTGCGCGCGGTGCTGCCGATCGCGGTGGCGGTGATCCTGTCGGCTGCTGCGGTGACGGTGATCGCGCTGATCTCACCGGCCGCCGCAGCCGTGCTCGCCGGCTGCCTGCTGGTGGCCGGCGTGTTCGCGCCGTGGCTGTCGGCGCGGGGCGCGACGGGCCAGGAGGAGCTCGCGCGTGCCCATCATTCCGACCGCGACGTGGCGGCGATGCTGGCACTCGATCACGCCCCGGAGCTGCGCATCAGCGGCCGGCTTCCCGCCGTCATCGCGGAAGCCGATCAGCGGCAACGGGATTGGGCGTACGCGCTTGACCGCGCTGCCATTCCGACCGCTTTCGGCGCAGCCGTTCCGACCGCGGCGGTGGGCGTCAGCGTGCTCGGTGCCGTCGTCGCGGGAATCGGATTGTCGGCCACACTGGCCCCCACCACGGTCGCCATCCTGATGTTGTTGCCGCTGTCGGCATTCGAAGCCACCACCGCGTTGCCCGGTGCCGCCGTTGCGCTCACCCGGTCCAGAATCGCTGCGCGCCGCCTCCTCGAACTCGCCGACGGCCCCGCACCGCCGGACCGGCCGTTGCCCGCGCCAGAGCCGGTCGATGCCACGGTGCGCGCCGATCGATTGCGCACCGGATACACACCCGCTGCGGCTGGAGCCGAACACCACATCGATCTGCCGCCGGGTGCGCGCCTGGCAGTCACCGGGCCCAGCGGCGCGGGCAAGACCACCCTGCTGATGACCCTGGCCGGGCTGCTGGCACCGGTGGACGGGACCGTCACCCTCGGCGGTGTGCCGCTGACGTCATGCGACGATCGCCAATTGCGTGCCACGATCGGGTATTTCGCCGAGGACGCACATGTGTTCGCGACGACGGTGCGCGACAACCTGCTGGTGGTTCGCGGTGACTGCACCGACGCCGAACTGACCGACGCCCTGACGTCGGGTTGGGCTGGGCCCCTGGGTGACCGGGCTGCCCGACGGCCTGGCCACCGTGCTCATCGGCGGGGCCGCCGCGGTGTCGGCGGGACAGCGCCGCCGATTGCTGCTGGCACGCGCGCTGCTCTCCCGCGCCGCCGTTCTGCTGCTCGACGAACCAACCGAACACCTCGATGCCGGTGACGCGCAGGCGATCTTGCGTGGTCTGCTCACCCCCGGTGGGCTCTTCGGTGCGGACCGCACCGTCGTGGTGGCCACGCACCATCTGCCCGATGAAATCAGCTGTCCGCACCTACAGATCGACGTCTGCCGGGTACCCTGGCTGCCGATCGTCCACACCGGCCTGACGGGAGTGCCGAGTCATGACTGAACCATCGGATTCGACGGACAAGCCTGCAGTTCCAGGCGATTCCGCGGAAGCTTCACCGCCACAGCAGCCTGCACCCGGCTCGTATGCGCCGTACGGCCCGCAGGGCTACCCGCCGCCGGGTTACCCGCCGCAGGGTTATCCGCCGCAGGGCGTATCCGCCGGGGGCGTATCCGGGGGCGTATCCGCCGCCTCCCGGCGCCGGGTACCCGCCACCGCCGCCACAGCCGTACGCGGGATACGGCGCCGCCACCCACCGCCGCGCCGAAGAACGGGCTGGGCATCGCAGCGCTGATCGCCGGCATCCTGTCCCTGCCCGCCGCGTTCACCATCTTCGGCGGGTTCATCCTCGCGGTCATCGCCATCGTCCTGGGATTCATCGGATATCGCCGGGCCCGCACCGGTGAAGCCACCAACGGCGGAATGGCGATCGGCGGCATCGTGCTGGGCGTGCTCGGCATCGATCCTGAGCGCGGTGCTCATCGCCGTCGGCGTCTGGGGCTTCAACCAGTTCGGTGGCCGCGACTTGATGGACTGCATGCAGCAGGCCGGCAGCGACCAGGCCGCCCAGCAACAATGCGAGGAACAGTTCCGGGGCAACCTGGAGGACCGCCTCAGCATCACGGTGACGCCGACACCCTGAACCTGGGGCTCGCCGAGATCGACGTAATGGTCTGCGCCACTCGCACTTTGGCGCCCATACGTAACGTTTGGGCGGATGAGGGTCAGCGCGTCGGGAAGTGCTTGACGATGCCTTCCTGCACCACCGTCGCCAGCAGTTGGCCGGCGCTGTCGAAGAAGTGGCCGGTGCCAAGGCCGCGGGAGTCCGCGGCCACCGGTGAGGTCGTGGAGTAGAGCACCCACTCATCGAAGCGGATCGGCCGGTGGAACCACACCGAATGGTCGATCGACACCGCGAAGATGCGATCGTACCCCCACGACAGGCCGTGCGTGGTGATGATCGAGTCGAGCACGGTGGTGTCCGACGAGTACACCAGGGCCGCGTTGTGCAGCACGGGATCATCGGGCATCGGCCCTCGGTCGTCATCCACACCCGGTTGTGCGCGAGCCGCTCACCCTTGTCACGCATCACCCATGCCGGGTCGTTGGTGTAGCGCCATTCGATGGGCCGCAGTGCCTCGACGAACAGCGGCACCGTCTCCTCGTAGCCCTTGAGCAGATTCGTCGATCTTCGGCAGGCCGTGCGGGGGCGCCACCTCCGGTGCGGGGATGCCGTGCTCGAGGCCGCGGCCGGCCGACAGATACGAGATCAGCGCCGTCGCCAGCAGCACGCCGTTCTGCACGACGTCGACGCGGCGATTGGCGAACCGCCGTTCGTCCCGCAACCGGACCACCTGCAGTTCGAGGTCCTGTGCGGGGTCACCGCCGGCAATGAAGTGCACCGACAACGCGCTCGGCGGCAGCTTCGGGCTGACGGTGCGACTGCCCGCCACGAACGCCTGGGCCATCATCTGGCCGCCGAACGTCCGGATCGGGTTCTTGCTGGGGTGCCGACCGAAGAACGTGTCGGGAGCATCCCCGGGTCGGCCGTGCGGAGGTCCAGAACCGCCAGCAGCTCGTCGAGGTCTGAGCCTGCCGGCAAGAGATCCTCCTGGGTGGTGCTAGTGGTCGTCCTCCCCGATCCGGTGCACGTGGATCAGGTTGGTCGAGCCTACTGTGCCCGGCGGAGCGCCCGCGACGATGACCACCAGGTCGCCGCGCTTGTAGCGGCCCATGTTCAGACAGCTCGCGGTCGGCGCAGCGGATCATCTCGTCGGTCGACTTCATGTGGTCGACGATGAAGGTCTCCGTACCCCAGGTCAGCGCCAGCTGGCTGCGTACCTCGGGCATGGCGGTGAACGCCAGCAGCGGCAGCGGCGTGTGCAGCCGGGCCAGCCGCCGCACGGTGTCGCCCGATTCGGTGAACGCCACCAGCGCCTTGGCGTCAAGACGTTCGCCGATGTCGCGGGCCGCATACGAGATGACACCACGCTTGGTGCGCGGCACATGCGTCAGCGGCGGGGCGGCCGTGGAGTTGTCCTCTACCGCGGGATGATGCGCGCCATCGTACGAACGGCTTCCAGCGGATACTTGCCCACCGACGTCTCGCCGGACAGCATCACGGCGTCGGCGCCGTCGAGCACCGCGTTGGCGACGTCGGACGCCTCGGCACGTGTCGGCCGGGAGATCTCGATCATCGATTCGAGCATCTGCGTGGCCACGATCACGGGCCTGGCGTTCTCCCTTGCCATCTGGATGGCGCGCTTCTGCACGAGCGGGACCTGTTCGAGCGGCAGTTCGACACCGAGGTCACCGCGGGCCACCATGATGGCGTCGAACGCCAGCACGATCGCTTCGAGATTGTCGATGGCCTCCGGCTTTTCGAGTTTGGCGATGACCGGGACCCGACGGCCGACGCGATCCATCACCTCGTGCACCAACTCGACGTCGCTGGGCGACCGCACGAACGACAGCGCCACCATGTCGACCCCGAGTTCCAGGGCGAACTCGAGGTCCTCGATGTCCTTTTCGGACAGCGCGGGAATCGAGACGCTCATCCCCGGCATGGACAGGCCCTTGTTGTTGCTGACCGGACCCCCTTCGACGACGGTGCACACCACGTCGTTGCCGTCGATGTGTTCGACGACAAGGGCCACTTTGCCGTCGTCCACCAGCAACCGGTTACCCGGTTCGGCATCGGCCGCGAGTTGCTTGTAGGTGGTCGAGACGCGGTCGTGGTCGCCGGGGCAGTCCTCGACGGTGATTCGCACCGTCTCGCCGGTGTCCCACTGCACGGGGCCGTCGGCGAACCGGCCCAGCCGGATCTTGGGCCCCTGCAGATCGGCCAGCACCCCGACGGCTTGGCCGGTGCCGTTCGAGGCGGCCCGCACCCGGTCGTAGGTCGTCTTGTGGTCGCTGTGGGCGCCGTGGCTGAAGTTCAGCCGGGCCACGTCCATGCCGGCCTCGACGAGTGCCCGCAGCATCTCATCAGAGGCGGTCGCCGGTCCGAGTGTACAAACGATCTTGCCGCGTCTAGTCACGTCGATCCAGCATAGTCGCGGGTGGACGGCATCTCGACCGATACAGAAACTGATGCGGGTTGTGTGCGTAAAGTTCGCGAACAATCCATCTACACCACCGCCAGCGGCAGCGCCGTGGGCTTCACCGGTTCCGGCAGATCAGACTCCCCCATCAGGAACACATCGACCGCGTGCGCGACGCTGCGACCTTCGGCGATTGCCCACACCACCAGCGACGCGCCGCGGTGGGCGTCACCGCACACGAACACCCCGGGTGCCGTGGTCTGCCAGTCCGGCCCACAGCCCAGCGCTCCGCGGCGGTTGAGGTCCAGCCCCAGCCCGCCCAACAGTGGCATGTGCTCCACACCCTCGAACCCGATGGCCAGCAGCGCCAGGTCGCACGGCAGTTCCAGCGAATCACCGACCGGCATGATCGTGCGGCGGCCGGTTTGCGGATCGCGCATCACCGACACCTCGGCGATCTCCATCGCCCGCAGGTTGCCGTCCTCGTCGCCGATGAAGCGCTGGACGGCGACCTCGTAGCGGCGATGACCGCCCTCGGCGTGTGCCGGTGAGGTGCGTAGCACCAGCGGCCAGGTCGGCCACGGGCTCAGCGAGTCGTCGCGGGCGTCGGGCGGCTCCGGGTTGTAGTCGAGTTGGGTGACCGAGGCCGCCCCCTGCCGGTGCGCGGTGCCGAGGCAGTCCGCGCCGGTGTCGCCGCCGCCGATGATCACCACGTGCCTGCCGGCGGCGCTGATCTCCGACGGACCGTCGCCCTCGCACTCCTTGTTGGCCGGCACCAGGTGTTCCATCGCGAGGTGCACACCGTGCAGGTGGCGGCCTTCCACGTCGTTGTCCCTGGCCCGCAACGCGCCGACCGCCAGCACCACGGCGTCGAACCGGTTGCGCAGTTCGTCCACCGACAGGTCCACCCCGACCTCGCAGTCGGTGACGAAACGGGTCCCCTCGGCGCGCATCTGGGTCAGTCGCTGATTCAGCCCGGCCTTCTCGAGTTTGTATTCCGGTATTCCGTAGCGCAGCAGTCCGCCGAGTCGGTCGTCCCGCTCGTACACCGTGACGTGATGGCCGGCGCGGGTGAGCTGCTGTGCCGCAGCGAGTCCCGCCGGACCGGAGCCGACAACGGCCACGTTGCGACCGGTCGAGATGGCCGCCGGCTGAGGCTCGACGGTGCCGTCCATCCAGGCCTCATCGGCGATCGACTGCTCGATCCGCTTGATGGTGACACTGCCGCCGGTCTGCTCCTCGCCGATCGACAGCACGCAGGCCGCCTCGCACGGCGCGGGACACAGCCGCCCGGTGAACTCCGGGAAATTGTTCGTGGCGTGCAGACGGTCACTGGCGGCGTCCCAGCGGCCGCGACGCACCAGATCGTTCCACTCCGGGATGAGGTTGCCCAGCGGGCAGCCCGCGGTTCCGGAGTGGCAGAACGGGATTCCGCAGTCCATGCACCGGCGGGCCTGCTGGCTGACCTCCCCGGCGCGTTGATGCGGGTCCTGCTGTTCGTAGACCTCTCGCCAGTCGCCGACGCGCTCGTCCACCGGCCGTTTGGTGGCCTCGACCTTCACCACCTGAAGAAATCCCTGCGGATCAGCCACGAGTCGCCTCCATGATTGCCGTGTCCACGTCCCGGCCCTCCGCCTTGGCCATCCGGGTCGCCTGCAGGACCCGCTGATAGTCGGTTGGCATGATCTTGGTGAATTGCGCACTGCGCCTTGGCCAGTCGGCCAGCACCGAGGTTGCCACCGTACTTCCGGTGAAGTGCGCGTGCCGGGCGATCACCTCCCGCAGCCAGGCCAGGTCCTCGGGTTCGAGCCGCTGCAGCTCCACCATCGCGGTATTGACGTGGGCCGGGTTGAGACCCAGCACGTAGGCGATACCGCCGGACATGCCGGCGGCCATGTTGCGGCCGGTCTCGCCCAGCACGACCACACGGCCACCCGTCATGTACTCACACGCGTGGTCGCCGACACCCTCGGTAACCGCGAGCGCCCCGGAGTTGCGGGCGCAGAACCGTTCGCCCACCCTGCCGCGCAGGTACACCTCACCCGAGGTGGCGCCGTACATCAGTGTGTTGCCCGCGATGACGTTGTCCTCCGGTACGAACAGGACGTCGTCGGGCGGCCGCACGACGATGCGGCCACCGGAAAGACCCTTGCCCACATAGTCGTTGGCGTCGCCGACCAGGTCGATGGTGACACCAGGCGGCAGGAACGCGCCGAGCGACTGCCCGGCGGAACCCGACAGCTTGACGGTGATGGTGTCGGCCGGCAGACCTTGTCCGCCGTAGCGCCGGGTGACCTCGGACCCCAGCAGCGTTCCGACGGTGCGATTGACGTTGCGCACCGGTAGCTCCAGCACCACCGGATGGGCGTCCTCGAGTGCACCCTCGGCCAGGGCCACCAGCGTCTGGTCGAGGGCGTGATCGAGTCCGTGGTCCTGATCACGCACGCGCCTGCGCTGGCTGAGCTTGGCACCGTGCGCGTCGGTCGGAACCACGAAGAGCCGGCTCACGTCCAGTCCCTCGCTCTTCCAATGCGCCACACCGGCTTCCGTGTCGAGCATCTCGGCGTGTCCGACGGCTTCGTCGAGGCTGCGGAAGCCCAACTCCGCCAGGTACTTCCGGATGTCCTCGGCGATGAACCGGAAGAAGTTCTCCACGAATTCGGGCTTGCCGTTGAAGCGGGCCCGCAACTCGGGGTTCTGGGTTGCGACGCCCACCGGGCAGGTGTCCAGGTGACAGACCCGCATCATGATGCAGCCCGAGACGACCAGTGGGGCCGTGGCGAAGCCGAACTCCTCGGCGCCCAGCAGAGCGGCCACCATCACGTCCCGGGCGGTGCGCATGCCGCCGTCGCACTGAACGGTGATCCGATCACGTAACCCGTTGAGCACCAACGTCTGCTGGGTGTCGGCCAGGCCGATCTCCCAAGGTGCCCCGGCGTGCTTGAGCGAGGTCAGCGGCGCCGCACCGGTGCCACCGTCGTAGCCACTGATGAGCACCACGTCGGCGTGCGCCTTGGACACCCCCGTCGCGACCGTGCCCACGCCTACCGAGCTGACCAGCTTGACGTGGATGCGGGCCGCCGAGTTGGCGTTCTTCAGATCGTGGATCAGCTGCGCCAGGTCCTCGATCGAGTAGATGTCGTGGTGCGGCGGCGGGGAGATCAGGCCGACACCGGGCGTGGAGTGTCGGGTCTTGGCGATGTTCGGGTACACCTTGTAGCCCGGAAGCTGTCCGCCTTCACCGGGTTTGGCGCCCTGCGCCATCTTGATCTGGATGTCCGAGGCGTTCACCAGGTAGTCGCTGGTGACCCCGAACCTGCCGGAGGCCACCTGCTTGACGGCGCTGCGCCGGCGCGGGTCGTAGAGACGGTCGACGTCTTCGCCGCCTTCACCGCTGTTGGACCGTCCGCCCAGGTTGTTCATCGCGATCGCCATGGTTTCGTGGGCCTCGGCCGAGATCGAGCCGTAGCTCATCGCCCCGGTGTTGAACCGGGTACAGATGGAGTCCACGGATTCGACCTCCGACAGCGGCACCGGTTCCCGCGCGCCGGTCTTGAAGGTGAACAACCCGCGCAGGGTGCCACCCTCGCGGGAGAGGCGGTCCACCTCCTCGGTGTACTTGGCGAAGACGTCGTGACGTCCCGTACGAGTCGAATGCTGCAGCAGGAAAACCGTTTCCGGGGTGAACAGGTGCAGTTCGCCCTCCCGGCGGAACTGGTACTCACCGCCCACCTCGAGTCGGCGGTGCACCCGTTCCGTCGGGTTCTCCGGATAGGCGCGGCGGTGCCGCAGCTTGACCTCCTCGGCCAGCACGTCGAGGCCGACTCCGCCGAGTTGGCTGACCGTTCCGGTGAGGTACTCGTCGACGACGGCCTGGTCCAGCCCGATGGCCTCGAACGCCTGCGCGCCGGTGTAGGAGCCGACGGTCGAGATACCCATCTTGCTCATCACCTTCATCACGCCCTTGCCGAGCGCCTTGAGGTAATTGCGTACCGCCGTTGCGGTTTCGATGCCCGTGAGCTCGCCCTCACGGATCAGGTCCTCGATGGACTCGAACGCCAGATACGGGTTGACAGCCGCCGCGCCGTAGCCGATCAGCAGCGCGATGTGGTGCACCTCGCGGGCGTCACCGGACTCGACCACCAGCGCGACCTTGGTGCGTTCCTTGGTGCGCACCAGGTGGTGGTGGACGGCGGCGACCGCCAGCAGCGACGGGATCGGCGCGCGGGTGTGATCGGAGTCGCGGTCGGAGATCACCAGGGTGCGGGCGCCCTTGGCGATCGACTCGGAGGCCCGGATCCGCAGATCCTCCAGCGCCTCGGCCAGCCCGACTCCGCTGCGTTCGACGTCGTAGAGCGCCCGCAGCACGGCCGTACGCAGACCGGGATGCTCACCGTCGTCGTTGATGTGGACGATCTTGTTGAGTTCGTCGTTGTCGAGCACAGGCCACGGCAGCAGGATCTGCCGGCACGATGCGGCGGTGGGGTCCAAGAGATTCTGCTCGGGACCCATCACCCGCGCCATCGACGTGACGATCTCCTCGCGGATCGCGTCCAGCGGCGGGTTGGTCACCTGCGCGAAGAGTTCGACGAAGTAGTCGTAGAACAGCCGCGAACGCTGAGACAGAACGGCAGTGGGCGTGTCGGTGCCCATCGATCCCAGTGGCTCGGCGCCCGAGGCCGCCATCGGGGTGAGCATGATCCGCAGATCCTCTTCGGTGTATCCGAAGGCGATCTGGCGACGCACCACCGATTCGTGGTTCGGTTGCACGCGCACCCGGTCCGACAGTGTCTTGAGATCCAGCAGTCCGGTGTGCAACCACTCGCCGTAGGCCTCAGCGGCGGCAAGTTCCTCTTTGATCTCGTCGTCGGAGACGATGCGACCGGCCGCGGTGTCGATGAGGAACATCCGGCCCGGCTCCAGCCGGCCCTTGGCGACCACCTCCGCCGATGGCACGTCGAGCACGCCCGCCTCGCTGGCCAGGATTATCCGGTCGTCGATGGTGCGCCACCACCGTCCGGGCCGTAATCCGTTGCGGTCCAACACCGCTCCGACAACGGTCCCGTCGGTGAACGTCACGCAGGCCGGGCCGTCCCACGGTTCCATGACCGAAGCGTGGAACTGGCAGAACGCCCGCCGCGCCGGGCTGATCGTGGTGTTGTTCTCCCACGCCTCCGGGATCATCATCATCACCGCGTGCGGAAGGCTGCGGCCACCCAGGTGGAGCAGTTCCAGTGTCTGGTCGAAGGACGCCGAATCCGATGCGTCCGGGGTGCAGATCGGCGACAGCCGGGACAGGTCACCGCGGATGTGGGCGCTGGCGAGCATGGCCTCGCGGGCGTGCATCCGGTTTCGGTTACCCCGCACGGTGTTGATCTCGCCGTTGTGCGCCACGAACCGGAACGGATGGGCCAGCGGCCAGGACGGAAATGTGTTGGTGGAGAACCGGCTGTGCACGATCGCGATGGCGCTGGCGCAGCGTTCGTCGCGCAGATCGGGGAAGTACCGGGGCAGCTGCATCGTGGTGAGCATGCCCTTGTAGGTGATGGTTCTCGATGACAGCGACGCGAAGTACACGCCGGTGCCGGCGGCCTCGACGTCGGGCGTGACGTGGCCGGCCCGCTTGCGCACCGGATAGACCAGCCGATCGAGCGCCAGCCCGGACGGCCGCACGCCGTTGCGTTCGGGCGCGGCGACGAAGAACTGCGCCATGTGACGGCATACAGCCCAGCGCGGTCACGCCGATCTCGGCGCCCGCGGGATCGACCGGAACGGGACGCCAGCCGAGGACGTCGATCCCCTCGTCGGCGGCGATCGCCTCGATTCGTTCCTGCGCCGCGGCACGTTGGACGGGATCCTGCGGCAGGAAGCAGATACCGGCAGCGAAGGTGTTGGCGCCGTCCGCGGCCGGCGCGGGCAGCTCGAAGTCGACGACCTCGCGCAGCAGTTCGACCGGCAACTGCAGCAGGATGCCCGCACCGTCGCCGCTGTTGGGCTCCGCGCCCGCGGCACCGCGGTGTTCGAGGTGTTCGAGGGCCGTCAACCCGTCGGCGACGATGCTGTGGGAACGCCGACCCTTGATGTCGGCGACCATCGCAACACCGCACGAGTCGCGCTCGTGCTCCGGGTTGTACAAACCCTGGGCCTCCGGCAGCGCCGAGAACAGCATCTAACACACCTCCGCAGCAGGTCTACGGTCGCCAGAGTGATTGTGCTGTAAGGCTTTTGATTCTCAAGCGGGCCGCAGTCTGACGTGTGAATTCCGGGACTGCACCGGCCCGATTGCGGTTCACGCAGGCACTTTGCATGCCCTGGACACCGCAAGCAGAGTGTAACAGCGGAGCGGCGCGGCTACCCGTCGAGAATCGTCGGGACCAGCGGGAAGCCCGGCAGGTTACGGACGACGGTCCACGTGATCGCCGTCACTGCGATGACGGCGACGGCTGCGGGGTTGAACACCGTCCTGCCCTGCCGCAGCCGCAGCAGCACCCAGAACACCAGCACCGGCAGACCGACGAGCAGCACCACGTTGTCGACGACCGCTGCCGCGAGGTCGCCGTGCAGGAGGTCATGGATCATCCGCAGACCGCCACATGCGGGGCAGTTCCAGCCCGTCAGCAGTTTGAACGGGCACGGCGGGAACAGCGATCCGGGCCGATGCGGGTCGGCGAGGCCGATATAGGCCAGCCCGGCTGCGAGCGCGGCTCCGGTGCCCAGCGTCGTGTAGAGCCGGACGCGCTTCCGATCGGATTGGGCGCTAGGTTCCATCGCGAAGCGGGCGACCGTCTTTGTCCCGCACGCTGCCGGAGAAGATCATGATGGCGTCGATGATCCCCCAGATCCACGCACCGATACCGCAGGTGACGATGCCGACGACCAACTGCGCGATGCCGAGGCCGGTCTGACCGAGATAGATCCGGCCGAAGCCGACCAGCCCGAACAGACCGAGGAGCTGCAGCAGCCCGGCGATGAGCTTGGATTTGTCCGACAGCGGTTCGCCGGTGAGCGGGTGTCGGCCGTAGGGCGCCGACGGGTCGTAGTACACCCCAGGTGGGGGCGGGTACTGGTACTGATCCTGCGGCGGGCCGTACTGGCCTGGCGGCGGCGCGTACTGGCCCGGCGGCGGCGGGTAGTCCCAGGACTGTGGCGGCGGCGTCACACCGTCGGAGGGGCCGGCGCCGTACTGGGGGTCCGTCATGAATTCAGGATGCCAGATACCTCAGACAATGGACTTGCCGCGCTGCAAAGAGAAAGGCTCTGGCCCGCGCCGGGCTGGTCGAGCCTTTAGGCATGTGCCTTCGGCGATCCACCGCTGGTGACGAAGGTGTCCAAGTGCCAAGTGGATGGCCGCTGACACCAGACGCGGAACCGCGTCGACATTCCGCGCAGTCGGGTCAGCGGCCATGCTGACAGAATCGGACTGTGGGAGGTCAAGAACCCGATGGCAAGGCCGACGCGGGAGCGACGAAGCGACGGTTCCGGGACCGTGGACTGGCGGAGAAGACTGTCATCGTCGTCCTCGTGCCGCTCGCGCTGGCGATCGTGGTGATCGGTGTCATCTTCGTTATCGATCCCGCGCAGTGCAACGGCGCGCGGATGTCCTCGGGGCAGGTGTGCGAGCAACTCGACCGGGGTGAACGTCTCTTCGAGGCGAACGATACGTCGATCGCCAACCCGGTGCGCACTCTCGACGAGCAGATCATGAGCAAGCGTCGGCAGGGCGCAGTTGCGCTGGCGGTGGGCATCGCGGGCCTGGGTGGTATCGCCTGGTGGGTCCGGGTGCTGCAACGCAATCGGCATCTCTGCCCATCTGCGAGGCGAGAAAACCCGGCGCACTGAGACGATCGCGCAGCACGGCTGCCTGCGCGGCGCCAGCGAATCGAGAAGCCGGAGCAGGCCCGGTTGTGTCAGCGCTCGAGCGTCGCGGCGAGGAACTCAGTGGCCTGCGCCCAGGACAGCCGATCCAGCAGCGGGTCGTAGGCCACTCCAGGGATGTTCTGCTCGCCGATGTCCGGAAACGTGAAGGCGTGGAAGCCGGCGCCGTACATCGTGACCTGCCAGTCCGCCGCGGCGGCAGTCATTTCCTGTTGGAGCGAGGCGACGTCGGCCGCAGGTGCGTACGGATCCTTGGCGCCGGTGATGCAAAGGATCCGGGCGCTGACGGCGCCGGGTTGGGCGGGTTGCGCCGTCGTGAGCACGCCGTGGAAACTCACCACCGAACGTGCGGGTGCGCCACTGCGCGCAAGTTCGAGAACACACTGACCACCGAAGCAGAACCCGATCGCCGACACCCGATCTCCGTCGACATCGGGCAACGCGCGCACAGCCTCGAAACCGGCGAGCACTCTTGCGCGCATCAGGTCGGGGTGTTTCTGCAGCCGCATGAAGTGCCGGCCTTGCTCCCCCGGGTGAGCGTCATCCCGCCGACGCCGTACATATCGGTCGCCAGCGCGATATAGCCGAGATCCGCCAGATCGCCCGCCCGTCGGCACATGTGATCGTCGAGGCCCAGCGCCGAGTGCATCACAAGGACTGCCGGGTGCGGACCGTCGCCGACGGGCCGGGCGATTTGTCCCGTCAGCGTCGTGTCGCCGTGGCGGTACGTCAACTCCTGCGTTTCCGGCATGCGCACCCTCCCCGTGTGCTCCCCGGAAGCTATCTGCATTTTCGGATCGTCCGGGCCGATTCGGTCGACGTGGCGCGCAAGGAAATTCGATGCGTTGGTAACGCCGCCGCTGCAGGTTGTCACCCTGTTGGCACCGTTACAGAAGTGAATCCTGTGGTGGCCCAGTGGGCGCGAGTTGGGATCGCGCCTCAGCGGCGCCGGCGGAACACCCGTCCGAGCCGGGAACCACGCTCGGTGTCACCACCGCGGGCGGGCCCTTCCACGGGAGTGGCGACTGCCTCGGGTTCGTCCGCATCCGTCACGTCCGAAACTTCCTCAGCCGCGCCAGTTCCCGCTTCGTCGGTGTCAACTGTCTCCACCGCGACGACGTCGGCTGGCTCCGCCTCGTCGGTCTCAACCGTCTCCACCGCGACGACGTCGGCTGGCTCCGCCTCGTCGGTGTCAACCGTCTCCACCGCGACGACGTCGGCTGGCTCCGCCTCGTCGGTGTCAACCGTCTCCACCGCGACGACGTCGGCTGGCTCCGCCTCGTCGGTGTCAACCGTCTCCACCGCGACGTCGGCTGGCTCCGCCTCGTCGGCCTCAACCGTCTCAGCGGCGGTCGCCTCGGCATCGCCGTAAATCACTGTGACGTCAGTGGAGCTGTCCTCGCCAGCCTCGGCGTAGACCGCCGTCGGGCCGTCGTCCTCCTCGGCGTCTTCGGACTGCACGTAGACGATTTCGTCCGACACGGGCTCCGAGGCGTACACGACGATCATTTCCGACGACTCCACCGGAGCGGGCTCGCTCACGACTTCGGCTTCTTCCGTGACCAATTCGCCGTCGTCGTCGGTGGTCTCCAGCGACTCCTCCTGCTCCGATAACGGGGCGGAAGGCGCGTAGCCATCGGACAGCCCTTCGAGTTCTTCCTCGCCGATGGGATCGTGGTCTTCGTCGATCAGGTCGTCCTCAGCATCGGCAGCGGTCTCGACTGAGACACCCGTCGATACGGTCTCGGCTTCGATGACCGACTCGTCTTCGGGTTCTGACTCGACGTCGTCAGCGTCGCTTGCCGGCGCCGTCTGCGGCTCGGCCGACTCGACGTCAACGCTTGATTCGACCAACGAATCCGCGGCTAGAACCTCAGGCTCGGCAGTGTCGGACTCATCGACCCCTCCTGGCTCGGCCTCCACCTCCACAGTCGGCTCAACCGTGGCCGACTCGTCGACCTCGTCCGACTCGTCAAGCGGCTCGAACTCGTCGACCGCTTCTGGCTCGGCCTCCACCTCCACAGCCGGCTCAACCGGGGCCGACTCGTCGACCTCGTCCGACTCGTCAAGCGGCTCGAACTCGTCGACCGCTTCCAGCTCATCGGCGACCTTGGCGACCTCATCCGACTCGGATTCGAAGTCTTCGCGACCTGCCACCGTCGCGGCCGCGACAACGCCCGTGCCCGACGCGACGGCGGCCAGTTCCCTGGCCAGCTCCGGCACCTTCGCGTCGTCGAACTCCTCATAGCCACCGAGGGTTCGTGGATCCTCCCGACCCTTCTTGGCCAGGATGATGTAAACCACCGCACCCAGGAAGACAAACGTCGCCGTGAACGAGTTGATCCGGATGCCGGCGATGTGGGTCGCGGTGTCGTCGCGCAGCAATTCCACGCCGAACCGGCCCACGCAATACAACGCCACATACAGCGCGAACAACCGGCCATGCCCGAACTTGAGCCGGCGGTCGACCAGGATCAGGATCACGAAAACCAGGAGGTTCCAAAGGAGTTCGTACAGAAACGTCGGGTGGACAGTGGCAGCGACCTGCCCGGTCGAGATCCCGTTGAGCGAATGCACGTCGACGATTCCGGACGGATCGCGCCGGTAGAAGATCTCCATACCCCACGGCACGGTGGTTTCCCGGCCGTAGAGCTCCTGGTTGAAGTAGTTGCCGACCCGACCGATCGCCTGGGCCAGAACGATGCCGGGTGCGATCGCGTCACCGAAGGCGGGCAGCGGAATCCCCCGCCGCCGGCAGCCGATCCAGGCGCCGACACCACCCAGTGCCACCGCGCCCCAGATGCCCAGACCGCCGTCCCAGACCCGCAGTGCCGCCAGCGGTCCGGCGCCGCCGGGTCCGAAATACGTCGTCCAGTCGGTCAGCACGTGGTAGAGCCGGCCGCCGATCAGGCCGAACGGCACCGCCCACAACGCGATGTCGTAGATGACGCCGCGTTCGCCGCCGCGAGCCGCCCAACGCCGGTCCCCGATCAACAGGGCGACGACGATCCCGATGATGATGCAGAGCGCGTACGCCCGGATCGGAATGGGACCAAGGTGCCAGACCCCCTGCGACGGGCTGGGGAAGGACGCCAAAGTCGTCGTGATCACGCGTTCACCCTCTGCCGTACCCCCTGAGCAAGTTCCTCTGTCAGCGTGCGCACCGCTGCCACACCTCCATCCAAGGCCGACACCAGCGCCGATCCGACGATCACGCCGTCAGCATAGGACGCGATCTCGGCCGCCTGCTCACGTGAACGCACACCGAGTCCGACGCCGACCGGAATATCGGAGACTTCTCGCACCCGCGCAACCAGTTCGGGCGCCGCGTTGGACACCACGTCCCGGGCACCGGTAACCCCCATGGTCGAGGCGGCGTAGACGAATCCGCGCGAGGCGGCGACGGTGGAGGCCAGTCGCTGCGGGGTCGACGACGGAGCCACCAGGAAGATCCTGTCGAGCCCGTGCCGGTCGGAGGCCTCGATCCAGTCGTGCGCCTCGTCGGGGATCAGATCGGGGGTGATGAGCCCGAGGCCGCCCGCGGCCGCCAGATCCCGCGAGAAGGCGTCGACGCCGTAGTGCAGCACCGGGTTCCAGTACGTCATCACCACCGCGCGGCCGCCCGCCTTGCTGATCGCCTCGACCGCGGTCAGCGCGTCGCGCACCCGCACACCGCCTTGGAGCGCGGCCTCGGTGGCCCTGGCGATGGTGGGGCCGTCCATGCCGGGGTCGGAGTAGGCGATGCCGACTTCAACGATGTCGCAACCGGATTCGACGAGGCCGACCATCGCGTCAATGGAGGTGGCAACGTCGGGATAGCCGGTCGGCAGGTAGCCGATCAGCGCGGCGCGGTTCTCGCGCGCGGCACGTCTCGAAAATCGTTGCCAAACCACTGGTTTCACTCATGGTTCTTGGCCTCACCGCCGTCGATCAGGCCGAACCACTGCGCCGCCGTCTCGACATCCTTGTCACCGCGACCAGACAGGTTCACCAGAATCACCGCACCCTCCCCAAGTTCGGCACCCAGCTTGAGCGCTCCCGCCACGGCGTGGGCAGACTCGATCGCCGGGATGATGCCCTCGGTGCGGCACAGCAGCCCGAACGCATCCATGGCTTCGGCGTCGGTGATCGGACGGTACTCGGCCCGCCCGATGTCCTTCAGGTACGCATGCTCAGGCCCCACACCCGGGTAGTCCAATCCGGCTGAGATCGAATGGGATTCGATGGTCTGGCCGTCCTCGTCCTGAAGGAGGTAGGAGTACGAGCCCTGGAATGCACCAGGTGAGCCACCGGTGAAGGTGGCGGCGTGCCGCCCCGTCTCGACGCCATCGCCGGCGGCCTCGAAACCGACGAGGCGCACGCCAGGATCATCGAGGAATGCATGGAAGATGCCGATCGCGTTGGAACCGCCGCCGACGCAGGCGGTCACAGCGTCCGGAAGGCGATGCACCTGGTTCTCGATCTGTACCCGCGCCTCCAGTCCGATGATGCGCTGGAAATCGCGGACCATGGCGGGGAACGGATGCGGCCCCGCTGCGGTGCCGAAGCAGTAGTAGGTGGAGTCGGCGTTGGTCACCCAGTCTCGGAACGCCTCGGTGATGGCGTCTTTCAAAGTCTGCGAACCGGTCTCGACAGACACCACCTCAGCGCCGAGCAACCGCATCCGGGCGACGTTGAGCGCCTGGCGGGCGGTGTCCACCGCACCCATGTAGATGACGCAATCGAGGTCCAGCAGCGCGCACGCGGTCGCGGTGGCCACCCCGTGCTGGCCCGCACCCGTCTCGGCGATCACCCGCTTCTTGCCCATCTGGCGGGCCAGCAGCGCCTGCCCGAGCACGTTGTTGATCTTGTGAGAACCGGTGTGGTTGAGGTCTTCCCGCTTCAGGAACAGTCGCGCACCGCCCGCGTGCTCGGACAGCCTGGCAGCCTCGTACAACGGTGACGGCCGTCCGGCTGTAGTGCGTCTGCAGGCGGTCCAGCGTGTCGAGGAATTCCTGATCGGCGCGCGCCTTTTCGTAGGCGGCGGTGACCTCCTCGATGACCGCCATCAACGCCTCGGCGACATACCGACCGCCGTACACGCCGAAATGGCCGTGCTCGTCGGGATCATGACCGCTGGGTTCCGCGATCCCCGCGCTGGCGTGCGGCAGACCGGGGGTGGACGTGTCAGCCACTGCTCTAGCGGGCCGGCTTGGGGCAGGACGGATGCGTACCGGCCGTCACCAGGTCCGCCACCGCGCTGCGCGGGTCTCCGCTGGTCACCAGTCCCTCGCCGACGAGCACCGCGTCGGCGCCGGCACCGGCGTAGGCCAGCAGGTCGGCGGTGCCCCGGACACCGGATTCGGCGATCCGGATGATGTCGCTGGGCAGTCCCGGGGCGATGCGGGCGAAGCAATCCCGGTCGACTTCGAGGGTCTTGAGGTCGCGGGCGTTGACACCGATCACCTTGGCGCCGGCCTGCAGAGCGCGGTCGGCCTCCTCCTCGGTGTGCACCTCCACCAGGGCGGTCATGCCGAGCGACTCGGTGCGGTCCAGCATCGACGCCAGCGCGGGCTGTTCCAATGCCGCGACGATCAGCAGCAGCATGTCGGCGCCGTGCGCCCGCGCCTCGTGGATCTGGTACGGACGGACCACGAAGTCCTTGCGCAGCACCGGAATCGAGACCGCGGCGCGGACCGCGTCCAGATCGTCCAGTGAACCGTTGAATCGGCGCTCCTCGGTGAGCACGCTGATGATGCGGGCACCGCCGCTCTCGTAGGCGCGCGCCAAGACGGCGGGGTCGGGGATGTTGGCCAGCTGACCGCGGGACGGGCTCGCGCGCTTGACTTCCGCGATCACACCGATGCCGGGCGCGCGCAGCGCCGCCAGCACATCCAGCGGAGGCGCGGCGGCGTTGGCGGCGGCCTTGATGTCGGCCAGGCTGACCACGGCCTCACGGGCGGCGACGTCCGCACGGACTCCTTCGATGATGGAGTCGAGAACCGTCGCCGAGCTCATGCCTGCCGTTCCTTCACTCGCTGTTCGGGTTGTCGCGAATTACGTTCATGAAGGGTAGCGGCCACGACCGCTCGGCCCGTCACCGACCCTCTGAGTCAGATTCGGGCCCGGACCGCCGCGTGTCCTCGGTCGGGTCGCGTCCCTCGTCCAGGGCGTCCCACAGCATCCGCTCGGACGAGTCGTCGTCGGCCGTCGCGATCTGGACGTCGTCGGCGCGCACCGCCGATCGACGCGCCGCCGGCGCCACATATTTCGTGGTCGCGGCCCGTGCCGCGGTCGCCGAACGCATCAACAGCACCGCGGCGAGCAGTGTGCACACGGCCGCCGCCAGGGTCAACACGGCGCCAACGTACTGCCGCTCACTGCCCACCAGGAACATCACCGGCACCCCGGCGAGATCGGCTGCGCGGACCGCGACGTCGGGGACGACCCACTGGCTGATGGCCAGATAGCCCGCCGCCGCGCTCGCCGCCGCCACCAGCAGGGCCAGCAGCCGAAGCGGCCAGCCCCGCACGGCCAGGCCCGCGACCGCCGCCGCGAGCAGCAGCAGGGCCAACGGCAGCAGGGCCGTGGACCAGGCTCCGCCGTCCAGCGTCGTCGTCTTCGGTTGGCCCAGGCCGTCGAACGTCCGGATGACGACCCACGGCAGCAGGGAGGCGACCCACAGCCCCAGCGCCGCCAGCACCAGTAGCAGCTGCGCCAGCCGGATAGTCCGACGGCCGCCGCGGCTCAGCCATCGGAACTGGCCCGGACGGCCGCCGCAGACGTGAGAGTTTCGGCCGCCGCAATCGCACTGAGCACGGCCTTGGCCTTGTTCGCGGCCTCGTTGTATTCGTAGGGGCCGTTCGAGTCGGCCACCACGCCGCCGCCGGCCTGCACGTAGGCCGTGCCGTCACGCATCAGTGCGGTGCGGATCGCGATCGCGAAATCGGCGTTGCCCGCGAAATCGAGATAGCCCACCACGCCGCCGTACAGGCCGCGGCGGGTCTTCTCGACCTCCTCGATCAGCTCCATCGCCCGCACCTTCGGCGCACCCGACAGGGTGCCCGCCGGGAAGCATGCCGTCACGGCGTCCAGCGCGGTACGGCCCTCGGCGAGCAACCCGGTGACCGTCGACACCAGGTGCATGACGTGGCTGTAGCGCTCGATATGGCTGTAGTCCTCCACCCGCACGGTCCCCGGCACACACACCCGGCCGAGGTCGTTGCGGCCCAGGTCCACCAGCATCAGATGTTCGGCGCGCTCCTTGTCGTCGGCCAGCAGCTCCTTCTCCAGCAACTGGTCCTCCTCCTCGGTGGCGCCACGCCAGCGGGTGCCGGCGATGGGATGCGTTGTGGCCCAGCCGTCCTGCACCGTGACAAGCGCCTCCGGGCTGGAGCCGACGATGGAAAACGCCGTTCCCCCAGCCTCATTCGGGATGTTGAGCAGATACATGTAGGGACTCGGGTTGGACACCCGCAGCATCCGGTACACGTCGATGGGGTCGGCATCGGTGTCCATCTCGAACCGCTGGGAGGGCACCACCTGAAAGGCCTCGCCGGCCTCGATGTCGCCGACCAGCTTGTCGACGATCGCGGTGTACTCCTCGACGGTGCGCTGCGATCGGTGCTCGTGGCTTCGGGCGGGCGAACGTCGCCACCGTCGACGGCAGTGGCTGGCCCAGCGCGTCGGTCATCACATCCAGCCGCGCCACCGCGTCGTCGTAGGCCTCGTCGACGTGCTCGTCGGTGGCGTTCCAGTTCACCGCGTTGGCGATCAGGGTGATGGTGCCTTCGTGGTGGTCGACGGCAGCGATGTCGGTGGCCAGCAGCATCACCATGTCGGGCAGCTTGCAGGTCGTCGACCGCCAACTCGGGCAGCCGCTCGAGCCGGCGCACCAGGTCGTAGGCGAAGTAGCCCACCATGCCGCCCGACAGCGGCGGCAGATCCGCCAGGCCCGCGGTGGACAGCAGGCTCAGGGCGTCGGACAGCGCCCGCACCGGGTCACCGCCGCTCGGCGCGCCCTGCGGAGTGGCGCCGAGCCAAGCCGCCTGCCCGTCGCGCACCGTGAGCGCAGACGGCGCCCCGGCCCCGATGAAGGACCACCGCGACCACGACCGCCCGTTCTCAGCCGACTCGAGCAGGAAGGTGCCCGGCCGGTTCGCGGCCAGCTTGCGGTAGGCCGACAGCGGGGTCTCGCTGTCAGCGAGCACCTTGCGGGTCACCGGGACCACGCGATGCTCGGCTGCCAGCGCGCGGAAGTCCTCCCGCGTGGTGGTGACGTTATCTAGCACAGGGCTCATCCTCCCAGACCGCGATACGCGGTCTGGGATAGCGTGACCCGCATGAAGCGTGGTGATCGTGTCGAAGACTTCGTCCTGCCCGACCAGACCGGCACCGACCGCCGATTCAGCGACTTCCTGCCGGCGGCCCGGTGGTGCTGTTCTTCTATCCGGCCGCGATGACGCCCGGGTGCACGAAGGAGGCCTGCCACTTCCGCGACCTGGCATCCGAATTCGCGGCCGTGGGTGCGCAGCGCGTCGGGATCAGCACCGACAGCGTCGACAAGCAGGCCCAGTTCGCCGACAAGCAGAAGTTCGACTACCCGCTGCTGTCCGACACCGACGGGACAGTGGCGACGACGTTCGGGGTCAAGCGCGGACTGCTGGGCAAGTTCATGCCCGTCAAGCGCACCACGTTCGTCATCGACACCGACGGGACCGTGCTCGACGTCATCGCCAGCGAGGTGTCCATGGACACCCATGCCGACAAGGCACTCGAGGTTCTGCGGGCCAGGAAGACCGCCTAGAATGCGAACCACGCTATGACCAGGCCCGGCGCCTGCGGCGAACGATTCGTCGGACAACAAGCGAAGGCTCAGCGAGATCATCAGTTTTCCACCGTTATGGGTGGCCGCGATGTGTCTGTTGGCCGCAGTGGCTGCTCCCGACGTTGCGACCGCCGATAGCGGCGGTGTGCACTGGCATGTCTCTGTCGGTGTGGTCAGTCTCATTGCGATCGCGCTGATCTGGCTACCCAGCTTGCTTCGGTATGTCTTCCTTGCGGGTGGATCGATCAAAGCCGCCGGTGTCGAAGCATCCACCAGTGGGCTCATTCACACCGACCGCTTCCTCAGCGAACTGGCGGACCTGAGAACCAAGGTCGATACCATCGGCCATGCCGCACCAGAGGCCAAACAGGCTATCCAACAGGTCAATACGGCCATCGGCAGCATGGCTACCCAGTACGTGGAGGCGGACGACGCGGTGTCTGAATCGACGCTGGATCGCGTCGCCCGTCAGTACGAGAACATTCGCAGCACGCAACCGTCGGGAGATGCCCGAACCCGCGAGATGGACAACCTCGTCAACGAAGTGCGACTCCGCGCCACTGCGGCACCCAGTGCGGCTCCGCAGTTCGCCGAACCGCGCCTGAGATCGTCGCGTCCCGGCGACCGTATCGTGGGCATCGGCCTGGTCGAAGGAGCTTCACGCGCAGAACAATTCGACGATGTGTTGAAGATCTTCAACGACTCGCAGAGCGCCTTCGAGGCGTACCACAGCCTTCGGGCGCTCGACCAGCTGGCGTCACTGCTCACCGACAACAGCGTTCTCACGCAATCGAAGCCCTGCGTGCGGCGACGGCGGACCCCCAGGGCGTCGGGTTGATGCAGGACGCGTTCATCCCAGTGTGGATTGAGCAGGTTCTCGAGTCGATGAACCGAGGGCGAGGTAGCACCGTGATCGACGCAGCCTGGGTCCCGACCTTGCTGCCGACGGAGGCGCTGACGTGACACCCGTGCTGGAACTGGCCGACGTGACATTCCGCCGCGACGGCAAGCACGGATGGAGGGTAAGGATTACGTGATGGCCGACGGCGACGTGGTCGAGTTCCGGTTTCAAACAACGTTTGGTGGAAAGGCCGCTGCTAACAAGTAGCAGGCCCTGACCGAGGAGCAGAAATGAGCGAGAAGAAGATTCGGTCGTCGGCAGGCATCTCGGTGCATCGCATCGAACTAGCCGACGGCCAGTTGCCCGACATGTTCAACGGCGTTAATGGGGTGGCGCATCAGACGCTGTTTCGGCCCACCCACATCGACGTGGAGTTCGACCTGAAAGGTGTGGTGGAGACCCGCATCTACGGCCTGGGATCAAGGAGGACGGCACTGTGGGCAAGAAGAAGCTCGACCACCGCTGCATCGGAAATGACCGACCACGACCCCAAGCTGGTCCGATCGACCGACGGCACGCAGACCGTGACGTGGTGAAGTTCAGGTTCAACGTCCAGCGCGCGAAGGTGACGCCGGCGTTGTCAGTCGTCGGCGAGCGGGCGATCGCGCCTGCGGAGTTTGAGTTTGCGTTGGACCGATTCGCGGAGCGTCTCGTCGGCAACTTGCGCCATTTCTTGCGTCGACGAGTATGGAGCGAGTCTTCTGCCATGTCGTCGGTGTCGGTCGGTGGATGCCGGTAGAGCCGTGAAGGGCTTCGCGATCGTGGCGCCGGTTCTCTCGATTGACCCGGCTTTTGCGGCGTGGGATGTTCTTTCGCGAGCTTTTGTCGTTCTCGCCGTACGCGTACGTCGGTCCTTTCGTAGCTCAATCGCTTCTTTCTGCGGCGAGCGCTGCGCCGCTCCGGCTTGGCGCCCAACGGTCCGGTATCGAGCACGCCTTCCTCGGCGGCGGTGCTTTCTTGCGGGTTTCCCTCCATGTGTCTGAGTATGAACGGTCACCGACGCGCGGTCAGCTGTGGACTGACGGGCGCCACTTCGCTCTCAGTAGGCGGGGACGAAGCTGGCAGCCGAAGAAATGTCCGAGACGCTCCTGCGTCGCGTGCCCTGAGTGTCGAGCCACTCTTGCCCTGTGGCGCGACGAAGCCCGACTACTCGTCGTCGGCGATGCTCTTCATCGCCTTCCAGCCGTGGGTGACGCCGCCACCGGCGCGTAAGGCGGCGGCAACCATGACTGCTTCGGCAACATCGGCCTTGGAAGCGCCGGCCTTGACGGCGCGTTTGGCGTGGTCCTCGATGCAAAACGGGCACTGTGTGGTGACTGCGACGCCGACTGCGATCAGCTCTCTGGTAGCCAGATCGAGGTTGCCGGAATCTTGTTGAACACGGCCTTGTCGAAAGCGAAGAACGCCGAGACCATCTCCGGTGCGGCGTCCTTGATGTCGGCCATGAATTCACTTCGTCATTGTGGGAGTGCATCGCTGATCCTTTGCATGTTCGTTCGTTCCCGCCTCAGTCGCAGTGGCAGACATCCCTGGCCTACCATATACCCTAGGGGGTATATGACCATCGTCGTAATGGGCGAGCGGTGAATAGTTGCCTGGCCGCCGCACGGCGTCAAAAGCTTTGTCCTGACCTTCAACAACAGCAATTCGAACGCTGATGGTGATGTGGTCGGCTGGCCCGGGTTTTTGTCGGTGGTGGCTGCTTTGATGGGGTCATGTCTTCGACCGGTTCGTGTGGCACCGAGGTTGCTCCGAAGGAGCGGCTCGAGGTGCTCTTCGCGGAGTTGTCGGAGTTGACCGGTCAGCGCAATGCGATCGATGGGCGGATCGTGGAGATCGTGGCCGAGATGGATCACCACGAGTTGTGCGGGATGACGGGTGCGCGGTCGGTGCCGGCGTTGGTGGCGTGGAAGACGGGGGTGTCACCGGCGCAATGCCGCCACGATCGCCACCGTGGCGCATCGGCTGGCGGAGTTTCCGCGCTGCGCGGCGGGGATGCGGGATGGCCGGCTGTCGTTGGATCAGGTCGGCGTCATCGCCGAGCGCGGCGGCCACGGGTCCGATGCGCACTATGCCGAGCTGGCTGCGGTGGCCACGGTCAGCCAGTTGCGTACCGCGGTGAAGTTGGAACCGCGTCCCGATCCCGATCCGCGCGCCCGAACCGCAAGCCTTCGATCAGCAAGACCTCCGATGAGCAAGTTCACCAACTACCGGCTCACGCTGCCCCACCTGGAGGCGGCCAAGTTCGACGCGGCGCTGGCCGTCGCATCACGAGGCCCTGATCGCGCGAGTGGAAACGCGACCACGACGATTCTGGTGCGGACGCCGCCGGGCACGTTTCCGACCAGCGGCCCCCGATGCCGACCACCGTGGATGGGTTCATGGCGCTGGTCGAAGCCGATGGGACGCCGAGCTGGCCCGCCGCCCCACGGGCAGTGCACCACCGTGTCTGCATCTCGACTTCAAGACAGATCGCGTCGCTCATCTGGTCCGCTGCTCACCGATGCCGACCGCCGTCCTGACCTTCGACGCCACCTTGAAGCGTGGTTCGAACGCGACGGTCAGCCCATCGGTGCCGGGCGAACCACCCGCCAGATCAGCCGCCGGCTGCGCCGCGCCCTCGATCATCGCGACCGTCGCGATGCCCGGCTGCAGGGCCACCCGTGGTCTGCACGCCCACACTGTCACTGGGAAGACGGCGGGCCCACCGAGCTGGACAACCTGGTGCTGCTCTGTCCGTATCACCACCGGTTGCATCACCGCGGCGTCATCACCATCACCGGCCCTGCAGACCGCCTGTCCGTCGCCGACAGCGACGGCCGACAGCTGAGCCCGAGCTCGCTGGCTCGGCCACCGACCACGTCTCCACCTGACGTGCCGCCCTGTCCGGGTCCTACCGGCGAACGCGCCGACTGGTGGTGGTATCAGCCATTCGAACCCCAACCACCACCGAGCAACAACTAGCTCCGGTACCGGGGCCGCGCTCTCATTGCGCGGTGCAGTCTGATATTCGTTGCTCCCTCGCGCTAGGCTTCTGCTCATGACGACCCTACCACTCGCCGAAGTGCGGGCCAACCTTTCCAAGCTGATTGAAGAGGCTGTCCGCACCTATGAGCGAATCGAAGTCACTCGGCAAGGCCGCCGCACAGCGGTGATTCTCAGTGCCGAAGACTACGACTCGATCATGGAAACCCTGGCGATCCTCAGCGATCAGGAATTGATGCGCGATGTTCGTGCGGCCGAAGCTGAGGCGGAAACCGTCGAGATCTACCGCTCGACGAGGTCACTGACGAGATGGCGTCGCCGGGCGGCTCCCGCAATGAGCTATGGGATCGCGTTGACGAAAGCTGCAAAGAGAGCGCTGACAGAATCACTTCCCGAACCTGTCGCCATCGCTGGTTGGGAGTTCATTCGCGGTCCACTCGCCGAGAATCCCCACCCACGTCGGCAAGCCACTTCGCGGATCAACTTGCGGACCGATACTCAGCACGGCGAGGCCAATTTCGCGTGATCTATCAGATATTCGCCGATCGGGTGGTCGTGCGGTCATTCACATGGCGCAGCGGCGTTACGTCTATCGATGACGCAATCCGGTCGCCGGCAGAAACCGTCACCACCGACAACGTGACGGCCGCGTTCGATCACCCGATCGAGGTCGACTACACGCAGGGCCGCTGGACGGCCCGCACCAAGGCCAGCCGCATCGACCTGTGACGCTCAGCCCTCCGGCGGCAGCAGCAGGTCGGCGTCGAAGCAGCTGTGATCGCCGGTGTGGCACGCACCGCCCACCTGATCCACCTCGAGAAGCACGGTGTCGCCGTCGCAGTCGAGTCGCACCGAGTGCACATGCTGGGTGTGCCCGGACGTCAGACCCTTGATCCACTGCTCGCCGCGGGACCGCGAAAAGTACGTGGCCTCACGGGTTTCCAGGGTGCGGGCCAGCGCGTCGTCGTCCATCCACGCGACCATCAGCACGTCACCGCTGCCGCGTTCCTGCACAACGGCGGTGAACAGACCGTCGGCGTTGCGCTTGAGCCGGGCCGCGATCGCAGGATCCAATCCCGGAGCACTCACCGCACCACGATCCCTTCCGCCGCCATCGCCGCCTTCACCTGGCCGATGGTCAGTTCCCGGAAGTGGAACACGCTGGCGGCCAGCACGGCGTCGGCTCCTGCAACAACCGCGGGTGCGAAATGTTCCACGGCGCCGGCGCCGCCGCTGGCGATGACGGGAACGGTGACGGCGGCGCGCACCGCTCTCAGCATCGGCAGGTCGAAGCCGGCCTTGGTGCCGTCGGCGTCCATCGAGTTGAGCAGGATCTCTCCGACGCCGAGTTCGGCTCCACGCCTTGCCCATTCGACGGCGTCGATACCGGTGCCGCGGCGGCCACCGTGCGTGGTGACCTCCCAACCCGACGGTGTCGGCGCCTCCCCGGCCGGCACGGTCCGCGCATCGACCGACAACACGATGCACTGCGAGCCGAACCGACGGGCCATCTCGGCCAGCAGGTCGGGCCGCGCGATGGCGGCGGTGTTGACCGACACCTTGTCCGCCCCGGCCCGCAGCAGCACGTCGACGTCCTCGACCGAGCGCACTCCCCCGCCGACCGTCAACGGGATGAATACCTGCTCGGCGGTGCGGCGCACGACGTCGAGCATGGTGGCCCTGCCCGACGACGAGGCGGTGACGTCGAGGAAGGTGAGTTCGTCGGCGCCCTCGGCGTCGTAGAACGCGGCCAACTCCACCGGGTCGCCGGCGTCGCGCAGGTTCTCGAAGTTGACGCCCTTGACCACCCGGCCGTCGTCGACGTCCAGGCAGGGAATCACCCGGGTCGCCACATCGCCGGCGCTCACAGGAAGTCCTCCGGTGCTCCCACGGATTTCACGATCTCGAGCATCTGCTCGTGCACACCCGGCGCCGCCGCCAGGGCGGAGCGCGACGATGGGGTCCACGGCTCACCGGCCAGGTCGGTGACGATTCCGCCGGCCGCACGAATCAGCGCCACCCCCGCGGCGTGGTCCCAGATGTGATGGCCGAAGCTGATTGCCCCACCGAGGATTCCGGCCGCCACATAGGCGAGGTCGATTCCGGTGGCGCCGTGCATGCGAACCCGCGAGCACTGCCTGCTGAGGTCTTCCAGGACCGCCGCCCGGTAGCGGCCCGGGAAGGTGCCGCGGGAAACGATGTTGAAGGTGCCGATCCCCACGATCGAGTCCGACAGGGTCGAGGCCGTGAGCGGTTCCAGCGCCTCGGCGTTGCACCGCAGCGGCCCACCGGGCATCGACGTGTAGCGCTGACCGGTGAAGGGCAACCAGGTCAGCCCGAGCAGAGGTTTGCCCTCCCACAGCAGGCCCAGGAGCATGGCGGCCATGGGCGACCCGGCCGCGTAGTTGAACGTGCCGTCGATGGGGTCGAGCACCCACACCAACTCCGAATCGATGGGCTCTCCGCCGAATTCCTCACCGTGCACGCCGATTCCGGTCAGCCTGGTCAGCTCCGCAACCACCTGCCGCTCGATGGCCAGGTCAACCTCGGTGGCGAAGTCGTTGCCCTTCTTGGCTACGGCGGAGTCGGCCCGGTGGCCCGCGACGAACTGCTCCGACGCGCCATCGAGGATCTCGGCGGCGGTGGCAAGCCACGCCGCGATTTGGGATGGATCCGGAGCCGACATCTCTGGGCCGCCCCGCCTACGCGCGGACCGCGGCGAGTGCCTGCGGCAGCGTGAATCGTCCGGCATAGAGCGCCTTGCCGACGATGGCGCCCTCCACACCTCGACCGGTCAGCGTCGCGATCGCGCGCAGGTCGTCGACGCTGGACACCCCGCCCGACGCGATCACCGGCGCGTCGGTCCGATCGGCGACAGCCCCGAGCAGGTCGAGATTCGGGCCGGTCGAGGGTGCCGTCCTTGGTGACGTCGGTGACGACGAACCGCGAACAGCCCTCGCGGTCAAGCCGATCCAGCACCTCCCAGAGGTCGCCGCCGTCGGTCTCCCAGCCACGACCGCGCAGGCGATGCTCGCCGTCCACGATCTGCACATCCAGACCGACGGCGACCTTGTCGCCATACTCGGCGATCGCCTGAGCGCACCACTGCGGGTTCTCCAGCGCCGCGGTGCCGATGTTGACCCGGGCGCAACCCGTCGCCAGCGCGGCCTTCAGCGAATCGTCATCCCGGATGCCCCCGGACAATTCGACGTCGACGTCGAGCTTGCCGACGACTTCGGCGAGCAGGTCCCGGTTGGTCCCCCGGCCGAACGCGGCGTCGAGGTCCACCAGGTGGATCCACTCGGCCCCGTCGCGCTGCCAGGTCTGGGCGGCCTCCAGCGCTGAGCCGTAGCCGGTTTCGCTCCCGGCCTTGCCCTGAACCAGGCGCACCGCCTGGCCGTCGACCACGTCGACAGCGGGCAACAGGATCAATGTCGCCGCTTTTTCCAATGTCACAGTCCCTCGACCCAATTCGCGAGCAGCGTCGCACCGGCGTCGCCACTCTTCTCCGGATGAAATTGTGTGGCCGCCAACGGCCCGTCCTCGACAGCGGCCAGAAACGGCACGTGATGCGTCGCCCAGGTCAGCAGGGCGGCAGGGTCACCCTCCCAACTCTGTGCGGCGTAGGAGTGCACGAAGTAGAAGCGGGTGTCGGCGTCCAAACCCTTGAACAAGACGCTACCGGGCGCCGCCTGCACCACGTTCCAGCCCATGTGCGGAATGACCGGCGCATCGAGTCGGGTCACGGCCCCGGGCCACTGGCCGCACCCGACCGACTCGACCCCGAATTCGACGCCCCGGGCGAACAGGATCTGCATGCCGACACAGACGCCGAGCACCGGGCGCCCGTGGGACACCCGGTCGGCGATGATCTTCTCGCCGCCGATCGCCCGCAACCCCGTCATGCAGGCCTCGAAGGCACCGACGCCGGGAACCACCAGTCCGTCGGCATTGGCGGCCGCACCCGGATCAGCGGTCACCTCGACCTCGGCGCCCACCCGTTCCAGCGCGCGCTGCGCCGAGCGCAGGTTGCCCGACCCGTAGTCGAGAACGGTGACTTTTCTTGTCACAGGCTGCCTTTGGTGGACGGCACCCCGGACACCCGAGGGTCGAGTTCGACGGCCTGGCGCAGTGCCCGCGCCACGGCCTTGTACTGCGCCTCGGTGATGTGATGCGGGTCGCGCCCGTAGAGGGTTCGCACGTGTAGTGCGATGCGGGCGTTGAAGGCCAGCGATTCGAACACGTGCCGGTTGATGACGGTGTGGTACGGCGCGCTGGAACCGGCGATGGTGAAGTCGACCATGTAGTCGGGCTCACCGGTGTGCACGAAGTACGGCCGTCCCGACACGTCGACCGCCGCGTGGGCCAGGGTTTCGTCCATCGGGATGAACGCATCTCCGAACCGGCGGATGCCCACCTTGTCGCCGAGAGCCTGGCCGAGCGCCTGTCCGAGCACGATCGCGGTGTCCTCGACGGTGTGGTGCGCCTCGATCTCGATGTCGCCCTTGGCCTTCACGGTCAGGTCGAAGCTGGCGTGGCTGCCCAGCGAGGTGAGCATGTGGTCAAAGAACGGGACACCGGTGTCGATGTTTGTACTACCCGTGCCATCGAGGTCGATCTCGACGACGATGTCGGACTCCTTGGTCTTGCGTTCGACCTTCGCAAAGCGATTTGTCACGGTGCTCCTTGCAGGTTTTGAGCTGTCGCCAGTTCGGTTTCGGCCAGCCGGGCACTGGCTGCCAGCAGGGCGTCGTTCTCGGCGGCAAGCCCGGTCGTGGCACGCAGGTAGCCCGGGATGCCGACGTCGCGGATCAGGATCCCGGCGTCGAGGTAGCGCTGCCAGCTGGCCGGCGCGTCGGCGAACTCACCGAACAGTACGAAGTTGGCATCGCTGGGAATGACGCGGAAACCCATGCCGGTCAATGCTTTCGACACCCGCTCGCGTTCGGCGATCAGCGTCGCCACACTGCCCAACGTGTCGTCGGCGTGGCGCAGGGCAGCGCGTGCGGCGGCCTGGGTGACCACCGACAGGTGGTACGGCAGCCGAACCAGCAGCATCGCGTCGATCACCGCGGGCGCGGCGATCAGATAACCGAGTCGCCCGCCGGCGAAGGCGAACGCCTTGCTCATGGTGCGGCTGACAACCAGCTTGGCGGGGTAATCGTCGATCAGGGCGACCGCGCTGGGCTGCGAAGAGAATTCGCCGTAGGCCTCGTCGACGATCAGGAGGCCACCGGACATCCCATCGAGCAGGCGGCGCAGGTCGTCGAGCGGAACACTCTGTCCCGACGGGTTGTTCGGGCTCGCGACGAACACGACGTCGGGCTGGTACCTCGCGATTGCGGCCACGGCCACATCGGTGTCCAGACCGAAGTCGTCGGCACGGTTGGCCACGATCCACTGTGTCTGGGTGCCGTCGGAGATGATCGGGTGCATCGAATAGGACGGCACGAAGCCGAGGGCGCCACGGCCCGGTCCGCCGAAGGCCTGCAGCAACTGCTGCAGGATCTCATTGGATCCGTTTGCCGCCCAGAGGTTTTCGACGCCCAACGGAACGCCGGTGGCCGCGCTCACGTAGGCGGCCAGATCGGTACGCAGCGCGACGGCGTCGCGGTCGGGGTAGCGGTGCAGCTCGGCGGCCACGGTGCGCACCGACTGTGCCACGTCGTCGACGAGCGCCTGCGTCGGCGGGTGCGGATTCTCGTTGGTGTTCAGCCGCACCGGGACATCGAGTTGCGGGGCTCCGTACGGCGACTTGCCACGGAGGTCCTCGCGCAGCGGTAGGTCTTCAAGGGTGATGCGGTCTGCGGTCACCTTTCGAACCTCCGCCGGACGGCTTCGCCGTGGGCGGGCAGGTTTTCGGCCTTGGCCAGGGTGATCACGTAGCCCGACACGTCCTTGAGCGCGGCCTCGGTGTAGTCGACGACGTGGATGCCCTTGAGGAACGTCTGCACCGACAACCCACTCGAGTGCCGCGCGCAGCCGGCGGTGGGCAGCACGTGGTTGGACCCCGCGCAGTAGTCGCCCAGGCTCACCGGCGAGAAGGCGCCGACGAAAACAGCTCCCGCCGAACGGATCCGGTTGGCCACCGCGGCGGCGTCGACGGTCTGGATCTCCAGGTGCTCGGCCGCGTAGGCGTTGACCACCCGCACGCCCTCACCGATGTTGTCGACCAGCACGATGGCCGACTGCTTCCCTGACAGTGCGGCGGTGACGCGCTGCCGGTGCACGGTGGTTTCGAGTTGGCGGGTCAGTTCGGCATCGGTGGCGGCGGCCAGCGCCGCACTGTCGGTCACCAGCACGCTGGCGGCCATCTCGTCGTGCTCGGCCTGGCTGATCAGGTCGGCCGCGACATGCACCGGGTCGGCGGTGTAGTCGGCCAGGATCGCGATCTCGGTGGGTCCGGCCTCGGCGTCGATTCCGACCTGCGAACGGCAGATGCGCTTGGCGGCGGTGACGTAGATGTTGCCCGGCCCGGTGATCATGTCCACCGGCGCGAGTTCGGCGCCGTCGGTGTCGGTGCCGCCGTAGGCCAGCAGCGCCACGGCCTGCGCCCCGCCGACCGCCCACACCTCGTCGACCCCCAGCAGTGCCGCGGCGGCCAGGATGGTCGGGTGCGGCAGGCCATGAAAGGGACCCTGCACGGCGGCCTGCGGCGGGCTGGTGATCACCAGCGAGTCCACGCCGGCGATCTGGGCCGGCACCACATTCATCACCACGCTGGACGGATAGACCGCGTTCCCGCCGGGCACGTAGAGGCCCACCCGTTCAACGGGCACCCACCGTTCGGTGACCGTGGCGCCCGCGGCCAGTTCGGTGGTGGTATCGGTGCGGCGCTGGTCGGCGTGCACGGCCCGGGTGCGTGCGATCGCCACCTCGAGGGCGGTCCGCACCTCGGGGTCGAGGTCGGACAGTGCGCGCCTGCAGGGCGGCGGCCGGCACGCGCACGGTTTCGGGGCGCACACCGTCGAACGACTCGCCGTACTCGAGGGCCGCGACGGCACCCCGGTCGGCGACCGCGTCGACGATCGGGCGCACTTTGGGCACCACGGTGTCGACGTCGACGCCGCCCCGCGGCAGGGCTGCACGCAGCTGTGCCGCGGACAGGGTGCGACCGCGCAGGTCGATTCGGGACATCTCGAAGCCAGCCATCGGTTCAATTGTCCCTGATCGGTCCAGCCGAATGAAAATCGTTTGAGCTGCGCCGGTAACGACTGCCACACTTCGGCGATGGAACTGCAGCTCTGGTTGGCGTTCCTCGGCGCGGCGATCGCGATCAGCCTGTCCCCCGGCGCCGGGGCAATCCTGTCGATGTCGACCGGTCTGAGCCACGGCGTCCGCCGCAGCTACTGGTCGATCTTCGGCCTGGAAATCGGGCTGATGGCGCAGCTGATCCTGGTGGCGGTGGGCCTGGGCGCGGTGCTCGCGGGCTCGGCGCTGGCGTTCACGGTCGTCAAGTGGCTCGGCGTCGTGTACCTGCTCTACCTGGCGGTTCGGCAGTGGCGAAGCCCGGCCCTTGATGTGCACGCTCAGGTGGGTGAGCCCCGCGACGACGCACGGATACCGCTGCTGGTGCGAGGGGCGCTGGTGAACCTGACCAATCCCAAGGGTCTGGTGTTCCTGCTGGCGGTGCTCCCTCAGTTCGTGGTGCCCGATGCGCCGCTGCCGGCGCAGTACCTGGTCATCGGCGTCACCATGGTGGCCGTCGACCTGATCGTGATGGGCGGCTACGCCGGTCTGGCCACCCGGCTGCTGCGCTGGCTGAAGACGCCGCGACAGCAGACCGCAGTCAGCCGGACATTCTCGGGGCTGTTCGCGACGGCCGCGGTGGTGCTGTCGTTGGTGCGCCGCGGCGTTACGGCCTGAACGCGCCCAGACCGGGCCGCCCCGTCACACCGGCGTGAGGAAATCTCCTACTTCAACACCGCCGCGGGCCTACAGTCGTCGCATCTGTTGACCGACGCCAAGTGGGGTGGCGCATGACAACGACGATTCCAGCGGTGCCGCTCTCCAGTACGGACCGGTTCTATATCGACGGCGACTGGGTCAAACCCAGCACGGATTCGGCGTTCGACGTCCTCGATTCGCATTCCGAGGAGCTGTACTTCCGGGTCGCCGAAGCGCAGCCCGCCGACATGGACCTGGCGATCGGCGCGGCGCGGCGCGCATTCGACCACGGCCCCTGGCCACGTCTGACACACGCCGAACGCGCCGGATATCTGCGTGCCATGGCCGACAAGCTGGAGCTTCGCGCCGACGACTACGGGCAGATCTGGCCGCGCGAGTCCGGCGTCGTGCATTCGATCGCGCAGATGGTCGTTCCGGGTGACGCCGCCACCCTGCGGTACTACGCCGACCTGGCCTTCGATTTTCCGTTCGAGGAAGTGGTGACTCCGTCACCGGGTCCGTTCAGCGCGGGATTCGGGCTACGGGTCCGCGAACCCGTCGGCGTCGTCGGCGCCATCACCCCGTGGAACGCGCCGCTGCCCCTGCTGATAAACAAACTGGCACCCGCCCTGCTGGCCGGCTGCACGGTCGTCGCCAAGATGTCGCCGGAGGCGCCGGCGGCGGGCTATCTGCTCGCCGAGGTCATCGACGAGATCGGGCTGCCGGCCGGCGTCGTCAACGTCCTGACCGCCGACCGGGAGGTCTCCGAAATCCTGGTGCGCGACCCACGGGTCGACAAGATCGGATTCACCGGTTCGACGGCCGCCGGACGCCGGATCGCCGCGCTGTGCGGTGAGCGGATCGCCCGGTGCACGCTGGAACTGGGCGGCAAGTCGGCGGCCGTGATCCTCGACGACGCCGACTTCGGCACCGCTGCAGCCATGCTCGCGGCCGGCGAATGCTTCCTGTCGGGTCAGGTGTGCGCCTCGTTGACCCGGGTCGTGGTTCCCCGCGCCCGCCACGACGAGTTCACCGACGCACTGTCCGCGGTGTTCTCGGCAGTGCAGGTGGGCGACCCATTCGACCCCGCCACCCACATGGGCCCGCTGGCGATGGCGCGGCAACGCGATCGGGTCGAGGGTTACATCGCCAAGGGCATCGAGGAGGGCGCGACGCTGGTCACCGGCGGCGGCCGTCCCAAGCATCTGAAGCGCGGCTACTACATCGAGCCGACGATCTTCTCCGACGTGGACAACAAGCACACGATCGCCCAGGAGGAGATCTTCGGCCCGGTGCTCTCGGTGATCAAGGCCGACAACGAAGAGCATGCGATCGACATCGCCAACGACACCGTGTACGGGCTCAACGCCGCGGTGTTCACCCCCGATGCCGCCCGCGCCCGCGACGTCGCGGGCCGGATTCGTTCGGGCACTGTGGGCCACAACGGATTCCGCATCGATTACGGCATCGGCTTCGGCGGGTTCAAGCAGTCCGGCATCGGGCGCGAAGGCGGCCGCGAAGGCCTGCTGCCCTACCTGGAGCACAAGACGGTGCTACTCGACGGGCCGCCGCCGGGTTACTGACCGTGCCCGAGATGATCGGAAACTCGCGCGGCTAAGCTGCCCCACCGTGGTCCAACCGCGCCGCGCGGCGTTCTGGGTGTTCGTCGTGCTGCTGCTGTTCGGCGGCACCGCGGTGCTGGCCGACGAGTACCACGGGTTCGCCGTCACCGCGACGGCACACCTGACGCTGCTGCCGGTGTGGCTGCTGTTCGCCGCGGCGACAGTGCGGCTGATCCTGCTGTTCGATCCCTTCCGCAGCATGCGCCGGCACTGGACGATCCTGATCGCGGCCGCCGCCCTGGGTGCGACCTGGGCCAATGCGGTGGCCATCTACGGCAACGCGCGAGCAGGTCGGTGGTTCGGCCAGGTGCTGGGATTGACTCCGTCCGCCGAGGCCCGATGGCAGGCCGCGTTCGTCGCCCCACTGGTCGAGGAGGTCGCCAAGGCGGTGTGCGTGGCGGTTGTGTTGGCCCTGTCGGCCCCGGTGCTGAATCGGATCGCACACGCGCTGATGATCGGCATGTTCACCGGGTTCGGCTTTCTGATGGCGGAGAACCTCAACCTGGCCACCATCTCGGGCCTGGACGACCCGCACTCCTACAGACACGGAATCGTGCAGTCGATGTCCTACCGACTGCCCACGATCCTCTCGTCACACTGGTGCTACACCGGGTTGACCGCGGTGGCCCTGTTACTGCTGATGCCGTGGTTCGCCGAGCGCGCGAACTGGTCGCGGCGACGCCGGCTGGGTACGGCGTCCGCCTTGGTGATCGCTGCGCTGCTGATGCACGGATTGTGGAATCTCCCACAACCCGAATGGATGGGACTCGCCGTCGCCAACGCCGCCAAGATCGCCGTCAACACCGTGATCCTGCTGACCGCGACGTTGCTGCTGCTGCGGGTCGAGCGCCGCCGGGTGCGGTCCGAAGTGTCCGCCCAGCGCCGCGTCGCGCTCGCGGGCTTCGACCAGGCGGTTCTCGACTCACTGCCGACGTACCGGCAACGCAGCGCCCTGCGCCTCCGAGGACTGCGCGAAAGCGGTTTGTCCGCAACGCATTCGGTTCGCGGTGCGCAGTGCCGGGCGCTGGACACCATCCAGGCCGGCACCGATCACATGTCCAGACCGATGTCGAGCACGCGCACCGAATGCGTGAGCGCGCCGACGGCCAGGTAGTCCACCCCGGTGCTCGCGTAGGCGGCCGCGTTCTCCAGCGACAGCCCGCCGGAGGATTCCAGCTGCACCGCGGGTGCGCGGGTGTCGCGACGCTGCGCGGCGATCTGCGTCTCCCACACCGCGAAGTTGTCCAGCAGCACCAGCTGCACGTCCTCGGCGAGCACCGCGTCGAGTTGTTCGAGCGAGTCGACCTCGACCTCACACGGCAGGTCGGGAGCGGCGGCCCGGACGGCGCGCAGCGCGGCGACCACCGAACCGGCGGCGGCGACGTGGTTGTCCTTGATCAGCGCCGCATCCCCCAGGCCCATCCGGTGGTTGACACCGCCGCCGACCCGAACCGCGTACTTCTGCAGCGCCCGCAACCCCGGCAGCGTCTTGCGGGTATCGCGGATGCGGGCTTTCGTGCCCTCGACCTCGGTGACCCAGTCCGCGGTGGTGGTGGCGATACCGGACAGATGGCACACCAGGTTGAGCATCGTGCGCTCGGCGGTCAGCAGCCCGCGGGTCTCGGCCTTCAGTGTCAGCAGCGCATCACCGGGCCGCAGCCGGTCACCGTCGTCGGCGCGCCCGATCACCCGGTAGCCGTCGGCACCGAGCACGTCGTCGAGCACCAGCAGCGCGACGTCGATCCCGGCCACCACCCCCTCGGCGCGGGTCACCATTGCCGCCGTGGTGATCGCGTCGGCGGGGACGGTGGCCACCGTGGTGATGTCCGGGCCGTAGCGGAGATCCTCATCGAGGGCGCGGGCGATGGTGGCGCGAGCCTCGGCGAGCTCGTCGGCGGTCAGCGTCATCAGCAGACCGCCGCGGGGACCTGCACCACCGCCCGGCCCTCCGCGAGCCGCACGATCGTGCTTCGGGCCTGCAACTCGTCGGTGCCCGGGAAATCGGAGCGGTGATGGGAGCCGCGGCTCTCGGTGCGGCTGCACGCCGCCGCCGCGACCGCGCGGGCCGTGACGGTCAGTGCGACGTCCTCGAACTGGCCGCGGGTGCCGGCGTCGCGCTCAGGTGCGGTCGCCAGCAGATCCCCGAGCCTGCCCAGCCCGGCCGCGTTACGCACCACGGACGCGTCGCGGGTCATCGCACGCTGCAGCTCGCCGCGGTCCAGAGCCGGATGGCGCGGAAGTTCCGGCAGCCGGGCGCGGGTGTGCCCGAGTTCGACGGCGTGGGCGGCGGCGGCCTTGCCGGCCCGGGCGCCGACCACCAGCCCCTCCAGCAGGCTGTTGGACGCCAGCCGGTTCGCGCCGTGCATCCCGGTGCGCGCAACCTCGCCCGCGGCGAACAACCCGGGAAGCTCGGTACGCCCGTACACGTCGGTGACCACGCCGCCGCAGCTGTAGTGCGCGCCCGGCACCACCGGAATCGGTTGGCGCGTCGGGTCGATTCCCGCGGCCCGGCAGGCGGCCGTCACCGTCGGGAAGCGTTGCTCGAAGCGATCGATCGCACGGGCGTCGAGGTACACGCAGGGATCACCGGTCGCGGTCAATCGCGCGTCGATGGCGGCGGCTACCACATCGCGGGGCGCCAGATCGCCCATCGGATGCACTCCATCGGTCACCGAATGGCCTTGTGCGTCAAGCAGAATCGCACCTTCGCCGCGCAACGCCTCGGTGATCAACGGGCGCCGGCCGCCAGTTCGGTCTTGGCCGGGGTCCGAGTACAGCATGGTCGGATGGAACTGGATGAACTCGATGTCGCTGACCGCGACGCCGGCCCACAGCGCCAACGCCACGCCGTCGCCGGTCGAGCCGTCGGGATTTGTCGTCGCGCTGTACAGATGGCCGAGCCCGCCGGTCGCCAGGATGACGGCGGGCGCGTGCACGACACCCGGTCCGTCCGCGCTGCTCACCAGGACGCCCGTCACCGTCGCGCCGTCGTGCAGGATCTCCAGCGCGACGTGATTGCGCCGGATGTCCAGCGTGGCGGCGGCGTGGTCGAGCGCCCGCTGTACCTCGGCGCCGGTCGCGTCGCCGCCGGCGTGGATGATGCGCCGCCGCGAGTGCCCGCCTTCCCGGGTCAGCGCCCACTCGCCGGGCGCGGATTCGTCGAAATGCGCTCCGAAATCGACCAATTCGACGACGGCGGCATACCCGTCGGCGACGATCGAACGAACCGCGGTCGGATCGCACAGGCCACCACCGGCGGCCAGCGTGTCGTCGACATGAGCCTCGACCGAGTCGTCGGTTCGCGGCAGCACCACCGCGATACCGCCTTGGGCGTAGAACGTGGCGGTCTCAGACGCCTTGCTCAGCACCACCACCCTGCGACCCAGCCGCTGCACCGCCAGCGCCGCGGCCAGCCCCGCAACCCCGGTGCCGATGACGACGACGTCGGCACGCTGTTGCCAGAAACCTGAGCCGCCGCACGCCGGCATGGCGGTCATTCCCCGCCGCCGGGTTGCCCGATCTCGATCATGCGTTGCACGCTGGCGCGGGCCAGATGTGCGGTCTCCGGATCGACGTGCACCTCGTCGGCGCCCTCGATCAGGCAGCGCAGCAGGGCAGCCGGCGTGATCATCTTCATGTACTTGCAGGACGCCCGGTCGTTGACGGCGCGGAAGTCGATATCCGGTGCGGCCCTGCGCAACTGGTGCAGCATGCCGACCTCGGTGGCCACCAGGACCTGTCGGGCGTGGCTTACGCGGGCCGCATCGAGCATGCCGCCGGTGGACAGGATCTTGACCCGGTCCTCGGGGAACGCGCCCTCACCGGCGAGGTACAACGCCGAAGTGGCGCAACCGCATTCGGGGTGCACATACAGTTCGGCGTCGGGATGGGTACGGGCCTGTTCGGCCAGCTCGTCACCGTTGATGCCGGCGTGCACGTGGCATTCGCCGGCCCAGATGTGCAGGTTCTTGCGGCCCGGTCATCCGGCGGACGTGCGCGCCCAGGAACTGATCGGGGCAGAACAACACCTCTCGGTCCGCCGGAATCGAGTCCACCACCTCGACGGCGTTCGACGACGTGCAGCAGATGTCGGTCAGCGCCTTCACCGCCGCGGTGGTGTTGACGTAGGACACCACGACCGCATCGGGGTGCTCCTGCTTCCACTCACGCAGGTCGTCGGCGGTGATGGAATCGGCCAGCGAGCAGCCCGCCCGCTGATCCGGGATCAGCACCGTCTTGTCGGGCGACAGGATCTTGGCGGTCTCGGCCATGAAGTGCACGCCGCAGAACACGATGGTGTCCTCGGGGGCCTCCGCCGCGATGCGCGACAGTGCCAGCGAGTCCCCGACGTGGTCGGCGACGTCCTGGATGGCGGGCAGCTGGTAGTTGTGGGCCAGCAGCGTCGCGCCGCGCAGGTTGGCCAGCCGCCGCACCTCGGCGGCCCACTCCTCGTCGCCGACGACACCCGAGTAACCACCGGGGCCGTCGGTTATTCGGGCGGCCAGCCCGGCAAGTTCATCGGTGTCCGGATCAAGGCGGTCCAGCACATTCATGACCGCGTCCTTTCGACGTCCGAGTTTTCGACTTATAATCGAAAACATGCCTCATCGTAGCACTGCCCACGAAGTGCTGGCCGCGATCTTCCAGGTTCGCCAGCTGGGCACGCCGAAACCCGCAGCTCAACGTCCTGCTGTGGCAGCGCGCGATGGAACCGCACCGCGGCGCCTGGGCGCTGCCCGGCGGAAGCCTGCGTCACGACGAGGACATGACCAGTTCCGTACACCGTCAGCTCGCCGAGAAGGTCGATCTGCGTGAGATCGCCCACCTCGAGCAACTTGCGGTGTTCTCCGACCCGCACCGGGTGCCGGGCATCCGCACCATCGCGACCACGTTTCTGGGCCTGGTGCCCTCCCCCGCCACGCCTGCGCTGCCCGCCGGACACCCGCTGGCATCCGGTCGGCGCGCTGCCGCCGATGGCCTTCGACCACGGACCGATGGTCGCGCACGCGCACGCCCGCCTGGTCGCCAAGTTGTCCTACACCAATATCGGATTCGCTCTGGCGCCAAGGGAGTTCGCGCTCTCGACGTTGCGCGACATCTACAGCGCGGCGTTGGGGTACCAGGTGGACGCCACCAACCTGCAGCGTGTCCTGGAACGCCGCGGCGTGATCACCCGCACCGGGACCACCGCGCAGTCCGGGCGCAGCGGGGGCCGGCCGGCGGCCCTGTACCGGTTCACCGACTCCCGGCTGCGTGTCACTGACGAATTCGCGGCGTTGCGTCCACCAAGCTGAACGAATTGGTTTCTAAGGCTTCGCTAAGAGACAATTCGGCTAACGTGGCGGCTACGCCAGTGCAAAAGGAGTCCACATGGATGTCGGCAATGCGGCACGGGCGTCCGAACCTCTATGGATCGGACGGACCCCACATGAGCCGCTGGCACCGAACGAGAAGCCGCTGGTACCCGACCGCGACCCGTTCTACCTGCCGCCTGCGGGCTTCGAGCACGCCGAGCCCGGAACCGTGCTGCGCGTCACGGGACGTCGAACTGGCGTTTCTGGGCCTGATCCGGCAGCGGGTAACCGCCACCCAGCTGCTGTACCGCACCACCAACATGTCCGGGGAACCCGAGGCGGCCGTCACCACCGTGATCGTGCCCGCCGAACGCTCCCCGCACCACCCGTGCCCGATGGTCTCCTACCAGTGCGCCATCGACGCGGTGAGCGCGCGTTGCTTCCCCTCGTATGCGATGCGCCGCCGCGCACACGCGCTCGGCTCGCTTGCCCAGTTTGAATACCTGCTGGTGGCCGCGGCGATCGCGGAGGGCTGGGCGGTGTCGGTGCCCGACCACGAGGGCACCGACGGGATCTGGGGCACCCCCCACGAGCCGGGTTACCGCGTGCTCGACGGCATCCGCGCGGCCCTGGGCTACGAGCGCGTCGGCCTGTCCCCCGACGCCCCGGTGGGGCTGTGGGGGTACTCCGGCGGCGGGCTGGCCACCGCCTGGGCCGCCGAGGAGTGCGGTGAGTACGCCCCCGAACTCAACATCGTGGGCGCGGTGCTCGGCTCACCGGTCGGCGACCTCGGCCACACCTTCCGCCGGCTCAACGGCACCTTCTACTCGGGCCTGCCCGCCACCGTGGTGGCCGCGCTCTCCCACGTCTACCCCGACCTGGACCGGGTGATCCAGCGAGCACGCCACCGACGAGGGCAAGGCGTTGCTGGCCCGGCTCGAGCGGATGACCACCGCGCACGCCGTGCTGCGCCTGGCGGGGATGGACATGGGCGACCTGGTCGACTGCCCCTTGGAGGACCTCCTGGACACCCCCGAGGTCCAGCACGTGTTCGACGAGATCAAGCTGGGCACCGCGGCCCCGACGTCCGCCGGTGCTGATCGTGCAGGCGGTGCATGACCGGGTCGTGTCGGTCGACGACATCGACATGCTGGCCGACTGGTACAGCGCCGGCGGCGCCAACGTGACCTACCACCGCGACCTGTTCAGCGAGCACATGTTGCTGCACCCGATGTCGGCGCCGATGGCGCTGCGCTGGCTCATCGACCGGTTCGAGGGTCGGCCGCTGAGCGAACACCTGGTCCGCACGACATGGCCCACGCTGCTCAACCCGATGACCTACCGGGGCATGTGGCGGCTCGGCACGGTGGCCGCGCGGGTGCTCACCGGACGGGTGGTAAGCCGCCGTCCACTGTGACGATGCGGCGCCGGCAGGCCCAGCGGTTCTTCCGGCGGGTAGGCACCCAGGTCGTCGCGCACGGTCGACACCGCCAGCAGCGCGTACACCAGGGCGGCCGCCGCCGCGGGCACCAGCACGCCGACGGCCATCTGGACCGGCGTTGGCCCGAAGAACACCGACGGCGCCTGGGTGAAGTAGTGGACCCGGTGCTCGGGTGTCACCGGCGCGGTGTCGAAATCGATGATGCCGTAACGCATCCGGGCCAACGCGGTGCCGACCCCGGCGGCCGCCAGTGCACCCACCGCCGATACCGACCGTCAACGCGCCGACCATCATCGGCCCGCGGTGCGCGCGCCACTGCCACACCAGAACCGCCGCCACCACCGCCAGCACCGTGAGCATCCCGAGCATCATGACCGCCGCCACGAAGAAGTGGTCGGCCTCGCTGCCCAGGTAGGCGTGCGCACGTTCACCGCTCTTGGTCAGGGCCACCACACCGTGCAACGGCGGCGCCAGCAACACCCAAAGCGCTCCCACGGCGGCCCCGACCACGGTCACGCCCAGCACGACGAGCACGGCCGCCCGGGCGCGGGACATACGTGGCTGTGCCACAACGGGATTCATTGTCACCGCTGGTGTCTCGAGGTCCTTGGAGTCCACCAGCCCGTGGCGGGAGCACTTGGCCCACCAGCCGTCGGGCCGGACCTGTACCGTCATCCGGCGCCCGCAGGCCGCGCAGTACCGCGGCGGTTCGAGGCCGAGTTGCGCCGCTGTGGGAACGGTGGCGCCGGCGGCGGCGTCGGTCGCAACACCGGTGTACACGTTGTAGGCGCCGGCGCTCACCGGCGCGGGCAGCTGCTGGTGAATCATCACCCTGTCTTCTACAGGCTCGCGTTCAGCGCCTTGATCGGCATCTGCAGATCGTCGAGCAGTTCGAGGTCCGCTTCGGCGGGACGGCCCAGCGTGGTCAGGTAGTTGCCGACGATGACGGCGTTGATGCCGCCCAGGATGCCCTGCTTGGCGCCGAGGTCACCGAGGGTGATCTCACGGCCGCCCGCGAAGCGCAGCATGGTGCGCGGCAGCGCCAGCCGGAACGCGGCCACGGCCTTGAGCGCCTCGGCGGCCGGCAGCACGTCCAGCTCACCGAACGGGGTGCCCGGCCGCGGGTTGAGGAAGTTCAGCGGCACCTCGTGCGGATTCAGTTCGGCCAGATTGGCCGCGAACTCGGCGCGCTGCTCGAGGGTTTCGCCCATGCCGAGGATGCCGCCGCAGCAGACCTCCATGCCGGCTTCGCGGACCATCGCCAGGGTGTCCCAGCGTTCCTCCCAGGTGTGGGTGGTCACGACGTTGGGGAAGAACGAGCGCGCGGTCTCCAGGTTGTGGTTGTAGCGGTGCACGCCCATCTCGGCGAGTCGGTCGACCTGATCCTGGCTCAGCATGCCCAGCGAGCACGCGATCTGGATCTCGACCTCGTTGCGGATCGCCTCGATGCCGGCGGCAACCTGCGCCAGCAACCGCTCGTCGGGCCCGCGCACCGCGGCGACGATGCAGAACTCCGTGGCGCCGGATTTCGCGGTCTGCTTGGCGGCCTCGACCAGGCTGGGGATGTCGAGCCACGCGCTGCGCACCGGCGAAGCGAAAAGCCCTGACTGCGAACAGAAGTGGCAGTCCTCGGGGCAGCCGCCGGTCTTGAGGCTGATGATGCCCTCGACCTCGACCTCGGGACCGCACCACTTCATCCGGACGTCGTGGGCCAGCGCCAGCAGTTCCTCGAGGCGGTCGTCGGGCAACTGCAGCACCCGCAGAACCTGGTCCTGGGTCAGGCCCTCACCGCGGTCGAGCACCTGCTCACGGGCCAGGCCCAGTACATCCACTGCAGCGGCCTGCGTCATCCGAATGCTCCTCCTGTGCCCGACTTGAACGGTGTTCAGGTTATGGTAGCGGCGTGCAGCTGCACAAACGCGACGTGGTCGCCAAAGCGACCGAGATCCTGGACAACTACGGGATCGCCGACCTGACCATGCGCCGGCTCGCCCGCGAACTCGACGTCAGCCCTGGTGCGCTCTACTGGCACTTCGCCAACAAGCAGGAACTCCTCGGTGCGGTCGCCGACGAAGTGCTCGCCCGGGCGGTCGCAGCGACCGGACCAGACGGCTGGCGCGAGCGGATCACCGATCTGGCCGCCCGGCTGCGCGACGCGCTGCTGTCGTACGCCGACGGCGCAGAACTGGTGTCGGCAAGCTTCGCCGCGGGTCAGTCGGCGGCCATGCGCCGGTTGGTCGACGAGCTGTGCGGCGCAGCCGCCGACGCGGGACTGGTCGCCGGGCAGGCAGAGCTGGCGGCGCGAACGGTCATCTACTACGTGCTCGGATTCACCGCCGACGAGCAGTCCCGCCTGCAGTGGGATGCCGCCGGCGTAGAACTGGCCGACGGGCAGTCGGTGCTGCGCGACGGCAATGACCCGGACGCGGCGTTCCGGTTCGGCCTGACGGTGCTGATCCGCGGTCTGAACGTGCAGGGGGCCGCCGTGCAAAGCCACGCCGAAACCAACGTTTCGGCGCAAGAGTTCGAGTAGATCGCGCCAGGACGTCGATCCCGATGTCGTCGGACGCCCAGCAATGTGGCCGTCGGAAGTGGCAAACATCAGGGGAACTACGGAAACTTGACCTTTGACGTCCGGATGTCAGTTGATCGGGTACTCGCGCTTGGAGCTACCGTCCCAGCGGCGCAGCCCGGCCAAGTGCCCGGTGATTTCGGACGGACGGCCCGCTATGCGCAGTGCCCGTCCGAGTTGAGCGCCGCCGACGTGACGAGCCAGGGTGACGTGTGCGGTCCACTGGCCGGGCTGGGTGTGCGCCATCGGGTCCCGGCACCAGGAACGGCAGGCACAGCCGGTGCACGTCTGCGTGCAGCTCGAGCAGCTCGATGGTCGGCACGACCAGCCGCGCAAGCAAAACATCGGCCCGGCCGAACAGCAGCGGCGCGCCGATTCGGCACGGGAACGGGAAGCGGGCCGCCAGAGGCGCCAACGACGTATCCACGGCGGGATCGATTCGTTCGGCAACCGTCAAGGTCGCGTGCGGCCGTGCGGCCGGCGCCTGACTGGGAATCCCTGCGTCGCGCAGGTCGTCCCAAATGCGCCGGAGCAGCGCCTCGGTGTCCGCGTCGAAGACCAGCTCGACGGAATGGACCATCAGCCGACCAGACTCGAAATCCAGTCGCCATCGAACGCGGCGGCCGCCAGCCCCGCGAAGTCGGCCGCCGACAGCGAGCCCGCCCCCGAGGGCAGTGCGGCGCGCACCGGCGCCAGCCGCTGCAGGGCGGTGCGGTTGTCCACCTCGGCGGCGCCCGGTTGCGCCGGCCAGGAACCGATGATCAGTCCCGCACACGAAATCTCCTTTGGCAGCAAGGGCTTCCATCGTCAGCGCGGTGTAGTTCAGCGTGCCGAGTGCGGGTGCCACCACGACGATCACCGGCGCGCCCAGGTCGACCGCCAGGTCGCGCAGCGTCACCGCGTCGGCGCCCAGCTCGACCAGGAGCCCACCCGCACCCTCGACCAGCGTCAACCGGCCGGGCCGGTCGGCGCCGCGGATCACCTCGAGCAGTTCGGCCCGGGTCGGCAGCGCCATCCCGGCTGCGGAGGCCGCGGCCACCGGCGCAAGTGGCTGCGGGTAACGCGCCAGGCCGACGAGTTCGGTCACCCCGGACAGCCGGCCGATCTCGGCGAGATCGTCGTCGCCGTCGTGCCCGTTCAAGGTCCCGGTCTGCACCGGCTTGCACACCGCGACGTCGATGCCCGCCAGTCGGGCGTGACAGGCCAGCGCGGCGGTGGCCACCGTCTTGCCCACTCCGGTTCCGGTGCCGGTGACGACGACAATGCTCACGGCCGGGCCGCGCTCAGCACTTCCGTCAGCACCCGGCGCGCCAGCGCGAGATCCTCGGCGGTCAGCGATGCGCGCACGGTGAGCCGCAGCCGGGATGTTCCGACGGGCACCGTCGGTGGGCGGAAGCACCCCACCCGCACCCCGTGCTCCAGACACGCGTTCGCAGCGGCGAGCGCCACCTCGGGATCGCCCAGGATCACGGAAACGACCGCGGATTCCGGCTTTTCAGTGACGCCGCAGATGTCGGCGAGCGCACGGGCGTGGGCGAGCACGGCGTCGGCACGCCCGGGCTCGGCGATCAGCAGCCGGAGCGCCGCCGCCGCCGACCCGACGGCGGCCGGGGCCAGACCGGTGTCGAAGATGAACGTGCGCGCCGCATCGATGAGGTGGTCGCGCACCGCGACCGTGCCCAGCACCGCTCCGCCCTGACTTCCCAGCGCCTTGGACAGCGTCGTGGTCATCACGATGTCGGGCGCACCGGCCAGGCCGACCTCGTCGAGCAGGCCCCGCCCGCCGGCGCCGCGGACACCGAGACCGTGGGCCTCGTCGACCAGGAGCACCGCGCCGTGGCGACGGCACACGTCGTGCAGTTGGCGCAGCGGAGCCAAGGCCCCGTCGGCACTGAACACCGAGTCGGTGACGACGACGGCACGCTCCTCGGCACGGGCGGTCAGCGCGGCGTCGACCGCCTCGACGTCGCGGTGCGGTGTGACCACCACCCGGGCCCGGGAGAGCCGGCACGCGTCGACCAGGGAGGCGTGCGAGTAGGCGTCCGACACCAGCAACGATCCCGGACCGGACAGCCCGACGACGGCGCCGATATTGGCGGTGTAACCGGAGGAGAACACCAAAGCCGCTGGGGCGCCGACGAATTGGGCGAGCTCGCGTTCGAACTGCTCGTGCAGGTCGGTGTCGCCGGTGACCAGGCGCGACCCCGTCGATCCCGCCCCCCAGGTGCGCAATGCCGACACGCCGGCTTCGATCACCTCGGGGTGCTGCGAAAGGCCCAGGTAGTCGTTGGACGCCAGGTCGAGGTCGGTGGCAACGGCCGCGCGCGGTCGTAGCGACCGGCGCAATCCGGCGGCGCGGCGTTGGGCCGCGTTGCTCTCCAGCCACGCCAGCGGCGCGGTCACGGCACGTGTCACCAGGCCGCTCCTCACCCTGCTGCCGAACCAGACTTGAACACCGTTCAGGTTAGCGCACGGGCCACCCCGACCATGGCCGAGGTGATCTGGTCGATCTCGCCGGGCGTGCAGATGAACGGCGGCATCACGTAGATCAGGTTGCGGAACGGACGCAGCCATACGCCGTGGTCCAGCCCCACCGTGGTGGCGAGCCGCAAGATCGACGGGTTGCGTCATCTCGATGACGCCGATCGCACCGAGCACCCGGACGTCGGCGACACCCGGCAACCCCCGCGCGGCATCCAGCCCGCTGCGCAGGCCGGCGCTGATCTCGGCCACCCGGGCCCGCCAATCCTGGCCGAGCAGCACCTCGACGCTGGCCACCGACACCGCACAGGCCAGCGCGTTGGCCATGAACGTCGGGTCCGTGCATCAGCGCCCCGGCCTCCGAATTGCTGATGACGTGCGCGATCCCGGTCGTGCACAGCGTCGCCGCCAGCGTCACGTAGCCACCCGTCAGCGCCTTGCCCACGCACATGATGTCGGGGCTGACCCCGGCATGGTCGGCCGCGAACAGCTCGCCGGTGCGGCCGAATCCGGTGGCGATCTCGTCGAAGATCAACAGCACGTCGTGGCGGTCGCAGATGGCGCGCAGGTCGGTCAGGTACCGCGGATCGTGGAAGCGCATCCCGCCCGCGCCCTGCACCACGGGTTCGACGATGACCGCGGCGAGTTCGTCGGCATGCCGCGCCAGTTGCGCCTCGAACGCCGCGCTGTAGGCCGGGTCGTATTCGGTGGGCACCTGGGGCGCGAACACCTGCTGAGTCAGCACGTCCGTCCAGAGCGAGTGCATGCCGCCGTCGGGGTCGCAGACGCTCATCGGGGTGAACGTGTCGCCGTGATAGCCCCCGCGCCAGGTCATCAACCGGTGCCGGCCCGGACGGCCGCTGCTGCGCTGGTACTGCAGCGCCATCTTGACGGCCACCTCGACGGACACCGAGCCGGAATCACTGAAGAACACGGTGTCGAGGCCCTCGGGCGTGATCTCCACGAGAAGCTGGGCCAGCCGCGCGGCCGGTTCGTGGGTCAGACCGCCGAACATGACGTGGTTCATCACCGACAACTGGCGGGTCAAGGCGGCATCCAGCGCCGGGTGGCCGTGCCCGTGCACGGCGGTCCACCACGACGCCATCGCGTCGAGGACCCGAACCTCACGGCCGTCACGGGCCACGGTCAGCCAGGCGCCCTCGGCGGCGAGCGCGACGACCGGCGGCAGTGTGCCCGGCGCGCCGATCGTGCTGTAGGGGTGCCAGATGTGCGCGGCGTCGATGGCGCTGATCGCTTCGGGGGTCAGGCTGGGCGTCAACCTGGGCTGCTCCGGCACGGGCAACGAGCCTAGTAGAGGGCCGAGATGGCTGGGGATGCCCATGGGACCGTTGAGGGCAAATGCGTCGTCAGGCTCCGCCCAGCCGGATTAGGTAGATTGTCTGTCGACCATGACGCTTTCGACCCCACTCAAGCCGGCGTCAGCAAATGTTGCCCCAGCACCCGCGGCCACCCCCGCCGGCATGGGCAGCCGCAAGGCCGGCTTCTATCGACACGACCTGGATGGCCTCCGCGGAGTAGCCATCCTGCTGGTCGCTGCCTTCCACATCTGGTTCGGCCGGGTGTCGGGCGGGGTCGACGTGTTCCTGGTGCTGTCCGGGTTCTTCTTCGGCGGCAAGTTGCTGCGCAATGCGCTGAGCGACCAACCGGCACTGTCCCCGCGCCGCGAGCTGGTCCGGCTGGTGCGGCGCCTGCTGCCCGCGCTGGTGGTGGTGCTGGCCGCGTCGGCGGTGCTGACGATCCTCATCCAGCCGCAGACCCGCTGGGAGGCATTCGCCGACCAGAGCCTGGCCAGCCTGGGCTATTACCAGAACTGGGAGCTGGCCTGGACGGCGTCGAACTACCTGAAGGCCGGCGAGGCGGTCAGTCCGCTGCAGCACATCTGGTCGATGTCGGTGCAGGGCCAGTTCTACCTCGCGTTCCTGCTGGTGGTGTTCGGCGTTCACCGCGCTGCTGCGCCGCCCGCTGGGCAAGCGGCTGCGGATCTTCTTCGTGGTTCTGCTCAGCGCGCTGACCATCGCGTCGTTCGTGTACGCGATCTTCGCCCATCAGGCCGACCAGTCCACGGCCTACTACAACAGCTTCGCGCGCGCGTGGGAGTTGCTGGCCGGCGCGCTGGCCGGGGCGCTCGTCGGGTACGTCCGGTGGCCGATGTGGCTGCGGACCGTGGCCGCGACCGTCGGCCTGGCGGCCATCCTGTCGTGCGGCTGGCTGATCGACGGCGTCAAGCAGTTTCCCGGGCCGTGGGCGCTGGTGCCGGTCGGTGCCACGGTGCTGATGATCCTGGCCGCGGCCAACCGGCAGGCCGATCCCCGCACCCGCGACAAGATGCCGCTGCCCAACCGGGTGCTGGCGCTGGGCCCGCTGGTGACGCTCGGCGCGATGGCCTACTCGCTGTATCTGTGGCACTGGCCGCTGCTGATCTTCTGGCTGGCGTGGACCGGCCACAGCCACGCCAATTTCGCTGGAGGGCGCCGGAATTCTGCTGTTGTCGGGCGTCCTGGCGTATCTGACGATGCGGTTCGTCGAGGAACCGCTGCGCTACCGGGCCCCGGCGCGGCGCAACCTCGGCCACGACCACGGTGACCGTGCCGTGGCGGACGCGGTTGCGCCGGCCCACGATGGTGCTCGGTTCGACGGTGGCACTGCTCGGTGTGGCGCTGACCGCCACATCGTTCACCTGGCGGGAGCACGTCACCGTGCAGCGGGCCGCAGGCAACGAACTGCCCGGCCTCAACGCGCGGGACTATCCGGGCGCGCACGCGCTCCTCGACGATGCCCGGGTGCCCACCCTGCCGATGCGGCCCACCGTGCTCGAGGCGTCCAAGGATCTGCCCGTGACCACCGAGGACGGCTGCATCAGCGACTTCAAGAACGGTGACGTCATCAACTGCACGTACGGTGACCCGCAGGCCACCCGCACCATCGCGCTGGCCGGCGGCTCGCACGCCGAGCACTGGATCACCGCACTGGACACGCTGGGCAAGCAGCACCACTTCAAGGTGGTGACGTATCTGAAGATGGGCTGCGCGCTGTCCACCGAGAAGGTGCCGCTGATCATGGGCAACAACGCGCCCTACCCGCAGTGCTACACGTGGGTGCAGAAGGCGATGGCCAAGCTGGTCGCCGACCACCCCGACTACGTCTTCACCACCTCGACGCGGCCGTGGAACGTCAAACCCGGTGACGTCATGCCGGGAACCTACACCGGGATCTGGAAGACGTTCGCCGACAACAACATTCCCGTCCTCGCGATGCGGGACACGCCGTGGTTGGTGGAGGACGGCAAGCCGTTCATCCCGGCGGACTGCCTGGCCGACGGCGGCGACGCGGTCTCCTGCGGCCGGGAGCGCTCCGAGGTGCTCGGCGACCACAACCCGACGCTGGATTTCGTCGGACGATTCCCGGGCCTCAAACCGCTCGACATGAGTGATGCGGTGTGCCGGCCGGACTTCTGCCGGGCCGTCGAGGGAAATGTGCTGATATACCGTGATTCTCACCACTTCACCGCCACCTACATGCGCACCATGACCCCGGAACTCGGACGTCAGATCCGGGCGGCCACCGGCTGGTGGTGAGCCGGACAACCAGGGACGGATCTCACGCGGGCGAGCAGCCACGGCCGAGCGCCGATAAGGTCGAGCGATGTCGTTGTCCGAGCCGTCGTCGTCGACCGAGCCGTCCCGAGCGGCGCCCACCGTCACCATGGTGTGGCCGGGTAGCCCCTATCCGCTCGGCGCGACCTACGACGGGGCGGGAACGAACTTCTCGCTGTTCTCCGAGGTCGCCGACCGGGTCGAACTCTGCCTGATCGCCCGGGACGGCACCGAGACGCGCATCGAACTCGACGAGGTCGACGGCTACGTGTGGCACGCCTACCTGCCCACCATCACCCCGGGGCAGCGGTACGGGTTCCGGGTCTACGGCCCCTGGGACCCGGCGGCCGGTCATCGCTGCGATCCGTCCAAGCTCCTGCTCGACCCGTACGGCAAGTCGTTCCACGGCGATTTCGACTTCACCCAGGCGCTGTACTCCTACGACCTCGAAGCCGACGACCTGGCCACCGGCGGCGTCCCGCCGATGGTGGACTCGCTGGGCCACACGATGACCAGCGTGGTCATCAACCCGTTCTTCAACTGGGACAACGACCGCTCCCCGCGCACGCCGTACCACGAGACGATCATTTACGAAGCGCACGTCAAGGGCATGACGCAGACGCATCCCGACATCCCCGAGGAACTGCGCGGCACCTACGCCGGGCTCGCCCACCCCGCGGTGATCGATCACCTCCACGTCGCTCAACGTCACCGCCATCGAGCTGATGCCGGTGCACCAGTTCCTCGCACGATCACCGGCTGCTGGATCTCGGTCTGCACAACTACTGGGGCTACAACACCGTCGGCTTCTTCGCCCCGCACTATCAGTACGCGGCCACGCCGCAATGCGGGCGGCGCGGTCGCCGAGTTCAAGACCATGGTGCGGGCGTTTCACGCGGCGGGCATCGAGGTGATCCTCGACGTCGTCTACAACCACACCGCAGAGGGCAACCATCTGGGCCCGACGATCAACTTCCGCGGCATCGACAACGCCGCGTATTACCGGCTGCTCGACGGAGATCTGCGGCTGCTACAAGGACTTCACCGGAACCGGCAACAGCCTCAATGCGCGCCACCCGCACACGCTGCAGCTGATCATGGACTCGCTGCGCTACTGGGTGCTGGAGATGCACGTCGACGGGTTCCGCTTCGACCTGGCGTCCACGCTGGCCCGCGAGTTCTACGACGTGGACCGGCTGTCGGCATTCTTCGACCTGGTGCAGCAGGATCCGGTGGTCAGCCAGGTCAAACTGATCGCCGAACCGTGGGACGTCGGCGAGGGCGGCTACCAGGTGGGCAACTTTCCTGGTTTGTGGACCGAGTGGAACGGGAAATACCGCGACACTGTGCGTGATTTCTGGCGGGGCGAACCCGCAACCCTGGGCGAGTTCGCGTCCCGGCTGACCGGGTCGTCGGACCTGTACGAGGCGACGGGCCGGCGGCCGTCGGCGAGCATCAACTTCGTCACCGCCCACGACGGCTTCACGCTCAACGACCTGGTGTCCTACAACGAGAAACACAACGCAGGCCAACGGTGAGGACAACCGCGACGGCGAGAGCCACAACCGGTCCTGGAACTGCGGCGTCGAAGGCCCGACCGACGACCCCGAGATCCTGGAACTGCGCGCCAAGCAGATGCGCAACATCATCGCCACCCTGATCCTTTCGCCAGGGCACCCCGATGATCAGCCACGGCGACGAGATCGGCCGAACCCAGCTCGGCAACAACAACGTCTACTGCCAGGACTCCGAGCTGTCCTGGATGGACTGGTCGCTGTGCCGGACCAACGCCGACCTGCTGACGTTCGTGCGCACCGTCACCGGCCTGCGCCGCGCGCACCCGGCCTTCCGGCGCCGCCGGTTCTTCGAGGGCAAACCCATCCGCACCGGCGATCAGGTGCGCGACATCGCCTGGCTCACCACGGCCGGCATCGAGATGACACCCGAGGACTGGAACTCGGGCTTCAAATGCGTCGGCGTGTTCCTCAACGGCGAGGCGATCCCGTCGCCCAACGAGCGCGGTGAGCGGGTCCTCGACGACTCCTTCCTGTTGTGCTTCAACGCGCACAGCAAGCCGGTGGACCTCGTCACCCCGGACATCACCTACGCGCCAGGAGTGGACCGCCGAGTTCGACACCGCCGCCCCCACCGGTGCGAGCAGTGTGGTGGTCAAGGCCGGCGGGACGGTGTCTCTGGAGCCGCGATCGGTGCTTGTGCTGCGCAAGACGGCCTGACCGTATGCCGGTTCCCGTCCTGTCCACGTATCGGCTTCAACTGCGCGGCTCGAAGAGTGGTGCGGCCTTCACCTTCGCCGATGCCGAAGATGTGCTGGACTACCTTGCCGCGCTGGGCATTTCGCACCTCTACCTGTCCCCGATCCTGACGGCGGCGCCGGGCTCCACACACGGTTACGACGTCACCGATCCGACCACCGTATCGGCCGAACTCGGCGGCGCCGACGGGCTGGCCCGGCTGTCGGCGGCCGCGCGTAGTCGGAACATCGGCCTCATCGTTGATATCGTGCCCAATCACGTCGGCGTGGACGAACCCCAGCACAACCCGTGGTGGTGGGACGTGCTGCGCAACGGCCGCGAGTCGCCGTACGCCTCCTACTTCGACATCGACTGGGACGTGGACCCCGACGGCCGGATCGTGTTGCCGGTGCTGGGTTCCGACGACGACGTCGATGCGCCTCGAAGTCGACGGCGACGTACTGCGCCTCGGCGACAAGCAGTTTCCCGATCGCGCCCGGAACCGGGCCGGGTTCCGGCGCCGCAGGTGCACGACCGTCAGCACTACCGGCTGACCGGCTGGCGCAACGGGGTGTGCGGCTACCGGCGGTTCTTCTCGATCACCTCGCTGGCCGGTCTGCGCCAGGAGGATCCGGAGGTGTTCGACGCCAGCCACGTCGAAGTGCGGCGCTGGTTCACCGAAGGACTGGTCGACGGGCTGCGGATCGACCATCCGGACGGATTGTCCGATCCCGCAGGCTATCTCGCGCGGCTGCGGGAGACGGTCGGCGACGATGCCTACCTCGTCATCGAGAAGATTCTCGCCGTCGACGAGGCGCTGGAGCCGACCCTGCCGGTCGACGGGACCACCGGCTACGACGTGCTGCGCGAGGTCGGTGGGGTGTTCGTCGACCCCACCGGGCGGCAGGCGCTGCGCGCACTCGCCGATTCCGCTGGGTTCGGCCACGCCGCGGTGGGCCGGCTGACCGCAGACCTGAAAACCGAAGCCGCCACCGACACCCTGTCCAGCGAGCTGAACCGGCTGCACCGGGCAGTGGTCGCCGCGGCGGGTGCCGACCACCCACTGCTGTCCGACGCGATCACCGCGCTGCTCACCAACATCGGCGTCTACCGGTGCGACTACCCGGGCCTGTCGGCCATGATGTCCACCGCTATCGCCGACACCGTGTCCGCGCGGCCCGAACTCGCGGCGCCGCTGGCGTTGGTGACGGCCGCACTCGAGCATCCCGAACCCGCAGCCCGGATCCAGCAGTTGTGCGGGGCGGTCACCGCCAAGGCCGTCGAGGACTGCCTGTTCTACCGCGATCCGACACTCGTATCGCTCAACGAGGTCGGCGGGGAACCCGACCGCTTCGGGGTCAGCGCCGCGGAGTTCCACCACAGCGCGGCGGTGCGGTCGCGGCGCTGGCCGACCGCCATGACGACGCTGACCACCCACGACACCAAGCGCGGCGAAGACGTGCGCGCCCGGATCGGGGTGCTGTCGCAGGTGCCCGGGCTGTGGGCCGAGATGGTCGCCGGCTGGGAGGCGCTGTCCCCCGCCCCCGACCCGGCCACCGGACTGTTCCTGTGGCAGAACATCTTCGGGGTGTGGCCGGTCTCCGGAACCGTCGACGACGTGCTTCGGCAACGACTGCACGCCTACGCCGAGAAGGCGATCCGCGAGGCACACCTGCACACCTCGTGGAACGACCCGGACACCGCGTTCGAAGCGGCGGTGCACGACTGGCTGGACGCGGTCATCGACGGACCGGTCGCCGCCGAGCTCAACGCGCTCGTGGGCCGGCTCGACCCGCACGCCCGCAGCGACGCGCTGGGGCAGAAGCTGCTGGCGCTCACCGTGCCCGGAGTTCCCGATGTCTATCAGGGCACCGAATTGTGGGAGGACAGCCTCGTCGACCCCGACAACCGCCGGCCCGTCGATTTCGACATGCGCCGCGCCGCACTGGACGCCGCCGAACATCCCAAGATCCGGGTGGTGCGGGCGGCGCTGCGACTGCGCCGCGACCGGCCGCAGACGTTCCTGGCCGGTGGGTACACACCGGTACTGGCCGCCGGGGCCGCCGCCGAACACGTCGTCGCGTTCCTGCGCGGCGAGGACGTCCTGGTCGCGGTCGGCCGCTGGACGGCCCGGCTCGACGAAACCGGCTGGGGCGAAACGGTTCTGGCCCTGCCGGACGGCTCCTGGCACGACCGTCTGACCGGTGCGGTGCACACCGGACCGACCGGTGCCGGCACGCTGTTCGCCGAACTGCCCGTGACGCTGCTGGAGCGCGTCGGTGCCTGAGCACGAATTCGCGGTCTGGGCACCGATACCGGAGGTGGTGCGACTCGACGTCGACGGCGTCCGGCACCCGATGACCCGCGGCGGCGACGGCTGGTGGCGCGCCACCGTCGACGTCACCGACGATGCCCGCTACGGCTTCCTGCTCGACGACGATCCGAAGGTGCTGCCCGATCCCCGCTCGCCGCGGCAGCCCGACGGTGTGCACGAGCGCTCGCAGCTGTGGGCCGCTCCCGGCCCGGCCGCTGCCGCCGGCTGGGCGGGCCGCTCGATCGAGGGCGCGGTGATCTACGAACTGCACGTCGGCACGTTCACACCGGAGGGCACCTTCGACTCGGCGATCGAAAGACTGGACCATGCTGGTCGATCTCGGCGTCGACTTCGTCGAACTGATGCCGGTCAACGCGTTCTCCGGCACGCACGGCTGGGGTTACGACGGTGTGCTCTGGTACGCCGTGCACGAACCGTACGGCGGCCCCGACGGCCTGGTGCGGTTCGTCGAGGCCTGCCACCGGCGGGGTCTGGGTGTGCTGATCGACGCGGTGTTCAACCACCTCGGCCCGTCCGGCAACTACCTGCCGCGGTTCGGCCCGTATCTGTCGTCGGGCAGCAACCCGTGGGGCGAAGGCATCAACATCGCCGACGCAGGCTCCGACGAGGTCCGCGACTACCTCATCGGTTGCGCGTTGCGGTGGATGCGCGACTTCGGTGTCGACGGGCTGCGACTGGATGCCGTACACGCGCTGGTGGACACCACCGCCATCCACATTCTCGAGGAGCTGTCGCTGGAAACCGACGCGCTGTCGGTGGAGCTGTGTCGCCCACTGTCGTTGATCGCCGAGAGCGACCGCAACGATCCCAGGCTCATCACGCCGCGCAGCGAGTGCGGCTACGGGCTGACCGCGCAGTGGGACGACGACATCCACCATGCGCTGCACACCGCGGTGTCCGGCGAACGGCACGGCTACTACTCGGATTTCGGCTCGCTGGAAACGCTTGCCGAGACGCTGAAGAACGGCTACTTCCACGCCGAGAAGTACTCGTCGTTCCGGGGCCGCCGGCACGGCAGGCGGCTGGACACGTCGGCCATTCCCGGCTACCGGCTGCTGGCCTACACCAGCACCCACGATCAGGTCGGCAACCGCGCCGCCGGGGACCGTCCGGCCGCCTATCTGACTCCCGGGCAGCTCGCGGTCAGCGCGGCGCTGGCGCTGTTGACCCCTTTCACCGCAATGCTTTTCATGGGCGAGGAGTGGGCGGCGTCGACACCGTTCCAGTTCTTCTCCTCGCACCCCGAGCCGGACATCGCCGCGGCGACCCGGGAAGGCCGCAAGGCCGAGTTCGCCGAGCACGGCTGGGACGCCGACGAGGTCCCCGATCCGCAGGACCCCGAGACCTTCGAGCGGTCGAAGCTGAACTGGGCCGAGCGTGACGAAGGTGAGCATTCGCGCATGCTCGCGCTGTACCGCGACCTGATCGCGCTGCGCCGCGCCGAATCCGACCTCGCCGATTACTGGCTCGACCACCTGGAGGTCGACTACGACGAGGATGCCCGCTGGATCGTGCTGTACCGGGGGAAGCTGGCCATCGCCTGCAATCTGGGCCCAGATTCGGTGGCGGTGCCGGTGACCGGTCAGGTGGTGTACGCCTGGGGCACACCACGGGTCGGCAGCACCGGAGCGGCGCTGGACGGGCACTCGTTCGCGGTGCTGCGCACCATCCTGACCCGATCTCCGCCGAGAGTGCGTGTCCCCGGACCAGCCAGGGCGGCCGGGCTGTGGACAACGGGACACATGACGGTCCGGCGCAACCGCATGATCGCCGCCATGACATCCCCGTATTCACCACTGCCCGCCGAAACGCTCGAGCTCCCTGTGCATTCCGTCACCGACTTGGGCCAGCGCTGGCGCACCCTGATGGGTGAGCTCGGTTTCGGCGAACGCCTGATCTGGTTCAGCTTCGTCGGCTCCGACCGCCGCATGGTCAAGGTTCTGCACCAGATGGAGATCCCGCCCGAACCGAAGCCACGGCACGGCGACGGATCTCTTCACCCTGCTGTGCGGCGTGCTCGACGAGAGATCCGATTCCGGCCTGACGGTGGCTCTGTTGCTCACCCGGCCCGGTTCGGGCCCGATCTCGGACAGCGACCGTCGGTGGTCGACCATGCTCACCGAGACAGCTGCGCGGTTCGATGTTCCGATCGAGCCGATCTTCCGGGCCAATGACGAAGCGCTGGTGTTGGTGGAGCCGATCGCGCGGGCCGCCTGAGCCGGGGCAGCAGCCGGAATCAGGTCAGGTAGCGGTAGGTGGGGGTGCCCGGCTCGAGCAGTTCGACGTGGCACTCCGAGGTCGTTCATCCGCGCCAGCAGCCCGTCGAGGTCGGCCGCCGAACCCATCTCGATACCGACGAGTGCCTCACCGGTCTCGCGGTTGTTGCGCTTGACGTACTCGAACAGCGTGATGTCGTCATTGGGACCGAGCACCTCGTCGAGGAACCGCCGCAACGCGCCGGGCTCCTGCGGGAAGTCGACCAGGAAGTAGTGCTTGAGACCGAGGTGCACCAGAGACCGCTCGAGCACCTCGCCGTAGCGCGATACGTCGTTGTTGCCGCCGGAGATCAGGCACACCACGGTGGAGCCGGGCTCGACATCAGCCTCCAGCAGGCCGGCCACCGACAGCGCACCGGCGGGCTCGGCGATGATGCCCTCGTTCTGGTACAGGTCGAGCATCGCGGTGCACACCGCCCCCTCGTCGACCGTGGTGATCGACACCATGTCGCCGGCTGCCGACAGTGCCGCGAACGGCAGCGCGCCCGCACGCGCCACGGCCGCGCCGTCGACGAACTGGTCGACGTGCTCGAGCGTCACCGGATGCCCCTCGGCCAGCGCGGCGACCATCGCCGCGGCGCCGGCGGGCTCGACGCCGAGCACCGAGGTGCGCGGTGGTGCGCTCGGCCAGGTAGCTGGTGATGCCGCTGATGCAGCCGCCGCCGCCGACGGGCACGACCACCAGGTCGGGCTCGGCGTCGAGCTGGTCGAGGAGTTCGACCGCGATGGTGCCCTGGCCGGCCATCGTGCGCAGATCGTCGTACGGCGGCACCAGGGTGGCACCCGTGCGCGCGACATCTTCGAGGGCGGCCTCGGCGGCCAGGTCGTAGGTCTTGCCGCCGACGATCAGGTCGATGAACTCCCCGCCGTGGTAGCGGATGCGGTCGCGCTTCTGCTTCGGGGTCTTGGCGGGCACGTAGACGCGGCCGTGCACACTCATCGACCGGCAGGCCAACGCGAAGCCCTGCGCGTGGTTGCCCGCCGACGAGCACACCACGCCGGCGGCCTTCTCCTCCGGCGTGAGCTGCATCAGCAGGTTGTAGGCACCGCGCACCTTGTAGGAGCGCACGGTCTGCAGGTCCTCGCGCTTGAGGTACACCAGCGCGCCGGTCGCCTGCGACAGCCGATCGCTGAACTGCAACGGGGTGGGTGCCACCACGCCCGAAATTCGCTGGGCCGCCGCCTCGATGTCGGCTGCAGGGAGCAGCGACGTGCGGGGACTCTGGCTCAGGTCAGCGGACACCGGTCAATGGTGCCATGTGGTCATTCACACGACGAAAATCAATTCACCGGACTCAGGACGAACACCGGGATCTGGCGGTCGGTCTTCGTCTGGTAGTCGGCGTAGTCGGGATACGCCGCCACGGCGCGCTCCCACCACTGCGCCTTCTCGTCGCCGAACACCTCGCGAGCCTCGTAATCGCCGGACACGGTGCCGTCCTGCAGTTCGACCCGCGGATTCGCCGTGACGTTGTAGTACCAGACCGGGTTCTTGGGCGCACCACCGAGCGACGCCACGATCGCGTACCGGCCGTCGTGTTCCACCCGCATCAGCGGGGTCTTGCGGATCTTGCCCGTCTTGGCGCCGATGGTGGTCAACAAGATGACGCGCCTGCCGTTGAGTTCGGTGCCTTTGGTACCGCCGGATTCCATGTATGACCTCGGCGTTTTCCCGGGCCCAATCCAACGTGCTGGGTTCATAATCTCCTGTGAGCGGCATGTAGCCAGCCTATCGAAATCGAGTAGCCATATCCGGTGTTTCGGTTGGCCGAAACTTTGTCTACGAGCTATCGTTACTTCATGACCACCGCAGAACAGTTCCGGTCTGCCATCGCGCATCCCCACTCGCGGGATGTGTCGATCGCCGGGGTGCCCTGGCCGGCCTACAAGCTGGTGGCGCTGGCGGTCGGACTGTTGACGGTGCTGGGTGTCTGGGTGATCACCGCCGGCGCGGCTGCGGCAGTGTTGGGCGGTGCGGCCGCGGCCACCATGGTGTGGCTGGCTCTGGGCGTCTTCCACGGCGACCGCTGATACAGCTGGTCAGCGCTCCACCCGCGCGTCGGGACGGCAGGCGAAATCAGGGTTGCGGCTTGCGCAGCACCCACGGCAAAGCTGCCATCGCGAGGATCTGGATCGCGACGACAACCGAGATGAGCAACGGCACGGAGCGCTCGTACAGCAGGCCGGTCAAAGCTCCGCCCACTGCGGTGGCCACCCCGATCACCGCGGCGTACACGCCGTATGCCGTGGCGCGGCGGCCGGGCTCGACTGACGGTCGGCCACGACCCCCGCCGTGTTCCCGCAGATGCCGATCCCGACGGCGCCACACCTGACTGGCGCCCGACCTCGTCGACTACCTCTACGTCGCGTTCACCAATGCCGTGGCGTTCTCACCCACCGACACCATGCCGCTGGCGCGCTGGGCCAAGCTGATGATGACCGTGCAGTCCCTGGTAGCCACGACGACGATCGCGCTGGTGTTCGCGCGGGCGGTCAGCCTGCTGCATTAGTCAGCACCAACTCTTGCGCCGGCGTCCGCAAGGGCGGTGAATGTAATGACGAAGGCGCAACAGGCATGCGAAGGGGGTGACATATGGCAGATCGGACACCTGACGGGCCGGATGACCGCGCGGCACGGATTGTGGATGCGCAGAACGTGTTTCCCGGTCAGCCCGAGGCGAGAGCGCCCTCAACGCGCCCAGCCTCGACGATGCCCGCGAGCGGTGCGCAACGCCACGGTCGACCCGTTCCTGGGAGGTTTCGGGTGGTCACTGAGCGCCGCACCGGGCGGCGTGGTGCTCGGCCCGGTCAGCGTCGAGTTCCCCGGCCCGAAATGGTTCCCGTCCCCTCCAACGTCTACGTCCACGTCTGGGTGGGTTCCGGCAACGTCGATCCCACGCTCGGGACGTTCCTGCTCAATGTCGACGACAGGTTCCCCCGGCTGACCCAGCCACGTGTTCCCGGGCTTCAACCCCGAACCAGCCAGGTGCCGGAGTTACCCGTCTTCCCCGACCGCTCGCTGCTCGCCAGCTACGCCCAGCCGGTCAGGAGGCCGCCACCGCGTCGGTGGCCATCCGGGTCCGCCGGGTAGAGGAACCGCCGGACCCGGCGACATAACCGCGCCGGACCGCTTATGTATGCCCCGACTGCCGGGGGTCGGGACCCATCGGGCGGCTTCGCAGCACCCGCGGCAGCGCTGCCATCGCCAGGATCTGTAGCGCGACGACGACCGCTCACCCCGGTGTTCACTAGCTTTCGCCCAGCTTGCTGCGGTAGTCGGTGTATCGCACGTGCTCCGGGTCGAGCTGGTCGATCAGGTCGATGAGGGCCCGCTGCACCTCGATCAGGCGCGGCGCCCGGGACGCAGACATCAGCGCCATCTGACGTGTCAACCTCGCGAACCATCCGCGAACTCCGGATCGCCCAGCCGCCTGCGGAACTCGGCGTATCCGATGGTCCCGTAACCTGAGCCAGGTCGGGCACTCGTTCCCGCGATCGGGCCAGCATGAGTTCCCCGATGGCACGTTGCTCGCTTCGATACCGGTAGTACGGGTCCGTGACGGCCGTAGCGACGCGAGCAGGTCCTTGGCCGGGCTGCGCACCGCCTTGCCGACCCGTTCGGCGATCACCACGAGATCGAGGCGCTCGCCGCCCGAGCACTCCGACGACGCCGAGGAACGGCGATGACGCAGGATGCTACGCGCGATGTAGTCCGCCTCCACGCCCAGAACCTGCCGGTGCGGTCGGTAGAGGCCCGACACCAGGCGAAGAGCAGGGCCCGCTGCCTCGCCGACCCCCGTCACGACACCGACCCACGAATGCCGTGTGCGCCCATCCTCGATGCCAGCAGCGGACCGGTGATGGACCGCGCGCCCTCGTAGACGATGTCGGCGAGCAGGCTGACGACACCGAAGGTGGCGACGAATCGCCACGCGCTCACCACCGGGACTTCACCCCGCCCCGCGCCCCACCTATCCCCCCAGGCAGCCCGGGCCGAGCAGCGCCTTGAGGTCCCCCATCAGGGCCGGGGACGGCGTCACCCGCAGCGACTGGTCGAGTTCGAGGGTGGTGATGCGATCCCCACTGATCAACCGCAGGTGCACCTGGGCGGTGCCAGGATGACGCGCCAGCACCTGCTTGAGCGCCGTGACCTTGTCCATCGTGCACTGGCGGGTGGGCAGGCTGACCGCCACCGGACGGTTCACCTGGGCGTTTGAGAAGTCGGGCACCACGAGGTCGTGCGCGATCAGCGATATTCTGTCGTCCTGGATGCGCACCTTCGCGCTGACGAGCACCACGGCGTCGTCGGCGATCTCGGCGCCGAACACCGAGTAGGTCTGCGGGAAGAACAGCACCGTCACCCCGCCGGTGAGATCTTCCAACTGCGCTGACGCCCAGGGCAATCCGCTCTTGTTGACGCGCCGCTCGACGCCCGCGAGGATCCCGCCGACCTTGACCTTGACGTCGTTGGCGAGATCGCCGTCGAGGATCGCCGGGATCTGCGTATCGACATGGGCGGTGAGCAGATGCGCCACACCGTTGAGCGGATGGCCCGACACATACAGACCCAGCATCTCGCGTTCCAGGCCGAGTTTGTGTTTGTCGTCCCATTCTTCGTCGGGCACCTTGATGGTGAAGACCGGGTCGCCCACGTCAGAGCCATCGTCGCCGGCGCCGCCGAACAGATCGAACTGGCCCATCGCTTCGGCCTTCTTGGTGCCCAGCACCGAGTCCACGGCGTCGGTGTGCACCAGGAACAGCCCCTTGCGGGCATGCTTGAGGGAGTCGAACGCGCCGGCCTTGATCAGCGACTCGGTGACCTTCTTGTTGCAGGCGGCCACCTCGATCTTGTTGAGGTAGTCCGAGAAGTCGGTGAATCTGCCCTTGCCTGTTCGGGTTTCGATCAGGGAGCTGACGACGTTGGCGCCGACGTTGCGGACCGCACCGAGCCCGAAGCGGATGTCGGTGCCCACCGAGGCGAAGTTGAGTTCGGACTCGTTGACGTCCGGCGGCAGCACGGTGATTCCCAGCTTGCGGCAGTCGGCCAGGTAGACGGCTGCCTTGTCCTTGTCGTCACCGACGGACGTCAGCAGGCCGGCCATGTACTCGGCCGGATAGTTGGCCTTGAGGTAGGCCGTCCAGTAGGACACCAACCCGTACCCCGCGGCGTGGGACTTGTTGAACGCGTAGTCCGCGAACGGCAGCACCGTATCCCACAGCGCCTTGACCGCGGCAGGCGAGAAGCCGTTGCTCTTCATGCCTTCGGCGAAGCCCTCGTACTCCTTGTCGAGCACCTCACGCTTCTTCTTGCCCATGGCCTTTCGCAGAATGTCGGCTCGGGCCAGGCTGTAGCCGGCGACCTTCTGCGCGATGCGCATGATCTGTTCCTGGTAGACGATCAGACCGTAGGTCTCGGCGAGAACTTCCCGGAGAGCTTCCTCCAACTCGGGGTGGATCGGCTTGATCGGCTGGCGGCCGTTCTTGCGGTCGGCGTAGTCGTTATGGGCATTCATGCCCATCGGGCCGGGCCGGTAGAGCGCCAGCACCGCGACGATGTCCTCGAAGCCGGTGGGCTGCATGCGGCGCAGCAGGTCGCGCATCGGCCCGCCGTCGAGCTGGAAAACACCGAGAGTGTCTCCGCGGGAAAGCAATTCGTAGGTGGCCGGGTCGTCGAGCGGCAGTGTTTCCAGTTCCAGGTCGACGCCCCGGTTGGCCGTGATGTTCTCCAGCGCGTCGCCGATGATCGTCAGGTTGCGCAGGCCCAGGAAGTCCATCTTCAGCAGGCCGATGGCCTCGCACGACGGATAGTCCCAGCCGGTGATGACCGCACCGTCCTGCGGGCGCTTCCACAGTGGGATCGCGTCGATCAGCGGTTCGGAACTCATGATCACCGCGCAGGCGTGCACGCCGGCGTTACGGACCAGGCCCTCCAGGCCGCGCGCGGTCTCGTAGATGGTGCGCACGTCGGGGTCGGTGTCGATCAGCCCGCGGACCTCGGCGGCCTCTTTGTACCGCTCATGGTTGGTGTCGGTGATACCTGAGAGCGGGATGTCCTTGGCCATGATGGGCGGCGGCAGCGCCTTGGTGATCCGGTCGGCGATGGCGAAGCCGGGCTGGCCATAGTGGACACGGGCCGAATCCTTCAGCGCCGCTTTCGTTTTGATCGTGCCGAAGGTGATGACCTGGGCTACCCGGTCGCTCCCCCACTTGTCCGCCGCGTAGCGCACCATCTCGCCACGCCGGCGGTCGTCGAAGTCGATGTCGATATCGGGCATGGACGCGCGCTCGGGGTTCAGGAAGCGCTCGAACAGCAGCCCGTGTTCGATCGGATCGATGTCGGTGATCCGCAGCGCGTACGCCACCAGCGACCCCGCCGCCGAGCCGCGGCCCGGACCCACCCGGATGTCGACCGACCGTGCGTAGCCGATCAGGTCCGCCACGATGAGGAAGTACGACGGGAAGCCCTTGGCGCAGATGACCTGGATCTCGTAGTCGGCCCGGTCGGTGTACTCCCCCGGTACGCCGTCGGGGAAACCGGCGCTCCAGACCGAGCTGCACCTCATGGCGCAACCAGGACGACGGATCATGCCCGTCGGGCACCGGGAACACCGGCATCCGGTCCCGGGCCTGCCAGACGTCGTCGTAGGGCTGCACCCGCTCGGCGATAAGCAGGGTGGAATCGCAGGCGCCGGGCACCTGGGCGTCCCAGATCTGGCGCATCTCCGCCGCGGACTTCAGGTAGTAGCCGTCGCCGTCGAACTTGAACCGGGTGGGATCCGACAGGGTCTTGCCGGTTTGCACGCACAACAGCGCCTCGTGGTTGTGCGCGGCCTCGCGGGTGACGTAGTGACAATCGTTGGTGGCCAGGGCCGGGATGCCGAGCTTTCGGCCGATCTCCAGCAGCCCCTCGCGCACGCGCTGCTCGATGGACAGGCCGTGGTCCATGACCTCGAGGAAGTAGTTGTCCGGCCCGAAGATCTCGCGCCACTTGGCGGCCGCCTCCAGCGCCTGCTGGTGATGGCCGAGCCGCAGCCGGGTCTGCACCTCGCCGGACGGGCAGCCGGTGGTGGCGATGATGCCCGCGGCGTTCTCGGCCAGGATCTCGGCGTCCATCCGCGGCCACTTGCCCAGTTGCCCCTCGAACGACGCCAGCGACGACAGCCTGAACAGGTTGCGCAGCCCGGTGGCGTTCTCGGCGACCATCGTCATGTGAAGGTAGGCGCCGCTCGCCGAGACGTCGTCGGCCTTCTGCCCCGGATCACCCCAGGTGATGCGCTTGGTGTCGAAGCGCGAGCCGGGCGCGATGTAGGCCTCGACCCCGATGATGGGTTTGATCCCGATCTCGGTGGCCTCGGTGTAGAACTCGCTGGCACCGAACATGTTCCCGTGGTCGGTCATGCCGACCGCGGGCATCTCCAGCCGCTGGGCCTCGACCAGCATGGGCTTGATCTTGGCGGCACCGTCGAGCATCGAGTATTCGGTGTGGTTGTGCAGATGCACAAACGAGCCTTGCGAAGAACCGCCGTTACCCATAGGCCCGTCAGTCTAGGGCCGCCCACCGACGCTTTCGGGCGTGTCGTGAGTAGCTTTGCGGCGTGTCTTTCCGGACGCGCCCGGTTGCCCACCTTGGCCCGGAGCACGAGCAGACCCTGACCCGGACACCTGCCGATTCGTGCCTAGCCGACCTTGTTGGCCTTCAGATCGAACTTGAAATGCAGGCCGGTGCCCAGCGATCCGTCAGCTTTCTGGGGCCGGTACTCGAGGTCGACCTTGGCGAAGGTCAGGCTGACGATTTCGGAGTACGGCTGATCGGTGGCTCCGGTGTGGCTCATGCCGGCGATGACCACGTCGTTCAATTTGACGATCAGGTATTCCTGCTGGCCTTTGCCCGCCTTGCGGTGGGTGATCGTCGCGTCCCTGATGTGCCGGCCGGTCGCGCACGCCTCGAAGAGCGCCGGGGTGGCCTTGTCGATGCGGTGCTCTATCGATAGGTCCTCGAAGATCGCCTTGCCGGTTCCGCTCCCGCCCCCTGATCCGCTTGACGGCGTACTGCGCGACACCCCAGGAGAACGCGAGCACCTCGATCTCGTCTTTGTGCTTGTCGTCCAGCGATTCGCCCTTGATGTCGCCGATCTTCGCGAAGATGTTCTCGGCCATCCGATCCCCCTTTCGGCGCGATTCTATCCGCCGGCGCCGGCAGCTGTCGGCCATTTCACCAAGCAAGCGCGGCCGAACCCGGCTGAGTGGTGCGAGTGCGCCGTGTCTCCCCGGATTGAGGCCCACCCCGACAAGGCACCCTCAACGGATGGATCGCCTTCAGCCGCCGGCGCGATGGTCTCGGTGCGGCTCTGGGGGTGGCTCGCTCTGACTGTCCGGGCGGCTCCGGCACCTGCAGCAGCGGCAACCGGCCTGCCGATCCGGACGCCCCGACATCACCGACGGTCGCCCCGGCACCCGCGAAGGGACCGGACCGTCGTTCGACTGCGCGAAACTCGACCCCGCGACCGCGCACGAGGCCGAGACGCTGGTCTGCAACGACCCACAGCTCGGCGCCCTCGATCGCCAGCTGGCCGCCGAGTACACCCACGCCGAGGCGCAGGCCGGTGCGGACAGAGGCGACCTTGGAAGCCACCCAACGAGGTTGGGTCGCGGGCCGCAACGACTGTTGGAAGGCCGACGACCTGCGCCGGTGCGTGGTCGAGTCCTACCGCACCCGGCTGGTCGAGCTCAAGCTCGACGACCCCGACACGGTCGTCCCGCCGACGGTGACCTACCGGTGTCCCGGCGACAAACGTTTCACCGCGCGCTTCTACACCCAGTTCGACCCACCGGCGGCGATCCTGACCTGGGGCGAAGACACGGCTGTCGTGTTCGCCGAGGAGTCCGGCAGCGGGTCCAGGTACGGCCGCGACGGTGTCGATTTCTGGGAACACCAGGGCGAAGTGACGGTCAACTTCTTCGGCAATGACTTCGTGTGCCAGACGCCCTGAGCGGTGTCAGTTCAGGTGCAGCGTGTGGACGTTCACCGCGACGGAGTCTTCGACGTCCACATGCCCGGCGTCGCGGTAGTGCTGCTCGAACGGCCCCGCAAAGTCGGCCACCTGCACCATGAGACGCGTGCCGCGGGCAGCGGGCGTGGATGTCACATCGACGTCGAAATGGATGTCGTCGGTACATCGGGGACACTGCAGACTGACGTAATCGGGAATCGCTAGCAAAGGGTTACTCCTAAGAAGGCCGAATTGGCGTTTACTATTAGTAACCCAAAAACCCCGATCATGAACCTTGGGGCGGTGTGATCTTTCCGGCGGGCGGTGTGATGTTCTCCGAAGACCGCTCTACCTGTGATCTACGCAACGCATCGGCACTGAAAACCGCCAGCGCAACCCAGATCATCGCGAAACCCAACCAGCGCGCGGGTGGCATCGGCTCGTGCCCGACCACCACGCCCCAGGTCATCTGCATCACCGGGGTCAGGTACATCAGCAAACCGAGCGTCACCAGCGGCAGTCGCTGCGCCGCGGCGGCGAACAGCAGCAGCGGAATCGCGGTCACCGGGCCCGAAACGACCATCAGCACCACGTGCCAGGGGCCGTTGGCAGCAAACGTGGCATGACCCGACATCCCCAGCACCGCGAGGTAGCCCAGCGCGAACGGAGCGGCTAGTCCTGCCTCGATGCCGACGCTGACCCGTGGATCGGTCGCCACCACCTTCTTGACCGCGCCGTACAGACCGAACGACAACGCCAGGCCGAGCGCGATCACCGGCGGCGTGCCCACCTCGACGCCCAGCACCACAACCGCGACAACGGCGATGACAAGGGCGACGGATTGCGCACGGTTGAGTCGCTCCCGGAACAGCAACACACCCAGGGCGACGCTCACCAACGGGTTGATGAAGTACCCGAGCGCGGCGTCGACCACATGGCCGTTGTTGACGGCGTAGATGTAGATCACCCAGTTGACCGAGATCAGGGCCGAGGCGCAGGCCAGCAGAACCCAGGTACGCCTCTCGATGTGACGCAGATCCGTCAACCGGCGCGAAGCGACGACCACGACGGCCATGAACGCCAGCGTCCAGACGATGCGGTGCGCGAGCACCTCGAATGCGCCGGCCGGTTTCAGTAACGGGAAGAACGCCGGGAACAGACCCCACGAAACGTAGGCGCCCAGGCCGTAGAGCAGCCCCGCCGACTTCGGGGCGCTCAATCGTGGTGGCGCAGCACGCCGAGGGCGTGCTGCAGGTCGTCCGGGTAGGGCGCGGTGATCTCCATGCGCCGGCCGTCCGCAGGATGAACGAACGCCAGCGACCGTGCGTGCAGCCACTGCCGTTGCAGCCCAAGTCTTTTCGCCAGCGTGGGGTCGGCTCCGTAGGTGAGGTCGCCGCAGCACGGGTGGTGCAGCGCGGCGAAATGGACCCGGATCTGGTGGGTGCGACCGGTCTCCAGGTGTACGTCGAGCAGGCTGGCGGCGACGAACGCCTCGATGGTGTCGTAATGGGTGATGCTGTGCCGGCCTTGCTCGGTGACCGCGAACTTCCAGTCATGGCCGCGGTGGCGTCCGATCGGCGCGTCGATGGTGCCGCTGGACGGGTCGGGATGACCCTGCACCAACGCGTGGTAGCGCTTCTCCACCGTGCGTTCCTTGAACGCCCGCTTGAGCAGGGTGTAGGCACGCTCCGACAGCGCCACCACCATCACGCCGGACGTGCCGACATCCAGGCGCTGCACGATGCCCTGCCGTTCATGGATTCCCGACGTGCTGATCCGGAAGCCGGCCGCGGCCAGCCCACCCAGCACCGTCGGGCCGTGCCAGCCGACCGTCGCGTGCGCCGCCACCCCTGGTGGCTTGTCGACGGCCACCACGTCGTCGTCGGAGTAGAGGATCGTCATGCCCTCGATGACCTCCGGCGTGTTCTCCACCGGTGGCGGTGCCTCGGGCAGCTGCACCTGCAGCCACGCGCCGGCCTCGAGCCGATCCGACTTACCCACCCGCATGCCGTCGAGTTCGACGCCGCCGTCCTCGGCGATCGTCGCCGCCGCTGTTCGTGACAGCCCGAGCAGCCGGGCCAGACCGGCGTCGACCCGCATACCTCCCAGTCCCTCCGGGACCGGAAGAGACCGGTCCGCCATCAGGGGCCGGACCACGAGGGTGTTTCGGTGAGCCCGCGCTGCCGCCCGACCGTGTCGAAGTCGAATCCGAACAGCGACAGGATGACCAGCAGGATCGCGCCGCCCACGACGGCCGGATCGGCGACGTTGAACACCGGCCACCAACCGATGGACAGGAAGTCGACGACGTGGCCGCTCAGCGGGCCCGGCGCGCGGAAGAAGCGGTCGACGAGGTTGCCCAGCGCACCGCCCAGGATCATGCCCAGCCCGACGGCCCACCAGGGCGACACCAGCCGGCGACCCATCCAGATGATGCCGATCACGACCCCGGTGGCGATCAGCGTCAACACCCATGTGTATCCGGTAGCCATGGAGAACGCGGCACCGGAATTGCGCACCAGCGTCCAGGTGACGGTGTCGCCGATGATCGAAACCGGTTCCCCGGGGGTCAGGAGGCGGACGGCGAGCACCTTGGTGACGACGTCGAGGGCCAGGACCACCCCGGCCACCGACAGCAGCAACTTCAGTCGGCGCCGAGCCGGCGGTGCGGCGACGTCAGCGGTAATTTCGGTGGTTTCCGGGTGCTCAGCGGCTGTCGTGGCTTCCGCTACCGGCTCCGGCGAGCCGGATATTTCGTCAGTCACCCCACCATCATCCCTCAGACCGGTCTGCGCCCACTGTCAGGCATGATCGGCGGATGACCCGCATCGTCGTCATCGCTACCGGCGGAACCATCTCCACCAGCACCGATACCGACGGCGTGCTGCGCCCGAGCCGCAGTGGTACCGACCTCGTGTCGGGCCTGGACCCCGCAGCGGAGGTGACACCGGTCGATCTCCTGGCGGTCGACAGTTCCGAGTTGACCACCGCGGACTGGGACGCCATCCGCAGTGCCGTCGACGACGCGGCGGCCGGCGGAGCCGACGGCATCGTCGTCACGCACGGCACCGACACACTCGAAGAGACGGCCCTGTGGCTGGAACTGACCTACAACGGTGCCCCGCCCGTCGTCATAACGGGCGCCCTGCGCAGCGCGGACGACCCGGACGCGGACGGGCCCGCCAATCTGCGCGATGCGCTGGCCCTGGCCGCCGATCCGGCGGCGCGTGACCAGGGAGTGCTGGTCAGCTTCGCGGGCCGCGTGCTCGCACCGCTGGGTGTGCGCAAGGTCGCCGGTGCGTACGGCTTCGCCGGGACCGAGGTCACCGGAGGTGTCAAGCCCCGGGCGTACCTGGCCGCGGTATCGGCGGCCACGGCGCCCCGCGTGGACATCGTGAGCGTCTATGCCGGCAGCGACTCGGTGGCGATGGACGCCTGCGTGGCCGCCGGCGCCAAGGGCGTCGTGGTGGAGGCGCTGGGCGCGGGAAATGCCGGCGCGGCCGTCGTCGAGGGGGTGAGGCGGCACTGCGGCGACGGGGTGGTGGTCGCGTTGTCGACCCGGGTGCCCGACGGACACGTCTCCCCCGTCTACGGTCCGGGCCGCGCGATGGTCGACGCCGGGGCGATCGCGGTCCCGCGGCTACGTCCCCCACAGGTGCGGGTGCTGCTGATGGCGGCGCTGGCCGCCGGACTACCCGTCGACGACGTCGTCGCCCGGTTCCGGTGACCGCCGACCCAGGTAGTCGCCCCAGTCCAGGCTGTCGACAGGGTTGGCGCTGACCACATCGGGGATGTCGACAGGGAACGTCCGCACCGGCCCGGGTCCCGTGCCGCGCGACTCGAACCGCACCGTCATGACACCGTGGCCGGCGCCCTGGATCCAGCCGTGCCCCAGTTCGGGGTGCGCGACGTCGTCCCCGACGCGCCGGCCACCGGCGTCAGGCTCCGGCGCCGGCACCGGCACACGGGCATCGGAAAGCTCGGCCTCCTGCTGTTCGAGTTCGGGGAACAGCGACTCCTGGCGCACGTCCGACAGACCCGAAAAGCCAACGCCGAGAAGGCGAATCGGACCCACGTCGACCGGATCGAGTAGTAGCCGACGCGCAGTGGCGATCAGCGTCGCCGGTTCGGCCGTGGCGTAGGGCAGCGTCGCCGAGCGGGTCAGCGTCGCCATATCGGCCTTCTTCAGTTTGACCGTGACGGTCCGGGCGCCGCGACCGTCGCGCATGAGGCGTTGGTGGGCATGTTCGGCGATCGGCCCGGCCGCATCGCGAAGCTGTTCGAGCGTGGTCAGGTCGGCGGCGAAGGTGGACTCGGCGCTGATCTGCTTGGCCTCGGCGCGTTCGGCCACGGGACGGTCGTCGATGCCGCGGGCCAGCCGGTGCAGCGCGGGACCGACGGTGGCACCGAGGATGTCGGCCACCTCGGCGTCGGTCAGGGCCGCCAACTGGCCCACCGTTTCCACCCCGAGGCGGTGCAGCTTCTCCTCGGCCACCGGGCCGATGCCCCACAGCCGGCGCACCGACAGCCCCTCGAGCAGTGGGCGTTCCTCGGCAAGGCGGACCACCCGGATCCCGTCGGGTTTGGCCAGTCCCGAGGCGATCTTGGCGATCTGCTTGCCCGATCCGGCGCCCACCGAGGCCACCAGCCCGGTCTCGGCGCGCACCAGGGCGCGCAGGTCGGAGCAGAAGCGCTCGACCTCGGCCGCATCGGCGCCGGCCAGTTCCATCGGCTCGCCGAATGCCTCGTCGAGCGAAAGCTGTTCCAGCACAGGCAGAACCGTCCGAATGGTATCCAGTACCCGCCGGCTGGCCACCCCGTAGACGACACCGCGCGGCGGCAGCACCACCGCACCCGCCCCGATCAGGCGGCGGGCCTGATGCATCGGCATGGCCGAGCGCGCTCCGTAAACCCGGGCCTCGTAGCTGGCGCCGGCCACCACGCCGCGGCCGCCGAGACCGCCGACCAGCACCGGGCGGCCGCGCAGGGTCGGTCGGGTCAACTGCTCGACCGACGCGAAGAACGCGTCCATGTCGAGGTGCAGGACCCAGCGTTCCACGACTGCCGATGCTAGGTGTCTACGCTGACGATCATGAACGACGTGCCGATCCGCGACGAAATGATCCGGCTCGGCCAGTTCCTCAAACTCGCCGGACTGATCGATTCCGGCGCCGACGCCAAGTCGGTGATCGCCGACGGGTTGGTGACGGTCAACGACGAGGTGGAACTGCGGCGGGGCCGGCAGTTGCGGCGCGGGGACACCGTCGCGGTCGGCGGACAGAACGCGCGAGTCACTTAGCCAAGCCTGGCTTTGCGTTGAGTCGATTCGCGGTCTGCACGCGGTCGCCAATGACTCCGAGGTATCCCACGTCGAGGCTGTGCCGAGCGGGTAGCATGCTCCTTGCAGGTCGGCGCGAGCCCCCCGTGCTCGCCCGAGGTCGTCCGACGACGATCACGTCGATTGTCGGGCGGCTCGCCTGGGAACGTACTCCCATACAGCGGACAGAGCTGGGTGACCAGCAGTCGGGGAGAGCAGTGGAAACCGTACTCGGTGTGTCGATCACAGCCACAGAGGTCCGCGCAGCGCTGGTTGAGGGCGCGAACGCCGACGGTGTGCTCATCGAGCAGGACGTCTTCGACATCGCCGCCTGCGACGGATCCGCAACGCCGAACACCGCCGATCAGGTAACCGCCGTCGTGTTGGGCACCCAACAGGGTGCGCTCGCCGCCGGCCACCACCTGGCGTCGACCGGAGTGGCCTGGAGTGACGAAACCGACGCGGCCGCGGTGCGCGAGGCGTTGGTCGCCCGCGGACTGGACGATGTGCTGCTGGTGTCGGAGCTGAACGCCGCGGCGGCCCTCGCCCAGGCGGTCGGCAGGACACTGGCCTACGACAAGACCGCGTTGATGTTCGTCGACCGCGACACCGCGACACTGGCCGTCGTCGATTCCATCGACGGTTCCGTCGCCAAGATACTCAGCCAAAAGCGTTACGGCACAGACGCAGTCGCCACGCTCAACGAGATGATCCCCAGCCTGCGAGCCGAGGAACCGCACCCCCAAGGCATGTTCGTCGTCGGCTCCGGTGTGGACGTCACCGCCATCAAGGCACACTTGACGCACGTGCTGTCGTTGCCGGTCATCGCCTCCGAAGAGCCCCAGATTGCGCTGGCCCGCGGCGCTGCGCTGGCGTCGGCCAATACACCGCGATTCGACACGTCAACCATCGGCTTGGCCTACTCGCAGGAGGCAGGTGAGACCGTCGTTCACCCGACGGCCCTGGTCGATGGCACCACCGATGCCCTCCACCCCGACGAGGTTCGGGAAGGCCGCAAGCCGTTCCTGTTGGTGGGCAGCACATTGGCCGTCTTCACGGTGGGAATCACCGCGCTCGCCATCGCGATGGCAGTCAACGTCCAACCGGCCGCCGAGCAGAATCCGGGTGAAACCGCATCGCGTCCGAACGAACTGGTGCCGCCCCCGACGATCGCGACTGCTGAGCCGGCCCCGCCGCAGATGCCCACGCCGCTGTCCGCGCCCATCACGGCGGCCCGGCACATCATTCCGCCCGCGCCGCCGCCCCGACGGGTGTTTGTGGGTGACGTGGCGCCCGCCCCGGCAGCGCCGCCGCCGGCAGCACCGGGGCCCGCAGCACCACCGCCGCCTGTCATCCAGTGGCCGGTGCTACCGCTCCCTCCTATTCTGCTGCCGCCCAACCTTCCCCAGCCGGTGCACGGGCCGCCTTTCAAAATCCCGAAGATACCGCCGGGCCTCGGCGGCAAGGGGCACGGCAACGGGCACGGCAAAGGACATTAGGCGCCAGGGCGACCGTCAATCGTCCACCGGACATTCGCCCAGCAGCGACGTGGTCAGCATGATGCGCCCCAGCGCCACCCAGGCGGCGCCGTAATAGCTTGGGAACCGATGCTCGAGTTGCGCCGCCGCGTCAAGGCGCTCGATGGCGCCATCGGTATTGCCGGCGCCCCGTTCGGTGGCCGCGGCGGCAACCAGGGCGACGGGATGCTGCCACGTGCCGGCGGCAGACCCGTCGAGGTTGCGAAGCGCGGGAACCTCACCCGGCGCCGTCAGGATCGGACGCATCGCACCCGCGAGGACCCTGTCGGCGCGATCGCAGGATTCGGCGAACCGAACCGGCAGGCGCGCGGCGTCGAGCCCGAAACGTATCGGCACTCCACCGGTCACGGGTTCGGTGGGCACGGCATGACCGGCTTCGCTGACGGTGGCCCAGTCCGGCGGCAGCATTCGGGGCCCGATCAATTGCCAGCCCAGAATCCGCTGAGTGCGGGTGACGTCCGCCCACCGCCGATCGGCCGACGCGTGGAGCAGGACCCCTTCGGCGCGCGGACTGAAGTACCCCGGGTTGACGACGTACGGCGCCGTTCTGGCGGCCCAGTTTCCGCCGACCAGGACGCGCCCGCTGCCGGCCACCCACGTACCCGCAGGGAGCACGTCATTCGGCGGCGCGGCCCCGGTGCCGACCGCGACGGTCTCGTTGTCCAGGATCGCCGCGCCCAGCCGGAGGCCGTCCTGGGTGAACTCCGGCGCCGTGAACCGTCGACCGGCCAACACCAGTGACCGTGCCGCGTCCAGATCGGCATCCGCCGCGCTGTTGCCGTCGGCCACCTTGTCATCGGCCGAGCGCCAGGCGAGCAGACCGTCGGCGCGGCGCAGGTGCGTCTTGGTCCACTGCCAGATCGCGCGGAACCGGGCCTCGTCACCAACCGCCACGGCGATCAGCATCCCGTAGGCCTGTCCTTCGCTGACGACGTCGCCACCCTCGTCACGCCGTACGACCCGGCCGTCCGGCTCGACGTAGGCATCCAGGAACTCCTGGCCGGCACTGCGGGCCGTGTTGTCCCGCATGCGGGTGATGTCTGCGGCATCGACGCGCGGATCGACGGCGCGCGCGATCCACCAGCCGGCACCGACCATCAGCGCCAGCACCAACGCGATCGCCGACGCCGTGCTCAGCCGACGCCTGATCTCGGCTCCTTTGGTCGCACCCGCGCGACGAGAACCGCTGCGCCCACGATGGCAGAAATCCACAGCAAGACCGCCGCCCGTCTGCCGTCCGAGCCGCCGTCGGCAGGCGGTTGCGTCGGCGTTTCGCCCAAGCCAGCACCGCGCGCGGGCATCGTCATGGCCGGGCGACCGAGGTCTGCGGGAGCATCCGGAACATCCCGCAACGTCCGCACCCGAGGCCCATCGGGCCCGTCGGTGAGTAGCAGCGTCGTCGGCTCACCAGGCGGGAACTCGACGGGTTGGCGCCATTCCCGGCCATTCGCCGTCAGCACCGCGTCGTATCGGCCCGCGGGCAGCGGCGCATATCCCGTGATGAGCCCGTACCCGGCTTGGTTCGCCAGCACCATCGGATCGACCATGCCGGGTGCCACCAGCGCCACGTATGCGGGAGCAGCGGCACTCGCCGCGTCGAGCATCCGCACGGCGGAGTCCGGGCCGGAGCCGGATGGGCCATCCGGTGCGAGTTGCGCGGTGACCTGGCTGGTCACGCCTGCGGAGAACAGCGCGAGGGTGTAGTTCACGCCAGGATCGATCGTGATCACCTGACGGATGACCGGGTCCACTCCGTCTGGATGGTTGGTCACCACCACATACGTCCCCGCGGACAACGACCGATAGTCCGTCGCATCACTCATCTCGAGCGACCCGGCCGCGGTGCCGTCGATGCGCACCAGGTTGAGTTGCTCGGTCGGCCGGTTGCGGCGCAGGTCGGCAACCCGCAACGCCGCGTGGCCGGCCGGTCCCGGCGCCGGAGTCGCGCTCAGGCCGATGTCCTTGGTGCGCAACGGAAATCGAACCTCGAGTCCGTTGGCGGTCAGATCCGCGGACTGCACTGCGAATGGGCCCACTTGTCGTTCGAAGAATGCCGCCACCCCTTGCAGCCGGTCGGGCGGGCCGCTCAGCGTGAATTGGCGTAGGGGCGTACCGGCGTCATCCTCGCCATCGACTGCCGAGATGTCCTCGATCCGAACGGGTTGCGTTGTGGCGACCACCGCCAGTGTGGCGATCACCCGTTGATCCACCATTCGAGACTGCAGGATCGCGAGCACATCCGGATCGGTGGCGCCGGCGATGCCGGCCGCAAGTTGGCCCCCGAACGCCGGCGCGGCCGCCGAGGCTGGTTTCGAGGTGGGTGCGCCGTTGTCCACCCGGAGCACGTCGACACGCGTCCCGCCCGAGCCGAACGTCGCCGCCGGCTGGGCGTGCGTGACCGCCTCGGTGAGTACACCGTCCGGCGGCATGTTGGCGCGCATGGATGCGGTCGAGACCACCCACTCGTAGTCGGCCCAGCCATCAGGCGACCAGCCCTGCACCTGCTCGTCGGTGTCCACCTTGTACGCCCACACGATGTTGCGCCGATCACGGCCGTTGCGGATGAGATCCACCCAGAACGCGTCGTCGACGATCAGACGATCGGACTTCGGCACGTTCTGCTCGATCCAGCCGAGCGTCTGGCGCATCGACGCATCGTCGTCGGACCTCAGCAAGCCGTGATACGTCGGCAGCCACAGGAACACCGCGGTCGACGCGATCAGCACCGCGGCGGCCAGGGCCGGCATCCGGAAGCGCCGCAGGGGCCGTCGCGCTCCGGTGCGGAACAGACGGCGCAGGGCCACCTCGCCCGTGCCGGCGGCCAGCAGTGCCGCCAACGGCAGCGCGGCCAGGACGAAGGGCACCGGCAGATATCCCGGACGGAAGACCATCGCGGTGAGGATCAGCAACCCGACCGCGAACGGCCTCAGCCGCCCGACGAACAGTGCGGCCAGGGCGATCGGGCCGGCCAGAATCGGCAGGGCCGGATCGAGTTTGAGCCATTCGGTGATCGTGTGGCGTTTGAGCGAATAGGGATCATCGAGCGCGCCGCCGGCCGTGCGCTCCCACAACTGGAACCCGATGCCGTCCCACAAACTGACGTGTCCGGGCCCGGGGACCAGCTCGTTGCGCAGGACGGCCAGCAGGACGTATGTGCTCAACACCACGCCGAACACGGCGACGAACACCGCGAGCGCGTAGCGGCGGGTCGACGGTGCGGTCCTGGTCCAGACCAGCCATGCGAGCATGGGCAGGAGCAGCAGCATGGTCTCCTTGGTCAACACCGCAATGCCGAAACACGTTGCGGCGCCGAACATCGCCGACAGTCGGTACCGGGGAGAGCACAGCAGCGCCAGCGCACCCAGTAGCCACGCGACGGCGAGATTGTCCAGATATACCGTGCGGCTCAACGAAATTGCCAACGGGGACAGCGCGAAGATGGCGACGGCGGCCGCGGCGGCCCACCGCGACATCTCGATTCGGCGCGCTACCACCCACAACAGGGCGGCGCTGATCACGGCGACGATGACCATGAGGTATCTCCCGGCGGCCACCGCACTGCCCCCGAAGTCCGGGCCCGAAATCGCGGTCCACAGCGCCAACTGCAGCCAACCGGCCGGCGGGTGGTCGTACCAGTAGGTGTAGTGGGCGAGCTCGCCCCATTGGGTGACGGCGTAGGCCTGCGCCATGTACGTGCCCTCGTCGTCGAGTCGGGCCGGCGATCCCGTGAGGTTGACCAATCGCATCGCCGCGGTGAGGGTCAGCAAGATCCCGAGCATCGGGACGGATGGGTTGAGGCGGAACAACCTGTCGTTGCGAACCGGCCGTTCGCCGCGGGCACGCTCCGGGGACACGTCGCGGGCTGATGGCCTGACCGGCACCGTGGCCAGATCCAGCTGCACGGGCCCGTCAGCCGGCTGGGTGCGGGCATTTGTCGCGGCACCGGGCAGCGAAGGCTCCTTCTTGACGGGCCTCGTGGCCGGGTCCAGCCGGACCGTTTTGGCTGCCGAATCGCCGCGGTTGCGCGCCCGCAGCGCACCGCGCAGTGACACATCGAACTGCCGACCCGGGTGCGGCACGACCGAGGGTCGGGCCGCACCGTCCTCCCGTTCCAAGCGGGTGGTGGCGTCGATATCGAGATCGGGGCCGCGCGGTCATACCGTGACCGATCTCTCGATGCGATGGGCGTTGGCGTGGGCGGTCTTTTCCCAGCCGCCCTGTCCCCGGGCTTGGCGCCACACCGCGCGCATCGCGGCGGCCGCCAGCAGCACTTGGTAGGGGAAGGTGCCCAGCAGCAGTCGCGCTTGATCACGGAAACGCACTCGGATGCCGAATTCCTTTCCGAACTCACCGAGTGCGGCCGACTCAACCGCCATCGTGACGAGCGTCGGCGCCAGTGGCAGAAACGTCACCAACGCGATCGGCACCGGAAGCTTGAGAACGAACATCGATACCAGCGACAGGGGCAACAACACACCCGTTGCGGCCTGCAGGAACGGCATCGCCAGGGTGTATCGGGCCAACCAGCGCTGTCTGCGGCTGGGCAACCTGCGCCACTCACCCTTGCGGAGCACCTGCAGAAAACCCTGATCCCAACGCGTGCGCTGCTTCACGAGAGCCCCGATCGAACCGGGGGTCTCCTCCCGGGTGACCACTTGCGGGTCGTAGGCGACGGCCACGACCGCACCCCGGGTGGACAACCGCACGCCGATCTCGCAGTCCTCGGCCAGGCAGGCGGGGTCCCAACCGTCGGCGTCGCGTAGCAGTGCGGTGCGGGTGAAGACGGTGTTGCCGCCGAGTGGGATGAATCGCTTGTCCGCGTGGAAATGCAGGCGGGAGCGGAACCAGAAGTAGTACTCGAGACAGTTGCGCAGCGACCACCAGCTCGTTTGGACGTTCATCAACTGGACGCCCGCCTGGACCACATCTGCGCCGGATTCCTCGAAACGCGCCTCGACCAGACGCAGCAACCCCGGATGCACCTCGTCCTCGGCGTCGAAGACACCGACGATGTCGCCGCGGCACAGCGGCAGCGCCGTGTTGAGCGCCTTCGGCTTGTTCTTCGGCACGTTGTGGTCGATGACCACCCGGACGTTCCTGCGGTGCCGTGCCGCCGCCTTCCGCGCGACGAGCTCCGTCTCCGGGTCGTCATGGCCGATGATCACGATGACCTCGTACCTGGGATGGTCCAGCCGGGCCAGCGCGTCGATGGTATCGCCGAGGACATCCTGTTCGTGGCGAGCCGGCAGCAGCAGTGAGAACGACCGGCATGCATAGGCTGCTCGACGCCGAAAACCCGTCGCTGCCAACGCGTCCGGACTACGCCAGGCGTGCAGCATCCACCACAGAGTGGTGCCGGAAACCGTGAACAACCCCAAGGACAAGGCCACCAGCCCGACGTTCAGCAGAATCTCCCACCAAGACCACGAACGATTCTGGTGCCCGGGCGGCTGCGGCTGCGCCTGCTGGCCGGTGTCGCCCGAAAACGCTTGGACGCCTTGGGCCGGCGGCAGCGCACCGCCGGATGGGCCGTCGGGATGCGCGCCCCGGCGATCGGGTACCGGTCCGGCGGGTTGCTCTTGTGCTGTCGAGGGGACCGACGTCGTTTGATCGCCCCCGAACAATTGCCCACTGAAGACGACGAGCGCGACGAAAAGAAGAACGGCGCCGAACGGCACGACGGTCCGCTTGGCGCCGCCGCCGCCACAGACGCAGGGCGCCGACCCGCGCACGCGCGGCGTCCCGCGGCATCGGCCGGCGCGGCGGACCGGAAGGTCGTGACGCCGCGTTCCGCGGAGGTACGACGGCGCGCGGTTCCGGCCGACGCGGCGGACCCGGGGGCCTGACCGGCGGTCGAACGGGCGCCAGGCGCACAGTTTCGTCCGTCCGCCGTGTACGGCCGGCCGTCTCACGCACGCCGGCACGCGGCGAAGGCCGGACCGCACCCCTGCCCGACCCCAGGCGGACAGTCTCGTCGACACCCGATTCCAGGCTCGCGGTGGTCGTCGACGTCAAGATCCAGCCGCACAGTGCGGTCAACCGCATCATCACCGCGCCCGTTCGGCCGCCGCAGCGCACCCGAAAGCGCAACCACTCCCCGGCCCTGCGCCAGCGGAGCGGTGTCGTCGACAGGTCCTACGCGGCCAACCATCTCACCGCCCCCATAGCTGCGGTTGCACGTCGATATCCTATTGACCGTTCTCACTCAGTGCCCAGGTTTAGCCTCTTGCCGACGTACATCCCGGCGATCACGCCAGCTTGGGCGAGGGATTGGGCGATCCCGGATGCCTCGGTGCCGCGATCGTGATCTTCGTCCGCCGATAACTGCGCAGCCGCGTCCGGTCGGCCAGCGTCATCACCGGCACCAGCCCGGCACACGACACAAGGAGACCATGGTCGAACACCGCCGACGCGGCGACAAACTCGGGCGACACTCGCTGATGCTCTGTAGCCGTCCCGAGAAGATGCGCGGCATCCTGGCCGACGGTCTGACCGGACTGGACGCCATCGGCGCGGACCCATTGCGCCGCGCCAGACTGCACTCCGCGGCGGCGGGATACGGCGCCCAGGCCGGCGACCTGGAGTTCGCGGCGGCCGAAGCGCACGAGACCCTGCGGATCGGGCGCGAGACGCTTCAGCCTCCTCGTGATGACTGGGCTGTATCTGGTGGCGCTGACCTCTTGGGGCACTGCGCCCGACGACGCGCTCGCGGCCCTGGAGGAGAGCATCGCACTGAGTCGCCGGGATTCATTCTCGGCCAACTGGCGGGGCCGCGGCCTGGCGCTCGCCGCCCAGCTCCGAGCCCGAAGCGGCGATGCCCAGGGGGATTTTCGGCGTTGCGCGAAGCGATGATCGAGAGTCACCGCTCCGGCGAGCGAACCGCGGTCGCGACGGCCTTTGACCGGGGTATCCAGGTACTCGCGTCAACAGGTCACCGTGAGTTGGCAGCGGTCCTCGGCGGGATCGTCACCGGGGGAGTCTTCGCCAACATGCACGGAGTTCCCGTCCACGAGGTGCCCGATCGTCAGCGCGCGTTGGAGCGCCTCGAGGCCGACCTCGGCGCCGACACCTGCCGCGGCGATCGCCCGCGGCGCGGCCATGACCTACGACGAGGCGCTGGACTTCGCCGCCCGCGAGCTCGACGCCTGCTCACGCCTTGGCGATCGCCACCCGCACGCCGTCGCCGATCTCGGCGCCGTCGGCCGGTTCGCCGAATTCGAAACTGGTGGCCAGGATCTCGCCGGCGATCAGATCGCGGTGGGTCTCGCGCCCAGTCCTCCTTGTCGGCCGGCACCGACATCGTCACCCTGATCCGGTCCGACACGTCCAGGCCGCGTCGACTTGCGCAGGTCCTGCAGTTCGCGGATGCGGTCCTTGGCCCAGCCCTCGGCCTCCAGCTCCGGGGTGACGGTGCCGTCGAGCACCACCAGGCCGGCGCCGTCGGGCAGCGCCGCGGTCCATTCCGGTTCGGCGGCAACGAGTTTGGAGCTGTACTCCTCGGGCAGCAGCACCGCCGGGCCCGCGGTCAGCGTGCCGTCGGCGTTGAGCACACCCTCGCCGGCCTTGACCGCCTTGATCGCGGCCTGGACGTCCTTGCCGATCCGCGGTCCGGCGGCCGGGCGTTGACGGTCAGCTCGAACCGGCCGTAGGCGGCGATATCGTCGGTCAGCTCGACGGCCTTGACGTTGAGCTCGTCGGCGATCAGGTCGGTGAACGGCGCCAGCTGCTGCCGGATTCTCCACCGCCACAGTCAGTTTCGGCAGCGGCAGCCGCACCCGCAGCTTCTTGGCCTTGCGCAGCGACGACCCGACCGAGCAGACCTCGCGCACCTGGTCCATCGCCGCCACCAGGTCGGCATCCGCGGGCAGCACGTCGGCCTCCGGCCAGTCGGTCAGGTGCACCGAACGCTCGCCGGTGATCCCGCGCCAGATCACCTCGGTGGCCAGCGGCAGCAGCGGCGCCGCCAGCCGCGCGGTGACCTCGAGCACGGTGTGCAGGGTGTCGATGGCGTCGGCGTCCTCCTCCCAGAACCGGTTGCGCGACCGCCGCACATACCAGTTCGTCAGCGCCTCGGTGAACTGCCGCAGCTGCTCGCAGGCACCGGAGATGTCGCAGACGTCCATCGCGCCGGTGAGGTCGTCGCGCAGCTGCGCGAGCTTGGCCAGGATGTAGCGGTCCAGCACATGTCGTCGAATCCGTGCGCCAGGTACCGACTTTCGGCGCGTAGAGCGCCAGGAAGCGTGTAGGCGTTCCACAACGGCAGCAGCACCTGACGCACGCCCTCGCGGATGCCCTGCTCGGTGACGATCAGGTTGCCGCCGCGCAGGATCGGCGAGGCCATCAGGAACCACCGCATGGCGTCGGAGCCGTCGCGGTCGAACACCTCGCGACACGTCGGGATAGTTGCGCAGCGACTTGCTCATCTTCTGCCCGTCGTTGCCCAGCACGATGCCGTGCGCCACACAGGTTTTGAACGCCGGCCTGTCGAACAGCGCGGTGGCCAGCACGTGCAGCGTGTAGAACCAGCCGCGGGTCTGGCCGATGTACTCGACGATGAAGTCGCCGGGGAAATGGCGTGTCGAACCAGTCGACGTTCTCGAACGGGTAGTGCACCTGGGCGTACGGCATCGACCCGGAGTCGAACCACACGTCGAAGACGTCCTCGATGCGCCGCATCGTCGACTTCCCGGTCGGGTCGTCGGGATTGGGCCGGGTGAGCTCGTCGATGTAGGGCCGGTGCAGATTGTCCGGCCGCACGCCGAAGTCGCGCTCGAGTTCGTCGAGGCTGCCGTAGACGTCGATCCGCGGATACGCCGGGTCGTCGGACTTCCACACCGGAATCGGGCTGCCCCAGTATCGGTTTCGCGAGATCGACCAGTCCCGGGCGCCCTGCAGCCACTTGCCGAACTGGCCGTCCTTGACGTGTTCGGGATACCAGGTGATCTGCTGGTTGAGTTCGACCATGCGGTCCCGGAACTCGGTGACCTTGACGAACCACGACGACACCGCCCGGTAGATCAGCGGGTTACGGCAGCGCCAGCAGTGCGGGTAGGAGTGCTCGTAGGTCTCGTGCCGCAGCAGCACCGCGCCGTTGGCTGCGGCCGGGCCGGTGCCGTTCTTCAGGTCGCGGATGATCTGCGGGTTGGCGTCGAACACGTGCTGGCCCTGCGTAGTCCGGCACCGTCGCGTCGAAGCGGCCCTTGGAGTCGACCGGCGTGACCGGCACGATGCCGACGGTGTCGGTGGTCGCCTTGTCGTCCTCGCCGTAGGCCGGCGCCATGTGCACGATGCCGGTGCCGTCCTCGGTGGTGACGAAGTCGCCGCGCAGCACCTGAAAAGCGTTGGGCGAGTCCATGAAATACGGGAACGGCGGCAGGTAGCGCATGCCGAGCAGCTCGGCTCCGGCGTAGGTGGCCAGGACCTCGGGCTCCTCCCCGAGTTCGCGGGCGTAGGCCGCCAGCCGGGCCTGCGCCAGCACGTAGCGGTCGCCGTCGGGCCCGGCCACCTCGACGTAGTCGACCTCGGGGTTGACGGCGACGGCCTGGTTGGACGGCAGCGTCCACGGCGTCGTCGTCCAGACCAGCAGGTGCGCGCCGGCCAGCGGGCCGCTCGGCGATCTGGAATCCGACGGTGATCGCCGGGTCCTGCCGGCTCTGGTAGACGTCGTCGTCCATCCGCAGTTCGTGGCTGGACAGCGGCGTCTCGTCGTTCCAGCAGTACGGCAGCACCCGCACGCCCTCGTAGGCCAGGCCCTTGTCCCACAGCTGCTTGAACGCCCAGATCACCGACTCCATGAACGTCGGATCCAGCGTCTTGTAGTCGTTGTCGAAGTCGACCCAGCGGGCCTGGCGGGTGACGTAGGCGCGCCACTCGTCGGTGTACTTGCAGCACCGAGTCGCGGCAGGCGTCGTTGAACTTCCCGATGCCCATCTCTTCGATCTGGGCCTTGTCGGTGATGCCGAGCTGGCGCTGCACCTCGAGTTCGGCGGGCAGCCCGTGGGTGTCCCAGCCGAATCGGCGGTCCACCTTGTAGCCGCGCATGGTGCGGTAGCGCGGCACGATGTCCTTGACGTAGCCGGTCAGCAGGTGGCCGTAGTGCGGCAGGCCGTTGGCGAACGGCGGGCCGTCGTAGAAGACGTACTCCGGCGCGCCGTCGCGGCGGGCGATGCTGGCCCGGAAGGTGTCGTCGGCGTCCCAGTAGTCGAGGACCTCGGCTTCCAGCGCCGGGAAATTCGGTGCCCCGCCGGCCGGCTTGGGGTAGCGTCGCTGCTCAGGTCACTCCCGTGCCCACGTCGTCTCCTGTGCCACAGTGCTTCCTGGCACGGGGACGACGACGCGCGGTTGCGCGAGCGCCGCGGTACCACCCCGCTTGCGTGCACACGGCACGCCGCTCAACTGCCGGCTGTGACGGGCCTACCCGTTCGGTTCTACTGGGCCCGGATCGATCCGCGGCTGTTCTTCCGAAGGCTCCCCGGTGATGGCCGGATCGATGCCGTTGCAACGATCTTACTGACCAGCGCAAATCGACTGCCGGCGACGGCGCCGCCGAGGCCAACTCGATCAGCGCCAGCGGGAACTGCCCGGCCAGCTCCTCGACCGTGCTGCGGTCGAAGCTGCGGGTGTCGATACCACCAGTCCAGATGCACGACGTCGGGTCCGTGGGGGTCGCGGCAGGCGTGCAGCGCCAGCAGGTGGCCGGTGTCCGGCGCAGGCCCGGGGACGCCGTGCGGTAGCTGAACCGGACGTCGGCCTGGAATGTCCGGGCGGCCGCGACCGGCGCCAGTGAGCAGTGCTTCGCGGCCGGCCGCCAGCAGCGTCGTCGCCGAGCAGGTCGCGCTGTGCGCTGCACGGCAGGCCCACGCCGTCCCGTCGCCACGTTCCCGACGTCGACGTCGACGTCCACATCCACGTCGAGCCGACCGTCACCGACCGTGCGCGCGACCGCCCGGCCGAACGCGGCCAGCAGGATCTCGCCGGCGCGTCGCCGCCAGGTCGGCCTGAGCCGCGGCGAACTCGGCGGACAGCACGTCGCCCAGCGGGTTGGACAGGCCTGCGATATCGGTCGGGGTGGGCGACCCGGTGACGAGGTAGTCCGTGATCCAGGAAGACGCCCGCACCGCATGCGGAGGGATGATGCAACCATGCCCTCATATGTATCAGCTGTGTCCCAAATTTGGGAGACCGTCTCAAAACTCTGACAAGGTGTCAATTTCGGAAGACGATCTCGTCGGTGCAGCGGCTAAAGTTCTATGGTGACGGTGCCCCGTACCGACGAGAACGGCCGGCAGCTCAAGGCCCTGCTCGACTACCTGCTCGACGGCGACGTCGACGCCAAGGACATTTACACCGCGCTCGGCATCTCCAGCAGCACCTATTACCGGCGGATCAAGGAGAGCGACTACCCCAACGCCGAGGAACTGCGGCTGGTCGCCGACCGGTTCGGGCTGAGCTATCCCGACCTGCAGATCCGCTTCGGGCTGATGAGCCGCCAGGAGGTGTGGCAGCTACATGGAATCCGACCCCGTTCGCGGTGGCCACCGTCGGAAGACCCCGCCGCAGACCCGGCGCGACCGCTCCGAAACTGTCCGAATCTGACGCCGCGCCGCGACGCACCACCGCTGTAGCTCTACACTTGCTGCCAAATTCGGCGCGGTCGAAGGCAGCAGATTCCGATGGCTCTGGCAGTACTCATCGCGATCACGATCGGTTGCATCGCGTGGAGCCTGTGGATCCGACGAGTCACCTGGTCGTGTCGCTGGGAGGTCGCCGCCACCCTGAACATCGCGCTGCAGGGCGCTGCGGTCCTGCTGATGTCGCCGCTGGCCTCGGAGACCCTCGGGCAGTGCTGCACGACCTCACCGGCAAGTGGAACCTCGAGGACTACATCGGCCACGACTGCTACATCGTCGCCGCCTCGGCAATCGTCTACAACGCGCTGGGCCGGCTGCAGGACGACAACGCCATGCAGCGCGTCGTTCAAGCAGTACGTGGAGCGCCCGGCCACGCTGTGCATCCCGCTGCTGTTGGCCACGTTCTCGCTGGGCAACGGCGCGCGGTCTACCGGGCCGACTTCTTCCAGGTGCCCACCGACTTCTGGCTCAGCGTGTACTGGATCATGCTGTGCGGCACGCTGATCTACCTGCTGGGCTACGGCGCCCGGGCCATGCTGGATGCTGCGCAGGACCCGCGGTCGCGGCGGATCGCCAACATCTACCTGTTCGCGTCGGCCAGCGGCGTCCTCGCCTGCGCGGTGCGCATCGTCACCGCCTGCGTACCGGCGCTCAACACCCGCCGGCGGCAATGCTGGTATGGGTCTTCGCCTGCACGTGCGGTCGGTGTTCGCGCTTGCCGCCGCCCATTCCTGGCGCATCAAGACCCGCTGGCTGACCCGCGCCCACCGCTGACCCGTGACCGACTCCGAGAGTCCCGACCAGGAACCCGACTACCGGTTCACCTTGGCCAACGAGCGCACCTTCCTGGCGTGGATCCGCACGTCGCTGGCGCTGATCGCCGGCGGCGTGGCGCTGGTTCAACTGGTGCCCTCGTTCGGCATCCCCGGCCTGCGGCACGGCCTCAGCGGGGCCCTGGTGCTCGCGGGCGGCCTGCTCGCGCTGCTGTCGGTCCGGCGGTGGCGCCGAGTCAGGACGCGATGCGCCCCGACGCCGAGCTTCCGCCGAGTTGGTTGCCGGTGCTGCTGAGCATCGCACTGTTCGTGCACGGTGCTGCTGCTGATCGTGCTGGCCGTACCCCGGTCACGCCGACGTGACCCCGAGCCCGCCCCGAAGCCCGGGCTGCAAATCGAACGGACCCATCTGTCCTGGGAACGCACCGCGATCGGCTTCCTTGCGATCGCCGGGGTGCTGATGTTGCGCCGCGATCATCCGCTGGGCTGGGACCGGCCGGCGCTTGCCGCTCTGACGGCGACGATGGGCCTGCTGGTGTTGTGGATCGGCCGGTCGCGCGGGCGCCTGCCGATTCACACCGATGCCGACGACCTCTGGGTGATCCGCGACCCGCGGCGGGCCGTTCAGCTGATCGGCTGGGCCACAACGGTTCTGGCTGCGGTCATCGCGGTCATGGTGATGGTCGGCTGACCACGTGGGTCATGAACACCGCAGGCGCAGTCGTCGATGGAGGACATGCGCACCGAGGAGTTACTCGGCCCCCGTCGTCTGGGTCGGTAGAATTCCATAGCGCAGAATTCGCCCCCTGCGGGCGGTTGACGTGAAACGTCCCGCGATCCGCGTTGCCTGTCGGAGCCAGCCCGGGAAAAGCGTCACTTCGGGCTGGTGCGCGAGACTTGCCTCCTCGACAAGCGTCAG
>CAVZZD010000024.1:0-186461 GCA_963779655.1 uncultured Actinomycetota bacterium | reverse complement strand
GATGAAACGTAGCACGTACCTCTTACTCGCGCTGCTTGGATTGTTCTGCGGCGCGGGTCAGTTCCTCAAGATTGCGGCACAAGCCCCGGCCCATCAAACCAGACACGTATTTACCCCGGATACCATCCCGTGGGGTCCGCCACCGCCGGTGGTGCGGCCGGGCGCGCAGTTCGCCGTGCTCGAAGGCAACCCGCTCGCCGCGAGCGGTGACTACACGGTGCGTTGGAAGATGCCGGATGGCTACCGGATCTCACCCCATTGGCATCCCAAGCGGGAAAATGTCACTGTCATTTCCGGAACATTCAAAGTCGGAATGGGCGATGAGTTCAACACGAAAACCATGGCCGCCCTCACAGCTGGCAGTTTTGGTTTCCTCGATCCCAGCATGCATCACTACGCGATGGCATGCGGAGAGACCATCGTGCAGGTCCACGGTCAGGCTCCTTTTCAGTTCAACTACGTCAATCCGGAAGACGACCCCAGGAACAAGTAAGTCTGGCCCTCACGAGTGTCGAGGGAGGATTTCAGCAGTCGGCCGTGCAGCAAACAATCTGTGAAGGCCGAGGCTCCAGGAAGCGTCAACAATCGCTTCCTGGGACGAATTGCAGACAAGCGCCCCCATCCAGAAACTGAAGTCTTCTGTAGTTCGTTCAGGTCTCGATCGGGTATTGTTACTTTCACCACCAGGCTCGGATCAGGAGGAAACTCCGATGAGCTTCGACGCGATCACGGTGGGGGCGGGCTCGCAGGATCAACGCTCGCTGCAGAGTTGGCCCGCGCCGGCCGCAAGGTTCTCGTCCTGGACGAGAGACCCGGTTCAGGACCGTGTCCGCGGCGAAACATGCTGCCGTGGGGAGTGGCGGCCGCGCGCCGATTGGGGCTCGTCGACGACCTGCTCGCCGCGGGAGGCCATCAGCCGCCGTTGGATCACCTACATGTCCGGCAATCCGTTGCCAGCCGGATCTCCGCGCGACCACGCCGCACGGCGAAGCTGCATTGAACATCTATCATCCCAACATGCAGGAAGCGCTGCTCGAGCGTGCGAGCTCCACCGGCGTCGAGGTGAAGCGTGGCGCGAAGGTCGTCGAGCGTCGATGCGGGGCCGGGCCGGCTTCCAAGTGTGACGTTTGAGCACGAAGGCAAGCGACAGACGCTGAGTGCACGAGTGGTGGTTGGAGCCGACGGGCGAGCTTCGCAGGTTCGCGGATGGGGCGGGTTTGAAATAAACGAAACCCGGACCTCCTGACGATCGCCGGAACGTTGATTCAGGGTACCGACGTTCCCGATGACGCTGTCCATCTCGTGTTCGGCCCGGATGCGCAACGCTCTGGCGCCGCTCGGCGGCCGGCGGGCGCGGGCATATTACGTCTATCCGGGGTTGCTGGACGCCGAGATCTCTCGGGCAAAGACAAGATTCCGAGTTCATCCGGCACTGCCAGCAACGGGCGTGCCGGAATCGTGGTTCGCTGGAGCGGAGTCGATCGGGCCGCTCGCCGAGTTCGAGGCGCGATCGCTGGGTCGAATCGCCGGTCAAGAACGGAGTTGCGTTGATCGGCGACGCGGCTGCCTCGTCGGATCCGTCTTGGGGCTGCGGCCTGTCACTCACGCTCTGGACGTCGAGCACCTCGCGAACGCCTCTGCGCGAGCGATGACTGGAGCGCCGCACTCGTCGCTACGCGCAGGAGCACGACGAGTACTACTCGGCCCTTCACCGCATCCTCGGCTGGATGACGGAGCTGACATGGACGGCTGGCCGGAGGCCGACGAACGACGTGGGCGTGTCTTTCCCCGGATGCTGTCCGACCCGCGAGGATTCCCCGACGCGATCGGACTCGGGCCGTTTGGTCCGAGCGACGACCAGCGAGGAGGCTCATGCTGGGCCTCGATTGAGCCCCGCCCGACGAAGCGTCCAGGCCATCTGTCCTGCCGAAATCGTTGGGGGCGAACCGCTGCTGAGCGAGTTTGCATTTGATAGCGTTCGCTGGGATCACGCGAACCATCTCTACGCCCTCAGCTACTCCACGAATAAGCTTTACGTCTACACAATCACCCCGACCAGCGTCACACAAGCCCCGGGTTCGCCTTATACGATCAAGAAGCCTACAGCTCTGGTTGTTCGCTGAAAACGAGAGAAAGCTGTGTTCAGCGGATCCGGTGTTCTTTGCCCAAGACCCGTGCCATTCCTGACTTCGGCAAAGTCTCACACGTCATCCTGATGAGCAGGAGCCTTGCTCCCTGCTCGGGCGTGCTGGACATATCGAGACATGCGCTCCGTCAGAATGGAGCGCACGCACCCTAAGTCATCCTCATCTGCTTTCATGCCCGCCAGCGCCAGACCAGCCAGACAACGAAAAGCAAGCCGGCCAGGATCAGACACGGCAGATTCGATCCGGTCCAGAGGACGAAGCGGAGAATGCACCCAAGCCGCCGGGCCCTTGCAATGGACGTCACCGGAAATCGCTACCCACTTCAGATCCGTTTTTATTGCTCCATTCTTCGAAGGGGGCCACCGAGCCGCAGCATCATCGGGCCCTGTTGGAGGGCCGGTCCTGGCGAACTTACCGTAATCGAGACTTCAAGGAATCTGATGCGTTGCGGCAAACCGCTCGACCCAGCGGACTTGGTCTGGGGTATCAGGCACCTGTAAGCCTCGTGCCATCGATAAACGCCTAAAGGCATCATCTGGGGCGAACCCTTCTACGGTAAGCAACGCGGCCAATAGCAACGAGGAACGCCCAATGGAGGCTCTGCAGTGAACGGCCACGCTACGCCCCGCATGGACTTGAGCCCTCAAGTCTTCCACGAACCGCGCGAATGAGGCAGTCGAGGGCGGAGTCTCTCGATCTGGAATAGGGAATGATCGGAAGACAATTCCTGCTGCTTCACAAACCGACGCCTCCGTTGAAAGACCTAGCTCAGCGGCTTCGTCCGCTTGAAGCATCGAAACGAGTACATCCACTCCCGCTCGTTTGATGTGAGCGACTTCGTCCTCCAGCCAGTCACCACCGCGCGGACGCGGAACGATAGCCAAGCGAATTTGATTACCAGTGTCGACCCAGAAGGGATTCATACTGCAATGCTAACCAGCTGACGAATGCCTGACGCTTCCTGCCCTAAAACGGGGATTGCGGTAAGAACACCCTGTTGGAGGGCCGGTCCTGTCGAACTTACCGCAATGCGGACCTTGCAGGCAGAACACAGTCTGGGGCCACGACCGTCATCCGTGACGCTACGAAGACATTGGATGATTGATGATCCGGTGTGCCGCGCAAGGAAACACGCAGCGCAGCCAGTCTATGTTTGCTCTGCAGCCGGCTTGACTGCGGTTACTATGACGAGCGGCGACCGTTTGTGCGCCTGGATCTGCACGAAGCCACCGCGCGACGCATACGTGGTCAATTCCGCGACCGTGGATGGCGTCGGGATATACGGGGAACGTACCAACTCCTGCGACCACTCCGCTCCACTTGCAAACCCTCTCCACCCTGCGTCCTGTTCCAGATCAGTATTGTCGATGAAAAGACGTCCTCCGCAACGCAGCACGCGGAAAGCGTCTCGCACATAGCGCCACCGGTCTATTCCATCCAAATGGTCCAGCATGTTGGTCGAATAAACCAAGTCGAAAGAGTCGCTCTCCAACTGATCCAGTCCAACCTGCTGCAATTTAACCAGCCGGACGTTGGTTAATCCTCGCAGACGTTTTGCCAGTGGCCAGCATGTTCGCCGACATGTCAGCCCCAGTCCAGGAGCGGCAACGAGGGGCCGCCAGTCCGATTCGCGCCACACCGCAGCCGAATTCGAGAATGTCGTCTTCCGCCCGGACCCCTGCCAACTCGATCAGACTCTTCATGGGAGTCTGCGCTGAACGGCGCACGGAACTCTCGCCCTCGTAACCGCAAGCGGCAACCTTGGCCAGTTCTGGGGTAACAGCGAGAGCGTCCCAGACATCCCCATACTGCCGGCGTGGCAGATTCAGCAGCGAAGGAAAGTTAGTCGATCGCAATGCCCGCGAAGCATATCCCCACGTGTAAAAAGCGAATACAAGCGCCGCTGCGGTGCCGAGCACCCAGAAAATATGTGGGCTTTTGATCACGACCGCCACAAATACGGACGCACAAGCAAGGGCCGCTGTCGGCGGAAGCCAGCGATGCTTGCGAACTAGCGACGAGGCAAACGCGCGTAAGCTCCACTTCTGTTGCATAGCCGTACCTGCTCATGGCGGCCACTTACAGGAAGTTCATTGAACCCAGATAAGAAGGGCACCGTCAAGCTCGATAGCCGATCGCAGAGTGACCGCTCGTGTGGTCATCTACGAAGGAATCGTTGCTGACTATTCACCTGTTACCGCATTTGGTATCCATCTTCGCGGCGGACGACCACAGGCCTGTTGACCTCGTCCTCCCAGCCGGACGTGAATTCAGCCGCGAGCACGATCTTGGGAGCGGTGCTTTCCATCGGTGCTCTCGGAGATAGTTGGCGGAGGTGCATTGATCCCGAAGCCTTGCAACCAAAGCAGCCAAACGATGTCGCTCATGTACTGATGCTCTCAGGCGTTCGGACTGGCGGGGTTTGCGGTAACTGGCGGAGACTCGTTGGGGAATTCGCCAACAGTTTCCATTTCCGGAACGAAGTCTCATTCTCGCAACAAAGTTGGCAAGGTATTTCCCGCGATTTGCCATACTTAAATAAGGGGGTATCAGCAACGTCTGTCTCTAGTTATGGACCGGCCGAGGCTAAGTCCTTTCGTTGGAGATTTTTACGCGTAAGCCGCTTAGACAGAACAACTTAGCAGCCGGAGCGGCGTGCTGCACCAGAAAACATGCAAAGTCCCTTCCGTATGTCCTTTGTTTAGACGTTTTTGCGGCTAAGTCCTTTGTTTGGACATTTTTGAGACTCGGGAAGCCACTTAAACCTCGGCAACGAAAAGACTTACAACTCGCCCTGCGGTGACGGGAGGGGTGGGGGTGGGGGGTGGGGTTACTCGTAACGCAACGCTTCGATCGGGTCGAGGTTCGCGGCACGCAGCGCCGGCACCATCCCGCTTACCAGCCCAACGACGATCAGGATCCCGGTCGAAACAGCAACGATGAGCGGCGATATCAGCAGTCGTATGTCCGCATCGGTCAGCGTTCTGAGCGATGGCGCTATAGAAAGTAATGCGCCCCATTCCGAGCGACACCGCATACGCCAGCAGCATCCCTAGTACCCCGCCCGTCGCGGAAATTACCAGCGCCTCGGCTAAAAACTGAATCAGGATGTGGCGCTTGCGTGCGCCCAGCGCCTTCTCCACGCCGATCTCGCGCGTTCGCTGCTGCACGCTCACCAGCATGATGTTCATCAACCCGATGCCCGCAATACCCAACGTGAGCGAGCCGATAAACGCCATCAGCACCTCGAGCGCGGCAGTGATAATGCGGAACTGCGAGAGCTGCTCCATCAGGTTCGCTACGTAGATCGCGTTTCGATCAGTCGGGCGGAATCCATGCGCCGCGCCCAGCGTGCGACGCACCTCCTGCTCGACCCGCATGTGGTCGCCGCGGTAGGTCATCCAGATGCCGTCGAGGTACTTCATGTCCTTGATATCGCCCATCGTCTTGAACGGAATGTGGACCACGCGGTTGATGTTGTTCTCGTCTTCAGTCATCTTAGGGCTTCAGCACCCCGATCACGGTGAAGCTGATGCCGCCGACACGGATTCGTTCTGCCCGAGCGGTTATATGCCGGAGAACAGCTTTGTCTTGGCTTCCGATCCAATCACCGCAACGTGAGTGCGTGTGGTTGTCCTTCTCCGTGTAGAAACGCCCTCTGACGGTTTGTAGTTCAGGATGTCGTGCAATTGGCGGTGACTTCCCTTACATGCCGAAGCTGAACATGCGCAGGTCGTTCTGGATTGCAAATTGTCCTTATATGCGTGGAAGTCAGCGACTCGAGCCCGCCATACTGGCGGAGATGTCCAGATCATCCTGCGTGAAGCGCACCACCACACCCGCCTTCTTGCCGCCCGCCTGCTCGCTCGTCGTCCCGGGAAAGACGCCGATCAGCCGACCCCCCAACTGTCGAAGATGGCGCAGGCGCGGCCGAACCCGGCACCGTAGGCCAGCAGCAGCACCACCGTCGCAATCCCCCATGCCATCCCCGCGACGGTGATGATCGTGCGCCGCCGGTTATATTGCATGGCCTCGTAAGCCTGTTTCAGAAGATCGATCAGCGTCGCCGCTACTCCCCCGCTCTCTACTCCTGACGTAACGCTTCGACCGGCTGAGCCGCGCTGCCTTGCTCGCCGGAACCAGGCCGGCAACGACTCCGCCGGCGTCAGCGCGCCAATGGCCAGCGCCGCCGACCATGGCACCAGCCGCGGCGGGTCAAACCCTTCCATGTTGTGGCCAATTGCCGACTGCAATGCATACATCAGCAGCGCAGCCCCGCTGATACCGATCAGCCCGCTGATCCCTGTCAGAAAGAGACCTTCCAGCAGAAACTGCAGCTCAACATCTGCGGTTGGTGGCGCCGAGCGCCTTGCGCAGCCCGATCTCGCGCGTACGTTCGGTCACCGCCACCAGCATGATGTTCACGATTCCCACCGCCCCCAGCGCTAGCGTCACGACTCCCACACTCCAAGGAAGATTCCATGGCATCGAATATCTTGTCCACCATCTGCTGGCTCTTGATCGAGTCCCACTCGTCGAAGGCGTCCTTGCTGTGCCAGTCGAACCCGTGCCGCTGCGCGATCAGCCGATGAACATCGGCCACCGCCAGCTCATTGTCACCATGAACGCGCGGCTGGTATTGGATGCCGCTTACAGCGTCCTGCGGCAGGTTCTCCCCCTTGATGGCGAACATCTCCATCATCACCGTGAGAGGAATGTAGGCGCTCTGGTTGACGCCATTGTTGTTGCCGCGGCCCGTCTTCTCTGCGACGCCGACCACCTGGAACCGCGATCCGTTCAGCAGGATCCACTCGCCCAACCCCGGCCGCCCGGAGAAGAGCAGCTGCGCGGTCTTCTGCCCCAGCACCACAACGTGCCGCCGGTCACGCAGGTCATTGGCGTCGATCATCCGCCCCTCGGCAATCGGAAGCGCACGGATGTTCGGATAGTAGGTGTCTATGCCCTTTACCGTACCGCCGGTTGTCGCATACTGGCTGATCTGCTGAATGGTTTCGTTCTCTACGACCGCCGTCACGGCTCGTACCGAAGGCAGTTGGCGCATGGCCTCGGCATCGGAGAGGGTCACGTGGTACGGCCGCATGCCGGTGTGCTGGCTGGGTACGGCCGGAATATTGCCGCCCGAAAGGAAGATCACATCGTTGCCGAGCGTCGCCATCTGGCGCCGCTGCCCGGATCGGAAGCCCTCACCGAGACCGATCAGCAACAGCAGCGACCCTACTCCCCACGCAATACCAAACATGGTGAGAAATGACCGCAGCTTATGCGCCCAGATTGCATCCAGAACCTGGCCGATGATGTCTCTGAGAGCGCGCATGCTACCTCATGGACGGATACGCAGGCCGTTGGACAGCAGTTCCGTGTCTGCCCAGGGTGTCCGCCTGATCCGCCTCGAGGAACGCCCCTACTTTTTGTCGAGTGCCGCCAGGACCTCGCCAGCGTTCGGCGAGCTCACTCGCAGGTATTCGCTGACGCGCTTCCGCTCCTCGTTGGTGAGCGTCGGGGCTACGGCGAGCAAGCGTCGCATGGTGGTCGCAACATCGTCTACATAGTTCATCATGCGAATGGCTTCGCCCGACAATGGCATCTTTCGTTTCTCCACTTCTTCTTTCAATCGCTCCACACATTCTCCCGTGCCCGGGTAGGATTCGTAAAGTGGCAGACCGGCTTTCCAGCCGAATGCAACCGTTCAGCGCTACCTGACCTCTAGCCCTTTATCCTTTTAGTCACTCACTTTCAATAGGAGTGAGTCTTACCGTTCCAACCGCCGGAAGCTGTTACAAGTCTCCCAAAAGTAATGTAGAAAGCCAAACGGGTCGGAACAGATCGCTCCATTCGGGCCTGCTTGACTTCTGGATTCAGCAAAAGCCATGGACCAAGACTGCATTCATTCTCTACTCCAGACCGATGTTCGCGTCCCCGTCGCCACGTATCGCGCCCAGATGCACCGTGGATTCACCTTTGATCAGGCGGGTGAGATCGTTCCTTATCTGCAAAGACTCGGCATGGGCGACCTCTACGCCTCCCCCATCTTCGAGGCCCGTCCCGGCAGCATGCACGGTTACGATGTCACCCGGCATGACCGGCTGAATCTGGAGTTGGGTGGTATGGAGCGCTTTACGCCCTTTGCCCAGACGCTTCGCGAGCACAATATGGGTCTGCTGCTGGACATCGTGCCCAACCACATGGGCATTGGCAGAGACTCGGTGTGGTGGCAGGATGTGCTCCAGAACGGTCACGCCTCTCGCTACGCCAACTACTTCGATATCGACTGGCGCCCGTTGAAAGAGGAGATGCGCGACAAGCTGCTCCTGCCCATCCTGGGCAACCAGTACGGCGTCGACTCGAGGCAAAGCATATCCAGGTGGCGCTGGAGGACGGCCGATTCTACGTGAAGTACTACGACGATCACCGTATGCCAGCGTCGCCGCGCTCCATTCCGCTGATCTTCTTCCAGAGGCCGATCGGTACCATGCCGAGCGACCAGGAAACGGAAGGCATGCCACACGACCTGGTCGAGGCGCTCCGCGAGCTGACGCAACTTCCCCCGCACGAGACGACTGACCCTCAACTTCCAGGCGGATCGTCGGGAGCGATTGGGCACCCTGATGCCGAGACTACGCGCCATCCTGTCAACCGAGGAGGTACGGCCGGTCGTCGAGCGGGCGCTTCGAGCACTCAATGGCGTAGAAGGCGATCCGCACAGTTTCGACGCCCTGCACGCATTCCTTGGTGTCCAGCCGTACCGGCTGGCGTACTGGCGCACCTCGGCCGAGGAGATCAACTACCGCCGCTTCTTCGACGTGAATGATCTTGTTGGGCTCCGAATGGAGACGCCAGAGGTCTTCGCCGATACGCATTGCCTGATCCGCGAGCTGCTGGCGAAGGGTCAGGTGACAGGATTGCGCATCGACCACTGTGACGGCATGTTCAATCCCCGTCAGTACCTGATCCGGCTGCAGTTGCTTTATCTGGCGAGCCAGTGCGCAGGACCGAAGCCTGAGACCGAGACTGCCGCGAACGGCATCGAACGGGCGGTACTTGATCCGGTGCGCGGATATGACTGGAGCGCGTCGCATGGACCCTTGTATGTCGTAGTGGAGAAGATCCTGGAGCCGCACGAGCACATGCCGCGGGAGTGGCCGGTGCACGGCACCTCCGGCTACGACTTCGTCTACTTCGCCAACAACATCTTCATCCAGCGCGAAAGCCTCAAGGCGTTCAACACGCTCTATGACCGCGTACTCGGCCATCCCACGAACCCGGACGAGATCATCTACCGGTCGAAGCTGCAGGTAATGCAGAGCTCGCTGGCCAGCGAGGTGCACGTGCTGACCAACATGCTCAGCAAGATCGCCGCGGCTGACCGGCATGCTCGGGACTTCACCGACAACATCCTCGAATCCGTCATCCGCGAGGCTATCGCCTGCTTCCCTGTCTACCGGACATATACGGACGAGCGCGGCATGTATCCCGAGCGGGATATCGCATTCATCCATCGCGCGATCCGGCAGGCGAAGCGACGGAATCCGGATATCGACAGCTCGGCGTTCGACTTCCTCTCCGACATGCTCCTGTTGCGCCGCCGGCACGAGACGCCGAGCCGGGAGATCGACCCGCAGCAACTGCGGTTCGCGCTCAAGTTCCAGCAACTCACCGGGCCGGTGATGGCGAAGGGGGTCGAGGACACGACCTTCTATGTGTACAACCGGTTCGTGTCATCGAACGAGGTGGGCGGCGACACCAGGTCATTCGGCATTCCGCTGGAGCTGTGGCATGCCAGCAACCAGGAGCGGCTGGAGGTATCGCCGGACTCGATGCTGACCACTTCGACGCACGATACGAAGCGCAGTGAGGATGTGCGCAACCGGCTCAATGTGCTGTCGGAGATTCCGAATGCGTGGGCGGGCACAGTGCGGCGCTGGCAACGGGTGAATGCCAAGGTGAAGCGCACGTTGGGCGACGGGCGCGTAGCGCCGGACGCGAATGAGGAGTATCTGCTCTACCAGACGATCGCGGGTGTGTGGCCGTGGCGAGACGATTAACCGGGTTGCCGCGAGTCCGTGCTGAAGCGACTGCAGGAGTATGCGGCGAAGGCGCTGAGCGAGGCCAAGGTCAACCTGAGCTGGATCAATCCTGATCCGGAATACGTCGCGGCGGTGCAGGGATTTCTTGCCGATATCATCATGCCCGACAAGCGCAGGCGCGAGACGCCGTTCATGCAGACGTTTCGCAAGCTGCTGCCGCAGATCAAATTTTTCGGTGGTGTGAATTCGGTGGCGCAGCTTGTGTTGAAGGCTACCTGCCCCGGGGTGCCGGACTTCTACCAGGGCACGGAGTTGTGGGACCTGAGCCTGGTCGATCCGGATAACCGGCGGCCAGTGGACTACGCGCTGCGCGACCGGATGCTCGAGAACCTGGATGCGCTTGAGGCCAAGCACGGACCGGGAGCGGTGGCGGCGGAGGTGACGCGCGACATCACGGACGGGGCCATCAAGCTCTGGGCCACATCGCGCGTGCTGCGGCTGCGGCGCGAGGAACACGCGCTCTTCCGCCACGGCGGGTATCTACCGTTGTACGCCGCGGGCCCGGCGGAGCAGTACGTGATCGCGCATGTGCGGCAGTATGTAGACAAGGCGGTCCTGGTCGCGGTGCCGCGTTTCGCGTGCTCACTGATGCGCGGCGATCTTGCGCTCCCGCTGGGTGAGGCATGGAAAGACTGGTCCCTGTCGTTGCCCTCTGAGCTTCACGGGTGGTATCGCAACATCTTCACCGGCGAGATGGTGACTACAGACGGACCGCTGCCGCTGGCCGAGGTCTTCGGCAGCTTTCCCGCCGCTGTGCTGGTTTCGACTTCATAAGCAGTGCGCGGAGCCGGACACTGCGAGCCGGTGCGCATTCGTCACATCGGACGTTCCGTATCGGTGTTCCGAGTAAGGAGCCGTTCGATGCGGTCTGCTCGCAGGGGACGTAACGGTACCCCACCCCTTCCCCCCTCCGGCACGGGAGGGCGGGCTGTAAGTCTTTTTACTGCAGTAAGTTAAGGCCTCTTCCGAGGCCTAAATATGTCCAAGCAAAGGAGTTAGCCGTAAAAATTTCCAGACAAAGGACTTAGCTCGGGGGGCGTGGTTTCGGGATCGTTGCCTGCGCTAGTTCTCCCTATTTCCAGAATAGCAAGTTGCGATATATATCATGCCAGCATTTTGCTACTGCGATGGATACACTTCCCATTTTGAAATTGAAGAAAGGCGGACAGTGACTGCGGAGGAATGGCTTCCGCTGGCCAGGGTCCTGTACAAGAACATGTCCGGTCACATAGGAGCTTGTGAAATAACCCATAACTTGGCCACATCGCCAGATTAAGGGTTATTTCAGAATGACCTTCGACGAGATCGCTAACGCTCGAACGGGATCAAGCACTCACTGACCTGACCTCGTGTTACGGCTGATTTACCGCCAACGGACGGACGCACCGGCGAGCAGACCATTGCACACAACACAGCGATGTACCTATAACGCTGTTTTCGAAGAACTACGGGATGCCACCTATCCGATAAGCCGACTACACAGACAAGTGGATTACTTCCGGGTTGCCGACAACAAACTCAAGGCAGCATAAAACTCTCCATTCGCGGCCTTGATGCAGGTCGGTTCTCCTCAGCTTTGAGTGGTATCCTTCGTTTCCCCGAGAAAGGCAGCATGGTTGTGCTATGAAAAAGCACCTCCGACGTGGCTGCATGCTAGCAATGTTCTCGATCTTGTTCCTCCCTGGTGCGAGATCGGAGCCGCCAGCCTCTTCCCCACCTGTGACTCTCATTCGTTGTGGAACCTTGATTGACGGAGTCTCTGCCGTCCCTCGGAAAGACGTTCTGCTGCGGGTCGAAGGCAACAGGATCGCCAGCCTCAGCAAAAATGGACACGCTGTTACGCGCAAATCGCCCGCGAGAACCTTTAATCTATCTACCGCGACGTGTCTTCCTGGCCTGATCGACGTTCACGTTCATCTGATCAATCAAGACGCTCAACGTCGTGAACTCCAGACGCCATCGAAGAGCCTCTCCGCGGAAAACCTGCTGAGAACGTTGCGGTACGGGTTTACGACAGTCCGAAATCTCGGCACCGGCGGTTTGGGACCATCCGACATTGATATCCGAGATACGGTTGCCAACGGATCCCTTCTTGGACCGCGGCTCAAGATTGCGATAAGTGACACAGAAACTCGAAACTTTGGCGTTAAGGGACCCACTGATTTCAGGGCCGCGGTTGATCGTATCGTGAATGAGGGTTCGGATTGGGTTAAGCTCTACGACGCGGTCATGCCTGGGCCAGAGAACGGGACTAAATACTCGGAAGAAGAGATTTCAGCCATTGTCGATGAGGCCCACAAGAAGGGCGTAAAAGTCGCAATGCACACCATAGCGTTCGAGGGCAGTCATCGCGCGATCGCAAGTGGTGTTGACAGCGTTGAGCATGGAGTGGACATCGGGGACACCGATCTAAGGCTGATGAAAGATCGTGGTATTACGTTCGTGCCGACCCTCTTCGTGATCTCGTATGTGGCAGCGCTTCCCGGCCGCGACGATAAAGCCAAGTGGGTAGATTTTTCGAAGCGAAGCTTCGATACATTCGAGAGAGCCCTCAAAGCAAAGGTCAAAATCGCATTCGGAACGGATGCCGGCGCGGCTGATTGGACATCAAATCCAGCTCAGCAATTTCAGATGATGGTGAGCCACGGCATGACTCCGATGGAGGCAATCCAGAGCGCAACGTTGGAGGGCGCCAGGTTACTGGGAATGGACACACAGATCGGCTCCATCGAAGTCGGGGAAGGATCCCCTTGACTCATCGAGCCTTTGGCGCCGCTAACTCTCGAAGAGACGACAGGAACAACTCGTCCATGCGGGGGCTTCACTCTGCCAGCGTCGGGGCGCAAGCATAGCTCGCGGAGCCAAAGACGCGTTCGAGCGCACCGGGTGGCAGTGGTAGCACCGATGGAAAGGCACAGACAGGCCACGCCGTTGGTGCGGAGCTCTTCGAGTGATTGATAGGCATCTGCTTCCGCGTAGCGGCCCTCTAGGGGAGGCCGTCGGATAGAACGAGCAACAGCCGATTTGGCGTGCCAGCCTCGATTTTGAGGATCTCGCCTTCGCCCCGGATTGCAGCGCCTAAGCGGGTTTACCCGGCCGGCTCAAGCTGGTTGAGCCGGGCCTTCCCGAGGGCGCCGAAACGTTGTCCGAACGGTTTGGTTATCGGAAGATGGACTGCGTGCCGCCCTCGCGATCGGAACGCATAGAGGGAGACACGATCTCCCAATTCTTCAAGGGTGACTGCGATTGTTGCGGCTGCCTGCCGCTGGTGATCAGGACTGTCAGCCCTTCTGGATCGGTGTCCGTGGCAGATCCGGACGCATCGAGCCAGATGAGCACGCCGAGATTGCGGGCCAGCTTGCGACGCTCCTGATAGACGTGTCGCGTGGTGAGTAGCCTGACCGCAGGCCGATGAACAAATCGATGAGCGCCTCGATGCCGAGATCCCGGCGGCGGAAACATCAACGTCGAGTCGTCAGCGAAAAGTCGATGACACGGCATCGCTCAGGTCGGTACCGGTTGCTGTAAATGTCCCACTCGGGATAGAGGGCACCTGCCACGCCGGCGACAGCACCTGGGTTGTCGTCGTCAGTGAAGTGGATCCTCGAAGGGAGGGGCCGGGCATTCGCTCCCCAGGCATTCACCCGCCGAACGGAGCGAACCTGCGACTCGGCGCCAGGCCGACCTGGTGATCGGTCAGTTCACCAGGTCGGCAGTCCGTCAGATCACCAGGTCCAGCAGCATGACCACGCCCAGCCCGCTGACCGACAACAGGGTCTCCATCAACGACCAGGTCTTGATGGTCTGTCCCACCGTCATCCCGAAGTACTCTTTGACCAGCCAGAATCCGGCGTCGTTGACGTGGGAGAAGAACAGCGAGCCGGCGCCGACCGCGAGCACCACCAGCGAGACCTGGCTTGTGCCCATGCCCTCGACCAGGCCGATTATCAGCGATGAGGCGGTGATGGTGGCGACGGTGGCCGAACCGGTGGCCAGGCGGATCAGCACTGCGAGGATCCAGGCCAGCACGATGACCGGGAAGTGGGCGCCCTCGGCCCACCGCGCCAGCAGCGTGCCGATACCGCTGTCGACCAGCACCTGCTTGAAGCCGCCGCCGGCCGCCACGATCAAGATGATGCCGGCGACCGGGGGCAGTCCGGACTCGATGGCCGTGGTCAGCTGGCTGCGGGTCATGCCTGCGCCGCGGCCGAGGGTGATCATGCCGACGATCACCGCGATCAGCAACGCCAGCAGCGGCGTGCCCACGGTGTCGAAAATCTGCCGGAACAGTTGGGTTTTGTCGTCGATGAAGATGTCGACCAGGGCCTTGCCGAGCATCAGCGCCACCGGCAGCAGCACGGTGAACAAGGTGATGCCGAACGCGGGACGGCGCCGCTCGGTGCGCACCGGCGCGTTACCGCCCCCGGCGGCAGAGTTGTCCGCACTACCGCCCTCGTCGGCAAAGGTGTCCGCGTCGAAGGTGTGGGGCGCTTCGACCACGACCCATTTCCCGGCCAGCTTCCCGAACAGCGGGCCCGCCACGATGATCGTCGGTATTGCCACCGCGACGCCCATGGCGAGCGTGATGCCCAGGTCGGCGTTGAGCAGGCCGATGGCGGTCAATGGGCCCGGGTGCGGTGGCACGAAGCCGTGCATCGCCGAAAGGCCGGCCAGGGCGGGGATTCCGACCGTGATCAGCGACAGCTGGGAGCGGCGCGAGACGAGGTAGATGACCGGCATCAGCAGGACCAGGCCGATCTCGAAGAACATCGGCAACCCGATGATCGCCCCCACCAGTGCCATCGCCCAGGGTAGGGCGCGCGGCGAAGCGTGGCCGACGATGGTGTCGACGATCTCATCGGCACCACCGGAGTCGGCCAGCAATTTGGCGAACATCGCGCCCAACGCGATCAGGATGCCGACACCGGCCGCCGTCGAGCCGAACCCGTCGGCGAAGGATTTCAGCACCTTCTGCAGGTCCTCACCCGCCACGATGCCCACCGTCAACGCGCCGAAGATCAACGCGAGGAACGGATGCAGCTTCACCAGGGTGATCAAGACGACGATCACCGCGATACCGGCAAGGAAAGCCAGGATCAGCTGCCAACCGGACGCGACGGGTTCGGCGAGCTTGGGGGCGTCGTCGGCGAGGATCGTGATTGCCCCGCCCATCATGAAGGTCATCGGTTCTCCTGTTCGGTGGCAGTCAGATAGTTCTCGACGACGGCGTCGATGTCCTGATCGACGTCGACGACGACGCCGTGTTCATCCGCTTCGAGCGGCTCGAGGGTGTCGAACTGGGATGCCAGCAGAGAAGCCGGCATGAAATGCCCGGGTCTGCTGGCCTGTCTGCGACCGATGACCTCCGGCGACCCGCTCAGATGCAGAAAAAGGACCTGGGGGCAGTGTTTACGCAGTTGATCCCGGTACTGGCGTTTGAGTGCCGAGCAGCTCATCACGCCGCCCTCCGCGCAATGGTCCGCCAGCCAGTCGCCGATGGCGTCGAGCCACGGGTATCGGTCATCGTCGTTGAGCGCGTGACCAGCCGACATCTTCGCCACATTGGCCTTCGGATGGAAATCGTCCGCGTCGGCGAACGGCACACGAAGGCGCTGCCCCAACGCCGCCCCAACGGTCGACTTACCAGAGCCGGACACCCCCATCACAACGATCGGTGATTTCATACCCTCTACCTACTCTCCTGTGCTTGTCGTCACAGACTATTCCTTAATAGTCATACGATTGCAACCAGAGCACCCAAACATCAGCTTTATTATGTCTGACCTCCCCTTATGGCAGGATGTATCTGTGAACGCACAGCCACACGCCGGAGAGTTACACGGCACTCTTGTGGACGCGCTCGGCGCCGGGATCGTGTCCGGCCAGCTGGCGTCCGGCCAGGTGCTCACGCTCGAAGCGGTCAGCGCCGAGCATGGGGTGTCGCGCAGCGTCGCGCGGGAGGCGATCCGGGTGCTGGAATCGATGGGCATGGTGGCCTCGCGCCGTCGGGTCGGCATCACGATCCAGCCGGCAGTGAAGTGGAATGTGTTCGACCCCACGCTGATTCGCTGGCGCCTCGGCGCTGGAGACCGGGCTGCCCAATTGGTGTCACTGTCTGAGCTGCGGCGGGGGTTCGAGCCGGTGGCCGCCGCGCTGGCCGCCCGGCGTGCCAATGCACACCAGTGCCGGATCATGGCGGCCGCGGTGTCCGACATGGTCGTGCACGGCCGGTCCGGAGACCTGGAGTCCTACCTGCTGGCGGACAACATCTTTCACCGCACCTTGCTCGAGGCCAGCGGCAACGAGATGTTCCGGGCGCTCACCGACGTCGTCGCCGAGGTGCTCAGCGGCCGCACGCACCACGGCATGATGCCCGAGCGGCCGAACCCCGCCGCGATCGAACTGCACGACGAAGTGGCCCGGGCGATCCGGCAGGGTGACGAGGTGGCCGCCGAGACCGCGATGCGGGCGATCATCGACGAGGCGACCTCGGCGGTCGCCGAAGAATTCTCGCCGTCGTCAGCCACCTAGCCGCATTCGCGAGCCCGGGTGCGGAGATAAGCGAAAGTGCCTGTCCTGCACGGCGTATGGGATTTCTTTAGGGTCGCCAGACGCCGGCGGAAAAGGCACTTCGCGGATTAACGATAGCGCAGCGGTTCCCAGGTCAAAGTGACCGCATACAGACACGGTGTCGTGTCTCACGGCTGGGTGGGGGATGTCAATACCCCCTCACTATCGACCAACCCGACAACAAACAGGACGCGATCGAAATCCTGAATACCACCGACGGCCGGTCACCGGCGATCGAATCGTACGGCGGCACGTGTAATGGGTTCCTGGGTCGCCGTAGCCACCAGGCTGATCGCAATGAGCAGCATGGCCTCCCGGGACCCTGCTAATCCTGCGCAAGGAACGACCCACTCCGGAACTCAACGACGATGTACCGGCTCCGATGGGCTGCCGGGTTACCGCGTTCATCACCGACTCCCGCCACGGCTTCGATTGCGGCGTCTCGGCGGACTCGAACAGCGGCACCGCAACACGCCCGGATGAAGGACAGGACCCACCAAGCCAGCACCACCGGGCTGCGTTGACCAGTCACCGACGTGAACGCCGCAAGGCCGGAAAATACTTTGGCGGCAACAGATCGGGTGGTCTGGGCCAAACTGATCGGCACAGCGACCGTCTCGGTCAAACCCGTTCGCCTGCTTGTTGTTGAGCTGCTGAGTGACTGCGCGTGACACCCAACCGCAAGACTGTCATTCTGTCCTCGTTTCGGCGCCGTCGGGTTCTGGCCAACTTGGGTGGGCAATCCTTGAACCTCCCCACGCACCCCTCCGTGGTCGCGTAGCGTGGTTTCTCCGGCGCCGTAGCGCGCAGCTGCGTCGTGAGCTTTCTGCTCACTTCGTGCGCGGCAGTGAATGTGAATCCGCGGGCGTCACGACAGCCGTGGCGGCCCGGTAACGCGCCGGCCCAGGGAGGCAACGTTGACCACGCCTGAACTGCATCCGGTTGTCCGCGACGTTACCGACCGGATCCGGGTGCGCAGCGCCGAGACGCGGCAACGGTATCTCGAACGTATCGGCCGGGCCGCCCGCCGCCGGCCGGCCCGGCTGGACTTGGGCTGCGCCAACCTCGCCCATGGGTTCGCGGCGTGTGAATCAAGCGCGAAGGACGACCTGCGCGGCACCGTCAAACCCAATGTCGCAATTGTGTCGTCCTACAACGACATGCTCTCGGCACACCAGCCGTACGAAACGTTCCCGCGCGCGATCAAGGAGGCGGTGGCCGCAGCCGGCGCGGTGGCGCAGTTCGCCGGTGGGGTGCCGGCCATGTGTGACGGGATCACACAAGGGCATGCCGGGATGGAGCTGTCACTGTTCAGCCGGGACGTGATCGCGATGGCGACCGCGGTGGCACTGTCGCACGAGATGTTCGACGGCGCGTTGCTGCTCGGTATCTGCGACAAGATCGTGCCGGGCCTGCTCATCGGAGGTTTGGCGTTCGGTCATCTGCCGATCGTCCTGGTCCCGGGCGGTCCGATGACCTCGGGACTGCCCAACAGCGAGAAGAGCCGGGTTCGCCAGCTGTACGCCGAGGACAAGGTGGGCCGCGCGGAGCTGCTGGCCGCGGAGTCCGCTTCCTACCACGGCCCGGGCACCTGCACGTTCTACGGCACCGCCAACTCCAACCAAATGATCGTCGAGATCATGGGTCTGCACCTACCGGGCGCGAGCTTTGTGAACCCGGGTACGCCGCTGCGCGCGGCGCTAACTGCAGCAGCGGCCCGACGCGTCACCGAGGTGACCGCGACCGGGCCCGCATACACCCCGATGGGTCAGATCGTCGACGAGAAGGCGGTTGTCAACGCCGTCGTCGGGTTGCACGCGACGGGCGGATCGACCAATCACACCCTGCATCTGGTCGCGGTGGCCGCGGCCGCCGGGATCCAGCTCAGCTGGGACGACTTCTCCGATCTGTCCGAAGTGGTTCCGCTGCTGGCCCGCGTATACCCGAACGGCAACGCCGACGTGAACCACTTTCAGGCGGCCGGCGGAATGGCGTTCGTCATCGGTCAGCTGCTCGACGGTGGGCTGCTGCACGGCGAAGTGCGCACGGTGGCCGGCGATGGTCTGAGCCGCTACCGACAGGAACCCTTCCTGGGAGCCGACGGTGCACTGGTCTGGCGACCCGGACCGGCCGAAAGTCTCGACCCGGCGGTGCTGCGCCCGATCACTGACCCGTTTACCGCCGACGGCGGCCTGTGCGTGCTGCGGGGCAACCTCGGCCGCGCGGTGATCAAGGTGTCGGCGGTCGCGCCGTCGCATCGGGTGGTCAGGGCGCCGGCTCGGGTGTTCGATGACCAGGCGCACGTCGTGCAGGCGTTCGCCCGCGGCGAATTGGACCGCGACGTCGTCGTCGTCATGCGCTACCAGGGTCCGCGGGCCAACGGGATGCCCGAGCTGCACAAGCTCACGCCGCTGCTGGGCGTGTTGCAGGACCGCGGGCACCGCGTCGCGCTGGTCACCGACGGCCGAATGTCGGGTGCCTCCGGCAAAATCCCCGCGGCGATCCACCTCACTCCCGAGTGCGCGGTTGGCGGTCCCCTGACCCGGGTGCGCGACGGCGACGTGATCGGCCTCGACAGCGAGGCCGGCACACTTCATGTCGAGCTGTCTGACGTCGAATTGCTCACCCGTGCGGGGTCGGGCGCGCCGGCCAGCGACGACGACTGGGTGGGCACCGGACGGGAACTGTTCAACGTCTTCCGCCACGCGGTGGGCGACGCCGACGCCGGCGCGGCGGTTTTCGGGCTGCCCGCCGCGTCACCGCGGGACCGGCAACCGCCGGTTTCGGTGCCCACTTCAGCCGGAGGTCAAGTCCAATGACGGCATCGAGCCATGACATCGGCGATCTGCTCAACCGCGCCCCGGTGATCCCGGTCATCGTCATTGACGAGGAGGCGGTCGCGGTGCCGCTGGCGCGGGCCCTCGTCGCGGGCGGCCTGACGGTCCTCGAGGTCACGCTGCGCACCAAGTGCGCCCTCGCGTCGATCAAACGCATCGTGGACGAGGTGCCGGACGCGGTCGTGGGCGCCGGCACGATACTGACCCCGGCGGACGTGGCGGCATCCGTCGAGGCCGGCGCCGAGTTCCTGGTCAGCCCCGGTTGCACACCGGGCCTGCTCGACGCCATGCTCGACAGTGGCGCTGCCCCCTTACCCGGTGCAGCGACCGCGTCGGAGGTCATGGTTTTCCTCGAGCGTGGATTGGGACACGGCAAGTTCTTCCCGGCCCAACCCGCCGGCGGGATCGCTTACCTCAAGGCGCTCGCGGGACCGATCCCCGACTTCCGATTTTGTCCCACCGGGGGCATCGACCTCGCCGGTGCCCCGGACTTTCTCGCCCTGCCCAACGTCGCCTGCGTCGGCGGTTCGTGGATCACCCCTAAAGACGCCGTGGCCGCGGGCGACTGGGCCAAGATCGAGACGCTGGCCCGCGAGGCCGCGAAACTTCGCACAACCTGAGCGCCCTTCACGCTCCTTTTGCTGATAAGGATTTCACCGGTGTGGACCTGGACCTGATGTGGTGCCTGGCTTGCGCGCATGGGCCTAGACGGAACGTTGCCCACCGGGTGGCCGTACCTCGACGCCGTCGCCACTGGACAAGCGACGGCGGTCTATTGCAGCCTGAAGATTCCGCCTAACCACGAAAGTGCGGTGAGCACCATGGCCGTCGACGCCGACGCCCCACAACAACCAGTTCTTGTCATCATGGGAGTTTCCGGGTCGGGAAAGTCCACGGTGGCAGCGATTCTCGCAGGCCAGCTGGGCTGGGACCTGCAGGAGGGCGACGACCTGCACCCCGGGACGAACGTCGACAAGATGGCCGCCGGCATCGCATTGACCGACGACGACCGATGGCCGTGGCTGGACCGGGTCGCCGACTGGATCCGCGACCACACCGTTGCGGGGGTTCCGGGGATCATCACCTGCTCGGCGCTCAAACGGGTCTACCGCGACCGGATGCGCGGGGAGCACGTGGTATTCGTCCATATCGCTGGGTCGAAGGACAGCATCGGCAAACGGCTCGCCGCCCGCACCGACCATTTCATGCCGACATCGCTGCTCGATTCGCAGTTCGCCGCCCTGGAACCACCTGATCGGGACGAGAACGCGCTCGAGGTCGCCATCGGCCGCAAACCCGCTGATGAGGCCGCCGAAATCATCCGTCGGCTGCACCTGCACCCCGAAACAGGTCTGTCGTCCCCGCGATCGACCGACGTCGTGGCCTCCTCGGCGCATCCACCATCCGATTTGCGGAACGCCACCACCAATGGCGGGCACCAGGACCCGGCCGACGACGACGAACACGGATTGCTGGTGACGTTGCGCGCCGATCTCTCCGACGAGGACGTCGACGCCGTGGCCCATTCCCTCGAACAGGTGTCCGGGGTCGTCGCAGTCCAACGCTACGTCGCAGACCCGGGCGGCCGCGCCGCGGTGGAACTCAACGATTCCAGGTGGCGGGAGAGCATCGTCCACCTCCTAGACGACGAAGGAGTGTAAGTATTTCGGCCCGTGTACCAGTTCAGTAGTTTCCGGTTCTGTTGTTCAGCTGCCCGGCAGATGCCGCCCGGCCACTAGAAATCCTCACCACCTAGGCTCGCCGTCCGGGGATTAGGCCCAATTCGGATTCGAGGAGCGATAGCGCCATCACCAATCACCCCGACGGCCAAGAGCCGGGCGACGGTGCCCGGCGGCGCCTGACGAGCTTGGATCCGGAGCAGGTGACTGCGTTCATCGCCAGGGCCCAATAGCCCAGCACCCCGATGCTGGGATCCTGACGTGCGCGGTGCCCGCTTCACAGTTTGTGGAGCTTCTTGTTGTGGTCGGCTCAACGCTGTTCGACGTAGCGCCGTGTGACGGCGATGTCGCTGTCGCCGTGCCCTAGCGCCGTGAGTTCCTCGAACGCAGCCTTCACGGCCGGCAGCAGGACCGGATGCGTGCCGGTCGCCGCCGCCACGGCGGAAGCGAAATCGAGGTCCTTGACCATGTATTTCGCTACGCCCGAGGGACTGTAGTCCTCCTGAATGATCCGGTCGCCGCGGCTTTCCAAGATGCGGCTCCCAGCGTATCCACCCCCGAGCAGGCGGAATAGTTCGGTCAGATCGAGACCGCTCCGTTCGGCGAGTACGGCGGCCTCCCCGAGCGCCAGGATGGTCGACGCGACGATCATCTGGTTGCATGCCTTCGCCACCTGGCCCGAACCCAGGGGACCGAGATGAACCGGGTTGCCGCACGCGGAGAGCACCGGCCACCCGTCCGCGACATCTCGTTCCTCACCACCGACCATGATCGACAGCGTGCCGGCTTCGGCACCGTCGACACCGCCGGAGACCGGTGCGTCGACAACCCGTACTGCGTCGGCCGTCGTCCGGGCCAACCGCATGCCCAGCTCCCTGACGCCGACCGGAGACGACGTTGAAGCGATGATCAGCAGCAGGGCGTCGGGCTCGCTGGCCAGGATCCCGTCGGGACCGGCCAAGACCTCCTCGACTTGCGGAAGGTCCGGCAGCATCAGCAGGATGACCCTCGCCGCGCCGGCGAGCGACCGAGGAGTGGCGTGCCACTGCGCGCCTGCGGCGACGAGATCGGAATAGCGGTCCCGGCTGCGCCCGGTGATGTGTAGGGGCCCGGCGCCGCTGTGGAGGATATTGACCGCCATCGGGCGGCCCATCATGCCGAGACCGATCACTCCCACGGGGACGCTCTCGTCGGCGGACATGTTCGTCATAGGTTCGACCCTAAACTGAGGAACCGCCGATGAAAGGCAATGTCAATGGCACACCGCTCCGAGCGGCTTCGCGTGGTCGTCGCCACGCCACTGGCCGAGCAGCACTGCGAGATGATCGAGCGTCTGGAACCTCGCATCGACTTGATCCGCGACCAGTCGCTGTATCCCCCGATGCGCCATCCGGCTGACTTCTCCGGGGATCCGTCGTTTCGTCGAACCCCGACTCAGCAACAGGAGTTCGAGGACATGGTCGACTCGGCCGAGGCGCTCTACGGCATTCCCGATGTCGACCCCGACGCCCTGAGGCGGACGGCGGATGCGAATCCGGCACTCCGCTGGGTTCACACGATGGCGGCAGGCGGCGGCAGCCAGGTGAAGGGCGCCGGACTGAGTGAGGACCAGCTGCGCCGAATCGTCTTCACGACCTCGGCCGGCGTCCATGGCGGACCGCTGGCCGAATTCGCTGTCTTCGGCGTGTTGGCCGGCGCAAAGAATCTAGGGCGCCTGATCGCCCAGCAACACGACCGGCGCTGGACAGGCCGCTGGGAGATGGGCCAGGTTTCGGAGATGACCGTCCTGGTTGTCGGGCTCGGCGGCATCGGCCAAGAGGTGGTTAAGAAACTGGCCGGGCTCGGTGCGACCGTCATCGGCACGAGCCGTCACGGCAAACAGGTTGATCGCGTTGACCGGCTGATCCAGGTGGACGACATCGTGTCGACGGTGCCCGAGGTGGACGCTATCGTGCTGACGCTGCCCGGGACGGCGGCGACGGAGAAGCTGATCGGGGCCGACGTCTTCGCGGCGGTCAAGCCGGGGACGATCCTGGTGAACGTCGGCAGAGGCACGGTGGTCGACGAGGACGCTCTGCTGCCTGCGCTACGCGACGGTCGCATCGGGTTCGCGGCCCTTGACGTGTTCGCGACCGAACCTTTGGCCGAAAGCAGTCCACTGTGGGCCGAGCCGAACGTTCTCGTCAGTCCCCACACCGCAGCCCTCAACTCGGCCGAAGACCGGCTGATTGCCGAACTGTTCGCTGCCAACGCGACCCGCTTGCTTGATGGAGGCGAACTCGTGAACGCCGTGGACACCGTTGACTTCTACTGAGTAACCCGCTGATCCGACGGCCTATACCCGGGCAGGGCGTCATAGCGGTTGCTCCGGGGGCAACGTGCGAATGTTTGTAAATGTTGCGACTGTTTTTAAATGTTTAGCCAACCTGGGACTCTCCGTGCGATGCGCCGATAGCGTCTAGCCATGCCCGTTGTTCGTCTGAGTCGGTGGTAACTGAGCTGGCATAGACGGCCGGGCGTCTGCATCAAAGGAGATCGAAATGCCTGACGCTCCGTACACACCGCCGGTCCGCGAGGCAGACGATCCGGAATACGCGGCCAACCTTCGTCGGGCGACACTGGCCAGTACGGTCGGCAGCGCCCTCGAGTACTACGACTTCGCGCTCTACGGGCTGGCCTCGGCGCTGATCTTCTCGAAGTTGTTCTTCAGCAACCTGGACCCGGGCACCGCTCTGGTCGCCAGCTTCGCCACGTTCGGGGTCGGGTTCGTGGCCCGCCCGCTCGGCGGCCTGTTCTTCGGCACGATCGGCGACAGGCTCGGTCGCAAATGGGTCCTCGTCGTCACGATCTTGCTGATGGGCGGCTCCTCCACCCTGGTCGGCGCGCTGCCCACCTACGACACCATCGGCATCTGGGCGCCCATCCTGTTGGTCTTCCTCCGGCTGTGCCAGGGCTTCGGAGCGGGCGCCGAGCAGGCCGGATCAACGGTGCTGATGGCCGAGTACGCCCCGGTCGAGCGGCGCGGGTTCTTCGCCGCGTTGCCGTTCATCGGCATCCAGGCCGGTACCCTGCTGGCCGCCTTGGTGTTTGTGTATCTCGGCACGATCCCTGAGGACCTTTTGCTCGGCTGGGTGTGGCGGATCCCGTTCCTGGCGTCGATCCTGCTGATCCTGGTCGCCTTGTTCATCCGGATGAGGCTGCGGGAGAGTCCGACGTTCATCGTGTTGGAGAAGCACGAGCAGATTGCCGAGCACCCGATGCGTGAGATCTTCGGGCACTCGCTGCCCAGCGTGCTGCGCGGCATCGGCCTGCGGATGGCAGAGAACGGTGGCTCGTACCTCTTCAACTCCCTGGCCGTCGCGTACGCGACGGGCACGGTTATGGTCGATCGGTCGATCGGTCCGATCGCCGTTGCGGTCGGATCGCTGATCGGGATGGTTTCGGTGCCGTTGGCCGGGCACATCTCGGATCGGGTCGGCCGGGTCCCGGTCTACCGCTTCGGCGCCGCCGTGCTGCTGCTACTCGCCTTTCCCGGCTGGTACCTGATCTCGTTGGGCCAGGCCTGGCTTGTCATCGTGGTGATCGCCGTGGCCATTGGTTTCGGCGTCAACACGATGCTCGGACCGCAGTGCGCCCTGCTGCCCGAGATGTTCGGCAACAAGCACCGCTACCTCGGCGTCGCAGTTTCGCGTGAGTTCAGCGCCGTGATCGCCGGTGGTACTGGCCGGTGTGCTGGGCGCCGCGCTGATCAAATGGTTCGACGGCTCCTGGGTGCCGCTCGGTATCTATACCTTCGTCCTGGCGGCGATCACCTTTGCGACGACCTTCATCACGCCGGAGACCCGTGGTCGTGACCTGATCCGCGTTGAGGATGCCCTCGATGAGCTGAAGGCAGGAGGGGTGGCCGCACGATGAACCCCTTCGACCTGACCGGCACCACCGCACTGGTCAGTGGGTCCAGCCGAGGTATCGGGCTGGCCCTCGCCAAGGGCCTGCTCCAGGCCGGGCAGCCGGGTCACGATCCACGGCCGCAATCGCGACCAGGTCGAGGCAACGGCGCTTGATCTGGCCGAGGAGACCGGAGGTGAGACCGGGGTCAGCACGTTCGATGTCACCGATCAGGACGCCGTCGACCGCGGAATCGCCGACATCGAGCAGCGAGTGGGGAACGCCTGACATCCTGGTCAACAACGCCGGCATCCAGCGCCGTGCCCCGTTCACCGAGTTCACGCTGCAGGACTGGAATGACCTCGTTGCCACCAACTTGACCAGCGCGTTCTTGGTCAGCCAGCGCGTGGCCCGCGGCATGGTCCAACGGGGCAGCGGCAAGATCATCAACATCGGGTCGGTGCAGAGCCAGCTGGCCCGGCCCAGCATCGCGCCGTACAGCGCAACCAAAGGCGGGATCGTGATGCTCACCAAAGGGCTGTGCGCCGACCTCGGTCCGCACGGGATCCAGGCCAACGCCTTGGCCCCTGGCTACTTCGAGACCGAACTCACGCGGGCCCTCGTGGAGAACGAAGAGTTCACCCAGTGGGTGACCACCCGCACCCCCGCCGGCCGCTGGGGCAAGGTCGAAGACCTCGTCGGGGCTCTGGTGTTCCTGGCCTCACCGGCGTCGAACTTCGTCAACGGACAAGTCCTGTTCGTCGACGGCGGCATGACAGCGGTGGTCTGAGCATGCGTATCGCCCGCCTCGAGACCACCGACGGCGCCCGCCATGCGATCTGGACCGGTGACGCCTGGGCGGTCGTCGAGGACGGATTCGCGGACCCACCGATCCGTACCGGATTAACCGTTGCGGCCGACGACGCCCGGCTGCTGGCTCCGTGTGAGCCGCAGGTGCTGGTGGGTATCGCACATAACAAGACCAACAACAATCACCCCCTTCCCATCCAGGCCTGGCACAAGTCCGTACGCACCATCGTCGGCCCGGGTGATGTCATACGCGCCCGACGAGACGTCGGCACGATCAACATCGAGGGCGAACTCGCCGTCGTCATCGGCCGCGACACCGAAGGACTGACCCTGGACACCGCCTTCGACTACGTGTTCGGCTACACGGTCGTCAATGACGTGACCAACGTCGACCGGAATGCCTTCGACGACAAGATCTTCGAGGGCAAAGGCGGACACGGCTACACGCCAGTGGGCCCCTGGATCGAGACCCAGCTCGACGACCCGGAGAACGTGGCCACGACCGTCAGCATCAACGGAGAGGTGGCGGCGAGGTCCGGCAGCTTCAACCTCCCCTCGACCGTCGCGGAAAGCATCGTCTACGTCGCTTCGTGGATCCCCCTCGGTCCCGGGGACGTGATCATGAGCGGCGCACCCAACACGTTTGTCGCGGTCACTCCGGGTGACACCGTCGAGATCACCCTCGACGGCATCGGCTCCCTCACCAACCAGGTCGTCTGAGACCGACCGCCAGACAGGAAAACTATGAACCATTGCTGTCACAGCCGCATCGGTCTTGGCCTCGTTGAACACTTTTTCTCGAAGGGGACGCATTCATGAAGGCTCTCGTGGTTCACGGCGCTGGCGATCTGCGGTTCGACGATCTGCCCGCCCAGGCGCCCGGACCCGGGCAGGTCCTCGTGCGCAATACCCATGGCGGCATCTGCGGCTCGGATCTGCATTACTACAAGCACGGCGCCGTCGGGGCGTTCAGCCTGCAGGAACCATTGGTGCTCGGTCACGAGGTTGTCGGGCGGATTGAGGACGACCCGTCCGGTGCCCTTGCCACCGGAACCGCGGTGGCCATTCACCCGGCCACCCCCTGCGGAGCCTGCCCGGAATGCCTCGCCGGGGTCCGCAACGTGTGTCGCAACGCCCGTTACTTCGGGTCTGCGGCCAGCTTCCCCCACACCCAGGGCGGCTTTTCCGAATTCATGATCATCCGGCAGGACCAGATCCGGGTGCTGCCGGACACTCTCCCGCTGTCCCGGGCTGTGTTGGCCGAACCGCTGGCAGTTGGCCTGCACGCACTGAACCGGGCCGGCGGGGTTGCCGGCGCCAAGGTACTCGTCGGCGGCTCCGGACCGATCGGCATCCTCGCCGCCGGCGCAGCCAAAGCGGCTGGGGCCGCGGAAGTCTGGACCACGGACATCCTCGATCACCCTCTGGAGATCGCCCTGAGCGTCGGCGTCGATCGCACCGTCCGGATCGGCTCCGACACCCTCCCCGATCAATACTTCGACGTGGCAATCGAGGCGTCCGGCGCCTCCGTGGCCGTCGGCGCCACCCTCGCCGCCGTCCGACGCCGCGGAGTCATGGTGCAGTTGGGGATGTTTCCGCCCGGACCCCGACCTGCTGAACTGTCCGCCCTGGTGGCCAAGGAAATCGACTACCGCGGCGCCTTCCGGTTCGATACCGAATTCGACGAAGCGATCGCGCTGCTCGCCGGTTCCGCCGCTCTGGACCCGGTCATCACCCACAGCTTCGACCTCGTCGACGCCGTGGCGGCGATGGACGTGTCAGCTGAGCCGGCCATTTCGGGCAAAGTCGTGCTCCGACTGTCCGACGACTGAGCCCCGCGCCGCACATATCCGTAGCGCTCATCCCCGGCGCGGGACCACCGAAGAGGTTGGCGTCGGCGTGCGCGCCCGCTGTGGCCGTCGTGGGTGGGCGGTGCTCGGCCGCTGGGGTTGCACCAGCTGAGTCGGGTGTAGCGGCGTGAACCGACGCCGCCCGAGGGCGGTGCCGACATTTGACCGAAGTTCTTCCACACGCTTTAGGCTCAGACGCATGCGTGAGTTCGCGTCGCTGTTGCAGGCGCCGACGCCCGCCGTTCTGACGACCTACCGCGAGGACGGAACGGGCGTGGCGTCCCCGGTCTGGTTCCGAACGTGAGCGAGCAATCATGGCCCCTGCCACGGGCGGCGGTGCCAGCGGCATTCGATGATGCCGCCGCCAACTATGACTGGCTGGTCGATACGAACCCGGGCTATCACAGGCACCTACGGCGCTCGGTGCAGCGCATGCGGATTCCCGACGGAGGACGCGGTCTGCGACTTCTCGACGCTGGCTGCGGGACCGGTGCCTCGACTGCCGCCCTGCTCGCCGCCGCGCCAGAGGCGGACATCGTCGCCGTCGATGCCTCCGCAGGCATGCTCCGCCAGGCCGCCGCCAAAAGGTGGCCACCGTCGGTGCGCTTCGTGCACACTCCGATCGAACAGCTCGCCGCGGCGGATATCGAGGGTCCGTTCGACGGCATCATGGCGGCCTATCTGATGCGGAACCTCGATGATCCCGATGGGCAGCTCGCTCGGTTCCGGGCGCTGATGCGGCCCGGCGGGACACTGGCGGTCCACGAGTACTCCGTCCGTGATTCGCGACCAGCCACAGCGGTATGGAATGCGGTCTGTTGGACGATCATCATTCCGTTGGCGTGGTGGCGCACCCGCGACATCACCCTGTACCGGCATCTGTGGAGCAGTGTCAACGGCTTCGACGGGGTATCGGCATTCCGAAACAGGTTGGCGGCGGCGGGCTTTAGCGATGTCCGCGCCGAGACGATGAGCGGTTGGCAACGGGGCGTCGTGCACACCTTTGTTGCGAAGGCCCCGCGATGAGCGAGCGACACACGCAGATACGGTTCGGCGGCAGATCACCTCACGCCAGCGGCTGCTGCTGTGGCGAATCAGCAATGCGCTCTGAGTAAATGGCCGAGGACGCGAGTCCACCGATGAGTTTTCGTTGCTGACGGGGTCGAAACTCATGAGGCGAGCGGGACGTCACAGCGCAGAGCAGGAGGACCGGTGACCACGATCACGCTTTATCACGAGACGTTCGGCAGACCCGGGCAGCAGACGCCTCTGCTGCTTGTTCACGGCGGCGCGGGAACAATCGAAACGGACTGGGGTTACGCGATTCCCACGTTCGCAGCCGATCGACTCGTGATCGGAGTCGAGTTGCAGGGCCACGGGCACACACCCCACGCGGCACGGGCATACACCTTTGAGAATTCAGCCGACGACATCGCGGCCCTGGTCCGTGAGCTGGGTGTCGAACGCGTCGACATCATGGGATTCAGCAACGGGGGCCCCACCGCGGTGCGATTCGCACTTCGACATGCCGACCTGTGCCGGCGCGTTGTCGTGGCGACGGGCTTCTACCGGCGCGACGGGATGATCGAGGGTTTCTGGGACAACTTTGACGATCCCCAGCTCGGATCCATGCCTGCCTTACTCCAGCAGGCCTACCTGGCGATCAATCCGGACCCGCGCGATCTGAATGCGATGTTCCAGCTCGACGTCTCGTTGATGCGGGATTTCCGCGACTGGGACGATCGGGAGTTGGCTGCGCTGGCAGCTCCCGTCCTGTTCATAAGTGGTGACCGCGACGTCGTCGTGCCCGAACACACCATCGGCATGGCGCGGCTCGCACCGCACGGCCGAGCATTGGTCGTACCGGCCGGACACGGTGACTACCTGGGCGCTGCGGACGCCGACGGCGTGGACGCCGAATTGGCCCAGTCGTGTCTGGGTCTCATCCGCCGATTTCTGAACGAACCTGACTCCTAGCACCGGCGCGAACAATACGACGAGTTCGCCGAGAAGTTCGACCGCCTCGGCCCTGCATCCGATCATGCTCGGCGTCGGGAAGATCGCGGTGCCAGGAGCGGCGACTAGGTTCGAATCACCGACGCGCTCCCGACGACGAGCGGATGGACGATCGCGGGCATGCCACGCCACACGAAGTCATCTGCCTCAACCGCAAAACCGCAGGCGTGCATCAACTCCACGGTCGGGCGGTTGCAGCAGCATCCTGCCGCGAAGCGGCGCCAAGGTGCAAACAGGTAGTCCTGGCACGCCGCTAGGAACCGCGACTTCGCCCGCACGTGTTCGATGAAGAGCAACTGCCCACCCGGGCGGAGCACGCGGGCGATCTCGCTCAGAGTGCGTTCAGGGTTGGGGACGGTGCAGAGGACGAGCGTGGACACCACAGTGTCCACCGACGCATCGGCCAGCGGTAGGCACTCCGCTGGTGCGTCAACAATCCGCGCTTCGCGTCCGTGCCGCCGCAGGCGACGCGCGAGCTTCCCGCGCATCGCCGCATCGGGCTCGGTGAGCACGAGGTCGGCGAGCCCGTCGGGGTAGTGCGCAGCGTTCAGCCCGGTGCCGGCGCCGATCTCGACGACCCGCCCGCGGGCGTTGCTCAGCAGTGCCCTTCGCCGACTGCGCAGGCCAACGCTCTCGCCGAGCCAGAGAAACGGGTCGTATGCCAGTGCGAAAATGCGCAGCCAGGCTCGAGACTGCGGCCTCGCCTCCGGCTTGGTGGTCGTCGTATAGGTCATGCTGCAAAAGTAAAACCGGCCGCCTCCTGCCCGCATCGCTCGGAACGGCCATCTCTTGCAGATGGCCCGTTCCGGCCAGTTCAGAGCAATCCGAGACGCGCAGCCGCCGCGACGGCGGCCGTCCGCGAGGTGCTGCCCAGCTTGCGGCGGATGTTCGCAACATGGCGGTGCACAGTGTGCGGGCTCAGCACCAGCTGCTCGGCGATCTCGCGGTCGCTCAACCCCCGAGCGACGCACGCGATGATCTCCCGCTCACGACCCGAGAGCAGGACCTGCTCCGGCTCGCTCACGTCGTGCGGCGACGAATGCTCGGGTGCCAGCGTTTCGCGGCACGCGCGGACGACGGACTCCACATCGCCATGCCACGGGAAGTGCGCGTCGCCCTGCAGCGGGATGAACGTGGCGCCCGGAATCGCGGCCGCGACCTCGCGTCCCAGCCGGTACGGCACGGCGCGGTCGTCACGACGATGCACGACCACCGCCGGTTGGCGAACCAGGGGAAGGTGCGCGCGTACGTCGAGGCGGTAGACGAGACTCAACAGCGCCGCAGCGGTTTCGGCGGAGGCGGCCTCACGCTGCAGACGTGCGAAGCGTTCGCGCACCTCGGAGTCAGCGGCACCGAGGAAGATGTCACTGAGCAGTCGCGAGCCCAAGCCCCAATGCGCACGTACCGCCGCCAAGATCGCGTCTCCCACACCCGGAGCTGTCAGCTCCGCGCCGTTTGGGTACGACCCGTACAGCACCAGCCGCTCGACACGTTCGGGAAACGCCGCGGCGAAGGCGATGGCGGTGCAACTCCCAGACGAGCCGCCGATGAGCGACACGCGCTCGAGTTCGAGCTCATCGACAAGCGCGCGCAGCGTCGCGACCTCCTCGTCGAGGTTCAGTTCCGCTTCTTGCACAGTGCGATCCGACATACCTACGCCGAGCCGGTCGTAGCGGATCAGTGTGTAGCCATCTGCGACCGCGTCCCAGAACCGCCGAAAGTCCGCGCTCTGCCAGTCGAGTTCGAGGTGGCTCACCCACCACGCCGGAGCGACGAGCGGTGGGCCAACCCCGCGGATCTCGTAAGCCACCCGGCGGCCGCCATGAGGAAGGAACCGGATCTCCGACTTCCCCAGCATCGGGCGAGCCTACGCCGCACCCCTGAGCAGTGAATAGAGCCCGACGCGCGGTGGCGTATCAGCGCGCCGGGACTGGCACGAAGCGCTTGAGCTTGCCACTCGCTTCGTTGCGGCCCAGGGTCTCGACTGTGCGTATCCGAATCGACGGGTGGGCAACTCCGTGGCGCTGCATGGCCGTGACCAACGCCGGGGCGAGCGACTGCACACCGGAATCTCCGACCACAAGCACGTCCACGCCGCGCTCGGTCTGCAGCACCTGGTATTCGACGATGCGTGGATCCGTGCCGAGCACGTGCCGAAAGGCGCTGGCGGGCACCGTGTGTGACCCGTAGACGAAGTCGTCGTCACGACGACCGCTGATGTCGGCGACCCGAGCGAACGCGCTGCCGCACGCACACGGTTCGGAAATCATCGTGATTTCGTCGCCGAGGTCGTATCGAATGAAGGGGAACGTACGGTTGGACAGACCGGTGGCGAGGGTGCGTACCGCAGGTTCGTCGGGCGCCACGGGTGCGCCGTTGACGTCAACGCGTTCGAGGATCACTTCGTCCTCGCAGATATGCAGGCCGGGACCAAACCCGCAGCCGACCGCCTGCACGCCGAGTTCCGTTGAGCCCCAGAGATTGTGCAACGGGGCGTGCCAGGCACTGATGATCGCGTCACGGTCCTCGGGCGACAGCGGTTCTGAGTTGGTGCTCACCCGTGAGGGTCGGATTCCGAGGTCACCCGCCAACGAAGCGCGGGCCAGGCGTCCGATGACGCTGGCGTAGCCCACGAGGTGGGTAGGAGCGTGCCTCCCGACCGCTGCGAGTACCTCGTCGAATGGGGCTCCGGCTGCAATGACGACGGTATCCATGCCGGCGATGGTGGGTATGTCGAACAGTGGGGTGCTGGCGTGAGGTGGCACACCGGCAGTGAGCACAGCCAACCGCGCATTCGGCCTCGATTCGCCGCGCCGTTCGTCACGCGCCTGCATGCGCCATGCCAGGCATGCGGCGGTGATGAAAAATTGCCAATCCCAGACATACACCCCGCGCACACCGCTGGATCCGCCGGAACTGAATACTTGCTGATCTTGACGAGAGTACGAGAACCACGTTTGTTCACCCAAAACCCGTTCGGCTGCTTCACGATTGAGGCCTTGGGCCGTCACGATCCCATCCCACTCGCCTTGTGCCTCCGCCTTCGTAAGCATCGGAATCGACGCCAGATCAGCCGCCGTCACCACCTCGAAGTCGAGGCCGCGCAGCCGTTCGGCGTAGAACGCGGAGCGCTCGTGTGCATACGCAAGAAGCGAGCGCAACCTCCAGTCGCGGTGCTGTCGAATCTGCTCTGCCGACCAGTCGAGGCGGCCCACATGATCAAGGAGTGCCCCCTGCACGGCACTCAGGTGGGCGGCGCGGATGCGTTCATATGCGGACCGGCCCATGGCGGCTCCTTCCTCCGCAAGCGAGTTTGACCCAGAAATCAGCGGCACACCAGAGCTTGTAGATCGAGCGCACGATGGCGGGCGGTTTCGCGGGGAGTCGGCGCAGGTGAGGGTGCACCGCGACGACACCTCGGCATGTGCTGCGACGATGGACCCATGACCGCAACGCTTGTCGCGAAGAAGGTGGCCGGCGGCTTCGCGCATCGCACCCTCTTCGAGGGGCTCGACGTGACCGTGGCACCGGGCGACGTCATCGGAGTCGTCGGCGCGAATGGCGCCGGCAAGACCACACTGCTTCGGATTCTTGCCGGGGATCTCGAGCCGCTTGGGGGTACGGTCAACATCGCCCCACCCGACGCGTTCGTGGGGTGGCTGCCGCAGGAACATGAGCGGGTACCCGGGGAAACCGTCGCCGGCTATATCGCACGCCGTGCGGGATGCACCGAAGCGACGCAGGCCATGGAAGCAGCCGCGGCTGCTTTGGCAGACCCGGCTGCTCTCAGACACAGATCCGGCCGATGCCTACGCTGCTGCGCTGGATCACTGGCTCGCCACCGGCGCGGCGGACCTTGACGAACGATTGCCGGCAGTGCTGGCCGACCTCGGGCTCGACGTTGACGCGGTGCGGCCGGAATCGACCCCGATGACCGCATTGTCGGGCGGCCAGGCGGCGCGGGTGGGATTGGCGGCGCTGATGCTGTCGCGGTTCGACATCGTCCTGCTCGATGAGCCGACCAACGATCTCGACCTCGACGGACTCGCTCGCCTGGAGGGCTTCGTCCGCGATCTCCGCGGTGGTGTGGTGCTGGTGAGTCACGATCGAGAGTTCTTGGCCCGCAGCGTGACCCGCGTCCTCGAACTGGATCTGGCCCAGAACACCACCACCGTCTTCGGCGGCGGTTACGACAGCTATCTGGAAGAGCGTGCGGTCGGCCGCCGACACCGACGCGAACAATACGACGAGTTCGCCGAGAAGAAGGCCGACCTCGTGGCGCGCGCCCGCACTCAGCGGGAATGGTCGAGCCAGGGTGTCCGCAACGCGATGCGCAAGTCTCCCGACAACGACAAGATCCGGCGACGCGCGGCTGCTGAGTCCAGCGAGAAGCAGGCGCAGAAGGTGCGTCAGATGGAAAGCCGGATCGCCCGTCTCGAGGAAGTCGTCGAACCCCGCAAGGAATGGACGCTCGAATTCACCATCGGAGCCGCGCCGCGGTCGAGTTCGGTCGTTGCGACACTCGACAATGCTGTTGTGCGGCAAGGAGAATTCGTCCTGGGGCCGGTGTCGTTACAGGTTGACGCCGGCGAACGCATCGGCATCACCGGGCCCAACGGGGCAGGAAAGTCGACGCTGCTGCGGCTACTCTAGATCGCCAGCAGCCCGACGAGGGCCGCGCGAGTCTGGGCGCCAACGTCGCCATCGGCGAGATCGACCAGGCGCGTGCGGATTTCACCGGTTCCGGGCGACTCGTCGATGTCTTCGAGCAGCGGGTGCCGTCCTGGTCGACCGCCGACGTTCGAACCCTACTTGCGAAGTTCGGGTTGCGCGCCGACCACGTCGAACGTGCGGTTGACGAGCTCTCGCCCGGTGAGCGAACGCGCGCCGGCCTGGCCTTGCTACAGGCATGTGGCACGAATGTGCTGGTTCTCGATGAGCCGACGAACCATCTCGACCTCGCTGCCATCGAGCAGCTCGAGCAAGCGCTCGAGACCTATGACGGTGCACTGTTGTTGGTGACGCATGACCGGCGGATGCTTCAGAACGTGCGGTTGGACCGTACGTGGCTGGTCGATGGTGGTCGCGTCAGCGAGTTGTAGCCAAAGAGCAGTCCGGGGTGGTGACTCGGTTCATGCGGTGATCCAGCGAGTAGCCACCGGCACCGACGATGAGCAGGAAGATGCTGCCGCACAGCATTGCCATCTCCAGGCGCCCTTCATGGAAGAAATCCCAGAAGCCGCCTTCCTTCGGGTACAGAGGTGCATCGCCCCATAGCAGCGGCAACTTGGTGATGGTCAGCGCGCCGACCATGTCGACGATCATCGGTAGGGTCGCCAACCTGGTCAGCAGGCCGACCAGAAGCAGTACGCCGCAACCGATTTCGAAGACGCCGTCGAGGTTGGCCAGCAACGTCGATGCGGGTATTCCAGCCTTCTCGAACCGGCCAGGGCCAAGCGTTTCTGGCCGGAGAAACTTCAAGATGCCCTCACCGACGAATATCAGACCCACATAGAGACGGATGAGGACGACTGCACCCGATGCTTGGGTTGCGGTCAACTGGGTGATCGAGACTTCTCGCTGCGACAAAATGGACATGGGAACGTGCCTTTCTGTTGGATGGCTCTCCCATAGATAGGCAGCGTGGTTACATTCCGGGCTCGGCGAGGTAGCGGTGCACGGGCTGCACGTCCGCGCTGAACCGGACGTGAACCGTCATGGGTTCCTGCACGGCGGTTTGAAACGTTCCCGATACGTCGGCTGTGCGCGTCTCCTATTCGGAGTACGCACGACGTCGGTTGATCCCGCCAGTCAGCCGGCCAAGGCGCGAAGTCTGCGCGTCCTACTGGCCCGCTTTGCTGGCCAGGTCGATGGCGTACTGGTTCACGAAGCGCCCCGCTCCGGGCTCGCCGCGGCCGCATGATCCGTCGGACTCACCGGGACGCTTCACCCACAGGTAGGCGTCGACGTTGGGGCTCGCAGTCTGTGTCGTCGGCGCGGCACCAAGCGCCCGCCCCTGCGGATTGCACCAGTACAACGGGTCGTCAGTCGGCCCGGCGCCGTTGCGGGAGGTGTCGATCACGTAGTGCGCACCGTTGGTGAGTCCTGAAATGGCGTCGCCGTAACCGATTTCCTCATCGGTGGTGAAAAAGTTGGCCGTGTTGAGGCTGAAGCCCCGGGCCTTGCTCACACCGACGTCATTGAGCATGCCGGCCATGGCGTCGGCGCTCACCCAGCGCGAGTGGCCACCGTCGATGTACAGGGCCGTGGCCGGATTGCGGGTCAACGTGTCGACGGCGTAGCGCATCAAGTCGAAGCGTTCCTGGCGCTGGTCGGCGGATAGACAGTCGGCCATCGCGAGTGCATCAGGCTCGAGGATGATCGCCGCGGGACCAGAGCCCACGGCGGATGCGACGCCGTCGATCCACCCTCGGTAGGCATCGGCCGACCCGAACCCACCGGCGGCGAAGTTCCCACAGTCGCGATGCGGGATTCCATAGAGCGCCAGGAGCGGCGTGGTGCCGGCAGCCTGTGCCGCGGCGATGTACTTCGCGTCCACAGCCGGAGTTGACAACTGGTCCATCCAGTACGCCGTCGGCGTATTGGCGATGGCGGTCAACTCGGGGCTCGGTGGATCTGCGCTCTGCGCGGCCCGCATGGCCGCCGAATTGGGGTTGACGTAGAAAGCCGCTCCGGCCAGTGGGTTCCCTTCACTGACCAGGCGCACGGCCGGGGCGGTTCCGGACTGCGCCGGGTCGGCATAACAACCCATGCCGGCGACGGCCGCGACCGCCAGAAAAGGGGAGATCCACCGGGCGACCACGTCTACAGCTGAGGACATCACCCCAGAAAAATAGTGCTACAACTCAATAAGCGCCAATCCGATACTTACCGCTACCGGCACGGCTTGTTCAGGTGGGTGCCGAGCGAGCCGGCGAATACGACGCGGACATTCCTTGGGGTCACGCCCTGACCGGTTTCGACCAACACGACGACGGCTGGCTTGCGGCGGGGTGCCAACAAACCGCAGATTACCCCCTTAGGGGTGTACCAGCACCCCCCTAAGGGGTGTTGAGCTAACGGCAGTGTCGAGCAGCCGCCCGACCGACCCGATCCAAGCGCACAGTCGGCGCTTAATCAGAAAGGCTCACAGCCATGATCGGACTCATCGTCAGCATCCTCGTCATCGGACTCGTCGCGGGCGTTCTCGCCCGCCTGCTCGTTCCGGGCAAGCAGAACTTGTCGGTCCCGATGACCATCGTCCTCGGCGTCGTCGGTTCATTCGTCGGCGGATTCCTCGGATATCTGCTCTTCCATAAGGACAGTGCGCAGGGATTCCTCCAGCCGTCCGGGATCATCGGCTCGGTCATCGGTGCCGTCGTCGTTCTGGTGATCTGGCTCCGGGTCGGAGGACGCAGCTCGGTTCGCACCAGGTAGATCGGCCCATCACAACAAGGATCGGCCTCGAATACCTGAGGTCGGTCTTTGTTGTTGCCGACTCGGACGGCGACGGAACCAGATAGAACAAGCGCGCCCCCAAGCGTTACTCGTGCGTTGAGAGGGAGAAGCATGGACAGCCAGAATGGGCATTGCGCAACGGCGGCTGGTGTTGCCAACCGCAGCCTTCCCACCTACAGCGGCGGCTTCCGGGTCGCGGAGAACTGGGTCGAGCACATTGTGGTGGTGACAGTCTCGGGAGACCTGGACATGCTTACCGCGCCCGCGGTGGCCGAAGTAATCCAGGCCGCAAACGAAAAGGAGCCGGCAGCGCTGATCGTGGACCTGTCGAGAGTGGAATTCCTGGCCTCGGCGGGAATGAACCTGTTGATCCAGGCGCACCGAGATATCGCACCATCGGGCCGATTCGGGGTGGTTGCCGATGGTCCCAGCACCGGCCGGCCGCTCACATTGATCGGAATCGACACCATCGTTGCCGTGTATCGAACCCTCGACGATGCGTTGGACGACTTCGCCTAACGGCTCAGCAGTGGAATCGCGCGAACCGGTCGACATCCGACGCCCCCAGATTGGGCGACCGGCGTTTGCCACTGGTCGGCAAGAGCGTGCCCGCGGCGCATGCCGGTCGCTACGGTCCAGGAATGCGTCGTTCGATCGCCACGGTCTCCCTGTCCGGCACCCTCAACGAGAAGCTCACGGCGGTGGCAAACGCCGGGTTCGACGGTGTCGAGATCTTCGACCAGGACTTGCTCTGCAGCCTGTGGACCCCACGCCGGATCAGGGAGCGCTGCGACGAACTCGGTCTCAAGATCGAGATGTTGCAGCCCTTCCGCGACCTGGAAGGCATGACCGAGGAGCAGCATGCACAGGCGATGCGACGCTTCGAGGGCAAGCTCGACATCATGGCCGAGCTGGGTACCGACCTGATCCTCGTCTGCTCGAGCTGCCAGCCCGACGCCATCGACGACGACGGGCTGTCCGCGGAGCAGTTGCACAAGGCCGCCCTGCTCGCGCATGAGCGCGGCATGCGGATCGCGTTCGAGGCCCTGGCCTGGTCGACGCACGTCTGGGACTACCGCCGCGCGTGGAAGATCGTGCGGATGGCCGACCACCCGGCGCTGGGAACCTGCCAGGACACCTTCCATGTGCTCTCGCGTCGGCTCGACCCGTGGGCCATCCGCGACATCCCGGGCGAGAAGATCTTCTTCGTTCAGCTCTCGGACGCGCCCGAGATGGCGATGGACATCCTCCAATGGAGCCGGCATTACCGCGTGTGGCCCGGTCAGGGTTCGTGGGACGTCGCGGGCTTCCTGGAGAACTGCCTCCTAGCCGGGTACACCGGCCCGCTGTCGTTGGAGATCTTCAATACGGTCTTCCGCCGTGCCGACGCCGAACGCAACGCGCGTGATGCCCTGCGGTCTCTGCTGTACGTCGAGGACGCGGTCGCCCACCGCGGAAGTCTGCCGCCCGGCTCGCTCGACAGCGCGCCGCCGGAGCCACGCGTGACCGGCCTGGAGTTCGTCGAGCTCGGCGTGCCGGAACAGCACCCGTCGACCGCCGCCACGCTCACGTCACTTGGCTTCCGGCACACCGGGAACAACCGCGAGAAGCCGATCCAGCTGTGGGAGCAGGCCGGCGCGAAAATTCTGCTCAACACGTCGCCGGTGGGTCGTGGCAGCCAGGTCGGCCCGCACATCGCGGCACTCGGCGTGGGGACACCCGACCCGGCCGGGGCTTTCGAGCGCGGTGCCTATCTGCACGCGACGGTGGCCGCCCCCGGCCGCGGCCCGAAGGATGCCCCCGACACCGCGATCGAGGCGCCGGATGGCACCGCAGTCTTCTTCAGCCGCTTGGCCGAACACCCCGAGCGCTGGGCCGTGCACTACGACCGGACATCGGACGAGTCCGACGGGCAGAATGACCTCGACCTGAGCATCGACCACGTCAGCCTGGCCCAGCCCTTCGACCACTTCGAGGAGGCGGCGCTGTTCTTCAAGTCCGCGCTTGGGCTGCAGACGCACGAAGACATCGAGATCCCCGCGACCTACGGGTTGTTCCGTTCGCGCGCGATGAGCAACCGGGATCGGTCGGTGCGCATCATCACCACCGTCGCTCTGCTCGACGATGATGCCGGCGTCACCGAAGCGGAATCTCGCAAGAACTCCGTCGCGTTCGAGGTGCCCGACATCTTCGAGGCGTGCGAGCGGGTGTGGGATCGAGGCGGCGAGCTGTTGCGCATCGGTCACAACTACTACGTCGACCTGGCGACGCGCACGGACTTCGGCGACGAGACGCTCGAACGGATGGAACGCCTCGGCATCCTGTACGACCAGATCGGGTCGGGGAAGCTGCTGCAGGCCTTCACCCCGATGCTCGGCAACCGCCTTTTCTTCGAGCTGTGCCAGCGGATCGACGGATACGACTCGTACGGCACCGCGAACGCACCGGTGCGGATCTCGGCCCACCGGGGTGTGACCCCGGGCCTACCCACCAAGGCCGTCGACGAGGACTGACTGGCGCCGATCGCCGATTCGAAGAGCAGGCTCGCGGCTACGCCCTCGGGGAGCCGCAGATCACCTACCTCTTCCGGCCGCCCGCGATCGAGCCGCCCAAGCCTTAGGCACCTGTTGCTGGGCGACGATCACCTTATGAGGTGTGCCGCTCTGCGGGACGCATGGCTTGAGTATGGCTGTGCACAGGGCGCACAGTTCAAGCACATCGGGTGCCCCTTTCCGGTCGACTCTCGACCTCTTGCACCCGTGCCGATGAAAGGCAGCTCTCCCATGAACGAAGGTGTACGAGACGACCGCCAGTGCGGTTGCGAACCTCCCCAGGTGGATCTGCCATGACCACCTCAGTCATCGTGGCCGGTGCACGAACCCCGGTCGGGCGCCTCATGGGATCGCTGTCCGGATTCTCGGGCTCCGAGCTCGGCGGCATCGCGATCAAGGCGGCACTGGCCAAGGCGGGTGTGTCCGGTGATCAGGTCCAGTACGTGATCATGGGGCAGGTGCTCACCGCCGGCGCCGGCCAGATACCGGCCCGCCAAGCCGCCATTGCCGGCGGCATTCCGATGTCCGTGCCCGCGCTGACCATCAACAAGGTGTGCCTGTCCGGTATCGACGCCATCGCTTTGGCGGATCAGTTGATTCGAGCAGGCAACTTCGACGTGGTGGTGGCCGGCGGCCAGGAATCGATGACGCAGGCCCCGCACATGCTCGAAAAGTCCCGGGCGGGCTTCAAATACGGCGATGTCACGTTGACGGACCACCTCGCCTACGACGGGCTCTACGACGTCTTCACCGATCAGACCATGGGTGCGCTCACCGAAGGCGCAAACCCGCTCACCCGCGAAGAGCAGGACGAGTTCGCGGCCGCGTCGCACCAACGCGCGGCGGCGGCCTGGAAGAACGGACTCTTTGACGACGAGGTCGCTGCGGTGTCCATCGCCCAGCGCCACGGCGACCCCGTGGTGTTCGCCCAGGACGAAGGCGTACGCGCGGACACCACCGCCGAATCCCTCTCGGCGCTGCGGCCGGCGTTCTCCAAAACAGGCACCATCACCGCGGGCAACGCGTCGACGATCAACGACGGTGCGGCAGCGGTCGTGGTGATGAGCAAGGCCAAAGCGATCGAACTGGGCCTCGATTGGATCGCCGAAATCGGTGCGCACGGTGTGGTGGCCGGACCGGATTCGACGCTGCAGCAACAGCCGGCCAATGCCATCGCGGCGGCCTGCGCTCAGGAACACATTGATCCGTCCGCGCTTGATCTCGTCGAGATCAACGAAGCCTTTGCCGCAGTCGGGATTACGTCGTCGCGCACCCTGGGCCTGGACCCGTCGAAGGTGAACGTCAACGGCGGCGCCATCGCCATCGGTCATCCGATCGGCATGTCCGGCGCCAGGATCGCCTTGCACCTCGCGCTCGAATTGAACCGCCGTGGAGGCGGAACCGGAGCGGCCGCACTGTGCGGCGGTGGCGGCCAGGGGTCGGCGTTGATCCTGCGTGTCGCCGCCTAGCTGGTCCCTGCCCGGAGCTACGCGTGAGCTCGCTCCACCGAGTGGGAAACGTACTCCCAAAACCGAAGAACACGGATATACCTCGTGTACGCACGTCGCGGTCGACCGAGGAGTCGTCGCGGCTTGATCATGGAGCAGCGAATGACCGAACAGACCGATATTGTCGGGCGTCCACCGCACCTCGACCACGACCAACTCGTCGTCGCTGAGGCCGAGACCCTCGCCGCGCCGCGGCGTCACTACGGCTTGCTCGCCCGGATGTTGTTCTTCACCTTGGACCTGCTCTACGGCAAGAAGCGCACCCTGTCGAAGTTCAAGGTGCTGGAACTGGTTGCCCGGGTGCCCTACCAGGCGTGGGAGCAGGTGGCCTATATCGCGATCACCCACATGCATGGGCAGACGAACTTCGCCCGGCGGATCCACCACCGGGTCCGGGAGGCCCGCGAACAACAGGACAACGAGCAGTGGCACCTGCTGATCCTGTCCGACCTGATCGACCGGTCCGGGAAACGGGAGAACCGGATCTACTACTTCTGGATCCCGCAGGCGATCGCCCTTGTCTACTACCAGGTCTCGTGGCTACTGTTCGTGGTCCGGCCAACGCTGTCATACGGGCTCAACGCCGACTTCGAAGACCACGCCGAGCACGAGTACATGACCCTTGTCGCAGAGAATCCGCAATGGGACACAGAACCCTACGACGTCACGTTCTCCGCCGACTACGGCTCGTTCCAGTCAATCGCCGATGTGCTGCGCCAGATCGGCCACGACGAACGGGTGCACAAACTAGGCTCCCTCGAGGCGATCAAGCAACCGCGCTTCAGATAACCCCCGGCGGCCCCGAAAATGCTTGAGCCGCTGGGACGATCGCCCTTACCACGCGCGCGTGGGGAATCGTCCAATGTGGCGCAGCCAGGGCTGCGATGGATCGATCCACGTTTGATCGACGGGACCGATTCCCGTCACGGCGATGACAGCCGGTTCAGTGGCATCGGGGAGTGCCTCGACCGGTGTCAGCCGCCGTTGGTGACAGGGTTTGAGGACAGCGTGATGAAGCCGCCATTGATCCAGACGCCCCAGCGCCCGCCCCAGCCGGAGTACCACACGACGGGCTGGCCGTCCCAGAACTCGACGGGCTTCGGCGGCGCCCAGGCCGGCGGCTGTTCGCCTTGGACGGGCGCCGGCGGCGGCGGAGGCGGCTCGGCGCTCGCCGGCGAAACGCCAAGACCCAGTGTCGCTGCGGTGAGCCCGCCCGCCAGGGCGACGGCATGCAATGTGGTCTTGAAGAAGGTCATGAGCATGACTCCAGCGTTGCGACTGACTCCGGATACTTAGTAGACATAACCACCTTACGCGACGGCCACGCTCTGGGTTCGCGTCTGGGGCAGCTACGCGGGCGCCCACTCGTCCCACGGCATGGTCCAGTCGCCGTTCTGCCAGAGCTGCAACGGCTTTCCGCCGGTGTTGTGCACCTCGACGACGTCACCGGGGACGGAGAAGTTGTAGAACCACGCCGCGTTGTCGTGGTTGAGGTTCAGACAGCCGTGACTGGTGTCGGTGTTGCCCTGTGCCCATACCGTGCTGTCGAGCTCGTGCAGGTAGACGCCGTCGGTGCTGATGCGGACCGCGTAGTTGATCGACTCCTTGTAGCCGAGGTGGGAATTGATGGGCAGCCCGTACGTCGAAGAGTCCATGACCACCGGGTTGCTCTTGTCCATCACGGTGTAGACGCCCGGCTGAGTCCAGAAGCTCAGGGTGGTGCTTCCGACGTCGTCGGTACCGCCACGCCCCATCGAGGTGGGCATGGTGCGCACCAGTTCGCCGCCGTCGTACACGGTGACCTGTTTGGTGGCGTCGTCGGCGATCGACACGTGTGAGGCACCGATGGTGAACGTCACCGGCGCGTCCTGCCCGACGGTGACTGCAGTGCCCGGCTCGTAGTACTGCGGCGGGCGCCAGTGCGCCGTATGGTCGTCGACCCAGTGCCAGGCGCCGGGAGCCGGCGGTGACGCGGACACCGCGAGTTGCTGCTCGGCCGCGCCGCGGTCCTCGACGGGCGCGTCGAAGTGCGCGACGACGACCACACCGATGCCGTAGGTGCCGCCGTTCTGCAGCGGGGCTCCCGACGTGGTGGTCAGCGAAACACCCGGCACGACGGGATCGTCAGCGCGGGATACACCCGCGGGTCCGACGAGCATCGCGATCAGGACTGCCGCCACCGCGCACAGAATTGCCGGGCCGCGGCTCGCACCGGTCATTGACAACTCCGCGATTCGAATGGCTCAGATCGACGCATCACGCTAGCGATCGTAGGTCGGGATCGACCTGATCTCCGGGAGCGTGAGTCCGGCGCCGCTCGCGCCGGTGGCGGGTCGCGGTCTCGCGGCCTACCAGCGCCGGCGCAGACGGTCGCGGTAGGACCGGCCGTCGGGGTCGTAGACGGCGCGGTACACCGGGGCGGCCCACGCGCGGGTGGGCCGGCCGAGCGGTTCGGGTCGATGCGGCCTCAGCCGTCCCGGCGGGCGCGAGCCGATCCGGCCACCGTCGTACCAGTCCTGCAGCGCCTGCGCCGACGCGGCGACCGTCTCCACCGCCGACAACGGGTCGACCAAGCCGTCGTCCTCGCTGCCATCGGCGGCTCGGTCGAGGTGTTCGCGCAGCAACCGCAGTCGCAGGTCGCGGGCGAACACCCTGGCGCCGTCACCATGGCCTGCCGGATCACGCGGTTCGCGCGCATCGCGGGTCTCGTCGAGCACCGCGCACGACAGCTCGCTGTCATGCGTCCAGGACCGTCGGTTGAAGTTGTCGCTGCCCACACATCCCCAGACATCATCGATGACACAGGCCTTTGCGTGCACGTAAACCGGTGTGCCAGAGTGGTTTTCGACATCAAACACATGCACCCGCCGCGGGGCAGCCTGGCGGCAGGTCTCAATCGCCTGCTGTCGGCCGACCTGGTTGGGGGGCAGCGCGAACCGGCCGTCCACGTCGGGGTGCCGCGGCACCACGGCGATCAGGTGCAGGTCCGGGTTGGCCCTCAGCGCGTTGGCGAACAGGTGTGCGACCTGTTTGGACCACAGGTATTGGTCCTCCAGATAGATCAGGCGTCTGGCCCGTAGCACCGCCTTGGTGTAGCCGCGCGCCACGCTGCGCTCGCCGTGCGGCGCGAACGCGTACTCGAAATGGGCGTCGGGATAGGTCCGCAACACCTGCACGGCCTGCGGACCGCACGGCGGCGGGTCGGGCGGCTGGCGCGGCAGCTCACCGGCGCTCAGATCGGCCCGGCGCAGCTTGTCGGCGATCCAGGCGATCGGCGAGAGCATGTCCAGCGATGCGGGGTCACACCAGCGCTCCCGGAACGTGGTGTCCAGCGAGCCGACGACCGGGCCTTGGATCCGCAACTGAATGTCATGCCACGGCGGGCGCTCACCGTACTGCCGGGCCATCTGCACCGCCTGCGGGTCCCCGCGATGCTCCGCATCATCGCGGCGCGAGTGGCACAGGTCGATACCGCCGGCGAAGGCGACGTCGCGTTCGGGTGCGCCGGGACGGCGCAGCACCACCAGCTTCTGGTGATGTGAACCGCCGAAGCGCACCCGCTGGTCCAGCAGCACCTCCCCGCCGGCCGCCTCGATCGCGTCGCCGAGATGCTGGTTCTCCTCCTCGCTGTAGGAGAACTTGTCCAGATGCGAGCGCCACATCAAGCCCTTGACGACGACGCCGCGTTCGGCAGCCCGGCAGAACAACTCGGCGACGGTGGGGCCGCCGTCGCGCAGTCGTTCGTCGGGGTCGCCGCGCCAGTCGGTGAAGAACACATAGTCGCCGCGGCGCAGTTCGCCCACCTCGGTGGCCAGCCGGTCGAAATAGGCGGCGCCGTGTATCAGCGGCTCCACCAGGTTGCCCGTAGACCAATCGGGCAACGAGGTGGCCGGATTGCCGCGCTGCTCACTCGTGAGGAACCAATCCGCTAACCCGGCCAAACCGTCTCCTCATGATCAGTCGCAGCCCGAACGGCGGTCTCGCGCTCATAGGTGATGTAGTGCGCGAGGAAACCGTCCGGCATCAATGCAGACATACCCCGTTTCGGTCCGCGCCCGCGAGAAAGTTCGGCCGTGGATGTCGAGATCGTCGTGACAGCTCCGTCCCAGGGGGTAAGCGACCAACTAGGGTCGCAGGTTCGGAAGGGAGACATCATGGCCAAATACCTGTTCCTCAAGCACTACCGAGGCGCGCCGGCGGCGGTCAACGACGTGCCGATGGATCGGTGGGCTCCCGCCGAGATCGAGGCCCACGTGCAGTACATGAATGACTTCGCCGACCGACTGAAGGACAGCGGCGAGTTCGTCGACAGTCAAGCCCTTTCGCCCGAGGGTGCCTGGGTCCGCTCCGACGGACAGGGCAAGCCACCGGTGACCGACGGCCCGTTCGCCGAGACCAAGGACCTGATCGCGGGCTGGATGATCATCGACGTCGAGTCCTACGAGCGCGCCGTCGAGTTGGCCGGCGAGTTGTCCGCGGCGCCCGGGGCGGGCGGCGAGCCGATCCACGAGTGGCTCGAGGTTCGGCCGTTCCTGACCGCTGCGCCGACCGCCACCGAATAGAGGGCCGCTGCCGCGATGGGCCCACGGGACGAGGCTTGGCTGCGGGACCTGATCCCGGGTGTTCTCGCGACTCTCGTCCACCGTGGGGCTGATTTCGCGACCGCCGAGGACGCGGTCCAGGAAGCGCTGGTCAAAGGCATCCAGACCTGGGGCATACAGCCGGAACAGCGTCCCGACGACCCCAAGGGCTGGCTGATCGCCACGGCTTGGCGTCGCTTCGTCGATCTCACCCGATCCGACACCGCGCGACGCCGCCGCGAGCTCCAGGTGTCCCAGACTGACGCGAGCATCCCGACACCCGGACCGGCCGCCTCCGTCGATGACACGCTGCAGCTCTACTTTCTGTGCGCGCACCCGAGCCTCACCCCGGCGTCGGCCGTCGCCCTCACGCTGCGGGCCGTCGGCGGCCTGACCACCCGCCAGATCGCACAGGCCTACCTGGTGCCGGAAGCGACGATGGCCCAGCGGATCAGCCGGGCCAAGCGCACCGTCAGCGATGTCCGGCTGGATCGTCCCGGAGACCTGGGCACGGTGCTCCGAGTGCTGTATCTGGTGTTCAACGAGGGGTACAGCGGTGACGTCGACCTCGTCGCGGAGGCCATCCGGCTGGCCCGGCAGCTGGCCGCCAGCACCGACGACGCGGAGGTCGCGGGACTGCTCGCCCTGTTCCTGCTCCACCACGCGAGACGCCCGGCGCGGACACGCGACGACGGGAGCCTCGTGCCGCTCGGCGATCAGAACCGCGGCCTGTGGCGGCGCGACCTGATCGCCGAGGGCGTGGCCATACTCCAAGCCGCGCTGGCGCGCGACCGGCTCGGGGAGTACCAGGCGCAGGCCGCGATCGCGGCGCTGCACGCCGACGCGCAGACCGCCGAGCAGACCGACTGGGCGCAGATCGTCGAGTGGTACGACGAGCTCGTTCGCCTAACCGACAGCCCGATTGTGCGGCTGAACCGCGCCGTCGCCGTCGGTGAGGCGGACGGACCGCGGGCCGGGCTCGCCGCGCTCGCCGATCTCGATCCGATGCTCCCGCGGTACACCGCTTCGGCTGCGTATCTGCACGAGCGGTCCGGCGACGTCGCCTTGGCGGCGCGGCTCTATGTCGAGGCCGCCGCACGGGCGCAGACCCTCGCCGAGCGCAACCACCTCACGCTGCGAGCCGCCACCCTCCGTCACCGCCTCTCCGGCACCAGTGACTGAGTGCCCCGCACTTCGCAATTGTCGGCGTTCCCAAGACATTCGACGGGTCTCGAACCGGTTGATTTCTGCCAGCCGCAGATCAATTTCTGCCGATGGAAATGGATCCCGGAGGGTGCCGGTTAACCCAAGCAGACCGGCCGGGACGGCCTCCCCACCGGAACAACGAGAACCACATCAGGAAGAGGGAATTGAAATGAAGAAGTTCGGATTCGCCAGCGTTGTCGCCACAGGCTTCGCCGCCGCGCTGTTCGCCTTGGCCGCCCCGGCCGCCGCAGATAGTGTGCACCACGACTGGGTGCAGGACATCCAACCGACGGCTACCGTCGGGGCTGCCACCTCGACTTTCGGCAACGGCCGCTGACAAAGACGTCAAGAAGGGGCGCCCGGTATGGGCGCCCCTTCGTCGTGTGCGGCGAGGCCCGAATGAAGGGCTTGAATCGTGCGTGCTGTGACCGCCATACTCCGGAAGTGAGTTCCATAGAGCGGAACACCTCATCCCCGGATGATGATCCGTCAACCTCGGTGGTGCGACGACTCGCGGCGATACTGGATGCGTTCCGTGCACGGGACGTCTACCTCGGAGTCAACGAGATAGCCCGCCGGACGCAACTACCGAAATCCACTGTGTCCCGGCTGATCAAGGAAATGCAGGAGGCCGGATTCCTGGAGCGCAAGGACGAGAAGGTCGGGCTGGGATTGCAGATGTTCGAGTGGGGAGAGCGCGCTACCAGGAGGCGTTCGGTCCGCGAGGTGGCGCTCCCGTTCATGGCGGATCTGCGCGAAGCGACCCGTCAGACCGTCCACCTTGCCGTGCTGGACGGCACCGAGGTGGTTTACGTGGAGATACTCCATCGCGAGGACGCGCCCCGTCTGCCGTCGAAGGTCGGAGGCAGGCTGCCCGCGCATGCGACCGGAGTGGGCAAAGCTCTGCTCTCCGCATCTGATCCTGCGGTGATCGAGCAGGCGATCGCCGCCGGCCTGGTGGCCGTCGGTCCCCGGACTATCCGCAATCCAGATGTGCTGAGGCAGCAGCTTCGACGTGCCAGAGCCAATGGTATTGCCTACGAACATGAAGAGTCCGGTCCCGGAATCGTTTGCGTCGCGAGCGCCGTGCTCGATTCCGAAAATGTTCCGGTGGCTTCGATTTCGGCATCGGGCTGGGCCGGGAAGGTCGATCTTCGCCGGGTAGGGCCTGCGGTACACACTGCGGCACTGAGCATCTCCCGCGTACTTGCGAGCCGCATCACCTGAGCTGTCTATCGACGACGGCAATCAGCGCTTTCGTTGACCCAGGCGAGCAGTCTCCAGCGGTCCTGTTCGCCAGCCCGCACGAACAGCCGCACGTTGTTGAACAGCCCGGGCACGCCGGCCTTCGTCGTGGCTACCGTGCAACGCACGACGGCGAGAGTGCTTGTCTGAAGAACGACATCGAGGTCCTCGTTGCTGCGCGCGGGACTTTCCACGACGCCTGCGATGAATGTCTCACGGTCGACGAAAGTGGTCAGATCCGCACGGCGCATGGCGAACTCGTCGGCAAGCAGTTGTTCGAAATAGTCCGTATTGCCGGCGCTTTCCTGCGCCACGATGTCTTCGTTGAGCGCGCGGAGACTGTCCTCTGCTGTGCTCATTCGAAACAGCCTCCCGTGTTCAGTCAGACGGCCGGCGGCAGCTGCGAGCCGGCGCAGACGTGGATGACCTCACCGGTGATGTTGCGCGCCCGTTCGGAGGCCAGAAAGGCGACCGCGTTGGCGATGTCCTCCGGGTCGATCAGACGGCGCAGCGGAGTGAACGCCACATACTTGGCGATCATCGCGTCCATGTCAGAGAGATCGCGGCGTTGTTCGTTGAACGGGGTGAGCACGAAGCTCGGCGCAACCGCATTGGACCGCACCCCGATCGGACCGAGCTCGAAGGCCATCTCCCGGGTGAGTCCCACGATCGCGGCCTTCGAGCTGACATAGGCCGGGTTTCGCACGCTACCCAGATGTGCCCGCGAGCTGATGTTGACGATGCTGCCCGAACCCTGTGCGCGCCAGAACGGGAGCCCCGCCTGCGACATCAGCATCGCGCCCTTGACGTTGACGGCCATCGTCAGATCCCAGTCGGCGACGGTGGTGTCCTCCAGCGAGTTACTGGGCTCGGTGCCGGCATTGTTCACCAAAACATCCAGGCGCCCGTATCTTTCACCGATTTCGCGTGCGAGCCTCGCGACCGATTCGTGGTCGGTGACGTCGACTTGGCCGGGATGCGGTCGAAGACCTGAACTTTCGCCGATATCGTCCGCGACGCGCTGTGCGGCGCCCAAGTTACGGCCGGCCAGTACGACTTGGAAACCGTCGGATGTCAATGTCCGGCCGATCGCCGACCCGAGTCCACCGGCACCACCGGTCACCACCGCTACGGGGGTATCGATCATCTGCGTCGCTCCTCGTCTGGCTCGTCAAAACCGAAGAGCCGCATCGGGGTTTCCCACAACACTTTCCGACGGTCGCCGGGATCGGGTACCAGTCGCTCGATGAGGGCGAGCACCAGCCCGTAGTCGATCCGTTCGGGAGCCCGCAAGAACGGCCAGTCCGACCCCCACATGCACCGGTCGGGCGTGAATGCCTCGAGCAACGCGTGGACGAACGGCCAGGAATCTTCCCACGGGTAGGTCGTCGCCGAGCATTTCACCAGCCCGGAGAGCTTGACGAAGTACCGCCCGGTCGATGCCAGGTCGAGCAACCGGCGGAAGCCTGGCTGATCCAGTCCGGCCGTGGGATCGGGTCGCCCGCAGTGGTCGATGAGGACGCGCACCCCCGATGGCTCGAGAAGCGGTGCCATCTCCAGGAGCTGGTCACCGTCCACCTGCACATCGGCGAACATGTCCAGCTCGGCGAGTTCGCGCAGCAGTGCGCCCGCGTCACGGAAGTGGTCGACGCCGAGCAGTGCGGCCTGCATGGTGGTGCCCACCACGCCGCGCTCGCGGAGTCGCTCCAGTTCGGAGCGGCCGGTCCCGTTGTCGACGACGGCGACACCCTTGAATCGGCCGTTGCCGCGTTCGAGGAAGTCGAGCAGACATCGGTTGTCCGTGTCATATCCCGAATTAGGACCGACTACCAACGCATGTCGAGACCCGTAGGCATCGAAGAGCTCGCTCAGCTGGCGCGCCGTGCCTTGCTCGTTGGCGACGGGGTGGTACCAGGCTGCGGGCGCATACCCGAAATGCGCGGGGTCCAGAAGGTGGTTGTGACAATCGACTTTGGGTTCGTCGTAGATCGTCACGACGTCAGTTTCCGCCAGCGCGCACAACGAAACCAAACGTCGGCTGGCGTCTTCCGGCTAGTGGGAGTCGCGCGCGGTCGCTCGCGACGCCTGGCGCTGTGCGAGGAAGAAGCGGACCATCTCGGCGGACGCGTCCGGCCCGGTCGGATCGGTGTAGGACCCGACCGGGTTTCCCCCGTACCACGCGTGTCCGCCGCCACGCACCATCCAGGACTCGACGAGGACTACGTCGTCGATGTCGCGATGCACGGTCCGAGTGCTCGCGCGCCCGCTGGCAGCCGCGTCGTGGTGCGTCGTGTCCGAGATCGAGGTGTCGGCTCCGGCCAGTCTCGCGGCCACCAGGTTCTCGGCGTTCACCGGCGCGACGATGCCGTCGCGGTCGCCGTGGAACACGATCAACGGCACCTGCCCGCCCTGCGCCGGTGAGCCGCCTGTCCGCATGGCGGTGAACGCCTCCACGGCGTTGCGCGCTGCGCCGTAGGCGATCCCCGAATGAACTCCGACCGCCGTGTAGAGATCCGGGTAGGTCGCCGCCATCACCGCCGCCATGGCTCCACCCGCCGAGAGCCCGGCGACGTACACCCGGGTGCGGTCGATTTCGTAGTCGGCCATGACCTGACGAGTTATTCCGGCGATGATCGCCGGTTCGCCCGCATCTGCCCGCTGGTCAGAAGGGGAGAACCAGTTCCAGTAGCCGCCCATGTTGGCCTTGGCTGACTGCTGCGGGTAGGCGACGAGGAACGTGTGCTGCTCGGCGAAGTCGTTCATCCGAGTGCCTGCAGCGAAGTCGGTGGCATTCTGCTTGCCGCCGTGCAGCATGACGACCAGCGGCACCGGTGCACCGGTGTAGCCGGTCGGGATGTAGAGGTCGTATTTTCTCGTCCCGGCCGGGTCGGTGTGGTGCAGATGGTGGACCTCACCGCCGGGCGCCGCCGCGGCCTCAGCCGCTTCGGGTTTCGCGGCCCGCTTGCCCCGGACTGTGTCGATGAACCTGCCGGTACGTGGCGTGGTGCGCCACAGCGCGGTCGGGCTGTGGTGGCTGCTCGGGAGCCTGCTGCCGGCGGGCAAGCCCAGCGTGCCCTGTATGGCCGCGAGCGCCTCGGAGAGCTTGCCTGCGCGCGTGAGTCTCAGGGCTTCGGACATGCCGGGGGTGTGGTCCATAGGAGCCCCTTCCGGGGTGTGTAGTCGGAGCCGACCGGTCGGTCGGCACCGGGGTGAAACGGTTCAGGCGGTGGTGCGGGTGGCGAGGGCTGCCCTGACGGCTCTCGGCGCCCGGAAGGCCCCGAGGACTTTGACCGAGCTGATCGTCGCCAGTGCGAGCTCGGGACTCACGTCGCTGGCGATTGTCGCCAGCCCGAGCACGCGCAATTCGACTGTTTGCCCCGCGTCGCGGAGTTTCTCGAGGTCACGGCGGCTGAGGTGTTGGGTGCCCAGGGTCAGCGCCCTGCGCGCCACCGTGTCGTTCACTGCGTCTGCCCGGCTTTCGAGCTGGCGCCGGATGGCCGTGCGGATGAAATCTGTGCGGTTGGCGTAGAAACCTTCGTCGACGAGCAAATCGATTTGTCCGAGGTCGACCAAGCCTAGGTTGATGGTGATCTTCTCGCTCTTGTCGGTCTCGGCCATGGTCCTCCTTGCAACTCCGGAGGCGAGCCTAGCACCATCCAGCGGGATGGCAGTTGGTTTATCTAGACAGTTTGCAGGCGAGTCCGATGCGCGACAGGGCCGCAGGTCAAGCTCGTAAGTCCCGATTTCCCGATCCTCTCGGCGTGTCGCAGCGGGCACGGCGGTGTACCCACCCCGCACGTTCCGAAAAAGTGATGACAACGACAAGGGCAGTGTGGCGGCTTCATCGTCACAAATCGCCTCCGCAAAACTTCGTCGGCAATCCTCACTCAGCGGAGGGCGTCCCGGCCTGACAGACCCCTCGCCGCAGGGCTTTTGGAGGACGCGGGCGGTGAACCCGTCGCTGATGTCCTGGAGTGAGCGATGGACAGCAACACCGCGTCGGGGTGGCCCTGAGCGGTCAGTTGGCGATGCTGACGGGTTGGCCGGTGCGGGCCGACTCCACAACGGCGTCGACGACTTTCATGGTCTTCAGTCCGTCGCGGCCGCTGCAGATCGGCTCCGCCTTTCCTTGGATGACGTCGGCGAAATGCTTCACCTGGTTGGCCAACGGGTCGCTGCGCTCGACGGTCTCGGTTGACGTGGTGAACGGCCCCCACCATGACCGCTCATCTTCGTAGGTCTTCATGCGCATGGTGGGCACCGAAAGCGAACCTCGTGTGCCGGCAATGTGATACGCGTCCTCGTCGTCATAGGCGGCGTAGCTGGTGTTCTCCCGGGAGGTCTGCTCCCAGCTGCGTGCCGACGCCGCGGTGTCGGAGAGCAGGAACGTGCCCAGTGCACCGTTGGTGAAGCGGAAGATCATCGCCGAGGTGTCCTCGACGGGGAACCCGCGCGTCGAGTTCGACGTCATGGCGATCACCGTGTCGATGTCGCCCAGTAGTGACAGCAGGTTGTTGACCTCGTGGGTCAGGTTGAGCAGTATCGGCCCACCTCCGGGCTCCCGTCGCCATCCGTCGCCGACGTCGAAATAGTCGTCGGGCTTGTAGAACAGGGCAGTGCCCGAGACGGCGACAAGCGTTCCCAGAACGCCGCTTTGGACGATCTCGCGTGCCTTGGTCATGATCGGGCTGTAGTTGCGGTGATGGCCGGTGAGCACCGGTACGCCGGCCTCCTCGCCGGCCACCACGAGGCGGGCGGCGGATGCGACGTTGTCCCCGATCGGTTTCTCGACGAGCACGGGCACCCCTGCGGTGACGCACTCGAGCCCGCCGTCGACGTGCATCTGGTTCGGCGTGGCCAGGATGATACCGTCCGGTTTGTCACTGGCGAACAACTCGGCGAGTGACGGATACAGCGGCACAACGTATTTCGCGGCCAGTTCCGGTCCGGCTGCGCCAGGGTCCACGATGGACGCGAGCACGGCTGCCGGGCTGGCGTCGATCTCCTCGATGTGCCGCTTGCCGATCAAGCCCGCGCCGGCCACCGCGATACGCACCTGGCTCATCGTGTCACGCTCCCGCCTGGGCTGACCGGTGGTCAAGAGAGCCGGGATGTGGTTCCGCTGAGTGAGCCCTTGGGGCACCCGGGGAACACTGCGCCGGCCCGCCTCGACCCGGTTTGAAAAAGTGCTGGCGATGTCGACGGCACTGCTGATCTGGGCGAAGCGCAAAGGCTGGTTCTAGCGGTGGCGCTACTCTCACGAGGTGGATCAAGATAAACCACAGAGTCTGCTCGGTGCGATCATCAGGGAACAGCGCGAGCTGGCGGCGCTGCCCATGCGCCAGCTCGCCGCGTCGGTCGGGATTTCCAATCCGTATCTGTCGCAGATAGAGCGGGGACTCAGGGCACCTTCCGAAGCGGTGATCGAGGCGCTGGCCGCCTCGCTGGATCTGCCCGTGGAAGAGTTGTACCGGCGCGCGGGTTTCGTCGAACCGCCGACCTCCGACGATGAGCCCCATCAGTCGGAGCTCGCGGCGGCGATCGCTGCTGCACCCGAACTCACGTCCGCCCAACGTCGCGCGATGGTCGAGATCCACCGAAGTTTCATCGACGCCAACCGGGTACGCCGAGCGTCTGGGCACCACTACACCGACTGATTCGATTGCACGGCTAAAGCGAGCGACAATCAACATCTTTCGTGATTGATGCGGCGTGCTGATCCGCAGTTGTGCCGAGGGCGACTCGGTACAGCCGATGCTGTGAGACCGGTCACAAGTAGCAGAGTTAGCAGATATCGTGCTAACGTAGCTAACGACCGGGCCACAGATGGCCGAGAATCAACACAGGAGAAGCGCACAATGGCTGCACCCAAGACCGACACCAAGATCGCCACACCGTTCGACATCGACATCGACGCCACCACCGACCGCGTTCGCGAGCTGAACGAGAAGGTTCTCACCGCCGCGAAGCAGACCGGCGAGGTCACGCTCGACACCTACGAGCAGACCGTCCACACCATGCTGGATTTCAGCCAGAAGGCCGCCGACGCCACCAAGGTGGACTGGTTCTCGGCACTGGCGAAGTCGCAGGCTTCCATCATCAGCGAGTTCACCAACACCTACACCAAGGCCGCTCGCGACCTGCTGAAGTAAGAACATCGCACGTCCCCGAACACCGGCACTTCCCGCGGTTTGAAAAGATCCTTTTCGAGAGCCGCCGGAATGCCGGTGTTCGTCTGCATCCACCACGAAACGATTAGGACATCACGTGCCCGAGACTCTGCCCAAAAAGATCGCCGCCGAATTCGCGTGGGCGCCCCTCGAAGCGTGGGCCTCTGCCGCTGCCAGCGCAACCGAGTATGTCACCCGAGCGATCGCCAGGAAGAGATCGCCACTGGGCATGGCCGAGGACCTGGCGGAGTTCGCCCGCGTTGCGACCCTTCGCGAGAAGCCAACGTGGGCAACCGAAGGGCGCGAGATCCGGGCCTGGCGCATCGCGCGACTGCTGGATTATTCGACAGCGGCTCCGACTGCGGCTGTGCCGACGCTCGTGCTTCCGCCGCAAGCCGGCCATGCGTCCTCGATCGTCGACTACGGACGTGACCAGAGCCAGATGCTGACACTGCGCGACGGGGGGTTGGACCGACTTTTCACCCTCGACTGGTTGCCGGCGACCGACGAGACCGCGGACTGGTCGATCGAGGAGTACGTGGTCGTGCTGGAGGAGGCCGTGCAGTCTCTCGGCGGGCGGGTGAATCTCGTCGGCGACTGCCAGGGCGGCTGGCTCGCGGTGGTCTACGCCGGCCTGCACCCCGACCAGGTGAACACGATCGCGATCGGTGGCGCACCGATCGACACCCATGCGGGCGAGTCGGGGATCCAGGAGTGGACTCGACTGCTCGCGCGGCGCAACGAGCTGGGGCTCTACCGGGCGCTGGTGAAGATTGGCGGCGGTCGGCAACTGGGGAAGAGCCAATTGCGCGGATTCAAAATGCTGGAACCGGGCGCTGAGGCCGAACGCCTGATGGGCCTACTCGCCAACATCCACGATCCCGACCACGTCACCCGGCACATCGACTTCACCAACTGGTTCGAATGGACACAAGATCTGCCCGGCGCCTTCTACCTCTGGATCATCGAGCATCTGTTCGTCCACAACGAACTGGCGCGCGGCGTGCTTGTGGTCGGCGGTGAACCGGTAAACCTGTCGGCGATCGACTGCCCGATCTTCTTGCTGGCGGGCACCCAGGACCACATCACGCCGCCCGAGCAGGTCTGGGCGCTTGCCGATTTGGTTTCCACTCCGGCCGAGAACGTCACGCGCGAGCTTGTCGAGGCCGGCCATCTCGGCCTTTTCATGGGCCGAGCCGCCCTCGCTCAGCACTGGAGGCCCATTGCCGAACGGGTGCGGGCACACTCTGAGAACGACGACTGATCGGCGATAGCTCGAACAAAAAGGATCCCCATGACCGGGTGTCATGGGGATCCTTTGCTCCGCGGACCGACCAGAAAGTCCTACCGGCTCGACGCGATGTCCTGGCTGGACTCCGATGCGGAACCAGAGCCGTTGATCGTGAGCTCAGTTCGGTTGCCCCGCGCGTGTAGCTCGGTGGTGAGTTGGCGAGACAGACTGCGGCATGCCACCGATAGTGCGCTGCTGGCCGGCTTCAGCTCCGTGCACAGATTTCCGACGGTGAGTTCGATGGCTGCTGCGACGCGGCCTCTGCCGTAGAAGATCGGCATGGCGATTGCCGCTGTGCCGCTTTCGAATTCGTTTCGCGCTGTCGCGACCTGCGTCAGCCTGATGACCGCGAGCTTCTGGCGCAGGACGTCGGGGGAGGTGATGGTGTGTGGTGTGAACGCGGGCAGTCCGGTCTCGATGACCTGGTTGACGACCTCTGCTGAGGAGAAGGCGAGCAGCGCTTTGCCTGAGGCTGCCGCGTGTGCCGGTATGAGGCTGTGTTTGAGCGATTCAGCCTTGATGCGTTCGTTGCCCCGGTGGTGCGGGGGCTGCAGTGTCAGCACGTCGGTGCCGCGCAGGATGCCCAGTCGCACGTCGTTCTGGGTTGCCCGGGACAGTTCGTCGAGCACCGGCAAGGCTCGCATCACCGTCAAGGTGTAGGAGCAGACTTCGGACTCGGAGTATCCGGCGGCGATCATCCGCAATGGCAGGGCGATCCGATAGCGTGCGGTCTTCGGTGCGCTCGAGAAGGCGCCAGGCGACCAGTTCCGAGGCGAGACGGTGCGCGGTCGACGTCGGCAGGTTTGCGAAAGCGGCGATGTCGGTCAACGTGCGAACGCCACCGTCGGCGAAAGCCATCAGAATCGCGGTGACCTTACTGGTCACGGACCGCCCAGGATCGGTCGAATTGCCCGCCAAAGTCGTGCTCCTCATCTCTCGAAGATGAGGTTCCCAGTCAATGGGGGTGGTAATCCAGGAAAGTGTCCCGCAGAGTGGTCCACTCTCCGGATTGCTCGGCGGCAAACCCGTCAGCGGTGGGATTCGAGCGCGGGTGCTGAGCCGTTGGTCGTGTGCCCTTGCAGTTGTTCATGGCGCGTAATTCAGTGCCCAATTGGCGCGAGAGGCTGCGGCATGCAACGGACAGCGCGCTGGCGGCCGGTTTGAATTCGCTGCACAGGTCCCCGACGGTGAGCTCGATGGCGGCGGCGACCCGGCCCCCGCCGTAGAAGACGGGCATCGCGATCGCCGCTCTGCCGCACTCGAATTCGTTCCGCGACGTCGCGATCTGCGTCAGCCTGATCACCGCCAGCCGCTGGCGCAGGACGTCGGGTGAGGTGATGGTATGCGGGGTGAATGCGGGCAGCCCGGCGGCGATGACATGGTCGACGATCGCCGGTGGCGAAAAGGCGAGCAGCGCCTTGCCCACGGCCGCCGCGTGTGCCGGCACCACATTGTGCTGGAGTGCTTCCGGGTGCAGGCGTCCGGTGATCCGGTTATGGGGCGGCTGCAAGGTGAGCACATCGGGACCACGCAGGATGCCCAGTCGTACCTTGTTGCGGGTCGCCCTTGACAGTTCGTCGAGGACCGGCAGGGACCGCATCACGGTCAGCGCGGTTGAGCAGACTTCGGACTTGGAGTATTCGCCGGCGATCATCCGCAGGGGTAAGGCGATCCGATAGCTGCGCTCCTCGGTGCGCTCGAGAAGGCGCCAGGCGACCAATTCCGAGGCCAGACGGTGCGCGGTCGACGTGGGCAGGTTTGCCACGTCAGCAGATCTCGGTCAATGTATGCACGCCACCGTCGACGAACGCCATCAAGATCGCAGTGACCTTGCTGGTCACAGACCGCCCGGGATCGGTCGAATTTCCCGCCATGCCAGAACCTCATCATTGTCGAGACGAGGTTCGCTGCTAGTTGGGAAATCCTCGCGACGCTCCCGCTCTCTGAGAGTGCTCGCCAAAAGTCTAGCCGCCATCGAGGACACCGTGGCGTTAACGGTCGGCAGAAGGACCGGTCGCGCGCAACCGATCGCCGCCGCCTCCTCGTTGGAGGATCCGCGACACTGAGTTCGCCGTCGCCTGGACGGCGATGGCAAGTCGCCGGAGGTCGGATCGATCGGCACCAACGACGACGTCGAGCGCGGCAATCGCCCTTCCCTCCGCTGAGAAGAGGGGTGACGCGACGGACACTGAGCCCATGGACATTTCATCGTTGGCGAAGGCGACACCTTCACGGCGCACCTTCGCCAGCGCGCGTCGCAGGTCACCAGGCAGGACGATCGTGTGCGCTGTGTAACGCGTCAGCCCGTTGTCCAACACCGCCGTGAGCAGGTCGTCCGAGCCGTATGCGAGCAGGACTTTCCCGACGCCCGTCGCGTGCAGTGGCAGCCTGCCGCCGGGCCTGGAGACCGTCCTCGCCCGACCACGGCCGGTGATCTTCGCGATGTACACCGCCTGCGTTCCGTCGAGGATGGCAAGCTGCACGTTCTCGTGGGCGGCGTCGAAGAGGTCCTGCATGAAAGGCAGGGCGATTTCGCGCACACTCTCCGCGTGGACGGCGAGCGCCCCGATCTCCCAAAGCCGCAGCCCGATCTGATAGCCGCCGCCGTCGACCCTTTCGAGACCTCCCCACGCGACCAGTTCGGAAGCGAGCCGGTGCGCCGTCGACTGCGGAAGTCCAGTGCTGACGGCCAGTTGCTTCAGCGACAGTCGGGGAGCCGCGGGGGAGAACGCGTCGAGAACCGACACCGCCTTGCTGATTACCGACTTACCGTGCAGCGCGTCGTTGCGAGTCACAGCCGATCCGATCGTTGAGCCTGCGTTCGCCGGTGGGCATCGTCACCGCCGATGTTTGGCTGTGCGGATCGCGGGTTGCGCTGACAAGGGTGATCCGAGCAGGGAATCGGCTGTGCGCCAGAGGATCGCCTCAGTGTCGTCGGCACCGAGACCGAGTGAACGCACGGTCGCGACAGGGTCCGTGTCACCGAGTTCGAAGGGGTGGTCGGTGCCGAGGAGGATCCGGTCGACGCCCATGTCCGAGACGAGATGAGACAGCAGCGTGGTGTCGAACACCGCGGTGTCGTAGTACAGCCGCTTACAGAATTCGCTGGGTGGGATCTCCGTGGTGTGAGCGACGTCCTTGCGCTGCCAGCCAAGGTCGAGCCGGCCGCGCAGCCAGGGCAGGCAGCCACCGCCATGCGCCAGACACATGGTCAGGTCGAACCGTTCGAACACGCGGCCGTAGATCATCCGGGCGATGCTGATCGCTGTCTCCGCCGGGTAACCAACGAGCTGGGGTAGATAGAAATCGCGCTGCCGGTGGGCGTCGGGGACCCCGCTGGGGTGAACGAAGATGAACGCCTTTCGTTCCGTGAGCAGCGCCCAAAGATCTTCGTTCACAGGGTCATCGAGCTCTTTGCCACCTCCGCGAGTGCCGATGGCGACACCCGGGAAGCCCAACTCGTCGAGGCAGCGTCGCGCCTCGTTGGCCGCGTCGGGGAAGCCGAGCGGGACCGACCCGAGGCCGTACAACCGGCCGGCGCCGGCCGCCACGTAGCCGGCGAGTTCGTCATTGCCCCGCGCGATGGTCGTGGTGACAAGCTTTCTGTCTTCGGAATTGGAGCAGTACAGGAACGGCGGCATCGACACCGCATGGGCCCACACCCCGATGTCGTCCATCTCGGCTATCCGGGTGGCAGCGTCGTACTGCGAGCGGGCCAGGGGCAGCGGTGTGTTCTTGCCGACTCCACTCACCGACGGATCGAGCAGGACGATGCCGTCGCCGATCCTCGACAGATCCGACAGCCCAGCACCTTGGAGCCATTCGAGCAGCGGCAGTGGCATCGCATGGTTGTGCACATCGATCGCCGTGGGATCGGCGCCGCGTGCGTCGGCCGGCCGGCTGTCGCTGGACTCGTGTGTGTGCATCCGATCCTCCACGTCCCTCGGGTCGAGGTCCATGGTGGCCGTGGACGTACGACGGAGCCATGGCCTTCTTGGGCCTTCTTGCTGGACGGAACTTCACCACAAAGCCCTACCGTCCGGTCTTGGCGGAATGTCAGACTCCGAGAACCAGCCGAGGAGGACGCACATGCCTGAGACGCCGAACTTCACCCCGGACATCGAGGCCGCAGCGCAGCGCATTCAACAGACGAGCGAACGTGTGCTTGCGTTGAGCAAAGAGAACGGTCTCGTGTGGCTGGAGGCGTACGAGAAGATGCTGAATGGTGTGCTCAAGCTCGAGGAGGACACCGCGAAAGAGCTCAAATCCGACTGGGTCGAGACACTTGTGTCCACGCAAGCCGACCTCGTGCGTACCACGTCGCAGGCATACCTCAGCGCCGTCAAGGATCGCCTGAAGTAGTTCCGCCTCTGCTCAAAGGGTGCCCGCCCGGCCTGGGCTAACCGACGGGTTGGCGTCCTCTTGTCGCAACACTGAGTTCGCGGGACAGTCCGCCACACGCCACTGCCAGGGCCGGAGATACCCGGGCGAGATCGTTCACGGGGTCTCCGACCTGCACCTCTATCGCCGCGATGACTTTGCCGTCGGCGAACACCGGCATCGCGATGCAGTGGCTTCCGAGTTCCAGTTCGCCCGATGACACCGCCACATGTGCCTGGCGAATGGTGGTCAGGCTGTGGCGGAACTTCTCGGGGGCCACGATGGTGTGTCGGGTGAACTGCGTGAGACCTTTTGCGATGAGCCCGTCGGTGATTCGCGTCGGCGAGAAGGCGAGAAGAACCTTGCCGAGAGCGGTCGCGTGCGCGGGGAGCGTCGCCGCGACGTCAAAACTTGTCACCGGGTAATGCGGTCGCTTCTCCACATACCTGACCTCGCTGCCCGACAGCACGCCCAGGCGGGTCGTGCGTCGAATGGCCCCGGACAGGTCGTCGAGAACGCAGGAAGCGCGTTCGACGAGAGTCGGTGGCCCCCACTCGGAGAACCCGATTCCACGAAGCGGCGGTCCCACGTGGTAATGACCGTTGGCGTCCCGCTCGAGCAAGTTCCGGCTCGCCAGTTCGACCGCCAGGCGGTGCGCCGTGGAGACCGGTAATCCCGGCAAGGCGAGCAATCTCGGTCAATGACCGATCGTCGCAATCAGTGAACGTGAGCAGAATTGCCGAGACTCTGCTCGTTACCGACTGGCCCGGCTCAGTCGAATTTCCTGCCATGTGCATCACCTCCGTCACCATGAATACGAATACGACGTAAGTGGGGTCTAGCTGTCACGCATCGCTGTGATGGTCTCACGTAGTCCGTCCGTATTGGTCGAAAGCGCGAATCGGAGTACGGCCGCGACGATGGCGACCGCGGCGCTGCACGACAGCGAGCAAGGCCAGAAAGGGACGAACTATCGGCAGCGGTTTCCCGGCGATGATCACCACGATCGTGCTTCGATATTCATGGGCCGGGCTTTCGGGGCCTTCCAGGAGGCATCATGCTCTCAGATCAGAATCGCCCCGTAATCGAGGCCACGCTACCGGTGGTCGGTGAGCACATCGGCAAGATCGCCGAGCGCTTTTATGGCCATATGTTCACCGAGCATCCGGAGCTGCTTGACGGCACCTTCAATCGCGGCAACCAGGCCAGTGGCGAGCAGCAGCAGGCGCTGGCCGGATCGGTGGCCGCTTTCGCCAGCAGCCTGGTCCAGACCCCGGAGCGGGTGCCGGAGAACCTGCTCTCGCGGATCGCGCACAAACACGCTTCCCTGGGCATCCGCCCCGACCAGTACCAGGTCGTGCACGACAACCTCATGTGGGCGATCGTCGACGTACTGGGCGATGCGGTCACCGCGGAGGTCGCCGCCGCGTGGGACGAGGTCTACTGGCTGATGGCCAACGCACTGATCAATCAGGAACGCGGGCTCTACAGCGCCCGCGGCGTCCGGCCCGAGACGGTCTGGCGCGACTGGCAGGTCGAGCGAAAGATCCAGGAAGCCGCCGACGTCGTGACCTTCGTTGTCAAGCGAATCGACGACCGCCTGGTCAAGACCTCGCTGCCCGGTCAGTACGTCAGCGTGCGCATGCGCATGTCCGACGGAGTGCGCCAGCCCCGCCAGTACAGCCTCACCCGCGCCGACGACGGCGAACACCGCCAGTTCACGGTCAAACGTGTCCACGGCGGCGGCCAGCCCGACGGAGAGGTGTCGACGTTCCTGCACGACGTCGTCGAACGGGGCGACATCCTCACGATGTCGGTGCCCTACGGCGAGGTTGTGCTCGACGACGCCGGGCGCCCCGTCGTGTTCGCCAGTGCCGGCATGGGCATCGCCCCGATGGCCGGAATGCTCTCCCACCTCGTCGCAGCCGGAAGCGATCTCTCCATCACCCTGCTGCACGCCGACGCCCACGAGGGCACCTTCGCCCTGCGCCGCCAAGTCGTCAGCGACATCCTCGCGCTGCGCAGCGCTGCCATCCACCTCTGGTACGAGGAGGGCGCAGAGACCCACGAACCGGTCAACGGATGCCACGCCGGCATGATGGATCTCTCCCAGGTCGATCTACCCGTCGACGCCACCTATTACCTGTGTGGCCCCTTGCCGTTCATGCAGGCCGTGCGCAGCACATTGATCGAGCGCCGGGTGTCACCCCGCGACATCCAATACGAGGTCTTCGGACCGGACCTCTGGCAAGCCGACTTCGACTGATCGGTCGGCCGAGCCCCGCTCTCGCTGGACGGAAAGACCACCGTTCGTGGTGGCGACCCCAGCCTCGCTGGTGTTTGACTCGCGGCAGGCTGCGGGACTGACAAAGCCCGCCTCCAGCGTGTGGGACTGATGAGAAGGGTCGATCAATGACTGTCGATGCCGCGCCGGGTGACACGCGGCGCCCGCTCATCCTCGAAGGCCTTGCCGGGCTGCAAGATCGCGTCGGCACGGTGCTCGGTGTCAGCGATTGGGTCGAGACCACCCAGGAGAACGTCAACACATTCGCCAAACTCACCGGTGACGAGCAGTACATCCACGTCGATCCCGAGCGCGCGGCGACGGGCCCGTTCGGCACCACCGTCCAGCACGGATTCCTGACCCTGGGGACGGCCACCGGGCTGCTCTGGTCGGTCTGCGTCGTCGAGGGATTCAACGTGATCCTCAACTACGGGCTCAACAAGGTGCGATTCCCCGCGCCGCTGAAGGTGGGTTCGCGCAGCCGCATGCAGGTGGAGTTGGCCGAGGTGAACGAGGTCAAGGACGGCGCCGAAGCCGTCTATCACCTGACCTACGAGATCGAGAACGAGCCCAAACCGTGCTGCGTGGCGGATCTGGTCTTTCGCTACTACGACTGACCGCGCTTGAGTACTCGGGCGAAATGCACTGCAGGAAAACGTAATTACGGACGGGAGCGCAACCATGACAGCCACGGTGAAGCCGGAGATCGGCTCGACGGTAGTCGCGAACGGAATCGAGACGAACTATCTCGAGGACGGCTCCGGCGACGACACCGTCGTTCTGATTCACGGTTCGGGTCCAGGAGTCACGTCGTACGCGAACTGGCGCCTGGTGATACCCGCCCTTGCCACCAAGTTCCGGGTCGTCGCGCCGGACATGGTCGGCTTCGGCTTCTCGGAGCGGCCGACCGATGTGAAGTACAACGTGCAGACGTGGGCGGATCAAACCGTCGGGGTGATGGACGCACTGGGCATCGAGAAGGCCAGCCTGGTCGGAAACAGCTTCGGCGGCGCGATCGCCCTTCGGATCGCCACCCAACATCCCGAGCGGATCGACAAGCTGGTCTTGATGGGCAGCATGGGGGTGCCCTTCCCGATCACCGAGGGCCTGGAGCGGGTGTGGGGGTACGAGGCCTCCTTCGAGAACATGCGCAAGGTGCTCGACGTGTTCGCCTATTCACGCGAGCTGGTGAACGACGAGCTCGCCCAGGTGCGTTACGAAGGCAGCATTCAGCCGGGGTTCCAGGAAGCGTTCTCGTCGATGTTTCCCGCTCCGCGGCAGCGCTGGGTCGAGGCGATGTGCACGCCCGGAGGAAGACATTCGCGAGCTTCCGCACCGAACGCTGATCATTCACGGCCGCGAGGACCAGGTCATCCCACTGCAGACATCGTTGAAGTTGGAAGAGCTCATCGACAATGCCGATCTGTCCGTGTATTCGCACTGCGGACACTGGTCGATGATCGAGCGAAACGCCGACTTCAACCGCGGCCTGCTCGAGTTCCTCTCGAAGTGACAGCCGGCAAAACGATGGCGACCTCGACCGAATCCAAACCGCAGTCAGCGGATGGCGCGCTGTCCGGCCGCGATCCGGCGGTGCTGTTACGTATCTACGAGATGATGGTGCTGACCAGGGCGGTCGAGGACCGCATGGTCGCGATGTACAAGAGCGGCGATCTGCTCGGTTCGCTGTATACCGGGCACTGGCACGAGGCGATCTCGGTCGCGTCCGCGGCCACGCTGCGCGACGGCGATTACATGGCGCCGATCCACCGCGACCTCGGCGCGCACCTTGTCCGGGGGATGGAACCGTGGCAGGTGATGGCCAGCTTCATGGGCAAGGCCACCTCGCCGACCGGCGGGCGCGACGGCACGCTGCACTACGGCCGCCTCGACCTGGGCATCTACAACCTGCCCAGCCACATTCCGGCGAACTTCCCCGTCGCGACCGGAATGGCGTTCGCGGCCAAGTACCGCGGCGAGGACAAAGTCTGCCTCGCCTTCTGCGGGGACGGCTCGACCTCCCGCGCGGACTTTCACGAGGCGCTGAACATGGCCGGAGCCCTGACACTGCCGTGCATCTTCGTCATCGAGAACAACCAGTTCGCATACTCGACCCCGGTCAGCATGCAGACGGCGTCGACCGACTTCGCCAGCAAGGCCGCCGGCTACGGATTTCCCGGTGTGAAGGTCGACGGCACGGATGCGCTCGCGGTCTACGACGCGGTGAACGAAGCCGTCACGAGGGCCCGCGAGGGCGGGGGACCGTCGCTGGTCGAGGCCGTGACGATGCGCATGCATGGTCACGCCGAGCATGACCCGGCGGATTACGTGCCGCGGGAGATGTTCGAGGAGTGGCGCAAGAAAGACCCCGTCGAACTGTTCGAGCGAGTGCTGCTCGAGAACGGCGTCATCAGCGACGTCACCGCGAAAGAGACCCGGGAAAAGGCTCGGCAGCATGCGATCGACGCGCGCAAGAAGGCGCTTGCCGATCCGATGCCTGACCCGAGCACGGTGGAGGAAGGTGTCTATGCCGACTAAAGCCGACACAGGCGGAGTTACCTATCTCGAGGCCATCGGTGCGGCGATGATGTCCGAGATGGAGGCGGACCCCGACGTCTTCCTGATCGGCGAAGACGTCGGCCAGTTCGGCGGCGCCTTCAAGGTGACGAAGGGCTTCCTGGAGAAGTTCGGACCGCGGCGGGTGATCGACACGCCGATCGCGGAAACCGGGTTCACGGGCCTGGCAGCGGGCGCGGCGCTCGTCGGTCTGCGCCCGATTGTCGAGTACCAGTTCGCCGACTTCATCTCGTGCGCGTTCGACCCCATCATCAACGTGATGGCACGGCACCACTACCGCACTGGTGATCGCGATGCCGGTGACGATGCGGGCGCCGTTCGGTGCGCGACTGCGGGCCGGTCCCACGCACTCGCAGAGCGTCGAGTCGTACTTCGCGCATGTCCCTGGATTGAAGATCGTCATGCCCGGTTCCGCCGCAGGACGCGGCCGGTCTGCTGATCAGCGCGATCAGGGACAACAACCCGGTCCTCTATCTGGAGAACAAGTATCTGTACCGCCGGCTCCGCAGCGACGGACCGATCAATCTCGACCCCATTCCGCTGGGTCAGGCCAACGTCGTTCGCGAGGGCAGCGACGTCACCCTGATCACGTACTCGGCCGGTGTGTCCCAGGGCGTGGAGATCGCGGACGAGTTGGACAAGGAAGGGATCTCGGTCGAGGTCATCGACATCCGGACCCTGGTGCCGCTGGACATCGAGACGATCGTCACGTCGGTCAAGAAGACCGCAAAGGCGGTTGTCCTGCACGAAGCCGCGCGCCGGCTCGGGTACGGCGCGGAGATCGCCGCCGAGATCCAGGAGAGATGCTTCTGGCATCTGGACTGGCCGGTGGTGCGAATCGCGGCGAAGAACACGCCGACTCCGACCAGCCCTCCCCTTGAGGATGCGGTGGTCCCGCAGCCTGCCGAAATCGCGGAGACGCTACAGAGAGGTGGCGAGAGCGTGACCGATTTCGACATCATCGTCGTGGGCGGCGGACCCGGCGGTTACGCGGCAGCCCTTTACGCCGCCTCCGCGGGACAGAAGGTGGCGCTGGTCGAAAAGCTGACGGTCGGCGGCACCTGTCTGCATCGCGGCTGCATCCCGGCGAAGGCATTGCTGCAGGCCGCGGAGGTATTCCGAACCGTGCACCATGCGCACGACTTCGGAATCAATCTCGGTGCGGGAGTCAAGCCGACGGCGGATTGGCAGGCGGTCAACAACCGCAAGAGCGGCATCGTCACCAACCTGAGCAAGGGTTTGTCAGGTCTGCTCAAGCGCCGCAAGGTCACTGTGACGCACGGGTTCGGCACGTTGACGCCGGACGGTGCGGTTGCGGTCGACGGCCAGACCATGAGCGCCAAGGCGGTGATCATCTGCTCGGGATCCGAGCCGCGGCCGCTGCCGGGCCTCGAGGTCGACGGCGTACGCATCGTGACGTCCGATCAGGCGACGAACAGCACCGCCGAGGCGCTGCCGGAGCGGGTCGCGGTGATCGGCGGCGGGGTGATCGGCGCCGAGTTCGCGTCGGTCTACACCGACTTCGGCGTTCAGACAACGCTTTTGGAGGCGCTTCCGCACGGCGTGCTGCCGATCGGCCCGGACCGCGACACCGCCGACGTCCTTGCGAAAGCACTTGCGAGGCGCGGCACGAGCATTCATGCGGAAGCCCGAGTGGGGGCGGTCGAGTCGACCAGTAATGGCGTCCTCGTCCCGTTCGAGACTCCGAAGGGCTCGGAGAAGATCGAGGTCGACCAGCTGCTCGTCGCAATCGGCCGCCGGCCGGTCACCGAGGGGATGGGGTTGGACGCGGCGGGCGTGGAAGTGTCCGACCGCGGGTTCATCTCGGTCGACACCGCCACGATGCAGACCACCCGTCCCGGCGTCTACGCGATCGGTGACTGCGTGCCCACACCCGGGCTCGCGCACGTCGCCTACGCCGAGGCGGTCGTCGCGGTGCAGTCGGTGCTCGGCGAGAACCCCGCTCCGGTGGACTACGGCAAGGTGCCGTGGGTCGTCTACACCCATCCCGAGGTCGCCTGGGTGGGTATGACCGAGGCCGAGGCGCGAGAAGCGGGACACGACGTCGAGGTGCACAAGCATTCGTTCGCGGGCAACGGTCGGGCGATGATCGTCGGCGAGACCGAGGGTCTGGTCAAAGTCGTGGCGGCCCGCGGTGGCCCGATCCTGGGACTGCACCTGGTCGGGCCCTGGGCCAGTGAGCTGCTCCACGAGGGATACCTGGCGGTCAACTGGGATGCGTTGCCGTCGGACGTCGGGTCCCTCATCCACGCTCATCCGAGCCTCTCCGAGGCAATCGGCGAAACGATGATCACATTCTCCGGCCGGTCGTTGCACGGCTGATACAGCTCTGGAGGCGATGAAATGTCCGACGAGACATGGGTTGTGACTCTGCCCAAGTTGGGGGAGTCGGTGACCGAGGGTGTGATCGGCAGCGTGTTCAAGCACGTTGGTGACGAAGTCGAATTCGACGACGCCGCTGTTCGAAGTGTCGACCGACAAGGTCGATACCGAGGTCCCGAGCTCCTACGACGGCGTGGTCCTGGAGGTGCTGGCGCAAGAGGGCGACACCGTCGCGGTCGGCGCGGCGATCATGAGGATCGGCGGTAAGGGCACACCGGTGGAGAACCGGCTCCCGTCCGCCGCACACGGGGTCGCCGCGGCCGGTGGCCGGTCGCTCAACGATGCCTCCGCGCCGTCGGTGGGCGGTTCGGAGGGCCCGACGACCGAGGGTGCCGACTTCTCGCCGTCTGCGGCGGGCGAGGTCTTCGAGATCACCATGCCGAAGCTCGGCGAGTCGGTGACCGAGGGCACGATCGGCACCTGGTTCAAGGCGGTCGGGGACGCCGTCGAACTCGACGACGTGTTGTTCGACGTGTCCACCGACAAGGTGGATTCGGAGATCCCGAGCCCCTACGACGGGACGATCCTGGCCATCCTGGTCGAATGCCGGAGACACCGTGCCGGTCGGTACCGTGCTGGCGCGCATCGGGGCGGCGGGCTCCGGGACGGACGGGCCGCCCGCCACCGCCCCCGGCGCCGGCAGCGGCAGCAGCCCGGCAGGCAACGGCAGCGCGCGTCCCGTCGCTGCGGCGGGCGCCCCGGCATCGGTGGCCCCCGCCGCCGCCGGTGGTGGACGCCTGTTGTCACCGTTGGTGCGCAGGCTCGTCGCCGAGAGCGGAATCGACGTGGCGACCGTTGCGGGGACGGGCGTCGGTGGGCGGATCCGGCGTGAGGACATCGGTACCGCCATCGCCGCGGCCAAGACCAAGACCGCCGCGCCCGCTGCCGCGCCGGCGGCGGCTCCCGCTCCAGCTGCGGCCCGGGTGCTCGAAGGCGGGCAAGGACGCGCGGGACGAAGTGATCCCGCTGAGCAGGATGCGGCTGATCCTCGCGGACACCCTCAAGGCGTCACAGACGCAGGCGGCATCCGTGTGGACGTCGGTGGAAGTGGATTTCGACAACATCGAACGGGTGCGCACGGAGTTCAAGGCGCGATTCAAGAAGGAGACCGGTGCGTCGTTGAGCTACCTGCCGTTCATCTCTCGGGCGGTATGCGATGCGTTGCGGCAGTTCCCGACGGTCAACTCGTCGATCGACCTCGAATCCAAGACGATGACGCTGCATCCGTACGTAAACCTCGGTGTCGCAGTGGATCTGGACGAGCAAGGACTCGTGGTGCCGGTCGTCAAGGACGCCGACACCCTCAACATCCGAGGAATCGCCAGCCAGATCGCCACCAAGGCAGCGGCGGCACGGGCGAAGGAACTGCCCAACAAGGAGATGCAGGGTTCGACGTTCACCATCACCAACCCCGGGCCGTTCTCCAGTTACGCCTCGTCGCCGATCATCAACCAACCGAACGTCGCGATCCTGTGCACCGACGGTGTGAAGCGCCGCCCCGTCGCCGTCGGCGATGCCATCGCGATCCACCCCGTCGGCATCATCGGCATGGTCTACGACCACCGTGCGTTCGACGGGTCGACTGCGTCGAAGTTCCTTGCTGCACCTCAGGGATTCGCTCGAGCAGCGGGACTGGTCAGCCGAGCTCAGCTGATCGCTGTGCGGCCGGGGATGAGCGAGGCCGAAAGCATCGACGACACCGACGGGGCGGTCACCGTTCTCGTTGCGCGCCGTGTTGTGCCGGGCAAGGAGATCGAGTTCGAGAAGTGGGCGTCGGAGTTGACCCGGGCCGCATCGTCATTCGACGGTTTTCTCGGGGCGGGCCTGCTGCAGCCGGGGCACGTCGGTGAGTTGTGGCATGTCGTGTACCGGTTCGCATCGGCCGACGAGCTGGCCCGATGGGAGCAGTCGCAGACGAGATCCGACCTGCTGGCGCATCGGCGAGCAGGTGATGTCGACCGCGCACGAGCGGCGAATCACCGGGCTCGAGACGTGGTTCGAAGTGCCCGGCCGCACCGCACCCGCACCTCCCCGGTGGAAGATGTTCGTCGTCACTTCCGTCGTGATCTTCGTGCTCCAGCTGATGCTGAATCTGGTTCTGCGGCAAATGGCTTCGCCCATTGCACTGGTGCCGAGGGTGGCGTTGATCTCGTTCACCGTGTCGGCGTTGATGACGTGGATCGTTCAGCCGCGGTTGGCGGTGCTGCTCGAACGCTGGCTGTATGCACCTCGGCGTTCCCGCTGACACGACGCCGCGCCGACCCCGACGAAATGGTGCGATCTACTCGGACTCCTGCACCCGAGCGCCCGTGTGGGCGTGGGTGTTCACGGCCTGGCAGGCTTCCAGCACCTTTTCGGCGAACGATCTCGGGGACGTGACGAACACGCTGTGATCGCCGTCCACGCTGATGACGGTGGCGTGCGGTATCGCGTCGGCGAGTTTCAGCTGCCTGCTGGTCGGCACAACGGAGTCCCTTGTCGTCACCAGGACGGACACCGGGACGTCGACATCGCCGATCCATTCGTGCGAGGTGAATTCCCCCACGGCCGCGACCGCGGCAGCGACCGTCGTCATGCTGGTGTGACTCATCTCGGCGTGGACGTACGCGCGGGCCTCGGCATCGAGGTCGTTCAGATAGCCGAGGCCGAAAGCGTCGGCCCGGAGCATGCGCAGAAATGGATTCGCCTGGGCGGCAACCGCCAAGGCCGGTGAAAATGATGAGACCATCCGCTCGACGGTGGATCCGAGGAAGTTGCGGGATGCGGCCGCGAGGACGAGTCCACTGATCCGGTCCGGATGTCTCCGCCAGAGCTGTTGTGCGACCAGGCTTCCCATCGAATACCCGCATGCGATGAACTTGCCGATGCCCAGCGAATCGGCCAACGCGACGATGTGGTCGGCGCACTCTTCGATGCTGAATCTCGCCCACGGGCGGATGCCACGACCGTGGCCCGGCAGGTCGGGCGCGACAACGCGAAAATGCCGGCACAGGTCGGCGTACGTTGCTCCCCAGTTGAGGTCGGCCGTCATGCCGACGCCGTGAAGCAGGATCACCGGCGGGTTGTCGGCGGACGCGACACTTTCGCGATATGCCATCGCCGGGCCGGGCGGCAACGCGAAGTTGACGCGCGGCCCGATGAGGGTCAGCGGGACGCGACACGCCATTCCTGCTCCAAATCATTCAAATGCGCAGTGGGACTCGCTGTTCACGACCACAAGGCAAGCACGGCTTGACAAATCCCGGTTCGCCTTTCTGCCCGCTGCGCCGTCATGCGGATGGCCGATTTGCCGACCCGGACGACGCGTATGCGCCGACCCGCTGGACCACCTCGAAGAATACCCGCGAACTCTGCACGGCTTCGTATTGACCGTCAGTACTGGAGTTGCGCGACGCTGCGCAGCTCATCGGGAGTCGTCGTACCGAACCCGAAGAACTCCAGATACGCCGGGATCTGCTCGAACAGCATGTCGGTCCCGACCTGAGTCTCACAGCCGCGTTCCCGCGCCGCCCTCAGGAAGGGGGTCACTTCCGACTTCATCACGACCTCGCCGACGAAGGTGGTCGGTGCGACCAGACTCATGTCGATCGGCAGGGGGTCACCTTCGTTCATACCGAGGGGCGTCGCGTTCACGACGATGTCGTAGCCGGTGGGATCGGCCGACCCGGTGCTGACCGACAGTTCGGGGTAGTGCATCACCAACCGGCTGGCAAGCGATTCGGCGGCCTCGTCGACGGCGTCGTCCAGGCCCATTCGCGACACCCCTGCGGCAGCCAGCGACGCCGCGATGGCTGACCCGACGCCACCGGAACCGATGACCAGGGCACTTGCGTTGGTCAGGTTGTGTCCCTTGCGGCGTACGCCCCGGACGAACCCTTCGCCGTCGAACATGTCGGCGAGCAGCGTGCCGTCCTCCCGTTTCAGCAGGGCATTGGCCGCACCGGCGATTCGTGCCGTCGGACTCACTTCGTCGGCAAGCTCGATGGTGGTCTTCTTGTGCGGCATCGTCACCAGCGCGCCGCGGATGTTGGTGACGTTGAACAACTCCCGAAGAAAGGTCGGGATAGTCCGCCGCCATGATCCCCATCGGCATGACCACCGCGTCGATGCCGGCCTTCTCGAAATACGGGTTGTAGATCATCGGCGCCTTGAAAGCCTTGGTCGGATAACCGAGGTGTGCGATCAGCGTCGTTCGGCCACTTATCACTTGGGCGCTCCGTAAGGGCTCACTGCGACCTCCATTGGCACTGGACAACATGACCAGAGTCGCTCGTCTGAAGCCACAGCAGAAGTTGCGAGCCACGTCTTTCCACTCGCCGGAACGATGTGGACATTCCCGCTCGGCGGGACGACGCCTCACACCGGCAAGGATGCGTGCGAGCGTTTCAGTCGTGTGCGCCGCAGACGCGCTGAGTCGAGGAGGAATCCGACATGCGAACGATCGAAACCGACGGAGCGCCGGCGCATAAAGGGCCGGTCCCACAGGCGGTCGAGGTGGATGGCTGGGTCTTCGTATCCGCACTCTTCGGAACCGATCCGCAGACGGGGCAACTCCCTGACACCGCTGAGGCGGAAGCCGAGCAACTCTTCGCCAACCTGAACGCCATCTTGTCCGCCGCGGGCGGCGAGCTCAGCGACGTGGTCCGCGTCGGCATCTTCACCACGCATCTGCAGCGTGATCGCCCAGCCTTCAACGAGGTGTGGAAGCGGATCTTTGGTGATCATCGCCCCGCGCGGTCGGCGGTAGAGGTCGCGGCGTTCGGAAGGCCGGAGGAAAGCCCGCGGTTCATGGTCGAGGTGACCGCGCGGATTCGGGACGTCAACGGCGGGACGAATCCGTCGTAGAAGCCGCGACGGGTCGACGGCGCGCGTCTGTGCCGCTCAGCGGAAATGGCTCCCTGTGTCGTTGACCACGCAGGCTTGCGCGGGTCAACTACCAGTACAGCCGCCGTCGGAGCGCTGGGTACGCGACGAGGAGATCAGTAATGCCAGATCAGGTCGTTGAGCCGGCGGGTTCGCACGAACCCACGGAGTTCGCCAAGACGCCGAAGAAGGCCGCCGCGAGCGGCTGGATCGGCAGTGCGCTCGAGTACTACGACTTCTTCATCTACGCGCAGGCCGCGGCGCTGGTGTTCCCGACTCTCTTCTTCCCGCAGGACAACCCGAAGGTCGAACATCGTCATCGCGTTGGCCACGTTCGGCGTCGGCTACGTCGCGCGGCCACTCGGTGCGTTCGTTCTCGGGCATTGGGGCGACAAGCACGGCCGAAAGACCGTCCTCGTCCTCTGCATGATGCTGATCGGCCTCTCCACGTTCTGTGTCGGGCTGCTTCCGTCGTATGCGGCGATCGGGATCTGGGCGCCGGTCCTGCTCGTCGCCCTGCGGTTGATCCAGGGCTTTGCGGTCGGCGGCGAACTCGCCGGGGCCGGCTCGATGGTCATGGAGCACGCACCGTTCGGTAGGCGCGGCTACTTCAGCCAGCTTCACCCTGCAAGGCGTTCAAGCCGGACAGATCCTCGCCGCGGCGGTCTTCCTGCCGTTGGCCGCGATACTGCCGGACGAGGCCTTCCAAAGCTGGGGCTGGCGAATCCCGTTCCTGCTCAGCGCGGTCGTGGTTCTTGCGGGATATCATCATCCGTCGACGGGTCGACGAGACGCCGGCGTTCAAGGAGGAGGAAGTCCACGGCGAGGTGCCCCAGGCGCCGATCGTGCATGGCGGTCAAGGAGAACGGCAGCGACATGCTCCGGGTGATCTGCATGGCGCTGATGAACGTCGTCCCGACCACGGTGACCGTCTTCGGAGCGACCTTTGCGACCAACGCGGCCTACGGAGTCGGGCTGCACAGCGGCCGACTACCTCTGGATCACGGTGGCCGGCAACATCGTCGCGGTGCATCCTCATCCCGTTCGTGGGCGATCTCTCCGATCGGATCGGCCGACGCCCGGTCATCATCGTCGGCTGTCTCGGCGCGGGAATCCTCGGATACCCGTACCTGTATTTCGGTCAGCCACGGGCAACCTGCCGATGGCATTCATGCTCGCCATCCTCATGTGGGGCATCGTCTACCAGGGCTACAACGCCGTCTTCCCGTCCTTCTATCCGGAACAGTTCCCGACCAAGACGCGGGTCTCGGCGTTCGCCGTGTCGCAGAACATCGGCACCCTGATCACCGCCTTCCTGCCCGCGATCTACCCGGTGCTCGCGCCCGCCCACGCCCGGCGCGTGCGTGGAGGAGCAAGAAGTTCATGCCGGACAAGTCCTGCCGTCGGGCGATACCTGCCGGGCGGCGGCCGACGCCGGTGAAGCACGGGTGATCATGGTCGTCGGCACCGTCACGCTCGTGTTCGCGGTCATCGCCGCAACTCGCGGCGTACTTCATCCGCGCGAGACATCCAGGATCCACATGAACGATCTCGGCAAGAAGGACGCCGTCCCCGTTCCGAAGGACGAGTACGAGCGCCTGCGGACCGAGGCAAAGGCACTTGTGTCGAAGTAGGCCGCTGCGGTACCAGTAGTCGCCGATGCCGACAGGAGCTGCCATGACGTCCGTCACCGTGATGAACGGTCCGAACCTGAATCTGCTCGGCACCCGCAAGCCGGAGGTCTATGGTTCGACAACGCTCGCCGATGTCGAGAAGATGTGTCAACGGGATGCCGAAAAGCTCGGTCTGGATTTGGTGTTCCTGCAATCCAACTACGAGGGCCAACTCGTGGACTGGATCCACGAGACGGGTGCAAACGTCAAGGCCGGCAACTCGATCGGCGCGGTGTACAACCCCGGTGCGCACACCCACTACTCGTATGCGATTCGCGACGCGATCGAGGCAGCGACGCTGCCCGTGATCGAACTGCACATCTCCAATGTCCATGCGCGGGAGGAGTTTCGGCATCATTCGGTGATCTCGCCGCTCGCGCGCGGGATCATCGTCGGATTCGGGGTGCTCGGTTATTCGTTGGCGATCAACGGTCTCCACGAGTTGACGCGGGCGGCCACTTAGGCCCCATTGCGCCGCGCTGGGGCGCTACCGGTGCGCGGCTTCGGCCAGTACCTGCCGCAGCGGCCTTGGCACGATGCCGACCTCGGCGTCGAGTTTGCGAGCCTTGCGTCGGGTGATGACGACGCCGACGATGGCCAACGCCCACACCGGGTACATGACCAGCCACGCCACCCGGAACGCCTCGGGTGTGAATCCACCCGCGACTGTCATCACCGCGCCCATGGCCGCCAGCACGAACAGGGTGGCCAGGAACCCGCCCAGGTTAGCGATGGACTGTGCCACACCGATGTTCAGTCGGGGGTTGGAAGTCCGGGCGATGTCGAGGCCCACCACCGAACCGGGGCCGCCCGCGGCCAGAATGACGACGAGTACGACAAGCAGCCACAGCGGGGCAGTTCCGGGCAGCGCCAGGATGAGCGTCCAGATTGCGATGTCGGCCGCCACGATGCCGAGGATCAACCAGGAGCGATGCAGCGGGTGGCGGGCGGTCAGCACGCCGATCACAGGTCCGATGGCGACCGTGCTCAGAACGAACGCCATGATGAGGACGCTGGCGGTCGACTCCGAGAGGTGTTGCCCGGAAACGAGATAGGGCAGACCCCACAGCAGTGAAAACACCATCATGGGAAATTGCGTGGCCATGTGGCCGAAGAATCCCAGCCGTGTCCCCGGCCGCGCCCACACCTGTTTGAGCGCCTCGCCGACGTCGCGGACCGACGCCATCGGAGTCGGCGCCCAGGTCCCCGGTGGGCCATTGCGCACCACCGCGAATGCCAGCACTCCCATCAGTGCGCTGGCCGCGCCGACGCTGGTGAACGCGGTCGACCAACCGAAGTGGCGAAGCAACGCGACGAACGGGACGGCGGAAAGAATCTGACCCAACTGGCCGACGATGGTGGTCAGCTGAGTCATCACGGGCACCCGTCGAGCCGAAAACCAACGGGGGATGAGCGCCAACGTCGCGGCGAAGACGATCGCGTCGCCGGTGCCGACAAGCACTCGGGCCGCGGCCGCGACGGGCATGGACGTCGCATTCGCCAGCAGGATCTGCCCACCGGCCAGCAGGACCGCGTTGGCGACGAGCATCGCCCGCGGCCCGTAACGGTCCACCAGGAGTCCGGCCGGGATCTGCGCCACGGAGAACACGCCCACCTGGATGAACACGAAGGCGGCCAGGGTGCCGGGGCTGAGTCCGAAGCGATCGGCCGCGTCGAGGCCGGCAGCGGCCAGGGTGGTGCGCTGCATGACCGTCAGGATGTAGGCGAGTACGCCAACGGTCCAGATCAGCCAGGCCGTGCTGGTCCGCGCCGGCACTGCGGCGGGGCTCGAAGTCACGGTGACGCTCGCTCTCCAGGGTCTCGGTACGGCGGGTTATGGCAACTATGGCAAAATTTTGCCATAGTTGTCGTACTGTGGCAACTTGGACGTGAACGCGACAGTCAGGGGAACAGCAATGAACGTCGGCGGCAGTCGACCGACGGTGACGCTGCAGGATGTGGCCCGGGAAGCGGGCGTCGCCGTTTCCACCGTGTCACGTGCGCTGTCGAATCCGGATCGGGTCAGCCGGCAGACGCGCGAGCGGGTCCAGGAAGTCGCGAAGCGGCTCGGATACACCGCGGGCCGGGCACCGGTGCGCGACTCGCTACTGGCGCTGATGGTGAGTGGCATCGCAAATCCGTACAACGCCGCACTGATCCGCGGGGTGGAGTCCCAGGCCCGCGCCGCCGGCACGTCGTTGATCGTCGGCGACATCGCCGACGGACCCGAGGTGGAGCTGGCTCATATCGAGCGATTGAGCGACCGAGGCGTCGACGGAATCATCTTGGCCTCCAGCCTCCTGCCGGAGGTGGAGCTGCGTTCGGCGGGAGCTCGGACCGAAGTCGTGCTCTTCAACCGCGAGGTAACCGGGTTCCCAAGCGTTCTCACGGATTCGCGCGACGGCAGCCGGCAGATCATCGAGCATCTGGTGGCGCTGGGCCATCGCTCGCTTGCCTACTTGTCCGGGCCGCCGGCGTTGTGGACCGACAACGAACGCTGGACTGGCCTATCCGAGAACGCGGCACGGCTCGGAGTGGACATCGTCCGCCTCGGCCCGTTCATGCCGACGGTCGACCAGGGCACCGCGGCCGCTGATGTGGGACTGGGAAGCGGTGCGACCGCTCTGGTCGCCTTCAACGACCTGCTGGCGATAGGGACCCTGCAGCGGTTGCGCCGGCGCAGTGTGGACGTCCCTGGCGCGATCAGCGTGGTGGGCCATGACGACATCTTCGGGGCCGACTTCTGCCAGCCATCTTTGACGACCGTCCAGACGGACGCCGAGCACGCCGGCCGAACGCTCGTCGACCTCGTGCTGGGTCGGATCGTCATACGGCCGGAAACCCCGATCGTGATTCCCGCCAAACTGGTCGTGCGGGAATCGACGGGACCCGTCGGTGGTGCGGCCTCGCCCAGAGAGAGGCAGTCGTGACATCCGCTGCGATGATCGGCGACCCGGGCCTGGTCGCGAGCTTCTTCACGCTGTCGGGCGCGGGTTTCGCCGAACCGCCCCGGAACTCTTTCATCGAGCGGTGCGAAGCAGCCGCGGCGGCCGGATTCACCGGGATCGGCCTGCACGTCGACGACCTGCCCCGCACGATCGCCGCCGGCGTGGACGTCACCGAAATGCAGGCCGTACTGAAGAACAACGGACTCACCCTGGTTGAGATCGAATTCCTCGCCGGATGGGCCTTGAGCAACGGCCGCAATGGGGGGATCTCACCCGCTCTCGCCGAGATCGAAGCGGTGGCCGACGCGCTCGGGGGTCGCCAGGTCAGCGCCGGCGAATTCACCGGCGACACGTCGCTGAACACCGAGGACGCGCTGAACGGCGCAGCGAAGGCGTTGCGCGCCAACGCCGATCGGCTCGCCGAGCGGGGGCTGCTCGTCGCCCTCGAATCGTTCCCCTGGTCGGCGCTCACGAACACCGGGATCGCGATCGACCTGCTCCGCCGCGCCGAAGCACCGAACGCAGGCCTGCTGATCGATGTGTGGCATTTCTACAACGGCGGCGGCCACCCCGACCAACTGGTCGACCTACCCTGTGCCGGCATCACCGGCTTCCAACTCAACGACGGCCCACTGGTACACGACAACTTCCAGCAACACGCTCGCGCGGAACGCCAACTCCCCGGCGAAGGCGAACTGGACGTCGTCGGGCTCATTCACGCCGCGCGCCGCGCAGGCTTCACCGGCCCGTACTGCGTCGAGTCCAATACGCCGGAGTTCCGCAGACTTCCCGTCGCCGAAGCCGCTCGCCGCGCGGCGGACGCCGCCACCAGCGTGTTGCGCTCGGCCGGAGTCCTTGCCCGATGAACCTGAGTTTGCCGGCTCGCGCGTTTGATGCGCCGTTCCGCTGACGGCGACCCGGCCACCGCCCGCGAACTGCTCCGGATATTGCCTAGTCGACATGACGTGGCGCACAGTCCGGCACCCAGTGTGGTGGATACGACTGCAATAAAGCTGGGCACCTACTGGTTGGTGATGGTTAGCTGTATGGAGTTTGCTGGTCGATCCGGAAGGTCCTGATGATTAACGTCCTAGCCGCATTGGCGTCGATTGCTGTGGTCGCAAGCCTGGGCGGGGCGCTCTACCTGTGGTTCACGGTGTCGCTGCACCGCTTCCACGGCGCCGTTGCCAAGGATGTCTTGACCAGCTGGGACGCCCAGCTGGCGGAACTGCCTGAGTTCGAGCGCGAGCAGGAGCGTGTGCAGCCGCCGGTCGAGGTTCTGGAAGCCATTCTGGCGCTGCCCTCCGCCCGGCCCCGCCGGTTCCAGCTGAACTAGACCACCGCGCCGACGCGAAAATTGTTCTCGCTGAAAGGATTTCATCCTCAGCCGGTGTTCGGTCAGGCCCTGTCTCCTTCGTAACTCATGTCCCGCTGAACGGAATGCGGCGCTTCTGGCCTTGCGGAACCCGCCCGGTGCGCCGACCCTTCGAGGATGCGGCCCACATGTGGTGGGCGGTGCGGAAGGCATGCGGGTGAGCAATCCTCAGGACATCGCAGGACAGTTGATCGTCGCCGAGCGCGAGCACAAGGCGATCGGCCAGTTCAGCACCAACGATCCTGATTTCGACCTGGACACCGCTTACCGGGCCCAACGGGCCTTTGTGCAGTCCAAGCTCGACGCAGGGGAATCTCTGGTCGGCTACAAGCTCGGGTTGACCAGCCGGAACAAGCAGCAGGCGATGGGCGTGGACGCCCCGCTGTACGGCCGGGTGACCAGCGGCATGATCTGCGGTCACGGTGAACCGGTGCGGCTGGATCGCTTCATCCACCCGCGGGTGGAGTCCGAGATCGCCTTCCTGCTCGCCCGCGACATCGAGCCGCCGGCCACGGTGATTTCGGTGCTGGCCGCCACTGATGTCATCTTCGGAGCGGTGGACATCCTCGATTCGCGCTACGAAGGCTTCAAATTCACTCTGACCGACGTGGTGGCCGACAACGCCAGTGCGGGGGGCTTCTACCTGGGGCCCGTCACCCGTAAGCCCGACGAGGTGGAGGATCTGCGTCTGATCGGTTGCGTCGTGCGGGTCGACGGTGAGGTCGTGATGACCGCGGCCAGTGCTGCGGTGATGGGCCACCCCGCCGCGTCGGTGGCGTGGCTGGCCAACCAGCTTGCCGCTGAGGGCGAGGGGCTGAAAGCCGGGCAGCTGGTGTTCTCCGGCGGGGTGACTGCTCCGGTGCCGGTCGTGGCCGGCGGCAGTGTCACCTTCGAGTTCGCCGGCCTGGGGTCCATCGAAGTGGCCGGCGTCTGACACGTCGGGAAGGAGGTGCCGTGCTGGAATCAATTGCGGTGGTTGTCACTGACGCCCCCGAGCGCTACGCAAAGCAACTCCTCGCCCATCTCGGCCGCAAGAACACCGTCGAGGCCATCAGCGGTGAGTCCGAGGGCGGACAGCTGGTGTTCGCCTACGGCACCGGTACCGTCCGGCCGGAAGCCGGCCAACTCGTGCTCGAAGCCGAAGCGGCGGACGAGGATTCGCTCGCCCATGTCGAGGATGTGTTGGCCCGCCACCTGGAACGGTTCGGTGCGCGACGCGAGCTGGTGGTGACCTGGGAGCGCGGCAGCGCAGACAGTATCTGAAGACCCCTGATCCCAGGCGACCCGGCGACGAGGGTGCAGCTATGTGCGTTGCAGGGCGGGCAGGTGCACATGGCTGCACGCTCGCGAGCCCAAAGACCTACTCGGGGCCGTTATCGGTCGAATACCACTCGTAGACGCCGTCACTGCGCGTTCGCCGCTCGATCAGCCCCTGCCACCGCAGGTAGGCGAGATGCGCCAGCGTTTCGGCCATTGCCAGGTTGCGTTGAAACCGAAGGAACGCCTTTTCGACCTGTGCTTCCGCGATCTCGAGGACCGAGCAGGGGCGGTTGCGGATCATGGCGTGGATGGCGTCGAGCCGGCGTTGCTTGTTCCGTGTGATCGCGTCGACACGGCGCCGACCGTCGGCGAATGCCCGGCCGTGCCCGGGCATCACCAGCGTCGGGTCGCGTTCGGCGACCAGCTTGAGGGAGGCGAGGTAGCTGCGCAGGGGATCCCGGTCGAATCCCCGCTCGAACGTCACCGGTGGTGTGACAGCGGGCAAGAGGTGATCACCGGAGAAGAGGAGCCCGTCGGCCTGCGACCACAAGCAGATGTGGCCGAGCGAATGGCCGGGAGTGTGCAGGACTTCCCACTGTCGCGCGCCGATGGTGATGAATTCTCCGCCCTGCAGGCGGGTGGAGGCCTCTACGACGGAGTGCAGGTACGGCATCCACGCGGCGAGGGTGTCGGCGAATTCGGGTAGATCGGCCTGGGGCACGCCGTGGTCACTGTAGGTATCGCGCTTTCGCGCCTGTGCGGTGTCGGGATGCCGGTACTTTTCGCAGTCCAGGTCTGTCATGGCATGCATGAGCAGCTCGGCACCGGTGAGTTCCATCAGCCGTCCGGCCATGCCGTAGTGGTCGATGTGGGCGTGGGTGATGAAGATCCGCGACACGTCCTCGAGCACATAGCCCCGCGTGTTGAGTGCATGACGCAGTGTGGCCAAGCCGTCGTCGGGCTCGCCCGGGTGCCACATGCCGCAGTCCACCAGCGTCACCGAGTCGCCGTCTTCGACGAGGTAGACGTTGACGCTCTCGATGTGGTTGATACCGATCGGCATGGTGGCCAGCCCGATACCGTCGGGTTGTATCTGGCTCCGGTGTTCGTGCGAGACGGTCACTCATGCATCCGTTCGAGGAGCGTGAACCACACGGTCAGTTCGACGTCGAAAACCGGTCCTGCATCGGTGAGCTCGCCGCCGATCTTGGTCACCTCGAAGCGGGTGATCCCCTCGAGCGTGGTGCTCGCCCGGTCGAGGGCCTCGTGCACCGACGCCTCGATCGTGGGGCCTGACGCGGCGATGCTGATCGACTTCCGCACCATCATCGAATCCTCCTAAAGGGCGACAACGAGTCGTCCACGGGGTCCATCGTGTATTGCTGCTGCCGCAGATGACGGGTGTTCCCGCTGATCGGAATGGACGGCGCGGGAGCGGATTCGGCCCTCGTCAGAGTTCGCAGCGGTCGACCAGGCTGTCCAGCTCGGCCAACATGCGATCCGGAAATTGAAGCGGCACAAAGTGAGTGGCCGGTAGTTCGACGTACTGACTGTGTTCCGTCTGCGCACTGGCGGTCCGCATTGATTCGGCTGAGGTGATCGAGTCCCACGTGCCGGCCAGATAGGTGACGGGCATGTCGATCTCGCCGAGGTCCATGGCGGGATGGTCGCCGACGGCGCGGGCCAGGCGCGAATACCAGGGCCAGTCGTGGTCGGCGAAAGTTTTCAGCACCCGCACCAGGGTGTCCGCGTGGACGAGGTCGAGACCGAGGGTGCTCAGGCCGCGTGGGTCGAACCCGCCATCGGGTGAACCCGGCAATCCGTTGCCGAGGCGGTTGAGGACCGGACCGAGGTACCGCATCAGGTGTGAACCCACCTTGCCGGCGCGGGGGCGGAGCATGCGTGGCAGGGGGTGCAGCAGTGCTTCGAAGGTCCCACCTGGAACCCCGGCGACGGCGAGCAGTCCGGCGATCCGCTTCGGGTCGCGCACGGCCGCCTCGAATGCGATGTTGACCCCGACCGACCAGCCGATGACCACCGCCCGGTCGACGCCGTAATGGTCCATCACCGCCAGGCAGTCGTCGGTGTGATCGGCGATGGTGATTCGTGACTCGTCCGTGGGGCGCTCCGAGCCGCCGAGACCACGCTGGTCCCAGGTGAAGACCCGGTAGCTCTCGGTTCGCGCGTTGATGGACGGCCACGCCTCGGGCGGCGTGCCCAGACCGTTGCAGATCAACACCGGAACGCCGTCGCCTTCATTGCTCCACGACCGCAGACGCGTCCCGTCAGCCGATATGACCGTGTGGTAGCTCAACGCCCACCCTGCCTGCCGATGCCCGTAACCGTCTCGTCGATCGTAGGGCGGCCGGGGATGGTTGTGGCCCGTGCTGTGACTGCAATCCCGCTGGTCGGGACGGCGCTGGCCGTGGGGACCGGCGAAGTGGTCTCCTGCTACCTGGACGGAATTCCCTTGGTGCTCACCCCTGGAGCTTTCCGAGCAGTGGAATGTTCCACCGCTCGCGAGGCTCAACGCCCATGATGGGCCAATGACCGAGTCGCCTTGGGACGTAGCCCTGCGCGCCGCCGATGTGCTGGCTCCCGAATCAACTGCGCTGTCCAATCCCGACGACGTCGCGCAACTGGGAGACGCGCTGGTGAGCGTCATCCGCCAAGCGGTAGGCGACCCGGCGCACGTGTTCAATGTGGGGCTGAACCTGGCGGTCGCGCTGGCGCAGGTGCCGCCCAAAACGCTGACCCACTGGCTCGGCGACGCCGACACGGTGCCGCCCGGACTGGACCCGAAGGACCGTCGGTTCAGTGACCCGGCCTGGAACGGCAACCCGTTCTTCGTGGCGCTGCGGCTTGCGCACGCCGCGGCCAGCCGGTCGGTGCTGGAGCTCATCGACCCACCGGGCGCTGAGCAGGCAACGGCCAAAAAGGCGCGGATGCTCACCGGCCTCCTGCTCGACGCGTTCGCGCCCACCAACTTCCTGGCGACCAATCCGGCAGCGCTCAAACGTGCCTTCGAAACCGGTGGACGCAGTCTGCTGAAAGGCGCCCGCAATTTCGTCGACGACGTGCGCAACAACGGTGGCCGGCCGCGACAGGTCGACACCTCGCCGTTCGTCTTCGGTGAGAACACGGCGGCGACGCCGGGCAAGGTCGTGTACCGCAACGACCTGATCGAGTTGATCCAGTACGAACCGCAGACCCCGCAGGTGCACGCCGCACCCCTGCTGTGCAGCCCGCCGTGGATCAACAAGTACTACGTCATGGATCTGGCCCCGAAGCGCAGTTTCATCGAATGGGCTGTGCAGCACAACCGGACCGTTTTCGCCATCAGCTATAAGAACGCCACGGCAGAGATGTCGGGCGTGAAATTGGACGACTATCTGCTCAACGGGCCGACGGAGGCGCTGGATGTCATCACCGAAATCACCGGTGCCGACACGGTCGACATCGTGGGCTTGTGCCTGGGCGGAGCGCTCACCGCGATCGCCGCGGCCTATCTCGTGGCGTCCGGCGACGAACGGGTGGGCAACCTGACCCTGCTCAATACGATGCTCGACTATTCCGATCCCGGCGAGCTGAAGCTCTTCACCGACGCCAAAGCGGTAGAACGCTTGGAGCAGAAGATGTCTGAGACCGGCTACCTCGACGGCGTCTCGATGGCGGGCACCTTCGACATGCTGCGGGCCAACGATCTGATCTTCAACTACGTGGTCTCGAACTGGTTGCTCGGACAGAGTCCGCCGGCTTTCGACATCCTGGCCTGGAACGCCGACAGCACCCGGATGCCGGCGGCGATGCACGGCTTCTACCTCCGGAAGTTCTACGTGGAGAACAGTGTCATCAGCGGTGATCTCGAACTGGCGGGACGTCGCATCGCACTGGGCGATATCAAGCACAACGTCTACGTCGTCAGCGCTGAGAACGACCACATCGTGCCGTGGCGGTCGGGCTACGCGACGACGCAATTGGTCGGGGGCCCGGCGCGATTCGTGCTGAGCAGCGGCGGCCACATCGCCGGGATTGTCAACCCGCCCGGTCCGAAGAACTGGTACCTGACGTCCGACAACATACCTGCCGACCCTGACGAGTGGCGGCGCTGCGCAACCCGCAGTCAGGGTTCCTGGTGGGAAGACTGGGCGGCATGGTCGGCGGCGAACGCGGGCGACCTCGTCGACCCGCCGCCGATGGGCAGCGATGCGCACCCACCGGTGTGCGACGCACCGGGAACCTACATCCGCACCTAGGAGCGCGAGCCGGGCAGTCAGGCCCAATCGATTTCGCTCAATGGAAGCTCTGTTGTGGGGTCCATGGCGACCCACAATGCTCATGGGGTGATATCTGACTCCACGATCGAGGAACTCGCCGATGAGCTCTGGATGGCGGACCGCAAGGCGGCGCCGATCCAGCCGCTGACTGCCCGATACCCAGACCTGGTCATCGAGGACGCGTACGCGATTCAGTCCCACAACATCGAGCGACGCATCAAGGCGGGCGCCCATGTGATCGGGCGCAAGGTGGGGCTGACCTCCAAACCCATGCAGCAACTGCTCGGGGTGGACGAGCCCGACTACGGGGTGCTGCTCGACGACATGGTGGTCGAAGACGGGGACCTGATCGCGCTGTCGTCGCTGGTGCAACCGCGCGTCGAGGCCGAGATGGCGTTCCTGATGCAAACGGATCTCGTCGGGCCGGGCGTCACCACCGCTAAGGCGCTGGCCGCCATCGCCGGGGTGCTGCCCTCCATCGAAGTGGTGGACAGCCGCGTCGCCGATTGGAAGATCAAGCTGGTGGACACCGTGGCCGACAACGCCTCTTCAGGGCTGTTCGTCATGGGCGGAAACCTGCGCCCGGTGACGGAATTGGACCTGCCGCTGATCGGTGTCGTCGTCAGCCGCAATGGTGAAGTCATCGACACCGGGGCCGGAGCGGCGGCGCTGGGTAACCCCGCCCGATGCGTCGCCTGGCTGGCCAACAAACTGGCGACATTCGGCGCCGGCCTGCGCGCCGGGGACATCGTGCTGCCGGGTGCTGTTCACAAAATGGTCGACGTGCAACCTGGCGACTCGTTCCGGGCCGACTTCGCCGGAATCGGATCGGTCACCGCACGATTCTCGTCGGACTGACGCATTTCACCGAGCGGAAAGCCCGGGCAAGGGCTGTCGTCACGGATGGCACGTAATGCAAGCTTTGATTTAATCCGTCAACGTCGTTGGAGGTCCTGGGTATGAGCCTTTATGAACTGCAGAGGTGCCTCTTCGACTATTTGCGATCCATGGAGAACGCGACCGAGGGCACGCCACGTCCGGACCTCTCGGTCGAGGGCTTCGACTTGACCGACGCAGAGCGCGAGACCTTGGTGAAGGGCGACATCGCCGGCATTTACGCGGCCGGCACCCATCCGGTGATCGTCAACGGTTATTGCCGCGCAATGGGCTATAAGCGTGCCGACTACCGGCCGCTGCTCGAAACCGTCAAGACAGAACACGAAGGGAAGGCGCGATGGCACAAATCGTGATGGCCTACTCGGCGTCCCATGCACCCATGATGGCCGCCGACCGTGAGTCGGCCCCCCGCGAGCAGGCCGACAGCTTCTTCGGCGCGCTGCGGCAAGTTCGGGATCGCGCGACGAACTCCGAGGTCGAGGCCGTCGTGATGATCTCCGGGGAACACTTCACCAACTTCTTCCTCGACAACCTGCCCCAGATCGCCATCGGACTCGGCGAAGGCCATCAAGGGCCCCTGGAAAAGTGGCTGAAGATTCCGAAGGTGATTGTGCCCGGCGAGCCAGGGCTGGCGACCCACATCATGGAACAGACGGTGAGCGCCGGCTTCCAGCCCGCGCTGTCCTACAAGATGAAGGCCGACCACGGCTTCATGACGGTGTACTACGAACTTGACCCGATGATGCGACTTCCGATGGTCCCGATCGTGTTGAACTGCACCACAACGCCTTTGATGACGCTCCGGCAGTGCTACGACTTCGGCAGGGCCCTCGGCGACGCCATCCGAAGTTATCCGAACCTGCAGCGGGTCGCGTTGTGCGCCGCGGGTGGACTGTCGCATTTCATCGGTGAGCCGCGCGTCGGCGACATCGACGAGGAGTTCGACCGGTGGTTCGTCGGACAACTCGAGAAGACGGACTTGGCTGAACTGCTCGACATGCCCAATGACGAACTGATGCAGGCGGGTAACGGCACCGGCGAGGTTCGCGCATGGGTCGCGGTGGCCGGCGCGATGCATGGACACCCCGGAACCACGCTGTCCTATGAGCCGATCTACGAGTGGATCAACGGGATGGGCGTCGTCATGTATGAGGATGAACTCCCATCGACCGTCTAGCCCGTCCCGTCACGTGGATCAGCGATTGACCACCGTCACACGGATCCCGTTGGCGTCCGGTGTCGTCCACGTGGAATCCCACGGCGATCCGCTCGGGCGCCTCATTCTGTGCGTGCACGGCCTGTCGGCCAATTGCCGATCCTTTGATCGACTCGTGCCCGCGCTGGCGGCTGCGCGGACATCACATCGCCACGATGGATCTGCGTGGTCGTGGCCACAGTGAGGTAACGCCCCCCGGGACCTACGGCTGGGACAGCCATGTTCGCGATCTGCTGGACATCGCCGATTTTTTTGGGGCCGATTCGTTCGACTTGATCGGGCATTCGATGGGCGGGTTCATCGGCATGACGCTCGCCGCACAGCATCGGGAACGCTGCCGCCGGCTCGTCCTCATCGACGCGCTCGGGGCTCCTGAACCCACCGCGCTGCTACCGATTGCGAAGTCCGTCAGCCGGCTGGGCCGCACCTATCCTTCGGCTGAGGCTGCATTGGCGTACGTGCGGAACTCAGGCACCATCGCCCCGTGGAATGAGTTCTGGGACAACTACATCGAGTGGGAACTAGAGCCTGCTGAAGACTCGACTGTCCGGATTCGGACCGACTTGGCTGCGGTCAGCGAGGACAGCGCTGATGCGGCCAAGCATGACCTCTACGACCTGTGGCCGCGAATAGATCGCCCGATTCTGTTGGTACGGGCAACTCGACCGATGGCGCCGGGTGGGGGTCTGGTGGTGTCGGCACGCGACGCCGAGCGCTTCGCGGCCGAGATCCCCGACGCGACGGTGGTCGACCTCGACGCCGACCACTACACCGTTCTCGTCGACCCGACCGCAATCGAGGTCATCGAGCGGTTCACGCGAGCGGCCGAGCCTTCGTAAGCTGTTCTGATCCTCTTCTGGCACAGCGGCTTTCGTGAGCTCGGCGCTGCGGTCGAGATGGGTCGGTCCCGGTACAGACGCGGCGCTTGAACACCAGACGTAGCGACGGAGACCCCGACAAGTCCGACCGCGTGGCCAGCGTTCAGTCCAGCGGCACGAGGTGATGGGCGTCGATGTCCTTGACCTTCTGGACCCGGCGCGCGTACTTCTCGCCACCCTCGGTCGCCCCCAGCCAGTCCGTGGACAGCCACACACGCACGATCTCGAGCGCGAGCGCCGATCCGATGATCTTGCCGCCGATGCAGAGAACGTTGGTGTCCGAATGCGAGCGCGCGAGCCCGGCGCAGAACGGGTCCTGGCACACGGCGGCGAACACGCCCGCGACCTTGTTCGCGATCATCGCGCTGCCGTAGCCCACACCGTCGACGAAGATCCCGCGCTCCGCCTCGCCCCGGGCGACTGCGATTGTGGCGGGCAGCACGTGGTCGGGCAGGTCGGCCGGTTCATCGGTGTCCGTCCCGAAGTCGAGGACCTCGTGCCCGTCGGCCTCGAGCAGGGCTTTGATCTCTTCCTTGAGGGCGCGGCCGGCATGGTCGCACGCCATCGCGATGCGCATCTGTGAGGCCCTTCGTCATGTTCGGTTGTCACCGTTAACGTATGACGCCGAACGTCCGTTGTGCCCGAAAAACGCGGATCGGACAACACGGCGGCGACTCAGAGGCGGCCGAGCAGTTCTGCCTTCTTCGAAGCGAATTCCTCATCGGAGAGGATGCCGCGCTGATGCAGTCCTGCCAGCGACTCGATCGCCGTGATGATGGCCACGGGATCTCCGGCCGCGCTGGATCCGGGCGGGGGTGTCCGCGTCTGGGGTGCGACCGGCGGCGCCGGATCCGACGGGGACTGCGGGGCGGGTGCGGCCGTAGGAGTCTCGGCCACCTGTTGCGGGGCGGGTGCGGCCGCAGGAGTCTCGGCCACCTGCTGCGTACCCAGCTCACGCAGGCTCGACACGTCGAAGGTGCCGAGCTGGCTGGTGAAGTTCACCGAGCCGGACCCGCCGCCCTGCTGCTGTTGCACCCCACCGATCTGGTGCTCGCCGGTGTCAAAAATCCTTGTGACGCCGTCGATCTGAATCGCCAGCCGCCGGGTACCCGGGAAGACCGCATAGCGTGCGTCGTTCTGCCCGCCGGTCGAGCTCGGAACGCCGAGGTCCGTCGGCCACCAGTTGGCCGAGGTGAACCCGAGGCGGGAGTTCGCGGTCGAGGCGGCGGGAAACACCGTGGTGGTGGTGATCAGCTGGGCCAACTCGCCGCACAGCGCATCGACGCGCGCCTTGAGCGCGTTGTCGAACATGTTGCCGACCATCGTCATGCCGCCCCGCATCCATTGCCCGGACCCGCCGAGCTCGGGGATGGAGAACTGGGCCATGGTGCCGCCACCGGCGTGGACGGCAAACAACATGGCCAGCACCGCCTCGCGGGAGAGTCCGTAGCGCTGGGCGATGTCGGCGATGGCGTTCTCGGCTTCGGGGGTGACCGTGGCCTTCATACTGCTGACTCTTTCGTCGTCGGTAGAGGTTCGAGACTACGTAAGCCACGGGGGAGCGGGTCTACGCCATCATCCCCACGAATCCGGCGGCTGCCGCAGCGGCTTCGGTGGCCGCCCCGGACCGTGGTCGCACCGCCTCGGGTAGTGCCGGCGATCACCGTATACGGTCCAGGAATGAGTCAAGTATCGGTGATCACGGGCGGCGCGGGTGGCATGGGTCTGGCCACGGCCAAGATCGTCGGCCAAGAGAATGCGCTCGTGCTTTGCGACGTCAGGCAGGACCGGCTCGACGTCGCGAACGCCGCGCTGAAGGACCTCGGTATGGCCCCGACGGTGGTGAACTGCGACGTGACGGACCGGCAGGCGGTCGTCCGGCTTTTCGAGACCGCAACCGGTCTCGGCACGATCGCCTCGGTGATCCATACCGCGGGGGTGAGCCCCAGCATGGGCGACGCCGACTACGTCATGAGGACCAATGCGCTCGGCACCCTCAACGTCAACGAGGTCTTCTACGGCACCGCCGGCGAGGGGTCCGCGATCGTCAACGTGGCGTCGATGGCGGCCCACATGCTGCCGGAGGAGCTCATCCCGACGGGGCAGTTCCCGCTGGCTCTGCAGGACGACGACGACTTCATGAACGCCATGACGTCGGCATGCAGCATCGCCCCCGAGGAGGCGCGCTCCGGCATGGCTTACGCCGTGAGCAAGAGCTTCGTCCGGTGGTACAGCACATCGCAGGCCGAAAGGTTCAACGGTCGGGGGCTACGCATCGTCTCGGTGTCCCCGGGATCGATCGACACCGAGATGGGCCGGCTGGAGGAGCAGGCCGGGGCCGGTGCGATGGTCACCGACGCCGCGGTCCCGCGGTGGGGCAAGCCGGAAGAGATGGCAGAGCTGTTCGCCTTCTGTGCCAGTGCCAAAGCCGGTTACCTCACCGGGACCGACGTCCTCAACGATGGCGGGGTGATCGCCTCGATGAAGGAGCGAGCCAGGGCGGCTGCCCAAAACGGCTGAGGCCTCGGCACTGAGCGATGCGCGATGACGCCTAGCTAGTGGCCGCCGGACCGCTCGGGGACGATGAGAACCGGAGTGGCGGTGTGAGCGACGACCGCGGCCGCGACACTGCCCTGGAGGTGTCCCAGCAGTCCGTTACGGCGGTGCGGTCCGAGCACGATCAGACTGGCGTTGTGTTCGTCGGCAGTCGCGACGATGCCCTTCCACGTCGGCGCCGCCTCAACGGCCTTGCTGCACGCCAGGAATCCGGCCGTTTCGGCCAGTGCAGCCCCGTGTGCGGCGGTCCGCTGCGCGGCGTGCCGGACCTCGGTGGACCGGTCGGCGTCGAAGTGTCTCTCGTCGGTTGGGGTGAAACCCACATCGACGGGCTGCCAGACACACACGACCAGCGCGTCGCGCCGCGGCGCCAGCTGTGCGGCGGCCTGCCCGATCGCGAACGCGGCGAGCTCGGATCCGTCGTAGGCGAAGAGGACCGGCCCGGCCGAGCCCGCAGCGTCACGCTGAGTCAATGGCGCCACACGTGGGACATGCTCGGCCGCAGGAGCCGGGGGAGGCAGGTGCCCGCGGAGTCGGGCCAGCAACGGCGGCGAGTACCAGGCCGGGGAGTCGCCGTCGATGAACTCGTCCAAGTCGGGCCGTTGTGGTCGGGCTCCGCTCAGCGCGTAGATCAACACGCCGAAGACAGCGCCGCCGATCGCGAGGCCAAAACCGATCCAGAGGGCGTAACCGGTGCCGACAGTGAGATCGGCCGCCGCCGTCACCGCGAAATGCGCCAGGATCGGCGCGACCATGAACGCGGCCACCGCCCGCAAGAGCTCGATGATCGCGAAGACCCGCTGCAGGCTTGCCGACTGCAGTGAGAACCCCGCGACGAACAGCGCGGGTGCGACGGTGGCGCCCAGGGCGAGCCCGGTCAGGGCCGAGCCGAGCAGGACGAGAGGCTGGTTGGCAGGAAGGGCGATCCGGAACACCACGATCCCGGCCGCGAGCAACGCCATGCCAACCAGCGGTAGGTAGTGCATCGCACGTCGGGAGATGACGATCCCGAACACGAACGCCATGACGACGGCGCCACCGAGTTCGGGCAGGTACAGCAGACCCACGTGGACCGGGCTATAGGTCTGCAACAACACATTGGCGGTCAATGCCGTCGCCGCCACCGACGCGGCCGCGGCGAACAGCGCGACGCCCACACCGGCGACCGGGATCGAACTGGTCAGCATCGGGCGGATCGTCAGCAGCGGACGACGTGCCCTGAACTGGTAGACGATCAGCACCACGATCAACGCCAGGCCACCGAACAGCGGCGCGGTCACCGCCGCATCCGTGAATCCGTGGCTGGTGAGTTGCGCGGCGCCGATGAAGCCGGCGGCACAGCCGACCGCCGCCAACCCGATGGCCCACAGGTCGCGGGGCGCGTCGAGGTCGGCCGGCGGGGCGTCGTCGAATGTCAACGCGGCCATCACCAGAGCCATCAGAGCGACCGCGGCGACGATCCAGAACAGTGGTCGCCATGCGTGTGCCTCGGCCTGCACGCCGCCGATGAACGGGCCGAGGGCGACCGCCCCGAAGACGCACATGTTCATGATCACGGCCGTGTGGCGCAGTTTGTCCTTCGGAAAGCCGATCGTCAGCGGCGGCGCGGCGGCGATCAGCAGCATGCTGGTGGCCAGACCCTGTAATACGTGTCCGCAGACGAACATGGCCGCATTCTGAGCGGCCGCCGCGAGCGCCGATCCCACGACCAGCACAACGGCGTAGCCGAGCAGCATCCTGCGCTGCGGAAGGTGCTGTGCGAACTGGACTGCCAACACCGTCCCCACTGCGTAGGCCGCATTGCCCAAGCCGGAACTCAGGCTCAACGCCTGGGCGCTCATATGCAGTTGCTCGGAGATGATCGGCACCAGCGGATCGAGCGCCGCGGACAACGCGAGGTAGGGGATCAGCGCGAGCGTGACCATCGCGGCCACCGCCGGATACCGCCCGGCAAGGGGGCCTTGGCGCATCAGCCCGGCCCGTCGGTCACTGTCGGAACTGTTCGGCGACATCGCGCCGCGGCCGGGCAGTTGGTGAACGGGTTCGGGGCAGGCACGTGTGCCTGCAACTTCGTCGGGCCGGGCTTTGTTCCCGCGACGTCGAGTTCCGTCAGGCGTATTGGGCTTCGCCGTTGCCGAAGGACCAGTTCTCCTTGACGACCTCTGTCAGAGAGATGAAAACATCCTGTGGGCGAACGTCCGCGCGCGCGTTGACGCGTTTGACCAACTCGGCATAGAACTGCTTCTTCAGTTCGACCGAGCGCCCCGCGTTGAGGGTGATCGAGATGACAAAGGCGTCGGGGGATCGGTCGATGCCCAGGTACTCGGAGTCGATGCGCAACCCGTCGCGGTCGTGTGCGGTGACGATCTGGAAATTGTCGTGCTCGGGAACGTTGAGGATGTCGACGAGGGTTTCGTAGACGGCGTCGCCGATGATTCGCCGTCGCTCAGGCGTGATGGACGCGGGGACGTCGATGCGAACGAGAGGCATTGATTCGGACTTTCGATCGGAGTTCGGGGTGGGCGATACCCGAACGTACTCTCCGCAACTGGTCGCCTCTACCAGACCCGAACCCAGTCGACGAGCATGTCCGCCGGATAGGTCCCCGGGCCGGGATCGCCGCCCCCGGAACCGGCAACCGCAAGATCCAGGACCGGGAACAGTTGGTAGCCGGGAGTATTGAACTGCCAGTCCGGTAGGGAGTTCGACGGCACGTTGAAATACGGTTGCGCGCCGTCGGCGTAGTCCTTCCAGAAGCGCATACCGGCGTCATCCCACTGGACGCGCCACGTGTGCCACCCGCTGTCCACGGTGATCCCGTGGCTCACGTGCTCTCCGCCGTTCAACTTCGCGTGGACGGCGGTTCCCGCGGCCCAGTGGCCGTTGCCGTACCACTCCATGACGTCGACTTCGCCGCCGTTGACCGGGCTGTTGTTGGCCAGGTACCACGCGGGCCAAGCACCCGGGGTGAGGCAGTTCAGCTTGATCCGGGCTTCCCAGGTGTGGCCGATACCGCCCCGCCAGTTGCCGAAGAGCTTGCCGCTGTAGAAGGTGTTGCCGTCCTTGGCGGCCCGGAAGACCAGATTGGACTTGCCGTCGACGAATACGTTTCGCCGATCGTCGCGGTACTGGCCTACGTTCCCGGGGAGTTCCCAGAACGTCGGATCCTCCATCGTCTCGCGGGCTTGCGCCACCTCCCACTTCGACGGATCGGGGGCGGAGCCGGCCGGGCCGTCGAACTCGTCCTGGAAGAGGTAGCCGCCGGGTGGTGCCGCGGGCGGTGGCACCCGGTCCAGCGGCAGGTCCTGTCTGGACGGGGAAGCGCCGGCGGTTGAGATGGGCATCGCGGCGGCCAGCGCGGCGAGGCCCGCCATCGACATCGCATGGCGACGATTCAAGTCAGGCATCGCAGCCATGTAAGCCGGTCTGGCCCCCGATCGCAAACGGCGGGGCAGGATGGTCTGCGTGGAGATCGGAGTCGGACTCGACCGGGGCCTGGGGCTGTCGTGGGATCAGTACCGCGAGCTCGGCAGGCATGCCGCGAGTCTGGGCTACCAAAGTGTCTGGACCAACGCCGCCAATGGACGCGACTCGTTGCACGTCTGTGCCCAGTGGTCGGTCGCGACCGCGGACGTGGTGCCCGGCGGCATCGGGACCGGCGTCTCGGTGATTCCGATCGGCTACTGGTCTCCCGCGTCGCTGGCGTCCAGTGCGGCCACGGTCGGCGAGATCAGCGGCGGCAAGTTCGTTCTGGGAGTGGGCTCCGGCGCCGTCGGGAACCCGGCCTTCAGCAGGTCGCTGGGCCTGGACGAGGGCTTGCGGCCGATCGGCACGATGCGCGAGTGGCTGGTGACGTTGCGCGCTCTGCTCGCCGGCGAGACGGTCGAACACCAGGGCAAAGCGATCACGCTGCACGGCATCAACCTCGGGTCGGCTCCGCCGAAGGTGCCTGTGGCGCTGGGCGCCCTCGGCCCGAAGATGCTGACGCTCGCGGGCGAAGCAGCCGACGGCGCCGCCCTCAATTGGTGCACGCCCGAGCAGGTGGCTGCCAGCCGCGCGATCGTGGCGAAGGGCGCACAGTCGGTGGGGCGGGATCCGAGCGAGGTCGCCATGATCGAGTACATCCGCATCTGTGTGGACGACGACGTGGACGCCGCCCGCCGCGCCTTTACCAAGGCACTCATGGGGTACGCGCTGGCGCCGCCTGGCGCCAACAAGGCGCTCGGATACCGCGGTCATTTCGGGCGGATGGACTTCCACGAAACGCTGACCGAACTCGAGGATCGCCGCGACCGCGGCGCCTCCGAGGACGAGTTGATCGACGCGTTCCCGGTCGAGCTGGCGAGGCTGGTGGGCTACTTCGGGCCGGCCTCCGGCGCAGCCGCCGCCTTCCGCCGCCTCGCTGAAGGGCTGGACACCGCGATCGTGCGGGTGGTCGCCGCCCGGCCGGGCCTGGAATCGATCACCGCGGTGATGGAGGCGTGCCAGCCCGCCAAGCTCCCGTCCTGACCCGTTACGCCGTGCGGCGGCGCCGCAGGAACGGATCGGTCAGCGACGGTGGCTGGTAGCCCTGATCGGCTCGAGAAACCGTCGACCCCGGCGGCACGATCTCGTCGATCTTGTCGAGGATGTCCGTCGACAGCGTGACCTCGGCCGCGCCGAGCTGGGACTTCAGATGGTCGAGGGTGCGCGGGCCGATGATCGGCGCGGTGACTGCCGGATGCTGCAGCACGAAAGCGAGGGCGAGGTGAATCAGGGACAGCCCGGCGTCGTCGGCCAGTTGCCCGAGTGCGTCGGCCGCGTCGAGTTTGCGCTGGTTGTCCGGACTGGACATGTCGTACCGGGCCGGCAGTCGGGCGCGGCGCCGGGATTCGGGGAGTTCCTTGTCCTTGCGGTAGCCGCCGGTCAGCCAGCCTCCGGCCAGCGGACTCCAGGGCAGGACGCCCATCCCGTACTCCTGCGCCACCGGCAGGACGTCGGCCTCGATCCCGCGGACCAGCAGCGAATAGGGCGGCTGCTCGGTGACGAACCGGCCGAGTCCGCGCCGTTCGCTGACCCATTGCGCCTGAACCATTTGGTGGGCAGGGAACGTCGACGAACCGAAGGCACGGATCTTGCCTTGGTGCTGCAGATCGGTGAGCGCGCCCAGGGTTTCTTCGATATCGGTGTCCGGGTCGGGGCGGTGAATCTGATACAGGTCGATCCAGTCGGTGTTCAGCCGGCGCAGGCTGTTCTCGACCTCGGTGACGATCCAGCGCCGGGAGTTTCCGCGCTTGTTGGGATCCCCTTTGGTGCCAACCGGCGCCTCGGCCGGAATGCCCATCTGGATATGGACCTTCGTGGCGAGAACCACGTCGTCACGCCTGCCCCCGGCGAGAGCCTTGCCGACGATGATCTCCGACTCGCCCTGCGAGTAGGCATCGGCGGTGTCGATGAAGTTGATCCCGGCGTCCAGCGCGGCGTGGATCGTCGCGACGGACGTGTCGTGGTCGGGTTCGCCCCAACCGCCGAACATCATCGCGCCGAGGCACAGTGGGCTGACTTGGATTCCGGTTCGTCCGAGGCTGCGGTAGTCCATGCGAGCGACTGTACGCCCGCGTTAGGTGAGCTAATGATCGCGAGCAACGAGTCCGAAACCTAGCCCAGGGTCGCGGCGAGCACACCGATGAGCCGGTCTACGTCAGCTGCGGTGTTGTAGGGCGCCAAGCCAATTCGCACGCCGCCCGCCTCGCCCAGCCCGAGTCGTCTCGATGCCTCATAGGCGTAGAACGAACCGGCAGGCGCGTTGATGGCGTGCTGTGCAAGTACCGCGCTGATCGCTGCGGCCTGGTGCTCGCCGAAGGTCAGCAACAACGTCGGGGTCCGGCGCGCCGCACGCGAGTGGACGGTCACCGTGGATAGCCGGCGCAGGCCGGCCTCGATTCGCCGAAGCAGGGTGTCCTCGTGCTGCTGCAGGGCGCCCATCGCGGTCGCGAGCCGGTCGCGGCGGGTGCCGGTGGCTCGCGTCATGCCAGCGAGGAACTCGACCGCAGCGGTCGTGCCGGCCATCAATTCGTATGGGAGCGTGCCGTGTTCGAAGCGCTCGGGCACGCGGTCAGGAGCGGGTAGCAGTTTGTCGGGACGCATTTCGGCGAGGAGGTCGTGTTTCCCCACCGCCACACCACAATGCGGCCCCAGGAACTTGTACGGCGAGCAGACGAAGATGTCGGCCTCGAGAGCGCGGAAATCGACTGCGCTGTGAGCGGTGTAATGCACGCCGTCGACGTACAGGAGTGCTCCGACGGCATGGACGCTGGTGGCGATCGTCCGCACGTCGGGCATCGTGCCGATCAGATTGGATGCGGCTGTGACCGCGACGAGGCGGGTACGCGAGCTCAGCTGGGCCTCGATGTTCTGCACGGGCAGTTCGGACGTCGCGGGGTCGAAGTCCACCCACCGCACGACGGCGCCCGCCGAGGCGGCAGCAATCACCCACGGCCGGACGTTGGCGTCGTGATCCAGGCGTGTCACGACGATCTCGTCACCCGGGCGCCATTGCGCGGACAGCGTCCGCGACAAGTCAAAGGTGAGCGCGGTCATGCTCCGCCCGAAGACCACCTCGTCGGGGTCCGCGTGGAGCAGATCGCTGAGCGCGAGGCGGCACTGCACGACGATTTCCTCAGCATTGCGTGCCGCGGTGGTGGCGTTTCCACGATTCGACAGCGGGCGCAGCATCGCGTCGCGGATGGCGTCGGCGACGACAGTGGGCGTCTGCGACCCGCCGGGCCCGTCGAAGTAGGCGGTGCCGTCACGGAGTGCAGGGAAGCATTGACGGATCGCCTCGACGTCGAACCCAGACTGCTCGGTCACCATCAAAGTCTCGCACCGGGAAACGGGCGGTCAGGTCGTCGCCGGGAACGCGCGCCGAGCCGCCGTGGCCACGGCCAAGCCGAGGCAGATGAGCAACGCGCTCACCCATGGCAGCCCGGCCAGGCCGATCACCGGGAGCAGGCCGGCGCCGATCGCCGCACCGCCGCCGATACCGAGGTTCGCCGTGGCGTTCACCCAGGCCCCCGCCAACTCCGGCGAGGTCGCATCGGCGCGCACTGCGCATGCCTGGTAGATAGACGGGACGCCGCCGAACGCGCCGTTCCACAGGACAGCCGCGAGCACCATCAACACCAGCGACGGGGAGGCGGCGCCGAAGCCGAGGATTGCGGCGATCACCACTGCGAGCACGACGAGGGTGGTGCGCCGCGGATCTCGGTCGAGCGTGCTGCCCGCGTACCACAAGCCCACCACGCCGCAGGCGCCGCACAGCAGCAACACCGGACCGATGAGCGCCGGGGGCGCCCCCGCGCTCAGCAAGGCCACGCTGATGAAGGTGTAGAGCGTGAATTGGCCGAGATAGGTCAGCGCATTCGAGGTGACAACGGCAGCGAGTTGCCTTCGGCCCCTATGGGTTTCGGTGCGTTGCTCGGCGTTGTCGTGCGGTACGGCGGGCAGCAGCCTGGCGACGAGCAACAGGGTCGCGGCCGCCAGTGCGGCGAGCAGGCCGAACGACATCCGCCAGCCGAGCGCGGTACCCAACGAGGTCGAAAGGGGAACGCCGAGAACGAATCCGGCGGTTGCCCCGCCGGTGGCGATGGCAAGCGCCCGGCCCACGTGCGCTTGTCCGACGAGCCGCGGGGCGTAGCCGATGCACAGCGAGAAGAAGAGCGCGTGGGTCAGACCGCCGATGGTGCGTCCGGCGGCGACCATCGCGAAACTGGGGGCGACGGCCACGAGTGCGTTGCTCACCACGTAGAAGAACAACGTGGTCAGCAGCAGAGGTTTGCGTGGCAACCGGGCGGTGGCGACGGTGAGTGGAACGGCCAGCACCGCCACCATGACGGCGTAGAGGCTCACCAGCAGGCCCGTCGTCGGGGTTCCGATCCGGAAGGTGGCACCGATCGCGGGGAGCAATCCGATGGGCAACATTTCCGTGGTGACGGCGAGGCACGAAGCGAGCGCGAGCGCCAGCAGGCCACCGATGTTGTGCCGAACGCCGGATTCGGGGAGGGCGCGGACAACCATTGCCATGAATATACTCGGTCGCTGAGTATATTCAACTGAGATGATTCCGGAAGTGACTGAGCAGAGACCGCCACCGGACCGCCGGGCCACGTCGTCCCAGGTCCGCTGGTTCGGCGCGGCGCAACTCATTGCGTTGGTACGGGCCGAGCCAGGCATCACCCGCGCGACCGCCGCACAACGCCTCGGCATCAGCAGTGGCGGCGCTACTGAACTCATGGGACGGCTGCGGCGGGCACAGTTGCTCGACGAAACACCCGCGCCTGCCCAGGGCCGCGGACGCCCGACGACCCTGCTCGGCGCTCATCCACGCGGACCGCTCGTCCTTGCCGCTGAAATTCGCAGTACGGACTGGAGGCTCGCGCTGGCCGACATCGCCGGCCGGCCGCGGATCCTGGTACGGGAGTCGCACGCCGGACAGGATCCGAGCCGGGTACTGGAGGCGATGGCCACCGCGATCCGCACGGCCTCGGGCCGGCAGCGGGACCGCGTGCGGGCGGTGTCGGTGTCGGTGGCAGGCACCGTCAGCGACGCACGGCTGGTCCAATTCACCAGCACGGGATGGGGCGAGGTAGACCTCTCGACGCTCACCACCGGCTTGTCGGATCCGGCGGGCGTCGCGCTGCTGCTCGGCAACGACGCGACCCTGGCGGGCCTCGCCGAAGCCAGGACCGGCGCCGCGCGGGGAGCCGGCACCGCTTTGCACCTACTGGTCGCAGTCGGTCTTGGCGGCACGCTGGTGGTCAACGGCGAGCCCGTCACCGGCGCCCGAGGAGCGGCAGGCGAATACGGGCACGTGCCGTTCGGAGACAAGGCAATGCGCTGCCCATGCGGAGCGCGCGGCTGCTGGGACCTCACCATCGACGGACGGGCTTTGGCCCGGCACCGCGGAGACCCGCCGCCCGCCGATCCCGTCGCCTACGCCTACGAACTGTTGAGCCGGCACCGCCCCGGCGCTGCCGTGGATGCCGGCACGCGCCGGGCCTTCGACGCCGTCGCCGCTGCGCTCGGTGCGGGAATCGGTGGACTGGTCAACCTGCACGACCCGGACGTCGTCACCCTTGGGGGCCTGGCGACGCCGCTGCGTGCCGCAGCGCCGGATGTCTTCGACGATGCATACCGCGGCGCGCTGATGTCGTTTCGCAAACATTCCGCTCCGCCGGTTCGAGACGGTGTGCACGGCGACGACGGTCCACTTCACGGGGCCGCGGCGCGCGGCATCGATCACATCACCACCGAGGCGGCGCTCGCCGACTGGGCCCAACGCAGCGGTTGTTGACGGCGGCGGCGCCGTCAATCGGCGAGGTTGAACGCCTTGATGACCTTGGTCGGCGTGACACGCACGACGAGCTCGCCCGGTACGCCATTGCGCCGGCCGAACTCCTCGGCGCGATCAGATCCCATGTAACGCCCGCCGATCCGCGTGGCCAGGTCGCGCAGAACCGCAGGATCTTCAGTCAGTTCGGCGACGCCCTGTACCTGCACGAAGGAGAACGGCGGGTGGGGATCGTCGACGGTCAGGACCACGCGTGGGTCGCGTTGCAGCGCCCTCCCCTTCGCCGTGTCCTTCCCGGTGTTGAACACGAGCTGACCATCGTCGACGACGAACCAGATGGGAGCGACCAGCGGGCGGCCATCGGAGGCCAGATAACCCAACATCCCGGTACGAGTGCCGGCGGAGAGGAATTCGATCACGTCCGTGGTGAGGTCGGCCATTCCATCAACCCTAGACATTCCAGCGCGTGCGCCTGCGTAGTACAGGCGGCGTCCCGCTGTAACGGGGCGCGGCACCGGCAACGATCTACCGGGTGACGCGGCAGCGCTCCCGAACATCCGCTGCCGCCATGGTTTGGAGGAAACTGTCGTGATTCGTCGTCTGGGGTTGGCCGTGCTGATGGCCGGCATGACGCTGGCCGGACTGGCTGGGCTGTCTACAGGTACCGCCGCCGCCGCACCGGCGTGCGGCGACTATCACTGGATCGGCGCCGCGGGATCTGGTCAGCGTGACGGCGCGGGCCTGACCGCCAACGGCGGCATGGGCCCGGTGGTCTTCCAGTCGTACCGGCAGTTGCAGGCCGAACTGCTGGCGAACGGGCGGACCATCACCGCCGAAGCTGTCCAATACCCCGCTGCGCCGGTCCCGTTGGAGGGTGGACTGGGCGACTGGATGGGCTTCATGGACAGCGTCAAGGACGGCGCCGATGCGACCGCCGAACAGTTCGAGGCGTTCACCGAGCGGTGCCCCGACACCAAGGTGGTACTCGCCGGCTATTCGCAGGGCGCCATGGTGATCCACCGCAACCTGTACGACCTGGCGGACGACCCGCATGTGGCCGCGGCGCTGTTGATCGCGGACGGCGACCGGTTGCCCGATGACACCACCATCAACATGGGATCGGCGGCAGCGGTCCCCGGCAAGGGCCTGGGCATGGCTCAGGAGCATTCCTTCCTGGCATCCACCAACACCTCGAAGCTGCCGGCAGCGATCGGCGCGCGCACTGTCAGCGTCTGCGATATCGGCGATCCGGTCTGCGACTACGACGCCGATCAGACCGACACGTCGCCCGCCGGCATCGCGATACACACCTCGTACGCGCCCGCCGCGAGCGGTTCGCACGCCTGGGGCGCACCGCTCTACAACCTGGTGGCGAGCGCCGGTCCCGCACCGACGTCCACGATCGAGCTGACCGCGCGCGGCGACTGATCCGGACGCGCCAGCTGCCAGTGGCGCTCCAAGCAGCCGCGATCGAGAAATTATCCGTTATCGTCCGTGGATGAGCGACAAGGCGACACCGACCGGTCCGACACGCGCTCCGACGAGCACCCGGCGGGCGGTGCTCAACACCATGAGGGGCTCGGCGGGCAACCTCGTCGAGTGGTACGACGTCTACGTCTACACGGTCTTCGCCTCCTACTTCGAGGCGCAATTCTTCGACAAGAACGACACCAACTCGACGGTGTACATCTACGCGATCTTCGCGGTCACCTTCCTCATGCGACCGGTGGGATCCTGGTTCTTCGGCCGCTACGCCGACCGCCGCGGCCGCAAGTCCGCCCTGATGCTCAGCATCACCGTCATGTCGGCCTGCTCCTTCGTTGTGGCGGTCATGCCCACCCGCGAGATCATCGGCTACTGGGCGGCGGTGATTCTGGTCCTGGCTCGACTCGTACAGGGATTCGCCACTGGTGGGGAGTACGGCACGTCGGCGACGTACATGTCCGAAGCGGCAACCGCGAATCGGCGCGGCTTCTTGTCGTCGTTCCAGTACGTCACCCTCATCGGCGGGCACGTTCTCGCGCAGTTCACGCTCCTCATCGCGCTTCACTTCCTGGACACCGACGCGCTCAGCGCCTGGGGTTGGCGGATCGGCTTCTTCATCGGGGGCGTCGCCGCCCTTGTCGTGCTCTGGATTCGCCGCTCCATGGACGAGTCGCTCAGCGAGTCGCACCTGGCGGCCATCCGCGAGGGCAAAGACCGGGACGCGGGATCATTGAAGGCGTTGTTCACCACGCACTGGCGGCCTCTGCTGCTCGTCTTCCTCATCACTGCGGGCGGCACGATCGCGTTCTACACCTACAGCGTCAACGCGCCGGCGATCGTCAAGTCCACCTTCGGGAAAGACCAGGCGTTGACGGCAACGTGGGTCAACCTGCTGGGCCTGATCTTCCTGATGCTGCTGCAGCCTCTCGGCGGCCTGCTCAGCGATCGGGTCGGCCGAAAGCCCCTGCTGGTCTTCTTCGGCGTCGGTGGCGTCATCTACACCTACTTCCTGCTGACGTTCCTTCCGCAGACGACGTCGCCGCTGGCGGCGTTCGCGCTACTGGCCGTCGGCTACGTCATCATCACCGGCTACACCTCGGTCAACGCGATCGTGAAGGCGGAGCTGTTCCCCGCCGAGATCCGTGCTCTGGGTGTGGGATTGGGCTACGCGCTCGCGAACTCCGTGTTCGGCGGCACGGCGCCGCTGCTGTACCAGGCGTCCAAGCCCGATCACATCACGTTGTTCATCGTCTACGTCACGGTGGTGATCGGCGTCAGCCTGTTGGTCTACATCTTCGGGTTGAAGAACAAGGGGATCACCGTGCTCGATCGCGAGCAGGGGAGCGCCTGGGCTGTGCCTGTTCCTTCGGCTCCCCGCTGAGCAGACCATTCACCGACGGTGAGAACTCGAGACCTCGGAGAGTCCGGCCAGGGCCTGCGGCAGTTGGCCCTGGTGCAGGACGCCGAGGCGTTGGGTGGCGCGGGTGAGCGCGACGTAGAGGTCGGCCGCGCCGCGTGGGCCGTCGTCGAGAATCCGTTGTGGCTCCACCACCAGGACGGCGTCGAACTCCAGGCCCTTCGTCTGCGACGGCGTCACCGCGCCCGGCACCCCGGATGGCCCGATCACCACGCTGGTGCCAACGCGTGCGGCTTCGTCGTGAACGAATTCATCTATGGCAGAAGGTAGTTCGCTCTCAGTGACCAGTCGTGACCACGGCTGGACGCCGCATGCGCGAACCGACTCCGGCGGCTGGACCCCGGGCGCGAACTCGGCGAGCAGCGCAGCGGCGACAGTCATGATCTCGGCCGGGGTGCGGTAGTTCACCGACAGGGACCGGTAGACCCAGCGGCCCGGCACGTACGGCTCCAGCATCGTGGCCCACGATGTCGCTCCGGCCATCGACCGGCGTTGGCTGAGATCGCCGACCACCGTGAAGGACCGGCTCGGGCAGCGACGCATCAGCACCCGCCAGTCCATTTCGGACAGTTCCTGGGCCTCGTCGACCACGATGTGCCGGTAGGTCCAGTCCCGGTCCGCGGCGGCACGTTCAGCGAGCTCACGGGTGTCGCGCTCGAGAAAGCGTTCTGCCAGGTCCTCGGCGTCGAGCATGTCCTGGGCCAGCAGATGGTCCTCGTCGTCCATCAGGTCCTCGCGGCTGAGCATGTTGTCCAGCACGCCCGCTGCGTACGCTTCCTCGGCCCGCCGTTCCCGCTCGGCGGTCTGGTCGGCGGGCTTGTCGCGGCCCAGCAGGTCGACCAGTTCGTCGAGAAGCGGCACGTCCGACACCGTCCAGGCCTCGCCGTCGGCGCGCCACAGCGCCTGGTCGGCACCGGCTGCCCGCAGCCGTTCGGGGGAGGTGTACAGCTCCGCCAGCAGGGTCTCCGGCGTCAGGATCGGCCAGAATTCGTCGAGCGCGGCGGTGAACGCGTCGTGGTCTGCGAGCTCCTCGAGCAGGTTCGCCCGCAGCTGCTCCCACGCGTCGTGGTCCGCTCTGGTCAGCCAGCCCCGGCCGATCCGGGCTATCGCCCGTTCGGTGAGAACGTACGTGACGATCTCGCTGAACACCGCGCGAGCCTCGTTGTGCGGCAGCCCGCTTGCGCGTGCCTCCTGCCTGGCCCACTCCGCGGTCTCGGCGTCGATCCGCACCGTGCCGTCCGACAGTTCGATCGGCAGCGGATCCTCCGGCAGCCGCTGCCGATCGGCGACCGCCGCCGCGAGCACGTCCAGGATCGTCAGCGAGCCTTTGAGCCGCGCGGCGTTCGCGGTGTCCACGGCGGTGACGTGCAGGCCGGGCACGAAGTCGCCGGTGGTCACGAACACCACGTCGGACTCGCCCAGCGACGGCAGCACGCGGCCGATGTGATTCAGGAACGTCGAGTTGGGCCCGACCACGAGCACACCGTGGCGTTCCATCTGGTTCCGTTGGGTGTAGAGCAGATAGGCGACGCGGTGCAGCGCCACCACGGTCTTCCCGGTGCCCGGCCCTCCCTCGATCACGAGCACCCCGGAATGGTCGAGCCGGATGATCCGGTCCTGCTCAGTCTGGATCGTCGCCACGATGTCGCGCATCCCGTCGCCGCGCGGCGCGTTGACCGCCGCGAGCAGCGCTGCGTCCTCGCCCTCCGCGCCAGTCGGGCGGCCGAGGACCTCGTCGGTGAAGTCGAGCACCTGACGCCCGAGGGTGTGGAACTGGCGGCGGCGACGCATGTTCTCCGGGTTCGCGGCGGTGGCGACGTAGAACGCGCGTGCCGCCGGCGCCCGCCAATCGAGCAACAGCGTCTCGTACTCGTTCCCTTCGTCGAACAGGCCGATCCGGCCGACGTAGGAAGGTTCGCCCGAAACGGTGTCCAACCGACCGAAACACAGCCCGTCATCCGCCACGTCGAGCCGCCTCAGCTGTCTGGCCACAGCACGCACCTCGGCATCCCGATCGACGAACGTCCCGCCGTCCTGGAGGTCGACGGGGGCCCGCAACGCCGCGCGGTAATTCCCCTTCGCTCTCGCGCGCACGGCGTCGAGCCGGGTGTACAGCCCCTCCACGTAGCTCTGTTCGGACCGCAGTTCGTCTTCGTGCTCTCGGCCTGGCACAGGCCCTCACTTTCTCCGCTCAGGATCCCGCACGAGATCGTTGACCGGCATCGGGCCCTGTGTCGGCTAATGATGTTGTGGTGCAAGTTCTTACGGTAATCGTGACGGATCCGTCCTCGATCGCGGCGTCTACCGCCACGATGGCGACGATTGGTGCGACGGTGCTGAGTACGCCTGGCTCCTGCCTCCACTGTCCCACAGAGTGAAGGACGCGGTGGCGCACGATTCTGACACTCCCGGGAGCTGCAGCGCCGGACGAAGGTGCAGTATTACGCCGCCACCGTCAGCTGCACCGCGTACGGAGACGATATGGCCGCGGCGTCTGCGGTCGGGAGCACGAGCTGCATGCTCGACACATTGAGCACACCCAGCGACGGAACCGACATGAAATGGGTATAGATCTGAGTGCCGTCAAACGAGATCACCTTCACGTCTCGCGGCAGCGGGGCGCCGGCCGACAGGCCCGGCTGCAGCGGGTAACCGATCAACGGATGCAGGACGTCGCCGATTATCGGAATCTGGTGAATCAACGCGAAAATCGGGGTCACGATGACCGGCCCGACGATCGGCAGTTGCTGCAACCATGCCAACGGCGGCGTCTGGGCGATGGCGACAACGGGGGTGTCTACCGTCGCTGTCGGCGTGGCGCCTTTCGCGAGGCTGTTGGTCACCGGATCGGCCGGCTTGCGCGCAGATTGCGCGAATCGCATACCCGAGAAGGGTTTTCGAGAGCACCATCCGCTCGGTGCAAGGCGGGGAACTTCAACGTCGGGCCAGCCGGCGTCCCCACACCGTAGTCAGGAGGTGACTACCGTGCGAAAATCGCAAGTAGTTGCCGCGGCGACGGGCTGCGGTTGGGAAGGAGAGCAGCAATGTCGCTAGCTACCGCGCTGGACGAGCGGGCCGAGACCTTCGTCAAGTCCAAGCATCAACTGCTGATCGACGGTCAATGGGTCGACGCGGCATCCGGGCGGACGTTCGAAACGCTCAACCCTGCGACCGAGGAGGTGCTCGCCGAAGTCGCGCAAGGCGAGGCGGAGGACGTCGACCGTGCGGTCAGGGCGGCGCGCAAGGCGTTCGACTACGACTCAGCCTGGCGGCGCATGAACGCGTCGGACCGCGGTCGGCTGATCTGGCGGATCTCCGACCTGATCATGGAGAATGCGGACGAACTGGCGATGCTCGAGTCGCTCGACAACGGCAAGCCGTTCACGGTCGCGCGGGCCGCCGACGTCGAGTTGGCGGCCGACCTGTTTCGCTACATGGCGGGGTGGCCGACGAAGATCTGCGGCAGCACCGTGCCGATCTCCGCGCTGCCGGCGCCGGGTGAATACCTGGCGTACACGCTGCGCGAGCCGGTGGGCGTGGTCGGTCAGATCATCCCCTGGAACTTCCCACTGCTGATGGCGGCCTGGAAGCTCGGGCCGGTGCTGGCCTGCGGATGCACCGCGGTGCTGAAGCCGGCCGAGCAGACGCCGCTGTCGGCGCTGCGGCTCGGCGAGCTGATGCAGGAGGCCGGGCTGCCGGACGGCGTGGTCAACATCATCACGGGGTTCGGTGACGCGGGCGCGGCGATCGCCGCGCATGACGACGTCGACAAGGTCGCCTTCACCGGGTCGACGGAGGTCGGCAAGCTGATCGTGCACGCGGCGGCGGGCAACCTGAAGAAGGTCTCGCTGGAGCTCGGCGGCAAGTCGCCGAACGTGGTGTACGCCGATGCGGATCTGGAGGGCGCGATCACGGGTGCGGCGAACGCCATCTTCTTCAACCACGGTCAGTGCTGTAACGCCGGCTCACGCCTGTACATCCAGAAGGATGCGTACGACGACGTGGTCGCCGGTGTGGCCGACTTCGCGAAGGGGATCAAGGTACGTCCGGGCACGGATCCCGAGTCCGCCATGGGTCCCTTGATCTCCGACGAACAGTTCCAGAAGGTGCTGGGCTACCTCGATGCGGGCCAAAACGCGGGCGCCGAGGTGGTCGTCGGCGGCGGTCGTGCCGCGGATCGCGGTTATTTCGTGCAGCCGACGATCCTCGCCAACACGTCGAACGACATGAGCGTGGTTCGCGAGGAGATCTTCGGTCCGGTGGTGTGCGCGATCCCCTTCGATTCCGCGGACGAGATCGTCCCGGTCGCCAACGACACCAACTACGGCCTGGCCGCGGGTGTGTTCACGCGCGACATCTCGAAGGCGCACAAGACCGCCGCCCGACTCCGCGCAGGCACGGTGTGGATCAACACGTACCACGTCTTCGACGCCGCGATGCCGTTCGGCGGCTACAAGGAGTCGGGCTGGGGTCGCGAGATGGGTCCGCAGGTGCTCGAGAACTACCTCGAGACGAAGTCGGTGGTCACGGCTCTCTGAACCCGCTGTTGCCGGAACCTTTGGCCGTCCAGGTCCGGGGTGTCTAGTCTTTGCGCCCGGCATCGACCAGGCGTAGCACCGCCACGCCCTCCTCATCCGAGGCCTCCAGGTCCACCTCCACGTCGAAGCCCCAGTCGTGGTCGCCGGCCGGGTCGTCCAGGATCTGCCGCACCCGCCACACGCCGGGCTGCCGGTCGATGATCAGCAGCGCCGGGCCGCGGGCGTCCGCGCCGATGCCCACGTCGTCGTGCTCGGCGAAGTAGTCGCGGATGACCTCCTCCCAACGCTCGGACGTCCACCCGGAGTCGGCGTCCAATGAGCCCGAGGTCGATACCAGCGTCGCCGCGCGAACAGCTCCACCCGCCGGAACAGCGCATTGCGGACCATCGCGGTGAATGCCCGCTCGTTGCCGGTCAGCGGGCGTGGGCGGGCCGGTACCGGCACGGGCACATCCAACGGCTGGTCCGGGTTGGTGAGCTGCTCCCATTCGTCGAGCAGACTCGAATCGACCTGGCGCACAAGCTCACCCAGCCACTCGACGATGTCGGTCAGCTCCTCGGTCCGTGCGGCGGCGGGCACTCCGGACCGCAGTGCCTTGAAGGCATCGGAGAGGTAGCGCAGCACTGCTCCTTCGGAGCGGGTCAGTCCGTAGACGCTGACGAATTCCCTGAAGGTGAACGCCCTTTCCCACATCTCGCGCACCACGGACTTCGGTGACAACTGGGCGTCGGCGGCCCATGGGTTGCTCTGCAGGTACACCTCGAACGTGTGGCCGAGCATCTCTTCGAGCGGCTTGGGATAGGTGACGTCGTCGAGCAGTTCGATCCGCTCGTCGTACTCGATGCCCTCGGCCTTCATCTGTGCCACGGCCTCGCCCCTGGCCTTGTTCAGTTGCGCCGCCAGGATCTGGCGGGGATCTTCGAGCGTCGCCTCGATGACCGAAACCACATCCAGCGCATAGCTTTCCGATGCCGGGTCGAGCACGTCGACCGCGGCGAGCGCGAACGTCGAGAGTGGCTGGTTGAGGGCGAAGTCGTGCGGCAGGTCGACGGTCAGCCGGTAGCGCCGGCCGTCAGGATCGGGTTCGGAGAGCCGCTCGAGCACCCCGGCCTGCAGCAACGAGCGGGCGATGCCGACCGCCTCACGGATGTGCTGGAGTTGACGTTTGCGGGGCTCATGGTTGTCGGTGAGCAGCCGGCGCATCGCGACGAAAGGATCGCCCGGACGGTCGACGACGTCCAGGATCATCGATGTCGATACCCGCATGTTGCTGGTGAGCGGCTCCGGGGTGGCCTCGACAAGGCGGGTCATGGTCGACTCGCTCCACGGCACCATGCCCTCGGGTATCTTGCGGCGCACCAGCTTTCGTCGCTTCTTCGGGTCGTCGGCGACCTTGGCGAACTGTTTGAGGTTCTCCACCTCGTGGTCGGGCGCCTGGACGACGACGGTGCCGGCGGTGTCGTAGCCGGCCCGCCCGGCGCGCCCGGCGATCTGGTGGAACTCGCGGGCCTGCAGCAGCCGGGTGCGGGTGCCGTCGTACTTCGACAGGGCCGAGAAGACGACGGTCCGGATCGGCACGTTGATGCCGACCCCGAGGGTGTCGGTGCCGCAGATGACCTTGAGCAGACCGGCCTGCGCCAGCTGTTCCACCAGCCGCCGGTACTTGGGCAGCATCCCGGCGTGGTGCACACCGATCCCGTGCCGGACCAGTCGCGACAGCGTCGTCCCGAACGCCGACGAGAATTTGAACCCGCCGATCAGCTCGGCGATCGCGGCCTTCTCCTCTTTGGTGCTGACGTTGACGCTCATCAAAGCTTGGGCCCGCTCCAGTGCGGAGGCCTGGGTGAAGTGGACGACGTAGATCGGCGCCTGCTTCGTCTCAAGCAGGTCGCCGATCGTCTCGTGCATCGGCGTGGTCGCGTAGTAGTAGTGCAGTGGTACCGGTCGCTCGGCGTTGGCGACCAGCGCGGTGGTTCGGCCGGTGCGGCGGGTGAGGTCCTCGCGCAGGAAGGTGACATCGCCCAGCGTGGCCGACATCAAAAGGAACTGTGCCTTCGGCAGTTCGAGCAGCGGAACCTGCCAGGCCCAGCCGCGGTCAGGGTCGCCGTAGAAGTGGAACTCGTCCATCACCACCAGACCGATATCAGCATCCGCACCCTCGCGTAGCGCGATATTGGCGAGCACCTCGGCGGTGCAGGCGATGATCGGCGCTCCCGCGTTGACCGAGGCGTCGCCGGTCAGCATGCCGACGTTGGCCGCGCCGAACACGTCGCACAGTGCGAAGAACTTCTCGCTGACCAATGCCTTGATCGGCGCGGTGTAAAAGCTGCGCCCGTGCCCTGCGGAAGAGCGAGCCAGCGCCGCGTACAGCGCGCCGGTGGCCACCAGCGACTTGCCCGAGCCGGTCGGTGTCGCCAAGACCACGTTCGCGCCGCTGACCAACTCGATCAGCGCCTCCTCCTGCGCCGGGTACAGCACGGTGCCGCTCGCTTCGGCCCATGCGGCGAACGAGGCGAACAGTTCGTCGGGGTCGTCGCCCAACCCGTGAAGGGCGGACAGGTCGCCCGGATCGTCGAGCAGGGCAGGGACCGGGCGGGGCGGTGGGAGGGAACCAGTGGCGGTCATGGGCTGGACTGGTGGGAGGGACATGATGAGGTCCAGCGTGCCTGACGGGCATTCCCTCGGCGGCGGCAGGTCGTTGACTATTCCGTTCGCACGCCGGCCCTACCTACCATCATGCGGTGACCATGCCCGAGATCCTCCGCAGCTTGCCGCTGGCCGACGAGATCCTCGAATCTCACCGCCACCGCGCCCACGGCGACGACGCCGGTTTCGACGCGTACAAAGCGCACGTGTATCGCGTCGTGAACTTCGCCCGGGCACTGACTCCTGACGGGCCCGACCGCGACGACAAGCTGGCAATCGCCGCGGCGTTTCACGACTTGGCTGTGTTCGACACGCTCGACTACCTCGTGCCGTCGATCGAGGCGCAGGACGCCTGGCTGCAGCAGACCGGTCGCGAGACGTGGTCCGACGAACTGGCGCTCATCGTCGCCGAGCATCACCGGCTGTTCGGATACGGTCCGAGTCGCCCCTACGCGCCGCTGGTGGAGGCTGTCCGCCAAGCCGACCTCGTCGACGTCAGCCAGGGCCTGATCCGGTTCGGCCTGCCGAACTCGTACGTCAAGGAAGTCCGCGCGGCCTTCGACGCCAGCGTCTTCTTCAAGCGCGTCATCCCGCTGGGGACGCTGCAGGCAGTCCGCCGGCTGCAGCAGCCCGGCTTCCTGCGTCCCCGCAACGCACTGTTCCGCTCGGGCCACGAAGGCGCAGATCGCTGAATGCTCCGGTCCGGCGCGCAGATGTCAACCGGGAAGCACGTCGAGCCGACCCGATCCCACCAGCACCACGTCGCCACCCACCCTGACCTGAATGCCGCCGTCGGCGCGCCGTGCCGAGATGCCGATCGTGGAGGGCCGATTCATGAAGCGGCCCTGACGTAGCTCGGCGTCCTGGTCGTCGCCGAGAAGGCCGTGCCGGTGCAGGTAGGCGGCCACGCAACCTGCGGCGCTGCCGGTCGCCGCATCCTCGACGACGCCGTCATTGTTCCAATGCCGACCCTCCCGAGCTTCGGCGTCGAGCAGATAGGCGTAGTCCGCTCCGACCTCGGCCAGCGCCACGTCGAGTTCGCGGTGCGAGATGCGGGCGCGATCGAGCACTCCATTGCGGACCGGCACGATCAGATAACGAAGACCGGTAGACACCACTTCGAGGGGCAGGCGAGGGTCGAGATCTGCACCCGTCAAGGTGAACCACGACGCCACCTGCGTTCGCGAAATGCTCAGCGGCCCAGAAAGAAAGTGGGCGTGCATCTGCGGCAGGAAAGCGCGGAAGACACCCGCGCCGCGGCGCTCGGTCTCGACGGTCAGCGCACCGGAGGCAAGCTCCAGCGTCCAGCTGCCGTGCACCACGTCGCCGCCGTGCTGGTGGTGCAGGACGCACGCCGCACCGATCACCGGGTGGCCCGCGAAGTCGAGCTCTTCAACCAGGTCGAAGATACGTGCCCTCCAATGGTGTTGCGGTCCAGCCGGGTTGAGGAAGATGCACTCGAACTGTCGCAGCTCTGCGGTGATCTGAGCCATCTGTGTGGCGCTGAGGCCGCCCGCGTCGGGAAACACGCCCAGGCTGTTGCCGCGATAGGGCGTCGAAGTGAAGACATCGACGAGCTGGAACTGCACCGTCATGACGGTACCGCCGTCAGGCGTCGGCGCCGCGCGATTGCCGACGAACAGGTGACGAATCCATCGGCTCGGCTCTGCGGGGCTGACCGGCGCGCCTATGGTCGAGCGGTGACGATCACCTACGACGAGGCACTGCGGGAACGGTTCCGAACACACCTGGCCGACCACGACCGCCGCGTGGTGACCGACCCGACGAAGCGGCACGCGGCCGTCGCGGTGGTCCTGGTCGACTCCGAGACTGGTGAGGACAGGGTGGATCCGGCACCTGTGGACGATTGGATCGACGGGCGGCCGATGGACGCAGGCCTTGACGGCCGGATGGTCGACGTGTCCGGCGGCGCGGCTTTCCTCCTGTGCCGCAGGGCATCTCGACTCCGTTCACATTCGGCGCAGTGGGCGCTGCCCGGTGGTCGTGTGGACCCGGGTGAAACCGCGGTCGATGCCGCGCTGCGGGAGCTGGACGAGGAACTCGGCGTCAGGCTGGCCGATTCGACCGTGCTGGGCCTTCTCGACGACTACCCGACGCGGTCCGGATACGTCATGACCCCGGTGGTGATCTGGGGCGGGGGACGGCTCGACCTTCGTCCGGCGCCTGACGAGGTGGTGGCGGCGTACCGGGTGGGGCTACACCAACTGCAACGCGACGATTCGCCTCGTTTCATCGACATCCCGGAAAGCCCGCGCCCAGTGGTGCAGATCCCGTTGGGAAACGACCTCATCCACGCGCCGACCGGTGCAGTACTGCTGCAACTGCGTTGGTTGTGTCTGGAAGGTCGCCACGACCCGGTCGACGAGCTCGAGCAACCGGTGTTCGCCTGGAAGTAGGTACCGCCCCGACAGCTGGAAGGTAGCGACGTGCTGCCGGGCATTACACCCCTACGGGTGTATCAGCCTGCCCCCTAAGGGTGGTCGACTGGTACCCGTAGGCGTTATCAGACCCCGATCAGGAATTACCTGCATCGTCGACGACCTCGGTCGCCCTTCGTCGCTGTGATAGCGCACTTGAGGAAGGAGAACGGAAATGCCTGTATGGGAATGGATTCTTATCGTCGCCGTCGTGATCGCGGTCGCCATTGGACTCGTCGCGTGGATCTCAGCGAACAAGCGGAAGCGCACCCAGCGGCTGCAACAGCGGTTTGGTCCGGAGTACGAACGCACCGTCTCGGAGACCGGAGAACAGCGGGCTGCCGAAAAGGAACTTGCTGCGCGCGAGCGCAAGCGGGACAAGCTCGACATCCGTCCTCTGAGTAGCGCTGCGCTGGAGACGTTTTCCGGTCGTTGGCGGGCAGTGCAGACCGCGTTCGTGGACAGTCCGTCGTCCGCGCTGGGTGACGCCGACCGGCTCGTGACGGAGGTGATGCGTGAGCGGGGATATCCGGTGGATGACTTCGACCAGCGCGCATCCGACATCTCGGTCGATCACCCGACCGTCGTCGAAGACTACCGAGCCGCACACGACATATTCGAGCTGCAGCACCACGGTGCGGTGGGCACCGAGGAACAGCGTCAGGCTTTCGTGCACTATCGGGGGCTCTTCGCCAAGTTGCTCGACCCGGGCGACGGCCGAAAACCACCGCAGGACAACAACACAACACAGGAGGCAAGCTCATGAACAGCGAAGAGCGACATGCTGAGGCACTACCACGGCTGGAGGAAGTGCAGCCGAAGGCGGCAGGGTCCCACGCTCAGCCCGAGTACGACCGCGTCGACACCGTCTCCCCGTCGGGAGGTACGCAGGTGGCCGAGGAGGTGCCGACCTCGTCAGCTTCAATGGCCGAATCACCATCGGACGCATCACTTTTCGCCGCTGATGAGCTGGCGGGACTCCGTGCCCGCTGGGGCAACGTGCAGGCCGGCTTCGTTGACGACCCCCGAGACTGTGTTCAGAAGGCGGACGGCCTGGTCTCGGACGTCGTCGAACAGCTGACGGCCGGCTTCGGCGATGCGCGGTCACGTCTGGAACAGCAGTGGGGTCGCGGCGAAGAGGCTTCGACCGAGGATCTGCGGATCGCTCTGAGGCGATATCGAGACTTCTTCGATCGCCTGCTGGCAGTGTGACATCCGGGACGTACACCCCCGCCGGGGCACAAAGGCCGCCTGTCCCGTGTTGCGAAGGAGGGAGTAGGTAGGAGACGTTGGCCGTCGACGGGAGTTGCCAGTGAAGATCCGGTTCGGAGTGGGGCTGGGAGCCGATATCGGTCACGAGGATCTGCCTGGGATCGTCGATCATCTGGAGGCTGCCGGCGTCGACTCGCTGTGGTTCTCCGAACTGGTGTACTCACCCGCCGTCGAGCCTTTCGTCGGCATGGCATTCGCGCTCGCGCGCACCAAGCGGTTGAAGGTGGGCACCTCGGTGGCGGTGCTGCCCGGTCGCCATCCGGTGTTGGTTGCCAAACAGCTGGCGTCGCTGGCGGCGCTGGCCCCGAAGCGGGTGTTGCCGGTGTTCGGCCTGCGTTCAGCGCTGCCCGCAGAACGCGACCTCTTCGTGGTGCCCGACGGGAAACGCGCAGCGGTGTTCGACGAGTCGCTACGGCTGCTACGCATCGCGTTGCGCGACCACGACGCCACCTTCACCGGCGACTTCTTCTCCGTACGTGAGGTAGACGTGTTGCCGAAACCTGCTGTGCCGCTCGATATCTGGCTCGGCGGGTCGGCACCCGCGGCGTTCCGCCGGATCGGTGCCCTCGGCGACGGCTGGCTGGGCAGCTTCCTGACACCAGCCGAGGCGCAGCAGGCGCGACACGACATCAGTGCGGCTGCCGTTGCAGCGGGCCGCGAGATCGAACCTGATCACTATGGAATCAACCTCGCGGTCGGCAACGGTGAACTGCCCGAGCCGGTGCTCGCCGCGGTTCGCAGGCGTCGGCCCGATCTCGACCCCTCGGAGCTCGTGGCCGCCGACTGGTCCGCGCTGCACCGCCGTCTCGACGAGTACATCGCGGCCGGCCTGACGAAGTTTGTGATCAGGCCGGCGGGAGACGCCAGCACTGCGGACTTCCTTGAAGACTTCGTCACCGAGCTGCTGCCGCGGCAGAACTAGATCGCGTCAAACACGACCTGCGGCGAAGCTCGCTGCCTCGTTGGTCATCCCGTTCACTCCGTACAACGCGTGCGCCATGGTCGGGCCGCCGTCGGGCGCGCCGTCGCAGATGGTGTCGCCGGAGGCACACAGGTCGAGCGTCTTGGGCGCGTACAACGGGCCGATCGCGATGGTCGGGGCGCCGTACTTGCTCAGGAAGTCGCCCGACGGCTTACCGAACAAGGTCACCGCGGCGACGTGGTCAGCCACATCGGGTGGCAGCGGAGCCGGAACCTGCGCGGCGGGAACGCCCGCCGGTACTTGTGCCGCGGTGACGAAACCGGCCACCACCGCACCTTGAGAGAACCCACCGAGTACCACCCGGGTGTCAGGACAGTTCGCGGCGGTCGCCTGCACATGAGCACCGGCGTCACGGATCCCGTCGACCACAGTGCCGACGAATGCGGTGGTGTCCGCGAAGTCACCGCTCGCCGGGATAGTTGACGGGGTACACCGCGACCGACTTGGGGCCGAGCTGCGAGCGCAGCGAGTCGACGAAGGCCTGCCCCACCCCGCCTACACCAGCAGGTTCGCCGGTACCCCGAGCGAACACGACCTCCACGTCCGGGCACGGATCGGCAGACGCGGGCGGTGCCGGTGCACCCAGCAACACGCCCGCCGTGGCCACGACAGCAGCGCCGAGAATGTGTGCGACAGGGCTGGCCCTCATGTGTGACTCCTACCGACGCGCAGTGGTACACCACCGCGGGCGACGATCGCCGCCTGTGACCAAGTACCCCGGCGGTAGCCGGCGAAACCAATCGAGCCAACCAGTGTTCATGCAAATTTGCATGATATGATGCGAAGATGCCTAAAACGGTGCAGATTCGCGACATCGATGATGAGGTGTATGCGGGGCTGGTCCGACGAGCCGGGGAGGAGGGCATCACAGTGCCCGAACTCCTGCGCCGCGAAGCTTCCCGGTTGGCGGCGCGGCCCTCGATTGCCGAGTGGTTGCGCCGTACGGGGAGGCGTCCCTCTGAGGTTTCGACCGCCGAGGTGTTGGCCACGCTCGACCAGTGGCGTGGCGAGTGGCCCAGTGCTCGTCGTTGACGCCTCCTGCCTGTTCGAAGTCGTGGCGGATACGGCCCGCTCGCAGGAGATCTCCGCCTGGCTGGCCGCTGACACCGACCAGGCTGCGCCCGAGGTGATCGACGTGGAGGTGTTGGGGGTGATCCGCGCCCAGTACCTGCGTGGTCGCTTGGACGGCACCGCCGCGGGCCAGGCGGTGGCCGACCTGCGCGACTGGCCGGGTGAGCGGTACGGGCACCGGTTGATGCTCGACCGGGTCTGGCAATTGCGGGATTCCGTCCGCGGGTGGGACGCGTTTTATGTGGCGCTCGCCGAGGCTCTCGACGCGACCCTGCTCACCCTCGACGAGCGCCTCGCACGTGCACACGGCCCGGAGTGCCGGATCGAAGTCGTCGGTGGTCCGGGCAACACCTCCCGTCAGTAGGCGTCCACGCTGAGGTACTGCGTCTCCTGGAACTCGTGCAGCCCTTCGCGGGCGCCCTCGCGGCCCAGTCCGCTCTGTTTGGTCCCGCCGAACGGTGCGGACGGGTCGGACACGACCCCGCGGTTGACGCCGACCATTCCGGCGTCGATCGAACCGGCGATGCGCAGCGCGTCCTGGAGCCGGCCGGCGTACACGTAGGCGGCCAGTCCGTACTCGGTGTCGTTGACCCAGCGGCGCAGCTGCTCCTCGTCGTCCCAGACGACGATCGGGGCGACCGGGCCGAAGATCTCCTGCCGCAGGATCGCCGCGGACGGCGCGACGTCGGTGAGCAGCGTCGGCGCCACGTAGTAGCCCTGTGCCGGGATGTGCGCCTGAGCGGCGACATGCGCGCCCTCGGCGACCGCCTCATCGATCAGGTGCCTGACGTTGTCGGCGGCTCGAGCCGTGATCAGCGGGCCCAGCTGCCGAGGCGGGATCCGATGCCGGACCCACCCGCAGTGCTTCGATCGCCGCACCGAACCGCGCGGTGAATTCGTCGGCGACGTCGGCGTGCACGTAGAACCGGTTGGCGGCGGTGCAGGCCTGCCCGCTGCCGCGGAACTTGGCGATCATCGCGCCCGTCGACCGCGGCGGCCAGGTCGGCGTCGGCGGTCACGACGAATGGCGCGTTGCCGCCCAGTTCCATGCTCGCGTTGACGACCCGGTCGGCGGCCTGCTTGAGCAGCGTCCGCCCGACACCGGTGGATCCGGTGAAGGAGATCTTGCGGATTCTGTTGTCGGCGAGCCACGTTGAAACCACGCCGGCCGCGTCAGTGGTCGGCACCAGGTTGACCACCCCGTCGGGGACGCCGGCCTCGGCGAGCAGGTGAACGATCGCCAACGCGGTCAGCGGCGTTTCGGCGGCCGGTTTGAGCACGACGGTGCAGCCGGCGGCCAGGGCGGGAGCGATCTTGCGGGTCGCCATCGCGGCCGGGAAGTTCCACGGTGTCACCAGCGCGGCCGGACCGACCGGCCGGTGCGTGACGATGGTGTTGGCCCCGCCGGCCGGACTCGCCCCGTAGGAACCGTCGGTCCTGACGGCCTCTTCGGAGAACCACCGGAAGAACTCGGCGGCGTAGGTGACCTCGGCGCGGGCGTCGACGTCGGACTTGCCGTTCTCAGCACAGATCAGGGCGGTCAACCAGTCGCTGTCCCGCGATCATCAGATCGTAGGCGCGGCGCAGGATCTCGGAACGCACGCGGGGCGGGCTCGCCGCCCAGTCCCTGAAGGCCGCGCTGGCGGCGTCGACGGCAGCGGCCGCCTCCGCCACGCCGGCGTCCGCGACCTCGGCGATCAACGCGCCGGTGGCGGGATCGTCGACCTCGAACGTCGTTGCGGCACCGCGGGTTTGGCCACCGATCCGGATCCCGTGTTTGGGATCCAGTTCGGCGATCAGATCGTGAAGGTTCACCGCGCGCTCCTTAGGGGTAGAGCCCGCGCAGCTGCGCGGCCTCGGCGACCCGCTCGACGGCCAGGCAGGTCGCGGCCGTGCGCAGCGGCAGATCGAGTTTGGCGGCGTGGGCGGTGACGTCATCCCACGCGGTGAGCATCCGTTCGGCCAGCCGGGTCTCGACTTCGTCGGCCCGCCACCAGTAGGCCTGATTGGCCTGGACCCATTCGAAGTAGGACACGATGACGCCGCCGGCGTTGGCGAGGATGTCGGGCACGACCAACTTGCCGGCATCATTGAGGATGCGGTCGGCGTCCGGCGTCGTCGGGCCGTTGGCGCCCTCGACGATCACCGATGCCCGGATGTCAAAGGCGTTGCCGCCGTGGATGACTCCCTCGACGGCCGCCGGGACCAGCAGGTCCACGTCGGCGTACAGGAGCGCAGCGTTGCTGAACTCGTCGGCGCGGTCGAAGCCGACGACCGACCCGGTGTGGTCGACATGGTGTTCCAACGCCGGAATGTCCAGGCCGCCGTCGGCACTGATGGCGCCGTACTGGTCGGAGACCGCAACGACGCGCACCCCGGCATCGTGCAGGAACCGGGCGGTGTGCCGGCCGACCTTGCCGAACCCCTGCACCGCCGCGGTGGCGCCATCGGTCCGGATTCCCCGAGAAGCCAAGGCCGCCAACGCCACGTGCACCACACCCCGCGAGGTCGCGGTGGCCCTGCCCAGCGATCCGCCGAGGCTGACCGGCTTGCCGGTGCTGACCCCGAGGACGGTGTGTCCGTGTTGAACCGAGTACGTGTCCATCATCCAGGCCATCGTCTGCTCGTCGGTGCCGACGTCGGGGGCCGGGATGTCGTGCTGCGGGCCCGATCAGGGGGCTGATCTCGCTGGTGTAGCGGCGGGTGACCCGTTCGAGTTCGGTGATGCTGTACTGGCGGGGATCGATCCGCACGCCGCCCTTGGCGCCGCCGTAGGGAACGTCGAGCAGCGCGCATTTCCAGGTCATCCACATCGCGAGGGCGCGAACCTCGTCGAGGGTGACGTCGGGGGAGTAACGCAGACCGCCCTTGGCCGGGCCGCGGGAGATGTTGTGCTGCACGCGGTGCCCGATGAGCATCTCGATCTCGCCGCTGTCGCGCCGCAGCGGGATCCCGACGGTGACTTCGCGGCGAGGCGTTGCCAGCATGTCGTACATGCCGTCGTCGTACCCGAGAAGCGTTGTAGCTTCGCGCAACTGGGCGCGTGCGTCGTCGAACGGGCTGGCCTCGAAGTTGATTTCGGAAGCCGGCAGGGTGTCGGTGAGTGTCATCGGATCTCCTGGAATGCGTCGGCGAGGATGTTGAGGCCCTCGATCAGTAGGTGGTCGGGCATCGCCAGAGGCGGAAGGAATCGCAGGACGTTGCCATGGGTTCCGCAGGTCAAAACGATCAGCCCGCGGGCGTGGGCGTAGGCGGCGATCCGTCCGGTCAGCTCCGCATCGGGTTCGCCGGTTGCCGGGCCGGACCAGTTCGACGGCGATCATCGCGCCGCGGCCACGCACGTCGCCGATTCGCGCATCGCTTGTCTGCATCGTGGTGAACCGGTCGACCATGATCGCGCCGATCTCGCGGGCCCGGGCGCACAGCCCGTCACGCTCGATGGTGTCGATGACCGCGAGTGCGGCCGCGCATGCCAGGGGATTTCCGCCGTACGTGCCGCCCAGCCCGCCGACGTGTGGCGAATCCATGATCTCGGCTCGCCCGGTGACCGCCGACAGGGGGAGTCCGCCGGCAATCCCCTTGGCGGTGACGATCAGATCGGGGACGACGCCTTCGTGATCGCACGCGAACATCGCGCCGGTGCGGGCGAATCCGGTCTGCACTTCGTCAGCGACGAACACCACGCCCTGGGCGCGGCACCACGCCGCGAGCGCGGACAGGAAACCCGGAGCGGGAACGATGAATCCGCCCTCGCCCTGGATGGGCTCGATGACCACAGCGGCGAGGTTCTCCGCGCCGACCTGCTTTTCGATGATGGAGATCGCACGGGCCGCCGCGGCTGGTCCGTCGACGTCACCGTCGCGGAACGGGTAGGACAGCGGGGCACGGTAGACCTCTGGGGCGAACGGCCCGAACCCGCTCTTGTACGGCTTGTTCTTGGCGGTCATCGCCATCGTGAGATTGGTGCGGCCGTGGTAGGCGTGCTCGAACACCACCACCGCCTGCCGACCGGTGTGCGACCGCGCGATCTTGACGGCGTTCTCCACCGCCTCGGACCCGGAATTGAACAGCGCCGTGCGCTTGTCGTGATCCCCGGGAGTGAGCCGGTTGAGCGCCTCGGCCACTTCCACATAGCCCTCGTACGGGGTGACCATGAAACAGGTGTGGGTGAACGCCTGCACCTGCGCGGTCACCGCGTCCACGACCGCCGGCGCGCTGTTGCCGACGGTGGTGACCGCGATCCCGGATCCGAAGTCGATCAGTGAGTTGCCGTCGGCGTCGACGACGACGCCACCGGCGGCGGCGGTCACGTACACCGGCAGGGTCGTGCCCACGCCGCTCGGCACCGCCGACGCCTTCCGCGCCTGCAGGCGCTGAGAAACGGGGCCTGGAATCGCGGTCACCAGGCGTCGCTCCTGGACGACGGCGCCCTCGTGCATTACCTGGGTAGTCAACGGTGCTCCTTCGGCAGTTGGTTCGATACGTCGACGGTACGAGGGGGCAGCCCAGATGCCGATGTCCATACTGCACAGTTTTTGGTGAGTCATCATGTGCAAAGATGTCACCTGTGGTTGCTGTGACCGATGTCCTCGAGCAGAAGGAACTGGCGCTTCACCCGGTCCACATACCGAGGCCGACGGTCGGTATCCGGTGGGTCGCGACCAGCGAGTTGCCGGATCCCGCCCCGTTCTTCGAGGGCGGCGAGGTGTTGCTGACGACCGGACTGCAGACAACCGAGTGGCGGAACGAGTGGCAGCAATATGTGGATTCGCTGGTTGACGCCGGCACCGTGGCGATCGGCATGGCCACGGGACTGACCTACACGCGGTCGCCCGACGAACTGGTAGCCGCCTGCCGACAGTCAGGGCTGAACCTGTTCGAGGTTCCCCGACGGACCCCGTTCGTCGCGGTCAGTCACACGATCTCGCGGCTGCTGGCCGAGGAGGAGGAGGCCGGTGCACGCGAAGCCTTGGCGGTGCAGCGCAAGCTGACCGCCGCGGCAGCCAAACCGAATCCGGCGCGCACCGTTTCGCAGGTGCTCGCGGACGCACTGGGAGGTGCGACTGCGGTACTGACCACCGACGGACGTGTGCAGCTTGAGCCGATCGGTCGCCGAAGCGGCGAACTCGACCTGTCCGAGCTCGCTTCGGAGCTGCGCCGAATGCACCTGCGCGGCAGTCGGTCTGCGGCAACTGTGACGAACCCGCAGGGCACCACCCTGTTGCAGCCGATCGGGGTCAGCAGACCGCGGTCGAGGGTGCTCGTGGCCCTCGGACCACCCAGGCTCACCGAGGCTCAACGCAGCGCCGTCACCACCGCCGTGGCGCTGCTGAGTCTGATCGCCGAGCAACAGCAGCATTCGGCGGCGACATACCGAAGGCTGCGGCGCCGCGCCGTCGACCTGTTGGTGACCGGCGACGGGCACACCGCCGAGCTGCTCCTGCAAACCGAACCCACGCCACGGGCTCTACCCACGTCCCTGCGTCTCGTGCTGGCCTCCGGACCGGGGCCGCAGATCGAGGACATCGTCACCGCACTCGAAGACCGCTACATCGTCGTCGCCGAATCAGACACACAGCTGTGTGTGGTGGCGCCCAACACGCGTGCCGCGGAGATCGCCTCGTATCTTGCCCAGGCCGGCATGCGGGTGGGAACGGGAAGCGCGGTCGACGCCGAGCACGCATCCGAGAGCTATCGGACCGCGGGCCTGGCACTGGCCCAAGCCAGCCCGACGACCCCCGTGGTCGAATGGGAACACATTCTGCGGCAGGGGCCACTCGGACTCATCGACACGACCAGTGCGCAAAGGTTCGCGGCATCATTTCTGGGCAGCCTCGACCCCGAGCAGGTCGAAACCCTGAGGTGCTTCCTGCGTCATCACGGATCTCGGCTGAAAGTCGCCGAAGAGCTTGGCTTGCATCGCAATACGGTGCGCAACCGGCTCGAGGCGATTGGCGCCGCACTGCCCGGCTCTCTCGACGACCCCCAGATACGCGCGAGTGCATGGATCGCGCTGCAGGTGACGCCGTGACCGAGCATGATCGCGGTGAGCGCGGACGGGCACGGGTAATCGACTGTCGAACGCCGGCCTCAGGGTCGCTCCGGAATCCGGAGCGGCTGGGCACCGTAAATCGCCGCCCGGACCGACGGCTCCGCGGAACTGCCCGAGACGAACAGCAGTTCGTCGCCCGCTTCGAGCACTTCGTCGGGCCGGGGGACGATGACGTTGTTGCCACGTACCACGGTGAGCAAAGCTGTGTCACCGGGTAGGTCCAACTCGTCCACCCGTTTTCCGACAAGTGTGTTGTCCTCGGGCAGAGTCAGTTTCGTCAGGTCGGCACGGCCTTCCCGGAGCCCCATCAATCGCACCAGGTGGCCCACATCGATGGCACCCTCGACCCCGGCGACCAGCGCTCCCGGTGTCGATACCGCAACGTCGATGCCCCATGCCTGGTTGAACAGCCACTCGTTGCGGATGTCGTTGATCCTCGCCACCACCCTGGGCACGCCGAACTCGGACTTGGCCAGCAGTGCCACCACGAGGTTGGACTTGTCATCTCCGGTGGCGGCGATCAGGACATCGCACGTCTGGGCACCCGCCTCCTCCAGTGTGGTGATCTCGCAGGCGTCGCCGTTCAGCCAGTCGGCCCGGGGAACGGTGTGCGGTTCGAAGTTGCTCCGCTCCCGCTCGATCAGCAAGATCTTGTGGCCGTATTCGAGCAACTCCTGCGCGACGGAACGGCCGACCTTGCCGGCGCCGGCAATTCCGATGCGCATCTTTCGCTCCGCCACCCGGTCATTGTGTCCCACCCGGGCGGCCGCTCTCCGGCCTTGGCACTGATTTACTGGCAGCACGCTGTACGGGCGCCCTCGTCAACGCCGGATCAACTCTGGACGGAACGAATGAATTTGCAGCAGCTGTATCTGGCTTTGTTGGTCGGTGGCTTGGTGCTACTGGCCAGCATTGTCGGTACCCGGGTGGCGACCCGAGTGGGGTTTCCCAGCCTGCTGTTGTTCCTGCTCTTTGGAATGTTGCTCGGTGAGGACGGCCTGGGGCTGGAGTTCGACAACGTCGAACTGGCCAGGAATATCGGCACCGCGGCACTGGCCGTCATCCTCGTCGAAGGCGGTCTGACCACTCGCTATGCCGACATCCGCAAGGTGCTGGCACCCGCGGGCGCGCTGGCCACCGTCGGTGTGTTCGTCAGTACGGTGGTGACAGCCGTGGGTGCGCATGTGCTGCTTCGCATGGACTGGCAGCTCGCGCTGCTACTGGGCGCCATTGTCTCCTCGACCGACGCCGCCGCCGTCTTCTCGGTTCTGCGGGTGCTTCCGTTGCCCCGGCGGCTGGCCGGTCTCCTCGAGGCCGAGTCCGGTTTCAACGACGCACCCGCCGTCATTCTCGTGCTCATGTTCAGCGTGGTGCCGTTCGTGTTGGAGCCCGAGGGCGCGATCACCGACCTGGTGTACGAACTGTTCACCGGCTCGGCGATCGGGCTGGCCGTCGGTTACCTCGGTGCCCTCACCCTGCGCCGCATCGCGTTGCCGGCATCGGGGCTGTACCCGATCGCGACCTTCGGACTCGGCCTGCTGGCGTTCGCCGCGGCCGGCAGCGCCCACGCGAGTGGGTTCATCGCCGCCTACCTGGCCGCGGTGGTGCTGGCCAACTCGGGGCTGCCGCACCGGTCGGCGACGCGGTCATTCGCGGAGGGCCTCGGCTGGCTGGCGCAGATCGGGCTGTTCGTCCTCCTCGGACTGCTGGTGAACCCGAGCGAACTGGGCGACGACGTCGTCCCGGCGATCGTCGTCGGACTGGTGCTTCTCCTGGTTGCGCGCCCGCTGTCGGTCATGGCATCGCTCGTCGGGTTCCGCATCCCGTGGCGTGAGCAGGTGTTCCTATCGTGGGCGGGCCTTCGCGGCGCGGTGCCCATCGTGCTCGCGACCTTCCCGATCGTCGCGGGTGTACCCGACAGCTATCGACTGCTCAATATCGTCTTCATGCTGGTGGTGGTGTTCACCTTGGTGCAGGCGCCCAGCCTCCGCCCGGTCGCGCACGCATTGGGGCTCATGTCCGGCGAATCCACCCGCGAGATCCAGGTCGAGGCCGCGCCACTCGACGTGCTCGACGCGGAACTTCTCACGATGACGGTGCAACCGGCGTCGCGACTGCACAACGTCACGGTCCTGGAATTGCGGCTACCCGACCCGAGTGTGATCACGCTGATCATCCGGGACGGCCACACGTTCGTCCCGCTGCCAGACACCCGGATCGAGACGGGCGACCAACTGCTCATCGTCACCACCAGCAAGACACGGGCCGCGGCCGAAAGCCGACTCCGTGCGGTCAGTCGGCGGGGCAAACTGGCCTACTGGTTCGACGAGTACGGCGAAACCGACTGACGCGCAGCGCGTTAGGCGCGGCGGAGGCACCGCCGCCGTCAGCCGACGAGGCCGGACAGGATCTCTGCCGTCGGCGCTTTACGGGCGTGGCGGTACCCGGTGCCCGCCCACAGGTGCACGAGGTCCGGTTCGCCCGCGGCGGCGGCGGCCTTGCGCAGCGGGCTGGTGAGATGGTGAATCGCGGGATAACCCAACGGTGCCAACGCCTCGAAGGTGTCGATGAACCCGTTGCGTAGTCCGCGCGCCGGCCGGCCGGTGAAGGCCCGGGTGACGGTGGTCTGGGTTCGAGACGGATCGGTCAGCGCGGCTTGATGGGTGGCCGACGCGCCGCTCTCGTCGGCGCGCAGCAGCACCGTGCCCACGGCTGCGGCCACGGCGCCGGCCCGGAGGACGCCGGCCACGTCCTCAGGGGTGGCGAGTCCGCCGGCGGCGATGACGGGCACGGGCACGGCGGCGGTCACCTGTGCGATCAACTCGGCGATGGGGACCTGCTCGGGCGTGCGATCGGGGGTGAACGTGCCGGAATGCCCGCCGGCGGCGCCGGCCTGGACGGCGAGCATGTCGGCGCCTGCCGCCGCGGCCAGTTCGGCCTCCTGCCGCGATGTGACCGTCTGCACGACGGTCGTGCCGGCCTTCTGCAGTGCCCGGACGACGCCGGCCCCGGGGAGGCCGAAGGTGAAGCTGACGATGGGCACCGGGCTGGACAACAGCAGGTCGATCTTGGCGCCGAACGCGTCGTCATCGTCGACGGGATCGGCGGGCAGGCTGAGCCCGAACCGGTCCGCCTCGCGCTGCACCGCGGCTGCGTACCGGCGGTAACTCTCGACGGTGATGGGAACCGGGTTCGGTGCGAACACGTTGACGCCGAAGGGGATTGACGCGTCCCGGACGGCGGAGATCTCGGCCCGCAGACTCTCGGGAGTCTTGTACCCGGCGCCCAGAAATCCGATGCCGCCGGCGCGTGCGGCGGCGATCACCATGGCCGGGGTGGTCGCGCCGCCGGCCATGGGCGCGGCGATCACCGGGATACTCAGGCCCAGATTCGTCAGCGGTGATGTCATCGGTCCTCCTCGGCAGTGGTTGAGCCCGTCGACAATGTCGATGATCGCAGCCCTTCGATCGCGACCGCCGCTCGGTCGCCCCCACCCTGGCTGCTGGATGCGATTGGTGAATTGCCGGCGAACTGACGCCCGCCGGGCTCACGTGCGGTTTGATTGGCACATTCTGAGGGAAGGACAGGAGTCGAATCGTGGACATGAAACTCGAGGTCGTGGTGCTGCCGGTCGCCGACGTCGATCGGGCGAAGGAGTTCTACGAGTCGCTGGGATGGCGGCTGGATGCTGACTTCGCCACCGGCGACGACTTCCGGGTTGTCCAGCTGACACCTCCCGGGTCGTCGTGCGCGATAATTTTCGGCACCGGAATCACTTCTGCAACACCAGGATCCGCCGACGGATTGCATCTGGTCGTAACCGACGTCGAGGCCGCCCGCGCCGAACTGGTGGGGCGCGGCGCCGACGTGAGCGAGGTGTTCCACGACGCCGGCGGGGTGTTTCACCGCGCCGGGACCACTGGCCGTGTGCCGGGCCCGGATCCGGATCGAACCAGCTACGCCTCGTTCGCCGCGTTCAGCGACCCCGACGGCAACGGCTGGGTACTCCAGGAGATAACTGCCCGCCTACCCGGCCGATGACTCGTCGGGCGTCTCGTCAGCCACACCCTGTGAGGTCGCTGAGGTAGCGAACTACTCGCGCCAGGCCGCCCCGCCCCTGCCTACTGTCCAGTGAACCCAATCCAGGGTCTCGGGCAAACAGGGGGAACACACCGATGCCGTACTTTCCAGCCACCGCCAGGTACTCGCTGCCCTATCGGGCCGTCGTGATGCAGCAACAGCGGCGTCTGAACCTCAGCAACGCCGTGCCGGGTGCGGTCGCCGAGGCGCCGAGTTCGGTGCCGCGGCAGGTGGATTTCGGCGCGCAGGGTGGCGACCCCAGGCGTGGCGTCGACATGGATCTGAGCACGTGCGTCAACCGGTACGGTCCCGCACCCGCGGCGATCGAGGCCCTGCACTCGATCGAGCCTGCTGACATCGTGATGCATCCCTACGATGCGGCGGAGCGCCTCATCGATCTGTACCGCTGGGCGACCGACGTGCACAACGGCGCGATGCTCGCCGGTCGCGGCGCAAGCGAGTTCATCTGGGCGATGGGCCGAGAACTCGACCATGGGCGCGTCCACGTGCCGCTGCCGGCGTACACCGACTACCTGAAGGCCTTTCCGGGACGGGGGTTCAGCCTGAACCGGGAGCAGGTGCCGTCGATCGAGCAGATCGACGCGGCGCTCGCCCTGGGCGGGGTCGTCATCATCTCCAATCCGCACAATCCCACCGGGATGCACCTCGACCCGCAGCGACTCATCGCCGCCGCCGCCGCCCATCCCGATGCCACGCTCGTCGTCGACGAGTCCTATGTCGGCTTCACGCCCGACCCGGCCGGGCGATCGGTGATGGGTTGCGACGTTCCCAATGTGGTTGTGCTGCGCTCCACCTCGAAGTTCTACGGAATCGCGGCAATGCGCGCCGGGATCGCCTGGTGTGTCGACGCCGACCGGCTCAAGCAACTCTTCGGGCACCAGGAGAACTGGGGACTGTCAGGCGTCGACGTGCATGTCGCGTGTGCCGCGGTGCGCGACTTCCATTGGTCTACCTACAGCCGCAGGCAGATGCACCTCGACAATGCCTGGCTGGGTGAGGTCCTGTCGACGATCCCCGGACTCGAGCCGCACCTGAACAAGAACGTCCATTTCCAGTACGCGTTCAGCCCGCGGTCCACAAACATCGCGGCGGAATTTCAGCGCCACGGAATCGGTGTCCGGGTGCTCGGCGCCGCCCATGGTGTCAATCCCGACGCAATGCGCATCGTCGCGCCGCGTAGCGACGAGCGCGACCGCTTCGCCGCCGCGGTCGCGGAGCTTGCGCACCGGTAGTCAACCGCTCCGGCTGTGGGGCCGGGCCTCGGCCATCAGCGCCACCGCCGGGTGGTCGGGTCTGCGCGTGCAGTCCGATCAGAAATAGTGGCGGCGGCCGCCGACCGCGCGTCCCGCTGATCCCATGATTGCCAGGACCGCACCGATGATGAGCACGATGATTCCGATGGTCCACAGGATCGAGATCTTCAGCAGGAATCCGGCAAGGAGCAACACGAGTCCGAGAATGATCATGGCTTGAGCCTTTCTGGTTGGGCGCCATCGAAGCGCCCGGATGGCTCAATTCAACACCCCTAAGGGGGGTTCAAATACACCCCTAAGTAGGTAGTCTTCACGTCCATGCCCTCACCTGCGAACGGCCCGATCACCGTGGCGCTTGTGGACGACTACGACGTGGTGCTGATGGGTGTGGCCAACATGTTCGACCAGTACCGCGATCGCGTGGTGGTCGCCGAACTCGACTCGAACAAAGGAGTCGAGGATTTCGTCGACATCGTCCTGTACGACTCGTTCGCCCAACCGGAATCGGATCACCAGGAGATCGCCGTTCTGGTCGCGAATCCGCGCGCGCGCCGAGTTGTGGTCTACACCTGGAACTTTCACCCGGACTTGATCCGCAGCGCCCAGGAGCAGGGAGCGCACGGGTATCTGTCCAAGACGTTGCCTGCCCGAGAACTGGTGGCCGCCCTGGAGGCGGTACACGCCGGAGAAGCGGTGGTGAGCGATGTCCCGCCGCGTGCCCGCAGTGCTGTCGGCCTCGACTGGCCCGGCCGGGGCGAAGGGCTCAGCGATAGGGAATCGGAGATCTTGGCGCTCATCACGCAGGGTAAGAGCAACGCCGAGGTCGCGAAACTGACCTACCTCAGCCCCAACACCGTGAAGTCCTACATCCGCACGATCTACCGCAAGATCGACGTCGGCAGCCGCACCCAGGCTGTCCTGTGGGGTGTGAACCATGGTTTCACGCCCGATCACCACCGCATCGAACACTGGCGAGGTGGCCCCTAGGCGTACCCGTGCGACGATCGGGGGGATGCTTCCCGCCGACAACCACGTGCACTCCCAATTCTCCTGGGATACCGGGGCGAACGCCTCGATGGAGAAGACCTGCAGCCGCGCGGTCCAGCTGGGCTTGCCCGCCGTCGCGTTCACCGAGCACGTCGACTTCACCGAGTGGGGCGCCCACGACAACCCGCCGGCCGACGGACGAGGTGTGGACGACGGCACAGCAGCGATCGCCTGGCGCGACCGCGTGGCTCCGCTCGACGTCGAGGGGTATCTGGCGAGCATCGAGAGGTGCCGTGCGCGCTTCCCCGAATTGCGCATCCTGTCAGGGATCGAGGCGGGCGAGCCGCATCACTTCAAGAGCAGTGTCGCCGCAGTGCTCAAGCAGGCGCAGTTCGACCGCGTGCTGGGATCGCTGCATTCGGTCGTGCACGCCGGGCGGCTGGTCTACACCGAGCGGGTGTTCGCCCACCGCCCGGCCGACGCCGTCGTGCGCGACTACTTCGCCGACCTGGTGCGTCTGGTCGAGGACTCGGACGTCTTCCAGGTGCTCGCGCACTGCGACTATCCCCGCCGGTACTGGCCGGCTCGCCAGGCAGGGGAGTACCGCGAAGCGGACTACGAGGAGGAGTACCGCACCGTCTTCCGTGCGCTGGCCGGTTCCGACCGGGCGCTCGAGCTCAACACCAGCAGCCCGCTCGCGTCGGCCACGCTGATGCGGTGGTGGTACGAGGAGGGCGGCGGCGCGGTCTCGTTCGGTAGCGACGCGCACGTCCCGCTCCGCGTCGGCGCGCTGTTCGACGTGGCGGTGGACATCGTGGCGGCGGCCGGCTTCCGGCCGGGCCGCGACGAGTACGACTTCTGGCGCCGTTGATCAGGGCGTTCGCTGCGGTGGCATGCTGGCTTGGTGGGCATCGTCATCCGTCTGTTCGAGTTGCTGATCGTGGTCGTTCCGCTGGTCGCGGTGATCGTCGGCGGCCTGAAGGCGGTCTCGGCAGCGCGGGGGCGCGATGTCGATGCGTCTGGCGACACCACCGCGGTTGCCCAGCCGAGCGGGCCGGCGAGCAGCAACCAGTCGGCGCAATGGCGGGCGATCACGCGCATGGTCAAGGAGCACGACCGGACGGACATTCGCTGGCTGGACTACGAACTCGATATCGCCAAGCTCCTCGACTTCCCCCTGATGACCGACATGCGTGAGCCGCTCACGATCGGATTCCACCGCGCCAAGCTGCGGGCCGACCTGCTCCGGCCGGCCAGTGCCGAAGCCCTACTCGACGACCGCGCCGCCGCCCGCGAGTACCTCGACGCTGTGGGGAACTACGTGACGGCGTTCGACGTCGCGGAAGCCGAGGCGATCCGCCGACGCCGCAACGACTTCTCGCGCGCCGAGCAGCAGCGGATCGCACGCGCCCAGAATCTGCTGCGGGTCGCATCGGACAACGCCGCGACACCGCAGGAACGCGAACACGCCTACGCCATCGCCCGCAAGGAACTCGACGGGTTGATCGTGCTACCCGAGCGGGCACGGGCCGCCATCGAGCGCGGTATCGCGGGCGAACTGGACGGCTGAAACCGTGAGGGAGACTGGACCCATGCAGATCGGTGTCGTGTACCCCCAGATCGAACTCGACGGAGATCCTGGCGCCGTCGGCCGGTTCGGAAAAGCGGTCGAGAACTTGGGGTTTGACTACCTGTTGGCCTATGACCACGTGCTCGGCGCCGTTCACACCGATCGGACAACGGAATTGACCGGGCCGTACACAGAGCGGGATCCGTTTCACGATCCGTTCGTCATGTTCGGGTACCTCGCGGGCATCACCGAGCGGATCGGCTTCGCTACCGGTGTCCTTGTTCTTCCGCAGCGCCAGACCGCGCTGGTGGCACGCCAAGCCGCTGATGTCGACCTGCTGTCCGGCGGTCGACTCCGCCTCGGCGTCGGCGTGGGATGGAACCACGTCGAGTATGAGGCCCTGGGCCAGGACTTCCGCAGCCGCGGAGCCAGGGAGGAGGAGCAGATCGAACTGCTGCGGCGACTTTTCACCGAACCCGTCGTCGACTTCTCGGGGCGGTTCGACCGAGTAGACAGAGCGGCTCTCCTACCGAAGCCGACGCGGTCGATTCCGATCTGGCTGGGTGGATTCGGCGAGAGAGCGTTCGACCGGGCCGCCCGGGTCGCGGACGGCTTCATCTTCTTCGGCGCCGTCGGCATCGACGGGGCAGTCGACGCCTGGAAGTCGCTGCGTGAACGCCTCAGCGGCCTGGGCAGGTCGGTCGAGGACTTCGGCGCGGAGTACGTGGCGCTGAGTCAGGGAGTGGACAACCTCACCACGGAGATCGAAACCTGGCGCGCTGCGGGCGGCACCCATCTGTCCATCGCAACGATGGGCTTCGGCTTGGATTCTGTCGACGCCCACATCGACTACATCGCCTCAGCCGGGAGCGCGCTCGGCCGTCCTCTGTAGCGCTTGAGTTGCTCAGCAGCTGATCGGCTACCCGATCCGGATCAGCTTCTTGTTGACGAACTCGTCGATGCCGAAGCGGCCGAGTTCGCGCCCGAACCCGGACCGCTTGACGCCGCCGAAGGGCAACTCGACGCCCTCGGCCCCGACACAGTTGACGAACACCATGCCGGCGTCGATCTTGTCGGCGACGCGCTTGGCCTGGTCCGCGTCGGTCGTATACACGTAGGAGCCCAGGCCGAACGGGGTGTCGTTGGCCAATTCCACGGCCTCGTCCTCGGAGTTCACCTTGTAGACGGTGGCCACCGGGCCGAACAGCTCTTCCTTGAACGCGGGGGAGTCGGGGGTGACGCCGGTGAGCACTCCCGGCGGGAAGAACGCGCCGTTGCGCTCGCCTCCGGAGGTCAGCTTGGCGCCGTTGCTGACCGCGCTGCCCACCTGCTCCTCGAGTCGTTCGGCGGCGGCCAGCGACGACAGCGGCGCGATGCCGTCGGCGGCGGCGAGCACCTTCGCGGTGAACTTCTCCAGGAAGTCGTCGTAGACGTCGGAGGTGACGATGAAGCGCTTGGCGGCGTTGCAGGCCTGGCCGGTGTTCTCGAACCGACCCGCCATCGCGGACTCGACTGTCGCGTCCAGATCGTCGGAACTCAGCACGATGAACGGGTCGGACCCGCCGAGTTCGAGCACCACCTTCTTCAGGTTGCGGCCCGCGATCTCGGCGACGGCCGCCCCGGCGCGCTCGGACCCGGTCAGCGAAACCCCCTGCACCCGCGGGTCGGCGATGGCGTCGGCGATCTGCTCGTTGGTGGCATAGATGTTGACGTAGGCACCCTCGGGGTAGCCGGCGTCGGTGAAGATCTGTTCCAGTGCCGCCGATGATTCGGGGCATTGCGGTGCGTGCTTGAGGACGATGGTGTTACCCAGCACCAGGTTGGGCCCGGCGAACCGGGCGACCTGGTAGTAGGGGTAGTTCCACGGCATGATGCCCAGCAGCACGCCCACCGAACCGCGCCGGATCAGTGCCGAGCCGTCGCCGTCGAGCAGCTTGATGGGCTCGTCGGCCAGGAACTTCTCGGCGTTGTCGGCGTAGTACTCGTAGATGGCGGCGGAAAAGTCGACTTCGCCGAGGGACTGGTCCAGCGGCTTGCCCATCTCGCGCTGGATGATCTTGGCGAGTTCCTCGCGGCGTTCGGTGTGCAGCGCGGCGACCTTGCGGATCAGGTCGGCCCGTTCGGCCACGGTGGACTTCTTCGACCATTCGTTGTGCGCCTTGGCGGCTGCCGCCAGCGCCTGCTCCACTTGTTCGTCGGTGGCGGTCGGGTACTCCTGCACCACGTCGCCGGTTGCTGGATCGACAACTGCATACAGACTCATGTCACGTGTTCCTTCGTGTGGTTTTCGGCCTACCCGCAGGGTATTCCGCCGCGACGGCGTTGGTCCGCCGTTCTCCTCAAGTACCGCAAAAGGTCCTGTATTGACCGAATTCCCCCGGCGCGGGCTCGGCATAGCGTTCGAGGCCGTCGCGTTCGTCGAACGGCGCGGTGATCGCGGCAAGCAGTCGGTGCAGCGGGCCGAGGTCGTCGGCCGTCGCGGCGGCCAACGCCTCCTCGACGAGATGGTTGCGCGGGATGTACACGGGGTTGACCCGATCCATGGCGTCGCCGTCCGGGTCCAGCGCGCGCCAACGCGCCAGCCATTCGTCGAACCCGGCGAGGTCGGCGAACAAGCCCCGCGCGGGCTCGGTGTCACCGCGTGCCGCGTGTGCCAATGCCCGGAAGAACGAGGTCCAGTCCACGTGGCTCTGCTCGAGCAGGCCGAGCAGATCGCCGGTCAGTATCATCCGAAACCTGTTCGGACAGGCCGAGTTTGGCGGACATCCCGGCCGACCGGGCGGCGCCGTACAGCGGCCGGAAGGTGCCCAGCGACGCCACGGCGATCGCTACGGCCTCGTCCTGGTCGTCGGAGAACAACGGCAGCAGGCATTCGGCGAACCGGGTCAGGTTCCACTCGGCGATGGCGGGCTGGTTGCCGTAGGCGTAGCGGCCCCACTGGTCGATCGAGCTGAACACCGTCACGGGGTCGAACGCGTCCATGAAGGCGCACGGTCCGTAGTCGATCGTCTCCCCGGAGATCGTCATGTTGTCGGTGTTCATCACCCCGTGTACGAAGCCGATCAGCATCCACCGCGCCAGCAACGACGCCTGTGCCGCCGTCACGGCCTCCAACAACCCGACGTACGGGTTCTGGGCCGCCGCCGCCGACGGGTGGTGCCGGTCGATCGCGTGGTCGGCCAGCCGCCGGACGCAGATCGACGTCCCCGGTACCGGCGGCGTACTGGAAGCTGCCCACCCGCAGGTGACTGCTCGCGACCCGGGCCAGCACCGCACCGTCCAGCCGGGTCTCGCGTTGCACCGGCCGGCCGGTCGCGACGACGGCCAGCGACCGGGTGGTCGGGAACGCCCAGCGCGTGCATCGCCTCACTGACCAGGTATTCGCGCAGCATCGGTCCGACCGCCGCGAGGCCGTCGCCGCCGCGCGCGAACGGCGTGTGCCCGGAACCCTTGAGATGGAGGTCGCGGAGTGAGCCGTCGGCGCCGGTCAGTTCGCCCAGCAGCAGCGCGCGCCCGTCGCCGAGCCGCGGGACGAAGCCGCCGAACTGGTGCCCGGCGTAGGCCTGCGCTACCGGCGCGGCGCCGTCCGGGACCAGATTGCCGGCCAGGAACCGCACGCCCTCGGCGGTCCGCAACCAGTCGGGCCTGCAGGCCCAGGTCGGCGGCGAGGTCCTCGTTGAGCACCAGCAGTCGCGGGTCGGGAGCGTGCTCGGCCTGCCACCGCACCGCCAGCTCCGGGAGGTCGCGCGCGAAGCGATTGCCCAGTTCGACGGTCTGCGCAGTGGTCACCACACCAGGTTACGGACCGGTCAGCGGCCCAGAACCGCGCGTCCGTCACCTCGATTCGTGGCAAACGCCGCGTGTCGCTACCGTATCGGTAAGCGTCGTCAACGCGACCTGAACAAACACCCGCGAACAGCCCGGAGCAGGCAGATCGCGCGAGGGACATAAGTAGTCGTCAAGGAGAACCCCGTGACCCTGAGCACCATCGCGCTCGAACTCGTCCCACCGAACGTCGACCGCGGCCGGGAGCAGGCCCTGGAGGATGCGCGGAAGGTGCTCGAATGCGCCTCGGCGGTCGGTCTGGAGGGCCGCGTCCGGCACGTCATGATGCCCGGGATGATCGAGGAGGACGGCGACCGTCCCATCGAGATGAAGCCCAAGATGGATGTCCTGGACTTCTGGTCGATCATCAAGCCGGAACTGCCCGGGGTCAACGGGCTCTGCACCCAGGTCACCGCCTTCATGGACGAACCGGCGCTGGGGCAGCGGCTGACCCAGCTGCGCGATTCCGGAATCGAGGGCATCGCTTTCGTCGGTGTGCCACGCACCATGAATGACGGTGAAGGCTCCGGTGTGGCGCCCACCGACGCGCTGTCGATCTTCGACCAGGTGATCCCGAACCGCGGTGCGATCCTGATTCCCACCCGCGAAGGCGAGCAGGGCCGCTTCAACTTCAAATGCGATCAGGGCGCGACCTACGGCATGACGCAGCTGCTGTACTCCGACGCCATCGTCGATTTCCTGACCGAATTCGCCGGCACGACGGAGCACCGGCCGGAGATCCTGCTGTCGTTCGGCTTCGTGCCGGCGGTCGAGACCAGGGTGGGCCTGATCGACTGGTTGATCCAGGATCCGGGCAACGCCGCCGTCGCGGCCGAGCAGGACTTCGTGCGCACCCTGGCCGAATCCGAACCCGCCAAACGTCGTCAGCTGACGGTCGACCTGTACAAGCGGGTGATCGACGGCGTCGGCGACCTCGGCTTCCCGCTGAGCATCCACTTCGAGGCGGCCTACGGCGTCAACAAGGCGGCGTTCGACACCTTCGCCGAGATGCTCTCCTACTGGTCGCCGGACACCCACTGACGCCAAGAGGGCACCCACCGGTGGTGGATGCCCTCTCGGGGGTGCGATCAGCGGCCGCTGTGGCGAACGCTGGTGTCGACCTTGGGGACGTTGACGTCCGGGGTGATCTGGTCCAGCCAGCTGTGGTGGTCGATGCCGGTGACGAACGACACCGAGGATGCCGGGCCGGTCAGTCCGGGGGCCTGCGCCTGTGCGGGGGCGGCGAGCCCGACGACGCGGCGGCGAATCCGGTGGCAGCGATGGCGGCAAATCCGAAGCTCTTCATTTCATTGCTTCTTTCTGTATCGGACTTGGTGGGTGGTTCCGGCCGGTGTACCTGTCAGAACCCGCAGTTCAGAGGATTTAATTCCGCTGGCAGCAATTGACCGACCGTTGGCAGAATCCGCTCCGGCGTCCGGGCGTCGCATGGGTCGCCGGCGCCGAATATCCTCGTCGGAGTGTCCGAACAGTCATCCCGCGAGGAGTTGCGCGCCCTGCGTGCGCGCCTCGACGGCCTGACGATCCGCGACGCGGACCGGCTGGGCCGGCGGCTCAGAGACCGCCGGGCCGATCCGGGCAAACTGGCGGGGCAGTTCGCCGCCGCGGAGGCGCTGATCGCCACGCGCACCGCGGCGATCCCGACGATCACGTATCCCGACCTGCCGGTCAGTGAGCGGCGCGACGAGATCGCCGCGGCGATCAGCGCGCACCAGGTCGTGGTGGTCGCCGGCGAAACCGGTTCGGGCAAGACCACCCAGTTGCCGAAGATCTGCCTGGAACTCGGCCGCGGTATCCGGGGCACCATCGGCCACACCCAGCCGCGGCGACTGGCGGCCCGCACGGTCGCCCAGCGCATCGCCGACGAACTGCGGACCCCGCTCGGCGAAGCGGTCGGCTACACCGTCCGGTTCACCGACCAGGCCAGTGATCGCACCCTGGTCAAGCTGATGACCGACGGGATCCTGCTCGCCGAGATCCAGCGCGACCGCCGCCTGCTGCGCTACGACACGCTCATTCTCGACGAGGCGCATGAGCGCAGCCTCAACATCGACTTCCTGCTCGGCTATCTGCGCGAACTACTGCCGCAACGGCCCGACCTCAAGGTCATCGTCACATCGGCCACCATCGAACCCGGACGGTTCGCCGAGCATTTCGGCACCGTCGGGGCGCCAGCCCCCATCGTCGAGGTTTCCGGAAGGACTTATCCGGTCGAAATCCGTTACCGCCCACTGGAAATGCCGGTGGGTGGCGGTGCCGACGCAGAGGGCGCCGCGGATCCCGACGACCCCGATCACGAGGTGGTCCGCACCGAGTTGCGCGATCAGACCGAGGCCATCGTCGACGCGATCGGCGAACTCGAATCCGAGCCGCCCGGCGATGTGCTGGTGTTCCTGTCCGGCGAGCGCGATATCCGGGACACCGCCGAAGCGCTGCGGGAGCTGCGCAACACCGAAGTCCTGCCGCTCTACGCGCGGCTGCCGACTGCCGAGCAGCAGAGGATATTTCAGCCGCACACCGGCCGCCGAATCGTGCTGTCCACGAACGTCGCCGAGACCTCGTTGACCGTGCCCGGCATCCGCTATGTGGTCGACCCCGGCACGGCGCGCATCTCGCGGTACAGCCGCCGCACCAAGGTCCAGCGGCTGCCGATCGAGCCGATCTCGCAGGCGTCCGCCGCGCAGCGGGCCGGCCGCTCGGGGCGTACCGCCCCCGGCGTGTGCATCCGGCTGTACTCCGAGGCGGACTTCGAATCCCGGCCCCGCTACACCGATCCCGAGATCCTGCGGACCAACCTGGCCTCGGTGATTCTGCAGATGGCTGCGCTGCGGCTGGGCGACATAGCGGACTTCCCTTTCTTGGATCCGCCGGACAATCGCAGCATCCGCGACGGTGTGCAACTGCTGCAGGAACTCGGCGCCTTCGACCGCCGGGGCGAGCTGACCGACGTCGGCAGGAGGTTGGCGCAGCTGCCCGTCGACCCGCGGCTGGGCCGGATGATCCTGGCCGCTCAGGCACGAAGGGTGTGTGCGCGAGGTGTTGGTGCTCGCCGCCGCGCTGTCGATCCCGGACCCGCGGGAACGGCCCGCCGACCGGGAAGAGGCCGCACGGCAGAAGCACGCCCGGTTCGCTGACGAGCATTCCGACTTCATCTCGTACCTGAACCTCTGGCGGTATCTGCGTGAGCAACGGAACCAGAAGTCCGGCAATGCGTTCCGGCGGATGTGTCGTGAGGAGTTTCTGCACTACCTACGCATCCGGGAGTGGCAGGACCTGGTCGGCCAGTTGCGCAGCATCGCCCGCGACATGGGCATCCATGAGCTGGACGAGCCCGCTGATCCCGCCCGGGTGCATGCCGCGCTGACCGCGGGACTGCTGTCGCACATCGGTCTGCGGGAGGGTGACACCCGCGACTATCAGGGTGCACGCAACTCGAAGTTCGTGCTGGCGCCCGGGTCGGTGCTGACGAAGCGCCCGCCGCACTGGATCGTGGTCGCCGACCTTGTCGAAACCAGCCGCCTCTACGGCCGGATCGCGGCGCGCATCGATCCGGAGTCCATTGAACGGGTGGCCGAGCATCTCGTACAGCGCACTTACAGCGAGCCGCACTGGGACGCGGAACGCGGCGCGGTGATGGCCTTCGAACGGGTAACCCTCTACGGGCTGCCGCTGGTGCCGCGCCGCCGGGTCGGCTACGCGACGGTGGATCCACCGGTGGCCCGCGAACTCTTCATCCGGCACGCCCTCGTCGAGGGCGACTGGAAGACCCGGCACCACTTCTTCCGCGACAACGCCGGGCTCCGTGCGGAACTGGCCGAGATCGAGGAGCGCGCCCGACGCCGCGACCTGCTCGTCGACGACGACGAGATCTACGCCCTTTACGACGCGCGGATACCCGCCGACGTCGTTTCGGCGCGGCACTTCGACGGCTGGTGGAAGAAGCAGCGGCACCTGACGCCGGACCTGTTGACGTTCACCCGGGACGATCTGCTGCGCACCGATGACGCCGCCGAGCACCCCGACACCTGGCGCTCCGACGACCTGTCGCTGCCGCTGACCTACCGCTTCGAGCCGGGGGCCGCCGACGACGGCGTCACCGTGCACGTCCCGGTCGGGGTGCTGGCGCGGCTGGGCGGCGACGCCTTCGCCTGGCAGGTGCCGGCGCTGCGCGAGGAGCTGGTCACCGCGCTCATCAAATCGCTGCCGAAAGACTTGCGCCGCAACTTCGTTCCCGCGCCCGACACCGCCCGCGCGGTGCTCGCCGCGATCGAGCCGGGGCCCGAACCGCTGCTCGAGTCGCTACAGCGCGAACTTCGCCGGCGCACCGGGGTGCTCGTCCCGATCGACGCGTTCGACCTCGACAAGCTGCCGGCGCACCTGCGCATGACGTTCGTCGTCGAGAGCACCGACGGCACCGAGGTGGCGCGCGGCAAGGACCTCGACGACCTCCAGCAGCGACTCGCCGGCGAGGCGCGTTCTGCGGTCGCCGAAGCCGTCGCCGGGGACCTCGAACGACGCGGGTTGCGCATCTGGCCCGACGATATGGACGAACTGCCGCGCAGCGTCGCGCGCACCAGCGGCGGGCATACCGTGCGCGGCTATCCGGCGTTGCACGACGCCGGTGCCGCCGTCGACATCCGGGTGTTCGCGACGACGGCCGAACAGGACGCGGCGATGGCATCCGGCACCCGCCGACTGCTCCGGCTGGCCGTGCCTTCGCCGGTGAAAGCTGTTGAGAAGCAACTCGATCCGCGCACCCGGCTGATCCTCGGCACCAACCCGGACGGATCGCTGGCCGCGTTGCTCGACGATTGCGCCGACGCCGCCACCGACGTGCTGGCCTCCACGCCCGCATGGACCCGCGACGAGTTCGGCGCACTGCGCGCCCGGGTGGCCGCCGCGCTCACGCCGACCACCCTCGACGTCGTCCGTGCCGCCGCGAAGGTGCTCGCCGCGTTTCAGGAGGTGCGACTGGCGCTGCCGGAGAACCCGCCGCCCACCCAGGCCGACGCCGTCGCCGACATCCGCGCCCAGCTGAGCGGACTGTTCCCGGTCGGGTTCGTCACCGCGACCGGCGCCGCGGGGTTGGCCGATCTCACGCGCTACGTCACCGCCATCGGCCGGCGTCTCGAGCGGCTGCCCCGCGACGCCGCCGGTGACCGCCAGCGGATGCAGCGGGTGCACGCCGTGGAGGACGCCTACGACGAACTCGTCGTCGCCCTGTCGCCGTCCCGGGCCGCCGCCGCCGACGTCCGCGACATCGCGTGGCAGATCGAGGAACTGAGGGTCAGCCTGTGGGCGCAGCAACTGGGCACTCCGCGGCCGGTCAGCGAGCAGCGCATTCACCGGGCGATCGACCGGGTACTGGCCCCATGAGAAAGGGGCACCCGTAGCGGGTGCCCCTTCCTTGGTCCGACTGTCGTCAGTGGTGCACTCCGGTGTCGACCTGCGGGATGTTCACGGTGGGCTGGATCTGGTGGACCCAGTCGTTGTGACCCGTGTCGGCTTGGGCGAGGCCGGCGAAGCCAAGGGCTCCGGCGATCAGGGCGCTTCCGACGACAGTGGTGAAACCGAACTTCTTCATGGTGCTTCTTCTTCTCTCTTTATTCTGTTGTTCGAGCCGTGGCGCGAAAGTCGCGGTTCGGACGATATGTCTGCCGGTCTTGAGGTTCTTCAACCGGTCTGATTGTCCAAACAGGCTGCTCAGGGGTTTAATTCCGGCGGCAGTAATTGATCGCCCGGTGGCAGAAATCGATCGCCCAACCCGACTGGCAAAAGGGATGGGCGCAAAAGTGCGAGAGAAACGCGCCAGGACGTCGATCTCGGTGGAGCAATTGGCGGCGGTGCATCCCCCGATCGGGGGACACCACGTTCATCCCCCGATCCTCCGGTCTCCCGACAGACAGCAGCGCCGCGGTGCGACAGAGTTGTGTCAACGCCGGAAACACACCGGCACTACGGGCCAAAAGCCCACCGACACAGGAGAACTCAGATATGAACACCATCTTCAAGCGCATCGCTGCCGGCACCGTCCTGGCCGCCGCGCCCGTCCTGATCGCCCTGGGCACCGCGGCCGCCGGCCACGCCGAAACCACCAACACCAACCCGGGACCGACGATCAGCCGGCCGATCCCGCACCAGCTGTTCCCCACCCAGGACTTCGTCGTGCCGGGCAACTGGTCCCATCACCACCACCAGTGGCACCGCGGCTGGTAAGCCGGTTGTCCCGGACTGACGTCAGGCAGAGAGGAGGGACTCTGCCTGACGTCAATTCGGCGTCAGGCGGGAGCGCCGGTCGCGACCCACGGCGCCCGGTCGGCCACGGCGTTGTCGAGCACCAGTTCGGCGACGCGTGACCGGTGCTGTTCGGCAGAACCGAGCAGGGCCGCGTCGGTGGCGGCCCGTTTGAAGTACAGGTGCGCCTGGTGCTCCCAGGTGAACCCGATGCCGCCGAGCACCTGGATGGTGTCGCGCGCGATCCGGCTGAACGCCGCCGAACTGACGGCCTGCGCGATGCTCGCGGCCAGCGCGGGATCGTCCGAGTCGTCCGTCAGTGCCCATACCGCGTGGTACGCCGAGGAACGCGCATGTTCGACGTCGACGAGCATGTCGGCCAGCTTGTGCTTGACCGCCTGGAACGAGCCGATTGGCCTACCGAACTGCATGCGGGACTTCGCGTAGTCCACCGCGAGGTCGAGAAGATGCTGCGCGGCACCGACCTGCTCGGCGGCCAGCAGCGCCGAGCCCACCTGGAAGGCATGGGTGATGACGCGATCGGCTTCCTCGGGTCCGGCAACCAGACGCGCCGGGGCGTCGGTGAACCGGATGGTGGCCAGCGGCCGCGTCAGGTCGAGGGTCGCCAGCGGGTTCCGCTCGATGCCGGGCCCGGTCGCGTCCACGGCATAGAGGGCGATGCCGTCGGGACCGGTGGCCGCGACCAGCAGGTCGTCGGCCGCGCCGCCATCCACCACCCGCTCCACCACACCCGTGAGGGCGCCGGATTCCGACGCAGTGACCGTCACCGCCGCCGGGTCGAACACGCCGGCCCGGTCGGCAACGGCGAACGCGGCGGTCCGCCTGCCCTCGACCAGGTCGGGCAACAGTTCGGTGCGCACCGGTCCGGGCGAGGCGGCGACCAGCGCCGGGATCGCCAGAAACGCGGTGCCGAACAGTGGTCCGCAGGCCAGCGCGGCGCCCAGTTCCTCCACCGCGATGGCCTGATCGACCAGGGTGCCGCCGGCTCCGCCGTCATCCTCGGGCACCGAGAGCCCGAGCACGCCGAGTTCGGCGCCGAGCCTGCCCCACACGGCCGGGTCGAAGGGCGGATCGGACTCCATCAGCCGGCGCACCGCCTCCTCACCGGAGTTGTCGGCGCAGAACTTCCGGACGGCACTGCGCAGTTGCGCCTGCTCGTCGGTGAAGCTGAACTCAGCCACGGGGAATCTCCTTCCAAGCCATGGTGTCGGCGCGCAGATCGCCGGGCAGACCCAGCACCCGCTCCCCGAGGATGTTGCGCATGACCTCCGAGGTGCCGCCCTCGATGGTGTTGGCCCGGCTGCGCAGGAACCGCTGCTGGATCGGACCACGCCAGTCCGCCTCGCTGTCGGGGTCCGTCTTCTTGCCGTAGCCGTGGTACAGAATCCCCTCGGCCCCAAGGAGATCCATGCACCACTCGTAGATGTGCTGGTTGAGTTCGGCGCCCACCATCTTGCCGATGGATGCCTCCGGACCGGGGCCACCGACCGTGGCGGTCGCTCGCGAGCGCTCCGAGGTCAGCCGCTGCGCCTCCGAGCGGAGCCACAGCTGCGTGAGCCGGTCGCGCAGCACGGGGGTTTGCAGTTCGGGGCGGGACGCCCACAGCGAGACGGCCTCGGAGATCGTGCCCGCGCCGCGGCGGCTGCCGCTGCCGCCCAGCGCGCTGCGCTCGTTCATCAGCGTGGTCATCGCGACCCCCCACCCGTTGCCGACCGCGCCGAGTCGGTGCGCGTCGGGGATGCGGGCGTCGGTGAAGTAGACCTCGTTGAACTCGGCCTGTCCTGTCAGCTGGCGCAGCGGCCGGGTCTCCACACCCGGCCCGTGCATGTCGATGACGAAGTACGTCAGGCCCTTGTGCTTGGGCAGGTCGGGGTTGGTGCGGGCGAGCAGCAGTCCCCAGCGCGCGCGGTGCGCGAGGCTGGTCCAGACCTTCTGCCCGTTGATCACCCAGTCGTCGCCGTCGCTGACCGCCGAGGTCGCGAGCCCGGCCAGGTCAGACCCGGCGCCGGGCTCGGAGAACAGCTGGCACCATAGGTCCTCGGTGGTGGCCAGCGGCCGCAGCCAGGACCGCTTCAGGTCGTCGTTCTGTGCGTGCTCCCTGATGGTCGGCGCGGCCATGCCGTACCCCATCGGGTTGAGCCCGAGCGGCACCGGGCCGCCGGCGCCCTGCAGGATCCGGTCGGCGACGGCCTGCAGACCGCGGGACACCGCGAGGCCGCCCTGGCTCTCGGGGAAGTGCACCCAGGACAGGCCCGCGTCATAGCAGGCGCCGAGGTACTCGGGAATCGGGACGTTCTTCGGGTCGTGCTCGGCCACCACCTGGTGGGCGAGTTCGGCGACCCGATCTGAGTCAGCGGTCATCTGGTCACCATAGAAAGTCGACAACTGTCAACTTCGCGCGGGGTGTGGCCCAGGCCACTCACCAGGTGTCGACGAACCGGCGGCGGCGCCTGCGGTGCGGGTGCGCGGTGGCCGCGTCCAGCGTCGCAGCGATCAGCGCCCGAGTCTCGGCGGGGTCGATGACGTCGTCGATCTCGAAGAGCTGGGCCGCGTTGAGCGCCTTGGCATTGTCCTGTGCGGCGGCGGTGGCCTGCCGGACTCTTTCCTCGCGTTCGTCGGTGTCGGCGATCGCCTCGAGTTCCTTGCGCAGCCCCAGCCGGACCGCGCCCTCCAGGCCCATCGGCCCCAGGTGTGCACCGGGCCACGCCACCGTCAGCAGCGGCTCACGCAGGCTGCCGCCCGTCATCGCCTGCGCGCCGAGGCCGTAGCCCCGGCGCAGGATCACCGCGATCAGCGGCACCTGCAATGCCGCGCCGGCCACCAGCAACCGGGAGGCGCGCCGCACCAGCGCCTGCGCCTCCGCGTCGGGCCCGACCATGTAGCCGGGGCAGTCCACCAGGGACACGACGGGCAGACCGAACGCGTCGCACAGTTGCAGGAAGCGGGCGGCCTTGTCGGACGCGGCCGCGGTGATCGCGCCCGCCATCACCATGGTGTTGTTGGCCAGGACGCCGACCGCGCGCCCGTCGATGCGCGCCAGCGCGGTCACCATCTCGGGTGCGAAACGTTCGCGCAGGAACGTCACCGACCCCTCATCGGCCAGCGTCTCGATGATTGGGCCGACCGGATACGCGCGCCGGGCGCGTTCGGGAATCATGGTGCGCAAACGGGTCTGGTCGGCGGCGGGGCCGCCCGGGATGGCGCCCTGGAAGTAGCCGAGCAGTTGTCTGGTGACCGCGACGGCCTCGGCCTCATCGGCGACGACGACGTCGACCACGCCGTTGGGCGCCTGCACCGCGATCGGACCGACCTCGTCGGCGGGGATCTGGCCGAGCCCGCCGCCGGCGATCATCGCCGGTCCGCCCATGCCGATCGAGGTGTCGGCCGTCGCGACGATCAGATCCGAGCAGCCCGCGATCACCGCATTGCCCGCGAAGCAGCGGCCTTTCACCACGGCGATCCGAGGCACCACGCCGGACAGGCCGGCCCACAGCGCGAACGCCCGCACATCCAGCGACGACACCGTCGGGTAGTCGGTGTCACCGGGCCGGCCGCCGCCGCCCTCGGCGAAGAACACCGTGGGCAACCGCATCCGGTCGATGAGGTCGAACAGCCGGTCCTTCTTGAAATGACCCAGCGCACCCTGCGTCCCGGCGAGCACCGTGTAGTCGTAGGACAGCACCGCGCACGCGCTGCCGTTCACCCGGGCGGTGCCGGCCACCAGACCGTCGCCGGGGGTGTTCGCGATCAGGTCGGCCACGTCGCGTCGGCGGCGCTGGGCCGCGATGGCGAACCGCCCGTATTCCACGAACGAACCGGCGTCGACGAGGTCGGCGATGTTCTCCCGGGCCGTGCGCCCGCCGGCGTCGTGGCGGCGTCGCACCGATTCGGCGCGGGCGTCGTCCTCGGTCAGCGCGCGTCGCCGCAGCAGTTCGGCGTGGTCGTCGCGGAGGTTCTCGGGGTCGGACATGGCTAAGACGGTAGCCTCGCTACGCTTCGCCAATGACGACCGTGAGCAGGGCCCGATCACTGACCCTCGTGAGCGTGGCGTACGCAGTGGCGATCGCCGTGGCCGCCGCCTGGCTGGTGTGGGGCCCGACGACCGGCAGGCTGTGGCTCGACACCTTCATCGCCGACGTCCTGGCCACGCTGGTGGTCTTCGCGTTCAGCCGGGCGTACCGCAACTCGAGCTTCTACGACGCCTACTGGAGCGTGATCCCGCCGCTGCTGTTGTTCTACTGGTGGAGTCAGAGCGAACCCGGGGTCGACCAGTTGCGCTGCTGGCTCGTCGCAATCGTCGTGCTGCTGTGGGCGATACGCCTGACCGCCAACTGGGTCTACGGCTTCCCCGGCCTGCACCACGAGGACTGGCGCTATCCGATGTTCAAGGAACGTGCGGGCCGCTGGGAGTTCTTCGTCGACCTGTTCGCGATCCATCTGATCCCCACGGTGCAGGTGTTCGTCGGCATGCTGCCGGTGTACGTGGCGGTCACCCGGCCGGGCACCGGTCTGGCGTGGCTGGCCTGGGTGGCGTTCGCGATCGGGCTGGCGGCGGTGACGCTCGAGTTGGTCGCCGATGTCCAGATGCACCGGTTCGTCAAGGACCGCCGGGAGGGCCAGGCCATGGATCGCGGGCTGTGGGGCTGGTCGCGGCATCCGAACTACTTCGGCGAGTTCAGCTTCTGGTTCGCGCTGGCGCTGTTCGGGGTGGCGGCGGCACCGTCGGAGGCGTGGTGGCTGTTCGTGGGCGCCGTCTTGATCCTGGCCATGTTCCTGGGCGCCAGCATCCCGATGATGGAGGAGCGCAGCCTGGCGCGCCGCCCCGAATATCAGGACGTCGTAGACCGGGTGTCGCGGTTCGTGCCCCGGCCGCCGCGGCAGGCCGTTCGGCAAGGCGACGCGTGAGCCGCAAACGGGTCGTCATCGCCGGACTCGGCGACAGCGGCGTTCTGACCGCGATCCGGTTGGCCCGCCACGCCCAAGTCGTCGGGATCTCGGCCAAACCCGCGCTGGTCAGCGGACAGGAGTTGGGTGTGCGCCTGGCCCGGCCGGAGGACTGGGCGCGGGATTACTGGGTGCCGTTCGAGAAGTTCCGCGGACTGGACCGGGTGCGCACCGTTCAGGCGACGCTCACCGGGTTGGACCTGGCGGCCCGCACGGTGCTGGGCCGCGGCCCTGACGGCGCGCCCGTCGTCGAGCCCTACGACGCCCTGGTCATCTCCACCGGGGTCCGCAACGGCTTCTGGCGGCAGCCGAATCTGCAGTCCGCCAACGAGATCGGCGCCGACCTGCGGGCCGCCCACGAACGCCTCGCGGCGGCGGGCTCGGTGGCCGTCATCGGTGGCGGTGCGGCGGCGGTCTCCAGCGCCGCGAACCTGGCGGCCACCTGGCCGGCCAAGCGGATCGAGCTGTACTTCCCCGGCGACCGCGCGCTGCTCGAGCACCACCCCCGCACCTGGGGCCGGATCCGACGCCGGCTGACCGATTCCGGAGTGGTCCTGTACCCCGGCCACCGCGCGGCACTGCCCGACGGCTTCGCCGGCGACGAGATCACCGGCGATCCCGTCGAATGGAGCACCGGCCAGTCCGCGGCGAGCGCCGATGCGGTGCTATGGGCGATCGGCCGGGTCCGGCCGAACACCGGCTGGCTTCCGCCGGAACTGCTCGACGAACACGGATTCGTCCGTGTCACACCGGAACTGACGGTCCCTGGGCAGCGCGGGGTGTTCGCGGTCGGTGACGTGGCGGCGACGGATCCGTTGCGCAGTTCGGCCCGTAACCGCGCCGACGGTCTGCTGGCCCACAATGTGCGTGCCGCGTTCGAGGGCAAGCCGTTGCGTAGTTACCGGCCACCGAAGCGGCGCTGGGGTTCGGTGCTCGGCGCGCAGTCCGACGGCCTCGAGGTGTTCGCCCCCAACGGCCGGGCGTTCCGCTTTCCGGCCTGGTCGATCGACCGGGTCCTGCAACCCTGGATCGTCCGGTGGGGGATCTACCGCGGAGTGCGGTAGCCGTTCGTCAGCCGGTAGACCGTCCGGTCGCCCGATCACTGTGGTGCGTCAGGCCTTTCGAGTGGATTCGTAGCCTTGGGTGACCCAGTAGACGGTGCGGTCGAGGATGGGAAGAATATCGGTGCTGGCGATTTCGCCGGCGACGAACCGGCCCAACAGTCCGTAGACCACGCTGGAGATGATGGCGTCGAACTCGGCGACGAATTCGTCGTCGACATCGGCCATCAACTCCAGGCCGGCCGGTGCGACGATGTCCAGGCCCTGGCGCAACAGTTGCTCCCCTCCGGGTGAGGATCTGGCACGAAAATAGGCCGTCAACATGCCGGGGTGTTTCTCCCAGGGTTCGAAGATCGTCCGGAACAGCTCCATCATCGCCGAGTGCAGTGATGTTCCCGGAGCACGCGTCTGCGGGGCGACGCGTGAATAGCGGTTGTTGTTCACCCAGGCTTGGAGGGCGGCGAGGATCAGGACTTCACGAGTCGGATAGCGCTTGTAGATCGTGGCCAGCGATGCGCGAGCGCGGCGGGCCACTTCGCGCAGTTGGACCGCGTCGTAGCCCTCGGTCTCCAGGATCTCCACGACGACGCCCAGCAGCGGGTCATCGCTGTGGCCGGTTTCGGCATTGCTGTGCTCGCCGGTCCTGGTCATCGTCCCTTGCCCTCCGTGTGTAACTTGGTTACTCTACCGGGTGTAACACAGTTACTCACGTACGCCGGGCGTCGGTCTGGCAACCGCAACGAAGCGAGGAACGATGGATTCTTTGGAGGGCAGGGTCGCGTTCATCACCGGCGTGGCGCGGGGGCAGGGACGCAGTCACGCGATACGACTGGCCGCTGACGGCGCCGACATCATCGGTGTCGACATCTGCGCCGACATCGCCGCCAATGGCTATCCGATGGCCACCCGCCAGGAGCTGGACGAGACGATCGCTCTGGTGGAAGCGGCGGGCGGCAAGATGCTGGGGTCGGTCGCCGATGTGCGCGATTTCGGTGCGGTGAAGGCAGCCCTGGACGGCGGCGTGGAGCATTTCGGTCGACTCGACATCGTGTGCGCAAACGCGGGGATCGCCCCGACGGCGTTTCGCGAGGTGAGCATTGAGGACGACCTGGACATGTGGACTGCCGCCATCGACGTCAATCTGGTCGGTTCCTTCCATACCGCCAAGGCCGCCATTCCGCATCTGATCGCCGGCGAAAGGGGTGGGGCGATTGTCTTCACCAGCTCGACAGCCGGCCTGCGCGGATTCGGCGGCATGCAGGGCGGCGGCCTGGGCTACGCGGCCTCCAAGCACGGCATCGTGGGTTTGATGCGCACCTTGGCCAATGCGCTTGCGCCCTACAGTATTCGGGTCAACACCGTGCACCCGACCGCGGTCAACACCATGATGGCGGTCAATCCGGCGATGACCGCGTTCCTGGAGAACTACCCCGATGGCGGCCCGCATCTGCAGAACCCGATGCCGGTCGAACTGCTCGCGCCTGAGGACATCAGTGCGGCGATCGCCTACCTGGTTTCCGATGCCGCCAAGTACGTCACCGGGGTCCCCTTCCCGGTCGACGCCGGCTTCTGCAACAAGCTATGAGCGGCCGGGTCGCCGGCAAGCGCGTCCTGATCACCGGCGCCGCAAGGGGTATGGGTCGTAGCCACGCCGTGCGACTCGCCGAAGAAGGCGCCGACCTGATCCTGGTCGACATCTGCGCGTCGCTCCCCGAACTTGAATACCCGCTGGCCACCGCCGACGACCTCGCCGAGACGGCCCGGATGGTGGCGAAGCTCGGGCGCCGTGCGACCACGCACGTCGTCGATGTCCGCGACGCGGCTGCGTTGTCGTGCGCCGTGGATGCGGGAGTGGCCGAACTCGGGGGGCTGGACGCCGCGATCGCCAACGCCGGGGTGCTGACCGCGGGAACGTGGGATGCCACCACGTCCGAGCAGTGGCGCACGGTTGTGGACGTCAACCTGATCGGAACGTGGAACACCTGTGCGGCCGCTCTGCCGCACCTGGTCGAACACGGCGGCAGCTTGGTCAACATCAGTTCTGCGGCGGGAATCAAGGGCACCCCGCTGCACACGCCGTACACGGCGTCCAAGCACGGTGTTGTCGGAATGAGCAAGGCACTGGCCAATGAGCTTGCCGCGGTGCATGTTCGGGTCAACACCGTGCACCCGACCGGGGTGGAAACGGGAATGCGCCCGGACTCCCTGCACACCCTGCTGGCCGAGAAGCGCCCCGACCTCGCACCGATCTTCATGAATGCCATGCCAATTCAGATGGCCGAGGCGATCGACATCAGCAACGCGGTGCTGTTTCTCGTCTCCGACGAAGCCCGGTACGTGACCGGGCTGGAATTCAAAGTCGACGCCGGCGTCACCATCCGGTGAACCGGCCGCAACAAAGAAAGTGCGACAGTGACACTCACTGAAATCGGCCGCCTCGAACGTGGCCGCCAGGCATTCGCCGAGGTCATGACCTTCCCGGCGCCAGTCGATTCCACACCGGCGACCGCTGCGATGCTGAAGTTCGTGTTCGCCGACGTTTGGCAGCGACCGGTGCTCACCCGGCGGGATCGCCGCTTCATCACCTTGGCCTGCGTGGCGGCCGCCGACGCCGAAGTACCGTTGCGCGATCACGTGTATGCCGCACTCAACAGCGGCGACGTAACCATCACCGAAATGCAGGAAACCGTCCTGCATTTCGCGGTGTATGGCGGCTGGCCGAAAGCCTCACGCTTCAACATGGTCGTCGACGAGCAGTGGGAGCGCATTCACCGTGAGCGGGGCCAATCCGTTCCGCCGCCGCCACCCCTGCTGCCGCTTGGCACACCCAGTGATCCCGACGCCCGCCTGGCCGTCGGCGAGCAAGCGTTCAAGGACATCAACTGCCTGCAGTACGCGCCGACCCGCGACAACCCGTACCAGGGCGCGGGGATCTTGAACTTCGTCTTCGGCGAGATGTGGCTGCGACCGGGTCTGGGGATGAAGGAACGCCGCCTGGTGACGGTGACGTGCGTGGCGTTCCAGGATGCCCCGTACCCGATCCTGAGTCACGTGTACGCCGCGTTGAAGAGCCGCGACGTCTCGTTCGACGAAATGGACGAACTCGCACTGCATTTCGCGGCCTACTACGGCTGGCCCAAGGCGGCGAACCTCAACCAGGTGATCGGCGAGCAGAAACAGCGGGTCCTGGCCGAATGTGCCGCTGACCAAGGCGCAGCGAGCTCGTGACGACGACCAAGGTGCTGCCCGGGTCGGCGAGCGAGCCGATCGGGCTGCTGGTGGGCGGGGACCGGATCACCGCGTCGTCGGGGTCGACACATCAGCACATCTATCCGGCGACCGGGGAGCCGAACACCAGCGTGGCTCTGGCCGGCGCCGCCGAGATCGACCGCGCCGTCACCTGCGCGCGGGAAGCACAACGGCAGTGGATGTCGCTGACGGTCGACGTGCGCCGCGACCGCGTGATCGACTTGGCCGACGTGGTGCACCAACACCTCGACGAACTGGCCGCTCTCAATGTTCACGACTACGCCGTGCCGATCTCGTTCGCAGGCACCGCGATGCTGTTGGAACGCTTCCTACGTCATTTCGCCGGATACGTCGACAAGGCGCACGGTGCCAGTACACCCGTCAACGGCTCGTTCGACGTCAACCTTGTCGAACGCGAACCCTATGGCGTGGTCGGGGTCATCGCCCCGTGGAACGGGTCGCTGGCGGTCGCTGGGTCCTGCGTGGCCCCGGCACTGGCGGCGGGAAACGCGGTGGTGTTCAAGCCTTCCGAGCTGGCCCCGCTCGCCGCGCTTCGGTTCGGCGAGCTGTGCCTGCAGGCCGGGTTGCCCGCCGGGCTGGTCAACGTCGTGCCCGCCGCCGCCGAGGGCGGTGAGGCTCTGGTGCGGCATCCGGGAATCCGCAAGGTTCACTTCACCGGCGGCGGCTCCGCGGCTCGCGCGGTGATCAAGGCAGCGGCCGATAACCTGACCCCGGTTGTGGCCGAACTCGGCGGTAAGTCGGCCAACATCGTCTTCGCCGATGCGGATCTCGACCATGCGGCGATGCTCTCCGCCCATCAGGGCCCGCTCATGCAGTCCGGTCAGAGCTGCGCGTGCGCCAGCCGGTTGCTGGTGCACGAGTCGGTGTACGACGCCTTCGTCGAGAGGTTCCTCACGGTCATCGGTTCCGCCGCGGTGGGCGACCCGTTCGATCCTGCCGTCACGTTCGGCCCGGTGATCAGCGAAGGCGCCGTCGATCGCATCCTCACCGTGGTCGACGTTGCCGTGCGTACCGGTTCCGGTGAGCTGCTCACCGGCGGGAGGCGCATCGAAGGCCGACTCGCACAGGGCTTTTACGTCGAGCCGACCGTGTTCGGCAATGCCGACAACTCGTCGCCCCTGGCGCAGACCGAGACTTTCGGTCCGGTGGTCTCGGTCATCAGGTTCAGCGACGACGCCGAGGCGGTCCGCATCGCCAACGACTCGGCCTACGGTTTGAACGCGTTCGTGCACACCCGGGATTTGCGCCGGGCCCACAGTGTGGCCAGACGCTGGAGTCGGGGTCGGTGTGGATCAACACATTCAGTGACATCTCCCCGCAGGGCCCGTACGGCGGCTATAAGCAGAGCGGCTTCGGGCGCACCGGCGGCATCGACGGATTGCAGGAGTTCCTGCAGATAAAGAACATTCGTATCGGGATGGGCTGACCGAACACCCCGGCGCACGGCTGCACGGCACTTACGAGGCGGGGATCGCAAATGCTGGGATGAGGCCGCTTCGCGGTAGACGCCTCGTTCTGGCCCAGCCGCCCTTGGTGGTAGCGGTGAAGGTTCCGGGACCGGGCTCCGAATCACCGCACCGGGTGGACCGGTCGCGAAGCCGGTCAGGGTGCGGCGCTCGGTGTGACCAAGATGATTCGCGGGGGAGCGAGCAGTCAGCCCTAGGTGTGGGTGAACTCGATGTGTAGTTCTGTCAGTCCCCGCAGAAGGAAGGTGGGTTCGTACGCGTAGCGGCGAGCACCGGTGGGGCCGTGGACCGTTTCGTCGATCTGGATGTCGGTCATGCGGTCCAGGAGTCGGCGCACGGTGATCCGGCCTTCGACTCGAGCCAGCGGCGCTCCGGCGCAGGTATGGATGCCGCGGCCGAAGGCGATGTGTTCGCGGACGTTCTTGCGGTCCGGACGAAATTCGTGGGGGTTCTCGAACTTTCGGGGGTCGCGGTTGGCCGCACCGAGGCACAGCATCACGATGGTGCCGGCCGGCAGGTGCACACCGCCCAGGGCGGTGGACTTGCGGACCAACCGGAAGTCGACCTTGGTCGGGGCGTGCATCCGCAAGGCTTCCTCGATGAACGTCGGGATTCGCTCGGGTTCGTCGCGCAGCAGCTGTTGGTACTCGGGCCGGTCCCCCAGGGTCTGCACCGCGGCGCTGAGCAGCTTGGTGACGGTCTCCTGGCCGGCGGCGAACAGGAACGTCGCCGGCTTGACCACCTCGATCAATTCCGGTGTCGACCCGTCGGGATACACGGCGGTGGCCATGCCCGACAGCACGTCCTCGCGGGGCGCGCGGCGTCGCTCGGCGAGGTAGCCGGCGAACTTGTCGTCGAGGTACCTCAACGGGTCTAGTCCGACGGGTTCACCGTCGAGTGCCCCGACCCGGTTGCCCTCGGGCCGCTCGGCGCCGAGTGCGGCCAGGAACTCGGGGCGGTCCTCGGCGGGGACGCCGAGCAGGTCGATGATCGCCGAGGTGGCGAACGGCTTGGCGTACTCGGAGAGGAATTCGCACCGCCCGTTGCCGATGAACTGGTCGATCTGGTGATCGACCAGCTGCCACATGTAGTCCTCGTTCTCCTTGAGCCGCCGCGGCGTCAACAGCCTGCTGAGCAGCGAGCGGGCCTTCTCGTGCGCCGGGGGATCCATCACGACCATGTGTTCGTGGATCGGAAACTGGTGGCGGTGCGCTTCGATCTGCTCGCTGATGTCGTCACCGGCGGGTTCGAACGGCAACGGCGGGAACGGGCCGCCGATCGCGTTGACCGCCGAGAACGAGGCGTGATCCTTGAAGGCCGCCATCACCTCGTGGTAACCGGTGACCGCGACAACCCCGTGGTGCGGCTCCCGGAAGACCGGCCCCTGCTCGCGCAGATAGTCGTAGTAGGCGTAGGGATCCTGGCTGACTGCCGGATCGGAGAAGTAGTCGATGGCGGCGAGGTCGGTCATGGACGGCCTGTCCTTTCGGTCGTGACGGGGTCGTGGGTCGGTGCGGGGTCGCGTTAGTCCGTGAGAACACTGATCGCCCCGCGTGGGCAGGCGTCCACAGCGGCCTGCACGTTGTCCCATTGCTCTGTAGACGGCTCCTCGACGCAGGTGGCGACGTCGTCGTCGCCCAGGTCGAACACCTCCGGGGCGGTCTCCCGGCACAGCGCGTGGCCCTCGCACAACTGCGGATCAACCCGGACCCTCCTGTGCGCCGTCATCGCCACCCCTTCTCCTTGCGTCGATCCGTCTCCGTGTCATCCGAAACTGATCGATCGATCAAACTGTTAGAATGCGCCATGCTTACCATGGGTCGCGCCGGGCGGTCAAGCAATCCAGGGCGGAGGACGAGCTGAATGGCAACTCCACGCAAGGCCAAGACCCCTGACACCGGGGCCCGCCACCGGTTGATCGAGGCAACCGCAAAACTGATGCGTGACGAGGGTTATGCGGCGGCGACATCACGACGGGTGGCCGCAGAAGCCGGCGTCAAGCAGGCCCTGGTCTACTACTACTTCCCCACCATGGACGACCTGTTCGTGGAGGTCCTTCGTGCCGGCGCAGATTCGTCGCTGCAGAAGATGCGGGCCGCACTCACCGACGACGACCCGTTGCGCGCACTGTGGGAAATGAACAGCGATTCGCGACTCACGGGCCTGAACACAGAATTCATGGCACTTGCCAACCACCGCAAGGCAATTCGTACCGAGCTCAAAGCCTACGCCGAACGTGTGCGCGACATCGAGACCGCCGCCGTCACCGTGGCTCTGCGGGCCAGGAACGTGGACCTCGGCAAATTCCCGCCGATCGCCGTGTCGATGCTCATCGCTCAGACGGCGCGCAGCCTGTGCAACGAGGACGCGGTCGGCCTCACCCTCGGCCACGACGAACTTCGTGCTCTCGTCGAAGACCAGCTCGACGCGCTGACGAACTCGTCGCCGGCCGCCCTGTCGGTCACCCCTCAATAACGACGGCCCGCGCCGGGGGATCAGACGCCGCTCCGCCGTTGTCCGCGCCGAGAGCACGTGGTTGACAGCGGAGTCGATACCTGCGACCCTTCCTGATCGATCGATAAACATATCGGGATCGACCGAGAACTGAGGTGGACACATGGATGGACGGGTTGAGGGCAAGGTCGCGTTCGTCACCGGCGCAGCGCGCGGACAGGGACGCAGTCACGCGGTGCGTCTTGCGGAAGAGGGCGCCGACATCATCGCGGTCGACGTCTGCAAGAAGGTCACCGACGACAGCCAGATACCGGCGTCAACCCCGGACGACCTGGCCGAGACCGCCGATCTGGTCAAGGGGCTCAACCGCCGCATCGTGACCGCAGAGGTCGACGTCCGCGACTACGACGCACTCAAGACCGTGGTGGACGGCGGTGTCGAACAGCTGGGCCGGCTCGACATCATCGTCGCCAACGCGGGAATCGGAAACGGTGGTCAGACGCTGGACAAGACCAGCGAAACTGACTGGAACGACATGATCGACATCAACCTCTCCGGCGTCTGGAAATCGGTCAAAGCCGCAGTTCCACATCTGATTTCCGGCGGCCATGGCGGATCGATCATTCTCACCAGCTCGGTGGGCGGCCTCAAGCCCTATCCCCATACCGGCCACTACATCGCCGCCAAGCACGGCGTGATCGGCCTCATGCGGACCTTCGCCGTGGAACTGGGCCAGCATTCCATCCGCGTCAACGCCGTCTGCCCCACCAACGTCAACACCCCGATGTTCATGAACGAGGGAACCAAGAAACTGTTCCGGCCCGACCTCGAGAACCCCGGTGTCGACGACCTCGCGGTCGGCGGCACAATTCATGCACGTGCTGCCGATCGGCTGGGTCGAACCCATCGACATCAGCAACGCCGTGCTGTTCCTGGCCTCCGACGAGTCCCGTTACGTCACTGGCCTTCCCGTCACTGTCGACGCCGGGAGCATGCTCAAGTAGGCCAAGTGTTGACCGCCACTCGACACCGGTCTCTGCGACCGAACCGAGGCTCCGCCAGACGGGGTGACAGCTGTACCACCCCAAGATCAGTACAGGCAACACGCACCGAACCGCGCCCCTGACGCATAAAGTGACCCGTATGCGACTGCCGTACGCCAGTGCACTGGCACTGCTGTGCGCGGTTTACGTTGCGCCCGAGGCACATCCGCAGCCAGCTACCGGTGATACCGCCGGTGTCGGACGCCGCCGCGGCGGTCGGCTTCATCGACGTCCGCACGGCCGTCCCCGACGCCGTCATCGATCTGCGGTACGCCACCGCGAACAACTTCGTCGGCACGCCGCTGTACCCCGCCGGCGCACGTTGCCTGATCCACGAATCGCTGGCGCCCGGTCTGGCCAAGGCCGCCGACGCGCTCCGGGCGCAGGGCGAAACGCTGGTGTTCTGGGACTGCTACCGACCGCACAGCGTGCAGGTCCGGATGTTCGACGTGGTGTCCGACCCGAACTGGGTTGCGAAGCCCGGTCCGTATTCACGCAGCCACGAGTCGGGCCGCTCGGTCGACGTCACACTGACGAGTGTCGCGGGCCCGCTCGACATGGGGACCGACTTCGACGACTTCACCCCCCGCGCCCATGCGTTCAGCACCGACGAAGTCAGCGCGGCTCAACAACGCAATCGCGCACAACTCCGGGATGCCATGGCGGCCGGTGGCTTACAGGTCTATTCCGGAGAGTGGTGGCACTTCGACGGTCCGGGCGCGGGAGTGCAGCGCCCGATCATCGACGTCCCGGCGGTATAGGAGTCCAGACGTTGGATGTCGATGCGCTGCGGCGGAAGTACGCCGAGGAGCGCGAACGCCGGCTCCGGCCGGACGGGATCGCGCAGTACGTCGAGATCGCCGGCCGGTTCGCGGCGATTGGCCGAAGACCCATGGGCGGACGGGCAGTGCGATCGCGCAGCCGCTGACCGACGAGGTCGACGTGGCGGTCGTCGGTGCCGGCTTCGGCGGACTGCTGACGGGCGCGCGACTGCGCCAGCTCGGCGTCGACGGCGTGCGGCTGATCGACAAGGCGGCCGACGTGGGCGGCACCTGGTACTGGAACCGCTACCCGGGCATCGCGTGTGACGTCGAGTCCTACGTATACATGCCGCTGCTGGAGGAGCTCGGCTACATCCCCACCGAGCGGTACGCCAAGGGGGCGGAGATCCTGGCGCACTGCCGGCGCATCGCCGAGCACTATGACCTCTACCGCGACGCCTGCCTGCAGACCGAGGTACGCGAGATCCGTTGGGAGCCCGCGAGTTCCCGCTGGATCATCACCACCGACCGGGGCGACCAGATGCGGGCCCGGTTCGTGTCCATGGCCAACGGATACCATCCAGAAGCCCAAGCTGCCGGGCATTCCGGGTATCGACGATCGTTCGGCGGCCAGATGTTCCACACCAGCCGGTGGGATTACGGCTACACCGGCGCCGGCCTGGAGCACCTGTCCGACAAGCGCGTCGGCATCATCGGCACCGGAGCCACCGCCATCCAGTGCGTGCCGCACCTGGCGGCGGCGGCGCAGCAGCTCTTCGTCTTCCAGCGGACCCCGTCGTCGGTGGACGTCCGGGACAACCAGCCCACGGACCCGCAGTGGGCGGCCGGCGTCGAGCCCGGCTGGCAGCAGCGGCGCATCGAGAACTTCCAGATCCTCACCGCCGGTGGACAGGCCGACGAGGATCTGGTGGCCGACGCGTGGACGAGCATCACCCGCAAGCTTCCGGTCATGCGCTGGGACAGCGACGGCGGGCCCACCCCCGAACAACGGGCGGAGAGCATCGAACTCGCGGACTTCGCCAAGATGGAGGAGATCCGCGCGCGGGTCGACGCCATCGTGTCCGATCCCGCCACCGCCGAGGCGCTCAAACCCTGGTACGGCTACTTCTGCAAGCGGCCCTGCTTTCACGACGAGTATCTGCAGACGCTTCAACCGGGACAACGTCACCCTGGTCGACACCGGCGGGCTCGGCGTACAGCGCATCACCGAGGCGGGCGTCGTCGTCGACGGAGTGCACCACGAACTCGACTGCCTCATCTTCGCAACGGGTTTCGAGGTGGGCACCGACTACTGCCGTCGCACCGGCTTCGAGGTGATCGGCCGCGACGGTCAGACCTTGACCGACACCTGGCGCGACGGTGTCCGCACCTTCCAGGGCCTCACGGTGCGGGGATTCCCGAACTGCTTCATCGAGAGCATCGCGCAGTCCGGGTTCACCGTGAACTTTCCGTACCTGCTGGACGTGCAGGCCCGCCACGTCGCGTGGATCATCGCCCGGGCGATCGAACGCGGCATCACCGAGGTCGAACCGTCACCGGCCGCCGAAGCCGGCATGGGTCGACACGGTGGTGCGGCGATCGGTCGCGACCGCCGGGCGGGCCAAGACATGCACGCCGGGCTACTACAACCGCGAGGGTCAGGCGGATGCGCGAGACCCGGCAGGGCAGCTTCTTCTTCGGTGAACCCACCGAATACGCGGACATCCTCGAAACCTGGCGATCCCGTGACGATTTCGACGGGTTGGAGACGCACCGATGAGGCGCCGGTACCTCCTCGGCCGGATGAGAGCCGCGTCCCGTCGTCGCCGCCCGCCGCGGGTGGCGATCATCGGTGCGGGCTTCGGCGGCCTCGCCACGGCGGTGGCGCTGCGCCGGGCCGGGTTCGACGACCTGGTGATCATCGAGGGCGCCGACGGAGTCGGAGGTACCTGGCGGCGCAACACCTATCCCGGCGCCGCCTGCGATATCCAGTCCCACCTCTACTCGTTCTCGTTCGCGCCCAACACATCCTGGAGCCGGACCTACGCCCGCCAGCCCGAGATACTGGCCTACCTCGAGTCGGTGGCCGACGACTTCGACCTGCGCCGCCATCTCCAGATCGGCACCCGGCTGCGCACCGCCCGCTGGAACGCCGACACCAGCCAGTGGGACCTTCGGGTGGACCGTGCCGGTGAGAACCGCAGGCTGACGCGTCGATGTCCTGGTCAGCGCCGTCGGACTGTTCGGCTCGACGAAGCTTCCCGACATCGCCGGCCTGACCGATTTCGGCGGCGTGCTGATGCATACCGCCGAATGGGACGCGAGCGTCGACCTGACAGGCAAGAAGGTCGCGGTGATCGGCACCGGAGCCAGCGGCGTGCAGGCGGTCCCCGAGCTGGCGAAGCACGCCGCGCAGCTGACGGTCTTCCAGCGCACCCCGCCGTGGATGGTTCCCAAGGACGACCGCCCTTACAGCACAAAGGAATTGACGCGATTCCGGCGCAACCCGCTGGCAACTCGTCGGGCGCGGTGGCAGATCTGGAAGTTGCAGCATGACTTCACCGCGATCGCTGCCGATGACCCGTTGGTGACCGCACGCACCCACATCGCCACCTCGTTCCTGGAGCGCACGGTCGCCGATCCCGGCCTTCGGCGCGCGCTCACCCCGGACTACCCGTTCCGGTGCAAGCGGGTGCTGCTGGGCGACGACTACTACCGGGCGCTGCAGCAGGAGCATGTCCAGTTGGTCACCGATCCCGTCGACCGCATCACCGAAACGTCGATCAGGACCACGGCCGGCGGGGTGGTCGACGCCGACGTGATCGTGCTGGCAACGGGATTCGAGACCTCCGACTACCTGTCGGGTATCGAGATCATCGGAGTGGGCGGGCAGAGCCTGCACGAGCGGTGGGGCGCCGACCCCACCGCCTACCTGGGCGCGGCGGTCAGCGGATTCCCGAACTTCTTCATGCTCTACGGACCCAACACGAACCAGGGTGGCAACTCGATCGTCTACATCCTCGAGGCCGGCGCCCGACTGGTGGCCAGCGCGGTGACCCGGCTGGCGCGCCGCGGTGGCCACCTCGATGTCCGGGCCGATGCTGAAAGACGTTACAACGAACAGCTTTCCGACGAGCTGGAGCGCAGCATCTGGACCCGGTGCGACAGCTACTTCCGGTCGCCGACGGGGCGAATCGTCACCCAGTGGCCATATACGGAACTGGAGTACGCACGGCGCACCTGGCGGCTACGCCGGCGGGACTGGGTTCATCACGAAGCTGCGCCGATGCTGAAATCGATGACCCCGCGGATCAATTCACCCGCGACCAGATCCACATAGGCCTCGTTGATCTCGTCGAGCCGGTAGCGCCTGGTCACCATCTCGTCGAGGCGCAGCAGACCCGACTCGTACAGACCCGCCAGCCGCGGAATGTCGCTCTTCGGGTTGCAGGATCCGAATACGGTGCCACACAAGGTCTTGTTCATCAGCACGAACTGCTGCAGCGGGATCGCGGCGGTCGCCGCCGACGCCGCCGCCAACCCGGTGAGCACGCAGGTGCCGCCCTTGCGGGTGAGAGCGAGCGCCGTCCCGACGTCGTCTTCGTCGATCGTCGCGGAGGCGACCACGACCGCGTCGGCCATCACCCCGCGGGTGAGCTCCCGCACCAGGTCGATTGCGTCGCGTGCCGTCGGCGTCGTGTGGGTGGCGCCGAAGCCGATCGCGGACTCGCGCTTGAACTCGATCGGGTCGACCGCGACGATACGGGCGGCGCCGTTGATGCGTGCGCCTTGAATGGCCGCTGTTCCGATTCCGCCGGCGCCGACGACCACCACGGTGTCACCGCCGCGGACATTCGCGCGATTGGCGGCCGAGCCGTACCCGGTCGGCACCGCGCAGGCCAGCAGCGCCGCGGGTACCAGCGGGAGGTGCTGATCGATCTTCACCAGCGAATCCGCCGCCACCACAGTGTGTTCGGCGAACGCTCCGATCTTCGAGGTGTGTCCGAGGTCGCGCCCGTCGTGGGTGTGGTGGCGGAACGTGCCGTCGGTCGGCATCCCGGGCTTCAGTGTCCCGGCGCCGGAGTCGCACAGGTATTCCATGCCAGACGCGCACCAGCGGCACTGCCCGCACACTGCGACGAACGACGTCACGACGTGATCGCCGGGCGCGAGGTGACCCACACCGTCGCCGACTTCGACCACCACGCCGGATCCTTCGTGGCCCCCGATCGTCGGCGCCACCAATCGGCGGGGCGCATCCGGCGATGACAAGAAGCCCATCCGGATGTGCTCATCGGAATGGCACAGGCCGCTCGCGGCAAGCTGCACCAGAACCTCGCCGGCGCGAGGAGGATCCAACTCGAACTCCTCGACCGACCACGGCCGCCCGTACTCGTAGAGGATGGCCGCGCGGCTGCGCACTAAGGAGTGCCCGCGGGCGGCGGTCCAGCCGGATGATTGAGCACGAGGCCGCCGAGCTGACTCAGCAGGTCGCCGGGGCCGATGGTCGCGGGGCCGCAGCCGGGGAGGCAGTCGTCGATCTTCTGCCACGGCTGGCAGTCGCTGGTTTTGAAGGACGTATCGGTGGCCTCGATCTGGACGATCTGCGGCTTCTTGCTCATCGCGTTGTCGACGACCTTGTCGCCGCTGCTCCGCTTCCAGTAGCAGGCGCCGTTGTCGGTCGGGCCCGCCGAACTGTAGGTGCCGGGCACGATGTCGGTGCCGACGGCGTAGGTGCCGTCCTTCGCAATGCTGACGTTCGCCGGGCCGGGCGCCGGACCGGTGGCAGGGCCGGGTGCCGGACCGGGAGACGGGGACGGGGCCGGGTCAGCCTGGGCCACGGCAAGGGGTGCCCAGCAGGCGCCGAGCAATGCCGCGGCGGCGACCCGAACTGCGATTTTCGACCTCACAGTAAGCCAGTCTAAGCGTTCTCCGGGGTTGCCAGGGCCCCAGCGCCGTATTTCCGGGCGATCAGGGCCCACGGATCGGCGTACCGGCCGCGCCCGTCGATCCGGCGCTGCAGGGCCAGCGCCGTCCGCATCGCCGGTCGCAGCACCGGTCCGAGCGCCCGCAGCACCGAGCGGCTGCGGCCCTGCGCTTCCGTCAGCCAGGCCTGGGTGTCGGCCCAGCTGTGCTCCTGGTAATCGAGGAGTTGCTGTGACTCGGTGGTGTCGAACCATCCGGTGAAGCTCCAGCCGCGGTCGTCGTCGGGGTCACCGGGCAGGCTGGCCGACGGACCGAGGGGACCGACGCCGACGGCCGTCATGATGTCGTCCTCGAAGGCGCGGTGCAGGTGGACGTGGGTCTCGTCGCCGGCGATCACCAGCGTCTTGCCCGCGATCGTCGCGGCGCGGTCGACACCGTTGGCGAAGGCCAGTGCCACGTCGCGGGTGTCCACCGAATGCATCCGGTTGTCGCCCGGAGTCGCCCGCATCAGCACCAGGTGGTCGCTGCTGAAGTTCGACTGCATATCCGGGGACAGGAGGGCGGCCAGCCGCAGGGCCGCGTACGGCAGGCCGCTTTCCCGGAGTGCGGCTTCGGCGAGCACCTTGTCCTGGCCGTACTGGTCGATCGGATTGACCGCGGTCTGTGCGGTGATGCGCTCCGGGTACCGGTACGGATTGACCGACCCGTAGACCGAAGCGCTGGACGCGAGCAGGAACAAGGGCGCCTCCGGCAACGCGGCAGCGGCCCGCGCCAGGTTCTCGGTGCCGCCGACGTTGACCTTGCGCGACAGTCCCGGATTCCGGTAGGACGCCGGCGCGAGGAGCGCGGCCAGATGCACGATCGCGCCGGGTTGGTGCGTGGCGATCAGGGTGTCGATCGCCTCGGCGTCCAGCAGATCCACATAGGCGGGAATCAGGGTGCCCCGCCCCTGGGTGCGCGCCAGCTCCGCGGCCGCCGCCTCGGACGTGTCGGTGCGCAGATCCAGTGCGATGACGGTGCGCCCGCGGTCGAGCAGGATCCGGGTGCAGCGGGTACCGACCTGACCGAATGCGCCGGTGACGAGGACCGGTTTCATCGTTCCGTCAATCGCCGTGCGGCCTTGGCCGCGGCGTTGCGGATGCGCTCGGAGATGTACATCGAGAACACCGGCGTGACGATGTCCTCACGCAACCGGGTCAGCTTGGACGTCTTGATCCGCCACTGACCGTCGGTCTTCTCGTAGGTCTCGTGGTAGTGGCCGTATCCCACCAGGCTGACGCCCGGCCCGAACCGGACCACGTCCTGCAGCGCCCAGATGCCCCGCGCGGTGGTCGCCGACGTCACCTCGATCTCCGGGGTGTGCACCTGGTGTGCGGTCGGCTGCGACGGCCGGGCGAGGTTCTTGCGGACGAATGCGACGAAGTCGTCGGCGCCGGCGATCACCTTGCCGCCCGCCTCCGACGTGTCGCTGACGAAGTCGTCGGTGAAGATCCCGCGCCACGCGACCCAGTCCTTGGTGTCGAGGAAGCGGCAGTACCGGGCCTTGAGCTGTTTGATGGACTCGATATCCGCCAGCACCTCGTGTGCCTGCTCCGTCATCATCGGGTCAGCGTGACACTTCAGCCAAACGATGTAAACCTCACCTCCGCCGAGACGTACGAACGGGCGAAGAAATGCGAGTGCGGGCCGCCATTTATTCGGCCTCTGACAGCGCTACGCCGTGACGTGCAGCGGTTCGGCGAGCTGAACCAGCCGCCGGCCGACGGCGGTGATCTGTCGCAACGACATCGGCCCCAACGGGTGCACGGCCACGATCAGCGTCACCCGCCCGTTCGCATCGAAGACGGGTGCGGCGATGGTCGCCACCGGGCGGGCCCGTCCCGGTGGGTCATCCCCGGACAGCACGCCGATGGTGGTGAACTCGACGAGCAGCCGGTCCATGATCTGGCGCACCTGCGGCGGCAGGCCGTCGCTGGGAAGTGTGCCCACGACGCGCGCCGCCTGGGTCAGCGCCGGCGTCGTCCAGTCGATGTCGAAGCCCCGATCCCGGGTCTGCGCCAACACCTCACCGAGCCGGCGGGCCAGCGCGCGATCCGTGGACGCCCCGCGGTCGATCCAGGCCTGTTGCTCTTCGGCGGAGTCCCAGGCGGCGAAGGCGACGCCGAACGGCGGCGTGTAGGGGATGCGGTCGCCGGCGCCACTCTCGAAGTCTCCCTCGAATGCGGTGATCACCAGGGAGTCGTCGATCCGCTCGACAACCGATGCGGCGTAATCGAATTCCGCGGCGAGTTGTGCGGCAACGGCGGTCGCGGCGTGTACCTGGGATCGCACCGAGGCCGTGCGGGCGGCCACCACGGCGAGCGCGGGGCCCAGGGCGAACGTCTTCGTGACGGGGTCGCGCGTCACCCAGCCGCGATCGGACAGGGTCTTGAGGATGGCGTGCGCGGTGGCCTGGGTCAGCTCGAGCTCACGCACCACGTCGGAGAACCGCAGCCGCTCGTTGCCGGGCCGGGCGAGCAACTCGACGATGTCGAGAACCCGGGCGGTCGGAGCGGACGTCGAGCCGCGCATGGGTTGACTCCTCTCCGCCCGGTCCTTACGGTGAAATCAATAATTCGAGAAGTCTTCTCGAATAATCGAGATTAACACGGGCGGTGTCATGCGGGCGGTGGTTCTGAAGGACGGACGACTCGAGGTCCGAGACACCCCGGACCCGGTACCCGGGCAGGGTGAACTCTTGTTGAAGACGCTGTCCACCGCGATCTGCGCCTCCGATGTCCACTTCATGGACCACCCGGATCTCGGCATCGACGACCCCACCGGCCGGTCGCTGTACGACGCGGACCGCGACATCGTGCTCGGTCACGAGTTCGTCGGCGAGGTGATCGGGCACGGCCCCGGATGCACCGACCAATTCCCGGTGGGTACCCGGGTGACGTCCATTCCCATCCGGCTGGTGAACGGCGGCGCCGACGGTACCCGCATCATCGGCCAGCATCCCGAGGCGCAGGGCAGTTTCGCCGAGTTGCTGGTGATCGCCGAACCGATCGCCAAAGCCGTCGACGGCGACGTCGCCTGTGACGCCGTGGCGCTGACCGACGCGTTTGCGGTCGGCGAGTTCTACGTCCGCTCGGCCAACGTGGCGCCCGACGAGGTGCCCGTCGTCGTCGGTGCCGGTGCCATCGGGTTGTCGGCGGTGGCCGCGCTGGCCGCCCGGGGTATCGACCCCATCATCGTCAGCGACTACAACCCGGAGCGGCGCGACCTGGCCCGCGACCGAGTTCGGCGCCCACATCGTCGTCGACCCGGCCGAGCGATCGCCATTCGACGTCGTGCGCGAGGTGCGGGCCGAGCGCGGAATGTGGGGCCCCGCAGTCGATTTTCGAGTGCGTCGGGCGCCCCGGGCCTGATCGGCGAGATCGTCGAGTCGGTGGACATGGGCACCCGGATCTACTGCGCCGGCGGCTGGTACACCGGCGATGCCCTGGACATCACCGCGGCGACGCGTGCGGGCGTGACGATCCAGTTCGGCGGCGGTCCGATGCCGCAGGACTGGTACGGCACCCTCGACGCCATCGCGGCCGGGCGCCTCGATCCGATGCCCAGCGTCGGCCAGGTGATCACGCCTCGACGGGGTGCCCGACGCACTCGACCGCGCCCGGAAATCCGACGGCCCGCCGCGGATCATCGTCCACCCGAACGGAGACCCCGCATGACCGACCGGGAAGACCGTCAGGACATCTCCGATGTGCTGATCCGCTACGCCACCGGCATCGACCGGCGCGACTGGCCCTTGTTCCGAACGGTTTTCACCGCCGACTGCGAACTCGACTACGGCGAGATCGGCACCTGGCACGGCATCGACGCCGTCACTGAGTTCATGGAGCAGTCGCACGCCATGGCCGGGCACACCATGCACCGGATGAGCAACCAGGTGATCGCGGTCGACGGTGACCGCGCCGAGGCGCGCACCTACGTCGACGGCCTGATTCTGGGCCCCGACAACACGTCCGGGGTGAACGCCGTCGGCTTCTACGACGACGACCTCGTGCGAACCGCCGACGGTTGGCGGATCGCGCGGCGCCGGTTCACGCCGGTGCGGGTGACGACGGTGGGTGCGCCGTGACCGACGCATTCGCCGCCAAGTACGGCCCGTGGGCACTGGTCGCCGGCGCCTCCGACGGGGTCGGTTCCGCCTTCGCGGAGGGACTCGCCGAACGCGGCCTCAACGTCGTGCTGCTGTCCCGGCGCCAGGCGGTGCTCGACGACGTGGCCGCCGGCATCGCTGAGCGCACCGGCGTCCAAACCCGCACGCTGGCAATCGATCTCGCGGATCCGGACGCCTCTGCGGCGATCGCCGACGCGACCGCCGACCTCGACATCGGGTTCCTGGTGTACTGCGCGGGCGCCGACCCCAACTTCGAGCCGTTCCTCGCAAACCCGATCGACACCGCCGAGGCCATGGTGCAGCGCAACTGCGTCGTGCCGATGCAGTTGTGTCACCACTTCGCGCCGGCGATGGTCGAGCGGGGCCGCGGCGGAATCGTCATCTTCGGCTCCGGCGCGGGATTGGTCGGCGGACCCAACATGGTGGCCTACGCCGCGACGAAGGCATTCGACATGGTGTTCGCCGAAGCGCTGTGGGCCGAACTGCACGACAAGGGTGTCGACGTGCTCGGCCTGATCCTGGGCAAGACCGACACCCCCGCGCTGCGCCGGCTGGAAGCCGAGCGTGGCGTGCTGGCCTCCGAGGCCGACACTCCACCCGACGCCGCTCCGGTGGCCGAGGTGATTGCCGAGGCCTTCGACAACCTCGAGAACGGTCCGACCTGCTTCGCCGGCGAGCAGATGCGAGCCGCTTCGCAGCTGCTCGGTTCGATCACCCGCAACCAGGCGGTGCAGTTCATGGCGCAGGCCAGTGCCGTCCGCGATGGGTGAGTAGCGCAGTCCCAACCGCAGAACGCCACGCGGCCACTATCTTCGAAAGCGATGAGCACTCCGTACCCGCCGCCGGGCCCACCGCAGTATCAGCCACAGGTCCCGACCTGCTACCGGCACCCGGACCGCCAGACCTACGTCCAGTGCACCCGGTGCGGGCGGTATGTCTGCCCGGAGTGCATGCGCGACGCCGCTGTCGGCCACCAGTGCGTGGACTGTGTACAGGCCGGTGCCGCCGCCGTCCGCCAGCCGCGCACCATGTTCGGCGGGCGGCAGACCGGTGATACCCCCGTGGTCACCTATGCGCTCATCGCGATCAACATCCTGATGTACATCGTGCAGACCTCGTCGGCCAGCTTGGAACGCCAGTTGGTGCTGTGGCCACCGGCCGTCGCCGACGGTGAGGTGTGGCGGATCTTCACCTCGGCGTTCCTGCACTACAGCGTCATGCACATCCTGTTCAACATGTGGGCACTGTGGGTGGTGGGGCCGCCGCTGGAGAGGTGGTTGGGCCGGTCCCGGTTCCTGTCGCTCTACATCCTGAGCGCCCTCGGCGGTGGCGTGCTGGTCTACCTGCTGTCGCCGCTGAACTCCGCGACCGCCGGCGCGTCCGGCGCGATCTTCGGGTTGTTCGGTGCGACGTTCGTGGTGGGCAAGCGACTCAACATGGATGTGCGCGGTGTCGTCGCCCTGATCGCGATCAATCTGGCCTTCACATTCGTGCTACCGCTGATGAGCTCGCAGCAGATCAGCTGGCAAGGCCACATCGGCGGATTGGTCACCGGCATGTTGGTCGCGTGGATCTACGCCTACACACCGCGGGACCGTAGGACGACAGTCCACCTCGGGGCGAGTGTGGCGCTGCTGGTGTTGTTCATCGCCGCTCGTGTGGTGGCGAACCAGCCACCTGCTGGCGTTGTACGGCTAACGGCCGCGGGATTCGGGCAGCTCGGCCAGCACGTCGATCCCGACCCTGTCGGCGTCGAAGCTCAGGAAGCCCTTGATGGGCATGGTCTCCGGCATCGGCTCCTCGTAGCTCCACGCGATGTCCTCGACCATGGTCTCGCCGACGACGGCGGCCCAATATGTCGCCACCCCTTTGTAATTGCAGTAACTCGTGGTGTCGGTCCGGCGCAGCAGCTCGGTGCGAACCAGTGCGGGATCGACGTACAGCCGCGGCTCCAGCGAGGTCTCGAACACCACCGTCGTATCGACGGTGTCCACCAGCGTCGCACCCGCAACGTCGACGCGCAGCCGGCGGCTCGTCGGCCGGCAGTCGACACGGTGATACGGGTTGGGCGGGTAGTGCACCAGTTGGCGCCCTTCCTCGAACCAGTTGTCCACGGCATCCCAGGGCACCAGCACATAGCCGGGCGCCTGCGGTTCGGGTTCGTTCGGCAGGTCGCCGATGTCGTCGGCGAGGAACACATAGCTCAGCGGCCGGCCCCTGCGGTGCACCAGCAGCGCGCATTCGGTGTCGATGACGGTCTCGCCGTTGCGGACGGCCTGTACCCGGCGCGGGTGGGGTTCGACGAACACCAGATCGTCGGGCAGTGGCGTCGAGAACCAACCGGCGGGTTCGGCGGACAGCGGGCCGCGGCCGGCAACCAGACTCATGCACCGATGCTCCCACGTCACAGCCGAACTGGATGGCCATGGACATGTCGGCCGGTGCTGCCCCACGACGAACGGCTCCAACAGCTTCAGGCACAGTAGCCACATGACCGTCACACCCATGCCAGGTAAACCCAACCTGATCCTCGGTTCGTTCGACGTCACCGACCTGGGCTACGACGCCGCGGAGTACTCCCTGTCCGGCACCGCGTCCTCACACGGACCAGTCCCCGAGACCGCCGACTACACCACGCGGATGGTGGTCCTGACACCCGCCGATCCGGACCGTTTCAACGGAACGGTTCTCGTCGAGTGGCTCAACGTGTCCGGCGGGATCGATGCCCCGGCACTGTGGTTCATGGCGCACCGGGAAGTTGTGCGGTCCGGATACGGCTATGTCGCCGTGTCGGTCCAGCGGGTCGGGGTGGAGGGCGGCGAAAGCCTGGGCGGCATCCCGGGCATGTCCCTCAAGGCGATGGATCCGGTGCGTTACGCGTCGCTGCACCACCCGGGCGACGAGTTCGCCTACTCCATCTTCTCCCAGGCCGGTGCCGCGATCCGGGACGCATTCGCACCGGAACACCTTGTCGCGGTGGGAGAGTCACAGTCGGCGTTGTTCCTGACCACCTACGTCAATGCCGTCGATGCGCTCGACCAGGTCTACGACGGGTTCCTGGTTCATTCGCGTTTCGGGCCCGCCGCGCCGCTGGACGGGGGTTCGATCTTCGAAGCAGCCGCCTCAGGCACCGCCGAGGCGGTCACGTTCCGCGATGACCTGCGGGTGCCGCTGATGACGGTCATCACCGAGACGGACCTGTGCGGGGGCCTGCGGCTCGGCTACCACCGGGCCCGCCAGCCCGACACCGAACACCTGCGGACCTGGGAGATCCCGGGCAGTGCCCACGCCGACAACTACACGATTCAGGTGGGCCGGATCGACACCGGGTCCGCGCCGCTGGCCGACATCCTGGCCGCGTATGCGCCGACGGATGTGCTGATGGGCCAACAGTTGCCACACGCCATCAACTTCGCGCCGCAGCACCACTACGTGCTGCAGGCCGCGCTCCACAAACTGGCCAACTGGGTCCGGACGGGCGAACCGGCCCCGGCCGCGCCGCGTATCGAATTGGGCGCCGCCGAGCCGGTTTCGCCGATCCTCGACGCGAACGGGCTCGCGCGCGGCGGCGTACGCACCCCGTGGGTGGACGTGCCCGCCGCCCGGACCTCAGGGATCGGCGCCGGCGAGAGCCCGCTGGCGCAGCTCTTCGGCTCCGGTGAGCTCTTCGACGCCGCCACCCTGCGCCGGCTCTACCCCGGTGGTGTCACCGAGTACCTCCAACGCTTCACCGCGGCGCTCGACGCGGCCATCGGATCGGGTTTCATCCTGCCCGCCGACCGCCAGGAGATCCTCGAACTCGCGACCGCCGGCTACCCTGACTCCGCTTTACAAAACTAATACCAAATGTCACGCTGAGTGGATGGTCGACCGCCACGAACTACGCAGGCAGGACTACAGCCTGTCGGAGGATCACACCGACCTGCAGGCAGCCTTCCGCCAGTTCTTCACGTCGAACTGCTCAATCGAGACCGTCTGGGCCGCCGAAACCACCGGGTTCGACAAGAGCCTGTGGGAACGGCTGTGCGCGATGGGCGCGACGACGATGGCCCTGCCCGAATCCAGCGGTGGAGACGGCGCAACGCTGGTCGACCTGACCCTGGTGGCCGAGGAACTCGGCCGCGTGATCGCTCCCGTTCCGTGGATCGACCATGTCTGTGCCATCAGGCTGCTCGCGAGACTGGGCGCGCTGGACCCCGAACTGGTCCACGGCGAACGACTGGCGACCCTGGATCCCCGCCTGGACGCCACGCCCGGCAACCGGCTCATCGCGTCCGGATCGATCGCCGACCAGATCATCGTGCGCGACGGTGACGCCGTGCGTCCGGCTGACCTACGACACCCGGCCCGCCAGGGTCGACAACATCGGCAAGCTGCCGATGGCCTGGATCGACCCCGATGCCGCCGACAGCCGCACAGTCCTCGCCAGCGGCCCGGACGCAGTCGCCGAATATCAACGGGCACTGGATGAATGGCGTGTCCTGACGGCCGCAGCCTTGGTGGGTCTGGTCGAGCAGACGATGCTCACCGCCGCCGAGTTCGCCAAGACCCGCTTCACCCTGGGTGTGCCCATCTCGACGCTGCAGGGGATTTCGCATCCGCTGGCCAACATCGCGATCACCGTGCAGGGCGGCCGCAACCTCGCCCGGCGGGCCGCGTGGTTCTGCGACAACGAACCCGATGAGCGCCCGGAACTGGCGCCTGCGGCGTTCGTCTTCATGGCCGAGGAGGCGCCCCGGGCGGCCACCACGGCCGTACATGTGCAGGGCGGCCTCGGCGTCTCCGCGGAAGCCGCATCGGCGGCCTACCTTCTGCGCGCGCGGGGCTGGGCGCTGGCGGCCGGTGATCCCGCCGCCACCGCCAAACACATCGCGCAGATCGTCGCCGCGCGGGAAAGCCGTTAGGACGGAGAGACTTTCAATGGACTTCTCACGCGTCGAACTCTCCGAAGACGACACGGCATTCCAGACCGAGTTGCGCGAATTCCTCGCCAGAACCGTGACCGACGAGGTCATCCGGCGCGACCGCGAGACCGGGGAGAACTTCGACGAGGGGGTGCACCTCGCACTGGGCGAGGCGGGCTATCTGGCGGCCGACTTCACATCCGGTTCCGACGGTGGATTCACCCCGGTCCGCAAGCGGATCTGGGAACTCGAGATCGGCCGGGCCCACACCCCCTGGTTCCATTGGGGAACCACCGCCATGGTGGCTCACACGGTAACCCAGTTCGCCACACCGGAACTGCGCGACGAAGTGCTGCCGCGGGTGCTCTCCGGCGAGATCCGGCTCTGTCTGGGCTACACCGAACCCGAAGGCGGCTCCGACATCGCCACCTGCAAGACCCGGGCGGTTCGTGACGGTGACGGCTGGGTCGTTAATGGCTCCAAGATGTTCACGTCGAACGCTCACAACGCGCACTATGTCTTCCTGATCACCAACACCGACCCCGCTGCGCCGAAGCACAAGAGCCTCACCATGTTTCTCGTGCCGCTGGATCTGCCCGGCGTCGAGATCCAGGGCATCCGCACCGTCGACGGCGACCGCACCAACATCACCTTCTACAGCGATGTCCGCGTCGACGACAGGTACCGCGTCGGCGAGGTCAACGGCGGTTGGGCGGTCCTGCGGGGGGCGCTGGATGCCGAGCACGGCACGGTCGAACGCGACGACAGCGGACTGAACAAGATCGCCGTCATGACCGAACACATCACCCTGATGGCCGAGGCCGTCGACCGGATCGCCCGGATCGCGCCGATCGATGACGACTCCGTCTCGTACCGGCTGGGCCGCGGCATCGCGCGCATGGAGGCGGCCATGAGCACCCCGGAGATGTTCGGCCGGGTCGCCATCGCGCAGACGATGCGCGATGTGTCGCCGGATCTGATGGACATCCTGGGCGCCGCGTCGGCGCTGCCGGTCGGCACGGACGGGGCCGCCGATGAGGGTGGCGCGGAGTACGTCTTCCGGCTGGCCGGCCCGACGGGGATCTACGGCGGCACCCTGGAGGTGTTCCGCAACATGATCGCCCAGCATGCCCTCGGACTGGGCAAGCCGAACTACTCGCAGGCCCGTTAGGGCTTGAGGCCCACGGCGTGCCGGAGTTGCGCGAGGAACTGATCGTCGTCGTCGCTGCGGACGATGTAGTGCGACACCGCTACCCGGATCGCAGTGGCCGCCTTCACCGCGCTGTTGGGTCCCGGCAGCATCTTCTCCAGCTGTGACCGCATCGGCGGGATGACCCGGGACAGCGCCGCAATGGAGACCTCGGGCTCGATGTCGACGATGCGCACACCTGAGTAGGACTGCTGGTAGTCGACGATGAATCGCAGTGCCGCATCCAGCTTTTCGTTGCCGCGCAGCCCGGCGGTCGCTTTCGTGATACCCGCGTCGAAGGCTTCCCGCTCGTATACGCCGAAGGCCTTGAGCAGTTCGTCCTTGGAGGCGAACCAGCGGTACAGCGTCGGGCGGGACACGCCGGCCTGCAACGCCACCTCGGACAGGCTGAGCTTCGTCTGCCCGCTGCGACCGAGCACCTCGGCGGTCGCCAACAGGAGTCGGTGGCGTGACGACGTTTCGTCGTCGACCGGCGCGGCGGGTTGGTTCACCTGATAAGCGTTACAAACATCGACTGGCTTGTAAATACTTTCGCCAAAGTCGCGTGGTTCGTGTCGTCCGGTCGGCAGACTCGTCGGCATGGCCGGACCGCTCGAAGGTGTCAATGTCGTCGAACTCGGCGTATGGGTGGCCGCCCCGGCAGCCGGCGGCATCCTGGCTGATTGGGGCGCCGACGTCGTGAAGATCGAGCCGCCGGCCGGTGACCCCGCCCGCATGTTCGGCCGGATGCTCGGGATGGAACCGGGCGTCAACCCGCCGTTCGAGATGGACAACCGGTCCAAGCGCAGCGTCGTTCTCGACCTGGGCACCGATCACGGTCGCGAGGCCGCCATCGAATTGCTCTCCGGCGCCGATGTATTCGTCACCAATGTGCGACCGGCGGCGCTGCAGCGGCTGGGCCTGGATTTCGAGGCGGTCGCGCCGCGCAATCCCAGGCTGGTGTACGGCCTGCTCACCGGCTACGGCATGACCGGCCCCGAGGCCGACCGTCCCGCCTATGACGTCGCCGCCTTCTGGGCCCGCGCCGGGCTGGCGGATCTGCTGAGCCGACCCGGCGACACCCCGCCGTTCCAGCGCGGCGGGATGGGTGACCACTCCGCCGCCATGACGCTGGCCGCGGCGGTGTGCGCCGCCCTGGTGGCCCGCGACCGGACGGGTACCGGGCAATTGGTCACCACATCGCTGTACCGGCAGGGCACCTACACCGTGAGCTTCGACCTGAACACCCTGCTGATGAGCGGGCATTCCATCACGATCGGCCAGCGCGAGACGATGGGCAACCCGTGCATGAACAACTACGCGGACCTCCGACGGCCGCCGGTTCTGGATCGTCGGGCTCGAGGGTGAGCGGCACTGGCCGGTGCTGTGCCGTGCGGTCGAACGCCCGCAGTGGCTGACCGACCCGCGTTTCGCGCGCCCACGGGACCGCGCCGCCAACGCCGTCGAGCTGATCGCCGAACTCGACCGGATCTTCGCGGCCAGGCCGTTGGCCGAATGGGCGGAGATCTTCGATGCCGAGCCCGACTTCTTCTGGTCGCCGATCAACACACTCGAGGACGTGCTGGGCGACGACCAGTTCCACGCCGCCGGCGGTGTCGTCTACGTCCCCGACGGCGACGCGGGCACCGTCCCGATGGTGGCGTCCCCGGCGGATTTCCACGGCACGCCCGCCGAACCGCGTTCGGTCGCACCGCGACTCGGTGAGCACACCGAAGAGGTGCTCGCCGAGCTCGAGGCCCGCCGCATGCTCTAGCTTTACAAATTATTATCGAAGTGTCACGCTGATTCCCGACATGAAGGGAGCCGCAGTGACGGTCGCCAGCACGCCGCAGACACGCGAGTACAGCTCGGTGGATATCACCTCGCACGCGTTCTGGAGCCGGCCCTTCGATCAGCGCGACGAGACCTTCGCCCGGCTGCGGGCCGGCGAGGGACTCAGCTGGCATCGGCCGATGTCCAGCCTGTTCGATCTGCAGGAGCCCGGCTTCTGGGCACTGACCCGACGCGAGGACATCGTCTTCGCCAGCCAGCACCCCGAGCTGTTCACCTCGGCGCAGGGTGTCGCGCTGGACCCGATGCCGGTCGAGTTCCAGCGCATCGCCACGTTCTTCCTCACGATGGATCCGCCCGAGCACACCGTGTACCGCCGGCTCATCAGTTCGGCGTTCACGCCGCGCAACGTACGGCGCATCGAGGAACAGATCCACGACAATGCCGTCAAAGTCGTCGACGACCTCGTCGGCGCGGGCGACGTCGACTTCGTCGAAGCGTGCTCGGCACGGCTCCCGATGATGACGATCATGGACATGCTCGGCGTGCCGCCCGCCGATCAACCGGCGGTGGCCAAGGCCGCCGAGAAGCTCTTCAGCATGAGCGACGACGAGTACAGCTCGCTGGAGGAGCGGGCGCAGGACACCATCAACGAGATGATCCTGCTGAGCAGCACCGGGGTCGAGTTGGCCAAGTTCCGGCGCGCGAACCCGGGCGACGACCTCATGACCGCGATCGTCAACGCCGAGGTGGACGGCCACCGGCTCACCGACGAGGAGATCGGCGCGTTCCTGATCCTGCTGTCTTCGGCCGGCAACGACACCACCAAGCAGACGACGACGCACGCGATGATGGCGCTGGCGGCGAACCCGGCTCAGCGGGAGTGGCTGATGGAGGACTTCGACGGCCGAATCGCCGGTGCCGTCGAGGAATTCGTGCGCTGGGCCTCTCCGGTCATGCAGTTCGCCCGGTTCGCCACGGAGGACGTCGAGATCGCCGGGCAGCACATCGCGGCGGGCGAGAAGGTCGGCCTGTTCTACTGCTCGGCGAACCGGGACGCCGCGGCGTTCACCGATCCGGGCGCCTTCGATCTGCAACGCTCCCCGAACCCGCATCTGGGCTTCGGCGGCGGCGGTCCGCACTTCTGTCTGGGTAACCAGCTGGCCAAGACCGAACTGCGAAATCTGTTCCGCGAGTTGCTGACCCGCGTTGAGAATATCGAGTTCGGTGAGCCCGACCTGCTTCACAGCACCTTCGTCCACGGCGTCAAACGCGTTCCGGCGCGGATCCAATAGCCCAGATGACGATCGGAGACATCATGCGGGTAGAAGTCGACCTCGGCAAGTGCACCGGCCACGGCATCTGCGAGTCGATCGCCGAGGAGGTGTTCGAGGTCCAGGACGACGGCAGCGTGGCGATCCTGGAACCGGAACGCCCCGAGTCCGACCGCGATCGGATGCGCCAGGCCGTAACGCAGTGCCCCGCAGCCGCTTTGCGCCTGGAGGGTTAGCAGCAAACCGCGCGACCCCGGGTCAGGCCGGCCGCGGCCGGACCAGCACCGACTGCTGAATGGCGCCCACGGCGCCGCTCTCGTCGAACAGTGTGCCCAGCGTGGCGCCGATGCCGTCGGGGCCGTAGTTGGTCTCGGCCCGGATCCCGGTCCACTCGCCCTCGGGCACCCGGTGCAGGTGCACCACCAGGTCGGTGTTCAGGAACGTCCACCTGCGGATGTCCAGCTTGCTGCCCAACCCGTTGGCGCAGTCGGCCACCGCGAACAGGCGCTGCAGCGCAGACATCGATTCGCCGCTGACCAAGTCGACCCTCGGAGTGAGCCAGGATTCGCCGGGGCCTTCGTCGCGCGGTGAGGTCAGCCAGCGCCAGTCCACACTGTGCACGTAGTTGCGGTCCCAGTCCTTGGCCATGTCGCGGCTGCGGGCTTCCGACAGCGGACGCAGTGGCGGGGCCGGCGCGTGCAGCAGCGTCTGCGTGTCCAGCGTCTGCATCCGCCACCCGCTGGCCTTCGCGACCAGGCGGGGGCCGTCGGGGCCGACGGCATGCATCTCCGCACCGACCAACTCGATCTGCTTGCCGCCGCGCTCGACTCGCGCGCTGACCCAGAGGTCGCCCTCGGCGGGCACGCCGCCCATCAGGTCGATGACGACGCGGGTCAGCCGCGTGTCATCGCGTTGCACACACCGCTCGAGTCCCCGCACCAGCAGCGCCGACACCGGGGCGGCGTGCTGGATCTTCGCCGACCAGGTGCTGCGCACCAGATCGGTCGCGGCGAACTTCTCCCCGCGCTCGTCGTCGGGATCGACCAGTTCGTAGTAGGAGTCGGACATCAGTGGTGGTGTACCTCTCGGTCGGGTCGGCCGGTGCCGGGAATGTCGACGGACACGGTGTCCACGCGGGACAGCTTGGTGCCCACCAGTCGCTGGGGATAGGCGTCCGTGCTGCTGAGCAGGAAGAGCGTCTTCTGCTCCGGGCCGCCCAGCGCACAGGCGATCGCGGTGCGGTCGACGAGGTCGATGCGGTCGGTGATCTCCCCACCTTCCAGGACGCGTTCGAACTGATGCGCCAAGGTCATCGACGTCCACACGCCGCCCTCCGCGTCGAGCGCGATACCGTCCGGTGGCCCGTCGAGGCCGTCGGCGAAGACCCGACGCTCGCTGAGGCCGCGCGTCGGCGCCGATGGTGAACGCGGTCAACCGCCGTCCCACCGACTCGGCCACGATCAGCGTCGCCCCGTCCGGTGTGATCACCATGCCGTTGGGGAAGTCGAGGCCGTCCGCGACGACGGTGGCCGAGTGATCGGGATCGACCCGGATGATGACGCCGCCCTCCCGGGCCTGCGATCCGATGTACGCGCGGCCGGCGTCGTCGATGACCATGTCACCGAGGTCGGCGGGGGCCAGTGCGGACAGATCGGCGACGGGGGTGACGACGTCGCCGTCGTAGGACAGCAGTTGGCGGGCTTCGGTCGACACGATCAGCAGGGTGCCGTCGGGCCGGAAGCCCAGGCCCGAGGGCGCGTGCCCGGGCACGGCCAAGGTCGTGAGCGATCCGCACAGGGTGACGGTGTGGACGGCCTCGCCGAGCATGTCGGAGAACCAGAGCATTCCCTCGAACCAGCGGGGTCCCTCACCGAAGCAGAACCCGTTGGCCAGTGGACTCAGCGACGAAGCTTTACAAAACACGTCACAAGTGTCACGCTCGCTAGGTGCCACTGTCAACTATCCACCGTCTGCGATGGCCGCTGTCATGACGATGAAGAAGTACTTCGGCCACACCCTTCTCTACCTGCACGAGACGATAGCCCTCGGGTCGGGCCGCGCTGACGGCTTCACCACGGTCTTCAGTGATGTCTACCAGCCCATGATGGAGGACCTGGGGGCGCGGCTGTTCGCCATCTGGGAGAGCACTCCGTACAACGGGCACTGGCCGCAGGTGACCATCATCTGGGAGATCGACAAGTTCGCCGACTATGCCCGCATCGGGCGCGCGCAGGCCCGCGACGGCAGTCACCAGGGGGCCGCCGCGAAGTGGACGCAGTACCTCTCCGAGATCGGCGCCACGGGGGAGGGCCGGATCATGTACGCCGGCCGAAGCAACCGCACGCTGGCGCAACTCAAGGAAGCGAACTTCGGCGCGGGACTGGTGATCCAGGAGATCATGCAGACCAAGCCGGGCCGCCAGGACGACTACATCCGCGAGCTCGAGCGACTCTACGTGCCGTGGTCGGAGTCCACCGGCAAGCACTGGCTGGGTTCGTTCATCACCACCTTCCGGTTCAACGAGGTGATCCACTACTGGGCGCTCGACGGCGACTGGGACTGCTTCGAGAACCACTACCCGTCGTGGAAGGACGCACCCCCGGCCGAGATCGTCACCTGGATGAGCGTGGCGCCGGCGTTGCGCGACGGCTGGGAGGACTCGATCCTGCAGGCGCTGCCGCCGTCGCCGCTGAAGTGACGGCCGAGATGAATCAACCAGTGATGCAGGACTTCACCTACGACCCGTTCGACCCGGACGTGATGGCCAACCCGCTGCCGTATTACCGGGTGCTGCGTGACGAACACCCGGTCTACTACATCCCGAAGTGGGATACCTACGCGCTGTCGCGGTTCGCCGACGTGTGGCGTGTCCTGGAGATCAACGACGGCACGTTCGTCGCCTCCGAGGGCACGCTGCCCGCCGCCAACGTGCTGCAGCGGCACAACGACGGACCCGTCGCCGATCCGCCTTTGCACCCCATGCCGTTTCACGCCAACTTCGACTCCCCGGTCTACGAGGACGTGAGACGCTGCACGTCGGCGCAGTTCCGGCCGAAGTCGGTGAGCAAGCTGGCGGACCGGATCCGCACCCTGGCGAACGAACGCCTCGACGAACTGCTTCCGCGTGGCGCATTCGACCTGACCCAGGACTACGGAGGCATCGTCGCGGCAGCCGTTGTGTGCGAATTGGTCGGCCTGCCTGCCGATCTCGCCGCCGACGTGCTGGCCACCGTCAACGCCGGAAGCCTTGCGCAACCCGGTGAGGGTGTCGAGGTCGGCAACGCCCGTCCCGGCTATCTGTCCTACCTGACCCCGATCATCGAGCGTCGCCGCGCCGACGGTGCCGACGGTAGCCTGCCGATCGCCGACAGCCTGATCAACTACCGGTTGCCCGACGGTTCGGAGTTCACCGACCTCGAAGCCGCCACGCAGATGCTGGGCGTGTTCATCGGCGGCACGGAGACGGTCCCGAAGATCACCGCGCAGGGGTTGTGGGAACTGAGCCGGCGTCCGGACCAGATGGCCGCGGTCCGTGCGGATCTCGACGCCAACGTGCCGGTGGCCCGCGAGGAGATCATCCGGTACTGCGCGCCGGCACAATGGTTCGCCCGAACCGTCCGCCGTCCGTTCACGATTCACGACACCACGATCAATCCAGGGCAGCGCATCATCACTCTGGCGGCCTCGGCCGGCCGTGACGAACGCGAGTACCCCGATCCCGACGAGTTCATCTGGAACCGGCCCATCGAGCGCCTGCTGTCCTTCGGCCGTGGGCAGCACTTCTGTCTCGGGGTGCACCTGGCCCGACTGGAGATCACGATCATGATGCAGGAGTGGTTCAAGCGGGTGCCCGACTACCGGATCATCTCCGAAGCGGCATCACGTCCGCCGTCGAGTTTCCAGTGGGGCTGGAACAACATCCCGGTGGAGGTCTGAGCGGTGTGGTCCTATCGGCTTGTCGCGCCCTTCACGTTCGAACGAACCGAGGTCGCCGAGCCGTCGCCGGAATCCCTTGGTGGCGGCCAGGTTCTGTTGCGCTTCCTGGCCGCCGGCATCTGTGGCAGCGACCTGCCCGGGTTCCGCGGCACCAAGGGCAAGCTGCCCCGCGACACCGGCGCCTGCGCCGCGGAGATGGACGGGTTCCCGATCCACGAGATCGTGGGTGAGGTGCTGGCCAGCCGTCACCCCGATCACCGCGAGGGCGACCGGGTGGTGGGCTGGGCGTCCGGTTTCGACGGCCTGATGGCGCAGGTGGTGGCCGACGGCGACGGCCTGGCCGCCTACGATTCGTCGTTGAGCCCGGCCGTTGCGGTCGGACTGCAACCCCTGGCCTGCGTGCTGTACGCCCTGGAGCAGTTGCCGGTGGCGGGACGCCACGTCGCCGTGATCGGTCAGGGCTCGATCGGCCTGTTGTTCTCCCATGCGGCGAAGGCATTGGGTGCCGGCCACGTCACCGGCGTCGACCCGGTCGACCGGTCCGCGGTCGCGGCTGCGTTCGGAGTCGACACCGTCGTGCGGTGCCACCAGCGACCGTTGGGTCAGTCACCTCGATCCGAAAGCCAAGCCGGACATCGTGATCGAAGCGGTCGGCCACCAGGTGGCCACCCTGCAGCACGCGGTGGAGGCGGCGGCGCCCGGCGGCACCGTCTTCTACTTCGGCGTGCCCGACGACGACAGCTATCCGATCAGCATGCGCACGATGCTGCGCAACAACCTGACACTGAAATCCGGTGTCACCCTTGACCGTCAGCGGGTGCTGCGGCGGGCCGGCGAGTTCGCCCGCGAGCACCCGGACCTGCTGCCCAACTACGTCACGCACACCTTCGGGGTCGACGACGTGCAGGCCGCGTTCGAGTTGGCGTGCCGGCCGGTGCCCGAACGCGTCAAGATCGCGATCACCGCGTGAGCGCGCAAAGCAGGCTGCAGGCCGCCCTCGCCGAGAAGGATCGGGTGTGGGGCGGCTGGGTGGTGGGGCCGACCGTCATCGGCCCGGAGGAGTTCGCCCAGGTCGGTTACGACTACGTCGGATTCGACACGCAACACGGTTATCTCGACGACGCCGACGTCGCGCTCATGCTGCGCCGCCTCGAGCACGTCCCGATCGCCACCGCGGTCCGGCTGCCGTCGGCCGACCCCGCACCCATCGGCCGGGTCCTCGACGCCGGCGCCGACGCCGTCATCATCGCCATGGTCGAATCGCCGGAGCAGGCCGCCCGAGCGGTCGCCGCGACCCGCTATGCGCCTTCGGGTGTCCGCAGCTTCGGCCCGTTGCGGGCGTCGCTCGGATATCAGACCGCCGGGCTGGAATCCCGCGCCGGCGTCTACGTGATGATCGAGACGGCCGCGGCGTTGCCCGCCCTTGACGAGATCTGCGCCGTGCCAGGGCTGTCCGGCGTCTACGTCGGCCCGGCGGATCTGGCCATCTCCATGGGGTACGGCCTGGCCGAGATGACGACGGCACCGGAGGTGCTCGACGTGATCCAGCGGATCCAGGCGACGCGCGTCGGCGGCGGGTCTGGTCGCCGGCATTCACGCCAACGACGGGAAGACCGGAAACGCCATGGCTCGCCGGGGATTTCGGATGATCACCCTGGCCTCGGAGTCGCAGGCACTGCGCCGTGGTGCGGCCGAACACCTCAAAGAGGCGACCGGCGAAGACGACTCGGGCGGCAGCACGCCGACGACGAAAGGGTACAGCTGAGGTGACCGCCGTGGCTGACACGAAGGCTGCCTCAGGTCTTTCTGACGCACCTCAGGAGCAACCGCAATGACAGAGCCCGATCGTGTCGCATTGGTGACCGGTGCTGCCCGCGGGCAGGGCGCCGCGATCGTCCAACGCTTGCGCGCCGATGGTTTCAAGGTCGCCGCCTGTGATCTCGCGGCCGACGAACTCAAGGCATCCGTCACGGCACTCGGCGACGCGGGCGTGATCGCCGTACCACTCGACGTCACCGCCGAGGAGCAATGGGCGTCCGCCGTCGCCGAGGTGCTCGACACGTTCGGTGCGCTCAGCACCCTGGTGAACAACGCCGGGGTGCTGCATCGTGCCGCACTGAGCGATGAGACTGCCGCAGGTTTCGAACGCAGCTGGCGGGTCAACACTCTGGGACCTTTCCTGGGCATGCGGGCGTGCCTGCCGGCGTTGCGCGAGGCCGAGGGCGCGTCGATTGTGAACACCTGCAGCACCGGAGCGATCCGGCCGTTCCCGAACCACGCGGCGTACGGGTCGTCGAAGTGGGCGCTGCGGGGCCTGACCCAGATCGCCGCCGCCGAACTCGCGTCGTCCGGCATTCGGGTCAACGCGGTGTTGCCCGGCGCCGTGGAGACGCCGATGCTCGACGAGAAGACGCAGGCCCGGCTGGTTGCGACGTCGGTGGCCGGCCGGATCGGTAAGCCGATGGAGATCGCCGACGCCGTGGCGTTCCTGGTCTCCGACCAGGCGGCGTTCATCACCGGTTCCGAACTCGTCGTCGACGGCGGACAGTCACTGCAGATCGGATGAGGGTGGCCAACACGTTATCGGTAGGTGTCATCGGTGCCGGTCCCGGCGGGCTGGCGCTCGGAATCTTCCTGAAGAAGGCGGGTTTTCGCGACTTCACCATCTTCGACCGGGAAGACGGCGTCGGCGGCACCTGGCGGACCAACACCTATCCGGGTCTGGCCTGCGATGTGAAGTCGCACCTCTACTCGTTCTCGTTCGACCTGAATGCGAACTGGTCGCGGCTGTGGTCCGCGCAACCGGAGATCCTGGAGTACTTCGAACGCTGCGCGCACCGCTACCACCTCGGTCCGCACCTGAAACTGAACACCGAGGTGACGTCGGCCGCCTGGGACGCGGAATCGCAGACCTGGCAGGTCACCACGTCCACCGGAGAGCGGCACCGATTCAACATCCTGGTGTCGGCCGTCGGTATCTTCAATCAGCCGCTGCTGCCGGATCTCGAAGAGCTGGAACCGTTTTCCGGTGTGGTGATGCACACCGCGAAGTGGGACCACTCCGTCGATCTGACCGGCGCGCGGGTGGCCGTGCTGGGTACCGGCTCGACCGCGTCGCAGGTGCTACCCGAGGTCGCCAAGGTGGCGTCGCACGTGTACTCGGTGCAGCGCTCCCCGACCTGGATCCTGCCCAAGCCGGACCGCGCGTACAGCGACCGGGAGAAGTGGGTCTTCGCGCATGTGCCGTTCGCCAAGAAGTTCTACCGGACCCGGCTGTGGCTGCGCAGCGAGTCGAACATCTCGGTGATCGAAAACGGTAGCGACAAGACGCAGGAGTTCAAGTCGATCGCGCTGAAGACGTTGGAGGCCACGGTTTCCGACGAGCAGTTGCGCGAGCAGCTGACGCCGGACCACCCCCTGGGCTGCAAGCGGCTGGTGTTCGCGACCGACTACCTGCAGACGCTGGTGCAGCCGCACGTCGACGTGGTGTCCAGCCCGGCGTCGCGCACTGCGGTCGCGGTCGCTGGTCACCCAGGACGGCAGTGAACTCGACGTGGACGTCGTGGTGTGCGCCACGGGGTATGCCGCGGCCGACTACCTCGGCCAGATCGACGTGGTGGGCGAGAACGGGGTGTCGCTGCACGAGGCGTGGCGCGACGGCGCGTTCGCGTACATGGGCATGGCCGTTCCGGGCTTCCCGAACTTCTTCATGCTGTACGGACCCAACACCAATGTGGGCTCCAACAGCGTCATCTTCGTGCTGGAGGCCCAGGCCCACTACATCGTGCGCGCCCTGAAACACCTTCGCCGGCAGAGGAAGTCGTATGTCGCGGTGCGTCCCGAGGCGACCGCGGAAACTTCATCGCCAAGATCGACAAGTGGATGGAGGGCACCGTCTGGACCACGCGGTGCAGCAACTACTTCCGGGTGGCCAACGGTCGCGTGGTCACCCAGTGGCCCCGCAGTGCCCGCGCGTTCTGGGGCATGACGCGGCGGTTCCGGGCCGGCGACTATGCGCTCGACGGACCGGAACCCCAGTCAGGGCGGGTCGAGGCCGCCGACAGCCAGCGGGCGAACCGGTAGCACATGGAGTCGGCCGCGCACGGGGACATCACCCAACGCCTGGATCCGGCGTTGCGGCATCTGGCATCGGCACGCACCGACCTGTCTGCGGATGTCCTCGCTCCGACCCGTGCGTCACTCAACGAACGGCGCCGCCGGGATGCGCAGGCCCTCGACACCGCCGGCGTGGATATCAGCGACGTGCAGGTGATCGTCGACACGCAGCGGTCGGTCCCGATCCGCATCTACCGCGGTTCCAGCGAGGCGACCGCACCCGCCGTGATCTACTGCCACGCAGGGGCATTCGTCCTGGGCAACCTCGACACCGACCACCGCCAATGCATCGAGTTCGCCCGCCGCGCCGAATGTGTGGTGATCTCGGTCGACTACCGGCTGGCCCCGGAGCATCCCTATCCGGCAGCGCTGGACGACGTCCTCGCGGTGCTGGCCTGGGTGGTGGCCGGCACGGGCGAACTGGGGATCGACGCCGACCGGCTGGCCGTCGCGGGCAACAGTGCGGGCGGGGCGCTGGCGGCCCGGGTCGCCCAGTGTGCGGCCGAGCGGTTCCGCGCCGCCGCTGGTGTTCCAGCTGCTGCACCAGCCGGTGCTCGACGACCGCCCGTCACCCTCGAAGGAGGAGTTCGCGGCCACGCCGGGATTCGACGGTCCCGCGGCCGCACAGATGTGGCGCTACTACCTTGGTGGACAACCGAGTTCACCGGCAGCCGTCCCGGGCTCCGCCAGCGACCTGACCGGTATCGCTCCCACCCTGATCACCTGCTCCGAACTCGATCCGCTGCGTGACGAGGCCGTCGACTACGCCCTGCGGCTGATGTGGGCCGGCGTCGCGACGGAGCTCCACGTCTTCCCGGGCACCTGCCACGGGTTCGATTCACTGGTCCCCGACTGGGTGATGAGCGAGCAGTTGTTCGCCATGCAAGGCGCCGCGCTGCGACGGGCTCTGCACCCCGACGTTTAGAAGGGCGGTGGGTCGGCGGGATTGCGTCGAGTTCCAGTTCGCTTGTGAGTCATTGAGTGCGGTGTTTGTGGTTGTCGCGGCGTTCCTTGGCGATGGTGTCGACGCGGGTGTGGGTGCGGCGGGGCATCTTGGCGAACCGGGTCCGCGCCGGTTGATGGCGGATCTCGGAGATCGTTAGCCGTGCGGTCGGCACGCACAGGCTGGGGAACAGGAGAGCGCTGCCGGGTGTGGCGACGCGCACCTGCCCGCCCGGCAGTGTCCAGATGACGGTGCCATCGGCGGGCGGGGTGTCACAGTCGAGCCGCTAGCGCGGTTTGAGCCGAAAGACGGGGATATGACGGCCAATCGGGTCTGTCTTCAGGCGATAGTCGCTCCAACCGGCGTAGACCTGCTCCGCAAGACCATAAACACGTGCGTAGTCCTCGGGGTCGGTGACCTCGGTCGCCAGAAATTTCTCGCCGCCCAGTTCGCAGTCAGGGTGCGCCTTAAGGTTGTGGTACCACTGCGGATGTTTGGGGCCGCCGTAGTTTGAGGCGGTCACGATGGGATCGGGTCCATCGTGGAAGTATGTGATTTGGTTCTCCCGCCGCTGACCGGACTTCGCACCTGTGGTCACCAACGGAGCCGTCGAGACTCCGCCGAAGATCCATGGATAACGCCCGCCGGTTTTGCGGTACAACCACGGGTCCATGCGAGGGGCGAAATGGCGCGCCCAGAACTGTCCCGGACGCGAACGACCAAAGCTTTCCAACGCCGTGTACCAGCGACCGTGCTTCTTGTTCGGATCGACGTAATGCAGCGGCATAGTGGGAAGATACCTTCGCCACCACCTCCATTGCGCACAATTAGGCCAGGTCAGGCCAGCATTTCAAGGGGGGTCCTGGAGGAATGACCGTGCCGTCGGGCAGCTGCCGGTCCTGCCAGCCCAGAACGTCACCACGGCGGCATCCGAGTCCACCGCCGCGGCGTGGGTCGGCGCCCCAGGAGCCAGGACGCCAGGGAAACCACCGGAGCGCGCCGCTGATGATCGAGGCGCCGGGCGTCGTCATCGAAACCGAGAATCACCCGGGGCGCGCCGCCGCACACGCCCGCCTCCGGCGACGCCGGATGAGTGGCGGCGATCCTTACCGCGACGTCAAGCTGCCGACCGCGACCGCTTCAAGCTCTCGGGCGATCGCGGCGTGGTACTTGTCGATGTTCGCGGGGTTGACCATCCGGAACAGTCCGTCGGGCAGCGGAGAGTCCTTATAGGCCTCGATGGTCATCGTCCGGGTGAACAGCGTGATTCCCTGGCCGGGTTCGGTGAAGTGGTACTGCACCGTCATACGGCCCGGCATGCCGCCGTTGCCGTCGGCGTCATGACCCAGCCGGCCCACCGAGTTGAACACCCACAGCTTCGGGCGCATCGCCATGGCCAGATGCCAGGTGTAGATGTGCGTGCCGTCGGGCCCGCCCTCCTCCCAGGTGTCGCCGACCTTCAGCGGCAGTTCGTCGAGCTTGCCGACGTAGTTGCTGCCCGGGTAGGTCTTGGTCCAGTTCGCCGGATTGGTGACGAAGTCGTAGACGACCTCGGGTGGATGCGCGAACGCCGTCTCCGAGCTCGTGGTCACGATGCCCACTGGTGTGCCTCTCTTGCAGATGCCGATCAGCTTTACAGATTACACCAAAAGTGTCACGATCATACGGTAGGCCGATTGAAGCCATCACCGTCGCACACCCGCGTCGAGCCGGATGCACTGACCGTTGAGCATCGGGTTGTCCACCATGGCGACCGCGAGTCGGGCGAACTCGTCCGGGCGGCCGAGCCGGTGCGGAAAGGCCGCGCCCACAGTCAGTTTGGTGGCGATGTCGTCGGGAACCCCCGCCGTCATGCCGGACGCGAACAGGCTCGGCGCGATGGCGAGCACCCGGATACCCAGATCGCCCAGGTCTCGGGCCATCGTCAGGCACATGCCCGCGATCGCCGCCTTCGCCGCGGAGTAGGCGACCAGGCCCGGCTGCCCGCCGTACGCCGCGAGGGAGGCCGTGTTGATGATGACCCCGCGCTCGTCATCCTCGGGGGTGTTGCGGCTCATGTGCATCGCCGCCAGGCGGCTGATGTTGAAGGTGGCCACCGTGTTCAGGTCGACAACGGCGCGGAAGGCATCGAGGTCGTGCGGGCCGTCATCGCCATACGTGCGGCCGCCCAGGGTCGCGCCGCCTCCGGCGGTCGTCACCGCGATGTGCAGGCCACCGAGGTCCGTGACCGCCTGCTGCAGAACGGCTTCGGTCGCGCTGAAGTCGGTCACCTCGACCGGGTAGAACCGTTCGCCGCCGGTGTCAGCCTGGTCGAGGATGGCGACGTCGGCACCGCGCGTGGCGAGCGCCTCGGCGGTCGCCCTGCCCAGCCCCGATGCGCCGCCGATGACCACGGCCTTCTTCCCAGCGATGTTCACGACATCAACTCCCGCGCGCCGGCCACGCAGGGTCGCAGCCGATCTGCGGCGCTGACGCCCGCCTCGGCCAGCGTGCGCATGGGCACTTCGAGGCCGACGACGACGTCCGGCGGCACAGCGGCCAGGATCCCCCGCAGCGGAAGTTCCCCATCCCCGGGCGCCATCCGCTCGTACATCGCTTCCTCCATGTAGTTGTCCAGTCGCGGTGCCAGTGTGGTGTCACTGAGTTGGACGTACCCGATGACACCCGGGTCGAGCGCATCGATATCGGCTGCGCCGTAGCCGGACCGAGCCCAGTGCATCGTGTCGAGACACAGTTGGAGCTGGGCGCCGCAGTGTTGGATCGCCGCCAGCGCGGTGGGCAAATCGCCGATCACCATGCCGGGTGCCATCTCGATGGTCGTTCCCATCCCGCGCTCGGCGGCCAATTGCGTGAGGAGCGCGAGTTGGTCAAAGGTGCGGTCGCGGTCGCGTTCGAAGCTGACGGTGTTGATCTGTGCGGCACCCAGTTCGGCCATGACGTCGAGGTCGGGTGCCAGCGCCGACACGTCGGCGCCCGGCCGGATCACCAGGCCCTCGCCCAGCGAGATGCTCACGTCGCGGTCGGCCATCGCGGCGAGAAGCTCCCGTCGCAGCGCGGCGTCCTCCTTGAGTGAGAACGGCGGATAGCCCAGGGACTCCAGCTGCAAGCCGATCACGCAGTCGAGATGTGCCGGCAGCCCAGATCCGCTGCCAGATGGACGAATTCGACGGAGGCAGACCGAACACGCTGATGAACTCGATGCCCAGCGGATGCATCGCTACCACTAGCCGCCGACCATCATCAGGCCGCCGTCGACGGCCAGCAGTTGTCCGGTGATGAAGCCGGATCCCTCCCCGGCGAGGAACACCAGCATCGGGCCGACGTCCCGTACCGGGTCGCCGAGCGCGCCGCCCAACGGGATCGTCGCCTTCATCTGCTGGTCGATGAACGCGGCGGCATCGGGGCCGAGGAACTCCCGCAGTCGGTCGGCGCCCGGCGTCTGGACGGCAGGCGCCAGCGCGTTGACCGTGACTTTGTCGGACGCCCAGGCCCGGGCGGCGGATCGGGTCCACGCCTGCACCGCCCCCTTCGTCGCGGCGTACAGGGCCGAGATCGGGCTGCCCAGAACCGCTTCGGCGGAGCCGAAGTTGATGATCCGGCCGCCGCTTTCCCGCATCACCGCATGCGCCGCCTGGTTGGTGAAGATGGTGGCCTTGACGTTGGTCTCGAACAGGGAGTCGATATCGGACGCGGTGAGCCGTCCCGGTATCCCGGCCTGCCACAGACCCGCGGCATTCACCAGGACGTCGAGCCCGCCCAGGCTCTCGGCGGCCCGGCGCACCGTTGTGGTGACGGCGTCGGCGTCGCGGGCGTCGCACTGCAGCCACTCGATGCCGTACTCGGCCGGCGGCGGGGTCCGGTGATAGGTCGCGACGACGGCCGCACCGGCTTCGGTGAGCACGCGGACGGCGGCGGCCCCGATGCCGGTCGCTCCGCCGGCGACCAGGATCCGTCGGCCCCGCAGCGGTGACGCGTCATCTGGCATGCCCGGCAACGATACGACGTAGTTTTGCAGCTGTCAATTAGTTGACATCCCCAAACTGCCTGTTATGTTGCAGATATGGCGAGAACGGCTGTCTCGACACCGCCTGAATCTAAACGACGGGCGTCTACGAACGCGCCGGGTCGAACGAGACCAGGCGCGCGCTCGTGCAGAGCGCGATGGCGTTGTGGCGCACCCAGGGCTACGCCGAGACGTCGGTCGTCGACATCTGTAAGGCCGCCGGCGTGTCCCGTGCGCTGTTCTACTTCCACTTCGACGGCAAGGAAGACATCCTCTTCGAAGTCGGTGTGATGTCGACGCTGGCCGCGCAGAAGGTCATCCGGGCGCACCTTGACCGCGCCTACGAGTTGGAGGTGGTGATCAAGGCCGCGCTGCAGGCGATGGAGCGGTCGATGGCGCGCAACCCGCGCGAGTTGATCGTGGAGGCGATCCTCGTCGGCTACCGCCAGCAGTACCGGTTCGGGCCGGGCGAGAAGGCCATCGGCGCAACAGGCATGTTCGATGAACTGTTCACGTCGGCACAGGCCGACGGGCAACTCCCCCCGACCGTCGACGTCGGACATCTGTCGTTCGTCGCTCAGACATTGGTCAACGAGGGCACCCGGCACTGGGCGGCCGGGGCTACGGCGACCGCGCGTTCAGCGACGTCGTCGCGGCCGACGTCGCACTGCTACTGGCCGGTGCGCGCGCATCGGCATCTTCGAAGGGAAAGAAATGACGCCAGCACTATCGCCGGCCGATCTCTATCACGCCGGCATCGTCGTCGCCGACGTCGACGAGGCCGCCGACCGACTGTCCGCGGTGGGTGGCTACCGGTGGACCAGGGCCATGGAGTACACCGTTCCCGTGGTCACCGCGGATGGCCCGATGGACATTCCGTTCAAGCTGGTCTACTCGCTGGAGGCGCCGCACCTCGAACTGGTGCAGGAGGTGCCGGGTTCGATCTGGGTGAGCGCCCGCGCAACGCGGTGCACCACCTCGGCTACTGGGCCGACGACGGGCGGCCACCGGCGCGCAACTCGAACAGGCCGGTTACACCCTCGAGGCGCGCCCCGGGGGAGATGCCCCACCGGTGTTCGCGGACTACCTTGACCCGCTCGGCGTCCGGATCGAACTCGTCGGCCGGCACAATTTCGGCGACTGGCCCGCCTTCCTTCAGGCCATGGCGCGCTGATGACGGGCATCCATCGCGAGCGCCCCGGCGCGGCGGACCTCTCGTCCGCGACTGGCGCGCCGGCCGTCGCACTCGGCGCCCGACATCTGGATGTCACCGGGCGTGTCCAACGCGTACGCGATCGGCACCGACGCCGGCCGGGTGATCGTCAACACCGGACTGGCGATCGAAGGGCCGTTGCACCGCAAGGCATTTGACGGCGTCATTCCCGGCCGTACCGCCACGATCGTCGTTTCCCAGGGACATCCCGACCACTGGGGCGGCATCGGATCCTTCAGGGATTCCGACACCGAGATCGTCA
>CAVZZD010000023.1:0-80709 GCA_963779655.1 uncultured Actinomycetota bacterium | reverse complement strand
GTGTAATTGTCGAAGCATGCACGAAGACTTCGACCGCTGCTACCGGGCCGTCCAGTCCAAGGACGCCCGGTTCGACGGCTGGTTCGTCACCGCCGTGCTGACGACGCAGATCTACTGCAGGCCCAGCTGCCCGGTGCGGCCGCCGTTCGCCCGCAACGTCCGGTTCTATCCCACCGCGGCCGCCGCCCAGCGGGCCGGATTCCGGGCGTGCAAGCGCTGCCGCCCTGACGCCTCGCCGGGCTCGCCGGAGTGGAACGTCCGCGGCGACGTCGTGGCCAGGGCGATGCGACTGATCGCCGACGGCACCGTGGATCGTGAGGGCGTCACCGGACTGGCCGCCCGCGTCGGCTACACCACCCGCCAACTCGAGCGGCTGCTGCAGGCCGAGGTCGGCGCCAATCCGCTGGCCCTGGCCCGCGCGCAGCGCTCGCAGACCGCGCGGGTGCTCATCGAGACGACGGACCTGCCGTTCGGCGACGTCGCCTTCGCCGCAGGCTTCTCGAGCATCCGGCAGTTCAACGACACCTTGCGCGCGGTAGTGCGACTGACGCCGACGGCGCTGCGGGAGCGGGCCCGAAATCGGTTCGGGCCGGGGCGATCCACCGGATCGGGTGTGCTGACGCTGCGACTGCCGGTGCGGAGCCCGTTCGCGTACGAGGGGCTGTTCGGGCACCTGGCCGCCACGGCGGTGCCCGGTGTCGAGGAGGTCCGCGACGGCGCATACCGTCGCACGCTGCGGCTCGCCTCGGGCAACGGCATCGTCAGCCTGACGCCGCAGCCCGATCACGTGCAGCTGCGAACTCGTCCTGGACGACTTCCGCGACCTGTCGACGGCCATCGCCCGCTGCAGGAGACTGCTCGACCTGGACGCCGACCCGGAGGCGGCCGTCGACGTGTTGAGTTCCGATCCGCGACTCGCCGCAGTGGTGGCCAAGGCCCCGGGCCAACGGATTCCGCGCACCGTCGACGAGCCGGAACTAGCCGCTGCGGGTCGTCATCGGCCAGCAGGTGTCGGTGAAGGCCGCACGCACCCACGCCAGGCGCCTCGTCGAGGCGTACGGGTCCACCGTGCACGACGCGAACGGCGCTCTGACACATATCGTTTCCGAGCGTCGCGCAGCTTGCCGACGATCGATCCCGTGCCCTGCTCGCGTTCCCGAAGTCGCGGCAGCGGACGTTCGACCACGCTGATCCACGCGCTGGCCGACGGCGACGTCGTGCTGGATCCGGGATGTGACTGGAACAAGGCCCGCGAGCAGCTGCTGGCCATCCCGGGCGTCGGGCCGTGGACGGCGGAGGTCATCGCCATGCGCGGCGCTCGGCGACCCCGATGCGTTCCCCGCGAGCGATCTCGGCGTTCAACTCGCCGCCAAGCAGTTGGGCCTGCCCGCGGATCCGCGCCTGCTCATCGAACACAGTGCGCGTTGGCGGCCCTGGCGGGCCTACGCGACCCAACATCTGTGGACCGCGCTCGACCACGACGGTCAACAACTGGCCGCCACGGCGACCCCGAAGGAGAAGTGACATGGAAACCCTGCACGTTCCGTACCGTCGACAGCCCGGTCGGCCCGCTCACCCTCGCCGGCAAGGACGGCCGGCTGAGGCATCTGCGGATGGTCGACCAGACCTACGAGCCCAGCCGTGACGGGCTGGACGCGCGACGACGACGCCTTCGCCGACGCGGTCGACCAGCTCGAGGCGTACTTCGCCGGCGAACTTGCTCGAGTTCGACCTGGAGCTCGACCTCGTCGGAACCGAGTTTCAGCGGCGCGTGTGGGCCGCCCTGCTGACGATTCCGTACGGCGAGACGCGGTCGTACGGGCAGATCGCCGCGCAGATCGGCTCGCCCGGCGCGTCGCGAGCGGTCGGACTGGCCAACGGCCACAACCCGATCGGGATCATCGTGCCGTGCCATCGGGTCATCGGAGCCAATGGCAGCCTGACCGGCTATGGCGGCGGACTGGACCGCAAGAAGCGAACTTCTCGAAATGGAGAAGAATCGCGTAGCGCCGGCCGCCACATTATTCGACTGACGAATTCCGACAATTGCTTTTGTAGTGAATGCAGAATCAGCCCCCCAATCGTTTGGGGGGTGAGGCCGTTAATGGGTGTTCGGCGGTGTCCTACTTTTCCACCCGTGTGGGTAGTATCATCGGCGCTGGTAGGCTTAGCTTCCGGGTTCGGGATGGGTCCGGGCGTTTCCCTGCCGCTGTTGCCGCCGTAACTCTATTTTCTTTTCAGCCCCTGTGTTCACACACGTGTGTGTGGTGTGTGTTTTTGGTGGTGGGGTGTGGTCTGTTGGACCTGTGGTTCGTGGTTGCGAGGCGTTTGTGGTGTTTACACGTGAATCCCGTTTACTTGGTGTCTTTTCCCTGAGTATTGGGGGTGTGTGTAAGTTTTCGGCCGGTTAGTGCCAGTTCCCTGCACCCATTGCTGGGCTTCTAGGTCTGGTCTATCGATCCCGTGGTCTGCGGGGGGCCTTATCCCTCTTAATGGGTGAGAAGCCTGGTCTTGGAGGGGGTTTCCCGCTTAGATGCTTTCAGCGGTTATCCTGTCCGAACGTGGCTATCCAGCGGTGCCCCTGGTGGGACAACTGGTGGACCAGAGGTTCGTCCGTCCCGGTCCTCTCGTACTAGGGACAGGTTTCCTCAAGCTTCTGACGCGCGCGGCGGATAGAGACCGAACTGTCTCACGACGTTCTAAACCCAGCTCGCGTGCCGCTTTAATGGGCGAACAGCCCAACCCTTGGGACCTGCTCCAGCCCCAGGATGCGACGAGCCGACATCGAGGTGCCAAACCATCCCGTCGATATGGACTCTTGGGGAAGATCAGCCTGTTATCCCCGGGGTACCTTTTATCCGTTGAGCGACACCCCTTCCACTCGGGGGTGCCGGATCACTAGTCCCGACTTTCGTCCCTGCTCGACATGTATGTCTCGCAGTCAAGCTCCCTTGTGCACTTACACTCAACACCTGATTGCCGTCCAGGTTGAGGGAACCTTTGGGCGCCTCCGTTACATTTTAGGAGGCAACCGCCCCAGTTAAACTACCCACCAGGCACTGTCCCTGAACCGGATATACGGTTCGAGGTTAGAAGCCCAATACGATCAGAGTGGTATTTCAACAACGACTCCACCACACACTGGCGTGTGAGCTTCACAGTCTCCCACCTATCCTACACAAACCGAACCGAACTCCAATACCAAGTTGTAGTGAAGGTCCCGGGGTCTTTTCGTCCTGCCGCGCGTAACGAGCATCTTTACTCGTAGTGCAATTTCGCCGAGTCTATGGTTGAGACAGTTGAGAAGTCGTTACGCCATTCGTGCAGGTCGGAACTTACCCGACAAGGAATTTCGCTACCTTAGGATGGTTATAGTTACCACCGCCGTTTACTGGGGCTTAAATTCTCCGCTTCACCCCCGAAGGGGTTGACGGGTCCTCTTAACCTTCCAGCACCGGGCAGGCGTCAGTCCGTATACATCGTCTTGCGACTTCGCACGGACCTGTGTTTTTAGTAAACAGTCGCTTCTCACTGGTTTCTGCGACCCCCTCCCGCTGCCGGCCGCGAGGGCCGTTGACGGTATGCGGGTCCCCCTTCTCCCGAAGTTACGGGGGTATTTTGCCGAGTTCCTTAACCATAGTTCACTCGTACGCCTTGGTATTCTCTACCTGACCACCTGTGTCGGTTTGGGGTACGGGCCGTGTGTGCACTCGCTAGAGGCTTTTCTTGGCAGCATAGGATCACCGAATTCGCCTCACTCGGCTATGCATCACCTCTCAGGATCATGTGAGACCCGGATTTGCCTAGCGTCTCTCCCTACGGGCTTGCCCCAGTATTACCACTGACTGGTACGGCTACCTTCCTGCGTCACCCCATCGCTTGACTACTACCAGCGAAGGTCCCACGCAGCCGGCGACCCTCGCCCCCCGAAGGGATTGATGGACCACCGTTTTGGGCGGTTAGCACCACTGATTCATCACGGGCGCGCACACACGGGTACGGGAATATCAACCCGTTGTCCATCGACTACGCCTGTCGGCCTCGCCTTAGGTCCCGACTCACCCTGGGCGGACTGGCCTGGCCCAGGAACCCTTGGTCTTTCGGCGGGCAAGGTTCTCACTTGCCTTATCGCTACTCATGCCTGCATTCTCACTCCCACACCCTCCACCACGAGATCACTCTGTGGCTTCACCGGTGTGCAGGACGCTCCCCTACCCAACCATCCAAGGTGGTGCTGCCGCGGCTTCGGCGGTGTGCTTGAGCCCCGCTACATTATCGGCGCACAATCACTTGACCAGTGAGCTATTACGCACTCTTTCAAGGGTGGCTGCTTCTAAGCCAACCTCCTGGTTGTCTTCGCGACTGCACATCCTTTTCCACTTAGCACACGCTTAGGGGCCTTAGCCGGCGATCTGGGCTGTTTCCCTCTCGACGCACGGAGCTTATCCCCCGCCGTCTCACTGCCGCACTATTGACTCACCGGCATTCGGAGTTTGGCTGACGTCAGTAACCTTGTGAGGCCCATCGGCCATCCAGTAGCTCTACCTCCGGTGAGCATCATGCGACGCTGCACCTAAATGCATTTCGGGGAGAACCAGCTATCACGGAGTTTGATTGGCCTTTCACCCCTACCCACAACTCATCCCCTCAGTCTTCAACCTAAGTGGGTTCGGGCCTCCACAACATCTTACTGCTGCTTCACCCTGGCCATGGGTAGATCACTCCGCTTCGGGTCCAGAACACACCACTACACCACTCCCTTTGGGTGGATACGCCCTATTCAGACTCGCTTTCGCTGCGGCTACCCCACCCGGGTTAACCTCGCGACATGTCCCTGACTCGCAGGCTCATTCTTCAAAAGGCACGCCATCACCCCACTACTAAGAGAGGGCTCTGACGGGTTGTAGGCACACGGTTTCAGGTACTCTTTCACTCCCCTCCCGGGGTACTTTTCACCATTCCCTCACGGTACTAATCCGCTATCGGTCATCAGAAGGTATTCAGGCTTACCGGGTGGTCCCGGCAGATTCACAGCAGATTCCACGGGCCCGCTGCTACTCGGGAACACCATGCAAGGCAGGCATCGGGTTTTCACGTACCGGGCTCTCACCGTCTACGGCAGGCCATCCCAGGCCACTTCCGCTAACCACGACGCTTTCTCACTGCCCTCCAGGCAGGTAGCCCTGGAAACACGGGTCCCACAACCCCGCACGCACAACCCCTACCCGGTATCACATGCATGCGGTTTAGCCATCCTCCGCTTTCGCTCGCCACTACTCACGGAATCACAATTGTTTTCTCTTCCTACGGGTACTGAGATGTTTCACTTCCCCGCGTTACCTCCCGCACCCTATGTATTCAGATACGGGTAACACGACATCACTCGTGCTGGGTTTCCCCATTCGGACATCCTCGGATCAACGCTCGGTTGACAGCTCCCCGAGGCATATCGCAGCCTCCCACGTCCTTCATCGGCCTCTGATGCCAAGGCATCCACCATGCGCCCTTAAACACTTACAACACAAAAAACCAAAAAATGAGATTCATTGAAATTACACCACAACAGAACCACACCAACGCCCCCCAATCCCGAAGGAAAGCGACCAGAGCACACTCATGCGGCTCTGATGCTCGCAACCACTATCCACGAATCAAACACCACACCCCACCACCAAGCGGGGCAACAACACCACCACCCACCGGGACCACCCCAACGCGGGGATCGCACACCTCCGGTTCCCCACCACGGGGCGAAGAGGCGACGGGCCTGTTGTCTCAAGACCCAATAGTGTGTCTGGCGGTCATTCTCGACCGACGATCTCCCACGCCGGATCAGTTGCTTGCGTCGTGCACCAGAACCGCGACCCACTACAGGCGCAGGCCCATCCAACGAATCGCCCAGGACACCGGTAACCCCACACGATGTGGGCCGGCCCGGGTCTCGTGGTGCTCCTTAGAAAGGAGGTGATCCAGCCGCACCTTCCGGTACGGCTACCTTGTTACGACTTCGTCCCAATCGCCGATCCCACCTTCGACGGCTCCCTCCCACGAGGGGTTAGGCCACCGGCTTCGGGTGTTACCGACTTTCATGACGTGACGGGCGGTGTGTACAAGGCCCGGGAACGTATTCACCGCAGCGTTGCTGATCTGCGATTACTAGCGACTCCGACTTCACGGGGTCGAGTTGCAGACCCCGATCCGAACTGAGACCGGCTTTGAAAGGATTCGCTCCACCTCACGGCATCGCAGCCCTTTGTACCGGCCATTGTAGCATGTGTGAAGCCCTGGACATAAGGGGCATGATGACTTGACGTCATCCCCACCTTCCTCCGAGTTGACCCCGGCAGTCTCTCACGAGTCCCCGGCATAACCCGCTGGCAACATGAGACAAGGGTTGCGCTCGTTGCGGGACTTAACCCAACATCTCACGACACGAGCTGACGACAGCCATGCACCACCTGCACACAGGCCACAAGGGAACCGACATCTCTACCGGCGTCCTGTGCATGTCAAACCCAGGTAAGGTTCTTCGCGTTGCATCGAATTAATCCACATGCTCCGCCGCTTGTGCGGGCCCCCGTCAATTCCTTTGAGTTTTAGCCTTGCGGCCGTACTCCCCAGGCGGGGTACTTAATGCGTTAGCTACGGCACGGATCCCAAGGAAGGAAACCCACACCTAGTACCCACCGTTTACGGCGTGGACTACCAGGGTATCTAATCCTGTTCGCTCCCCACGCTTTCGCTCCTCAGCGTCAGTTACTGCCCAGAGACCCGCCTTCGCCACCGGTGTTCCTCCTGATATCTGCGCATTCCACCGCTACACCAGGAATTCCAGTCTCCCCTGCAGTACTCCAGTCTGCCCGTATCGCCCGCACGCCCACAGTTAAGCTGTGAGTTTTCACGAACAACGCGACAAACCACCTACGAGCTCTTTACGCCCAGTAATTCCGGACAACGCTCGCACCCTACGTATTACCGCGGCTGCTGGCACGTAGTTGGCCGGTGCTTCTTCTGCATCTACCGTCACTTGCGCTTCGTCGATGCTGAAAGAGGTTTACAACCCGAAGGCCGTCATCCCCCACGCGGCGTCGCTGCATCAGGCTTGCGCCCATTGTGCAATATTCCCCACTGCTGCCTCCCGTAGGAGTCTGGGCCGTATCTCAGTCCCAGTGTGGCCGGACACCCTCTCAGGCCGGCTACCCGTCGTCGCCTTGGTAGGCCATCACCCCACCAACAAGCTGATAGGCCGCGGGCCCATCCCACACCGCAAAAGCTTTCCACCACCATCCATGCAGACAATGGTCCTATCCGGTATTAGACCCAGTTTCCCAGGCTTATCCCGAAGTGCAGGGCAGATCACCCACGTGTTACTCACCCGTTCGCCACTCGTGTACCCCCGAAAGGGCCTTACCGTTCGACTTGCATGTGTTAAGCACGCCGCCAGCGTTCGTCCTGAGCCAGGATCAAACTCTCCAAACAAAAACAACCCAACCCACAAAGAGCCAGGTGAATCCGAATCAGAAAAATCTGACCTAACAAAAAGACACCAAAAACTGGCATCAAAAACAACAACCACCCCCACAACAGGAAGACGGGGAGTCCCCCACAAGGATGGCCAAAAACAACAAACAAAAACCACCAAACACACTATTGAGTTCTCAAACAACACGCCGCGCTTCCCCACCCAGACAGCGCAACAACCCCGCGACCAAAAGCCGCGGTGTCGTAGAGCGGACTGGTAGGAACACCCTGAGTACCAGGGTTATTCCCGGGGATGTCGTCGCGCTCTCCGGCTGGGCCGTGTCGCGGCGACGGGCATAAAGTTACGTGGCTGGAAACACCGAGTCAAATCGCCTGCTAGACGGGCTTTTCCGGTCTTCAAGATCAACGTCGGGACGTCAAGATGGCTCAGCCGATCTTCTGCACACCGGCCACGTTCCGCTTCCCGCGTCGCAGCACGAGCCAGCGTCCGAACAGGAAATCCGAGGCCTGCGGCACCCACTCGTCGCTGGCGACCCGGACGTTGTTCACCGACACCCCGCCCTCGGCGATCGTGCGGCGGGCGGCGCCCTTGCTCGCTGACAGTCCGGTGGCCACCAGCAGATCGGTGATGGCGTCGGGACCGCCCGGCGTGAGTTCGGCCACCGCAGCCTCCGTCAGCGCCGCGGCCAGCGTCGGTTCGTCGAGTTCCGACAACTCACCGCGACCGAAGAGCGCCTGGCTGGCCAGTTCGACGGAAGTCGTCGCCGCTTCGCCGTGCACAAGTGTCGTGAGCTCCTGGGCGAGCCGGCGCTGCGCGGCGCGCTCGTGCGCCCGTTCCGCGGTCGCCTGCTCGAGTTCGGCGATCTCCTCGGCCGAGAGGAACGTGAACCATCGCAGGTAGCCGATCACGTCGGCGTCGGCGGTGTTGACGAAGTACTGGTACCAGGCGTACGGGCTGGTCATCTCCGGATCCAGCCAGAGATTCCCGCCGCCGGTCGACTTTCCGAACTTCTTGCCTTCGGAGTCGGTGACCAGCGGTGTGGTCAGCGCGTGTACGGACCTACCGGTCTTCTGCCGGACGAGCCGGACGCCGGCGATGATGTTTCCCCACTGGTCGGAGCCGCCGACCTGAAGTGAGCAGCCGTACCGCTGGTTCAGTTCCACGTAGTCGTTGGCCTGCAGCAGCATGTAGCTGAATTCGGTGTAGGAGATGCCGTCACCTTCGAGACGTCGCCGCACCGTGTCGCGGTCGAGCATGACGTTCACCGAGAAGTGCTTGCCGACGTCGCGGAGGAACTCGATCGCCGACAACTCCCCGGTCCACGACAGGTTGTTCTCGACGACGGCGCCGGTCGGCGAGTCGTCGAACTCGACGAACCGTTCCAACTGGCCCCGGATCCGGTCGGCCCAGTCGGCGACGGTGTCGGCGGTGTTGAGTGTGCGTTCGCCGGTCTCGCGCGGGTCACCGATCATCCCGGTGGCGCCGCCGGCCAGCACGATCGGCCGGTGTCCGGCCTGCTGAAAGCGCCGCAGCGTCAGCAGTGGCACCAGATGGCCGGCGTGCAGGCTCGGCGCGGTGGGATCGAAGCCCGAATAGACGGTTGCGGGTCCGGCGGCCAGCAGTTCGGCAAGCGCGTCGCGGTCGGTCGACTGTGCGATCAGTCCGCGCCACGCCAACTCGTCGAGGATCGTCGTACCCATACCCCGATCTTTGCGTACCGCCCGGTGTTCAGTCGCTGAGGCCGGTTTCGGGTGCGCGCGGACTGCGTCGATAGGCCGAGACCTCGGGATGATTGTCGAGCCAGAACCGCCACGGCCGGTCGGCGGCCTTACTGACACCGACGCGTGGTCCGCGCACCGTCCGTCGCGCCCCACCCAGTTCGAGGCGCACCTCGCTACCGGGATCGAAGAGGTCGATTCCGTTGTCCGCCATGGTGATTCCCAGCGCCGCACACAGGTTCCCCGGCCCGCGGGCCAGCGCCGCGTCGCGTACGGCTGTGCCCCTGCGCAGTCGCGCCGTCTCGATCCCGTCGGTGATCACCCCGGCTCGAAGCAGGACCGCGGCGGCGATTCCGTCCGGGCCGCAGACCACGTTTGCGCAGACGTGGATGCCGTGGCTGCGGTAGGTGTAGAGCCGGCCGGCGGGCCCCGTCATCACGATGTTGCGCGCGTTGGGCCCCCGGTACGAGTGCGAGGCGGCGTCCGGCCACGGGCCGTCGGGAACCCCGCCGTACGCCTCGACTTCCACCACACGGGCGGCGACCCCCCGGCCGTAGAGGGTCGCGCCCAGCAGTCGGCGGGCCGCGGTCTGCGGGTCGACGGTCAGGCGGTCGGCGGTCACGGCCAGATTCTGCCTCTTGACGGCGACCGGTAGGGCGGCGGATTATTCATCTCATGATGACTTCATCGCACGATGAATTAATCCGCGGCGGCGTGCGAGCCCGCGATCGACATCGATCACCTGCGGGTCATCCGGGGTAAGCGTCCGGCGGTCGACGATCTGTCGGTGCGCATCGCCCGCGGCACGGTCACCGGCCTGCTGGGTCCGTCAGGCTGCGGCAAGACCACGCTGATGCGCTGCATCGTCGGGACGCAGATCATCGAGTCGGGTTCGGTCACGGTCCTCGGTCATCCCGCGGGCTCGGCCGCCCTGCGCCACCGCGTCGGTTACGTGACGCAGGATCCGACGATCTACAACGACCTGCGGGTGGTCGACAACGTCAGCTACTTCGCGTCCCTCTACGGCAGGCCGTCGTCGCACGCCGGCGAGATCCTCGACCAGGTGGGCCTGACGTCGCATCGGGACAGTCGGTGCGGCAACCTGTCGGGCGGCCAGCGCAGCCGGGTCTCGCTGGCCTGCGCGCTCGTCGGCGATCCAGACCTGCTGGTGCTCGACGAGCCGACCGTCGGACTGGATCCCGTCCTGCGGGTCGACCTGTGGGAGCTGTTCAACTCCCTCGCCCGCCGCGGGACCACGCTGCTGATCTCCAGCCATGTGATGGACGAAGCCGACCACTGCGGCGACCTGCTGCTCATGCGCGACGGCCATCTGCTGGCCCACACCACACCCACCCGCCTCAGAGAGGACACCCGATGCAGCTCACTGGAGGAAGCGTTCCTGTCCGTCATCCGGCACAGCACCGCGGCCGCAGCCGGCTGACCGCGCGGCCCTACCTCGCGACGACCACCCGCATTCTGCGGCAGCTGGCCGCCGACCACCGCAGCGTGGCGATGATCGTCGTGGTGCCCAGCCTGGTCATCACGCTGATGTACTTCATGTTCCAGAACGCGACGGGCCCGTACTCCCCGTTCAACAATGCGTGCCTGATCCTGCTCGGACTGCTGCCGCTGATCGTGATGTTCCTCATCACGTCGATCTCCATGCAGCGCGAACGGGTTTCGGGAACGCTCGAACGGATTCTGACGACGCCACTGCGAAGGCTCGACCTCCTCGGCGCCTACGGAACGGCATTCTCCGTGGCCGCGGCCCTGCAGGCCACGGTCGCCTGCATCGTGGCTTTCTGGCTGCTCGGCTTCGACACCGCCGGCAACCCCTTGTGGGTGTTCGTCATCGCGATCATCAATGCGATCCTGGGCGTCGGCCTGGGCCTGCTGTGTAGTGCGTTCGCCCGCACCGAGTTTCAGGCCGTGCAGTTCATGCCCGTCGTGGTGGTGCCGCAGCTGCTGCTGTGCGGGATCATCGTGCCGCGCGAGATGATGCCGGACTGGCTCCAGTGGATCAGCAACGCGCTGCCGGCGAGCTACGCGCTCGAGGCGCTGCGCGAAGTGGGCAAGCATCCCGCATTGACGTCGACCGCGGTGCGCGACATGGCGGTCGTCGTCGCGTTCGCCGTGGTGGCGCTGTGCCTGGCCGCAGCCACCCTGCGACGGCGGACCCCGTAGCGCCGTGACCGACAACGGACGACGGAGGCGGCCGGGACGTCCCGCCGGAGTCTCCGACACCCGGCAACGGATTCTGGACAGTGCACGAGAGATGTTCGCGCGCAACGGGATCAGTCACACCTCGATCCGGAGCATCGCTGCCGACGCGGGCGTGGACTCGGCACTGGTGCACCACTATTTCGGGACCAAGGAAAACCTCTTCGCCGCGGCGATCGAGATCCCGATCGACCCGATGTCGGTCATCGGTCCGCTGCGTGAGACACCTGTCGAGGAACTGGGTCTGAGGCTGCCGTCGCTGCTGCTCCCGCTGTGGGATTCCGCACTCGGCGATGGCCTCATCGCGACCATGCGCTCGCTGCTGTCGGGGGCGAACGTCAGCCTGGTGCGCTCGTTTCTGCAGGATGTGGTCATCGCCGAGATCGCGCCGAGGATCGATGATCCGCCCGGCAGCGGCCGGGTGCGCATACAGTTCGTCGCCTCGCAATTGGTCGGCGTGGTGATGGCGCGCTACATCATCGGCCTGGAACCGTTCGCGTCGTTGCCGCCCGACCAGATTGCGAAGACCATCGCGCCGAACCTGCAGCGCTACCTCACCGGCGACCTGCCGGATCTCGTGATCTAGTCGCTCGCGGTCGCCGTCAGGCGTGCGTGCTCGTCGTCGTCGACGTCACGTGCCTCGTCGACCAGCAGGACGGGGATGCCGTCCTCGATGCGGTAGGCCCGGCGCAGTCGCGGGTTGTAGAGCACGTCGCCGCGGTGCAGCAGTGGCCCACGGTCAGCCGGGCAGACCAGGATCGAGAGCAGCTTCTCGTCGAGCATTCAGCTTCCGGGCGTGACGGTGAACTGGCCCAGCACGCCGGGATTGTTCGGGTCGTACTGGTTGATGCCGACGGTGAAGGGGCTACCGCCGCCGCTGCCCTGCATCGCCTCCATCTGCTGCTGCTGCTTCGTCTGGTCGGCCAGCGTTTCCTTCAGTGCCTGCACCAGCGGACCCTGGTTGGGCCGGTGATCCAGCGCCTCGACGATGGCGTCCCTGTTCGCCTTCGACGGCTTGAAGCCCTGAGAACGCATCTGCATCACGCTGTGAATCAGGTTGGAGAGCTGACCTCCACCCGAGCCGACGTCGTAGTCCCTGTAGATGATGGCCAGCACCTCATCCGCAGTCTGGGGCGGGGCTTCCGGCGCGGCGCCCGGCGCGGCAGGGTCGGCCGCGGCAGGGCCGGCTGCGGCAGGGTCGGCCGCGGCAGGGCCGGCCTTTGCAGCACGCGCGGCCTCACCGGTCACCCCGTTGGGCACGATGGCCGCGGCGTCCACCGGCAGATTGGGGACAGTCGGCACATCCGTCGGGTCGGCGTGCCCGACAGCCGAGCCGGCTCCCAGCACGAGCCCGACAGCGAGCACACCGCCGGCCACCGTGGCAGTGATGACCCGGCCCCGACCATGCCGGTCGTCCGCGGACTGCAATGTCATGCGATTCCTCCAGATGGAACGGTCAGGGCGAGCCTAACAGCGCTGTCGCTGCGCGGCACCGTCCTGTTACATGCGTCCGGCTAACCCCGGCCGCCCAGATCGGCCCGCGCTTCGCTGGTCAAACGCTTGAACTGGCCGTTGTCGCGGTCCAGATACCAGGCCTGCCTGCCGGCCCGCGGGATACCCGCGTTGCGCAGCCCTCCGACGACGGGCCGGTAGGTGGCCGACAGCGGGAGGTCAGCGACCACGTGGACGACGTCGGGGGGCAGCCCGACGGGCATCGCCGCCACGGCCTCGGTCAGGTCCGCGGCAGTGACGCTGGTACCCGGCCGCAGCGTGATCGCCGTGATGGCGACCTGATCGTCGCCGCCCCGTGTCACCCCGTAGGTGACGGCGAGGTCGACTGCGCCGATCCGGCCGACCGCGTCGGTGACCGGTTCGGCGAAGACGACACCGCGCGCCGTCTGGATCACCGCATTTCGGGTTCCCACCAGCCAGTAGTCACCGTCGGCGTCGCGGCGGAACAGGGACTCGGTGGAAACCCAGGTGTCGGCGGGCGCGAAGACGCCACGCTTCACCGAGGCCGTCGGATCCACCGGTCCGCGAGGCCGGGCCAGCAGCAGGCCGACCTGGTCGGTGGCCGCGACCTGAACGAACCCGCGGTCATCTTCGAGGATGAGACGGGAGTCGACGTCGTAGGCCGCGAGTTCGACCTGGCCGCCGCCGGGCAGCGGCCGGCCCTTGCTGCCGACCTTGGCGCCCGACACGTTGGCGAGGACGGCCTGCCCGTCGGTGGTCGCGAAGAACTCCACCACGCGAGCCGGTGCGAACGCCTCGGTGACCCGCTGCCACAGCCCCGTCGGCATGCCCGAACCGATGAAGAGCCGCACCGGATGGTTACCGTGCAACTCGAAGCCGGGCTCGTCGACGACGTCGCGGAGCATCGCCCAGGTGTAGCTGACCACGGTGACGCCGTACTGGCGGATCTCCTGCACGAAGCGGTCCGGGTGCAGGCCACGGGACAGGGCGACGCGGGCTCCGCCGACAACGGCCCCGCCGAGCGCCACCAGCAGGCCGGACTGGTGATGCAGCGGAGTCAGGCAGTAGACGGTGTCGCTCGCGCTCAGCGCCGCGGCCGATGCGGTTCCGAACGCAGACAATGCCCATCGGTAGTTGGTGATCTGCTTGGCGACGAGTTCGGCGCCGACCGTGCTGAACGCGATGAAGGCAAGGTCGCGGGCGAACCCGGGGTTCGGCCGGTACCAGCCGGGCAGCTCGACCGCGTCCGGGTTGATCTGCTCCATATCGATGACGTCTGCGTTGTCGGAAAGGTGCAGGTCCCGTGATTCGCCACCGCCGAGAACCAGCACCTGCAGCGACAACTGCCGCGCGGCGTCGAGATTGGTCGGGTCGGTCAGGACCTCCGCGACGCCGCCGAGTCGGGCCGCTTCCACGAGATCGCCGTCGGGTGGCATCAGCACCGAGACGGCGCCGAGCCGGGACAGCGCGGCGATGGCCACCAGTGCGCTGGGTCGGGTCTCCATCAGGACACCCACATGGTCACCCTGACGCACACCGACGTCGATGAGCCCACGGACGACGTTGTTGATGCGGCGGTCGACGGCCTCGTAGGTGTGCACGCGCCCGTCGAAAAGCAGGAATTCGCCGTCGGGCGAACCCTTCGACTGCTCGGAGATGATCCGCCCCAACGAGATTCGGGTGTGATCGTTGATCTGGCCGAGTCGCGTCAGCCGCGGCAGGGTCCGAATCGTCTCGACCGCGAAGGTGCGCATGGACTTGTTCGCGGCGACGAAGGCGTCGGCCGCACCGCGGGCCAGCGCGAGTGCCACCTCGGAGGCCTCCCCGACCCCGTGGACCACCCGCGTGGACAGGTGCACGCCACTGTCGTCGGCGCTGTCCTTCTCGTCCGGCCTGTCCTGCATCGGTTCGACGTTGGCCGGCTTAGCACCGGCGCCGGACACCCATTGCACCCATTCGGCGACGGTCGGCCAGGTCACCTGCGCGGCCTTCGACCCGACGACCAGACCGAAATGGCCGGTCCGGATCATCGTCTCGTAGACGTCTGCGCTAGGCGCGGCCCGCTGGATGCCCCGGACCGACGCGGGCTGTCCGATGTCGTCGACCTCTCCCACGACCGCCAGCACCGGGCAGGTGATGTCGTTCAGCGTCACCATCTGCCCGTTGATCGCGAAACCGCCCGACATCATCCGGTTGTGCGCGATGAACTGCTTGAGCAGTTCGGAGACCGCGGGGCCGGACCAGGCGATCCACCCTTCGGAATCGAGGAATCGGCGCTGCTGCTCGCGGGGCAGCAGCGCTTCGCGGTCGTGCAACTGGCGGACGAAGTCGACGCGGGCCTTGGCCGTCTTGAGCGGATCGAGCATCTGAAATCCGGTCCGCGCCATCCAGCCCTGGATGTCGAGCCGGTTGAACACGTGGTCGGCCATGAAGTCCGCGGCGACGGCGCCGAGGTTGGGTGGGATGCCCATCGGAAGCGCGGCCAGCGTGTCGACCGGTGAGCCGAACGCGATGATGCTGGCGAGGTCCTTGGAGCGCCGGTAGGCGGCCGTCTGGTAAGCGAACATTCCGCCTTGCGAGTAGCCGGCCAGATGCACGTCCAGGCCGGTGGTCTCCTTGACGGTGTCGATGGCCTCGGACAACCCCACGACGTGGTCGGCGAGGTTGCGCCGCATCCCGCCCTCGACCTTGTCGGGCTCACCGAAATCGATCACCCAGGGGTCGATACCGGCGCTGTGCAGGATTCCGACCGCACCGTCCTCCCGGGTGACGTCCCACATGTTGGCCGACATCATCATCGGGTGCACCATCAGCACCGGCGGACCGGCCTGCTTGCGTCGCCGGCTGTCCGGCGGGAAATACCGCCGCAGCCGGTACATCGGCACGCTCTCGACGATCTGGAACGGTGAGGGCACCGACTCGGTCTCCAGGCCGCCGAGCCGGAGCACCTCCAGACCGTTCTGTGCCGTGGCGACCAACCGCCCCACCGGCCTGATGATCGGTCCGGTGATCGCGGAGAGATTCAGATCCACCCGCTGCTCCCCTACTACTCGTGTACTGCACGTTCGGCCCTGACGGCCTGCACATCATGGCACACGCAGCGCACCGCGAGGCCGGGCTTGAACACCCGCCTTTCCCGCCAACTAAGGTCGGCCGGGTGGCGCACCTGCTCGGGGCCGAGGCCCTGCATCTGGAATACCCGACGCAGGTGGTGTTCGGCTCGGTCACCGTCGGGGTCAACGACGGCGACCGCATCGGCATCGTCGGGCGCAACGGCGACGGCAAGTCCAGCCTGCTGGGCCTGCTCACCGGGCGAATCGCTGCCCGATTCCGGCCGGGTGACGCGCCGCGGCGGCGTGCGCGTCGGCGTCCTCGACCAGGCCGACACCCTCGACGGCACCAGAACCGTCGGTCGGGAACTCGTCGGCGACAAGGCCGAGCACGAGTGGGCCGGCGACCCCGGGATCCGCGACGTCGTCGACGGCCTGGTGGCCGACATCGCCTGGGATGCGCCGATCTCGACGCTGTCGGGCGGGCAGCGGCGCCGGGTGCAGTTGGCCGCGCTGCTGATGGGCGACTGGGACGTCATCGCGCTCGACGAACCCACCAACCACCTCGACATCGAGGGCATCACCTGGCTGGCCGCGCACCTGAAGCGCCGCTGGGCGCGCAACACCGGCGGGCTGCTGGTGGTGACGCACGACCGCTGGTTCCTCGACGAGGTCGCCACCGCGACGTGGGAGGTGCACGACGGCATCGTCGAGCCGTTCGACGGCGGCTACGCCGCCTACATCCTGCAGCGCGTCGAGCGCGACCGGATCGCCGCGGCGACCGAGGCCAAGCGGCAGAACCTGATGCGCAAGGAGCTGGCCTGGCTGCGCCGCGGCGCGCCGGCGCGCACGTCCAAGCCGAAGTTCCGCATCGACGCCGCCAACGCGCTGATCGCGGACGTGCCGCCGCTGCGCGACACCGTCGAGCTGGCCAAGCTGGCCACTGCGCGGCTGGGCAAGGACGTCGTCGACCTTCTGGACGTGTCCGTGTCGTTCGACGGCCGGCCGGTGCTGCGCGACGTCGAGTGGCGGATCGGGCCCGGTGAACGCACCGGCATCCTCGGCGCCAACGGCGCCGGCAAGTCGACGCTGCTCGGCTTGATCGCGGGCACGGTCACACCCGACACCGGCCGGGTCAAGCGCGGCAAGACCGTGCAGTTGGCGATGCTCGACCAGCAGGCCGGTGTGCTGGCGGACGTGGAGGGCGACCTGGTCCGCGAGGTGCTCGGCCGGCTGCCCACCGGTTATCAGGTCGAGGGCCGCGAGATGACGCCGGCTCAGCTGCTCGAACGGCTGGGCTTTGGCGCGCGAACACTTTCGGCCCGGGTGAGTGACCTCTCCGGCGGGCAGCGCCGGCGGCTGCAGCTGCTGCTGACGCTGCTGGCCGAGCCGAACGTGCTGATCCTCGACGAGCCCACCAACGACGTCGACACCGACATGCTCGCCGCGACGGAGGACCTGCTCGATTCGTGGCCGGGCACGCTGATCGTCGTCTCGCACGACCGCTACCTGCTCGAGCGGGTCACCGATCAGCAGTACGCGATCCTCGGCGGGCGGCTGCGGCACCTGCCCGGCGGCGTCGACGAGTACCTGCGGCTGGCCGCGGAACCGGCGGCGCCGGCGACCCCGGTGCCGTCAAGGACCGAATCCCGCTCCGGGTGCGGCGCTCTACGCCAACCGCAAGGAGCTTGCCGCGATCGAGCGCAAGCTGGCCAGGGTCGCCGAGCAGATCGCCGCGCTGCACGCCGAGATCGCCGGGCACGACCACAGCGACTACGCCGGCCTCGGCGAGCTCACCGCGAAACTGCGGGCGCTGGAAGGCGAGCACTCCGAACTGGAGGACCGCTGGCTGGAGCATCTGTCGGAGCGGATCGAATAGTCAATTGCCCTGCGGGTCATCGTCGGTCGTGAGCGCCCGCCGGATCGTCGACCTGCTGGATCAGGCACGCATGCTGTCCAGCTCTTACACGCCCCATCCAGGTGGCGACCGACATCGCATTTGCTGGCGTTACGCGAGCCGCCGGCTGTGCACCACGTTGGCTCAGCGTGTACCGCCCACCACGCGGTCGGGAGCGTGCAGTCCTTTTGAATGTTTGCGAACACTGACGGTCGTCACAGTCAGCAGCACTGAGGACCACTGCCAGAGTTGGTTCAGGTGAAGTCCGATGAGCCATTTGCGCAGTCGTGCCGACACCGTGACCGCGACATCCTGCGCAGTGTCGTGGTTGGGCCCGGCATGGCGGCCGATGTTACTGGAGTCTCCGGCGGCGGTGAGCGCCCGCCGGATGGTGACCTGCTGGACCAGGAACACCTGCTCGTCCAGCTTCTTGCGTCGCAACCAAGTGGTGACCTCGGCGTTGCACTTGCTCGCGTTGCACGAGCGGCAGGCCGGCACCACGTTGGCCAGGGTGTAGCGCCCGCCGCGCGAGATCGGCAGCATGCAGTCCTTCTGGAGGTCCGGTCGTCGGCGCCGCAGTAGGCACACCCACCCCAGGCATCCTTGAGCGCAGCCCACTGCGCATCGGTCAGGTCGTGGTCGACCTTCTCCATCCGGCGCTTGCGGCGTCTGGCGTAGATCGCGGCCCGGCTCCGGGGTGGCACCGTACGAGCGTATGACGGATGCGCTTCTGGATCCGGGATCGCGCCTGCGCCCGGCGTGGCTCGCGTTACCGTCACCTCAGCATTCAGGAGTAGGCGGGGGACGCATGCTGGAACTCATCGACAAGGGCAGTGCCGGGTGGGCCACAACATGATGGTCGATCCCGGCTGGCGTGCCGTCGCCGACAGGATCATCGAATGGCTGGGCAGCCGTGGGCTATAGCTCAGCGGCGCAGCCGAATCCGTCAGGGCTGCTTCGGTTTCGCGGACCACGCCGAGCTGGTTGGCCACCTGGACGGGAGCGGTGCCGCCGCGCGCGTTGCGGGCGTTCACCGAACCCTCGACTGTCAGCACCTCGCGCACCTGCGGCGTGAGATCCGGGCTGATCGCCGCGAACTCGTCATCGGTGAGTTCTTCGAGTCCCACCCCGCGGCCCTCGGCAGCCTTGACCGCCGCGCCGGCTGCCTCGTGCGCCACCCGGAACGGAACACCTTGGCGCACCATCCATTCCGCGATGTCGGTCGCCAAGGTGTAACCGGCCGGGGCGAGTGCGGCCATCCGCTCCTCGTCGAAGGTCAGGGTGCCGACCAGGCCGGCCATCGCCGGCAGCAGCAGCTCCAGCTGCGCCACCGAGTCGAAGACGGGCTCCTTGTCCTCCTGCAGATCGCGGTTGTAGGCCAGCGGCTGTGCTTTCAGCGTGGCCAGCAGGCCGGTCAGGTTGCCGATCAGCCGACCGGACTTTCCGCGGGCCAACTCGGCGATATCCGGGTTCTTCTTCTGCGGCATGATCGAGCTGCCCGTCGACCACGAGTCGTGCAGTTTGACGTAGCCGAATTCGGTTGAGCTCCAGAGGATGATGTCCTCGGCCAGCCGCGACAGATCTACGGCGATCATGGCGAACACGAACGCCGCCTCAGCGGCGAAGTCGCGTGCGGCGGTGGCGTCGACGGAGTTGTCCGTGGCCGCGGCGAACCCGAGTTCCTCGGCGATGGCGTCGGGGTCCAGGCCCAGTGACGATCCGGCCAGCGCACCCGAACCGTACGGCGAGATCGCCGTGCGGTCGTCGAAGTCGGCGATCCGATCCACGTCACGCAGCAGCGGATGCGCGTGCGCCAACAGGTGATGCGCCAGCAGGATCGGTTGCGCGGACTGGAGGTGGGTCTTGCCGGGCATGATCGCGGTGGGGTGCGCGGCGGCCTGGGTGGCCAGTGCGTCGACGACCTGCAACACGCCGTCCGCGACACGACGGACCCCGTCGCGCAACCACATCCGGAACAGCGTGGCCACCTGGTCGTTTCGGGACCGTCCGGCCCGCAGGCGGCCGCCGAGTTCCGGTCCGACCCGGTCGATCAGGCCCCGTTCGAGTGCGCCGTGCACGTCCTCGTCGGTGACGATGGGGCCGAAGCTGCCGTCGGCGACGTCCGCGCCGAGGCTGTCCAGCCCGGCCAGCAGTCCGTCGCGTTGTTCCTCGGTGAGCAGTCCGGCCCGAAACAGCACGCGTGCATGGGCTTTGGACGCGGTGACGTCGTAAGGCGCCAGCACCCAGTCGAAGTGGGTCGACTTGCTCAGCGCCGCAAGCGCATCCGAGGGCCCGCCCTCGAACCGGCCGCCCCACAGTGCGCCCTCGTTTGTTGCGCCCGAATCGGTGCTCACCTGTCCCCCCTCACCGCGTGGGAGGTGCTGGTCACAGGCCCAGGTCCCGCCTGGCGGCGATCTTGGACGACAGGCCGTGCACATGCACGAAGCCCTTGGCCGACGACTGGTCGAAGCTGTCGCCCTCGTCGTAGGTGGCCAGGTTGAAGTCGTACAGCGACTCGGCGCTGCGGCGACCGTTGACCGCGATATGTCCGCCGTGCAACACCATTCGGATCTCGCCGGTCACATGTTCCTGGGTCTTCGCCACGAACGTCTCCAGCGCGCTCTTCAGCGGCGAGTACCACAGGCCGTCGTACACCAGCTCGCCCCAGCGCTGATCGGTCATCCGCTTGAACCGGCCGAGTTCGCGCTCCAGCGTGACGTGCTCGAGCTCGGTGTGCGCGGTGATCAGCGCCATCGCGCCCGGGGCCTCGTAGATTTCCCGGCTCTTGATGCCCACCAGCCGGTCCTCGACCACGTCGAGCCGGCCGACGCCCTGCTCCCCGGCGCGCCGGTTGAGTTCCACGATCGCTTCCAGAACGCTCACCGGCTTGCCGTCGATCGACACCGGCACGCCACGCTCAAACCCGACGATGACCTCGTCGGGCGTGCTCCAGTTGAGCGTCGGGTCCTCGGTGTATTCGTAAACGTCCTTGGTCGGGGCGTTCCACAGGTGCTCGAGGAAGCCGGTCTCGACCGCGCGGCCCCACACGTTCTGGTCGATCGAGAACGGCGAGCGCTTGGTGACGTTGATCGGGATGGCGTTCTCCTCGGCGAACGCAATGGCCTTCTCGCGCGTCCACGCGTAGTCCCGGACCGGGGCCAACACCTCCAGATCCGGTGCCAGCGAAGCGAATCCGACCTCGAAGCGGACCTGGTCGTTACCCTTGCCGGTGCAGCCGTGTGCGACGATGCCGCCACCGTACTCCCGGGCCGCGGCCACCAGGTGCTTGACGATCAGCGGGCGGCTGATCGCCGACACCAGCGGGTAGCGGTCCATGTAGAGCGCGTTGGACTGGATCGTCGGCAGGCAGTATTCGTCGGCGAACTCGTCGCGGGCATCGACCACAACCGCTTCGACCGCGCCGCAGTCCACGGCGCGCTGCCGCACGACCTCCATGTCCTCGCCGCCCTGGCCGAGGTCGATGGCGACGGCGACGACCTCGCGGCCGGTCTCCTTGCCGATCCAGCTGATGGCCACCGAGGTGTCCAGACCACCGGAGTACGCCAGGATGACGCGATCGGACATGAGACAGATCTCCTTATTTTGGGGTTGCTACCGGTTCAAAGATTTTCAAAAGTTGACGCCAGTTCGACACCGGTCATCGGCTCGCGCGCGACCACCAGGACGGTGTCGTCGCCGGCGATCGTGCCCACCACGTACGGCAGCGCCGCGCGGTCGATGGAACTGGCCAGATACTGGGCGGCACCGGGCGGGGTGCGCAGTACCGCCAGGTTGCCGCTGGCATCGGTCGACACCAACAGTTCGCCGAGCAGGCGTGACATCCGCTCGGTGCCACCGGTCACGCCGCGGACGGGACTGCCGTCCTCGGGCACGACGTAGGCGCCTACACCTCCGTCGGCGCCGCGCAGTTTGACCGCGCCGAGCTCTTCGAGGTCACGCGACAGGGTGGCCTGGGTGATCTCGATCCCCTCGGCCGCCAGCAAGCCCGCCAACTCGGCCTGACTGTGCACCGGGCGCGACGACAGCAGCGCCACGATGCGCGACTGCCGACCGGCGCGGGTGGTGGCCACCTCCGGAGTCATCTTCGAGGTCATGACGCATCCCGGGCGGCGTCCAGGACGCCGGGTAGCGCCGCGAGGAAGCTGTCGATCTGGGCGTCGGTGATGATCAACGGTGGCGCCAGTCGGACGACGTCGGGAGCCGCCGCGTTGACCAGGAATCCGGCGTCGCGCGCAGCGGTCTCGGCGGCCTTGGCCGCCGGAGCGGTGAGTACCACGCCCTGAAGCAGACCCCGGCCCCGCACATGGTCCACCAGCGGGTGACCCAACTCCTCGATGCCCCGCTGCAGGTTCTTGCCCAGGATGGCGGCGTGCGCGATCAGGTCGTCGGCGGCGAGGGTGCGCAACACGGCCAGAGCGGCTGCCGTGCACACCGGGTTGCCGCCGAAGGTGCTGCCGTGCAGGCCCGGTGTCATCAGAACCGCCGCCGCACCGATGCCGATGCAGGCGCCGATCGGCAGGCCGCCTCCGAGCCCCTTGGCCAGGGTCACCACATCCGGTGTGACGCCGTCGTTCTGGTGCGCGAAAAACGTCCCGGTACGCCCGACGCCGGTCTGCACCTCGTCGAGCACCAGCAGCGCACCGTGTTCCGCCGTGATCTCGCGGGCGGCCGCCAGATAGCCCGCCGGTGGCACGACGACACCGCCCTCCCCCATGATCGGCTCCAGGAACACCGCGGCCGTGTCGGTGTCGACCGCGGCGGCCAGCGCATCGACGTCCCCGTACGGCACATGGGTGACGTCACCCGGCAGCGGTTCGAACGGCGCCCGCTTGGTGGGCTGGCCGGTCAGCGCCAGAGATCCCATCGTGCGGCCGTGGAAAGCACCCTCGGCCGCAACGAGTTTCGTCCGACCGGTCAGCCGGGTGATCTTGAAGGCGACCTCGTTGGCCTCGGTACCGGAGTTGCAGAAGAACACCCTCGCCGGTGCGTCCGCGCCGAGGTGGCCGACCAACGCTTCGGCCAGTGCGATACCCGGTTCGGTGGCGTACAGGTTCGAGGTGTGGCCCAGGGTGTTCAGCTGGGTGGTGACGGCCTCGATGATCGCGGGGTGGCGGTGCCCGAGCAGGTTGACCGCGATGCCGCCGAGCAGGTCGAGGTAGGCCTTACCGTCGGCGTCGGTGACCACCGCACCGTCACCGCCGGCCAGCGCCAACGGCGGGGTGCCGTAGTTGTCCATCATCACGTCTGCCCAACGCTGTTGCAGCGCTTCGCCTTCAGTCATTCTGCCGTCACCACCTTGCTCGAATCCTCACTGGAACTCGTCCCTCGCTCCGGCTTCGTCATCGAGCCGACCACCTTGGTGCCGGTCCCCTCATTGGTGAACAACTCGACGAGCACGCAATGTTCGACGCGGCCGTCGATGATGTGTGCGCTGGGCACGCCGCCGGCGACGGCCCGCAGGCACGCCTCGACCTTGGGCACCATGCCGGACTCCAGCCGCGGCAACAGCTGGGTCAGCGCGCCCGCGTCGATCTCGCTGACCAGCGAGTCGCGGTTCGGCCAGTCGGTGTAAAGCCCCTCGATGTCGGTGAGCATCAACAGCTTTTCGGCGCCCAGCGCCTCGGCCAGGGCAGCGGCCGCGGTGTCGGCGTTGATGTTGTGCACGACGCCGTCGACGTCCGGGGCGATGGTGGACACCACCGGGATCCGGCCGGCACCGATCAGGTCGACGAGCGCTCCGGTGTTGACGTGGTCGACGTCGCCGACCAGGCCGATGTCGGTGGCCACCCCGTCGACGGTGACGCTGCGCCGCACCGCGGTGAACAGTTGGGCGTCCTCACCGGTGATCCCGACCGCGTACGGGCCGTGGGCGTTGATCAGGTTGACCAGTTCGCGACCGACCTGACCGAACAGCACCATGCGCGCGACGTCGAGCACCTCCGGTGTGGTCACCCGGAAGCCGCCCTTGAAATCACCTTCGATGCCAAGGCGTTTGAGCATCGAGGAGATCTGCGGGCCGCCGCCGTGCACCACCACGGGATGGATGCCGCAGTTGCGCAGAAACACCATGTCCGCGGCGAACGCGGCCTTCAGCACGTCGTCGGTCATGGCGTTGCCGCCGTACTTCACCACGACGATGCGGTCGTGCAGTTGTTTGAGCCACGGCAGTGCCTCAGCGAGAACCGAGGCCTTGGTCTGGTAGGCTCATGAGCTGTAGGCCGAGTTCTCTTCGACGTAGGCGTGGGACAGGTCGGTGGTGCGAATGCTCGCCGAGGCCGCTCCGAGACCGAGGTCGACGGTGACCACCACGTCATCGCCCGACAGGTCCACGTCTCGCGCACCCGGGGCCCCGACACCGTCGATGCAGACCGGAGAACCGTTGAACGACACCGAGATCCGGTTCGGATCCAGCGTCACCGGGGCGATACCCACCGCGGCCAGCACCCGGCCCCAGTTCGGGTCGGAGCCGAACAGCGCCGTCTTGACCAGGCTGTCCCGGGCAATGGCGCGGGCGCACACCACGGCGTCGTCCTCGCTGCGGGCGCCGGCGACCGTGACGACGACCCGCTTGGTGACACCCTCGGCGTCGGCCTGCAGTTGTGCGCACAGGTCGTCGCAGACGCGCCGCACCGCGTCGTCGAGTTCGTCCTGGCTCGGCGAGATCGCACTGGCGCCCGAGGACAGCAGCAGCACGGTGTCGTTGGTGGAGCAGCTGCCGTCGACGTCGAGCCGGTCGAACGTGGCCGCGGTGGCCCGGCGCAGCGCGGTGTCCAGGGCGGCGGAATCGGCGACCGCATCGGTGGTGATCACCACGAGCATGGTGGCCAGGGCTGGCGCCAGCATGCCGGCACCCTTGGCCATGGCCCCGATCGTCCAGTTGTTCCGGTGGTGCAGCGCAACCTGTTTGGGCACCGTGTCGGTGGTCATGATGGCATGGGCGGCCTCGTCGCCGCCCGTCAGGCCGCCGGCCATCTCGTGCACGATCTCGATGACACCGGCGAGCACCTTGTCCATCGGTAGCCGATCACCGATGAGCCCGGTCGAGCAGACCGCCACCTCGATGGCACCCGTTTCGGTGCCCCAATCCGACAGTGCCGCGGCGAGTCCCTCCGCGGTGGCGTGGGTGTCCTGGAATCCGCCCGGGCCCGTACAGGCGTTGGCGCCACCGGAGTTGAGGATGACCGCACGCAACCGGCCGGTGGTCAGTACCTGCTGGCTCCACAGCACCGGTGCGGCCTTCACCTGGTTGCGGGTGAACACCCCTGCGGCGGTGTAGTCCGGGCCCTCGTTGAACACCAGAGCGAGGTCCAGCTTGCCGGAAGCCTTGATACCGGCCGCGATACCGGTGGCCCGGAAGCCCTCCGGCGCCGTCACCCCCTGGGTGCGCAACAGCCGCGTTTCGTCGGTGAGTCCGGTCATGGTGCCACTCCCACGATCGTGAGGCCTTCGGTCTCCGGCCAGCCCAGTGCCAGGTTCATCGACTGCACGGCCGCTCCCCCGGTGCCCTTGACGAGATTGTCGATGGCGCAGACCGCGACGAACGTCTTCGCCTCAACATCCACCGCGACCGCCAGTTGGGCCGCGTTGCTGCCGATCACCGCGCCGGTGCGGGGCAGCTGCCCCTCGGGCAGCAGGTGAATGAACGGCTCGGCGTCGTAAGCCTTTTCGTAGGCGGCCCGCAGCTGCGACAGTGGCGCCGTGGTGCGGGCGGTGCAGGTGGCCAGAATGCCGCGCGAGGTCGGGATCAGCACCGGCGTGAACGAGACGGTGACATCCCGCGCAGTGACGGCGCGCAGGCCCTGTGCGATTTCGGGGGTGTGCCGGTGCGTCCCGGCAATGTTGTACGCCCGTGCCGATCCGATGACCTCGGAGCCGAGCAGGTCCACCTTGGCCGCCCGGCCCGCACCGGAGGTGCCGCTGACGGCCACCACGGTGACCGCGGGTTCGACCAGGTCCTCGGCAATGGCGGGCAGCAGGGCCAGCAGGGCCGCCGTCGGGTAGCAACCGGGTACGGCGATCCGCTTGGTTCCGCGCAGCGCGTCACGGCCGCCCGGCAGTTCGGGTAGCCCGTAGGGCCAGCTGCCGGCGTGCGGTGAGCCGTAGAACCGTTCCCATGCGGCGGCGTCGGTGAGCCGGAAGTCGGCGCCGCAGTCGATGACGAGAGTGTCGGGTCCGAGTTGGTCCGCGATCTCGGCGGAGTGGCCGTGTGGCAGGCCGAGGAAGACGACGTCATGGCCGCGGAGCACGTCGATATCGGTCGGTTCGAGGACCCGCTGCGCCAGGGGCAGCAGATGCGGGTGGTGCTCGCCCAGCGTGGTGCCGGCACTGGCGGCGGCGGTCAGTGCCCCGATGGACAGCCGGCCGTCGGCGTAGGCCGGGTGGCCGAGCAGCAGCCGCAGGATCTCACCGCCGGCGTACCCGCTGGCGCCGGCGAGCGCCACAGTCGTCATTCGGTCGATTCTGCATGCTTATGCATCCGGATGCAAATAAATTCCAGCACCGTTGCGATTTCGGTGTCGCTCCGACGCGCTCAGCGCGCGCGATCACACCGAAATCACCGGGTCAGCGGCGTTGCTCGGCCCCGACGCGCGCGGCGGCACACGCCACCGCTGCGTCGCGGGCGCCGCTGGCCTCGTCCTCGGTCAGCGTCCGGTCCGCGGCGCGGAAGCGCAGCGCCAGCGCCAGCGACTTGCGTCCCGCCCCGACCTGGGGGCCGGTGTAGACGTCGAACAGGCGCACATCCTCGAGCAGTTCCCCGGCACCCTCGCGCACCGCATCGATCACCGCCTGCGCGGCGACGTCCTCGGCGACAATCAGGCTGACATCCTGGAACACCGCCGGGAACGGTGACACCCGCGGCGCCGGCAGCGATTCCGGGATCGGGATCGCGTCGAGGTCGAGTTCCACCGCGCATGTGCCCTTCGGCAGGCCCGCGCGTTCGACGACCGCGGGATGCAGCTGCCCGGCGTAACCCACGCTGGTCGCCCCCACGAACACCTCGGCGCACCGGCCCGGGTGCCACGGCAGGTGCTGCCCGGCGCGCAGGGTGACCTCCACGCCGCACGCAGCGGCGACGGTGCGCACCGCTTCGAACGCGTCGGCGGCCTCGACGGCACGCCCTGGTCCCCAGGGACCGCGGGGCTCGCGCAGGCCGGTCAGGACGACGCCGACGTGCTGCGGTTGGTGTGGCAGCGACGCGTTGAGCATCGCGATCTCGTCGTCGGTGGGCCGGCGATCGGTCGGGATGAGTTCGACGCCCCGGGTCTGTTCGGTGCGGCTGCACCACCTGGGCGATGGCGAACAGCGCGGTATCGACGCTGCCCCGGGATACGTTGCGCACCAACGCTTCCAGCAGTCCGGGTAGCAGCGTCGAGGCCAGTTGCGGGCGGTCGGCCTCGAGCGGGTTGAGCACCGACCGCGGTGTTGCGGCGCGGATCGTCGAGCGCCAGACCCCAGGTGTCGAAGACCCCGGCAGGCAGGAAGGGTGTCGGCAGGATCTCGACGTATCCGGACAGCGCCAGCGACTTGCCCACGGCGCGGCGGCGTTTCTGAATGTCGGTCAGCCCACGGCCGGCCGGGGCGGCGGGCAGCACCGACGGGATCACGTCGAGACCCTCCAGGCGCAGCACCTCCTCGACGAGGTCGGCCGGCTGGACCAGGTCGGGACGCCAACTCGGCGGGGTGACGTCCAACACCGCCGGATCGTTCGGGTCCGCCTGCACCCGAGCGCCGATCTGGGTCAGTCGGCCGACGGTCACACCGTCGCCGTAGGTCACGCCGGCGGTGCGGTCGGGCAAATCGACCGCCATCTTCACCACGGGCTGTGACCAGTCGTCACGAGGCGGGTCGCCGCGCCAGTCGGTCAGGGTGGGCTGGGCGACACCGCCGGCGATTTCGGCCAGCAGCCGTGCACACCGATCCAGGGCGGCCACCGACACCGCCGGGTCGACACCGCGTTCGTAGCGCCGGCCGGCCTCGCTGACCAGGCGCAGCCGCCGCTGCGTGCGGGACACCGCAGCGGGATCCCACACCGCGGCTTCGAGCAGCACGTCCGTCGACTCGTCGCTTATTTCGGTGCTGCCCGCACCCATCACGCCGCCGATGGCCGCCGTCGCGACCTGGTCGACGATCAACACATCCGCCGGATCGAGCCTGCGTTCGACGTCGTCGAGGGTCAGCACCGTCTCGCCGGGTTCGGCGAAGCGCACCCGGAAACCGCCGTGGATCCGGTCGCGGTCGTGGGCGTGCATCGGGTGACCGAACTCGAGCATCACGTAGTTGGTGACGTCGACAGCCGGCGAGATCGGCCGGATGCCGCACAGCATCAACCTGCGGCGCATCCACCACGGCGACAGCGCGTGCTGGTCGATTCCGGTGACGGGCCGCAGCGCGAACCGGCTCACCCCGGTGCCGGCATCGACGGTCAGCGGCCACGCGTCCCCGTCGACGGGCAGCGGCGCGATATCGGCGGGGTCGACGAAGTTCAGGTCGTAGGCGCACGCGATCTCACGCGCGATGCCGCGCACCGACAAGCCGTAGCCACGGTCCGGTGTGATCGCCAGGTCGAACACCACGTCGTCGAGTCCCAGAACGTCGACGCCGGAGTCGCCGGGTTCTGCTGTACCCGGCGGGAACACCATGATCCCGGACTGGTCGGAACCCAGCCCGAGTTCGGCCGCGGAGCAGATCATGCCGTCGGACAGCCGGCCATAGGTCTTGCGCGACGCGATGTGGAAGTCACCGGGCAGTGTGGACCCCGGCAGAGCCACCACCACCAGATCACCGACGGCGAAATTCGTTGCCCCACAGACGATGTCGCGTGGCTCCCGCTCACCGACGTCGACCTTGCAGGCCCTGATGGGCTTCTTGAACTCGGTGAGTTCCTCGATCTCGGTGACCCGGCCCATGGTCAGCGGCCCGCTCACCGGGCCCAGCGGGATGACGTCCTCGACCTCGTGGCCGATCCGGATCAATGCCGCCTCGAGGTCCTGGGGCGACACATCCCAATCGGGGGCCCCGGCTGAGACGACCTCGCGCAGCCAGCTGTACGGAACGCGCATCAGGCCCCGACCCCGAACGGCAGCGAGAACCGCACGTCGCCCTCGACCATGTCGCGCATGTCGGGTATGCCGTTGCGGAACTGCAGGGTGCGCTCCAGGCCCATCCCGAACGCGAAGCCGGAGTATTCGACCGGGTCGATTCCCGCAGCGCGCAACACGTTCGGGTTGACCATGCCGCAACCACCCCACTCCACCCAGCCGGCGCCGCCCTTCTTGCCGGCGAACCAGACGTCGACCTCGGCCGAAGGTTCGGTGAACGGGAAGAAGTGCGGACGGATACGGGTTCGCGCCTCGGGGCCGAACTCCGACCGCGCGAACGCGTCCAGGGTGCCTTTGAGGTGGGCCATCGTCAGGCCGCGGTCGACCGCGAGTCCCTCCACCTGGTGGAACACCGGGGTGTGGGTGGAATCCAGTTCGTCGGTGCGAAAGGTGCGCCCGATCGACACGATGTAAACGGGCAGTTCCCGGGCCAGCAGGGTGCGGACCTGCACCGGCGAGGTATGGGTGCGCAGCAGTTGGCGGGATCCTTCGGGTGCGATGTGGAAGGTGTCCTGCTCGCTGCGTGCCGGATGGTCGGGCGGGAAGTTCAGGGCGTCGAAGTTGAACTGTTCGGTCTCGACCTCGGGGCCCTCGGCCAGTTCCCACCCCATCGCCACGAAGGTGTCGGCGACGTGCTCGGCCAGGATGGTGATCGGGTGCCGCGCCCCGGTGGGCCGGCGGGTCGACGGCAGCGTCACGTCGATGCGCTCGGCCACCAGGACGGCGGCGTCGCGCTCGGCGCGCAGCACCGCCAACCGCTCGTCGAAAAGCCGCTGGGCCTCACCGCGCGCGACGTTGACGCGCTTGCCGGCGTCGGCGCGGTCGTTTTTGGGCAGTGTGGCGAGCGCCTGGCGGGCCAGCGCCAGCGGCGAGCGGTCGCCGAGGTGCTCTGTCTTCGCCCGGGCGAGATCGTCGAGGCTGCCGGCCAGGTCGAACGCGCCCCGAGCCGCACTGACCGCTTCGGTCAGCTCCGCCTCGGAGATACCCACACTGTCGGGCACACCGATACCATCACCCACGCGGTACGAGCCTCCTCAAACGGTTGCGGCACTGCTGTGACGCAAGTGCCGATCATAAGTGATCGCAAACGGCGGCCTCGCGCGCGTTTACCCGCGACCGCACGCGGCGCGCGATACCCTCTCGCGGTGGTGAGGCCGCTGATCGTCGCCGCTGTCTGGGTGGGCGCGGCACTGCTGGTGCTGCTCACGCTGATGGTCAGTCACTGGTGGCTGCTTGCGGCCGTGCCGGTCACACTGTTGGCGGCGATCGGCGTGTGGGACCTGGTCCAGACCCGGCACGCGATTCTGCGGTCCTATCCCATCCTCGGGCACGCACGTTTCCTGCTGGAGTCCATCCGCCCGGAGATCCAGCAGTACTTCGTCGAGTCCAACACCGACGGCACACCGTTCGACCGCGAGACCCGGGACATGGTCTACGAGCGGGCCAAGGGCACCAAGGGCGACGAACCGTTCGGTACTGAACGCAATGTCAACGCGCTGGGCTACGAATTCCTGAGGCATTCCCTGCGCGCGAAGTTCGCCTCGGATCTGGCGCCCCGCGTCCGTCTCGGCGGTCCGGACTGCACGCAGCCGTATGATATTGCGCTGCTTAATGTTTCGGCGATGAGCTTCGGTGCGCTGTCAGCCAACGCGATCCAGGCGCTCAACGGCGGAGCCGCCCTGGGTGGATTCGCCCACGACACCGGCGAGGGTGGGATCAGTCCGTACCACCTGGCCCCCGGCGGCGACCTGATCTGGGAGATCGGTTCGGGGTACTTCGGCTGCCGCGACGAGCTGGGCAACTTTGACGCCACGAAATTCGCCGAGAAGGCGCAACTTCCCGCGGTCAAGGCCATCTCGATCAAGCTGTCCCAAGGGGCCAAGCCCGGGCTGGGCGGTGTGCTGCCCGGTCCCAAGGTGAGCGCGGAGATCGCCGCGACCCGCGGTGTGCCGCAGGGCCGCACCGTGGTGTCGCCACCCGCGCACACGGCGTTCAGCACGCCGCTGGAGATGATGGCGTTCATCGCGACGCTGCGCCGACTCTCCGGCGGCAAGCCGGTCGGCTTCAAACTCTGCGTGGGCGCCCGCACCGAGTTCCTGTCCATCTGCAAAGGCATGCTCGCCAGCGACGTCACCCCGGATTTCGTCATCGTCGACGGCTCCGAAGGCGGAACCGGCGCGGCCCCACAGGAATTCGAGGACCACGTCGGGATGCCGCTGACCGAGGGCCTGATGTTGGTGCACAACGGCCTCGTCGGCGTCGGACTGCGGGACCGGATCAAGATCGGGGCGTCGGGCAAGGTCGCCAGCGGCGTCGACATCGTCTCGCGCATCATTCAGGGCGCCGACTTCACGATGTCGGCCCGGGCGATGATGTTCGCCGTCGGCTGCATCCAGGCGCAGACGTGTCACACCAACACCTGCCCCACCGGGGTGGCCACCCAGGACCCGGGGCGGGCCAGATCGTTGAACGTGCCGGACAAGACGAAGCGGGTGTACAACTTCCAGCGCGCGACGGTGGCCAGCGCCGCCCAGATCGTCGCGTCGATGGGCCTGGACGGTTTCGACGAACTCGATGCTTCGATGCTCAACCGGCGCATCGAGGGCCAGCGCACCCGCACCTACGCCGAGATCTACGAATGGCTGATGCCGGGCGAACTGCTGGAGGCACCGGTCCCGGAATCATGGCGCTCCGACTGGATCGAGGCGTCCGCCGACGAGTTCCGGTGAGCCGACAGCCATCCCGCGACCAATGCACACGGTGCGCCCAACCCGGCCGCGACGACCATGATCGGCACGGTGTTGGCGAGCACCAGGAACCCGAATCCCATTGCGACGACCAGCAGCACCCGGCGGGCCCGGGTCCAGCACGCCGGCGGCCCGAACCTGGTCGACAACAGCATGCCGAGCACCAGCGCGATGGCGTGGCCTGCGGCGGTGAAGTCGCGTTCGACCAGCACGCCCGCCGCGGCGACGCCGATCCACCAACCCACCCAGGCGGCGCGATACCGTCGCGGAATGGCCGCGCTCAGTGCGCCCAGCACACCGACCGCGCCGTAGCTCATTCCGACGTCGTCGGCGCGGGACACCGACTTCGGCAGCACCCCGAATTCGACCGCGGCCGTCAGACCCGCCGCGACCAGCAACGTCGCGCCGATATGGCCGACCGCGAACGCAACGATCAGCCGCACGCTGTGGTACATCAACTCGAACACCGCCAGCAGGCACACCAGCCCGGGCAGCCAGATGTAGATCGGTCCCGCGTCCACCACGAACGCACTGTCCAGCAGGGTGCCCAGGTGGCCGTGGCTCAGATTGTGCAGATTGGTGCTCGCGTGGCGGATAGCCAGACTCTGCGCATCGGGACCCAGAATCAGCAGCGCGAAGGTCACCACGGCCAGTGCGGCCGCGTAGCTCATGGTGACCCGCACCCGGGCCAGCGCGGTCAGTACGCCGAACGCCATTGACGTCAACTATGCCCGCTGTCAGTCGTCGTCGGCGCCGTCCTCGGCTGTCAAATCCCTGCGGATCTTGAGCCGGTACATCGTCAGGTCGGTGGGCACGCCGCTGGACCGGCCGGCGAACACCTGTCGGCGCACCCGCTTGGCGGTGACGCCCAGCTCCTCGAGGCGGCCCGCCGGCAGGAGGTCCAGCGTGGGCCCGGACACCATGATCCCGCCCCTGGTGGCGCGTTCCATCACTCGCGCCGCGATGTTGACGTCGACGCCCAGCCAGTCCGCGCCGATCCGCTGCGGCCGTCCCGTGTGGATACCGAATCGCATCCGCGGGGCGTAGCCGTCCACCTCGACGTCCTTGACGGCGTCATAGGCGGCCAGCACCGAGGTGAGGGCGATCTCGGGCGTGTGGAACACCGCCATCAGGCCGTCACCCATCCTCTTGACGATGTGGCCTCCGCGGTCGAGCATCGGCGGTTCGATCGCGGCAGCGACCCGGCGCAGCAGCTTGAGGGTGGCGTCGTCGCCGGCCTGCAGCGACCAGGACGAGAACCCGACCAGATCGGTGAACACGATGGTCGCCTCGGCACTGGCCGGGTGCCGCGACAGCCGCTCGCTCAGGGCCTGCCAGACCTGCAGTCCGGCGAGGCTCACCTCGCGCGACGCGGCGTCACGGTCGGGAAGCAACCGGTCGGCCGCCCGCGCAGCGGCGCGCAAACCGCCCTCACCGGCCGTCGACAGGGGGTCGCCGAAGTCGGGATCGCCGGGCAGCGCGCGGCGGGCGCGACGGATGAACGCGACCAGGCCGGGATTGCGATTGGTGTCCTCGAGCCATGCGCCGACTCCGCCGCGCGCGGTGTCCGCACCGGCGACCTGACCGGCCTCAGGGCTCTCGGGATCCATCCGCGTCAGGGTAGGGGCCATTCGGACGGCCGGGCAATGACCGACTGCGGTGGCGTGCCCCACGATCGAAATAAATGCGCAGGTCACAGCCGTGCGGCAGCACGGTAGCCGAGGGGTAACGACGGGCGCGGCGCCCGCCCAAATCGTAGACAACACACGTTGTCATCACTATCGTGAGGGCACCTGGCAGGGATCAGGAGGACAGATGAAGACACGACGGGTTCCACCTGAAACCGCTGCGGATCCCGCACCGCTCGGCCCTGATTCTTTGACCTGGAAGTATTTCGGCGACCTACGGACCGGGATGCTGGGGGTGTGGATCGGCGCGATCCAGAACATGTACCCCCAGTTGGGTGCCGGCGTGGAGGACCACTCGATCCTGCTGCGCGAACCGTTGCAACGCGTCGCCCGCTCGGTCTACCCGATCATGGGTGTGGTCTACGACGGCGACCGCGCCGCCCAGACCGGTGCGCAGATCAAGGGTTTCCACACCACCATCAAGGGCACCGACGCCCAGGGCCGGCGCTACCACGCCCTGGACCCGGACACGTTCTACTGGGCACACGCCACGTTCTTCATGCTGATCGTCAAGGTCGCCGAGTACTTCTGCGGCGGTTTGACCGAGGCCGAGAAACGTCAGTTGTTCGACGAGCATGTGCAGTGGTACCGCATGTATGGAATGAGCATGCGCCCGGTGCCCGAGACCTGGGAGGAATTCCAGGAGTACTGGGAACGCACCTGCCGCGACGATCTCGAAATCAACCGGGCGACGCTGGACATCTTCGCCATCCGCATCCCCAAGCCGAAGTTCGTCCTGATGCCGACGCCGTTGTGGGACCAGCTGTTCCGGCCCATGGTCGCCGGCCAGCGCTGGATCGCGGCCGGCCTCTTCGATCCGGCGCTCCGGGAGAAGGCCGGGATGCGCTGGACGCCCAGTGACGAGGTGTTGCTGCGGCTGTTCGGCAAGGCGGTGGAGGCGGCGTTCTCGGTCGTGCCCGACGAGATCCGGCTGCATCCACGCGCGCTGGCCGCCTACCGTCGCGCGTCCGGCCGCGACGCCGCGGACGCTCCCCTGGTCGAAGCGCCGTTCTTCATGGATCCGCCGAAGGACCGCAAGGGCATGCCCATGCATTACGCACCCCGGCGCAAGCTACCCTTCCCCATGCCGCCGGTCCCAACGCCGCCGACCCCGAAAGCTCTTGTCGAGCGCGCGGGGTCCCTGGTGCACACGACGTTCTCGCTCGCCGGTCTGCGTCCGGCCCGGGGACGCCGGCGTCCGGCGGCGTGATCTCACATCCACGAATTCACTGAGCAAAACCGAATCGAGAATCAATGATCGAGTGGTCCGATGTCGACCTCGCTGTGCGCGACGCCGTCCGTCAGTTCGTGGACAAGGAGGTGCGACCCCACGTCGACGCGCTGGAAAGCGGCGACATGGAGCCCTACCCGATCATCCGGAAGTTGTTCTCCACCTTCGGGATCGATGCGATGTCTCGAGAGTCGCTGGACAAGCGACTCGCCCGGATGCGCGAGGGCACGGCTGCGTCGGGCGGCGCGGGCGCGTCGGGCGGCATGTTCGGCGGCGGATCGGCACAGGCCGGTATGGGCTTTGTGGTGATTTCCGAACTGTGCCGGGTCTCCATGGGCATCGTCACCGGACTGGGCGTCAGCCTCGGTCTGACCGTGCCGACCATCGCGGGCCGCGGCACCCTTGCTCAGCAGGAACGCTGGCTACCGGGCCTGGTGACCTACGAGAAGATCGGCGCGTGGGCGATCACCGAACCCGACTCCGGCTCGGATGCCTTCGGCGGTATGAAGTCCTATGTGGTGCGTGCCACCGACGGCTCAGACGACTACATCCTCAACGGCCAGAAGACGTTCATCACCAACGGACCCGACGCCGACGTCGTCGTCGTGTACGCCAAGCTGGACGAGGGCGACCCCAGCATCGACAAGCGCGACCGCAAGGTGCTCACTTTCGTGCTCGACCGCGGAATGGAAGGCTTCGTCCAGTCGAAGCCGTTCCGCAAGATGGGAATTCACTCGTCCCGCACCGGCGAGTTGTTCTTCAACAACGTCCGGCTGGGCCGGGACCGACTGCTCGGCGAAACGGAGGACAACGGTGCCGGAGACGGCCGCGACAGTGCCCGGTCCAATTTCTCCGCCGAGCGGATCGGCGTGGCGGCGATGGCGCTGGGCGTCATCGAGGAGTGCCTGCGCCTCAGTGTCGATTATGCGAAGGCGCGGACGCTGTGGGGCAAGGAGATCGCCCAGTTCCAGTTGATCCAGCTCAAGCTGGCCAACATGGAGGTCGCCCGAATGAACGTGCGCAACATGTTGTTTCGGGTGATCGAAGCCGCCCAGACCGGCACGCCGATCTCGCTCGCGGAAGCCTCGGCGATCAAGTACTACTGCTCGCAGGCCGCCACCGACGTCGCGATGGAGGCCGTGCAGCTGTTCGGCGGCAACGGCTACATGACCGAATACCGCGTCGAGCAGCTGGCCCGCGATGCCAAGTCGCTGATGATCTACGCGGGCAGCAACGAGGTGCAGATCACCCACGTGGCGCGCGGGCTGCTCAGCGGCTAGGTCACACGGGCCGCTCCCGTCACGCGTTGGAGTGCCGGGCCCGCGCGCTCTGATACAGACAGATCGCCGCTGCGGCGGCCACGTTGAGACTCTCGGCGTTGCCGGGCATTTCGATGCGGACCCGCTGGTCGGCCAGGGCCGCGACCTCCGCGGGCAGGCCCTGAGCCTCGGGGCCGAACAGCCATGCGGTCGGCCCGGCCAGTTCGGCGTCGGCTAGGTCGATCTCGCCGTCGACCGTGGTGGCCAGCACCCGCAGTCCCGCCTCGCGCAGAGCGGCGACCGCGGCGACCGCGTCGGGTTCTGAGACGACCGGCAGGCCGAAGATGCTTCCCGTCGATGCGCGCAGGCACTTGCCGTTGTACGGATCCACCGCGTGCCCCGCCAGCACAACCGCCGCCGCGCCCATCGCATCGGCGATGCGGATCAGGGTGCCGGCGTTGCCCGGTTCGGAAATGCCGACGGCCACCGCGACGAGTTGGGGATCAGCCCCGGAGTGCGTCGGCCAGGATCGGCGTGGGCAGCTCGCACACGGCTACCAGCCCCGCGGGAGTTACGGTGTCGGACAATGCTTTTGCCGCGCGCTCGGTCACCAGCTGGAGCGGAACGCCGGCGATCAACGGCGCGTACCGGGCGACGGCGTCCTCGGTGGCGAAGACTTCGATGGCCAGCCCGCGGGCCACGGCGGCCTCGACGAGGTTCGGGCCCTCGGCGAGAAACCGCCCGGCACGACTTCGGCCCACGTGACGCAGCAGTTTCACTGCTGCCACCACGCGGGCCGAACGCTCAGTGAGCAGTTGAGATGCCTGCGGACTCAGGCGGCCTCACCGGACGGCGCGTTCACGTCCGCGGGCAGCGCACCCTTGGCCACCTCGACCAGAGCGGTGAACGCCGCGGCGTCGCTGACCGCGATCTCCGCGAGGTTCTTGCGGTCCACCTCGACACCGGCGGCCTTGAGGCCCTGGATCAGGCGGTTGTAGGTGATGTCGTTGGCGCGGGCCGCGGCGTTGATCCGCGTGATCCACAGCTTGCGGAACTCACCCTTACGGGCCCGACGGTCCCGGTAGGCGTAGGTCATTGAATGCAGCTGCTGCTCTTTGGCTTTGCGGTAGAGCCGCGAGCGCTGGCCGCGGTAGCCCTTCGAAGCCTTGAGGACTGTGCGCCGCTTCTTATGGGCATTGAGTGCGCGCTTGACGCGTGCCATTGGATTTTCCTATCTCGTTCGGTCTCAGGTGTACGTGGGCTGTGTCAGCCGTTCAGCATCTTCTTGACGCGCTTGGTGTCGTTGGCAGCCACCGTGGTACGGCCTTCGAGACGACGGGTCCGCGTCGTCGACTTGTGCTCCAGGAGGTGGCGACGGTTGGCCTTCTGGCGCACGATCTTGCCGGTTCCGGTCTTGCGGAACCGCTTCGAAGCGCCGCTGTGGGTCTTGGCCTTGGGCATGGGTCCTCAGTTCTGCTGGGTGGTATCTGACTGCTGGGTGGTATCTGGGTTGTCTTCGGGCTGCGCGTCGGCGGCGGCGGGCGCCGCCTGCGGGCGCTGTGTCGGCGCGTCAGCGTCATGCGCCGCCTTGGCGCGAGTCTTCGCGCCGCGGTGCGGTGCCAGCACCATCGTCATGTTCCGGCCGTCCTGCTTGGCTGACGTCTCGATGAAGCCGTAATCGGCCACGTCGGCGCCGAGCTTCTGCAACAGCCGGTACCCGAGCTCTGGCCTCGACTGTTCGCGGCCGCGGAACATGATGGTGACCTTGACCTTGGACCCCGCTTCCAGGAAGCGGACGACGTGACCCTTCTTGGTCTCGTAGTCGTGGGGGTCGATCTTCGGTCGCAGCTTCTGTTCCTTGACGACGGTCTGCTGCTGGTTCTTGCGAGACTCGCGCGCCTTCTGGGCCGTCTCGTATTTGAACTTGCCGTAGTCCATGATCTTGCAGACCGGCGGCCTGGCGTCTGGGGCTACTTCGACGAGATCGAGATCGGCGTCCGCGGCGACGCGGAGTGCATCTTCGATGCGCACGATGCCTACCTGCTCACCGCCCGGTCCGATCAGGCGGACCTCAGGTACGCGAATGCGCTCGTTGACGCGTGTCTCAGTGCTGATGTGGCCTCCCTGGTTGTGTCCTGTCGAAGACCCAACCCCACCAGCACCCTGCTCGTCAGAACAGAAAAGCCCTGCTCAGAGCAGGGCCCAATGCCGACCAGTCGCGGCTTTCACCGCCTGCGCGCGTGCACAGAACAGGCATCACGAGATGCCGGTGACCGGACCGCCATACCCGTAAGGTAAGCGGTGGGAGTTGGGACTCCACTTGTTGTTGCCCCGGCTGCGCCGGGACGGCACTTGCTGTCCTGGCGTTCGCCAGGACGGTCGCGCATGCCAGTCTAGCAGGCATGACCGATGATCCCAGAATCATGCCGGGGCCCGAAAAGGTGCGCGAACTCGCCGAGATTCCCGCCGTCGAGGTGATCACCCGGTCCGCGGTGATGCTGATGAGTGCCGCCGCCGAAAAACTCGGACTGTCGCACCCGGATCCCGACGACAGCCCGCACCGTGATCTCGACGAGGCCCGCCGGCTCATCACCGCGCTCGCGGGCCTGGTGACCGCTTCAGCCGAGTACCTGGGCCCGCACGCCGGACCCGTGCGCGACGGGCTGAAGAGCCTGCAGTTGGCGTTCCGGGAAGCCGGCGCCGCCCCCGACGAACCCGGCCAGGGCCCGGGCGAGAAATACACCGGCCCGGTCTGGTAACCGGTCACCCGGGGTTTCTGCCACCCAATCCCCACCCAAACCGAATATCCTCGCGTGCTGTGACCATCACCAGTCGTCCGACTACCGGGTCAACCTCGCGCTACCACTGGGTCCCGGCCGCCGCCGGATGGACGATCGGCATCATCGCCACGCTGTCCCTGATCGCGAGCGTCTCGCCGGGCGTGCGGTGGCTCATCGGGATTCCCCGGGAGTTCGTCAACAACTACATCTTCAACTTCCCCGACACCAGTTTCGCCTGGGCGTTCGTTCTGGCCCTGCTGGCCGCGGCGCTGGCCGCCCGCAAGCGGATCGCCTGGTGGATCCTGCTGCTCTACCTGGCCGGCTCGATCGTCTGGAATGTCGTCGATCTGGTCACCGGCCACGGACCCGACGCCGATGACATCGGTGAACTGATCGGTCTGACCGTTCACGTCGCGACGCTGGTGATCCTCGTGTTGGCGCGCAACGAGTTCTGGGCGAAGGTCCGCCGCGGCGCGCTGTTCAAGGCCGCCGCCGCGCTGCTGACCGGCATGGCGATCGGCATCGTCGTCGGCTGGGGCCTGCTCGAACTGTTCCCCGGAACACTGGCCCGCGAAGACCGGTTCCTCTACGCCGTCAACCGCGTCAGCGCGTTCGCCGGCGCGGGACCCGAACAGTTCAGCGGTCATCCGCACGGCTTCGTCAATGCGCTGCTCGGTCTGTTCGGTGCGCTGGCCCTGATGGCCGCCGCCGATCGTGCTTTTCCAATCGCAACGGTCCGAGAACGCGCTGACCGGCGAGGACGAGTCGGCCATCCGTGGACTGCTCGAGGTGAACGGCAAGAACGATTCCCTCGGGTACTTCGCGACCCGCCGCGACAAGTCCGTCGTGTTCGCCCCCAACGGCCGCGCGGCCGTCACCTACCGCGTCGAGATCGGCGTGTGCATCGCCAGCGGGGACCCCATCGGCGACCCACGCGCCTGGCCGCAGGCCATCAACGCCTGGCTGAAACTGTGCCAGGACTACGGTTGGGCCCCCGGCGTGATGGGCGCCAGTTCCGCAGCGGCCCAGGCTTTCCGCGAGGCCGGTCTCAACGCGATCGAACTCGGCGATGAGGCCATCCTTCATCCGGACAGCTACCGGCTCTCGGGGCCCGACATGAAGCCGGTGCGTCAGGCCGTCACCCGCGCGCGGCGAGCAGGGCTGACGGTGCGCATCCGCCGGCATCGCGAATTGTCCGCCGATGAAATGGCCCAGGTGGTCAAGCGTGCCGACGGTGGCGCGACACCGAGACCGAACGCGGCTTCTCGATGGCGCTCGGTCGCCTCGGTGATTCCGCCGACTCGGATTGCCTGCTGGTCGAAGCGGTCAGTGAGGGCAGCGGAGAGGTCGTCGCGATGCTGTCCCTGGTGCCCTGGGGTGCCAATGGCGTATCGCTGGACCTGATGCGGCGCTCCCCCGGATCGCCGAACGGCACCATCGAACTGATGGTCAGCGAGCTGTGTCTGCAGTCGGAAGATCTTGGCATCAGCCGGATTTCGCTGAACTTCGCCATGTTCCGGTCGGCGTTCGAGCAGGGTGCACAACTCGGTGCCGGCCCGATCGCGCGGCTGTGGCGCGGCCTGTTGGTGTTCTTCTCGCGGTGGTGGCAGCTCGAGACGCTGTACCGCTCGAACATGAAGTACCAACCGGAGTGGGTGCCCCGGTATGTCTGCTACGAGGACGCCCGGCTGATCCCGAGGGTTGGGGTGGCGTCGGTCATCGCCGAGGGCTTCCTCGTGCTGCCGTTCGGACGCCGCAACAAGCAGCACACCGGCCACTATTCGTCGGTTCCGGAGGCGCTGGTCGCGACCGGGACGCTGCACGGCGACGGTTCGACGCCGGATCTCGTCGATCCGCCGCTGGAGTTCTCCGGCGACCGCGCAACGCCGCGACTGCCCGAGCAGGTCCGGGTGCGGATGGCCAAGCTGGAGTCCCTTCGCGACAGCGGAATCGACGCGTATCCGGTGGGACAACCGCCCAGCCATACCGTCACCCGCGCACTCGACGAGTCGGATGGGACCACCGTCACCGTCGCCGGGCGCATCCTGCGCATCCGCGACTACGGCGGTGTGCTCTTCGCCCAGTTGCGCGACTGGTCCGGCGAAGTCCAATTGCTCCTCGACAACCACGTCACTTGAAAAGAATTCTGACACAGAGGCTTTCACCGCAGCGATCGACCTTGGCGATCTGATCGAGGTGACCGGCGTGATGGGTGCGAGCAAGTCGGGCACCCGCTCGGTGCTGGTGCATCGCTGGCGGCTGATCGGCAAGTGCCTGCGACCGCTGCCCGACAAGTGGAAGGGGCTGACGGACCAGGAGGCGCGGGTGCGTTCGCGCTACGTCGATCTGGCCATCAACACCGAAGCCCGGGATCTCATCAGGGCCCGCAGCCAGATCCTGCACGCAATCCGGGAAACGTTGTTCGCCAAGGATTTCCTGGAGGTCGAGACGCCGATCCTGCAGCAGATCCACGGCGGTGCCAATGCGCGGCCGTTCGTGACCCACATCAACGCCTACGACCTCGACCTGTACCTGCGGATCGCTCCGGAGCTCTACCTCAAGCGGCTGTGCGTCGGAGGCGTCGAGCGCGTCTTCGAACTCGGCCGCGCCTTCCGAAACGAAGGCGTCGACTTCAGCCACAACCCCGAGTTCACCCTGTTGGAGGCGTATCAGGCGCACGCCGACTACCTGGTGTGGATCGACGGGTGCCGCGAGCTCATCCAGAACGCGGCGATGGCGGCCAACGGCGACCATGTGGTGATGCGGCCGGGGCCCGACGGCTCACTGGTACCGGTGGACATCTCCGGCCTCTGGCCCGTCAAGACCGTGCACGACGCGGTGTCGGAGGCACTCGGTGAGCACCTCGACACCGAGACCAGCCTGGACGCGTTGCGCCGACTGTGCGATCGCGCCGGGATCCCCTACCACCGCCAGTGGGACCCCGGCGCCGTCGTCCTCGAGATGTACGAGCATCTCGTCGAGGACCAGACCGAGGCCCCGACGTTCTACACCGACTTCCCCACCTCCGTTTCACCGCTCACCCGGCCGCACCGCAGTAAGCCGGGCGTGGCCGAGCGCTGGGACCTGGTGGCCTGGGGCGTCGAACTGGGAACGGCCTACAGCGAGCTGACCGACCCCGTGGAACAGCGCCGGCGACTGCAGGAACAGTCGCTGCTGGCCGCCGGCGGTGATCCCGAGGCGATGGAACTCGACGAGGATTTCCTGCAGGCGATGGAGTACGCGATGCCGCCGACGGGCGGTCTCGGGATGGGTGTCGATCGTGTCGTCATGCTGATCACGGGGCGTAGCATCCGTGAGACGCTGCCGTTTCCGCTGGCCAAACCGCGTTAGCCGGGCTGCCGCACCGGACGCGGCGGTCAACTGCACGACCGGCTGACAGCAAGTCCGAAGAATCGCAGTCCACGATGATTCCGTGACACTGCTGGCGGACCCGACAGCCGTTTTCCATCGGCACATTTCGCTGATGCACGGCTGGTTGCCGATCAGCATCCAGGCCGTCGCAGCGCTTGTTCTGGTGCTGGCGGTCGGCTGGCGGTCACGCCGCTGGCGGTTGCTGTGGGTGCCCGTGGCCGCACTCGTCGGTGTCGGCGTCGCGATCGGCACGCACTGGGTGATCGACTCCGATGGGCTGGCCGGTGACCCGGCACCGCACCAGTTGTGGATCTGGATCGCACTGACCGGCCTGTCTGCCGGTGTGCTGGTGTTCGGGTGGCGCGGTGCGCGGTGGTGGCGCCGCGGCGTGTCGGTGCTGGCGGTGCCGCTGTGCCTGCTCAGTGCGGCGTTGGCGCTCAACCTGTGGGTGGGGTATTTCCCGACGGTGCAGAACGCCTGGAACCAGATGACCGCAGGCCCGCTGCCCGATCAGACCAGCCAGGCGACGGTCACCGCGGTGGCCGCACAGACCCAGGCCCATCACGTCCTGCCGGCCAAGGGCAGCGTTGTCGCGGTGAACATTCCGTCGACGGCGTCGAAGTTCAAGCACCGCGGTGAGCTCGTCTACCTGCCGCCGGCGTGGTTCGCCTCCAGCCCGCCGCCGAAGCTGCCGACCGTGATGATGATCGGCGGCGAGTTCAACACGCCCGCCGACTGGCTGCGGGCCGGCAACGCCATCACCACCATCGACAAGTACGCGGCGACGCACGACGGAAACGCACCGGTGTTCGTGTTCGTGGATTCCGGAGGGGCGTTCAACAACGACACCGAATGTGTCAACGGCCCACGCGGCAACGCGGCCGACCATCTGACCAAGGACGTCGTGCCGTTCATGAAGTCCAACTTCGGTGTCAGCGCCGACCGCGCCAACTGGGGAATCGTCGGCTGGTCGATGGGCGGCACCTGCGCCGTCGACCTGACCACCATGCACCCGGAGATGTTCAGTTCGTTCGTCGACATCGCCGGCGACATGTCGCCGAACTCGGGCACCAAGGCGCAGACCATCGACCGTCTCTACGGCGGTGACGCGGCGGCATGGTCGACGTTCGACCCGACCACGATCATCGCCAAACACGGTCCCTACAAACGTGTTTCGGCCTGGTTCGCCATCAACGGGACGCAGGCGAGCAATACCCCGCAGCACCGCGACGTCACCGTCAGCAATTCCGGGCTCGGCGGCCGCGACGGCACCGGCAATCCCGGCGATCAGACGACGGCGGCGAACTCGCTGTGCGCGCTGGGCGCCGCCAACGGGATCGACTGCGCGGTGGTTGCCCAACCCGGCAAGCACGACTGGCCGTTCGCCGCACGGGTGTTCGCCGCGGCACTGCCGTGGCTGGCCGGCGCGATCAACACCCCCGGCGACCCGGTGGTGCCGCTGCAGACGCCCGGCCCGGCGCTAGCGGCGGCCGCCGCCGACCCGGCCCGTGACGGCGTCCAGACCCGCACACAGGCCGCCGGACGCTGATCGCCGATCCCAAGAATTCCGGGCGTACTGTGAGGCCATGCGCGACGACGCGAACGAACACCCTGTTCCGGCGCCCCCCACCGAACCTGCCGCGGAGTGCGAGCCCGACGAACCCGGCCCGGCTCCCGTCCCGGCCTCGGGGCCGGCTCTGACACCGCCTGTCGAGGACATCGGTTATACGGCCGGCGGGGTGCCCACTTTCGAATCGGTGCGCGAGAAGATCGAGACCCGCTACGGCACCGCGCAGGGCGCCCAGGAACTCGCCGCCGAAACCCCGGAGGGCCGCACCGCCGACGAGCAGTTCGAGGCACGTCAGAAAGCCGCCGCCCAGCGGCTCGAAGAGATCCGGTCCTCGATGCGATCCGACGCCGACAAGGAGTCCGGGAAAGCCTGAGGCGTGCGCTCCTTCACCGCCGCCGAGCGCCGGAACCGGCTGGCGCGCCGGCACTTCCTCAGCGCAGGACGGGACGTGCCGCCGATCCCCGAGCTCACCGCCACGGTCGTCGGTTGGCATGCGACCGACCCGGCGACCCCGTATCTGTCACTGTGGGCGCGGGTGCCGGGATTCGCCGTCGCCGACCTCGACACCGAGCTGTACCAACGCCGTTCACTGGTGAAGCAGTTGGCGATGCGCCGCACCCTGTGGCTTGCACCCGCCGCCATGCTCGGCGCTCTGCAACCGGGTGCCAGCGACCGTGTTGCCGAGAACGAACGCCGCCGGCTGATCGCCGACGTCGAGAAGTCCGGGCTGGCCACCGACGGGGCCCGCTGGCTGGACACCGCATGCACGGCGATACGGCGCCATCTGCACGAGCACGGCCACGCCAACAGCGCCGAAATGCGGGCCGCGCTACCCGAACTGGCCGGCACATTCGACCCGGCGCCCGGAAAGCGTTGGGGCGGTGCGACTCCGCTGGCACCGCGGGTGCTCACGGCGCTGTCCGTGCGCGGTGACATCATCCGCGGGCCCAACGAGGGCTCCTGGACCACGTCTCGGCACCGCTGGGTGCATACCGGCACGTGGCTGGGCTCCGACGTCGAGGTGATGGAGGCCGCACCGGCCCGGGCCGAATTGCTGCGGATCTGGCTGCGCGCCTTCGGTCCGGCGACGTTGACCGACATCAAATGGTGGTTCGGCAGCACCCTCACCGCGGTCCGGCAGGCACTTCCAGCCATCGACGCCGTCGAGGTGGACCTCGACGGCACTCCCGGCTACGCGCTGCCCGACGACCTCGACGAGATACCGGATCCGGAGCCCTGGGCCGCGCTGCTGCCCGGTCTCGACATCACAACCATGGGGTGGTCGGACCGCGAGTGGTACCTCGGCGGGCACCGAGCGCAGGTGTTCGACACCAACGGCAACGCCGGTCCGACGGCCTGGTGGAACGGGCGGGTGGTCGGCGGCTGGTACCAGGATGCCGACGGCCGGGTGCAGCTGCAGCTGCTGGAAGACCCCGGACGGGATGCCCGAAAAGCGCTGGCGCGCAAGGCGGACGACCTGACCGATTGGCTCGGCGGGGTGCGCATCAGGCCCCGATTTCCGTCGCCCCTGTCCAAAGCGCTCGGCTAGGCGCTGACCTTGCGCTTGCGGGCCGGGCGCTTGACGGGCTGCGTCGGTGCGGGGTGCCCGAGGACCTCGGCGAGGAACTTGCCGGTGTAGCTCTCGGGTGTGTTCGCCACGTCCTCCGGGGTGCCCTCGGCGACGACGGTGCCGCCGCCGCCACCGCCCTCGGGGCCCATGTCGATCACCCAGTCGGACGTCTTGATGACATCGAGGTTGTGCTCGATGACGATCACCGAATTGCCCTTCTCCACAAGCCCGTTGATGACCTTGAGGAGTTTCCGGATGTCGTCGAAGTGCAGGCCGGTGGTCGGCTCGTCGAGGATGTAGACCGTCCGTCCGGTGGAGCGCTTCTGCAGCTCTGAGGCGAGCTTGACGCGCTGCGCCTCACCGCCGGACAGCGTCGGCGCCGGCTGGCCGAGCCGCACGTAGCCCAGGCCGACCTCGACCAGCGTCTTCAGATATCGGTGGATGCCGGTGATGGGTTCGAAGAACTCCGACGCCTCCTCGATCGACATGTCGAGGACCTCGGAAATCGTCTTGCCCTTGTAGTGCACTTCCAGGGTTTCGCGGTTGTAGCGCGCGCCCTGGCACACCTCGCACGGCACGTAGACGTCGGGCAGGAAGTTCATCTCGATCTTGATGGTGCCATCACCCGAACATGCTTCGCAGCGGCCACCTTTGACATTGAACGAGAACCGACCCGGTTGATAGCCGCGGACTTTCGCTTCTGTCGTGGCCGCGAACAAGGTGCGGATCTTGTCGAACACACCGGTGTAGGTAGCCGGGTTGGACCGCGGTGTCCGCCCGATGGGCGACTGATCGACCCGGACCAGCTTGTCGACGTTGTCCAGGCCCGACACCCTGGTGTGCCGGCCGGGCACCTGGCGCGCGCCGTTGAGCTTGTTGGCGAGTACCGAGGCCAGAATGTCATTGACCAACGTCGACTTGCCCGAACCCGACACCCCGGTCACCGACGTGAGCACCCCCAGCGGGAAGGCGACGTCGATCTCGCGCAGGTTGTGTTCGCGCGCCCCGACCACGGTCAACTGACGGCGGCGGTCGACCGGGCGCCGGATCAACGGCACCTCGATACTCTCCCGGCCGGAGAGATAGGCACCGGTGATCGAGTTCTTGTTGCGCAACAACTCGCTGTAGGTTCCGCTGTGCACGACGGTGCCACCGTGCTCCCCGGCGGCCGGGCCGATGTCGACGACCCAGTCGGAGTGGGCGATGGTGTCCTCGTCGTGCTCGACGACGATCAGCGTGTTGCCGAGATCCCTCAGCCGCGTGAGGGTTTCGATGAGCCGCCGGTTGTCGCGCTGATGCAGACCGATGGACGGCTCGTCGAGCACGTAGAGCACGCCGACCAGACCGGAGCCGATCTGGGTGGCCAGCCGGATACGTTGGGCCTCACCGCCGGAGAGTGTGCCCGCGGCACGCTCCAACGACAGGTACTCCAGACCGACGTCGAGCAGGAAGCCCAGCCGCGACTGCACCTCCTTGAGCACCTGCCCGGCGATGGCATGCTCCCGCGTGCCCAGCGTGAGCGCGTTCAGGAAGTCCGAGCAGTCGGAGATCGATAATGCGCACACCTCGGCGATGGACTTGGCACCACGCTCCCCGGCCGCGAGAGTGACCGCCAGGATCTCCGGCTTGAGGCGGGTGCCACTGCAGACCGGGCACGGCACATCGCGCATGAAGCCTTCGTAGCGCTCCTTCATCAGTTCGGAGTCGGTCTGATCGATCTTGCGCTGCAGAAACGCCAGCACGCCCTCGAAGTCGGCGTAGTACGACCGGACCCGGCCGTAGCGATTCTTGTAGCGGACGTGCACCTGTTCGTCGGAGCCCTCGAGAATCGCCTTGCGCGCCTTGGCCGGCAGCTTGTTCCACGGCGTGTCCACGTCGAAACCCAGCGCGTCGCCGAGGCCCGCCATCATGCGGGTGAAGTACTCGGCGGTGTGGCCCATGGACCAGGGGGCGACCGCGCCCTCGGCCAGCGTCAGGTCCGGATCGGGCACCACCAGGTCAGGGTCGACCTCCTTGCGGATCCCCAACCCGACGCACTCCGGGCACGCGCCGTACGGCGAGTTGAACGAAAACGACCGGGGCTCAAGGTCGTCGACGGCCAGGGGGTGGCCGTTGGGGCAGGCCAGCTTCTCGGAGAACCGCTGCTCGCGGTGCGGGTGGTCATCCTCGCGGTCGACGAACTCCAGCACGACGATGCCGTCGGCGAGATTCAGCGCGGTCTCGACCGAGTCGGTCAGGCGCTGCTTGGCCGACGCCTTGACGGTGAGGCGGTCGACCACCACCTCGATGTCGTGTTTCTCCTGCTTCTTCAGCTTCGGCGGGTCGGTCAGCGAATGCACCACGCCGTCGATCCGTACCCGGCTGTAACCCTGCGAGTTGAGCTTGTCGAACAGGTCGACGAATTCGCCCTTTCGGGTGCGCACCACCGGTGCGAGCACCTGGAACCGGGTGCCCTCGTCCATCGCCAGCACCTGGTCGACGATCTGCTGCGGTGTCTGTTTGGCGATGCGCTCACCGCACACAGGGCAGTGCGGCGTGCCGGCGCGCGCGTACAGCAGACGCAGATAGTCGTAGACCTCGGTGATGGTGCCGACCGTCGAGCGCGGGTTGCGGTTGGTCGACTTCTGATCGATCGACACCGCGGGCGACAGGCCCTCGATGAAGTCGACGTCCGGTTTGTCCATCTGCCCGAGGAATTGCCGGGCGTACGCCGACAGCGACTCGACGTAGCGGCGCTGCCCCTCGGCGAAGATGGTGTCGAACGCCAGTGACGACTTGCCCGACCCGGACAACCCCGTGAAGACGATCAGTGCGTCACGCGGTAGGTCAAGGTCGATGCTGCGCAGATTGTGCTCGCGCGCACCCTTGACGATCAGGCGGTCAGCCACACGGGCCCCTTCCAGCTCTTCTACCTGCGATTCTGTGACGTGGGCTGCGGCCCTCGACTGACCATCACAGACGTCAGCGTCCATGCTATTCGCCCCTACCGACAAGTCGACGATCCTGCCGAGGGACGAGGCGGGTGAGGAGCGAGTCAATCAAAACCGACAAGCCGACGATCCTGCTGCCTGGGGGACGAGGCGGGTGAGGAGCGAGTCAATCAAAACCGACAAGTCCCCGCTGGCCAGTAACGTGACCACCATGACGGCCATCGATGACAACTACACCGGACACGTCGAGCCAGGCACCGGCGCGCGCCGCATGCTGCCCGGGGCATCGATCGTGAAGGTGTCGGTGGGCCCGATGGACAACAACGCCTACCTGGTCACATGTTCCCGCACCGGCGAATCGATACTCATCGACGCCGCCAACGATGCCGACACCCTGACTGACGTCGTCCGCCACCACGCCCCGGACGTGAAGCTGATCCTGACCACCCACCAGCATTTCGACCACTGGCAGGCGTTGGAGGCGCTGGTCGGTGAGACGGGAGCGCCGACGGCCGCCCACGAACTGGACGCCGAACCGCTACCGGTGGTGCCGGACCGGGTGCTCGCCGGCGGCGACACCGTGACCATCGGCGATCTGACGTTCGACGTCATCCACCTTCGCGGGCACACCCCGGGCTCGGTCGCGCTGGCACTGTCCGGCGACGCCGTCGGCGGCGTGACGCAGCTGTTCACCGGCGACTGCCTGTTCCCGGGGGGTGTCGGCAAGACCTGGCAGGAGGGCGATTTCGAACGCCTCCTCGGCGACGTGAGCAGCCGCGTGTTCGATGTCTACGAAGACTCCACGGTGGTCTACCCCGGCCACGGCGACGACACCACCATCGGGACCGAGCGGCCGCACCTCGAAGAGTGGCGCGAACGGGGCTGGTGAGACCGTCGCGAAGCAGGGAATCACCATTGTGACTACCACCACTGCCGTCAAGGAAAACTTGACGACAGAGCCACCGTCAAGTAAACCTTGACGCATGAACACACTCCAGAAGTCCTGCGCGCCCCCGTCGCTCCCCTCACCCGACAGCCACTGGCGGGAGTGGCTCGCCTACGGGCTGAGCTGGGCCTCGGCCATCATGCCCACCCGCGCGCCATGGCAAGCCCCGGCGGTCGACCCCGGTCGAACGATGACTCTGCACTCCTACCGGGAAGCCGAGCCCGGCCCACGCTGGCAGGCACTCTACGACGCCACCTGGCCGGGCTACCGCAGCTGGTATACCCGTGAAGGGTTGGCCGCCAGGCCATCGCTGGACGAATGCAGGGCCAAGCTCTCCGAGCATCTGCCCGAGCTGGTGCCCACCTGGGAGCGCCTGTGCGAACTCAGCGGCAATGACCCCGTCGCCGCCCGGATGCTCTCGATGTGGCGGCTTCCCGCTTTCGCGGTGGGATGTTCCCAGGTCGTGCTGCCCGGTGAAAAACCGGTTCTGGTTCGCAACTACGACTACGACCAGGCGCTCTTCGAGGCCGTCATCGCGTCCACCGACTACTCCGGAGACCGCCGGGTGCTCGGTACCAGTGACCTGCTCTGGGGACTGCTGGACGGGATGAACGAGGACGGACTCGCGGTCTCGCTGACGTTCGGTGGCCGACAGGACGTGGGCGACGGCTTCGGCATCCCCCTCGTGCTGCGTTACGTCCTGGAGACGTGCGCCACCGTCGGGCAGGCCGTCAGCGCCCTCCAGCGGATTCCCGTGTCGCAGTCCTACAACGTGGCCCTCGTCGACATCACCGGCGCGCACGCCACGGTGTTCGTCTCCCCGGGACAACCTGCCGAAGTCAGTGAACTGCAGGCGACGACCAACCACCGCCTCGACCAGGTCGAGCGTCCCGCCCACGCCGCTCGATTCAACAGCGTCGGGCGACTGTCCCGATTGAATGAACTGCGCGCCGAAGAACCCTCAGGCCAGCGTTTGGTCGCGGCGATGTTGGAAGCCCCGCTGCGCAACGATCAATTCGATGTCGGCTTCGGCACGCTCTACACCGCCGAATATCGACCAGCCGATGGAACGGCCACGTGGCACTGGCCGGATACGTCTTGGACACGACGTTTCGACGATCCGGACGACATCCGCACGGTAGTGCTGGCATGAGTTCCGATCCCGACGACATCGCGGCCGATGTCCGTGCCCTGCTCGATCTGCTCGCCGTCAACAGCGACCCGGCAGCCTTCCAGGCCCTGCTCGGACTCAGCCAGTATCTCGGCGAATGCCTGGGCACCTCGGCGCGGACCCTGGCCGAGGCACAGTCGTGGGGTGGTGTCGCCGGTCTGGCCGGCACCACCAAGCAGGCCGCTTGGTCGCGGTGGCACCACTAGTCGCAGATACGGTGCGGCACTGCCCGGGCCGTCGGGGCGGGCGGTCGGGTCAGGTCGTGTGCACGATCAGTACATCGACCTTCGAACGCCGGGAGACGTTGGCGGGCACGGAACCGAGCAGCCGTCCGGCGATGGTGCTGAGTCCGACGTTTCCGACCACCAGCAAGTCCGCCTTGACCTCTTCGGCGAGGTCGACGAGCGCGTCGACCGGGGCGCCCACGACCGCTTTCTCCTCAATGGTGTTGGCTCCGGCGGCCTTGGCGCGGTCCTTGGCCTCGCGCAGGATCGCGTAGATCGGGGCGTTGCCGGACAGCTTGTAGCCCTCGTCCTTGAGCACGTCGGCGGCGCGGGAGTCGTCCGACGAGGGGAAGTACGCCGTAGCGATGACCAATTTCGCATCCGGTCCCGAGGCGAGCGCGCCCGCCCGGTCGACGGCACGCAGCGACGAGTCTGAGCCGTCCGTTCCGACGACCACGGTCTTGTAGCTGCTCATCCATGCCCTCCCAAAGTTCGGTGTCTATCCCGCGTCAACCGAGACAGTAACCCGTCGCCACACGGCGATGGGCTCAAATCGCGACACAGTCGTCGCGGTCACCTGCTAGTTTGCGCCGTCACCAGCGATTAAGCACACGTTCGTGACGTTGCCGACAGCGCGCGGTGGCGGCGACGCCGCGCTCATCGGGTAACACGGTGTCGTCGCCGTCACACTACCGGCCGCGGATGGAAATCACCTGCCCGGCAACAAGACTCGTCCGCGCCGCCAGTCCGAGGGCGGGTCTGCAATTCGTTCTCGGCAATTACTTTCTACGGCGCGCAGGATTCTGTCACGCCCAGGTCACCAATTCGGTATCCGAGCAGACGCTTTCTGGATACGGCGAGTCCTTTCGCGACGACTGCGTGTCAAGATCGTCGCCATGGGTCCGTTTCTCATTCGCACCGCGCTGACCGGCTTTGCACTCTGGGTCGTCACGCTCGTCGTGCCCGGCATATTTTTCGTCGGTGGCGACAACACGCTGCAGAAGATCGGCATCATCCTGGTGGTCGCCGTGATCTTCGGCTTGGTGAACGCCTTCATCAAGCCCATCGTCCAGATCCTGGCGATTCCGCTCTACATCCTCACGCTCGGCCTGATCCACATCGTCATCAATGCATTCATGCTGTGGATCACCTCGTGGATCACCCGGCATGTCACCCACTGGGGCCTGGACATCGACCACTTCTGGTGGACGGCGATCTGGGGTGCGATCGTGCTGTCCATCGTGGGCTGGGCCCTGGGACTGCTGATCCGCGACACCGTCGGACGGCGCGTCTGATTCGGAGCGAGTGGCGGGATTCGAACCCGCGTTAACGGCTTTGCAGGCCGGTGCCTATCCGCTCGGCCACACCCGCGCTGAGGACGACTGTGCCATTCGACAGTGGGCCCGCACAGTATTCGGATCGCCGTGATCGCAGCCCCGAGACAGTCACTCCTGCCCGCGTCCGGATCGGTACGAGGCAATGCACCCCAACGCCGCTATCACGGCGAACACGCCGAACATCCACCGCGCCGCGTTCGCGTCGCCCCGATCGGACATGTTCACGACGACGCCGGCAAGTCCGGCCCCGAACGCCCCGCACATCAGTTGCACGGTGTTGATGGCCGCCGCGGCGGTGCCGCCCTCGGCGGGATCGTCAACGCTGCCCATCGCCCAGGCCGACAGGTGCGGCCAGGCCATGCCGACACCGCAACCGGTGATGAACAGCGCCAGCGCCCACACGGCCACCAATCGTGGTGAAGCGTCGTCGAACTGAGTGACGGCCGCCAGCGCCAGTCCGAGCGCCATCACCAACGGGGCGACCGCCACGATGCGCACGACCACGCGGGTTCTGCCCACCGAGGCGCTGAGGATCTCGCTGGACGTCCAGCCAATCGACAGTGCCACGCCGAGGAAGCCGGCGACGACGGGCACGAGGTGAGCCAACCGTTGACCGAACAGCGGCACGTACATATCGGCCATCGTCGCGGCCATCAGCAGGCCCAGCGTCAGGTAGATCCACTTCAACGGCCCGGGCCGGAAAGCGCTGGGCGGCAGCACCGATGGCCCGCCGCGCCGGTCCACCCGCAGGAACACCACGACCAGTAGCACGCCACCGGCAAGCAGTGCCACCGTGGCGCCGGCATTGCGCGGGATCCCGGCGACACTGACCATCATGGCCGCGCCGCCCAGAAGCAGGAGCGACCAGACAGGGATGTTCCAGCGCGCATCGGCCGGCGCGCCCGCACGACCCGGCAGCGCGAGCGGCACCAGAGCCGCGATCGCGGCAGTGAGGATTGCGAGCGCGCCGAATGCCCAGCGCCACATGCCGAATTGGGCGAACAGGCCGCCGGCGGCCGGACCGACCAACGTTCCGACGCCCCACATCGCCGACACCAGCGCCGAGGCCCTCGTCCACAACCATTGCGGCAGAGCGGAATTGATGACGGCGTAGCCGAGTCCGGCGAGCAACCCGCCCGCGCCGCCCTGCACCACGCGCCCGGCCAACAGCACTTCCATGGTCGGTGCCAGCGCGCACACGACACTGCCCAACCCGAACACCGCGGCGCCCATGAGATACGCCGACCGCGGACCGAACCGCGCCAGCAGCGCGCTGACGGTCGTCGCCGCAACCACCGAAGCCACCAGGTACACGGTGGTGACCCAGGCGTACAGCCGCTGGCCACCGATGTCGGCCACCGCGCTGGGCAGCAGGCTGATGGTCAGGAACTCGTTGGTCGCGTACAGCCCGACACCACCGGCGAGCACGGTGGAGGTGCCCAGGTACTTCGGGCCCAGCAGGTCTCCCCAGCTACCTACCCGGGTCGCCGGCGTCTCGGTCACTCCATCACCGTAGGGGCTCAACCCCGGTTGAGATCAACGGTTATTTGAGCCCGGCGGCGTCCATGCCGCGCAGTTCCTTCTTGAGATCGGCGATCTCGTCGCGGATGCGTGCCGCCAGCTCGAACTGCAGGTCGCGCGCCGCCGTCATCATCTGCTCGGTCATGTCTTTGATGAGGTCGGCGAGTTCGGCACGGGGCATGCTGGACGTGTCACGGCCCTCGAACACCCCGGCGCTGACCGAACGACCCGGCTCGCCCTGCGCCCGGCGGCCGCGCGAGGCGTTTCGCCCGGACCCCCCGATCGCCACGGACTCGGTGTCGTCGGCCTCGCGGTACACCTGATCGAGGATGTCGGCGATCTTCTTGCGCAGCGGTTGCGGGTCGATGCCGTGTTCCTCGTTGTAGGCGACCTGTTTGGCGCGACGGCGCTCGGTCTCGTCGATGGCCTGTTTCATCGAGTCGGTCATGGTGTCGGCGTACATGTGCACTTCGCCGGAGACGTTGCGCGCGGCGCGCCCGATGGTCTGGATCAGGCTGCGCGGCGACCGCAGGAACCCTTCCTTGTCGGCGTCGAGGATGGACACCAGCGACACCTCGGGCAGGTCGAGGCCCTCGCGCAGCAGGTTGATGCCCACCAGGACGTCATAGTCACCGAGGCGCAACTGGCGTAGCAGTTCGACCCGTCGCAACGTGTCCACCTCGGAGTGCAGGTAGCGCACCCGGATCCCCATCTCGAGCAGATAATCGGTGAGGTCCTCGGACATCTTCTTGGTCAGGGTGGTCACCAGCACACGCTCATCGCGTTCGGCTCTCGCGCGGATCTCCCCGATCAGGTCGTCGATCTGCCCCTTGGTCGGTTTGACGATCACCTGGGGATCCACCAGCCCGGTCGGACGAATGACCTGCTCCACGAACTCACCGCCGGCCTGGCTGAGCTCGTAGGGCCCGGGCGTCGCCGACAGATACACCGTCTGGCCGATCCGGTCGGCGAACTCCTCCCACGTCAGCGGGCGGTTGTCGACGGCGGACGGCAGCCGGAAACCGAAGTCGACCAGATTGCGTTTGCGCGACATGTCACCCTCGTACATGCCGCCGATCTGCGGCACGGTGACGTGCGATTCGTCGATGACCATCAGGAAGTCTTCGGGAAAATAGTCCAGCAGCGTCGCGGGCGCCGAACCCGCCGGGCGGGCGTCGATATGACGTGAGTAGTTCTCGATGCCGGAGCAGAAGCCGACCTGACGCATCATCTCGACGTCGTAGTTGGTGCGCATGCGCAGCCGCTGCGCCTCCAGGAGCTTGCCCTGACCTTCCAGTTCGGCCAGCCGCTCCTCGAGTTCCTGTTCGATGGTCGAAATCGCATTCGCCATCCGCTCCGGGCCCGCCACATAGTGGGTGGCGGGAAAGACCCGCAGTGAATCCACCTTGCGCACCACGTCACCGGTGAGCGGATGCATGTAATACAGCGCTTCGATCTCGTCGCCGAAGTACTCGATGCGGACCGCGAGTTCCTCGTAGGACGGGATGATCTCGACGGTGTCACCGCGCACCCGGAACGAGCCGCGGGTGAAGGACATGTCGTTGCGGGTGTACTGCACGTCGACGAGCAGTCGCAGCAGACCGTCACGGGGCACGTCGTCGCCGACGTTGAGCTCCACCGAGCGGTCCATATACGACTGCGGGGTGCCCAGTCCGTAGATGCACGACACGGATGCGACGACGACGACGTCGCGCCGGGACAGCAGGCTGGACGTGGCAGAGTGCCGAAGCCGCTCGACGTCGTCGTTGATCGAGCTGTCTTTCTCGATGTAGGTGTCGGTCTGCGCGATATACGCCTCGGGCTGGTAGTAGTCGTAGTACGAGACGAAGTACTCGACAGCGTTGTGCGGCAACATCTCCCGCAGTTCATTGGCCAGCTGTGCGGCCAGCGTCTTGTTGGGTGCCATCACCAGCGTGGGCCGCTGCAGCCGCTCGATGAGCCATGCGGTGGTCGCGGACTTACCGGTACCGGTGGCGCCGAGCAGGACGATGTCCTTCTCCCCCGTCCGGATCCGGCGTTCGAGCTCGTCGATGGCGGCGGGCTGATCGCCGGCCGGCTCGAATTCACTGACGACCTCGAACTGCGCGCCGGTGCGCACCACGTCGTCCACCGCGCGGTACTCGGAGTGCGCGACCACAGGGTGCTCGGTAGCGAAAGCCATGTAATCAGAGTAGGTGGGGCCACCGACAGGTGCGGTCCGCGGATACCGGGCGACTCGCCTCGTCCACACGGAGTGGCGCTTCCCCAACTCGTCGATCGCGCCGCATACTGTGACCTGGATCGACATCGGGGGGACACGGATGGCGCATATCTGTAGGTCGCTGGCGTACTTGTTGGACGTGTCGTGAACCCGCGTGTCGAGCTCGCCGCCGGGCTAATCCTCACGGACCACCCCTGGCCCGATCGCGGCAGTGTGATCGCCCAGGCGACCGACGAGCTCCGCCGTCTCCTACATCCCACCTCGGTCTGGCTCTCGGCCGACCTGCCACCCGAGCTCCGGGGTGATGTCGCCTACGGCGAGCACCTTGTGCGGTGGTCCCCACGCGACGATGTCACACCGGATGAGGCACAGCTGCTCGAGACCGCATGGTCGGCCGCACTCCCACCGCTACTCCCACCGCCCGAACCCTGGATTCACAACTACCTTCGCGTGCGCGTCGACAGCCCAGAGGACGTCAGGCGACTGCGGGCGATCGGCGAGGTCGACGGGTTGACGATCGTGCCCTCCCTCGACTCGCGCGGTCGGCTGCGCCCGTTCTGGTGGCGATGGCCATTCCGGGTGGGTGTCGTTGCCGGGCCAGTCACCGAAGAGTGGCTGGCGACGGTGAGGCTCACCCAGTACTACCCGCCGCTGTTCGACGCTGAGGTGTTCGACGCCGCGACGCGTCCTACGACATCGCCATTCGTCAGCGCCACCGAGCTGTCGAGTCTCCCGGCTGACGTCGCGCAACGACTCGGCGAGTCCGCCTGCGTGATCGTCGTCGGCGATGGACCGGTCGAGCAACATCTGACAGAGCTCGACAGGCGGATCGAGCCCGCAATCGCCATCGCCGTGGACGGGCCACCGAGCCAATGGTGGATCGCCGTTCTTCGAAGAGATGGCCCATGACGTCCCCGTCGACGCCGCGGTCGAAAGCATCATCCGATCGCGGCGTCGACGCGCTCATCGCCGGACCGCGCTACGGGATGGACATCACGGCCTCGGCCCGCTGGTTCGCCGCGGTGGCGTCCCGACTTTCCGCAACTCTCGCCTTTGCTCGACGAGTTCGACCGACTGGGACTGGGGCCACGAGAGCGGTGGCGCGATGGAGGTGACTGATCGAGGTGCGCAGCGTCCGCACGCAAGGTGGCGACCCGGTGGCGTTCGTCCCGGCACTACCCATGGCGCCCCCTTTGGATGAGGAGGCAGGAAGAAGTACCGAAACGTTGAGAAGCCGCCCGAGCCACGGCGACTGGTTGCGCGGGTGTAGGACGGCGACACCGTGGTGGAGTCGATCCTGCCGCCGAAACGAGCGCTGAAATTCGCCGTCCGGGTCGCTATCCCCGAGCGCGGCGACGTCGGCGCCGACAAGCCGGCCCCGGCGCTTCCGGGCGACGGGGCCGACGGTCAAGCTCGAGGTGGTCGTCCGCAGGCGACGTCTGGGAGCAACAGCCGCCATCGCAGACGATCTCCATCTCGAGGGAGAAGTTGTCCAAGCCGAGCACCTGGGCGGTGTTCCCGTTCACCACACCCGACTGAAGGTGATGTGGTGAGCATCGAGATCCGATTGCTCTACAAGGGCAAGCCGACTCCAAGCCGCGACCTATGAGTCGCCCGTGCGCGCCGTAGCCGTGCCGGGCGAACGGCCCACCCTCGACGACGTTCGTGTTGTCCGGCCCCGACGAGCCCACCGACGAACTGCGGCCGGTCGACGTCACGCTCGACGGCACTGGCGCCGACCTCGAGCGCCGCGGCAGCGATGCCAAGGTGCTGATCACAGAGTGTGCAGGAGATGCTCGACAGGATCGAGGAGCGGGTGTCGCGCGTCCTCGGAGTGCCGGGCGGCGCCCGATTCTTTCGACGACGACGAAGGGCGTTCGAGCTCCTCATCACGCTCGCCCGCATCGGTACCGAACTCGGCACGCTCCTGGAGCCGCTCGACATCGGCGACGCGCAGAGCATCAACGTCGATGTCAACCGCGACACTCGCGTCCTGCCGCTCGAGCTCGTCTACGCCGGACCCGCACCACTCGAACGGCGCCACGCTGTGCAAGCGCGACCACGTCGCGAACCCTCCGCCGCCCGGTCACGCCGTGCGACAAAGCGTCGTCCAAACGGGTGTGCCCGTATGCGTTCTGGGGGCTCCACCGCTCGATCGCGCGCACCGTGCATGGCGCGAGGACAGGAAGAAGGCGGCACAGCCGTGGACCACGCACGATCTCCGCGTCGTCGGTGCTGTACGGAGCGACAGTGATCGCCGATGACGGCGCCTCGGATCCGCTCCCGACTGCCAGCGTGCTCGCAGCCGCGCAGAGCCGGTTTGCAAAGGTCATCCCGCGTCACGAGCTGGACGGCGTGGCGCAAGGCCGTCAAGCGCGACGACGCCGAACCTTCTGGTCGTGCTCGGCCACACTGGAAGGCGGCGGCACCAACCTCTACATCGGCAAGAAATCCGTGCTCGCCCGCTCGGCCATCTCGACGTTCGGAGCTGCGCGCCGACGGCAGCCCCCGTCCGCTTGTGCTCCTCATCGCCTGCGCGTCCGCCGCGACTGGGCGATCCGTTCGGGTCATCTGCCAGGCACGCTGACCGCGAAGGGCGCCGGGGCCGTCGTGGGCACGCTCTCGATGATCGTCGGCCCGCACGGCGCCGCAGCGACGACGCACCTGCTCCGCGCCCTCGAATGATCTGGCCGGCCAGGATGCGAGCGTCGGGGATGCGGTGGCGGCGGCGCGCCGGTCGCTCATCGACGAGAAGCGGCCGATCGGCCTCCTGCTCGTCTCGCACGGCGAGATGGACACGAAAGTAGTTGCGTGATGTTCGCGGTGGAGATGCTCCCCGGTGGGCACGGCGATGCGCTGGTGGTGGAGTACGGCACCAAGATCGAACCACACCAGCTGCTCATCGACGTCGGCACGTTCCACGCCTGGGATGGCGTGCGCAAGGAGCTGATACGCAGGCGCAGGGACCGCTACGAGGTATTCGTCGTCACGCATGTCGACGAGGACCACATCGGGGGCGCGATCGCTCTGCTCGACGACCCGGACCTCAAGCACCGGATCGACCACGTGTGGTTCAACGGCTTCGTCCATTGCGAGAGGGGCGGCAACGTGCTCGGCCCGGTCAACGGCGAGCAGCTCACCAATCGCATCGTCGGGGGCCGCTTTCGGTGGAATCAGGGGTTCACCCCGAAGAGTCCGACGACGTCGGCGGACCGGTCGTCGTACCGAGTACGGGCGACCTCCCCCGCATCGACCTCCCGGGGAACGCGCGCGTGGTGCTGCTGTCGCCGACTGGCCCGAAGCTGAAGACGATGGCGAAGACGTGGAAAGAAGCTGTCGACGAAGGCGCGCATCGTGGCCGGTGCCGGCGACTTCGGCCATACCACGAGCCCGAAGCCACGCGACCGCACGGCCGACCCGCTGCCGGATCCGCTCGACCACGCCGCGATCAAACGACTCGCCGCCGAGAACGCCACCGACAGCTCGGCGGCGAACGGCTCGAGTATCGCCTTCATCCTCGAATACGACGACAAGCGGGTGCTCTTCGGCGCCGACGCACATGCGCCGGTGCTGACCGAGGCGTTGAAGCGCTACGCGAAGCAAGTCGGCGAGGCGCGACCGCGCATCGACCTCGTCAAGCTGTCGCATCACGGGAGCAACGCCAACCTGTCGACGGCGATGCTGGCGCTGATCGACTGCCGGCGATTCCTCATCTCCACCAACGGCGACAATTTCGCCCATCCCGACGACGCTGCGATCGCCAAGGTGATCGCCACTTCCGGCGGCCCTGTCACCTTCTTCTGCAATTACCGATCGGCTCGTACCGCACCGTGGGAGAAGCACGGTCCCGGCGTCGGCGCCACCTTCGAGTTCCCGAAGACCAACCAGCACTTCATGCGCGTCCCCGCGTAGCAGCCCCCTAAACTGGTCTGCATCCACCCACCCAAACGCGAGATCTTCGACCTGACCACCCGCACCAACACCGATCCCAAAGGCATCGTCCGGGCGGTGGATGTCTATACCCGCGAGCCGTGGGGGCTCTACATGGCCCGCCCGACGCCCGGTCGTGCCCAGTTCCACTACCTCGAATCGTGGTTGCTGCCCACCTTGGGCCTGCGGGCCAACATCTTCCACTGGAACCCGGGCCACGAGCGCGATCAGGATTTCTACCTCGACGTCGGTGATGTCACCGTGGATGACCGGGGTATGTGGCGCACCGAGGATCACTACATCGACCTGGTCGTACACACGGGTCAGCGCACCGAACTCGTCGATGTCGACGAATTGCTGGAGGCCCTTCAGATGGGGCTGCTGTCACCGGAAACCGCGGAACAGGCCATCCACTGTGCCGTTGCGGCGATCGACGGACTGGCCGCGCACGACCATGACCTGCAGGCCTGGCTGGGCAGTAACGGGATGGCGTTGTCCTGGCGATAGACGCTAGTGTCAGCGAATATGAAGCCACCTGCACAAGCAGCCGCCATGGCGTTGCTGGTGCTCGGAAGCGCGCAATTGGCCCCGGCGACGGCATGGGCCGACCCGGATCCACAGCCGGATCCCACCCCTGTGGCGCCGACTGAGCAGGAAATGCACAACGTCACCTACCGCGCACGCGTGGACGGTGTGGCCCGCGGTGCACTGATCACGTACAAGATCAACGACACCCAGGTGCAGAGCGCGGATCCGACGATGCTGCCGGGCCGGATCTTCGAAGCCCAGGCCGTGTTGTCCGATCCGAAGCTGGCCGGAATGCAGGTATCGGTCCAGTGGCCCTACTCGGCCAACCTGCATTGCGAGATCCTCGTCGACGACGCGACGGTGGCCCAGGCCGACCAGTTCATCCGCCCCCGCCTCACGCCCGCAGACGATGACCCCGACTACGGCAAATTGCTCTGCGGAGCACCGTTGATCAACGGTGTGGCCGGCCCCGGGAATGTCGTCAACACCGCTCCGGTGAGCACGCCGGCCGGCGAACCGGTCTCTTGAGCCGAATTGTCGGCTAAGGCCCCCAGCCCGTCGCATACGCCCACTCCCACGCCCGCCGGTACGCGTCGAGGAACCACGGTTCCTTCGCGTCGGCATAGGACCCGGTGTCGGGATGCCCCTGCGCCTCCGCTGCGCGCTTGGCCGCCAGGTAATCGGCCTGCACACCGGGATTGGCGATCAGCCAGTCGGTGAACAACAGCGGAAACTGCTGATTGGGCCAGCCGTCGACCCGCAGGTGGACGTTCGTCGGCCGGCCGGGGTCGGCTGAGGCGTGAAATCGCTTGTGCCAGAACGTCGGATCATCGGTGTGGTCGAACGCGGCGACGGCGCTGCGGCCGTCGGGTTTCGGCACGTCCTCGGTGATTGCCGTGACTCGCGGATAGCCGGCGGTCAGTAGGGCGTCGGCAAGGTCGTCGGCGGTGTCCAGCGAGTCGACCGTGACCTGAATGTCGATGACGTCCTTGGCATCCAGGCCGGGCACCGCTGTCGAACCGATGTGGTCGATGCGGATTGCCCGGTGCCCGCACGCGGTGTTCAACCGGGCCACGATCCGCCGTGCTTCATCGGGCCAGGACGGATCGGCGGGCACCAGCCGTGGTGTGCCGGCCGCGGGCCGCCGGGCCTGTACGTTGTGCGCGAACGGAAGGATGCGCCGGTACCACAGGTCGCGGGCGCGCTGCGTCAGTTCACCCGCGGTGCCCGAGTTGTCCAGCCAGACGTCGGCGACCGCGCGGCGCTGTTCCTCGCCTGCCTGCGCCGCGATCCGAGCGCGCGCATCCTGCTCGCTGAAACCCCGGTACTCGATGAGTCGCCTGACGCGAAGATCCTCGTCGGCGTGCACGATCACGACCAGCGGGAACATCGGGGCCATCTGGGACTCGACCAACAGCGGGATGTCCTCGACGATGACGGCATCCTCAGCGGCGGCCGCGATCAACTCGGAGCGCCGGTGGGCGACCAGAGGGTGCACGATGCCGTTGAGGGTCGCGCGTTTGTCGTCGTCGCTGAATGCCACCGCGGCCAGCGCCGGGCGGTTGAGCGCACCATCGGGCAGCAGGATGTGCTCGCCGAACGCGTCGACGAGCTTGGCGAGTCCATCGGTACCCGGTTCGACGACTTCGCGGGCAATGACGTCGCCGTCGACGACGATGCCTCCGCATTCGCTGAAAGTGGCCGAGACAGTGGACTTCCCGGCGCCGATACCGCCCGTCAAACCGATTCGCAGCATGCGGACAGTCTGTCAGTGGCCGGAAACGACAAACGCCCCGGCTCGAAGTGAGCCGGGACGTTCATCGTGCGAACTGCTGTTAGGCGCTGCCGGCCAGCTTCTCCCGCAGAGCAGCCAGCTGGGCGTCGCTCGCGAGCGAACCGCCGGCCGACTCCTCCGACCGGGACGAGCCGTTCGCCGAAGACGAGGGTCGGGCGGCCTCCTCGGCCTCGGCGGCCGCGAACTTCTCCATCTGCGCGGTATGCATCTTGTGCCGGCGCTCGGCCTCGCCGTAGCGGGCCTCCCACTCGTGGCGCTGCGTGTCGAAGCCCTCGAGCCACTCGTTGGTCTCGGAATCGAAGCCCTCGGGGAAGATGTAGTTGCCCTGGTCGTCGTAGCTGTCGGCCATGCCGTACTTCGACGGGTCGAACTCCTCGGTGTAGTCCTCGTTGGCCTGCTTGAGGCTCAGCGAGATCCGGCGCCGCTCGAGGTCGATGTCGATGACCTTGACCATGGCGTCGTCGCCGACGGCCACGACCTGGTCGGGCACCTCGACGTGGCGCTCAGCCAGCTCGGAGATGTGCACCAGGCCCTCGATGCCCTCCTCGACACGGACGAACGCGCCGAACGGGACAAGCTTGGTGACCTTGCCCGGCACGATCTGCCCGATGGCATGGGTGCGGGCGAAGTGACGCCACGGATCTTCCTGAGTGGCCTTGAGCGACAACGAAACCCGCTCGCGGTCCATGTCGACGTCGAGCACCTCGACGGTGACCTCGTCGCCCACCTGCACGACCTCGGACGGATGGTCGATGTGCTTCCAGGACAGCTCGGAGACGTGCACCAGACCGTCGACACCGCCGAGATCGACGAACGCGCCGAAGTTGACGATCGAGGACACGACACCCTTGCGGATGGCGCCCTTCTGCAGCTGGTTGAGGAACTCGCTGCGCACCTCGGACTGCGTCTGCTCCAGCCAGGCGCGGCGGCTCAGCACCACGTTGTTGCGGTTCTTGTCGAGCTCGATGATCTTGGCCTCGATCTCCTTGCCGATGTACGGCTGCAGATCGCGGACCCGGCGCATCTCCACCAGCGACGCGGGCAGGAAGCCGCGCAGGCCGATGTCGAGGATCAGGCCGCCCTTGACGACCTCGATGACGGTGCCCTTGACGGCCTCGTCCTTCTCCTTGAGTTCTTCGATCGTGCCCCAGGCGCGCTCGTACTGCGCACGCTTCTTGGACAGGATCAGCCGGCCTTCTTTGTCCTCCTTGGTGAGAACGAGAGCCTCGACCTCATCGCCGACGGACACAACCTCATTGGGGTCGACGTCGTGCTTGATGGAGAGTTCGCGGGAAGGAATGACACCTTCGGTCTTGTAGCCGATGTCGAGCAAGACTTCGTCACGGTCAACCTTGACGATGGTCCCTTCGACGATGTCGCCATCGTTGAAGTATTTGATGGTCTTGTCGATGGCAGCGAGAAAATCCTCGGCCGAGCCGATGTCGTTGACGGCTACTTGCGGCGAGGTGGCGACGGGACTTGGCATATTGTTGGGTTGCTCCGGACAGGTCTACTCGTAGGGATGGAATTTTATTCATCGGGGATGGACCCCGTTTCGTGCCCGCGAACATGTGCACACGGGTACCGGACGAGACTACTCGACTGGGCACACGCTGGACAAACTCGGGTGCCGCCGCACCGTTACGCTGCTGTCGTGGCCCACCCCAATCTCCCCGCCATGGCCTCGTTGCCCAGGAAGATCCGCAAAGTCGGAGCACCGCTGGGCGTGATCATCGCACTCGGCACACTCGTCGGGTTGATCTTGATCCTGATCACCACAGTCAACCCCGTCGGCGCGGCCGTCGGGTTCGTCCTCACGACCATCGCGATGACCGTGGTTCTGCTCTGCTACCTGTGGCTGGACCGGTGGGAGCCCGAGCCGCCCCGGCTTCTGGTGTTCGCCTTCCTGTGGGGGGCGTCGGTCGCGGTGCTGCTCTCGGTCGTCCTCGAGGTCCTCACCGAGTCGGTGGTCAACCCTGCCACCACCGTTGATTCCGATTCCAGCCCGTTTACCCTCGCCATCGGCGCCCCGTTGATCGAGGAGGCGGCAAAAGGCCTGTTTCTGCTGATCATGATAACCGGCCGACGTCGTAACGAGCTCAATTCGCTCACCGACTGCCTGGTCTACGCGGGCCTGGTGGCGGCCGGTTTCGCCTGGATCGAAGACATCTTCTACATCGCCAACGCCGAATCCCTCGGCGCGTCGCTGGTCACCGCCGCGCTGCGACTCGTCATGGCGCCCTTCGCGCACCCGCTGTTCACGACGTTCACCGGCATCGGGGTGTATTTCGCCCTGCAGCATCGCAATGTGCTCGCCAAGGTCGGCCTCATCCTGCTCGGATACGCGGGCGCGGTCCTGATGCACGGGCTGTGGAACGGCTCGGCGTTGTTCGGCTTCGAGACCTATCTGGGTGTCTATGTGGTGTGGATGGTGCCGATATTCGCCCTGGCGATCACCCTCGCTGTCCGCAGTCGCCGCCACGAGCAGACGGTCGTCGCGGCCAAACTGCCCGGGATGGTCGCGGCCGGTGTGGTGGCCCCCAACGAGGCCGCCTGGCTGGGTTCGATCGGTAGTCGGAAGCAGGCAATCGACACGGCGTCGCGGTTCGGGGGGCGGGCCGCCGGCAAGACCGTCAAGAGCTTCGCGGCACAGGTCGTCGAGCTGGCGTTCGTCCGGGATCGCATCGACCGCGGCTTCGGCGACGATCGGTTGTACGCCCTGCTGAACGACGAGGCGCAGGCGGTGTACGCGGCGCGCGCGGTGGCAGCGCCCGCCCTGGAGGGACTGGCCGGCTACCGCGCGACGGGGTCTTCGTGAACTAGTGCGGGATCCGGCTCTTGTGCTCATCCCAGTAGCGGTCGCGCAGCTGGCGCTTGTAGAGCTTGCCGGTCGGCAGGCGCGGCAGCTCGGCCTCGAAATCGATTGAGCGAGGGACTTTCTGGCGCGAGAGCTGCGCGGCGCAGAACGCAAGCAGCTCATCGGCGAACTCCGGCCCGGGCGCGACGTCAGGCATCGGCTGCACCACGGCCTTGACCTCTTCGCCCAGATCCTCGTTCGGCACGCCGAACACCGCGGCGTCGGCCACCTTCGGGTGGGTGATCAGCAGGTTTTCGCATTCCTGCGGGTAGATGTTGACGCCGCCGGAGATGATCATGAACGTCGAGCGGTCGGTGAGGTACAGGTAACCGTCGGCGTCGACGTAGCCGACGTCTCCGACGGTGGTCATGGTGCCGTCGGGCGAGCGACCTTCTGCGGTCTTGACCGGATCGTTGAAGTAGGAGAACTTGCCGCCCGCCTCGAACCACAGTGTCCCCGGCTCGCCCTTCGCGGCGGGCCGCATGTCCTCGTCCAGCACGTGCAGCTTTCCGAGTACCACCTTGCCGACGGTGCCGGGGTGGCCGAGCCACTCCTCGGAGTCGCAGGCGGTGAAGCCCAGGCCCTCGGTGGCGCTGTAGTACTCGAGCAGGATCGGCCCCCACCATTCGATCATCTGCTGCTTGACCTGCACGGGGCAGGGTGCAGCGGCGTGGATCGCGGTCTCGAGCGACGACACGTCGTACTTCGCGCGGATTTCGTTGGGCAGCTTCAGCATCCGCCAGAACATCGTCGGCACCAATTGGGTGTGGCTCGGTCGGTACTTCTGCACGAGCTGCAGGTAAAGCTTCGGTTCGAAGTGCTCCATGATGACGGCGGTACCGCCGATCCGGATGGTGGCGCCGACCGCGTAATGCGGCGCCGAGTGATACAGCGGCGCCGGGGAGAGGTAGGTCATGTCCTCGCGGTACCGCCACAGCTTGGACACGAACTCGAGGAGAGGTAGCTGGTGCCCCGGCGGCCAATCCGGTAGCGGCCGCACGATGCCTTTCGGCCTGCCCGTCGTTCCCGACGAATACAGCATCGCCGTGCCGAGCGATTCGTCCGGGATTGGCGTGTCCGGCAGACCCTTCGTCGCCTCGTCCAGGTTGAGGATTCGCACGCCGTCACCCGGCCCATCGACGACCAGCGCCACCTCGATATTCGGGCACTGCTTCAGCGCCTCGATGGCCACCGCGCGCTTCTCCTGCGAGAAGATCAGCACCCTGGACTCGCTGTTGTTGACGATGTAGGCGACCTCGTCGGGCGTCAGGAACGAGTTGATGCAGGTGAAGTACAGCCCGGATCGCTCGCCGGCCCCGCAGCATTCGAGGTACCGCGCGTTGTTCTCCATGAATATCGAGTAGTGATCCAGGCGCTTGAGCCCGAGACTGCGGAGGTAGTGCGCGAGGCGGTTGGACCGCGCATCGAGTTCGGCATACGTCACGGCCTCGCCGGTCGACGCCATGATGAACGCCGGCTGATTCGGTCGATTCTGAACGTGCGCGCCGGTGTACATAAGACCCCCCGTGGTCTCAGCATCCTCACAGCTGTTAGCCAGCTAACCGGGACACTACGCCGCGTTGCGAGCGCTGACTAGTGTGCGGCGGCGTCCCAGCTGCGGCCGTATCCCGACCGACACCTCCAGCGGCACATCGAGCGGGTAGGCGCCGCCCATCTTGTCGCGCACCAACGCCTCGACCTGTTCGCGTTCGCCGTCGGCGACTTCGAGCAGCAGTTCGTCGTGCACCTGGAGCAGCATCCGCGATTTCAGCTTCGCGTCCCGTAATGCCTTGTCCACGTTGATCATCGCCACCTTGATGATGTCGGCGGCGCTGCCCTGGATGGGCGCGTTGAGTGCCGCGCGTTCGGCGGCCTCGCGGACATTGCGGTTGCTGCTGTCCAACTCCGGCAGGTAACGCCGGCGGCCCAGCACCGTCGAGGTGTAGCCGTCCTTGCGGGCCTGGTCGACGACGGACTGCAGGTAGTCGCGTACCCCGCCGAACCGGGCGAAGTACTGGTCCATCTGCCCCTTGGCCTCTTCGGTGGAGATCTTGAGCTGTGCGGCCAGGCCGTAGGCCGACAGCCCGTAGGCCAGGCCATAGGACATCGCCTTGACCCGACGGCGCAGTTCGGCGTGTGACGTCGGCGATCTCGACGCCGAACGCCCGCGACGCGACGAACGAGTGCAGATCTTCGCCGGTGTTGAACGCCTCGATCAGACCTTCGTCCCGCGACAGGTGCGCCATGATCCGCATCTCGATCTGGCTGTAGTCGGCGGTCATCAACTCGGCATAGCCGTCGCCGACCACGAATCCGTCGCGGATCTGCCGGCCGGCGTCGGTGCGAATCGGGATGTTCTGCAGGTTCGGCTCCGTCGACGAGAGCCGGCCCGTGGCGGCGATGGTCTGGTTGAACGTGGTGTGGATGCGGGCATCGGCGGCGACCGCCGCCAGCAGCCCGTCGACGGTGACCTTGAGCCGCGTGACGTCGCGGTGCACCAGCAGGTGCTGCAGGAACGGATGCCCGGTCTTGTCGAACAGCGACTGCAGCGCGTCGGCATCGGTGGTGTAGCCGGTCTTGGTCTTCTTGGTCTTCGGCATCTCCAACTCGTCGAACAGCACCACCTGAAGCTGTTTGGGCGAGCCGAGATTGATCTGCTTGCCGATCACCGCGTAGGCGGCCTCGGCCGCGTCCCGGATCTCGTTGCCGAATTTGCTCTGCAACTCGGTGAGCATGTCGAGGTCGACGGCGATGCCGATGGACTCCATGCCGGCCAGCGCCGTTTGCACCGGCAGTTCCATCTCGCCCAGCAGCGCCGACGAGTCGATGCGCGCCAACTCCTCGTCGAGCGCGTCGGCGAGGTCGATGACCGCCCGGGCCCGCAGGATCAGGGTCTGCACCGCCTGGTCGTCGACGCCCTCGTCGTCATCGAGTAGCGAAAGCTGTTGCTGCTCAGGAGTATCCGCGCGCAGTTCGCGACGCAGGTAGCGAAGCGACAGGTCATCGAGGGCGAAGCTGCGCTGCCCGGGCCGCACCAGGTAGGCCGCCAGCGCGGTGTCGGAGGTGACTCCGGCCAGCGTCCAGCCCCGGCCCGCGAGATCGTGCATCGCGAGCTTGGCCTCGTGCAGGGCCTTGGGATTGTCGGCCGTCGGCCAGCCATTCGCCGAGTGCCGCCTCGTCCTCGGGCGTCAGGGTGGCGGTGTCGATGTAACAGCCGTCACCGTCGGCGGCGGCGATCGCCAGGGCGGTGGCGTCCGCGTCGAACGCCAGGTGGGTCCCCACCACGGCCACGCCCGCGCGGCGACCGTCAGTGGCATGTTCGCTGAGCCATGCGCCCACGGTGCCGGGCACCAACGCACCGCCGCGCACGTCGAAGCCCTCGTCGACTTCGGGATCGGTCGAGGCCAGGGTGTCGAAGAGCCGGTCGCGCAGCACCCGGAACTCCAGGTCGTCGAAGAGCCGGTGAATCTGGTCGCGGTCCCACGGCTGCATCCGCAGGGTGTCCGGTGTCTGGGCCAACGGCACATCCTTGACCAGATCGGTGAGCTCACGGTTGAGGACGACGCTGGACAGGTTGGCGCGCAGGGAGTCACCGACTTTGCCCTTGACCGACTCGACGTTGTCGACGAGGGCCTGCAATGAGCCGTATTCGACGATCCACTTCGAGGCGGTCTTCTCCCCCACCCCCGGGATTCCGGGCAGGTTGTCGCTGGGGTCGCCGCGCAACGCGGCAAAATCGGGGTACTGCCTGGGCGTCAGCCCGTACTTCGCCAGCACCGCGTCCGGGGTGAACCGCGTGAGTTCGCTGACACCCTTCACCGGGTACAGCACGGTGACGTCGTCGCTGACCAACTGCAGCGAGTCACGGTCGCCGGTGACCACCAGAACGCGGTAACCCTCGTTCTCGGCCTGGGTGGCCAAGGTGGCGATGATGTCGTCGGCCTCGAAGCCCTGTTCCGCAAGCACCGTGATGCCCAGCGCGACAAGCACCTCCTTGGTGATGTCGATCTGACCGCGGAATTCATCGGGTGTGGCCGACCGGCCTGCTTTGTATTCGGGATAGCGCTCGAGACGGAAGGTCTGGCGCGACACGTCGAACGCCGCAGCAATGTGGGACGGCCCCTCGTCACGCAGAAGGTTGATCAACATCGCGGTGAATCCGTAGACCGCGTTGGTGGTCAGGCCCCCTTTGGTCTTGAAGTTCTCGGCGGGCAGCGCGTAGAACGCGCGGAAGGCCAGCGAATTTCCGTCCAGCAGCATCAGTGTCGGCTTCGTGTCGGCGTTTCCGGTTGCCGTTTTGGGATCTGACGCGGTCTTGGCTGGGCTCACCCGTATCACTCTAGGCAGGCCCGCAGACATCGGGACCAACCACGGTAGGGGTGCAAAGGCATGACGTTGCTAGTTCTGCAACATCCCGATGGCCATTCCGCAGATCGCCGTCCGGCGCCTGGCAATTGTGACAAGCAACCCCGAATCAGATCCCGATTCAGGTCGGAGGGGTGTCGGCAAACTAATCACCACCACCGTCGCGGCGCCGGCTGTCCTCATGTCCTGACCGGGCAACCTCGACGCAGTTGCCATGGCGCCCTCGGCAACCATCCACCGACCGCGACGTCCTGAATCGCCGTCCAAGAGCACCCATCTCGGCCCATCCTCGACAGCGGACGAGCCAAGGGCCGACTCCGCGCCCTGCCTGGCTGTGAATTTGCTGTATTTGCATTTACGTGCACGATATTTTCTGAAACGCTCTTCTAAAATCCACAGCGCGTGATACGTACATGAGCAGAATCCACACTCCAGGTCGGGGGTCTCAATGTCGGGTAAGTATCAGGTCCAGCGTTCGACGAAGCAGGCTCACCGCGCTAAGGGCCGGCACCGCACCAGGAGCGCGCCACCCGAGGCTTACATGTCGGTTGGGCGCGGGTGCGATCACCCTCGGTCTGGGTGCGGCGGCATTCGGCAGCGGATCCGGGCTCGCCAACGCGGCCACCGACGGGTCCGGCGATTCGGCATCGGCGTCGGCGAGCGCGGGCAACTCCTCGGACGCATCCGCGTCGGGATCGGCGAACACACTGACACCGCACGGCACTACGAAGAAGTCAGGGAAGCATTCGGCGGATAAGCCGTCTGCTAAATCGGACACCAAACCTGCCGCAGCGTCGGACGACGCCACGTCGGCCGATGCCCCTGACGCCGCGAACGGCCCGGAAGCGCCGAAGACACACACGGCTGCGAAGAAGCAGAAGGACACCTCCGCGAAAAACGCCACTGACACCACGGGCACCGCCTCAACCGGCGCCGACACCTCGGCCGGATCACAATCCGCAACGACCGGCACCGACACGCCTCCGACGAACACACCACCCGCCGACGACAAGGTCGAGGCGACCGTCGCACTCGCCTCGCCCGTCACCCCGCAAGCCAAGACCTTTGCGCTGGCGGCGACCTCGAGCACCACCTCGTCGTCGACCATCGCCACCCAGTTGGCCGCGTTGCTGCACGCGATTCAGGTGACGTTCTTCAACCACACCCCGACCGCAACTGTCACCGGACCCGCCGCAGCCGGCGACGGCACCTACACCGGAAAGGTCATCGGCAACGACGCCACTTTGCCGGCCTCGACGCCCATCTAGTGACTCGCAGCCCGCGATCAAGTGCCCGCAGACGATGCGGCACCCCGCCTATTGTCCCGCCGCGTGCCCAACAACTCCCGCCCGACACACCCCGCCTGTGACGGCGACGTCCTGGAGAGCGTCCCGCTGTCGCGGCGGGGCACGGTGTGGAGCTACACCGAGAACCAGTACGCGCCGCCGCCGCCGTACCCGGCATAGACCCGTTCGAGCCGTTCGCCGTTGCCGCGGTCGAACTCGCCGACGAAGGCCTGATCGTGCTCGGCAAGGTCGTGGACGGCACGCTGGCCGCCGACCTGAAGGTGGGCGCCGAGATGGAAGTGACCCTGATCCCGCACTACACCGACGACGAGGGCGTCGAGCGGGTCGTCTACGCGTGGAGGTTGGTGTGAGCCCGGATCCGGTGTACATCCTGGGTGCCGGCATGCACCCGTGGGGCAAGTGGGGCAACGACTTCACCGAGTACGGCGTCGTCGCCGCCCGCGCGGCCCTTGCCGAGGCGGGCCTGGACTGGCGCCAGATCCAGCTGGTGGCCGGCGCCGACACCATCCGCAACGGCTACCCGGGCTTCATCGCCGGCTCGACGTTCGCGCAGAAGCTGGGCTGGAACGGCGTTCCGGTCAGTTCGAGCTACGCCGCCTGCGCCAGTGGATCGCAGGCGCTGCAGAGCGCCCGCGCGCATATTCTCGCCGGGTTCTGTGACGTGGCACTGGTCATCGGCGCCGACACCACGCCGAAGGGCTTCTTCGCCCCGGTCGGTGGCGAACGCCGCAACGATCCCGACTGGCAGCGGTTCCATCTCATCGGCGCAACCAACCCGGTGTACTTCGCGCTGCTGGCGCGGCGCCGGATGGACCTCTACGGCGCCACCCTCGAGGATTTCGCCGCGGTCAAGGTGAAGAACGCCCGGCACGGTCTGGACAACCCGAACGCCCGGTTCCGCAAGGAGACCTCGGTCGACGACGTGCTGGCCAGCCCGGTGGTGTCGGATCCGCTACGGCTGCTCGACATCTGCGCCACCTCCGATGGTGCGGCCGCGCTGATCGTGGCCAGCAAGTCGTTCGCGGAGAAGCACCTGGGCTCGTTGGACGGTGTGCCGTCGGTGCGCGCGGTCAGCACCGTGACGCCGCGCTACCCCCAGCATCTGCCCGAATTGCCCGATATTGCAACGGATTCCACCGCTGTGGTGGCCGGTCCGGAGCGGGCGTTCAAGGACCAGATCCTCGACGCCGCCTATGCCGAAGCCGGCATCGGGCCCGAAGACCTCAGTGTGGCCGAGGTATACGACCTGTCCACCGCGCTGGAACTGGACTGGTACGAGCATCTGGGCCTGTGCGCCAAGGGTGAGGCCGAGCAGCTACTGCGCAGCGGCGCCACCACCGTCGGCGGCCGCATCCCGGTCAACCCGTCGGGCGGGCTGGCCTGCTTCGGCGAGGCCATCCCGGCGCAGGCGATTGCCCAGGTCTGCGAGTTGACCTGGCAGCTAAGGGCCAGGCGGTCGGCCGCCAGGTCGAGAACGCGAAGGTGGGCATCACCGCGAACCAAGGCCTGTTCGGCCACGGCTCGTCGGTCATCGTCGCGCGGTAACCCGCTCGCATCGGTACGCCCGACACCGGGCATTGCCGGAGTTGGGGTCGCGCGAGGGTAGTCACTGCTGTCACACACGTCGCGAGTGTTCGGCGACGTTACGGACGCGCACGGACTGGACGAGTGGGTAATGGGTCAGTCAGGCGACGCCGAGGTACGCGGCGCGAATGCTGTCGTCGGCCAACAGGTCTCGGGCGACCCCGGTACGGGTGACCGTTCCCGTTTCCAGAATGTAGGCCCGGTCGGAGCGGCTCAGCGCCTGCTGCGCGTTCTGCTCCACCAGCAGCACCGTGGTGCCCTTCTTGTTGATCTCCGAGATGATCTTGAAGATCTGCGAGATCACCATGGGCGCCAAACCCATTGACGGCTCGTCGAGCAGCAGCACCTTCGGTCGCGCCATCAGAGCACGCCCGATGGCCAACATCTGCTGCTCACCCCCGGACAGCGTGCCGCCCACCTGGTCGCGACGCTCGGCCAGTCGCGGGAAAGTGTCGAAGATCCAGTCCAACCGTTCGTCGTGCTCGGCCTTGCTGTCGAATTTCCTTCCGTAACAGCCCATTTCGAGGTTCTCGATGACGGTCATACCGGGAAACACGCCGCGGCCCTCCGGCGCCTGGATCGAGGCCGTCGATCACGCGCTTATGCGCCTTGATGCGTGAGACGTCCTCGCCGTTGAACCACACCGATCCGGAGGTCAGCGGCCGAAGACCGGAGATCGCCCGCATCATCGTCGTCTTGCCCGCACCGTTGGCGCCCAGCAGCGTGACCAGCTCGCCCTCGTGCACCACCAGCGAAACACCGTGCAGCGCTTCGATTCTGCCGTAGTGCACGACGGCATCACGCACTTCCAGCAGCACGGGTCGGTCACTCGAGCTCGTCATCAGGCACCCCCAGATAGGCGGCGATCACCTTGGGATCCTCGCGGATCTCGGCCGGCAACCCGTCGGCGATCTTGCGGCCGAACTCCAGCACCACGATCCGGTCGGTGACCCCCATGACCAGTCGCATGTCGTGCTCGATCAACAACACCGTGTACCCGTCGTCGCGGATGGCGCGGATCAAGTCGATCAGCGCGGCCTTCTCGCTGGGGTTGAACCCCGCGGCGGGTTCGTCGAGGCACAGCAGTTTGGGCTCGGTGGCCAGCGCCCGCGCGATCTCCAGCCGCCGCTGGTCACCGTAGGGCAGGTTCTTGGCCTTCTCCTCGCCGCGGTCTGCGATGCCGACGAATTGCAGCAGTGCGGCGGCCTTCTCGATCGCGCTGTGCTCTTCGCGCCGGTGCCGCGGCGTGCGGAACACCGCACCCGGGCACCGACGTCCGGTGCCGCGCGTCGGTGGCGACGACGACGTTCTCCATCGCCGTCATCTCGCCCCACAACCGGATGTTCTGGAATGTCCTGGCGATGCCGCGGCGGGTGATCTGATGCCGCTTGATGTGGCCCAGCGGCTCGCCGTCGAACATCACCGAACCCGAAGTGGGCCGGTACACACCGGTGATCGCGTTGAAGCAGGTGGTCTTGCCGGCGCCGTTGGGCCCGATGAGGCCGAGGATCTCACCGCGCTTGATGCTGAAGCGTCACCGCGTCCAGGGCGGTCAGCCCGCCGAATTTGACCGTCAGATCCTTGGTTTCGAGCAGGGTTTCGCCCTCGGCGGCGTGCACCTCACGGTGCAGCGCGGCCAGGTCCTCATCGATGACGGGCAGCTCGGGATCAGGTTCGTGTGCGACGTCATGCCGCCGCCTTCGAATCGTCGGCGCCGCGCAACAGTTCTCGCGCCCGCTTTCCGTAGGCAAGCAATTGCTGGCGCACCGGGAACAGGCCCTGCGGCCGGAAGATCATCAGCAGCACCAGCGCCAGGCCGAAGAACAGGTACTTCAGATCACCGAGATTGACGCCGAACAGATGCACACCGAGCAACCGGTTGGGCAGGTACACGATGATGAACGCGCCGAAGATGACACCCAGCTTGTTGCCCTGCCCGCCGAGCACGACCGCCGACAGGAACAGCATCGAGTTGATGATGTTGAAGTTGGTCGGCGCGACGAACTGCACCTGCCCGGCGTAGAGGGCACCGGACAGCCCGCCGATTCCGGCGCCGATGACGAAGGCCCACAGCTTGAACTTGAAGGTGTTGACGCCCATGACTTCCGCGGCGTCCTCGTCCTCCCGGATGGCCACCCAGGCGCGTCCCACCCGGCTGCGCTCCAGGTTTCCGACGATCAGCAGCACGATGGCGACCAGGATGAGACCCAGCCAGTACCACCAGGTTCCGTAGTTGGAGTTGCCCATCGCATTGCCGCTGGAGAAGTAACCGCCGGGCACGCTGTCCTCGCCGAGCCGCGGGAACGCGATCGACCCCAGGCCGCGCGAGCCGTTGGTGATGTCGTTGAGGTTGTCGGCCAGCAGCCGGATGATCTCGCCGAAGCCCAGCGTGACGATCGCCAGATAGTCGCCCCGCAGGCGCAGCGTCGGGAAGCCGAGGATCAGCCCGGCGAGCGCCGTGAACGCCATGGCCAGCGGCACACACGACAGCCACGCCCAGTCCTTGCTGAAGAAACCGGTGGCGCCCAACCGATTCCACGGACTCTGCGGGCTGGTCAGCAGCGCCACGGTGTACGCGCCGACCGCGTAGAAGCCGACGTAGCCGAGGTCGAGCAGGCCGGCCTGCCCCACCACCACGTTGAGTCCGATGGCAACCAGCGCGATCATCGCGAACTGCGCCATCACGCCGTCGAAGCTGACACCGGGCGTGTCGAGGAAGCCCGGGGTGTAGATCGGCAGCAGGGCCATCAGGGCGAAGCCGATGACGCCGAAGCCCCACTTCTGCACCCGGCCCAGATCGGCCCACCAGGACCGCACGCGCGTCGCCGGGCGCGGCCAGGGACCGGTCTGGTGCGTGCTTGGCGGTCATACGCGCGCCTTCCCGAGGCTCTCACCGAGTATGCCGGTGGGCCGGATCAGCAGCACGAGAACCAGCAGCACGAATGCCACGACGTCACGCCACTGGGTGCCGAACAGCATCTGGCCGTAGTTCTCCATCACCCCCAGGATCAACCCACCGAGCAGCGCGCCGCGCAGGTTTCCGATGCCGCCGAGGACGGCAGCCGAGAATGCCTTGATGCCCAGCAGGAAGCCGCCCGAGTAGATGATGCCCTGTGGCACCTTGAGCGTGTAGAGCAGCGCGGCCGCACCGGCAAGCAGCCCGCCGATGAGGAACGTGGTCATGATGATCCGCTCCCGGGACACCCCCATCAGCGTCGCGGTGGTCGGGTCCTGGGCCACCGCGCGGATGCCGCGGCCGAACTTGGTGCGGTTGATGACGATGTCCGTGAGCAGAGCGAAGATCAGTGCCGATGCGATGATCACCAGCGTCACGTTGGTGACGTTGGCGCCGAAGACGGTGAACTGAACCTTGGGTTGCACCAGGATGATCGGCTGCTGAGCATTGTTGCCGCCGTAGCCCTTCAGGATCTGCGGCAGGATGAAGTGCACGAACTCCTGGATCACGAACGACATACCGATCGCGGTGATCAGGAAGGTCAAGCGGCCGCGCATTGCGCCGGCGCAGCGGCCGGTAGGCCACGAATTCCAGTCCCACAGCGGCACTTCCGGACACCAGCATCGCGAACAGCATGGCGATGCCCAGGTAGAAGACCGTGAGCAGCACACCCTTGTTGTAGGCGTTCCCGCTGGGCGCGAAGCCCAGGATCATGTCGAGGCAGAAGTAGGCGCCGAACATGCCGAGCATGAAGATTTCGGAATGGGCGAAGTTGATCAACCTCAGCACGCCGAACACCAGGGTGTAGCCGACCGCCACCAGGGCGTAGATCGCACCCCAGGACAATCCGTCGATTGTCAACTGCCAGAAGCTGTTCAGCAGGCCATCCACATTGAAGTTGATGTTGGCCGCAAGACACGCGTACTGGTCGATGCAATCGGCGGTCATCCTGGGGCGGTACTCCTCGCGGGTTCCTGGGCCTTAGGACCGGTGGAACGAGAACGCGTCCGAGCCTTTCGGTCCCGGACGCGTCTCGCGGTTGCCGCTACTGAACCTTGTAGATCCAGATCGAGCGTGCTGGTGAGCTCACCGGTCTCGGTCCACTGGTATTTGCGGGCCATACCCTGACCCTGGTAGTTGCGCACCCAGTCCAGCAGGTCGGGGCGGGTGATCTTGCCCGAGTCGATGCCCTTGACCATGATCGTGCCCAGGTCGTATCCCTCGAGGCTGTAGGTGCCCGGCGTCCTGACCGAACTTCGTCCTTGTACTTCGTGGCGAACTCGCCGGTTGCCGGGCCGCAGGGGCAGGACAGGATGGCGTCCTTGGACGCTTCTCCGGCCTGCTTGACGAACTCCGGGTCCTTGGTGCCGTCCGCGCTCGCGAAGGTGCCCGTGAAGTCCGCCGTCGCGCAGCTGCTGCACGAACGGCGCCGCTTCGGCGTAGTAGCCGCTGTAGAAGACCGCGTCCGGTGAGACGCCCTTGACCTGATTGACCGCGGCCGAGAAGTCCTTGTCACCCTTCTTCACCGAGATGTTGCACGACGCGTCGGCCACCGGGCCCGAGGGTGTCGCGGACGACTTTGGCCAGACCCAGCCCGTAGTCGGTGCTGTCGTCGACGACGCAGATCTTCTTGTAGCCGAGGTTGTTCTTCAGGTAGTTGGCCACCGAGGCGCCCTGCACGCCGTCATTGGACAGGCCCCGGAAGAACGTCTTCCAGCCCTGCTCGGACAGCGTGACGTTGGTGGCCGACGCGGTGGCGGCGGCCAGGCCCGCCTGATCGAAGACCTGCCCGGTGGCCTTGGTCTCGCCGGAGAACGCCGGACCGATCAGGCCGATGGTGAACGCGTCGTCGACGATCTGCGGGGCGACCTGGGTGGCCTTCTGCGGGTCGCCCTCGGTGTCGAAGGTCTTCAGTTGGACCTGGCACCCGGCGTTGGCCGCGTTGTGCTGGTCGACAGCCATCTGCACACCGTTCTTGATGTTGATGCCGAGGGCCGCGTCCGGCCCGGTGAGCGCGCCGGCCATCGCCAGCGACACCGGCGGGCAGGTGGCCTTGCCGTCACCGGCCGGGTCGACGGGCACCGTGCCCTTCCGGCGGCTTGACCTCCGCACCGTTCTGGTCGATCGGAATCTGCTCGACGATCTTCAGATCGGACGGTGCTGCGCCGCCCTCGTTCGACGCCGACTGCTGCTGGCAGCCGGCAATACCGAACGCCACCAGTGCTGCCGAACTGAGAGCGAATGCACTCCGCATTGCGCGACCGCGCACGTTCCACCTCCGGGTCAGATTTCAAGGCGGCCTCGACGAACCCCCAGGCCCATCGACGCTTCGGAATGAAACATAGCCAACCTGTGGCCGAATCGCGTGGTGTTGGCGTATGCGCGCCGCGACACGCGGGGCCGAGCCGGACAAACCCGGCGGTCAGGGCATTACGGGTATCGAAATTGCGACACGGGAAACGCACTCTTAACGCGTGATTACTCCGCCGGCGGCTCGTCGCCGGGCGCGTCCAGGGTTTCCAGGACCACCTCCGCAACGCGTTTCATGGTGGTGCGGCGGTCCATGGCGGCGCGCTGGATCCACTTGAACGCCTCCGGTTCGGACATCCCCTGCTTGGCCTGCAGCAGTCCTTTGGCGCGCTCGACGAGCTTTCGGGTCTCCAGCCGGTCCGACAGCGAGGCGACCTCCTTCTCCAGCGCCGAGATCTCGCTGAACCGGGTGACCGCGACCTCGATCGCCGGAATCAGGTCGGTGATGGAGAACGGCTTGACCAGATAGGCCATCGCACCGGCGTCGCGGGCCCGTTCGACGAGGTCGCGCTGGGAGAACGCGGTGAGGATCACGATCGGCGCGATCCGCTTCTCCGCGATCTCCCTGGCGGCGTCGATACCGTCGCGGCGGGGCATCTTGACGTCCATGATCACCAGGTCCGGGTTCAACTGCTCGGCCAGTTCGACGGCCTCCTGACCGTCGCCGGCCTCGCCGACAACCTCGTAGCCCTCTTCGCGCAGCATCTCGGCGAGGTCGAGCCGGATGAGCGCTTCGTCCTCGGCGATCAGCACGCGGTGCGGTTTGTTCACGTCGGCGTCGGTGGTCATGCGCCCATTGTCGCGTAGACGGTTCATGATCACCGAGTCCGGGCGGCCGAACGGATGTCGGTGTCGGGTCCGCGATCCTTTAAGGTGGTTACTCGCGCAGGCCCTCGTATCCCAATTGGCAGAGGAAACGGATTCAAAACCCGTCCAGTGTGAGTTCGAGTCTCACCGAGGGCACCAACCCGTACCCAGTGTTTCCGCTGCTAGACGCCCTTTATGCGTCGAACATCATTGCGAATTGGCCTGCCGTGGCCACATTTTGGCCACCCTGTCCGCCACCGAATCCAGGTCGGCGTCGAACAAATCGGCGTACACGTCGAGCGTCATCGCGGCGCTGGCGTGCCCCAACATCCGCTGAACCACCTTCGGATTCGCCCCGGCGCTGATCGCCAACGACACCGCCGTGTTCCTCAGTGCGCGAGCCGTCACCCGCGGGAACGACTTGTCGACCTTCTGGCACCGTTCCACCGAACCGGCCAGCCACGACTTGTTCGACGCAGGCGGACCGAGATACCCGCCGCCAGCCGACGGCCACAGCAGGTCGTCGCGTTCCCTGCCCTCGGCAGTCTCAGCCAGCGCGTCCACGACGAACGCAGGCAGCACCACGGTGCGGTTCTTATTGCTCTTGAGCGACCCGACCGCGAACTCCCGACCCACTTGCACGGCGTTGCTGTGCAACCGGACGCGGCGGCCCAGGAAGTCCACATCAGACACCCGTAAGGCGACCGCTTCGCACCACCGCAGACCGCCGACGCCGAGCAGCAGCACCAGGGACCGGTAGCGGCCCGACTCATCGGCCAGCCGGTTCAACTGGCTCGCCGTCAGATAGACGTTGTGTCGCGGCGCTCGTTTGGGCAGCTTCACGCCCCGCGCCGGGTTGACCGCCAGCCGAAGAACGACATGGCTTGTGAGCATCACGGCTTACTCGTACAGGTCGGCGACCTCCTCGCGGCCACGCTGCTCGACGTCACGCTGACGGCGTTCCTCGCTGAGGTGGGCGTACTTGCGCGAGATCCGCTGTTGGCTCGGAGCCAGGTCGAGGGCAGCGTTCAATCGCCGATCACGCGCGAGATCATCCGGGTCAAGCGTCGCCGGATGGAACCCAAGCTCCTCTGCCAGGTCGGCGCGCAGTCGGCGGTCCTCCCGACTGAATGCCATGGGCGTGCTCACTCGTCACTGCCGTCGATCCTCTCCACGTGTCCGGTCCAGCGGCTCCGACGTCGGAACTGGATGCGCAATCAATCTCTCGCGTCGTCCGCCAAAATCTCATCGAGCACTCGTCGATGCTCACTTCGAGGAGTCCGAGGTCGCGGTACTCCTCGAGCCACTCGACATACGTCGGCAGCCGTGCCGCAGGGTTGTCCGCGATGAGTTGCGCCATGTCGCGGTCATAGCAATCGATCACCTCTTCTTCGGTGTACAGATCGCCCGCTGTCAATGTTCTCGTAGATGGTCACGTGCGCTGAACCTCCCCGTCATTGCTACCGTCGTCGACCTCGTTGTCGGGCATACCAATTCGTAACACGTCCATGCTGGCCATCCCGTTCCAGTCGCTCCGGCGTCGTTACTCGTACAAGTCGGCCACGACTGCGCGCCCGGCGGCCTCAGCGTCACGCTGGCGCGCACGCTCGGTCAGGTGTGCCCACTTCTTGGCGGGGTCGTGGTCGCTCTTGTGGCGGGCGGCGTCGGCGCGAGGGCGGGCGATGGACTCGTCGTCGAGATCCGCCGGATACCAGCCCAACTCGGCGGCCAGTTCAGCACGCAGCCGCTTGGCTTCTTCCTGACTCAGATCTGCCACGGTGAAACCTCCCTGACCAGCTGCAACTTCATCAGCGAACAAAATCTCCAGTTCAGCCCAGCATTCTCGTAAAGTAATCGCACGAGGGCACACAGGCGGCGACGCTGATGGCGGGGAGCATACCTATGGCCGACGACAGCGACACGAGTGAACCGACCACACCACTTGACCACGATGAATCGAACCGGGTCAGTGCTCTGTCGGCGCTCTACCAGGCCGAACAGTCGACACTGAGTAGCCTGGACAGTCAAGTCCTGGTGTTGGTCACCCTGCTGGTTTCCTACGGCATTGCCGCAGTCGCCGCCCTGAGCGCCGAAAACGGGATCAGGGCCGAGTGGATGTATGTGGCGCTGCCAGCTCCGGCCTGGATTCTGCTCGCATACAACGCACTTCTGTGGACAAAGGTGGCCAACCACTCTGCAGCGGCGAAGATCTACGGTGCCGCCTTGACGAGCATCGCCGGTTCGGAGGCCCACGACGGCATGCCACCGCGAGATCAATGGAATCGTTTAGCCCGGACGGTCTTCGGACACGCCGGTATCCGCATGTTGTCCTATGGCGTCGCCTTCGTGTTGATCATCGGGTTCACCGCCGCAACGGTTGGGCGGGGCTATGGCGCACGATGCTGGTTCTGGTCGGGAGTGGTGGTCTACGGCTTGGGGCTACTAATCATCGGCACGGCGTGGCTGCGGATCATCTACGCCGCCGCGCCGCCTAACTGCTTCAGGACGTGTATGGACTGCATATTTCTGCAGCGGGGATACCGCCCTCGTCTGGGGTGCCGCAGCGCGGCACAACGCAACGCTCCGACGTCATCACAATGATCGTCGCCGGTCAATCTGTCCACCGCTCTTAGCCGCTGCCGTTTGGTGCAGGCCGCTTCGTCATCCGAGCCACCCACGAGCGCGGGGTTAGCGTGCCGTCAGAGTCGGAGCTTGTCGACGGCATCTCGCGAAGCGTCTCAA
>CAVZZD010000022.1:0-86870 GCA_963779655.1 uncultured Actinomycetota bacterium | reverse complement strand
GCCTGCAATCCGGCGCGGATCAACTCGGCGAACACCGCGCCGGCATCAGCAAGCTTCAGCGCATCGAGGTGGGCGAGGGGACTTACAGGTGTGTTGGTCAGGCAGGTCGGACGGAGAACGAACTGCCACGACCACGGCATGTATCGCATCGGTCGTTCCAACAGTCGGGCAGCCCACCTGACCTTGCGCGGTATCGCTTCGGGCGGGTAGTTGAAGTTCCGTTACGTGGACTACGTCGAAGCCTGCGGGCTCGATTGCCGAGAGTTTGAGGTGCTTCATCGTGACGACGTAGAAGTCGAGGTCCCAGCTGACAGGCGCGACCTTCCAATACCGGTGCTGCCACTTGGGGCGGCAGCCAACCCATGAACGGGAGTCGGCTGTGGGACTCGATTGGGAAGTATGGATTGGGAAGCTGCCCAACAACGACGCCTCCCGGTTTGAGCACCCGATAGATCTCGCTGAAGGCTGGCATCGCGTTCGCCGGGCGGGATGTGCTCAAAAACGTTGGCGAACAACGCGACATCAAACGTCGCGTCAGGGAATTCGAGTCGGCTTGCGCGTGCAGGATGCAGGGTACAGCCGTGGTCGGTAACAATCTTCTCGGGCAGTGACGGATCGATGCCGGTCCAGTTCGGTACACGCGTCAACGGCCCCATCTGATAGGTCAGCCCGCCCCTTCTGGCAGCCGATTTCTATCCCGCAGGTCGCGCCGGGCGCGCTGTACGCATCAACCAAGTCGGCCAGACGCCGGCTAAGAATGGCGGTGCGCGCAGCCCACTCCTCTTCGCTTTGCAACAACTGTGCGCGGATTCCGCTCGTTGACATCCAGGCCTCCGCACCAGTGCGACTCATTCCTGCGATCAGATCCTGCGAGAATACCCTGCAGGTTCGGATGGCCACCGAACACCTTGGGTCGCGACGGCGCGCATCCGCCTGTGTGGATCACGCCGGGGCGGGTTTGCTCTTACCTATGGGAATGGTCAGTCGCTTGATGACTTGGCAATGCTTGAATGCCAGACATCACGCATCCGAACCAGCCTCCTTCAATTGGTGAGATGTCACGCATAGCGCAGACTGCATCAATGGTGTCAATCGCTGCGGTCGGTTGTCCAGGTAAGAGGGCGCGACCCACTCACGAAGTACCCCGTAGTAGCTGAGAGCTACGGCGCAATTGTTTAGCCACGCGCCGCCTTGTCGGTGCCGGTGCTGCCCGGCTTGTTGGGGTTGCTTAGCGTGTCTCCCGGATATTCGCTTCCTGACCAGCGAAGTTTTGCCGGTGACGCTGCGCATAATCGACAAGAGCCTGGCGGCGGTCAGCGAAGGTACCGACCGGCGCTTCCGCACCGGTCGATAGAACGTCCCGCTGGAGGGACCACCCGCCGAGGGGCACGGGGTCACGGCTGGGTCGTGGCCGTGCCATGCGGCGACGATGTGCGCGCCTACAGCAACCCCGCCGAAGACTCCGACCCGTTGGTGCCGCCGACTAGAGTTCACCACTGATCGTCACCTAAATTCCACGCGACTGTGGACACGCTCGCCTCCTGGGGTCGGCGAGTTGCCAGCAAAGATTGGGTTGGCCCGTGACGGTGTCGGCGGTGGTGTCGATCACCGACACCGTGCGGTCGGTGCCACGCCATTGCTTCGTGCCAGTGATGACGGTGGTCAGACCCGCGTCCCACCTGATGGGGTGATGCGCGTAAGCGTGGCCCGCGCCAAGTGCACTTGATAGATGTTGCCATCCGGTCCCTGGTCCAGCTTGACGGTGCCGCCGGGCGCTGCGCCGGTAAACGTCGTCGGGCTGCCGCACGACGAGTAATCGGCGGTGCAGGTCAGCTGTTGGATCCATCTCTGGTTGGTATCCGCGATGAGGACTGTGTGTTGGGGGGCCCCCGCGGATCCCGGACCGGTATAGACCATGACACCCGTGATCGAATTGCCGCCGGTTGGATCATGGAGGTAGGCGTAGATCGGGTTGGCATACGGGGAGGTGTTGCACAGCTGGTTACGCCGATGCCGAGGCAGGGGCCTTCGGCGTAAGGCCAGCCGTAGTTGGCGCCAGCCGTCACGAGGTCGACCTCTTCCCACTTGGACTGGCCCACATCAGCCACCAACAGTTTGCCGTCGGCGTGAACGTCAACCGGAACGGGTTGCGGAATCCGTAGGCATATATCCGCGGGTCAGCGTTCTGCACGCCGACGAACGGGTTGTCGCCGGGCGCCTGCCGTCCCGGTTAAGGCGCAAAACCTTGCCGTATATGTTGGTAAGACTCTGTGCATTGAACTGGTCGATCACGGTGGAGAGAGTTGTCGCCAATCGCCACGTAGAGCTTGCCGTCAGGGCCGAAAGCGAGCCCACCGCCGAAATGATCGTTGCTGCCCGGCTGGTCTCCTCGCACAAGCACTAACTCAGAGGCGGGGTCTGCGGTGAGGACCCCAGTCGTCGCGTTTTCAGTAACCGTAATCCGCGATAACTGTTCGTAAGTGTTGCCCGAGGCGTCCGGTGGCAGGGTACGTAGCGCAAAACATAGTTGTTGCCGGGATTTTGGGGGTTCGCGTAGTCCGGATCCACCGCGATACCGAGCAGCCCGCGCGTCCCGGATGAGTTGGTCGGCAGCGTGATCAGCGGTGTGCTCTGTAGCTGGCCATCCGCATTGGCTACCCGGATCGTTCCGCCTTTTTGGGCTATAAGGATTCGACCGTCAGGCAGGAACCGAAAATCTATCGGCGCGCTGAGGCCCGACACGAGAGTGGTGGTGTGTGAAGTTGGCGACGGTGACGTTGACCGGCGGCGAGGTGGTGGTGTTGCCGGCGGCGTCGCGGGCTCGCGCGGCCACCGTGTAGGTGCCGTTGGCGACCGTGGTGGTGTCCACCGACACGCTGTAGGGCGAGTGGTGTCCTCGGTGCAGAACGGAGCGCCGTTCACCAGGAACTGCACCCCGGCCACCCCGACATTGTCGCTGGCGGTGGCGGTGAGGGTCACGTCGCCCGAGACGGTCCGCCGGGAGAGGCGTCGCGACGGTGGGCTCACCGTGGGTGCCCCGGTATCGGCGCCGTTGGCGACGGTGACGGTCACCGGCGCCGAGGTGGTGGTGTTGCCGGCGGCGTCGCGGGCTCGCGCGGTCAGCTTGTAGGTGCCGTTGGCGAGCCGTGGTGGTGTCCACGTCACGCTGTAGGGCGCGTGGTGTCCTCGGCGCCGAACGGAGCGCCGTTCACCAGGAACTGCACCCCGGCCACCCCGACATTGTCGGAGGCGGTGGCGGTCAGCGTCACGGGGCCCGAGACGGTCCGCCGCGGCGTTGGCGGGAGCGGTGAGGCTCACCGTGGGTGCCGTGTTATCGACGGTGACGGTGACCGGCGCGAGGTGGTGGTGTTGCCGGCGGCGTCGCGGGCTCGCGCGGCCACCGTGTAGGTGCCGTTGTCGGCGGGGGTGGTGTCCACCGACAGTGCTGTAGGGCGCGGTGGTGTCCTCGGCGCCGAACGGAGCGCCGTTCACCAGGAACTGCACCCCGGCCACCCCGACATTGTCGGTGGCGGTGGCGCTCAGGGTCACGGCGCCCGAGACTGTCCCCGACGGCGGCGCGGTGAGGCTCACCGTGGGCGCCGTGATGTCGGGGTTGGCGACGGTGACGGTCAGCGTCGCTGAGGTGGTGGTGTTGCCGGCGGCGTCGCGAGCTCGCGCGGTCAGCGTGTAGGTGCCGTTGGCGAGCCGTGGTGGTGTCCCACGTCACGCTGTAGGGCGCGTGGTGTCCTCGGCGCAGAACGGAGCGTTGTTCACCAGGAACTGCACCCCGGCCACCCCGACATTGTCGGCGGCGGTGGCGCTCAGGGTCACGTCGCCCGACACCCTCGCGTTCTTGGCGGGAGCGGTGAGGCTCACCGTGGGCGTTCGTGTTATCGACGGTGACGGTCACCGCCTGCCGAGGTGGTGACGTTGCCTGCGGCGTCGCGGGCTCGCGCGGCCAGCGTGTAGGTGCCGGTGGTGATCGGGTGTTCCACGTCACGCTGTAGGGCGCCTTCGTGTCCTCGTTGTAGACCGGCTTGCCGTTCACCAGGAACCGCACCCCGGCCACCCCGACATCGTCGCTGGCGGTGGCGCTTAGGACCACGTAGCGCCTGATGTGCGCGCCGTCGACCGGAGCGGTGAGGCTCACCGCGGGTGCCGTGGTGTCCGCGACTGCGGCGGCGAGGCTCATCGGCGCCGATAATTGCATGGTCGATAGGTCGGCAACGGCCTGTTCGCCTGTGACCATCGTGTCGACGGGCTGGCTGGTCTGCGGGAGGTCGGCCAGGTTGGTCGATATCTTGCCGGCCAGGGCTTGTTGGGATTGGCGGCGCCACGCGGCCAGCACCGCCAACAGGGCCGGTGACTCGACCGGGGCGACCGGGCTGTCGGTCAGCGACCCGCTCAGACCCGCCCACGCCAGCGCGCTGGCGACCACGCGGGACACCACACTGGTCTCCATGGGCGGAGGTTCTATCTGCGCCGCCGCGGCCACGGGCGCGGTCAGGGAGACCACCGAGTCGATCTGCTGCACCGAGAAGGTGTTCACGGTCGTGGCGGCGGGCAGCTGCGCGATGTGCTGATCGGGCACCTCGCCCGTCGGCGTGCCGGCGGCCTGCGCGGGTTGCGGCCCAGACACTGCAGCGCTCACCCCAGCCGAATGCTTGCCGGCATCGGCCCGCAGCGCATCGGCCGGGTTACCCACCACCTGCTGTCTGTTGTTCGAGCCGGCCCTCGGGCCGCCGACCGGCGCTCCCCGCGACCGGCTGCTCGACGATGACGACAACGGTTCGGCCGCAGCCATCGGCGGCACCGCCGCACCCGTCGACGCGGGCGCAACCTCGGGCAACGCGGCACCGGTCGCCGACGTCCCCGGGATCGACATCGGTCGTCGAGTCGATCGCAGTGGACTGAGCTTCGCCGCTGCTCTGCGCCAGTACGCCGCGCGGATCCTCCGTCACCGTCGACCCGATCGACGTCGCCCCGATGCCGGTCGAACTCATCGATGTCGGTGCGGAGGTCGACACCCCCACAGAGGAGCCGCTCGACGGCGGGCCGTCAGAGGCGGCCGCAGTGGCCGACGAGGAATTGACACTGGTCGCCGCGGACATCTGTCGGTACGATGTCTTGTTGGTCGATGTCTTGTTGGTCGACGTCTTGTCGGTCGACGACTTCGCCGGCGGATCATTAACCGACGAACCCGAATCTGTCTCCGCCCACGCCACCCCCGGTGCTGTGGCAACAGCGATTCCGACCCCCAATGCGGCCGCTAACCCGCCGACGCGGCCGATGCATTTGGCGCTTCCCATGATCATTCCTCCCTCTCACCAGCTACGGATGCGGGGTTGCGACCTGTGTGCTGATCACGCGCTGCTGCTTTCAGCCCAGGTATGCGCGGGACAATGGCAATCGTCGATATGGCATCCAATGCACACGCGAGCAAAGGGTGCCTCGGTCTTCGTGAATTTGCTTGGTTTTTGTGAAGCTTGAGGTGGCGCACTCTGGCCCGAGGTCTGCCAGCTGGCAGGCCTTCGGGTGAACCCCCGGAGCACACCACGAAGGAGTAAGGGCAGTGACCACGGCGCAGTGGCCCGCGGCGGTACACGGATCGACGTAGTGCTCGGGCACCGTCGAGGCCAAACATGCTCCTGGCCACCCTGTCCCACAGGTGCGATAGGTGATGCCCTGCGCCTCAAGGCCCATGCCCGTCTGCGACCTGAAACGCCGATAGCGCAGCACTGTGCCCACCAGGTATAGCTCAGACCTTCGAGCCCGTGCGGACCCAGTGCAATCGGCGACTGCGGGCGTGTTTGGCGGATCAGCCTGCGGGGCCTCGTCCAGACTTTCGGTGTCGAAGTTGCTCGGGATGGTAGCGTCGTCGGCATCAAACACGGTGTCCCCCGGGTCGCGAAAGCCGATGACGCGCCTGCGCGGCAAAGACTTAGTCAAAGGCTAGCAGTCAGAACGCGTAGACGCGCTGCAAATCCGCATTCCTGACACGGCGGATACTTGCCTCGCCAATGTTGTGCGGTTCGCCGACGCCCCCGGGCTGACCAACCTCCAGCCGCCAGACAGCAGCCGTAGCATCGTGGCGACGTTCGCACGGCAGGCCTCAACGCTCAACAGAACCCTCATGCGGACCAGGTGGCGGCGGCTTCTCGATGTCGACGACGCGGAGCGCCTGCGCGGGGTCGCCGAACTGTTCAATCTGGTTGGCGCGCATATTAATTCTTCTCCATCGAAGTGGGGCGCCGTGTGAGCGGCTGCCTACCGAGGCGAATGGGTGTGATTTCTGATGAGTTCTGGGCGGCTGTCGAATCGGTGATGCCGTCGGATGAGGGCAAGCGGGGCAACAGGTTCAGTGACCATCGGTTGATCCTGGAAGGGATCGCGTGGCGGTTCCGCACGGGCAGTCCGTGGCGGGATCTGCCAGCCGATTTTGGGCCATGGCAGACGGTGTGGAAACGCCATCACCGCTGGTCCTTGGACGGCACCTACGACGAGATGTTCGCCCAGGTCGCGGAGGCGTTCGGGATGGATGCCGAGATGGTCGAGGACATCGAGAAGTTGCTGTCGGTGGATTCGACGAGCGTGCGGGCACACCAGCACTCGGCGGGCGCCCGTTCCGACACGCTGCTCACAGGGGGCACTGTCGAATTACAAGAAATCTGCCGATGAGCCTGGCGACCACGCGATAGGGCGTTGACGCGGCGGGCTCACCACCAAGATCCATGCCCTGACCGACCAGCGCGAAGCCCCGGTCACGGTCCGGTTGACCGCCGGACAGGCCGGCGACAATCCGCAGTTGGTGCCGCCGCTCGACGACTACGCCGCGGCCAGCAAGCATCAGGGCATGTCCGGCCGTGACTTCCGGTTGCTTGCCGACAAGGCGTACTCGCATCCGAGCACGCGCTGCGAATTGCGCTCCGGAGAATCAAACACACCATTCCCGAGCGCAAAGACCAGATCGCTCGGCGCAAGGCCAAAGGCCCCGGCCGGTGGTCGCCCACCCGCATTCGACGCCGCGCTCTACGGACTGCGCAACACCGTCGAACGAGGCTTCAACCGACTCAAGCAATGGCGCGGCATCGCGACCCGCTACGACAAATACGCCCTGACCTACCTCGGCGGCGTCCTACTCGCCTGCGCCGTCATCCACACCCGCGTAGGAAATCTCAATTGGGAGACACGCCCTAATCAATCGGCTTCCCGCGGCCCGGAACGATAACGTCTATGACAACGTGCCTCGAAGTCACTAACCAGTCTTGTTTCTTATGGCGCAAGATGAATCCGAAACAGGAGCCTGAATCATCGTTCTCGATCCGAAGAGTGCGCGCGTAGCAGTGTGAAAACGCTTCTGGTGGTTTCATTTTGGGGTTCTACCCTCCCCTCCTACTGGCGGGGTTAGGTCCCCGCGACGAAATTCTGAACGCGCTCCTTGACCCGCTGCGTGCGGTGGCTACTGGTGATCGCTTCCATCCCTGCGTGTCAGGGTGTAGTTGAGTCCACTGGTTCACAGCAAATCGGCCTGACGCAGGGCGAGATACGGATCGGCACATCATGACCAGCTCCACGATTACCGCGGTGCACCATAATGAACTGATGGATCCACCCCACCCCAGAGCCGACGGGCCGCGGCGCCGTCCCGCGTTTACCGCGTCGGACAAGATTGCCCATCTGCATGCCTATGAGCAGGCGTGCGAACACGGTGACGGCGGCGCCTATTTGCGGCGGGAGGGCCTGTATTCGTCGTTGATCAGCGAATGGCGCAAGCAACGTGACGCCGGGGTGCTGGCGGGCAAACGGCCCGGCGAGCGGGTCGGCAGGCTCACCGCCGAACAGGCCGAGATCGCCCGGCTGACGCGGGAGAACGCCCGGATGAGTAAGCGGTGCACGCCACGAGGCCGCCCTGGACATCATGGGAAAAGCACACGCTCTCTTGGAGTCACTGTCCGAGAGAGCGGACTCCGACGAGCAGCGCAAGAAGCGCTGACCGAGATGTTCGCAATGCTGACCGGACATGGTGTATCCACAAGGCAGGCAGCCACATTGACCGGGCTGGTCCGCTCGACCGCCACTCGGCGGCGCAACGCCGCCACGGCGCTCACGCCCGCAGTCTGCACCGAGTCTGCGGTCGAACCGGCAACAAACTCACCGATGCCGAACGGCGCCGGGTCGTTGAGGTGCTCACCAGCGACCGGTTCGTCGATCTCGCGCCGTTGCAGATCTATGCTCAGCTGCTCGACGAGGGTGTCTATCTGTGTTCGGTGTCTTCCAGCGCCGGTGGGTTCAAGGGGTCGGGTGGACAGCAGCGCGGCGGTCATGTGAAGGCGCGCTCGAACGTGGGCCTGCGACGCGTGGCGCGTCGAGGATCCACGTTCGTTTAGAATCAGATGAGAATGCCCTTTCCGCTTTTCGCTAACCATATTGTACGATCCTGAAAGCGCATTATTGGTCACGACTGCGGAGGATCGCGTACATGCAGAAGGCGCTGGCGCCCGACATCTCCACCTGGCCCGACGAGAATCCGCAGCTCGATCGGTAGCAGCTGCGGTAGTTGCGGAGCCACCACCTTCCCCCGGCAGGACCACTGCCCCAAGTGCAGTGGCGCGGACATGTCCGACTCGCTGCTGCCGCGGCGCGGAACCGTCATCGCCTGGACCACCCAGGGCTTCCCGCCCGGCGCCCCGTACGCGGGCCCGACCGGCAAGGACTTCGTTCCCTTCGGTGTCGGCCTCGTGCAGCTGGGTTGGACGACTGTCATCCGCGTCGAGGGCCGGCTCACCGAGAACGATCCGGAGAAGCTGAAGTTCGGCCAGGAGGTCGAGCTCACCATGATCCCGTTCACCACCGACGCCGACGGCAACGAGGTCGTCACGTTCGCGTTCCAGCCGGTCTAGAGAGGTCTCACGATGACTAACGACGTTGCGATCATCGGCGTGGGCCTGCACCCGTTCGGCCGGTTCGACAAGACCGCCATGCAGATGGGCGCCGAGGCCATCCAGATGGCGCTCAAGGACGCCGGCGTGGAGTGGAAGGACATCCAGTTCGGCTTCGGCGGCAGTTACGAGGTGTCCAACCCCGACGCCGTCACCCGCCTGGTCGGCCTGACCGGCATCACGTTCACCAACGTGTTCAACGCCTGCGCCACCGCGGCCAGCGCCATCCAGCAGACCGCCGACACGATCCGGCTGGGCAAGTACGACATCGGCATCGCCATCGGGCTGGACAAGCATCCGCGCGGCGCGTTCACCGACGACCCGGCCAAGCTGGCCCTGCCGCAGTGGTATGCCGAGAACGGCCAGTTCGTCACCACCAAGTTCTTCGGCATGAAGGCCAACAAGTACCTCCACGACCACAACATCTGCCGAGGCCACGCTGGCGCGGGTGGCGGCGAAGAACTTCCGCAACGGCGAACTGAACCCGAATGCGTTCCGCCGCAAGCCGATTTCCGAGGAGGAGATCCTGGCGCTCGCCGGTGCTGAACTATCCGCTGACGCAGTACATGTTCTGCGCACCGGACGAGGGCGCGGCCGCGATGATCATGTGTCGCGGCGACATCGCGCACAAGTTCACCGACAAGCCGGTGTACGTGAAGGCCAGTGAGATCCGCACCCGCACCTTCGGCGCCTACGAGGTGCACGCCACGTCGGCTCCGCTCGACGAGGATCCGTCGCCGACGGTGTACGCGGCCAAGGCCGCCTACGAGGCCGCCGGAATCGGGCCCGAGGACGTCGACATCGCGCAGTTGCAGGACACCGACGCCGGCGCCGAGGTGATCCACATGGCCGAGACGGGCCTGTGCGCCGACGGCGAGCAGGAGAAGCTGCTGGCCGACGGTGCCACCGAGATCCACGGCTCGATGCCGATCAACACCGACGGCGGTCTGATCGCCAACGGTGAGCCGATCGGTGCTTCCGGTCTGCGGCAGATGCACGAGCTGGTCCGTCAGCTGCGCGGTGAGGCCGGCGAACGCCAGGTGCCGGGGCAGCCCCGCGTCGGTCTGGCTCAGGTCTACGGCGCGCCCGGCACCGCCTCGGCGACCATCCTGTCGCTGTAGTTTGCGCCGGGCCACGTCGCAGGGGTGGCGGCGATGAATTCTGCGCGCCGCCGGAGTCGGTATGGGCATGACGATCGACCATCACGCCCTGCCTGTGGTTCGACAACAATCTCGAAGAGGCTGCGGAGTTCTACACCTCGGTGTTCCCGAACTCGTCGGTCGAGGGCTTCACCCGCTACACCGACGCCGGGCCCGGTAAGCCCGGCGACGTCGCCTACGGCACCTTCGCGCTCGACGGCCACCGATTCCTGGGCATCAATGGCGGGCCGGAGTTCCCGTTCACCGAGGCGGTGTCCTTCGAGGTGCGCTGCGCCGATCAGGCCGAGGTCGACCACTACTGGTCCAAACTGGTTGACGGGGGCGAGGAATCGCAGTGCGGCTGGCTCAAGGACCGCTACGGGCTGAGTTGGCAGATCGTGCCCGAGCAGGCTCTACGAACTCCTCGAGGATCCCGACCCGGCGCGCGCCGCCGCGGCCACCACCGCGATGCTGGGCATGCGCAAGATCGTGGTGGCGGACCTGGAGGCTGCGGTCGCCCAGCTGTGATGCGCCGCGCGATCGCGACGGCGCTCAGATGGCCGGCCCCAGCAGGTCGTCGGCGTCTTTGATGATGTATCCGTAACCCTGCTCGGCCAGGAAGCGCTGGCGGTGTGCGGCGTATTCGGCATCAAGACTGTCGCGGGCCACCACGCTGTAGAACACCGCGCCGCCGCCGTCGGCTTTGGGCCGCAGCAACCGCCCGAGTCGTTGTGCCTCCTCCTGGCGTGACCCGAAGGTGCCCGAAACCTGAACGGCCAGAGATGCTTCGGGAAGATCGATGGAGAAGTTGGCCACCTTCGACACCACCAGCGTGCGGATCTCGCCGCTCCGGAAGGCGTCGTACAGCGCTTCGCGTTCGGCGTTCTTGGTGGACCCCTGGATCACCGGCGCGTCCAACTCGGCGCCCAACTCGTCGAGTTGATCGAGGTACGCACCGATCACCAGGGTCGGTTCGTCGGGATGACGCGCCAGGATCGACTTGACCACGGCGATCTTCGAGTGCGCCGTCGAGCACAGCTTGTACCGTTCCTCGGGTTCGGCGGTGGCGTAGATCATCCGCTCGTTGTCCGTCATGGTCACCCGGACCTCGATGCACTCCGCCGGCGCGATCCAGCCCTGCGCCTCGATGTCCTTCCACGGTGCGTCGTACCGCTTCGGCCCGATCAGGGAGAACACGTCGCCCTCGCGGCCGTCCTCGCGGATCAGCGTCGCGGTGAGGCCGAGGCGCCGCCGCGACTGCAGATCCGCGGTCATCCGGAACACCGGGGCGGGCAGCAGATGCACCTCGTCGTAGATGATCAGGCCCCAGTCGCGGCTGTCGAACAACTCGAGATGCTTGTACTCGCCCTTGGTGCGGCGGGTGATCACCTGGTAGGTCGCGATGGTGACGGGGCGGATCTCCTTGCGCTCGCCGGAGTACTCGCCGATCTCCTCCTCCGTGAGCGACGTCCGCGCGATCAGTTCGCGTTTCCACTGCCGCCCGGCGACGGTGTTGGTGACCAGGATCAGCGTGGTGGCGCCCGCCTTGGCCATCGCGGCGGCACCGACCAGGGTCTTGCCCGCACCGCACGGCAGCACCACCACGCCGGAGCCGCCCGCCCAGAACGAGTCGGCGGCCATCTGCTGGTAGTCGCGCAGGTGCCAGCTGTCCTCGTGCAGGCTGATGGGGTGTGCCTCGCCGTTGACGTACCCGGCGAGATCCTCGGCCGGCCAGCCGATCTTGAGCAGCATCTGCTTGACGCGGCCGCGCTCGCTGACGGATGCACGACGACGGTGTCGTCGTCGAGGCGGGCACCCAGCATCGGGGCGATCTTCTTGTTGCGCAGCACCTCCTCGAGCACCGCCCGGTCCAGGCTGACCAGGGTCAGGCCGTGCACGGGGCTCTTCACCAGCTGCAGTCGGCCGTAGCGGGCCATCGTGTCGACGATGTCGACCAGCAGCGGTTGCGGCACCGCGTACCGGGAGAAGCTGACCAGCGCGTCGACCACCTGCTCGGCATCGTGTCCGGCCGCGCGGGCGTTCCAGAGCGCCAGCGGCGTGATGCGGTAGGTGTGCACATGCTCGGGTGCGCGTTCCAGCTCCGCGAACGGGGCGATCGCGGCACGCGCGGCTCCCGCCTGCTCGTGGTCGACCTCGAGCAGCACGGTTTTGTCGGACTGGACGATCAGGGGTCCGTCGGTCATCCGTCCATTATTCCGTCGTCTGCCGACACCACTGACGTCACCCGGTGCACGGCGAAGTCCCGTACCCGGCCGGAGGCCGGGATCGAACGCCACCAACTGGCCGCCGCGCACGTTGATCGGCGCCACCACCCGCTGCGTCGCCACCCCGGCCGCGTCGATGTAGCCGATCAGCACTTGGGCCTGCTGCAGGGCGGCCTGCTGCAGCAGCGCCATCGCGCGGGCCGGCGCCACCCGCGTCGCGCCGGGCGCACCGGACGGCAGCGTCACCACCTTGCGGAGCATGGCGACGACCGCCGCCAGCGTGTCCCGGTTGGGCGCATTCGGCCGCGGCCGGTACAGCCGGCCGGGCGGCGGCCCGGGCACCCGGGCCCCGCGGGCACGCAGGTCGACGATCGCCCCGGTCGAGTCCTCGGCCGCCGGTGCCAGGCCCGCGGTCCGCAACACTGCCAGCACGTCGGCGATCGGTGCCTGCGACACCGCGACGGTGGGTGCCAGCAGCCGCAGGTCGAGCCGCTGCGCGGCAGGCGCCGCGATCGCCTGTGCCAGCAGCGTGGGATCCTCGCAGCGCACGAACGATGCCGCCATGCCCACCCGCAACTGACCGTGCCTGCGCGCGACATCGTCGATCAGATACGTCAGTCCTTGTGGCACAGTCGTTTTAGAGTGCCGAGCGAAGAACGCGTGCAGGGCGCCTGCGCTGCGTCCGGTGTCGAGGGCATGCCGGATTGACGCCTCGCTGACCCGGTAAACCATTGCTGCACCCGCGGATTCGACGGCGGCGACGGCTCCGAGTTCGTCGGCGAGATCCCGGTGCAGCGGACCCGGCACCACGATCGTGAGGTCGGCCTGCAGCAGAAAGTGATCGATCGGCGCGGGTAGCACCTTGGCCATGTTCGCGACGGCTGCGTCGGCGCCGTCGGCGATCAGTGCCCGGGCCGGTGTGCTGATCGCGCCGCGGCCGACGATGCCCAGCGCGTGCGCCTCGGCGAGAAGGTGGGCGACGGGTTCGGGCTGGAGCCGGGCCGACCACCGCGGCCGACGCCAGATCATCGCGCGGGAGGCGTCGGCCGCATCGGTGCCCGTGCCCCGGGGCAGGTCGGCGAGCACGGCCAGCAGCAGCCGACGGTCCAGCGGCGCCGCCGTCGAATAGAGCGAATCGGAAAGCGCCGCATAGGGTTTTCCGTCAGGTCCGCGGTGACCGATCAGGCCGGGCCGCGCCGGTAGGTCCAGCCAGGTGGTAGCCAGCAGATGCCAGCGCTCGGCGGTCGGCGATTCGGCGAACCGGTCGGCGGCCACCGTCGGCGCCCAGTACGGCCCGGCGCCGTCCTCCGGTTCGGGGTCCGGAACCCCGCTGACGATAAGCCCTGCCGCGGAGGCGATTTCGAGGATCAGGCCCAGCCGGGTCTCGTCGACGCCGGTCTGTTTCGTCAGCCGCTTCATGTCGCGAACGCCGAGACCGCCGCTGCGCAGTTCGGGAACCGGTGCGGTTCCCAGTGTTTCGACGACGACGTCGAACTCGTGCAGCAGGTCGATGATGGCGCCGGCCGCCGCGGCGTCGGCATCGGAGGCCTTGGTCGGTCGGCCCCCGGTGAGCGGCCGCGGTGCGGCGAACTGCACGGGTGCGGCCTCCTCGCCGCGGAGCACCTGGCCGACCTGACGCGGCAGGATCACCGTGTCGGGGTCCACCTGACGCAGCAGCCCCGCGGCCAGCAGTCGCTGCACCGGGCGATCCGACGGGGTTCCGGGAGCGGCATCCCGGGTGCGGCCCACCGGGGAACCCTCGAGCAGGCGGTGTAGCAGTTCGCGCTCCGGGGCGTCCAGTTTCTCGATCTGCGCGGTGATATCGGCGGGGGTGGTCTTGGGGTCTTCCAGCACGACCTGACCGGGGTACCACGGCAGCCCCGAAGCGGCCTCGGTGGCGACGCGGATCAACGTGTCGCCCCACGCCAGGGCGCGGTCGCGCAGATCGTCGAGGGCCTCGGTGATCGCCGCTTCGGGTGCCCGCTCGCCGATCAGGGCGACCAGTTTGGCAAACGGCACCGCCCCGGCGTCGGCCTGTAGCACCAGAAGCGCGTCCAACACGGCGAGCCGGAGAAAGTCCAGGTCATCGGTGGCGGCCTTGACCGACTGGCGGGCCTGGGCGCGCGCCGCCAGCGCCGCGATGCTGCCCGGCGGAGGCTGCGCGAGATCGGGCCGCAACTCCAGCAGCCGGATCAGCCGCTCGTCGGGCAAGTCGGCCAGCCAGGCGCCCAACGGCACGCCCGGGGTGTGTTCGGTCATCATTGACCAGCGTAAAGCAGCCTCGATGGCGCGCGAGTGGCCCATAACCTGTCAGAATGTCTCCTGTGGCTGACATTGTTGAGACCAAGAGGGGCCGCTACGTCGACAACGGCTGGCCGACGACCGACCCGGACGACCACGCGGTGAGCGAGCTCGCCACCGACCGCACCGGTGCGCTCTCGCCGTTCGGCGAGGTCCAGTTCCCGCTGCCGGCGACCGAGTTGCCGTACGTGCACCCGGTCACCGTCGTCAACAGGTAGTGGCCCGGGGCCCGGGCTCCCAGCCGCTCTCGCATCTCGACGAGCGCGGGGCCGCACACATGGTCGACGTCAGCGACAAGGACGTCACCAAACGCACTGCGGTCGCCGCGGGCACCCTGCACACCACGCCCGAAGTCATCGCGCTGATCTCGTCCGGCGGCCTGCCCAAGGGTGACGCGCTGGCCACCGCCCGGGTGGCCGGCATCCTGGCCGCCAAGCGCACCAGCGACCTCATTCCGCTGTGCCACCATCTTGCGCTCACCGGCGTCGGGATCGAGTTCGACGTCCGCGAGGCGGCAATCGGCGTCACCGCCACGGTGCGCACCACGGACCGCACCGGGGTCGAGATGGAGTCGCTCACCGCGGTCAGCGTGGCGGCGCTGACGCTCTACGACATGATCAAAGCCGTCGACCCGGCCGCACGTATCGATGACGTCAAGGTGCTCAGCAAGGTGGGCGGTCGTACGGGAGAATGGCACAGGTGACCCGCACTGGCCGCATCATCATCGCCTCCACTCGTGCCGCCGCCGGCGTCTATGACGACCGCAGCGGCCCGATGATTTCGGAATGGTTTGTCCAACAAGGCTTTTCGAAGCCCGGGATCGTCGTCGTCCCCGACGGTGACCCGGTGGGCCGGGCGCTGCGCATCGCGGTGTCCGACGGCGTCGACGTGGTGATCACGTCCGGCGGCACCGGAATCTCGCCGACCGACGAGACGCCGGCGCAGACCAGGCCGCTGCTCGACTTCGAGCTGCCGGGCCTGGCGGAGGCCATCCGCCGCTCGGGGCTGCCGAAGGTGCCCACGGCCATCCTGTCGCGCGGACTGTGTGGCGTCTCGGGCCAGACGTTGATCGTCAATCTGCCCGGATCTCCGGGCGGGGTGCGCGACGGGCTCGACGTCCTGACCGACGTCGTGCACCATGCGCTGGATCAGTTGGCGGGCAAGGACCATCCGCGATGACGGTTGTGGTGCGCTGTGCGCTCACCGACCAGCCGATCTCCCTGACCGAGCATGAGGAACTGGTCGGCCATCACGCCGCCGGGGCCGTCGTCGGCTTCGCCGGGGTGGTGCGTGACCACGACGGTGGCCGCAACGTGATCCGCCTCGAGTACTCGGCCCATCCGGACGCCGGGCAGACGCTGGCCGAGGTGCTTGCCGAGGTGGCCGGGCAGGCCGCCGGGGTGCGCGCGATCGCCGCGAGCCACCGGGTGGGCACCCTGCAGATCGGCGATGCGGCCCTGGTCGCAGCCGTGGCCGCGGATCACCGGCGTGCGGCCTTTGAGACCTGCGCACGACTCGTTGACGCGGTCAAGGAGCGCTTGCCGGTGTGGAAGCACCAGTACTTCGCCGACGGCACCGAAGAGTGGGTCAACTCAGCCTGACGACGATGCCCCGAGGAACGAGGGGTTGAGGAGTCGGGCCATCAAACCCAGCCTGAGACGGATGCCGCCGCAAACGCCGAGACTGCGGTGGGATCGCAAATCTCGACGAGATTCCGATCCCACCGCAGTCTCGGTGAGGTTGTGCAGCTGTCAGGCGGGCGGCAGCGGAACGAGCGGAGCCGGAGCGTCAGACGGCACCTCGGCAACCGGGGCGTCGGCCGGAGCCTCGGCAACCGGGGCGAGCGGCGTGTTCGGATCCACCGGGCCGGCCTCCGGCGGGGCTTCTGTGGTCAGCGGCCGCTGCGCCAGCGCGAGCAGGGCATCGTTGCCGCTGATCTCCTGGGAGTGCACCGCGTGCCACAGTTCGCGCAGGTAGGCCACGTTCGGACCCTGGTCCGGTCCCACCGGCTCGTCGGAGGTTCCGGGCGGCAGATTGTCCGGGCTGGCCAGGTGCGGGACACCTTCCGGCGCGGGCAGCTGGCCCGACACCGCCTGGTTGGTCACATCGAGGCCGGCGCCGGGACGTCGACGGCATCGAGCGGCGCCAGCGGATCGGCGGCCGCCACCGGGGTGGGCACGGGTGCCGGGGCAGGTGCCGGCTCGACGACGGGCAGCACGGGTGCCAACGGGGCGTTGTGCAGCGCCCACTCCTGCGGGCGCGGGGCGGCGGGATCGGTGACGGTCCAGTCGCCGGCCGCCTCGAGAACCGGGGCGTCCCCAGCGGGCGCGGGCGTATCCACCGCGGTGTCGATCACGATCGGCTGGTCGGGCGCGGGGGCCGGATCGGCGGGCGGGGGCACGTCGGCCGGTGGTGCGGTGTCCAGCGGGGCCGGCAGGTCGGCCGGTGCCGGGACGTCGACGGGTGCCGGGGCCTCAGGGGCCGGCGCGGGCGCCAGGTCCACGGGGGCCGGAAGATCGGCGGGTGCCGGAAGGTCGGCGGGGGCCGGGACATCGAGGCCCACAGGGGCCTCGGGAGCCGGCGCGGGGGCGTCGGGAGCGGGCGGCAGGGGCAGGTCGACCGGGGCCGGCTCCGGGGCCGGGGCCTGCGGGGCGGGGGCGTCGAATGCCGCGGGCTGCACGTTGAGGGCGTCGCCGTCGATCGGGGCGTCATGACGTGACGGGCTTGGTCACCGCGTTGCGGGGTGTCGAGCCCGACAGTCCGGTGCCGCACACCGGCCAGGCGCCACGGCCCTGAGAGGCCAGCACGCGCTCGGCGATGGCGATCTGCTCGTCCTTGGAGGCCATGTTCGCGGCCGGGGCGTACTCGCCGCCGCCGTGACCGGACCAGGTGCTGGGCGAGAACTGCAGGCCGCCCTGGTAGCCGTTGCCGGTGTTGATGGCCCAGTTGCCGCCGGATTCGCACCGGGCGACCTGATCCCACTCGTGGTCGGTGGCAGCGCCTGCCTGGCCCGCGAGGGCAAGGCCGCTGCCGCCCAGAACGGCACCCGTGAAGGCGATCTTGGCGACCTGCTTGGCCGATGTCGTGGGCTTGCGATGCCGTCCACTACTCATAGCTCAGTAAGTCCTCTCTGCACGCGCCTGCGAGGTCAGCTGTCGGGTTCGGGCTGGAGAGGTTGCCCGGCCGCGTCATGTCCGGTGAGGAAGAAATGACGTGGCTTCACCCCAAGGAACTGTGCGTGTTCCAGGTCCGATTTCGGTGGACCGTTGGGTCCCCCGCCTCCATCCACGGTGGTTCGTTGGTACCCCTGCCCATGACGGATGGAGCTCGGCGCGTTAAGGAGGGGAGGCCCGCCGCTGGTAAAGCTCGGCCGACTTGGCAGAGACGGTAACTGCTCAGGAGGGGTCCGTCACCTTTTGACAAAACAGGCGTTTCTGGTACCGGCAAACCCTAAACGTGTTCTAAAACCCCATATCGGCATCGCGTTTCCGCAGGTCCGACGCGCTTGGGCTATCGGGCCGTAGCCATCTTGTTACCGTATCGTGATGTGATGTAAATCACGTTAACCGCCGGCGAACGGGGGTAGCACATCGACCGTCTGACCGGCCGCCAGTTCGGCGTGCGGATTTCGGACCGCGACCCCGTCGCACAGGTACGAACACCTCTGCAGCACACGTGCCAGCTCCGCGCTGCGGGCCGCCAAGCGCGTCGGTCAGCGTCGCCACGGTGCTGCCGGCGGGGACGGTCAATACCTCGTCGTCCACACCCGGCGGCCGCCCGGGCCGCGGCGAAGAACCGTACCGTCACCGCGATCCCGGTCGTCACGTCGGTCACGTCAGCCACCGATCGCGCTCATCGGTCGGTCCGGTTGCACAAAACCCGGGTCGTTGATGCCGTGCCCGGCGGCCTTGCTCCACATCGCCGCCCGCCAGGCCGCCTCGACGTCGTCATCGGCGGCGCCACCGCGCAGCAGGGCGCGCAGGTCGGTCTCGGTGGCCGCGAACAGACAGTTGCGGACCTGCCCGTCGGCGGTGAGCCTGGTGCGGTCGCACGCCGAGCAGAACGCGTGCGACACCGACGCGATGATGCCGACGGTGGCCGGGCCGCCGTCGACAAGCCACAGCTGCGCCGGGGCCGAACCGCGGGGCCGCGGGTCGGCGCGCAATCGGAAATGCCGGCCGAGGATGGCCAGGATGTCGTCGCCCATCAACGTGTGCCCGCGGTCCCACTGGTGCCCGGCATCGAGCGGCATCTGTTCGATCACCCGCAGGTGATATCCGGCGTCGATGCAGAACCGAAGCAGGTGCACGACGTCGTCCCGTCCGGTGGCCGGATCGAGAACGGCGTTGACCTTCACCGGCCCCAGCCCGGCCTGCGAGGCGGCGGCCAGGCCGGCGAGCACGTCCGGCAGCCGGTCCCGACGGGTGATGGCGGCGAAATGCGCCGCGTCCACGCTGTCCAGTGACACGTTGACGCGGTCCAGTCCCGCCGCGGCCAGCGCGGCCGCACGGCGGGCCAATCCGAGGCCGTTGGTGGTGAGCGCGATCTCCGGCCGCGGCGTCAGCGCGGCGGTGGCGGCCACCACGTCTTCGAGGTACTTGACCAGCAGGGGCTCGCCGCCGGTGAACCGCACGCTGGTGACGCCCAGCCTGGTGACGGCGATGCGCAGCAGCCGGATGAGTTCGTCGGGCCGCAGCAGCTCGTCACCGGGCAGCCAGTCGAGGCCGTCGGCGGGCATGCAGTAGGTGCAGCGCAGGTTGCAACGGTCGGTCAACGACACCCGCAGATCGGTGGCGACGCGGCCGAAGGTGTCGACCAGCGGACCATCCGTCGGGGCGGGCGAAGCGGGCCTCGCCACGGTGGGCAGGCCCAGGGCGATCAGCGTCATGCCCTCGACCCGACGTTGTAGGGCGGCGGGACCTGGCGCGCCTGGTCGGTGGGCACGATCTCCTTGCCCAGCGGCAGCAGCGAGACCGGGATCAGCTTGAGGTCGGCGATCGCCAGTGGAATGCCGATGATCGTCACGGCCATCGCCACCGCGCTGATCAGATGCCCCAGCGCCAGCCACCAGCCGAACAGTACGACCCACAGGATGTTGCCGATCAGCGCCCCCGGGCGGGTGCCCGGCTTGTCGACGAGCGTCCGTCCGAACGGCCACAGCGCATACGACGCGATCCGCAGCGACGCGAAGCCGAACGGAATGGTGACGATGAGCACGAAGCAGATCAGGGCCGCCAGCAGATAGCCCAGGGCCAGCCAGAGGCCACCGAAGACCAACCAGATGACGTTCAGAATCAGGCGCATATCTCCTCCAGCGGTATGGCAAGCCTACCGAGTAAACAGGGGTGCTGGCCCGCGGGCCGTCCGAGTAGGATCAGCAGTCGATGCGTCCTGCGGTGGCGGGACGCTTAACTATGTTGCCGCCCCCGGCGACCCGTGAGACAAGCAGGTGAGACCAGTGCCGACCGGCAGGGTGAAGTGGTACGACGCCGACAAGGGATTCGGCTTCCTGTCCCAGGAGGACGGGGAGGACGTCTATGTCCGCTCGTCGGCATTGCCCGAAGGGGTGGAGGACCTCAAGGCCGGCCAGCGCGTGGAGTTCGGTCTGGCGTCGGGTCGTCGTGGTCCGCAGGCATTGAGCGTCAAGCTGATCGAAGCGCCCCCGACCCTGGCCCGCACCCGGCGTGAGACCACTGCGCCCGAACACAAGCACACGCCCGATGAACTGCACGGCATGGTCGAGGACATGATCACCCTGCTCGAGGGCACCGTGCAGCCGGAGCTGCGCAAGGGCCGTTACCCCGACAAGCAAGGTCGCGCGCCGCGTCTCCGAGGTGGTCAAGGCCGTCGCCCGGGAACTCGACGCCTAACGGCTGATCGCAGGGCACTCTGGAGGCATGGCCTCCTATGTCGCCCCCGGCGGCGAGTTCACTCGCGACACCAACTACATCACCACCCGGATCACCGCCGACGGCAGCGACGGCTATCCCGTCGAGCCGGGCCGCTACCGGCTGATCGTTGCGCGGGCCTGCCCGTGGGCCAACCGGGCGATCATCGTGCGCCGCCTGCTCGGGCTCGAATCGGTGCTGTCGATCGGCTTCTGTGGTCCGACCCACGACGAACGCAGCTGGACCTTCGATCTCGACCCGGGCGGCGTCGATCCGGTCCTGCAGATCCCACGGCTGCGCGACGCGTACCTCAAGCGGTTCCCCGACTATCCCAAGGGCATCACCGTGCCCGCGATCGTCGACGTGCCGACCGGTGAGGTGGTCACCAATGACTTCGCCCAGATGACGCTGGACCTGTCGACGCAATGGACCGAACACCACCGCGACGGCGCGCCGCAGCTGTACCCCGAGCCGCTGCGCGCCGAGATCGACGAGGTGGCCAGACGCATCTACACCGAGATCAACAACGGCGTGTACCGCTGCGGATTCGCCGGATCGCAGGAGGCTTACGACGCAGGGTACGAGCGATTGTTCAGCGCGCTGGACTGGGTGACCGAGCGGCTGTCAGAACAGCGCTACCTGGTGGGCGACACCATCACCGAGGCCGACGTACGGCTGTTCACCACGTTGGCCCGGTTCGATCCCGTCTACCACGGCCACTTCAAGTGCAACCGGGCCAAGCTGGCGGAGATGCCGGTGCTGTGGGCGTATGCCCGCGATCTGTTCCAGACGCCCGGGTTCGGCGACACCGTCGACTTCGTCCAGATCAAGCAGCACTACTACATCGTGCATGCCGACATCAACCCGACGCAGATCGTGCCGAAAGGGCCGGAGCTGGCCAACTGGCTCACCCCGCATGGCCGGGAAGCGTTGGGCGGCAGGCCGTTCGGTGACGGCACGCCACCCGGCCCGACGCTGCCGGGCGAACGTGTGCCGCCCGGTCACGGAGCCTGACTAAGCTGGCGGCATGGCTCTCATAGGTGCCCACGTCGACTCCGAGGATCCGCTGGACGCCGCCGCGGCCGCGGGTGCCGAGGTGGTGCAGTTCTTCCTCGGTGACCCCCAGGGCTGGAAGAAGCCCGTCGAGCATCAGCACGCCGACGAGTTGCGCGCCAGTGACCTCACCATCTACATCCACGCGCCGTACCTCGTCAACGTCGCGTCCACCAACAACAAGATCCGCATCCCCAGCCGCAAGATCATGCAGCAGCATGCCGAGGCGGCGGCCGGCATCGGCGCGAAAGGGCTCGTGGTGCACGGCGGGCATGTCACTGCCAAGGACGATCCGAAGGTCGGAGTTGAGAACTGGCGCAAGGCATTTGAACGTGCTGAGGCCGAGGGTGGCTTCCCTCTGCCGATCCTGATCGAGAACACCGCCGGTGGCGACAACGCGCTGGCCCGCAAGTTCGACCGGCTGGCCATGCTGTGGGATGCCGTTGGTCAGTACGAGCCGGGCTTCGTGCTCGACACCTGCCATGCCTGGGCCGGCGGCGAGGAACTGGTCGACATCGTCGATCGGGTGATGGCCATCACCGGACGTATCGATCTGGTGCACGCCAACAACTCTCGCGATGCCTTCGACTCCGGCGCGGATCGGCACGCCAACTTCGATTCCGGCACCTTCGACTCGGAACTGATCGCCGGCGTCTGCCGCGACGCCGGGTGTGACGTCATCATCGAAACTCCGTCGGACGGTCACCTGACCGACCTGGCATTCCTGCGAAAGCGACTGCGCGACAGCTAGTTCCACACCGTCCGCACCGACCATTCGGCGTGCGGGATCTCGCGCAGCTCGCCCTGCTGGTCGACGCCGAGGGTCAGCAGTTGAACGGCGAAGCCCTGAAGCCGGCCTCGTTGCGGGTCGACGGTCGGGATCGTGACGGCCAGTCGCGCATCCGGGCGGAACACCGTGGTGGCTGTATCGACCGGGTTCTCGTACACCTGCATCAGCCGCCACGGGGCACCGCCGATGGCCGTCGGCACCGACAGCTGAATCGGACCGCGGTCGTTGACGGCCAGTTCGCCCTGGACCTGCGGGGTGTGACAGTCGTTGAGGTCCAGCACGTTGCAGTAGAAGTACGGTCCCACCCGCGTCAGCCGGCCGTGCGAATATGCGCTGATCTCGGGCTGCGGCGAACCGCCGTGCCGGGCCCACAGCCACGCCCCGATGCCGGCGCCCGCCGACGCCAGCACGACGGCAATCGTGACGACCACGGCGACGAGACGGTTCATTTCTTCGTCACCATCGTCGTCGGGGCATCACGGCGGCCGACCTCCTGACGCACGGTGACCGGCCGATTGCCGCCGAGGCCGGGGATCAGCGAGGCGCCGCGGAAGCTGACGATGGTCTGGGCGAGCCCGGGTATCAGCAGCGCGGAGATGGCGGTGAAACCCACCCACAGGTCGGTGTACACCAGGACACCGAGGGCGCCGCCGAGCACCCAGGCCAGTTGCAGGACGGACTCCGAACGCCCGAACGCCGAGGCCCGCGACTCCTCGGGCAGGTCGTCCTGCAGGGACGCATCCAGCGACGCTTTGGCGACTGCGGTGGCACCCGATGTGACGAGGGTCGCGGCCGCCACCACGTACAGGTTGCCGGTGACCGCGGCGGCCAGGGCCATCGCCGTGACCGCGATGGTGCACCGCACGACGAGCACGGCGGGCCTGCCCAGCTTCAGTCGGGCGGCGGCGAAGTTGCCCGCGAAATTGCCGACGGCCGCCCCGGCTCCGATCAGGCCGAGAATCCGCAACTGTTCCCATCCGCTGGCGTCGTGGGATTTCGCCACGAATGCGGGGTAGAGGAACAGGAAACCGACCATCGCCTTGATCGTGCAGTTTCCCCACAGTGCGGTGATGATGTTGCGGCCCAACGGTTGTCGGACGGTATCCGGGTCGATCTGCACCGGCTCGGGCATGCGCCGCAACCGGTCTGCGCCGCCGTGGTAGCTCAGCGTGGTGGGCACCTCGCCCGCCGTGACCTCCACCCAGCTGGGAATCCGCATGGACAGCCACGCCCCGGCAACGGTGACGGCGAGGATGACGAAGAGCGCCCCCGGCATTCCGAAGAGCGTGGTGCAGACGTACTCGACCCCGGCTGCCAACGCGCCGCCCACCAGGGTTCCGCCCAGCAGCCCGAACACCGTCAGCCGGGAATTCACCCGAACCAGATCGATCGTGGGCGGCATCACCCGTGGCGTCACCGCGCTGCGCAGCACGGAGAACGATTTCGACAGCACCATCATGCCGAGCGCGCACGGGTAGAGCACCCAGGGCGGGAAGCTGCCGGTGGCCCCGTCGTAGTTGGAGATCAACACCGCCGCCAACACGGTGCGCAGCCCGAATGAGCCGGCCAAGGCCGCGCGCCGGCCGTGTTGAAGCCGGTCGAGTGCGGGGCCGATCAGCGGGGCGATCACCGCGAACGGCGCGATGGTGATCAGAAGATACAGCGCGACCTTGCCCTTGCTCTCCGCGGAGGCCGCGGCGAAGAACAACGTGTTGGCCAACGCCACCGCCATCGCGGCGTCGACCGCGAAGTTGGCCACCACCGGCCAGGTCAGGGCGGTCAGACCGGACTTGTCGGCACCGTCGGCCGTCGCTGCGCGGTGGACCAGGCCGTACATCCTCGAGCCCATCTCGCGGCTGCGTTGCGCCGCGGCCCGGGTGACGGTGACGCGCTCGCCGCCCGCGCCGTTTCGGGACTCGTCGGCGTGCGCGCGCTCGTCGCGACCGTTGCGGTCCTCGTCCAGGGGCGGCAGATAGCGATTCCCGCTCGGCGGTGCCGAACTGTGGCGTGGCCGCGTCTCGTCGCTGGGGTAGTTGGCCATCCCGGGATGTTGGTCGGACGTACGGCGATCGGACCCGGACCGCTCGCCCCGGGCCGGTCGATCACGCCGCGGTCCTGACACATCGTCGATTGTTCCCTATCGGCGCACGGGTGGGCGCGCAGGCGACCGGTGTGGCTCCAGACCATGGTGTTCAGGCAGTATGGGGGGCGATGGACACCGCCACCGAAACCGCCGACGTGCAATCAGTCTCGCCGCCACACCTGGAATCAGAGGGTCTGGCCGGTGTACTGACCGCTGCCGTGGAGATGGCCCGCACCGCCGTGGTGGAGTTCAGCGGCGAAACGGTCGGGGAGTACCTCGGCGTCTCCTACGAGGACACCAACGCCGCCACCCACCGCTTCCTGGCCGATGTGCCGGGCTACCGCGGCTGGCAGTGGGCCGTCGTGGTCGCCGCCTATCCGGGCGCCGACCACGCCACCGTCAGTGAGGTCGTGTTGGTGCCGGGGCCGACGGCTCTGCTGGCGCCGCAGTGGGTGCCGTGGGAGCAGCGCGTCAAGCCGGGTGACCTGGGCCCGGGCGATCTGCTGGCGCCCCTCGCCGAAGATCCGCGGCTGGTCCCGGGTTTCCTGCTCAGCGGCGACCCCGACATCGACGACGTCGCCGCGGAGATCGGCTTCGGCCGCCGGAGCGTGCTCAGCGCCTGGGGCCGCACCGATGCCGCCCAACGCTGGCACGACGGCGACCACGGACCGGAATCCGCGATGGCGCGGTCGACGAGGCGCGTCTGCCGCGACTGCGGTTTCCTGCTGCCGTTGGCGGGATCGCTCGGCACGATGTTCGGGGTGTGCGGCAATGAACTCGCCGCCGACGGTCATGTTGTTGACTTCACTTACGGGTGCGGCGCGCATTCTGATACCCCGGCCCCGGCCGGCACGGGCTCGCCGCTCTACGACCCGTACGACGACGGCGTCCTCGACGTCACCGACAACCCCGACAGCCCGCAGGAGCCGGCTGAGGAGTCGGAGCCGGCTGAGGAGTCGGTGGTCGAGGAGACAGTGCTCGAGGAGCCGGTGGTCGAGGAGCCGGTGGCCGCGGAGCCCGTGGTCGAGGAGACAGTGCTCGAGGAGCCGGTGTTCGAAGAGCCGGTGGTCGAGGAGCCAGTAGTCGAGGAGACAGTGCTCGGGGAGCCGGTGTTCGAAGACGCATCGGTGACTGCCGCGGCAGAGTCGTCAGATCCGTCCGATGACAGCCCTGACGCAGAAGTCGGCCCACCCACCGACCCCGTGGTCTAGCGGCCTCGCGCCGTCGCCATCCCTCCGCGGGCTCCACTCCGGCATCCGGCTGAAATCCGGCATCCGGTTGAAATCCGGCATCCGGCTGAGATCCGAGATCAGATTCCCCACCTTATCGGCGGGGCATTGATGTCGATCTGACTGCAATAGGCAGCACAGCCATTATTATTTCGCCACCCGCTGAACGGCCTGTATCAATTTGCTGAATTCACATTTTATTGCGGTTTTCCCCAATGGTGAGGCCTTTCTGGGCGCCGCGGGCACCACGCTGGGCGGCGCGTCTCTGCCACAGGAAGATCGACGTGCCGAGCACACCGGTACCCAGTCCGGCGATGCTGACCGGCCGCCACGTCTCCATGGCCGGCACGGTGAACGCCAGCACCGTGATGACCAGCCAGGCAACCGCGCCAACGGCGATCACGCGCCACGGCTCGAGCAGGCCCGTGGGTAGCGGCGGCGGCACGGGCGGATCCGCGGAAGCGGAGGGGTCATCGGAAGACATTGCCTTCCAAGGTAACCGATTGGTGTTCGGGCCCTCGAGGTGGACGATTCGTCAGGTCAGGGGCGATTTCATTGCGTATTGTTTGCGAAGTGAAGGATGTCGACAATCAGGCTTGCTAGCGACTTGTCGCTTGCGGTTGTGAGACTGGCCCGGCAATTGCGCTTTCGGCGCGTCGAGTCGCTGGTTTCGCTGTCCCAATTGTCGGCGCTGATGACGTTGCACAAGGAAGGCGCGATGACGCCCGGTGCGCTGGCGATCCGCGAACGGGTCCGTCCTCCGTCGATGACGCGGGTGATCACTTCGCTGACCGAACTCGGACTTGTCGCGCGCACCGCCGACCCCCTGGACAGACGCCAGGTGCTGGTATCGGTGTTGGACGCGGGCGTCGATCTGATCGAGGCCGAACGCCGCGCCAGTCAGGAGTGGCTCCTTCGGCGACTGTCCACGCTCAACCGTGACGAACGCGCCACCCTGCTGCGCGCCGCCGATCTGATGTCGGCCATCGTCGACGAAAGTGCCTGAGCATCAGGGCCGCTGAAGACCTTGACTGACACCGTCGATATCGTCGACCCCGCTGATCCCAGGCTTGACGACTTCCGCGACCTCAACAGCGTCGACCGCCGCCCCGACCTCCCCAGTGGCAAGGGCTTGGTCATCGCCGAGGGCGTACTCGTGGTCCAACGCATGTTGGCCTCCCGATTCGTCCCGCACGCACTGCTGGGCAACGAACGTCGTCGCGCCGAACTCGACGCCGACCTCGCCGGGGTGGACATCCCGTACTACCGCACCAGTGCCGAAGTGATGGCCGACGTGGTCGGGTTCCACCTCAACCGCGGAGTGCTCGCGGTCGCACGCCGGCCGGCAGAACTGACCGTTCCCGACGTCGTTTCAGGGGCGCGGACAATCGCCGTGCTCGAGGGCGTCAACGATCACGAGAACCTCGGCTCGATCTTCCGCAACGCCGCGGGTCTTGGCGTCGACGCGGTGGTATTCGGCGCCGGTTGCGCCGATCCGCTCTACCGCCGGGCGGTCCGGGTATCGATGGGCCACGCCCTGCTGGTGCCGTTCGCCCGGGCGGCGCACTGGCCCGGTGATCTGAACATGTTGCGGGACAACGGCTTCCACCTGCTGGCTATGACACCCGACGCGGGCGCCCAGCCGCTCGCACAGGCGGTGCCCGCCTTGCGTGAGGCCAAGTTGGCGATCCTGGTCGGCGCGGAGGGACCCGGCCTGACAGAGACGGTGATGCGGGCCAGCGATCTGCGGGTGCGGATCCCGATGGCCCGCAGCACCGACTCCCTCAACGTGGCCACGGCTGCGGCGCTGACGTTCTACGAGCGCGCTAGGGCTTGATTGCGCGGCTCCTCACGCCTCGTTCCTCGGCGCTTCGTCGCCGCGCTAGGCTCACGCCGTGACCGAAGAACCGACGCCGTGGGCAACCGGGCTGACGGTCGCGGCGTTCGCCGCCGCAGTGATCGGTGCGGCCGTTGTGGTGCTCAGCATGGGACTGGTACGGGTTCACCCACTGCTGGCGGCCGGTCTCAACCTCGTTGCTGTCGGCGGCCTGGCGCCGACGGTGTGGGGATGGCGCAAAACACCGGTGGTGCGCTGGCTTGCGTTGGGCGCCGGCGTCGGGGTTTCCGTGGCGTGGATCGCGCTGCTGGCGCTGGGAGCCACCGGGGCGCTGTAGCGCGACCGGATGATTCGTCAGCGGTCGCCGCTGGACCGCACCCCGAGCAGCACGTCCTCCCACGCCGGCACGGCCGGCCGCACGCGCTTGCCGTTGCGTGTCGGACGGGGTGCTTGGCGCTCGGCGGGCTCGGGCCGGTTTTCGACGCGCTCCGGTTCGGGCTCCGGCTGGGGTTCCGGTTCTGGTTCCGGTTTCGGCTTCGGTTCGGCGATGACGATCATGTCGGGGATGTCGAAGTCGAGCTGTGCCATCGGGGCCACCCGCAGCGGCCGCTCGAAGCGCGGATCGATCAACTCGCTGGCGGGCTCGTCGACCGCGGTGACGGTGCCACCGTGCGCGCCCGGGGAGTACCGGAAGTGCGCGAGGTTGTCGGAGCGGCCGGCCTTCCAGCCGACCTGTACGGTCCACCGGCTGTCCTCGTTGCGCCACGCGTCCCACTGCGTCTCGTCGGGGTCCAGGCCTCGCGACACCAACGCGGTGGTGACGGTTTCCAGCAGCGTCAGGACCGACGGGCCGTCCTCGAGAACGGGATGCGAGGCGGTGGCGAGCTCGGCGGCGCGGGCGCGCTCCAGCAGGACCGGATGGGCGAACCGCATGATCCGTGACACGTCGACGTCCGCGGCGCAGGCGAGCTGCTCCACCGATGCGCCCGCGCGGATGCGGGCCTGAATCTCTTTGGGTCGCAACATCGTTTTGGGGACTTCGAGTTCCATCTGTGTCTGGTTGATCCGGACCGCGTCACCGCGCACGGCTGCGCGCAAACGGTCATCGAGGCGCAGTTTGTACTGAGTCGGCTGGTCGTCTTCGCAGAGGATGTGCATGCCATCGACGTCGAGTCCGACGACCTTGAGTTCCCGCATCTCGACCTCCTTGGGGCTACCGCGCCGAGCCCGATTGACTGGGACCCTACGCGAGCCGAAGGCTCATCCGAGGTTGACACGCGGGCCGTGTGCCAGCGCATTCGAGGTTTTGCGTCAGAGCCGCTCGACGACCCAGTCGACGCATGCCGTCAGCGCGCTGACGTCGTCGGGGTCGACGGCCGGGAACATCGCCACCCGCAACTGGTTGCGTCCCAGCTTGCGGTACGGCTCGGTGTCGACGATGCCGTTGGCCCGGAGCGTTTTGGCGACCGCGGCGGCATCGACGGAGTCGTCGAAGTCGATGGTGCCGACCACCTGCGAGCGCAACGCCGGATCGGCGACGAACGGTGCCGCGAACGAGGAATCCTCGGCCCACGAGTACAGCCGCTGCGAACTGTCGGCGGTGCGCTTGACGGCCCAGTCCAGCCCGCCGTTGCCGTTGAGCCAGTCGAGCTGCTCGGCCATCAGCAGCAGGGTGCCGATCGCAGGCGTGTTGTAGGTCTGGTTCTTGGTGCTGTTGTCTATCGCGATCGGTAACGACAGGAACTCGGGCACCCAGCGGCCGGTCGCCGCGATGGCATCGACGCGTGCCAGCGCCGCGGGCGACATGATCGCGATCCACAGCCCGCCGTCGCTGGCGAAATTCTTCTGCGGTGCGAAGTAGTAGGCGTCGGCGTCGGTGATGTCCACCGGCAGCCCGCCGGCGCCGGACGTGGCGTCGATGACGACGAGCTTGCCGTCGGAGTCCGCGGGGCGGCGCACCGGCACGGCGACACCGGTCGACGTCTCGTTGTGCGCCCAGGCGATGACGTCCACCGACGGATCGGACTGGGGTTCCGGTGCGCTGCCGGGATCGGCCTTGACGATGATCGGGTCGCCGACGAACGGATTCTTGGCGACGGCGGAGGCGAACTTGGCGCTGAACTCGCCGTAGGTCAGGTGCAGCGACCGCTGGTCGACGAGGCCGAAGGCGGCGGCGTCCCAGAACGCGGTGGACCCGCCGTTGCCGAGCACCACCTCGTATCCGTCGGGTACCGAGAACAGCTCCCGCAGCCCGGTGCGAACCCGGCCGACTAGGTCCTTGACGGGCGCCTGCCGGTGCGATGTGCCGAAGAGGTCGGCGCCCTTGGTCACCAGCGCCTGCAGCTGTTCGGGCCGGACCTTGGACGGTCCGCACCCGAACCGGCCGTCGGCGGGTTTGAGGGAGTCGGGAATCGTCAACTGATCAGCCATGCAGGCAAGCCTAGTGAGGGCGCGCCGGGAGGGTCGAATCGACCGCTGTCGTAGCCCTCAGCAAACATTCAAATCGGGTATGGCATTTATGCGATACCTCCGGTACCGTTGGACATCAAGCGCCTGAATGTAAACCTTACGTGAGGGCTGGGGAGGTCTGAAATGGCTCGCACCAAGATGATCCGGCGCTGGCGGCGCAATATGGAAGTGCGCGACGACCAGCAGTACGTCGACATGCTCACCACGCTGTCCGAGGGCTCGGTACGGCGCAATTTCAACCCGTACACCGACATCGACTGGGACGCCCCGGAGTTCGCTGTCGTTCCGAACGACGAGCGCTGGATTCTGCCGGCAACCGATCCGCTCGGCCGCCATCCCTGGTACCGGTCGCAGCCGCGGGAACGGCAGATCGAGATCGGCATGTGGCGGCAGGCCAATGTCGCCAAGGTCGGTCTGCATTTCGAGTCGATCCTCATCCGCGGGTTGATGAACTACGCGTTCTGGGTCCCCAACGGTTCCCCGGAGTACCGGTACTGCCTGCACGAGTCGGTCGAAGAGTGCAACCACACCATGATGTTTCAGGAGATGGTGAACCGGATCGGCGCCGATGTGCCCGGTATGCCGAGAATGCTCAAGTGGCTTTCGCAGTTCATCCCGCTGGCGGCCGGGCCGCTGCCCATCGTGTTCTTCTTCGGCGTGCTCGCCGGTGAGGAGCCCATCGATCACACGCAGAAGGCCGTGCTGCGTGAGGGTAAGTCGCTGCACCCGATCATGGAGCGGGTGATGGCCATTCACGTGGCCGAGGAAGCGCGACACATCTCGTTTGCTCACGAGTACCTGCGCAAGCGGGTGCCCGACATCCGGCCGCGAAAGCGCTTCCAGCTCTCGCTGCACGTCCCGATCATCATGCGGGTGCTGTGCCAGGCGATCCTGGTGCCGCCGCGCGGCTTCTGGAAGGAATTCGACATCCCGCGTTCGGTCAAGCGCGAGGTGTTCTTCCGGGCGCCGGAGTCCCGGCAAATGCTCTCCGACATGTTTGCCGACGTCCGGATGCTGTGCCACGACACCGGGCTGATGAACCCGGCGGCCCGGCTGATGTGGCGGATCTGCCGCATCGACGGCAAACCGTCGCGGTATCGCAGCGAGCCGCAGCGCCAGCACCTGCCGTCGGCGCTCGTGCCGCAGCCCACACCGGCTGCGTCTGATGGTGCTGCGCACAATCCCGAGACCGTTCCCGCCTGAGCGTTTAGATGCCCCACGTCATCACCCAGTCGTGTTGCAGCGACGGGTCCTGCGTCTACGCGTGCCCGGTCAACTGCATCCATCCCTCGCCGGATGAACCGGGGTTCGCCACCGCCGAGATGCTGTACATCGACCCGGCGTCATGCGTCGACTGCGGCGCGTGTGTGAGCGCCTGCCCGGTGGGCGCGATCGCTCCCGAGAGCGGGCTGGACAGCACCCAGTTGCCGTTCATCGCGCTCAACGCCGCTTTCTATCCGGAACGGCCGGCGGGGGAGAAGGTGCCGCCGACGTCGAAGCTCGCATCGGTCATCCCCGCGCCGGTGGTTCGCCAGGGCGGCCGGCCACTGACCGTCGCGATCGTCGGGTCGGGTCCGGCCGCGATGTATGCCGCCGACGAACTGTTGACACAGCCGGGTGTGCGGGTCAACGTGTTCGAGAAACTGCCCACGCCCTACGGCCTGGTGCGGGCCGGTGTGGCCCCCGACCACCCGAGCACCAAGCGGGTGACGCGATTGTTCGACAAGATCGTCCGACGGCGCGGCCTGGCGTTCTACCTCAACGTCGAGGTCGGCAACCACCTGAGCCACGCCGACCTGCTGGCACACCACCACGCCGTGCTCTACGCCGTCGGCGCCCCCGATGACCGCCGCCTCGACATCGACGGGATGGGGTTGCCGGGCACCGCGACCGCCACCGAGGTGGTGGCCTGGATCAACGGTCACCCCGACTTCGCCGGGTTGCCCGTCGACCTGAGCCACGAACGGGTCGTCATCGTGGGCAACGGCAACGTCGCCCTGGACGTCGCGCGCATCCTCACCGCCGACCCCGATCAGCTGGCCCGCACCGACATCGCCGACCACGCGCTGGCGGCCCTGCGCACGTCGAAGGTGCGTGAAGTGATGATCGCCGCCCGCCGCGGTCCCGTGCACTCGGCGTTCACGCTGCCCGAGTTGATCGGCCTGACCGCGAACGCCTCCAAGGTCCCAGTCGTGCTCGATGCCGCGGATCATCAACTGGTGCAACAGGATCTGGCCCGGCTCGGCTCGGACCGCGACAACGCCCTGACGCGAGCAAAGCTGGAGGTCCTCAGCAAGCTCGGCGATGCCGTTGCGCCGTCCATCGCGCCCGCGGATCCGGTTGTCCTACCAGCTCACCCCGCACCGCGTCGACGGGCCGCAGCGCGCGGAGGCGATTGAGTTCCACCGCACCGGCACCGACGAGGTGCGCCGTATCGACACCGGACTGGTCCTGACGTCAATTGGCTACCGCGGCAAGCCCGTCGCCGATCTTCCGTTCGACGACGCCGCCGCGGTGGTCCCCAACGAGCGCGGCCGGGTGGTCGATCCGGAAACCGGCAAGCCGACGCGCGGCGCGTATGTGGCCGGCTGGATCAAGCGGGGCCCGACGGGCTTCATCGGCACCAACAAGTCGTGCGCCCTGCAGACCGTCCAGGAACTGGTCGCCGACTTCAACGCAGGTCTGCTGACCGACCCCGCCGACCGGCCAGCCGCGCTCGACAAACTGGTCCGGGCGCGTCGGGCGGGCGTGGTCGACGCCGCCGGTTGGCAGGCCATCGATGCCGCCGAGATCGCCCGCGGCGCCGCCGCCGGCCGTCCGCGCAATAAGTTCACCGCGGTGGCGGACATGTTGGCGGTGGCCGCCTCCGTGCCCAAACCCACAGTGCGCGAACGGATTCTGGCCGGAATCCGCGGCTGACTGGGCTGTTAGTCGCCCCGCGCCGCAGTACTCGCGATCTCGCTGATATCGACCTCGCGCACCGTCTCCGCCAGCGACCACTGGTGTCCGAACGGGTCGCGCACCAAGCCGTAGCGGTCACCCCAGAATTGATCCTCCAGCGGCATCATGACGGTCGCGCCCGCGTCGACCGCCTGCTGGAATCGGCCTTCGACATCGGCGCCGTGCAGGTGGATGGTGACCGGCGTGCCACCCAGCGCAGTCGGCGTCGACGACTTGCCGTCGTTGTACTCGGGATAGTCGTCGTTCAGGAACACCTGCGCGCCGTTGATCGTCACGCAGGCATGCATCAGCTTGCCGTCCGGTCCGGGCAGCCGAACCTCTTCGGTGGCATTGAACGCCCTGATGTAGAAGTCGATGGCGGCCGCGGCGTCGTCGACGACGAGGTGTGGCACCAGTCTGGGGGTGTTGTCGATGGCCATGGGGATCTCCTCGGTGGTTGGACAGTTACGGATAGAGACCACGGTGGGGTGCGAATCTCATCGCTACACCACCGAGAACGACGGCGGCAGCGCCGACCGACCGGTCAACGCGGTCAGGACGGTCTCGCCGTCGCCCAACGTCACCGCGATCCGCGCGGCCAGCGTCGTCGCCGCGTCGAGGACCGCGGGCGGCAGCCGGAACTCGATCCCGGTGGCGCGGACGATGTCCAGACTGTGAACCGCGAGTTCGAAGACGCGGGTCGGCAGGTAGGTGTGCAACCGGATCCCGAGGCCGCCGATCACCGTGATCAGCGGGTCCTCGACGGCGGCCACGTCGGCCAGCGCACGTTCGGCCAACGCGTCGATCGTGGCGGCGGGATGCTCGCCCAGATCGCGGCCGGCCTGCCGACCGCGCTCGACGATCTCCGAAGGGCCGGCGATCCACGCGGTGTCGCGGATCAACGCGTAGTAGTCCTGCGCGCTGGCGATGTCCTCGCGCTGCGCCGTCGTCTGCAGATAGCTGCTCACGGTGATCAGTGAGCGCGACGTATGGCCGACGAGTGCGCGCAGATCCCATTCGCCCAGGCCCGGTCCGGTCCAGCGGGAATGCGGGATCTCCCGGACAAGGGTGGCGAAAGCCCTTGCCGCGGAGGTGAATACCGGGTCAGTAGTCACGGCCGGGCGATCTGTCCCAACCCTCGACGGACTGCGGGCTGCGGGGCGCGGGGCCGATGTAGACGGCCGCCGGCCGCACCAGTTTGCCGAGCCGTTTCTGTTCCAGGATGTGCGCACACCAGCCCGCGGTGCGCCCGCAGGTGAACATCGCCGGCATCATCGCGGCGGGCACTCCCGCGAAGTCCAGGATGACCGCGGCCCAGAACTCCACGTTGGTCTCGATCGCGCGGTCCGGCCGTCGTTCGCGAAGCTCGGTCAATGCGGCCTGCTCGAACGCGGCGGCCACCTCGTACCGCGGGGCCTTGAGTCGCTCGGCCGTTGCCCGCAGCACCCGGGCGCGCGGATCCTCGGCGCGGTACACCCGATGCCCGAATCCCATGAGTTTCTCGCCGCTGTCGAGGATGCCTTTCACGACGGCCCGGGCGTCGCCGGTGCGTTCGGCGTCCTCGATCATCGGCAGAACGCGTGCCGGGGCCCCGCCGTGCAGAGGACCGCTCATCGCGCCCACCGCGCCCGACAGAGAGGCCGCGACGTCCGCGCCCGTCGAGGCGATCACCCGTGCGGTGAACGTCGAGGCGTTCATTCCGTGCTCGGCGGCCGACACCCAGTAGGCGTCGATGGCTTCGATGTGCCTGGGATCCGGTTCACCCTGCCATCGGGTCATGAATCGCGCTGTGACCGTGGAACATTCATCGATCAGCCGCTGTGGGACGGCGGGGTGGTAGATGCCCCGGGCCGACTGTGCGACGTAGGACAGCGCCATCACCGATGCGCGGGCGAGCTGGTCGCGCGCGGTTGCGTCGTCGATGTCCAGCAAGCGGCCGGTAGCCCCAGATGGGAGCCAGCATGGCCAGGCCGGCCTGCACGTCGACCCGCACATCGCCGGTGTGGATCGGCAACGGGAACGGCTCGGCGGGCGTCAGGCCTTCGCCGAACCTGCCGTCGACCAGCAGCCCCCACACGTCGCCGAAAGTGACCCGCAGGTTCACCAGATCCTCGATGTCGACCCCGCGATAGCGCAGGGCGCCGCCGTCCTTGTCGGGCTCGGCGATCTCGGTCTCGAACGCCACCACGCCCGCCAATCCGGGGGCGAAATCCTTCGGCACCGCAGTCATGGCGGAAATTGTCCCACCACCTGCCCGGAGCGTCACTACCGGCCGGTAACAACTGCACCGTCGTCGTCCGCGGGGTGAGTGGCGCGGCTCCTCACCGGCTCGTGCCTCGCCGGCTTCGTCGTCCGCGGGGTGTGATGGGCGCGGCTCCTCACCGGCTCGTGCCTCGCCGGCTTCGTCGTCCGCGGTAGCGTTACCGCCATGGCGGGACCGGACAGCGGGCACCTGGCGGGCATGCGGGTCGAATACGGGTCGGTGGAGAAGGACGGCAGCGCCGACCTGGACGCGGACTGGCTGGATGACGGCTGGCTCTCGTTGCTGCGCAAGTGGATTGGCGACGCGGAACGTGCGGGCTTGGCCGAACCCAACGCGATGGTGCTTGCCACCGTCCGAGAGGGAAGACCCGTCAGCCGGTCGGTGTTGTGCAAAAGCGTGGATGAATCCGGTATCACCTTCTACACCAACTACGACTCCGCGAAGGGCGCCGAGCTGGCCGGCACTCCGTACGCGTCGGCCACCTTCCCCTGGTACGGGCTCGGCCGGCAGGTGCATGTGCGTGGCGCGGTCACCAAGGTCAGCCCCGAGGACACCGCGGACTACTGGGCCAAACGCCCGCGTGGATCCCAGCTCGGAGCGTGGGCGTCGCACCAGTCGCAGCCCATCGCGTCCCGCGCGGCGCTGCTCGATCAGCTCGCCGACGTCACCACGCGGTTCGCCGACTCCGAAAGCGTCCCGGTGCCACCGAACTGGGGCGGCTACCTGATCGCCCCTGACGTCGTCGAGTTCTGGCAGGGCCGGGAGAACCGCGTGCACAACCGGATCCGGGTGGCCGGGGGACGCACCGAGCGCCTCCAACCGTGAGGCGGCTGTTCGCCGACACCACACCGCTGCGTCAGCCGGATTTCCGGCGGTTGTGGTGGGCCGGGATACCGACGGTCATCGGCGCGAACCTGACCATCTTCGCGGTCCCGGTTCAGCTGTACGCGCTGACCCAGAGCTCCGCCTACGTCGGGCTGGCCGGTGTGTTCGGACTCGTGCCGTTGGTGGTGTTCGGGCTGTGGGGCGGCGCGTGGGCCGACGCGATGGATCGGCGCGTGCTGCTGATCATCGCCACCTGCGGGCTGGCGGTGGCGTCGGTGTTGTTGTGGGCGCAGGCGGCGCTGGCGCTCAACAACGTTTGGGTGGTGCTGTGCCTGCTGTCGGTGCAGCAGGCGTTCTTCGCGGTGAACCAGCCGACCAGGTCGGCGGCCATCCCGCGGATGCTGCCCATCGAGCAGCTGCCCGCGGCGAACTCGCTGAACATGACCGTGCAGCAGTTCGGCGCCATCGTCGGCCCCCTGCTGGCGGGCCTGCTGCTGAGCTGGGTCGATCTGTCGACGCTGTATCTGATCGACGCGATCACCTGCCTGGTCCCGATCTGGGCGACGTTCCGCCTGATGCCCATGCCGCCGACGGAGACCGCTGCGGTGGGCGGGTCATCGAGGTGGGGGTTCGCGGCGGTGCTGGACGGGTTCCGCTATCTGGCCGGCAACACCGTCGTGCTGATGTCGTTCGTCGTCGACCTGATCGCCATGATCCTCGGCATGCCCCGCGCGCTGTTCCCGCAGATGGCGCACGAGAGCTTCGGCGGTCCCGTCGAAGGCGGCACCACGATGGCCCTGCTCGCGGCGGCGATGTCGGTCGGTGCGGTGGCCGGCGGGGTGTTCTCGGGTTGGCTGCCCCGCGTCCGCCGGCAGGGTCTGGCCGTGGTGGTCGCGATCGTCGTCTGGGGTGTGGCGATGGTGGGGTTCGGTCTGGCGGGTGGACTGGCGCACGGCCGGGCCGGAACGCTGCTCTGGGTCGCGCTGGGCTTCCTGGCGCTGGGCGGGGCGGCCGACATGGTGTCGTCCGCATTCCGGTCGACGATCCTGCAAGCAGGCGGCCTCCGACGACCTTCGTGGGCGGCTGCAGGGGGTGTTCACCGTGGTGGTCGCCGGCGGTCCACGGCTGGCCGACACCCTGCACGGCACCGCGGCGGCGATGATCGGCACCACCGCAACCGCTGCCGGCGGCGGGGCGCTCGTCGTGGTCGGAGTGATGGTCGCGACGCTGGCGGTCCCCGCGTTCGTGCGGTACCGCGTCGGCGCCGCCGTGGCGGACGCCGAAAGGTCAGACGCTGACAAACGCCCGAATATGTGAAATGCCCGTATCACGCAGTTGGCGGTCACCGCGCGAACGCGCGGCTAGCATGACCGCTGTGGTGGATCTCCTCGCCGACGCCACGCCCGGATTGCGGGAGCGGAAGAAGCAGCGCACACGGGCGACGTTGATCAGCGCCGCGGTGGAGCTCTGCCTCGAGCAGGGCTACGAACACACCACCGTCGATCAGATTGCGGCCGCCGCCGAAGTCTCACCCCGCACGTTCAGCCGCTACTTCGCCACGAAGGACGCTGTCTACCTCGCCTTGCTGGAGGCTCTGATCAATGCGGTGGCCGCCGAACTCGACCAGATTCCACTCGAGGTTCCGCCCCTGCGGGCGCTCAAGGACGCGCACGTGGCCGTCCTGGGCCGGGTGCCGTCCGGTCGGGTGCCCGGACTGTCCTGCCAAGGCATCGTGCTGACGCTGCAGGTGATCAACTCCACACACGAACTGAAGATGGCGGCCGGCGAACTCGAGTCCCCGGCCATCATGGGCATGCTCGCCCGGCGGATGGGCGTGGAACCGGGCAATCGGCGGCTGCGGCTCGTCAACGCGGTTTGGTCGGCGATCATCGTGACCGGCTGTGGCGACCTCGTGACGGACGGGGACGGTGTGGAACTCGGGCCCGAGCTGATGTCCGAGCGCATCGACGAATCGTTCGACACGTTCACCGCTTTGACGGCCCACCTGGGCTGACGGTCATCCCGCCGGATCGACCGACTTCCCGTGACTACCATTCGAGATGTGGCTTTCGACGCCGACCCGCCTGAGCGCGGTCTGCGGGAGCGTAAGAAGCGCCGGACCCGATCGACGCTGGTCGACGTGGCGGCCGAACTCTGCCTGCGACAGGGTTATGACAAGACCACGGTCGAGCAGATCGCCGCGGCGGCCGACGTGTCGCCCCGGACGTTCAGCCGGTATTTCCCCACCAAGGAGTCCGTCATCGCCGCCATTGCCGACGAGATCGACGAATGCGTGGCCGCGGCGCTGGAGACGCAACCGCTCGATATCAACGAGCACGAGGCGCTGCTGCGTGCGCACCTGGAGATCTTCTCGCCAGACGGCCCGTACGCGCCCGCGGCTTTCAACCGGATGGCCGTGATGATCCAGATCGTCAATGCGTCGCCCACGCTGAGCGGCGCGGCGTTCGCGATCCAGCAGGGACATGCGAGCAGGTCGACGATCGTGCTGGGCCGGCGCATGGGTATGCCGCCGGATCAGCTGCCGGTGCGCCTGGTGGCGGACACCTGGACCGTCGATGTTCGCGTCGGCACTGGCCGGCATGGGTGCACCCGGCAACGACCCGATCGAGGCGGCGGTCCTGTGCGCCCGGTTGACGTCGACGTTCGCCGTCTTCACCCGGACCTGGGCGCCCTGGCGTGCCGATTCGGAACCGAACGGGTAACCCCCCGCAGGCGAGCGGTCGGGATAGCGATTACCTTGACGTAGTACAGCGGCACGATTGCTGCCGAGAAGCGCAGAAGGGGTTCTTGTGGCCGACGATCCATCCCTCGACACCGCCACTCTCCGGTATCCGGGGGGCGAGCTCGACCTCGATATCGTCCACGCGACCGAAGGATCCGACGCGATCGCGCTGGGATCTCTCCTCGCCAAGACGGGCTACACCACCTTCGACGGTGGGTTCGTCAACACCTCGGCGACCAAGTCGGCGATCACGTACATCGACGGTGACGCGGGCATTCTGCGTTACCGGGGCTACCCGATCGAGCAGCTCGCCGAGAAGTCGACGTTCATCGAGGTGAGCTACCTGCTGATCTACGGCGAACTGCCGACCGCGGAGCAGCTGTCGGAGTTCACCAACCGGATTCAGCGGCACACCCTGCTGCACGAGGACCTCAAGCGGTTCTTCGACGGCTTCCCCCGCAACGCGCACCCGATGCCGGTGCTGTCCAGCGCGGTCAATGCCCTGAGCGCCTACTACCAGGACTCGCTGGATCCGTTCGATCCTCGCCAGGTCGAGCTGTCGACCATTCGGCTGCTGGCCAAGCTGCCGACCATCGCGGCCTATGCCTACAAGAAGTCCGAGGGCCAGCCGTTCCTGTATCCGGACAACTCGCTGAGCCTGGTCGAGAACTTCCTGCGCATGACGTTCGGCTTCCCCGCCGAACCGTACGACGTCGATCCGGAGCTGGTGCGCGCGCTGGACATGCTGTTCATCCTGCATGCCGACCACGAGCAGAACTGCTCCACCTCGACGGTGCGTCTGGTCGGCTCGTCGCAGGCCAACCTGTTCACGTCGATCTCCGGCGGCATCAACGCGCTGTGGGGTCCGCTGCACGGCGGCGCCAACCAGGCGGTGCTGGAGATGTTGGAGAAGATCCGGGCGGGCGGCGACGACGTCCAGACCTTCGTCAAGAAGGTCAAGAACAAAGAGGACGGCGTGAAGCTGATGGGCTTCGGGCACCGGGTCTACAAGAACTACGACCCGCGGGCGCGCATCGTCAAGGAGCAGGCCGACAAGATCCTGGGCAAGCTCGGCGGCGACGACGAACTGCTCGACATCGCCAAGCAACTGGAAGAGGTCGCGCTCACCGACGACTTCTTCATCGAGCGCAAGCTGTACCCGAACGTCGACTTCTACACCGGCGTGATCTACCGCGCGATGGGCTTCCCGACGCGGATGTTCACTGTGCTCTTCGCGCTGGGCCGGCTGCCCGGGTGGATCGCGCACTGGCGCGAGATGCACGGCGAGCCCAACAAGATCGGGCGCCCGCGGCAGGTCTACACCGGGTACACCGAGCGGGATTACGCCGCCATCGGCGGCCGCTGACGTCCCACCCTCTTCGCCCAATCGAACATCCGGGTGCAGAAGTGCGAGTGAAATTCGCCAGTTCGTCGAACTCGGCGCGGCGCCGGACTTGCCAAAACGATAGTTGTAGTTTAACAATAGTTGTGTGAATCAAACAATCGGTGAGCTGAGTCGCCGGCGCAAGCTCGTCATCTTGGCGTCGTGCTGCCTGAGCCTGCTCATCGTGTCCATGGACATGACGATCGTGAACGTCGCCATCCCGTCCATCCGGACCGCGTTCAATGCCTCACCCGCGCATCTGCAGTGGGTCATCGACATCTACACGCTGGCGCTGGCCTCGTTGCTGCTGTTGGCCGGTGCCGCGGGCGATCGCCTGGGCCGCCGGAGCGTGTTCCAGGCCGGGCTGGTGATCTTCGCGATCGGTTCGCTGCTGTGCAGTCTCGCGCCGGACATCGAGATGCTGATCGCGGCGCGATTCGTCCAGGCTGTCGGCGGCTCGATGCTCAACCCGGTAGCCATGTCGATCATCACCCAGGTGTTCACCGACCGGGTGGAGCGCGCCCGGGCCATCGGCGTGTGGGGTGCGGTCGTCGGGATCTCGATGGCCCTGGGACCGATCGTCGGCGGTGCGCTCATCGAGTACGTCGGCTGGCGTTCGGTCTTCTGGATCAATCTGCCGATCTGCGCGCTCGCCATCCTGCTGACCGCGCTGTTCGTTCCGGAGAGTAAGTCCGCCACCATGCGCAATATGGATCCGGTCGGTCAATTACTCGGCATGGCAACACTTTTCGGCATCGTCTATGTCCTGATCGAGGCGCCGAACAACGGGCTGGACCGATCCCGTCATCCTGATGGTGATCGTGCTCGCCGCCCTGGCCCTGGCCGGGTTCCTGTCCTACGAATCCCGGCGGCATGACCCGTTCATCGATCTGCGGTTCTTCCGCAGCATCCCGTTCACGTCCGCCACCGTGGTCGCGGTGTGCGCGTTCGCCGCCTACGGTGCGTTCCTGTTCATGATGTCGCTGTATCTGCAGGGCTACCGCGGATATTCGGCGCTGCACACCGGCCTGCTCTATCTTCCGTTGGCCGTCGGTGCGCTCATCTTCTCCCCGCTGTCGGGCCGGTTGGTCGGCCGCTACGGTGCGCGACCCTCGCTGGTCGCGGCCGGCGTCCTGCTCACCACGGCAACGGTGTTGATGTCCTTCATGACCGCGGGCACACCCATGTGGCAACTCATCGCGATCTTCGCGGTCTTCGGTATCGGGTTCTCCATGGTCAATGCTCCGATCACCACCGCAGCCGTCAGCGGCATGCCGCTGGACCGGGCCGGCGCCGCGTCTGCGGTGGCGTCGACCAGCCGGCAGGTGGGTGTGAGTCTCGGGGTGGCACTGTGCGGTTCGATTGCCGGCGCGGCCATCTCGGCACCGGGAGCGGATTTCGTCGCCGACGCTCGGCCGCTGTGGCTGGGATGCGCCGGACTCGGCCTCGTCGTGCTCGCCCTCGGGTTGTACTCGACATCGCCGCGGGCGATAAGCTCGGCCGAGCGGTTGGCGCCGCTGATTGCCGGATCGGTGGAGGACCAGGTCGATGTCCGCGCGTAATCATATGGCCGACAAGGTGTGGCGGGATCTGACCCGCCTGGTTCTGGACAACAAGGACACCTGGCGGCGAACCGCCGTGGCCGAAACGGGACTGCCGTTCAGCAGGATCCGGATCCTGCTCCGGTTGGCCCGCAGCCCGATGACCGTCAAGGAGGTCGCCTCGGCAGCCACCATTGATGCGCCGGCAGCCACCGTGGCGGTCAACGACCTCGAGGATCGCGGGCTGGTGGTGCGTGAGACAGATCCGAACAACAGGCGCAGCAAGCTGGTTTCGCTCACCGATGCCGGGCGTGACCTCGTCGCGACGGTGAAGGCCATCGACGACCCGGCACCGGAGTCGCTGTTGGCGTTGAGCGACGACGAGGTGGCCGCCCTCGCGGCCATCATCGCCAAGGTCGTCGGCTAGCGGACTGCCAGCACCGCCATCGCGGCATTGTGCCCGCCGATGCCCGACACCGCGCCACCGCGACGGGACCCTGCGCCGCACAACATGATCCGGTCATGGCCCGTGGCCACCCCCCACTGACGCGCGGGCGTGTCCAACGGGTCGTCGTCTTCGGCGAACGGCCAGTCGAGCGCCCCGTGGAAGATGTTGCCGCCGGTCATCTGCAACGTCTGCTCCAGGTCCAGGGTTGTCTTCGCCTCGATGCAGGGCTCGCCATTTGCGTCGGTCAGTACGACATTTTGAATCGGCTCGGCCAGAACAGAATTCAGTGACGCAAGCACCGCGTCGGTCAGTCTGGACCGCATGACCTCGGGGTCGTTGCCGGACAGCAGTGAGTGCGGTGTGTGCAGACCGAACACCGTCAGCGTCTGCGCTCCTGATTCGCGTAACTCCGGCGAGAGAATGCTCGGATCGGTGAGGGAGTGGCAATAGATTTCGCACGGCAGGGGATCGGGGATGTCGCCCGCGGCGGCGCGCCCGTATGCGCTATCCAACTGGCTCAGCGTCTCGTTGATGTGGAACGTGCCGCCGAACGCCTGCTCGGGGGTGACCGTCTCGTCACGCAGTCGCGGCAACCCGCGCAGCATCAGGTTGACCTTCACCTGCGCTCCCTGCGCGAGCGCGGGCGCAGGCTCGTTCAGCAGTCTCGCCAGCACCGCGGGTGTGACCCCGGCCAGCACGAAGCGGCCGTGTACCCGGATGTCCACACCGTCGACCCGGTAGTCCACCTCTCCATCGGGATTGATGGCGTAAACCTCTGCGCCGGTGATGATTTCGGCCCCGTATCGCTCCGCCGCGGCGGCCAGGGCGGCGGTGACCGCACCCATTCCGCCGATGGGGACGTCCCAGTCGCCGGTCCCGCCACCCAGCAGGTGGTACAGGAAGCAGACGTTCTGCTGCAGCGACGGGTCATCGGTGCCCGCGAACGTGCCGATCAACGCATCGGTGGCGAGCACGCCACGCACCAGATCGTTGCCGGCGGCCATTCTGACCGCCGTACCGATGGGTCTGTCGAAGATGGCCTCCCAGGTGGCCGATGCGTCGGGGTCACCAGTACTGAGGACCCGATCACGGGCCTGGCTGCGCGTGAGTAGTGGCTCGATCATGCTGGGCCACAACGCCTCTGTGACTACCCGTATTCGGCGGTAGAACTCGGCGAATCCCGCCGCATCGTCGGTGGCCCCGATCGCGTCGAACGTCGAGCGGGGCCCCACCAGCAGCCCGGTCCGGCCCCCCGTGGCGGGATCGGGTGTGTAGGAAGAGTACTGCCGACGGGCCAGTCGGACGTGCGCACCGAGGTCGTCGACGATGCGCGTCGGCAACAGGCTGACCAGATACGAATAGCGCGACAACCGTGCCTGCACACCGGGAAACGCGTATGCCGACACCGCCGCGCCACCGACGTGGTCCTGCCGCTCGAGCAGGCGTACCCGCAGCCCGGCCCGCGCCAGGTACGCCGCGGCCACCAGGCCGTTGTGGCCTCCGCCGGCCACAACGACATCGACGTCGTGCGTTGCCTGGTGTGTCATCGGTCAGCCGGTGTAGCCCTCGACCTCTTCGGCCGGGCGCACCCTTGCTTCACGTGGGTCGCCACCCGTCTCACGAAGAGCGCGGCGCTGGCGCAACAGATCCCAGCACTGGTCGAGTTGGGTCTCGAGCGCGCGGAGCCGCTGGTGTTCCTCGGTCTCGCCGATCTCGTGGTGCTGGAGTTTGGCGCGCAACTCCTTCTCCTCGGCGACGAGTTCGTTGATGTGTGCCAAGGTGTCGCGCTCGGTGGGATTACTGTGTGGTGCCACGAGTCCAGTGTGCCGCACCGCGCAACCCCCGTCGGACTCCTTCACGAACTCGTTGCTCGGCTAACCTCACTGCCCATGACAACCAAACCTGAGATTGATTTTCCCGACGGTCCCGCTCCGGACGAACTCCTCATCGAGGACCTGGTGGTGGGCGACGGCGCCGAGGCGGTGCCCGGTGGAACTGTCGAGGTGCATTACGTTGGCGTGGAATACGACACGGGTGACGAGTTCGACAGTTCCTGGAATCGGGGACAGTCGATCGAGTTTCCCCTGCGAGGCCTCATCAAGGGCTGGCAAGACGGAATACCGGGTATGAAGGTCGGTGGCCGCAGGAAACTCGTCATCCCGCCCGCACAGGCCTACGGCCCGGCCGGCTCGGGCCACCAGCTTTCCGGGAAAACCCTGATATTCGTCATCGATCTGCTGGGTACCCGATAACCGATCTGATCGTTACCGGATAGGAACGCGCAAACGTGACATCGGAGGGACAAACTGCCCCACCTGTCACAAAACTGTTCTAGGCTCACTGGGTTCATAAGATCGATTGAATTCGATCGCCGAATGGAGGGTTCATGTCGGGTTCTGATGAAACTCGCACGATTACGGGATGGCGGCAGGCAACCAGATATTACCGGCGCAACCCCGGTTTGGGTTGGCTGCTTGCACTTCTGGCAATCCCATTGCTGCTAGGCCTGTTGGGGTGGGGGGTGCTCGATAAGTCCAAGAAGGACGTCGATCTGACCATGCCCACTGTCAGTGCCACCGCTACTTTGCCGTCGGTAACCACGCCGAATGTCAACCTGCCCAGTCTTTCCTGGGGAGCGTTGTCGCTGCTGCGCAACGGCAACGATGTGACACTCACCGGCGTTCTCCCGAGCGAGGCGGCCAAGACATCGCTGCTCGACTCGGTGCGCGGCCTGTTCGGTGCGAATGTCAACGTGATCGACAACCTGACCGTCAAGGACGGTGTCAGCATCCCGGACCTGTCGGGTATCGGGACGGCGCTCAAGCCCGATGTCGACATTCCCGACTTCGGTTGGAAGGCCGACGGCGACACCATCACGCTCACGGGCACCGCGCCGTCGGACGACGTGAAGGCGGCTGCCGAGGCGGCCGCAAAGGCTGCGTGGCCGGATGCCAAGATCGACAACCAGATTCAGGTCGTGTCGGCAAGCCCGGCGGCGCCGGCAGCGCCTTCTGGCTGCGCGACTCTGCAGGCGGATATCACCGGTCTGCTGCAGACCCCGATCAACTTCTCCACCGACGGTTCCACGTTGGCGGGAAGTTCAACGGGACTGCTGAGTCAGGTGGCTGACAAGATCAAGGCCTGCCCGGACGCAAAGATCGCGGTCAAGGGCTATACCGATAACAGTGGTAACGACGCGATCAACCAGCCGCTCAGCGAGAATCGGGCGAAATCAGTTGCGGACTTCCTGGTTTCCCAGGGCGTCGCCGCTGGTGCCGTGACCTCGCAGGGCTTCGGCTCGTCCAACCCGGTCGCAGGTAATGACACGCCGGAGGGCAAAGCTCAGAACCGTCGCGTCGAGATCGCAGTGAGCTAAGGAGAATTCGACATGGCATTTGTAGCCCAATGGTTGTGGTACCTGCTGGCGTTCGTCGTGGGGTCCGCGGTTGCGTGGATCATCACGGTCGTCTCGGTCAGCCGGACCAGTGAAGAAGAGGCCATCGCCGACCTTCCCGGCTCGCGTGAGATTGGAGCTCGATGATGCACGACGTGAACTGGTTGTTGATGGCACTGTCCTTCATCGCCGGACTGTTGCTCACGCTCGCGTTCATGATTCGGCGCGTCACCCGTGAGGTGCCGATCTACGCCGCCCTGGGCCGCGGGCCCAAGGTCGAGGTGAAGAAGCCGGACGTCGAGGTTCGCAAGCCGGACCTGAAGGCGCCTGCCGTGGCGGCGACCGCTGCGACCGCAGCGGCCGGTGCAGCGGCGGTCAAGCTCGTCAAAGATGAGCCGTACGGCACAGGTTCGGTGCGGGTCAGCAAGACGGTGGCCCCGCCGCGCACCGAGTACCTCGTCAAAGGCGACGAGGACACGATGCGGTACTTCACCGTCGAGAGCCCCGATTACGAGCGGGTCGGGGCCGAGGTGTGGTTCCAGGACGCTGCATCGGCAGAACGCGCGGGCTTCCTGCGCTGGGACGCGCCGGGCAGCTTCACGGTCACCGATAATGTCGGCGGTACCGTCATCCGCGACGAAGACACCACCGTCATCCGCGGCGAAGACACCACCGTCATCCGCGGCGAAGACACCACCGCGACAACGAAGTTCGCTTCGGTCGTCGGGGAGCCGGAAGCCGGTCCGTACGGAACAGGCTCGGCGCGCGCCGGTGCGGGTGGCGTCGGTCCGGCCGGGTGGACGATCAAGGGCAACGAGGACTCGATGCTCTTCCACACCCCGGCGAGCCCGGCGTACGACGCGACCATCGCGGAAGTCTGGTTCGCCGACGAGGCCACCGCCGAGGCGGCTGGTTTCAAGAAGTACAAGTAATCAAGCGGTAGTCAAAGCGCCGGCTGTGCGATGCACAGCCGGCGCTTTGCTGTCCGGGGCTTGGGTGGTTACCGCGGCCCGGGTAGCCGAAGTACGAGACGCGTCCCGCCCAGCGCGCTGTCCTCCAATGTGGCTGTCCCGCCGTGAATCTCGGCCTGCTGTGCGACGAGCGCCAACCCGAGTCCGGAGCCGGAGCGCGATGCCGTCGACCCGCGGGCGAACCGCTCGAATACCAATCGCCGTTCCTCCTCGGGGATACCCGATCCGTCATCATCGATCGAAATCTCCACTCCGGCGCGCGAACTGACCGCCGACAGTTGGACGCGGGAGGCGATGCCGTGCTTGACGGCGTTGGCGATGGCGTTGTCGACCGCCAACCGCAGACCCGCGGGCAGCCCCACGATGATCACCGTGGGCGCGGGCACCAGCGACACATCGAGTTCGGGGTAGACACGCATCGCGTCGTGGGCAGCCCGGTCCAGCAGTTCGGTGATGTCGACGGGCACATGGTCGGCGTCGGTGCTCAACTCGCCCTGCGCAAGTCGTTCCAATGCCCACAGCGTGGCCTCGATGCGGGACTGGGTCCGGATCACGTCGTGCAGCACTTCCTTGCGCTGCTCGTCGGGCAGTTCAAGGGTGGACAGCACCTCGAGATTGGTCCGCATGGCCGTCAGCGGTGTGCGAAGCTCATGCGCCGAGGCCGCCGCGAAGTCGCGGGCCGACGTCAGTGCCGCTTTGGTGCGATCCTGCTCCTCCCAGACGCGCGCCAGCATGCCTTTCATGGCCTCGCCGATCTCGACGGCCTCGGTGGCGCCACGGATTTCGATGTCGGGCGCCTCGTCGCCGGCCTCGATCATCCGGGTCTGCGCGGCCAGCCGCCGGAACGGCCGCACGGCGAACGTGGCGAGCAGCCAGCCCAGCACCGCAGCGGCGCCGATCGCGAACGCACAGATGACCAGCACGCGGCGGTGCAGGTTGTGGGTTTCGGCGTAGGTGTCGTCGTAGGTGGCGCCGACGGCCACCGACATCGGGTCCGGGGTGCGGATCTCGACGGTGCGCACCCGCCAGCGCACGCCGTCGATGTAGGTGTCGGCATAGTCGGCGCCCAGCTTGGGCAGGAGCACCGACGAGTTCGATTTCACCTGATCCCCGCTGCGCACCGTGATGACGGCATCCTGGTCGTTGGGCGAGCGCGGAATCTCGTCGAGACTGCGCGGCAGGAACGGGATCGCGAAGCCTGCCGCCTCGTCGAGCCGTCGATCCAGCCGCTCCTTGCGGTCGTTGGTGATGCCCACCCACACGATCGCCCCGACGATGGTGACGACGATGGCCGCCCCGATGGCCGTCGCGAACGCCACCCTGGTCCGCAGCGACGGCGTGCGGGTGAAGATCCGCGACAGGAAGTCCACTACCGGCGGCCCGACTACTGCGTTCTCAGGACGAATCCGACCCCGCGCACGGTGTGCAGGAGCCGCGGTGCGCCGCCGGCCTCCAGTTTGCGGCGCAGGTAGCCGATGAACACGTCGACCACGTTGGTGTCGGCGGCGAAGTCGTAGCCCCACACCAGCTCCAGCAGTTGCGCGCGGGACAACACCGCGGTCTTGTGCTCGGCCAGGACGGCCAGCAGATCGAACTCGCGCTTGGTCAGATCGACGTCCACTCCGTTGACCCGGGCGCGCCGGCCCGGGATGTCGACCTCCAGCGGGCCGACCGTGATGGTCTCCGAGGAGAAAGTGGCCGTCGCACCGCGCCGCCGCAGCAGCGCCTTCACCCGGGCCACGAGTTCGGCCAACACGAACGGTTTGACCAGGTAGTCGTCGGCTCCGGCTTCCAGGCCGGCCACCCGGTCGTCGACGGAGGATCGGGCCGACAGCACGCAGACCGGCACGTCGTTGTCCATCGCGCGCAGCGCCGTCACCACGCTGACGCCGTCGAGGACCGGCATGTTGATGTCGAGCACGATGGCGTCCGGTCGGGTCTCGGTGGCGCTGCGCAGGGCCTCGGCGCCGTCGACGGCGGTGGCCACGTCGAATCCGGACAGCCGCAGCCCGCGCTCCAGCGAGGCGAGCACGTCCGGATCGTCGTCGACCACGAGCACCCGGGGTGAGGCGGTACCACTGTCCATATCGCCCATCTTGCCTGATCGACCACCCCGGCAGCGGGAGGCGCGTGCGGCCACCGGGGTCGTCGGCGTGACCAAGACCGGCCAGAACTGCCTGACCGGTGTACTGCCGGTGCTGCTGTTCGCGGCCGCCTTCGTGCTCAACGGCGTGCTGCGCTGGCCCCTGCCGGCCACGCTGGCGCTGCTGGCGCCGCTCAGCCTGGTCAGGGGCCTGGCCCCGCCACCGGGACCGCTGCGGGAGCACCTGGGCGTCGCCTGACGCTGGTTCGGCGGGGGCCCGGCCCGTCGAGACTGCGGTGAGGGTGAAATTTTCCGTCGATATCCGCACTGTGAGCAGCCTCGACGCCCGGCGTTGACCTCATCAATAAGTTGAGGTTTTAGAGTCGAGCCGAACCGGATAACCGTTTGCCCGGCGTGCGAACATCGGAATCAGGGGATGGAGCGCCGCGTTGACGTCTCAGGGGTCGTAACAGGCAGTCGTAACAGGCAACAGTCAGTGGTAGGTGGATCGATGCGTGGAGAGACGGTGGACGTCGAGGCGAAGGCCGGCCCGGCCATCGCCGCGCGGCCACGATCGTCCCGTGGCAGTTCGGATCTGTTCCGGTTGCTGCCGTATCTGTTGCCCTACCGCGTGCGGTGGATCGCGATGATCGTCGTCGCTCTGGTGAGCCTCGTGGCCACCATCGCGATCCCGCTGATGACCAAGGCCGTCATCGACGGGCCGGTGCGCCACCAGGATCAGCGCGGCCTGTGGGTGCTGGGCATCGCGGCACTGGCTGTCGGCGTCTCCGAGGCGGTGCTGTGGTTCATCCGGCGCTGGCTCGTCGCGCGGGCGACGATGGGTGTGGAGGCCGACATCCGCAAGGACCTCTACGCGCGCCTGCAGATCCTGCCGATGTCCTTCCACGGCCGCTGGCAGTCCGGGCAGTTGCTGTCGCGGGTGATGAACGACCTGGCCACCATCCGGCGGCTGCTGTCGTTCGGCCTGGTTTTCCTGCTGCTCAACATCATTCAGATCACCGTCGTGACGACGATCCTGCTGGCGATGTACTGGCCGCTGGGCGTGGTGGTGCTGGTGTCCATCGTGCCGATCACCGCTGACGGTGCTGCACTTCGAGCGGGAGTTCACCCGGCTGTCCCGGCAGGCGCAGGATCAGTCCGGCGTGCTGGCCACGCACGTGGAGGAAGCCGCGCTGGGCGTGCGGGTGGTCAAGTCGTTCGGGCGTGAGCAGTACGTCTTCGACCGCTTCGACGAGCAGGCTTCGACGCTGTACGGCACCCAGGTGCGGAAGGTCACGGTGTCGGCCAAGTTCTGGACGCTGCTGGAGGTCATTCCCAACCTGACGCTGATCCTCGTGCTGGGCTTCGGCGCGTACGCCGCCGGCCACGGCCTGGTGACGCATGGGAACGCTGGTCGCGTTCATCACCATGATGCTGTCGCTGGTGTGGCCGATCGCGTCGCTGGGCTTCCTGCTGTCGATGACCCAGGAGGCGATGACGGCCGCCAACCGCGTCGCCGAGATCTTCGACGCACCCCTCGAGATCACCGACGGCCCGCGCACGCGAGGTGCCGCCGCGGCGGCCGCCTCGAACTCGTCGACGTCGGATTCCGGTTTCCCGACGCCGACGACGTGGGCCCTGCGTCATGTCAACCTCGACCGTCGAACCCGGGGAGACGCTGGCGCTGGTCGGCGCGACCGGATCGGGCAAGTCGGTGCTCACCGCGCTGTTGTCGCGGCTCTACGACGTCACCGAGGGCGTCATCCGGATCGACGGCGTCGACATCCGCGATCTGCACCTGTCCGCGCTGCGCCGGGCCGTGGCCACCGCCTTCGAGGATCCGACGCTGTTCTCGATGTCGGTGCGCCGAGAACCTCAGGCTGGGCCGGCCCGACGCCACCGACGAGCGAGCTGGCCGCAGCCATCGACATCGCCGCGGCGGGTTTCGTCTACGACCTGCCGTTCGGGTTGGACACCCGCATCGGCGAACAGGGCATGAGCCTGTCCGGCGGTCAGCGGCAACGGCTTTCGCTGGCGCGGGCCATCGTCGCGGCGCCCGCCGATCCTGGTGCTCGACGACACGTTGTCGGCGCTGGATGTGCACACCGAGGCCGTCGTGACCGAGGCGCTGCGCCGGGTGCTGCGCGGCGGTGACCGGCATCGTCGTCGCGAACCGGGCGTCGACGGTGCTGCTGGCCGACCGGGTCGCGCTGCTCGAGAACGGCACCATCACCCACGTCGGCACGCACTCCGAACTGCTGGCGACGGTGCCGCAGTACCGCTACCTGCTGGCCGCCGACGACGAGCTCGACGACGATGCGAGCACGACGAGCCATGGGAGAGCGACGACGAGTGGGACCGGACTGAGTCGTGAGGGAGGTGAGTGCAGATGACGACGACCACCGACTGGCGCGGCCGCCTCGACGAGAAGGCCGATGACGACACGCCCATCGACGAGACGCTGCCCCGCCGTCGCGAGGCCCGCGCGCTGCTGGTCGTCCCTGCTGCGGCCGTACCAGGTGACGGTGGCGCTGCTGGCCATCGTCGTGGTGGTGGAAAACGTTGCGCGCCTTGCGTTCCGCTGCTGGTGCAGCGCGGCATCGACCACGGCATCCCGCCGATCGCGGCCGGCGGCTCCGGCGCACGAACTGCATGGTGATCGTCGCCGCGCTGTGCGCGGTGGTGGTGGTGCAGGCCGTCAGCCGGATGCTGTTCCTGCGCGCTCCGGGCCAGATCGGCCAGAAGGTGCTGCTGGAGTTGCGCCGCCGGGTGTTCCGGCACTTCGGCCGCCTCGACTCGCCTTCCACGACCGCTACACCTCGGGCCGGGTGGTCAGCCGCTCGACCAACGACGTCGAGGCGATCCAGGAGATGCTGGAGACCGGCTTCGACAGCCTGATCACCGCGGTGCTCACGCTGTTCGGCACCGCGGTGCTGCTGATCTTCCTCGACTGGCGACTGGGCCTGATGTGCCTGGTGGCCTTCCCGATCCTGGTGGTGCTGGCGCGCGTGGTTCCGCGCCGAGTCGGCCAAGACCTACCGCGAGGTCCGCGAGAGCGCCGCGCTGGTGATCGTGCAGTTCGTCGAGACGATGACCGGCATCAAGGCGGTGCAGGCCTACCGCCGCGAGCCGCGCAACCAGGAGATCTTCGAAGACGTCGCCGACCGCTACCGCGACATCAACGAGCGGACCTTCAAGCTCGTCGCGATCTTCATGCCCGGGGTCAAGCTGGTCGGCAACATCACCACCGGCGTGGTGCTGCTCTACGGCGGCTACCGGGTGCTGCACGGCGAGATGACGATCGGCACGCTGACGGCGTTCCTGCTGTACCTGCGGATGTTCTTCGAGCCGATGCAGGAGATCACCCAGTTCTTCAACACCTTCCAGTCGGCGTCCTCGGCGCTGGAGAAGCTGGCCGGCGTGCTCGCGGAGCCGCCGGCCATCGCCGACCCGGCGCGACCCGGTCGCCCTCGCCGAACCGGTGCGCGGTGACGTGTCGTTCGCCGACGTCGCGTTCGGCTACGTGCCCGGCCGACCGGTGCTGCCGGGCCTGAACCTGACGTGCCGGCGCGGCCAGACCGTCGCCCTGGTCGGCACCACCGGCGCGGGCAAGACCACGATCGCCAAGCTCATCGCCCGGTTCTACGACCCGACGGCGGGATCGGTGACGCTCGACGGCGTCGACCTGCGGGACCTGGCCCAGAACGACCTGCGCCGGCACGTGGTGATGGTGACCCAGGAGAACTTCATGTTCGCCGGCACGGTCGCCGACAACATCCGGTTCGGCCGGCCCGACGCCACCGACGACGAGATCCGCGCGGCGGCCGCGGCCGTCGGTGCGGACGCGTTCATCGAGGCGCTGCCCGACGGCTACGACACCGACGTCGCCAAGCGCGGCGGTCGGTTGTCGGCCGGCCAGCGCCAGCTGGTCGCGTTCGCCCGGGCGTTCCTCGCCGACCCCGCGGTGCTGATCCTCGACGAGGCGACGTCGTCGCTGGACATCCCCAGCGAGCGGATGGTGCAGCGGGCGCTGCGAGACGGTGCTGGCCGACCGGACGGCGATGGTCATCGCCCACCGGCTGTCGACGGTCGAGATCGCCGACCGGGTGCTGGTGCTCGAGCACGGCCGCATCGTCGAGGACGGCCCGCCGGCCGAACTGATCCGCGGCGACGGGCATTACGCCGCGCTGCATCAGGCCTGGGTCCGCTCGCTGGCCTGACCGCAGCCCAGCCCGCCCCGCCCAGTCTCGGCGCAAACGGCTACGGGATGAGTCGCGACCGCCGGGCCTTCGACACCGCCTCGTGGCGGCTGCGCGTGCCCAGCTTGGCCGCCGCGCTGCGCAGATAGCTCTTCACGGTCTCGGGCTTCAGCGAAAGACGTTCGGCCGCTTCGGCATTGGTGCACCCCAGCGCGACCTGCGCCAGCACGTCGAGCTCGCGCGCCGTCAGCGGGGTGCTGACGGTGGGGCCGTCGCCGGCCAGCACGTCCGCCAGCTGACGCAGCTGGCCTGCATCGGTGCCGGAGCGTCGGACGGCCAGCCGGCGCAGTTCGGCGTGCACCTCGCGGATCTGCTCGGCTCTGGCCGCGTCGTCGCCGAAATTCGCCAGCTGCGCCTCGCGCAGCCGCAGTCGTCGGTCCACCTCGTCGCGGACTGCCAGCTCGTGGCCAACCGGCGCGCCGAGGAACCATCGCGGCGGCGGTGCGATCGCCGATCGGGCGCCGATTGGCGGTACGCGCCGTAGAGCACGGCGCGGGCCCGGCCGTCGACGACCACCGGCACCGCCAGGATCGACCTGATGCCCTCGGACAGCACCGGCCCGTCGTAGTCGTGGGTGATGCCGGACGCGCGCCGGTAGTCGGCCACCGAGATCGGCCGGCGGGCCACCACGGTGGCCCCGCCGAGGCCCGCGCTGGGCCGCACCGCAAGCCCGCGCATGGCGCCGGTACGGGTGCCGAAGAACTCGCTGAGCAGCAGCGTGTCGCCGTGCACCTCGCCGCCGAACGCCAGCGGCAGGCCCGTCTCGGTGGCCATCCGGCGCAGCTCGGCCCGCAGCGCGTCGGCGTCCCGCGGGCGCAGCAGCGCGACATGGTCGAACACCCTCTTTCGGGGGTAGCGGTCGGTCAACTGTGACGTAGATCATATCAGTCATGACGCACCAACAACGATCTGTATCGCGGCGCTCGCGACCAGCTTGTCGAGCTGATCGCCGACTACGACAAGGCGGTCGGCGACGTTCGACTGGCCGCGCCTGACCGGGGCGTTCAACTGGGCGATCGACTGGTTCGACGTCATCGCCCGCGGACAACGACCGCACCGCGCTGTGGATCGTCGAGGAGGACGGCAGCGAGCAGAAGGTCACGTTCGACGAGATGGCCGACCGCTCCGACCAGGTGGCCACCTGGCTGCGCGCAGCGCGGCGTCGGCAAGGGCGACCGGGTCATCCTGATGCTCGGCAACCAGGTCGAGCTGTGGGAGTCGATGCTCGCGGTGACCAAGCTCGGCGCGGTCATCATGCCGACCACCGGCGCGCTCGGACCCGCCGACCTGCCCGACCGCATCGCCCGCGGCGGCGCCCGGTTCGTCATCGCCAACGCCGGCGACGCCGCCGAAGTTCGACGACGTCGCACGGCGAGTTCACCGCGGCATCGCGGTCGGCGCCGACGCCGTGCACGGGCTGGCACGCCTACGCCGACGCCGACGACGTCGAGCCGCGCGGCCCGTTCGACCCGCGAGACCACCGTCGACGACCCGCTGCTGATCTACTTCACCTCCGGCACCACCAGCAAGCCCAAGCTCGTCGAGCACACCCAGGTCAGCTACCCGGTCGGGCACCTGTCGACGATGGCCTGGCTCGGCCTGCGGCCGGGCGACGTGCACCTGGCGATCAGCTCGCCCGGCTGGGCCAAGCACGCGTGGAGCTGCTTCTTCGCGCCGTGGATCGCCGAGGCGACGATCTTCGTCTACAACTACGCCCGGTTCGACGCCGCCGCGCTGCTCGAGCCAGATCCGCCGCGCGGGTGTCACCACGTTCTGCGCGCCGCCGACGGTGTGGCGGATGCTGATCCAGGCCGACCTGGGCGCGCGGCCCGAGGCGCTGCGCGAGGTCCTCGGCGCCGGCGAGCCGCTCAACCCCGAGGTCATCGCGCAGGTGCGAGCGCGCGTGGGGGCTGACCATCCGCGACGGATTCGGGCAGACCGAGACCACCGCTGCAGATCGGCAACCCCCCCGGGCCAGCCGGTCAAGGCCGGCTCGATGGGCCGGCCCGCTGCCGGGCTGCCGGTCGTGCTGGTCGACCCGCTGACCGGCGAGCCGGCCGACGAGGGCGAGATCTGCCTCGACCTGTCGCAGCGCCCGGTGAACCTGATGACCGGCTACGTCGGCGACCCGGAGCGCAACGCCGAGGCGATGGCCGGTGGCTACTACCACACCGGCGACGTCGCGCAGCCGCGACGACGACGGCTACATCACCTACATCGGCCGCACCGACGACGTGTTCAAGTCCTCGGACTACAAGATCTCGCCGTTCGAGCTGGAGAGCGTGCTCATCGAGCACCCCGCGGTCGTCGAGGCCGCGGTCGTCCCGCAGCCCGACGACACCCGGCTGGCCGTGCCCAAGGCCTACGTCGCGCTGGCCGCGGGCTGGACCGCCGACGCCGAGACCGCGCAGGCGATCTTCGCGCTACGCCCGCGACCACCTCGCGCCGTACCTGAAGGTCCGCCGCATCGAGTTCTTCGACCTGCCCAAGACCATCTCGGGCAAGATCCGCCGCGTCGAGCTGCGCCGGCGCGAGGAGACGCGCACGCCGCGGGCACGCCGATCGATACCGAGTACCGCTACGAGGATCTGGTGGACTGCGCCGATGCAGTCCTACGACGCGGGTCCGACCGACACGCCGCTCCTCGAGGAGACCATCGGCGCGAACTTCGACGCGCACCGCGGCGGCCCACCCCGACCTCGAGGCGCTCGTCGACGTCGCCAGCGGACCGGCGCTGGACCTACGCCGAGCTCGACGCCGAGGTCGACGTGGTCGCCCGCGGTCTGATGGCGCTGGGCATCGAGCAGGGCGACCGGGTCGGCATCTGGGCGCCGAACTGCGCGGAGTGGACGCATCGTGCAGTACGCCACCGCCAAGATCGGCGCGATCCTGGTCAACATCAACCCGGCCTACCGCACCCACGAACTCGCCTACGTGCTCAACCAGTCCGGCGTGCGCATGCTGGTCTCGGCGACGGCGTTCAAGACCTCCGACTACGCGCGCGATGGTCGACGAGGTGCGCGCCGAATGCGCCGGCGCTGCAGCGAGGTCGTCTTCCTCGGCACCGACGACTGGGACCGGCTGCGCGCCGGCGTCGAGCGGGTGACCGCGCCGAGACTGGCGCGACCGGCTGGCCAGCCTGGCCAACAACGACCCGATCAACATCCAGTACACCTCGGGGACAACCGGCTTCCCCAAGGGCGCGACGCTGTCGCACCGCAACATCCTCAACAACGGCTACTTCGTCACCGAGCTGATCAAGCTGACGCCGAGCGACCGGCTCTGCATCCCGGTGCCGTTCTACCACTGCTTCGGCATGGTGATGGGCAACCTCGGCTGCACCACCCACGGCGCCACGATGGTGATCCCGGCGCCCGGCTTCGACCCGGCCGCACGCTGGCGGCGATCGCAGCCGAGCGCTGCACCGGCGTCTACGGCGTGCCGACGATGTTCATCGCCGATGCTGGCCACCCCGACTTCGCCGACCGCGACCTGTCGTCGCTGCGCACCGGCATCATGGCCGGCTCGCTGTGCCCGGTCGAGGTGATGAAGCGCTGCGTCAACGAGATGCACATGGCCGAGGTCGGCATCGCCTACGGCATGACCGAGACCTCGCCGGTGTCCTGCCAGACCCTGATCGACGACGACCTCGAGCGGCGCACCGCCATCGATCGGCCGGGCGCACCCGCACGTCGAGATCAAGATCGTCGACCCGGACACCGGCGAGATCGTCGCGCGCGGGCAGCCCGGCGAGTTCTGCACCCGCGGCTACTCGGTCATGCTCGGCTACTGGGATGACGCCGACAAGACCGCCGAGGCGATCGACGCCGACGGCTGGATGCACACCGGCGACCTCGCGGTGATGCGCGACGACGGCTACTGCAACATCGTCGGCCGGATCAAGGACATGGTCATCCGCGGCGGCGAGAACGTCTACCCGCGCGAGATCGAGGAGTTCCTCTACACCCACCCCGACATCGAGGACGTGCAGGTCATCGGGGTGCCCGACGCGAAGTACGGCGAGGAGATCTGCGCCTGGATCCGGATGAAGCCCGGACGGCCGGCGCTCGACGCCGACGCGGTGCGCGACGTTCGCCACCGGCAAGCTCGCGCACTACAAGATCCCGCGCTACGTCCAGGTCGTCGACGAGTTCCCGATGACGGTCACCGGCAAGGTCCGCAAGGTCGAGATGCGTGCCGCCATGGTAGAGATGCTGGGCCTGAATACTCCCGAGAGATAGCGCCGAGATCGACGAAATGGCGGACTCCACTCGACTTCTTGCGCCCAAACGTACGTTTGGGCGCGAGGAGGTAGTCAGGCCATGCGCGGGCTGTTCCGCAATCCGGCTTTGAACGTTCCGGCCGCACCGAAGTCGCACTGCTGCGAAAGTTAGATGATGTTCAGCGTCCGCGCGCCCGCCGTCCTCGGACGGCGGGCGTGCGCTGCTCCTCGCCGCGTTCTCGGCCGGCCTGCACGGCCTGATGGTCGGGGAGGCCGGAAACGTGGTGGTGGGCGGAATCGTGCTCGCGATGATGGCCGCCTGCCTGTACTGCGCCCGCGAACTGTGGGTGGGCAGCTCGGTGCGGGCCTGGTGCCTGGTGGCGTTGATGAACCTCGGCATGATCGCGATCCACTGGTCGGCCCCGGGGTGTCATCCGGCGCGAGCGGCGTCCGTGTCGCCGGCTCACGACCTCGATGATGCCCCCGTCGACGCTGATGTTGACGGCCACCGCGGTGGCCGCCGTCGAGGCCGTCATCGCCACCGTGTGTTGTCGGTCGATGACCCGGCGGCCGTGCCGCCACGCTATGCCTTGGGCGGGGTGAACTGGCTTAGCACGAAGCGCGCGCCTTCGGGGTCGCGGATCGTGGCCATCCGGGTCCATTCGTTGTCTTCGCTCGATTCCACTGTGCCGCCGAGACTCTCGGCCGCTGCCGCCGAGGCGTCGCGGTCGGTGACCGTGAAGGACACCTGCCAGAAGTCCGGGTGACCCTCGGTCATCAGGCCGACCCACGCGACCGCGTCCTCGAAGCCGGGCGGCGCCGTCACCTCGGATTGCCGCTCCCTGATACCGGGGTCGACGGTGGCGGCCAGGTGGTCGCCGTAGCCGGGCCGGCGGATCATCGATGCAAAACCGACGTCGTCGACTTCCCAACCGAAGGCCGGCGCATAGAACTCGATCGCCAGGTGGGGTTCGGAGGTCTGAAGATCACTGAAGTTCCAGGTGCCCGGCGCGTTCACCAGCTGGGCGCCCGGCCGGTTTCTCGCCTGCCACAGCCGGAAGTCGGCTCCGCGAGGCGACCGGATGCCCGCCTGGCGCCCGCCCGGTCCGGCATCGACCGGGGTCGACGGTCACCGTCCCGCCGGCCGCCTCGGAGTGCCTTGGTCGTCGCATCGACGTCGTCGACCGCGATGTACGTGTGCCAGGCGATCTGCCCGCCGGGTTCCGCGGGCGCGATGGCCGCGACGTCCCGTCCCCCGATGGTGGCGATCAGATAGTTGCCGGGTGCGTCGGCGGGTATGGCGTCCTGGAAGGTCCAGTCGAACAACCCGCTGTAGAAGCGGCGGGCCTCGTCGAGGTCGATCGCTGCGGTGTCCACCCAGCACGGCACGCCGTGGGGATACGTCCTTGTCTCAGTCACCACGTGCGCATTCCCGATTGTTTCGCGGCGCAAACCTCCTTGCCGGGTCAGCGATAGATCAGGCCCGACAACCGCCACGCGAGTCCGCGGCGCACCGCCGGAAGGTGCGACGCCAAGCCGATGGCGGCGTTGCGGGCAGGGCGGACGGGTGCCGGCAGGGTGGCCAGCGTGGTCAGGCGCGAGGTCAGCGAGACGACCTGCTGTGCGATCGGTCGCCGGGCCGCACTGTAGGCATCCAGTGCGGTGTCCGAGCCCGCAAGCGTGGAGCTCAGGGCGTCGGCCAGGGCGATCGCGTCCTGGATGCCGAGGTTCATGCCCTGCCCGCCGGCCGGGCTGTGCACATGGGCGGCGTCGCCCGCGAGCAGCAGTCGTTCGTTGCGGTAGGTGTCGGCCACGCGGTGGTGGATCCGGAACCGGGAACCCCAGATCAGGTCCGTCACCTCGGTGCGGCCCGCCCCGAACCCGCGATCGTCGAGCAACTGCTGCGCCAGCTCGGCGGTCGGAGCTTCGGGAGCGTCGGGCAGCGGAGCGACGATCCGGTAGATGTCGTCGGGCATCGGTGCCACCACCGTCAGGCCCGCTTTCGCCCAGAACAGGACGACCTCGTCGTCGGGCGCCTCGCCGCGCAGCCGGACGTCGGCCAGCACGAACGACTCGGCGAATTCACCGCCCGAGAATCCGATGCCGGCCTGCTCGCGAACGGTGCTGCGCATGCCGTCGGTGCCGACCACGAATCGGGCCCGCACGGTGTCCCCGTCGTCGAACACGGCCGTCACGCCGTCGTCGTCCTGGGCGACACTGACCAGCCGACGCGGCCGTTGAACCTCGCCGCCGAGCTCGATCAACCGGTCCAGCAGCAACTTCTCGGTCATCGACTGCGGGATGGTCAGCGTGTAGGGGTACGCGGTCGGCAAGTCGCTGAAGTCGATCGGGATCAGCGTGCGACGGCCGTCGCGGATGGTGAAGCGCGGTAGTTGCAGCCCCGCTTTCACCAGACGACGCGACACGTCCAATTCTTCGAGAGTTTCCAGCGTGCGGGCATTGACGGCGGCTGCACGGGAGGTATTGGCGCCCGCGGGCAGCGCGTCGACGGTGATTGCGTCGACCCGGCGCGCCGCGAGCGTCGCGGCCAGGGACAGCCCGGTCGGGCCGGCTCCGACGATCAGGACATCGGTGTCATACATGGTGGTCTCCTCCCGGTCAGCAATGCCAACGCTTGTTGGCATAGTGCCATGTTGCACCCGTTCGCACCAAAAGTCAACAGGTGTTGGCATACACTTGTTGGCATGAGACGGTCCTCCGAGCAGACCAAGGCAGTGATCCTCGCCGCAGCCAGGGAGCAGTTCGCCGCGGCGGGGTATGAGGCCGCGACGATCCGCAGCATCGCGGCCGCCGCGCAGATCGACCCGTCGATGGTCATGCGCTACTTCGGCAACAAGGACAAGCTGTTCGCCGCCGCCGCCGAATTCGATCTCCGGTTCCCCGACCTGTCCGGTGTCGCCGAGGACGATCTGGGCGCCAGGCTGGTCGGGCACTTCCTGGATCGCTGGGAGGATGACGACGCGCTGGTCGTCCTGCTGCGCTCCAGCACGACGAACGCCGACGCGGCGCAGCGCATGCGCGAGTTGTTCATCGCGCAGCTAAACCGGCGATCGCCACCCTGGCGCCCGAGGAGGCGCCGCGGCGCGCGGGGCTGATCGCGACCCAGATGCTGGGTATGGCGCTGTGCCGTCTGGTGCTGCAACTGCCGCCCGTCGTCGCGCTGTCGCGCGACGAGATCGTCGGGTGGCTGGGCCCGACGATTCAGCGGTATCTGACCGGGTCCGCGGATTAGGCTGCGCGCATGGTCGAACAGCGTTCGCGCCTACAGCTTCTCGACGAACTGCATCGGTTGGACCGGGAGCACGCCGAGGCCGCCCGCCACCTGGGCGCCGGAAGCGACGCCATGCTGCACCAACTCTTCGAGCGCTACTCCTACGGTGAGCTGCAGATCATCGCCGACTTCCTGACCGCCGACACCGCCCGACTCCTCGGAAAGACCGAAGCAAGCACAGTTCCGTAGGTCATATCACCGCGCGCGCCCGGGCCACTTCAGGGATAGTGCTGTCATCCGGCATGCGGTTGACCGCATCCGACAGGGGAGCACGTGCACGCTCGCCGCGCAGTTCGAAATCGTCGAGGGCGGCGCGCAGTTCGAACAGGTGTGCGCCCTGGCGTCGGGCGAGTTCGAGCGCGGCCGCCAGATCCGCTCGCCGCGTGGCTGGATCGTGGTGCGTCTGCGCGCGCAGCCGCAGCAGTTCGGCGTCGTAGTAGTGCATTCCGGTGTCGCGGGCCAGTTGCAGCCCGGTATCGAGTTGGCGGCGGGCCTGCTCCGGTTGGCCGGCGGCGATCAGCAGCCGTGCGATGGCACCGTCGATGGGGGTGCTGAATATCTTCACCTCGAAAGCGCGCAACGTGTCGAGGAGCGTGGTGATGGTAGCGACGTGTGCCGCAAGCGTGGTCGGGTCGAAGGCGTCGGCGTCGAGTGCCGCCGCGCCGCCGACAGCCGCTTGCTCCATCGCCCCGACAAGCCGCCAGATATCGAAGCCGTGCCGCTCGCCCAGCTCACTCAGCTCGGCAGCCAGGAGCTCCGCACGATCAAGCTGGCCGGCGTCGCCACGAATAGCGACCTCGACCATTCGGGCGTACCCGACGATGTATGGCCTCACCGGGAAATCGAGTTGCTCGGAACGGTGTGCCGCGCGCGCGAGCTCGGTTCCGGCACCCGTCAGGTCGCCACGCAGGAAGCGCTGCAGAGCCAGGTGGACGTAGGCATAACCGAGCGGCTCGCTGAACCACATACCGATCGGGCAGTGGACCGCTTGCGGCTGTTGCGGACAAATTCGCGATGGCTGTTCCGAGTTGGGCTTCAGCAACATCGAGTTCGCCGCGCAGCAGCGATACCATCCCGGCGTATCCGTCGATCACCGGACCGAACCACTGCCGCCCGTGCTGGACGCCGGTGGCAAGCGATTCGAGCACCTGCATCGTCCGGTCCAGATCACCCCGTGTGACGTAGTAGCCACGCAGCGCGGCCAATGTCGCGAACAGTTCCTCGTCACGCAGATCGGTCCCGGCCAGCTGCAGGCATCGCTCGTAATCCGCTACGGCGGAGGCACTCTGGTAGCCCTCGGTTGCGCCGGCAAGGCGGCCGCGCTCCAGGCGCAGTGCCATTTCCAAGCGATCGCGATCCGGGCTCGCAGCGACGTGGTCGAGTTGGGTGAGGGCACGGGTCAGGTACTCGCGGGCCTCGGCGAGGGCACCGCGAAGCAGCGCAGCTGTCGACGCGCTCTGATACGCGGATGCCGCCTTGTCGAACCGCTCGGCGCGCTCGTAGTGGCCGGCAACCAGGCCCCAGTCCGGCTCGCCGGCACCGATCAGTGCATCGGCCACCTTGGCGTGCAGACCCCGCCGCACGGTCGGGGGCGCCAGTTCGGCGGCCACTTCCCGCAATAACTCGTGGCGAAACCGCCAGCCGTCGGGTCCCCATTGCTCGAGCACCAGCGCGTCCTCGAGTTCGTCGATGACGTGGTCAACCTCGTCGTCGCTCAGGTCCACTACCGAGCCCAGCAGGCCGCGGTCGACATGCCGGCCGATGACGGCGGCGGCCTCCACGACGGGAACTACTTTCGGGCTCGCCCGCAGCCGGGCGAACAACGGCTCATACAGGGTTTCGGGCACCCCGGTCGCGCCGAGTCCAGCCACCACCTGCTCGATATAGAACGGCACCCCGTCGCAGCGCGCGGCGACCGCTTGCCGCTCGGTCACTCTCAGGCCCGGATTCAGTGCGCTGATCAATGCGTCGGTCTGCTCATCGGTCAACGGCACCAGGTCGAATACCGTGGCCGGCCAATTGCCGGGCAACGATTCATCAGGTCGCGCAGTGATGACAACCAAGAGCCGGCCATCGGCCCCTTCGAGCAGTGCGCCGAGTACCTCACGGGTCGACGGATCGAACCAGTGCACGTCCTCGGCCACTACCAATGCGGAGCAGTCCAGACATGCCAGCAGGTAGTCCCGCACCGACTGGGCGATCAGCTCGTAAAGTTTGCGGCCCTCTGCGGCGACCGGCTGGTAACCGGTCTTGGCGTCGATGCCCAACACCGGCGCCAACAACGCCACGCTGCCCGGATCCAGACCATGCGCACGAACCTCGGCGTCCAGCAGTCGCAGCCGCTCGGCCTGACCGGTGCTGCGATCGATTCCGCAACGACGTTCCAACATCGTCCGGACCGGATGCAGCCCGGCGTCAGTGTGAAACGGCGACCCGGTGAACTCCATGACCAAAGACCCGGCCGCCTCAACCATCTCGGTGGCCGCAGCTGCCAGCCGGGACTTGCCGATTCCGGCTTCACCCCGAAAGACGACCCCGGGCGTGGACAACGAGCCCGACCGCGCGCGTGCCCACGACTCTTCCACGCAAGCGAGCTCCGAGGTCACGGCCCACCAGTGGACCCTGGCCCGGCCTCGCTCGCGCGCGTTCGGCCACCACCCGGTAGTGGTTGACCGGTTCGGCGACCCCTTTCACGGGTGCTGCGCGACGTGCCTCCAACTCAAAGTTGTTGTGTATCAACGCTTCGACCGCATCGGAGACCACTACGGCGCCCGGTGGCGCCAGGCTCGACACCCGCGCGGCGAGGTTGGCCGCCAACCCGTAGACGTCGTCCCGGACCGTATCGAGGTACACCAGACCGCGATGCACACCGACCCGGACGTCGAGGTCGATGCCGAAGCGACGCTGCGCTTGAGCGCTGAGCCGGGCCACTTCCCGGGTGATCTCCAGGCCGGCGTGCACAGCCCGGCGCACGTCGTCCTCGTGCGCGATCGGGTGGCCGAACACCGCCAGCAACCCGTCACCTTTCGTGGATCCGATATGTCCCTCGTAGCGGTTCACGGCCCGCTGCACCAACTCGTGGTAGCGGCCGACCAGGAGTCCATAGGTCTCGGGCTCGACCCGGGTCGACAACGCGGTCGAGTCCACCAGGTCAGCGAAGAAAATCGTCAATCGCCGAAGCTCACCGGGATCTGAGGACGCGGTCAACAAATCCTCGGCCTCGGCGTTCGCGCTGTCCGCGACCAGCACCTGTTCCGCAAGTGCGGTCGCGGTGGCCCGATCACCACGGTTGATCGCCGCAACTGCCCGATCCAGCAGCGCGTCAATGGAATTGCCGTGTTGACGACGCTGACCATCGGCCTCGTCACCGTCGCGACCCCCGTTCACGTCCTTATCGTGTCACCGCACCAGACATGCGGCGTCCAATCAGGCCGACGGATCCGGTCCTGCGCGGGTTAGAGGTCCGCGTCGGCGTCGGCGTCGCGGCTGTAGACGATGGCGTGGGCACCGGTGATCACGACGCCAGACTAGGCCGCTAGGGATGCAGCCCCAGCCGGCGATACCGGTCCAGCCGGGCCGCAATCCGGTCGGCGTCGGCGACCGCCGACAGCGCGCCGACCTCGGCCGCGATCGCCCGCGCCACCCGTCTGGAGAATTCGATCGGTTCGTCGGCGGCGTCGGGATGCTCCGGAACGATGACGTCGACGATGCCGTTGCGCAACAGGTCAGCCGACCGGACACCTTGTGCGGCAGCCAGTTCCGGGGCATGGTCGGTGTCGCGGAAGACGATCGCGCTGGCCCCTTCCGGCGGCAGCGGCGCCAGCCAACCATGTTGCGCGGCCAGCACGCGGTCGGCGGGCACCATCGCCAGCGCCGGCCCGCCGCTGCCCTGACCCAGCAGCACCGAGACGGTCGGGGTGTCCAGCGTCACGAGATCGGACAGGCACCGGGCGATCTCGCCCGCCAGCCCGCCCTCCTCGGCTTCCTCGGACAGTGCCGGTCCCGCGGTGTCGATCACGAGCACCAGCGGCAGCTTCAGGCCCGCGGCCAGCGCCATCCCGCGCCGGGCCTCGCGCAGCGCTCCCGGTCCGACCATCCCGCCGACCCGGCGTTGCTGCCCCAGCACCACCACCGGCTGACCGCCGAACCTGGCCAGTGCCAGCAGCGTCGTCGCGGCCTCACCTTCGCCGGTGCCCGACAGCAGCACGACGTTCGGACGCACCGTGGCGAAGCAGGTGGCCGACGCCGGGGCGGTCCGGTCGGCGCGAGGCCTCGATCGACTCCCACGCCGGCACGTCCGGTATCGGTTCGGGTGGCAGCGGGTCGGGCGGCTCGCCGGGCGTGTCGGCCACCACTTTCAGCGCCCAGTCCAGGGTCCGGCGCAGCCCGGCGAGCGGCACCACACCGTCGATGACGCCGTGCTGGCTGCAGGTTCTCGGCGGTCTGCACGCCCGGCGGGAAACGGCTCGCCGTACAGCTGTTCGTAGACCCGCGGACCCAGGAAACCGACCAGCGCGCCCGGCTCGGCGACGGTGATGTGGCCCAGCGAACCCCACGACGCGAACACCCCGCCGGTGGTCGGATGCCGCAGATACACCAGATAGGGCAGGTGCGCCTTCTTGTGCAGTGTGACGGCGGCGGCGATCTTGACCATCTGCAGGAACGCGACGGTGCCCTCCTGCATGCGGGTGCCGCCCGAGCTCGGCGAGGCCAGCAGCGGTAGGCGCAGCGCGGTCGCGCGCTCGATCGCGGAGGTGATCCGCTCGGCGGCCGCGACACCGATCGAGCCGGCCAGGAAGTCGAACTCGCAGGCCACCACCGCCACCCGACGCCCGAACACGGTGCCCTCGCCGGTGAGCACCGACTCGTCGAGACCCGTCGCGGCCTGGGCCGCGGCCAGTTCGGCGGCGTATTCGGCCGACATCGCCACCGGTACCGGCGCGGCGTCCCAGCTGACGAACGATCCCGGATCGAGCACCGTATCGCGCAGGTCACGGGCGCTGATGCGACTCACAGGTCGAGATTAATGCGGTCCAGACGTCGGCCGTGGCCTTGTCGTCGAAATCCGGCCGATTCCGTGTGGAAGCGAGGACCTTTCCTGTTTACCTTTGCCGGGTGTAACGCCACTGCGGTTTCTTCGCCCGATTTTCGCAGTGACGCTCCAACCGGCGAGCCTGGCAGGCGTTGCCGCCGAAGCGGAGGCGAGGGAGCAGTGGTATCCGGATATGGTGACCCAATGATCGGTATCACCCGCGACGAGCACGTCATGACGATCGAGATGCAACGTCCCGAGCGCCGCAATGCGCTCAACAGCGAACTTGTCGACAGCCTGCGGGAAGCCATCGAGCACGCCGGTGAGCAGGACATCCGCGCGATCGTCCTGACCGGTCAGGGCACGGTGTTCTGCGCCGGCGCCGACCTGTCCGGCGACGTGTTCGCCGCCGACTTCCCCGACAAGGCGCTGGCGCTGAACCTGGCCATCGACAAGGTTTCCGTGCCGGTGATCGCGGCCATCAACGGTCCGGCCATCGGGGCCGGCCTGCAGCTGGCCATGATCTCCGACCTGCGCGTCGTCGCACCCGACGCGTTCTTCCAGTTTCCGATCGCCAAATACGGTCTGGCGCTGGATAACTGGAGCATCCGCCGGTTGGCGTCGCTGGTCGGCTACGGCCGGGCGCGCGGCATGCTGCTGGCCGCCGAGAAGCTGACCGCCGACGTCGCCTTGCAGACCGGGATGGCCAACCGGATCGGCACACTGGCCGACGCGCAGGCGTGGGCCGCCGAGATCGCGGGTTTCGCCCCGCTGACCCTGCAGCACGCCAAGCGGGTGCTCAACGACGACGGCGCCTACTCGGAGGACTGGCCCGACCAGCACAAGGAGATGTTCGACAAGGCCTGGGGCAGCAAGGACGTCATCGAGGCCCAGGTCGCGCGTGTCGAGAAGCGGCCGCCGAACTTCCAGGGCGCCTAGGTGCTCAAGCAGGCGGCCCGGCTCGCCGGCGGCACCGCGACCCTGGCCGCCGGAGGCTGGGTGCTGCGGGCGCTGCACGGCGCGCCCGCAGCGCTGGGCGCCGACACCGGCGCCATCGCCGCCGTCGCGAAGGATTCCCCGCACTACCGCGACGGGGTGTTCGTCAACCTGCGAACCGTCGTCGATGGTCAGCATGAACCGCGAAGAGCAGCGGATGCTGGTCCGCGATCTGCTGCTGGGCCGGACAGCGGGCCGGCCCGACGGCCCGATTCCGTTGGCCACGCCCGACTTCTCCGATGCCGCCGCCGATCTCGCCGTCACGTGGTTCGGCCACTCCAGCGTGCTGATCGAGGTCGACGGCTACCGAGTGCTGGCCGACCCGGTGTGGAGCGAGCGGTGTTCGCCGTCGCGCACCGTGGGACCGCAGCGCATGCATCCGGTGCCGGCGCAACTGGACGCCCTGCCCGCCGTCGACGCGGTCATCATCAGCCACGACCATTACGACCACCTCGACGTCGACACCATCCGGTTGCTGGCGCGCACCCAGCGCTGCAGCTTCTTCGTGCCACTCGGTGTCGGCGCGCATCTGCGCGACTGGCGCATCCCGCCGGAGCGCATCGTCGAGCTGGACTGGAACGAAGAGGGTCACATCGGTGATCTGCGCATCGTCTGTACGCCGGCCCGGCATTTCTCCGGCCGGTTCCTGACCCGCAACACCACGCTGTGGTCGTCGTGGGCGGTCATCGGGCCGCGGCACCGGGTGTTCTTCGGCGGGGACACCGGCTACACGCGCAGCTTCGCCGACGTCGGCGCTGACCGCGGGCCCCTTCGACCTCACGCTGATGCCCGTCGGGGCCTACCATCCGGGCTGGCCGGACATTCACATGAACCCCGAGGAAGCGGTGCGTGCGCACCGTGACGTCACCGACGCGGGCAAGGGTGTGTTCGTGCCGATCCACTGGGCCACGTTCCGGCTCGCGCCGCATCCGTGGTCGCAACCCATCGAACGGCTGCTGGCCGCGGCCGGGCCGGCCGGGGTGACGGTGGCAGTGCCCCGGCCGGGCGGGCGGGTCGAGCCCGGGTCGTCGCGGCAGCCGGCCGAGACCCAGTGGTGGCGGTCGTGACCAGATCCGCCGTCGCCGCTGGCCGCGATCGCGCTGCTGCTGGTCAGCGGGTGCGGTGGCGGACCACGACGAAACAGCGTCCCCGTCCGCTACCCGGTCGCTGTCCGACGAGCCGCCGCCGCTGATGCCCGCGATGCCGCTGCCGGACAACGCCGTCGACAACGCGGTGGCCAAGCTGGACGGTCTGGCCGCCGACCTGATGAACACCTCGGGCATTCCGGGCATGGCCGTCGCCGTCGTCCACGGCGGTAAGACGGTGTACGCCAAAGGGTTCGGCGTCAAGGATGTCAAGGCAGGCACGACGGACAACGCCAACAAAGTGGACGCCGACACCGTGTTCCAGCTGGCGTCGCTGTCAAAACCGCTGGGCGCCACGGTGATCGCGCATCAGGTAGGGCAGAACGCCATCAGCTGGGATACCCCGGTGGTGTCCAAGCTGCCGTGGTTCGCGCTGTCGGACCCGGTCGTCACCCGCATGGTGACGATCGGCGACATGTACGCGCACCGCTCCGGTCTGCCCGACCATGCCGGCGACGAACTCGAAGATCTGGGCTACGACCGTCGCTACGTGCTGGACCATCTGCGCGCACTGCCGCTGGCACCGTTCCGGATCTCCTACGCCTACACCAACTTCGGAGTGACGGCGGCGGCCGACGCGGTGGCCGCGGCCGCGGGTAAGCCGTGGGAGGACCTCGCCGCCGATGTGCTCTACCGGCCGCTGGGCATGGCGTCGACGAGTTCCGCGGTTCGCCGACTACGCGGCGCGGCAGAACCGGGCGGTGGGCCATATCCACGTCGACGGCGAGTATGCCCCCGACTATGTCCGCGATGCCGACGCGCAGGCGCCGGCCGGCGGGGTGAGTTCGTCGGTCAACGACATGACGCACTGGATGGCGATGATGCTGGGCAACGGCACCTTCGAGGGCCGGCAGATCGTCGACGCCAAAGCCCTGCTGCCCGCGGTGACTCCGCAGATCGTGTCCAGCCCGGCGGCCGAACCGGCGATGCGGTCGGGGTTCTACGGCTACGGCTTCAACGTGGGAACGACGTCGGCCGCCCGCACGCAGACTCAGCCACTCCGGCGCGTTCGAACTGGGTGCGGGCACCAACTTCCTGATGATCCCGTCGGCCGACGTGGCCATCGTCGCGCTGACCAATGCCACCCCGACCGGCGTACCCGAGGCGCTCACCGCCCAGTTCGCCGACCTGGTGCAGTTCGGCGAGATCCGGCAGGACTGGTACAAGCTCTACCACGACAGCCTTCGTGCCGATGGAGGCGCCGGTGGGATCGCTGGTCGGCAAATCCCCGACCAGCCAAACCCGCACCGGCGCAACCGCTTTCGGCCTACGTCGGCAGCTATGCCAACGACTACTGGGGGCCGGCGCGGGTCACCGAGGCAGGCGGCAGGCTCGCCCTGGCGCTGGGGCCCAAACTGGTTGTTCCGCTGGAGCATTGGGACGGCAACGTCTTCACCTTCAGCATGGTGACCGAGAACTCGCCGCCGGGCAGCATCTCCAAGGCGACGTTCGACGGTGACAAGTTGACGCTGGAGTACTACGACACCGCCGGCAAGGGAGTCTTCACCCGATGACCTCCGCAGCACTGGCCGCGGGTCTGTCCGATGCCGAGGTGGCCCAGCGGGTCGCTGACGGCAAGACCAACGACGTGCCCACCCGCGCTGCGCGCAGCGTCTCCGACATCGTCAAATCCAACATCTTCACCCGCATCAACGCCATCCTCGGCGTGCTCTTCCTCATCGTGCTGGCCACCGGGTCGCTCATCAACGGGCTGTTCGGCCTGCTGATCATCGCCAACAGCGCGATCGGCATCATCCAGGAACTACGCGCCAAGCAGACCCTGGACAAGCTCGCCATCGTCGGGCAGGCCAAGCCGACGGTGCGCCGCCAGTTCGGGGCACGGGCCCCTGGCCCCCCAACGAGGTGGTGCTCGACGACATCATCGAACTGGGCCCCGGCGACCAGATCGTCGTCGACGGCGTGATGGTCGAGGAAGCCAACATCGAAGTCGACGAGTCGCTGCTGACCGGCGAGGCCGACCCGATCGCCAAGGACGCCGGCGACACCGTGATGTCGGGCAGCTTCGTCGTCGCCGGCACCGGCGCGTACCGCGCCACCAAGGTGGGCCGCGAGGCCTACGCGGCCAAGCTGGCCGAGGAGGCCAGCAGGTTCACCCTGGTGAAATCCGAACTGCGCACCGGTATCAACCAGATCCTGCGCTTCATCACCTATCTGCTGTGGCCGGCCGGACTGCTGACCATCTACACCCAGTTGTTCGTCACCGACGCCGGCTGGCGGGAGTCGGTGCTGCGGACGGTGGGCGCGCTGGTGCCGATGGTGCCCGAAGGCCTGGTGCTGATGACATCGCTCGCCTTCGCGGTCGGTGTGGTCCGGCTGGGCCGGCGCCAATGTCTGGTCAACGAGTTGCCCGCGATCGAGGGGCTGGCCCGCGTCGACGTGGTGTGCGCGGACAAGACCGGCACGCTCACCGAGAACGGGATGCGCCTGCAGGAGCTCAAACCGATTGCCGCCCAAGGGTGAGCAACAGATCATCGGTGACGCGCTGGCGTCGCTGGCGGCCGACGACCCGCGGCCCAATGCCAGTATGCAGGCCATCGCCGAGACCTACGCCAAGCCGCCGGGCTGGACCGCGACCGCCTCGGCGCCGTTCAAGTCGGCCACCAAATGGAGCGGGACGTCCTACGGGGAGCACGGAAACTGGGTCATCGGCGCGCCCGACGTGCTGCTGGACCCCGGCTCGACGGCCGCCGCCGACGGCCGAGCAGATCGGCGCGAAGGGTCTGCGCGTGCTCATGCTGGGTTCGTCCGACCGCTCGGTGGACGCCCCCGACGCGCCGGGCATCCTCACCCCGATGGCGCTGGTGGTGCTCGAGCAGAAGGTTCGTCCCGGACGCCCGAGACACCTTGGAATACTTTGCCGAGCAGAAGGTTTCGGTGAAGGTCATCTCCGGGGACAATGCCGTCTCGGTGGGTGCGGTGGCCGGTTCGCTGGGCCTGCACGGCGAGACGATGGACGCGCGCAAGCTGCCCGCCGATCCGGAGGCACTGGCCGACACCGTGCAGGAGTACACCACCTTCGGCCGGGTGCGACCCGACCAGAAGCGGACCATGGTGCACGCCCTGCAGTCGCGCGGTCACACCGTCGCAATGACCGGCGACGGCGTCAACGACGTGCTGGCCCTCAAGGACGCCGACATCGGTGTGGCGATGGGCTCGGGCAGCGCCGCATCACGTGCGGTGGCTCAGATCGTGTTGCTGGACAACAAGTTCGCGACGCTGCCCTATGTGGTGGGCGAGGGCCGCCGCGTCATCGGCAACATCGAGCGGGTATCCAACCTGTTCCTCACCAAGACCGTCTACTCGGTGTGGCTGGCGCTGCTGGTCGGGCCTGTTCGGGCTGGCGTCGACGATCTTCGGCGGTGACCCACTGCTGTTCCCGTTCCAGCCGATACACGTCACCATCGCCGCCTGGTTCACCATCGGCATCCCGGCGTTCGTCCTGTCGCTGGCCCCCAACAACGAGCGGGCGCACACCGGTTTCGTGCGCCGGGTGATGCTCGCCGCGCTGCCGTCGGGACTCGTGGTGGGCATCGCGACGTTCATCTCCTACCTGATCGCCTACCACGGCCATGCCGCCGCGGTCCGGGAGCAGACCCAGGCCTCCACCACGGCGCTGATCACCCTGCTGATCACCGCGTGGTGGGTGTTGGCGACGGTGGCCCGGCCCTACCAGTGGTGGCGGGTGGCGTTGGTGGCGTTTTCCGGCCTGGCGTACGTGGTGATCTTCGCGATCCCGTTGGCGCGCGAGAAGTTCATGCTCGATCCATCCAACGTCAAGCTGACCGTCATCGCGATCGCCATCGGGTTTGCCGGAGCTGCCGGCAATCGAAGCGCTGTGGTGGATGCAGGGCAGGTGGCTCGGTGAGCCCCGGAGGCTATGGCGATAGCTGAAAACGCTTGTGGAGCCAGCTGGAAGCGACAACAATGGCGGGCGGCAAATTGCCGTCTGTAAGGAAAGGTTGGGGTCATGTCATTCCTGGATAAGGCCAAGGATCTCGTCGAGAAGAACGTCGACAAGGTCGGGGATGCGATCGACAAGGCCGGCGATTTCGTCGACGACAAGACGGGCGGCAAGTTCCAAGAAACGGTCGACAAGGTGCAGGACGCCGCCAAGAGCGCCGCGGACAAGGTCGCCGGTGCCGCCGACAGCGCCAAGGACGCCGCCGCCGACGCCGCCGACAAGGTCAACGGCGAGAAGTAATCGGGTATCCGCTTCATAATATGGCGAAACTGTCTGTCTCCGTTGACGTCCCGCTGCCGCCCGAGAAGGCCTGGGAGTACGCGTCCGACCTCTCCCGTTTCAAGGAGTGGTTGACCATCCACCGGGTGTGGCGCAGCAAGCTGCCCGACACGCTGGAGAAGGGCACGACGATCGAGTCGATTGTCGAGGTCAAGGGGATGGCCAACCGGGTCAAGTGGACGATCGTGCACTACAAGCCGCCGCAGTCGATGACGCTCAACGGGGACGGACGCGGCGGGGTCAAGATCAAACTGATCGCCAGGATCGCGCCAAAGGGCGACGACTCGACCGTCACGTTGGACATCCACCTCGGTGGGCCCGCCCTGTTCGGGCCCATCGGGATGGTCGTCGCGGGTGCGCTCAAGGGTGACATCCGCGAGTCGCTGAACAACTTCGTTGCCGTGTTCGCTCCGGCGTGATGAGTGACGTCGCGGGTCGGCTCGCCGGGCTGCATCCAGGCCGACGCTTGACCTAGGGCAGCGGAGCCACCACGGTCCGGGTGCGGCGCCGGACGGCAGTCGGGCCGACGTCGAGCGAGCCCCGCACTCCGGTGATCCGCAGCCGCCGAGGTTGCGCCAGCCGCTGTGGGTGGTCTCGGCGAACCGGGCCTGGCCTCGGTGACTGTGATCGCGAGGTTGTCGTCGACCGTCGACGGTCGACCGTCACCGACGGCTTGCGCCGGCGTGGCGGACGACTTGCTGACGCCTCGCGCACCACCGCCTCGGCGTGGTCGGCGAGCACCGGATCGACCACCGACAGCGGGCCGCTGAGTGCAGCGCCGGACGCACCCGGCTCGCCGGTCATCTGGGCCACCGCCTGTTCGAGGCGCTGCCGCAGCCGGGTCGCGCCGCCGCCGTGCAGGTCGAAGATCGCGGTCCGGATCTCCTGCACCACCTCCTGCAGGTCGTCGAGCGCGGGAGATGCGCCGTGAGGTGCTCGGTCGTATCGGCGGCCCATGCGCCCTGCACGACAGCCCGACGGCGAACATCGCTGGATGACTGGTCGTGCAGATCGCGTGCGATGCGGTCGCGGTCGGTGCGCGCATCGAGTTCGCGCAGCGTGGACTCGACGTCAGCCTGTGCCTGTGCCAGGTGCAGTGCCAGGCCGGACTGATCGGCGAACGCCGCCACCATGTCCAGTTGGTCGCGGTGTAGGACACGCCGTCGCGTGCGACGCACACGAGCACTCCCGACACCGTGTCCGGTTCGCGCAGCGGGAGAACCAGAGCCTCGCAGCCCCGGTCACCGAATTCGTCGAAGATCCTGCTGTGCAGCGGTATTCGTTCGCTGAACACTTGCCCGACGGTGCTTCCGGTGATCGGCACAGCGTGCCCGGCCAGATCGCGGGTCGCCGCGGTCGATCGTCAGGTTGCGGCGGCTCGTCGCCCGGGCATCAGCAGCGCGCTGTATGCGCTGCCGGTCAGCACGGTGGCCTGTTCGACGATCTGGCTGTGCACACCGCCGGGTCCTCGCCGGCCAGCAGGTTCGTGCTGATGTCGCGGGTGGCCTCGATCCAGATCTGCCGGGAGCGGGCGGCCTGGTACAACCGCGCGTTCTCGATCGCGATCCCCGCGGCGCCGCGCCAGTGCCAGCACCAGGACCTCGTCGTCGGCGGTGAATCGCCGGCCGCCCGACTTCTCGGTCAGGTACAGGTTGCCGAACACCTGATCGCGGATCCGGATCGGCACCCCGAGGAACGTGCGCATCGGCGGATGGTGCGGCGGGAAGCCGACCGACGCCGGATGCTGTGAAAGATCGTCGATTCGAACGGGTTTCGGCGTCTCGAAGAGAAACCCGAGCACACCGTGGCCCGAGGCAACGGCCCGATCAGGGCACGGGTGGCGTCGTCGATACCCCGGTTGATGAACCGTTCCAGCGTCCGCGCGGGCTCCTCGGCGCGCACGCCCAGCGCGCCGTAGCGGGCGTCGACCAGCTGCATCGCGGTGCGCACGATCGTCTGCAGCGTTCGCTCGAGAGTCGCAGTCCGGCCGTGACGGCCAGCAGCGCGTCGACCAGGCCGTCCCTGACTCGGCGGTCGAGCCGGAATCACTCATGGTGTTTCTGGCGCAGCTCGGCCGCCAGCAGCGCGGCCTGCGTGCGCCGGTGCAGGCCGAGCTTGGCCAGCAGGCGTGACACGTAGTTCTTCACGGTCTTCTCGGCGAGAAACATCCGCTCGCCGATCTCCCGGTTGGTCAACCCCTCGCCGAGGAGTTCGAGCAGGGTCCGCTCGGTGGCCGACAGATCGCGCAACCGGGGATCCTCGGCCGACTCGCCGTCGTGGGTGTCCTCGCGCAGCTTCGACATCAGCGCCGCCGCGGCGCGGTTGTCCAGCAGCGACTTTCCCGAACCGACGGTCTTTGATGGCCTGGGCGAGTTCCATGCCGCGGATGTCCTTGACCACATACCCGCTGGCGCCGGCGAGGATCGCGTCGAGCATCGATTGTTCGTCGGTGAACGACGTCAGGATCAGGCAGCGCAACCCGTCGTGGGCGGCCAGCAGGTCGCGGCACAGGTCGATGCCGCTGCCGTCGGGCAGTCGCACGTCCAGCACGGCGACATCCGGGCGGGCCGCCGGGATGCGCGCTTTGGCCTCGGCCACCGAACCGGCCTCGCCGACAACCGTCAGGTCGGGATCGCCGCTGAGCAGGTCGACCAGCCCACGCCGTACCACCTCGTGGTCGTCAACCAGGAAGACGGTGATCACACCCAACCCTAACGCCACGTCGGTGCCCGCGAGGGTGCGTGTCGTCGGCGACACGCCGGTCGAGGTGTACAAATGCGCACCCTCGTCACAGGTCGGGCGGCCTACGCTGAACACGTGGTCCGATTCCTGTTGCGCACAGCGGTATTCCTCGCCTCCGCCGCCATCGGCTTGCTCGTGGCGTCCTGGCTGATCCCCGGAATGTCGGTGCAGGCCCGCGGGCTTCATCACCGCGGTGGTGATCTTCGCTGTCGCGCAGGCGATCCTGTCGCCCTTCTTCCTGAAGATGGCCAGCCGCTACGCGTCGGCGTTCCTCGGGGGCATCGGCCTGGTGTCCACCCTGGCGGCCTTGATCCTCGCGTCGGTGTTCACCAACGGGCTCTCGATCCGCGGGATCGGGTCGTGGGTCGGGGCCACGATCGTGGTCTGGCTGGTGACCGCACTGGCCACCCTGTTGCTGCCGGTGCTGGTCCTCAAGAAGAAGGCGTCCTCCTAGCGACAAGCCGACAGCCGCTAGCCGAGCAGGCGTGCCTTCTGCGCAGCGAACTCGGCTTCCGTCAGTACCCCGCTGTCACGCAGTTGGCCGAGCCGCTCGAGTTGGGTGATCAGGTCGTCCGTGCCGATCACGGGTGCGGCGGCCGCCGGGGCGGCGTCCGGGGCAGGCGCCGGGGCCTGATCCTGGGCCGCCCAGCGCTGCTGCTGGCGGCGCTGGACCTTGCCGTGTACGGCGCTGGCGACGGCGACTCGGCTGGCGGTGCGTAGCAGGCTCACTGCCCGGCTCCTTCCACGGCGGCATCCAGATCCGCCAGGTCGACGGGTCCTTCGGAAACGACGCGCGCGCCGCCGGCCTCCCAGGCGTCGAGCACGTCGAGCAGTGGCAGGTCCTCGTAGATCAACACGGCGGCGGTGCTGCCGTGCGGAAGGTTGGCCGCGACCTCGTCGAGGTCCCCGCGATCCAGCAGACCCGAGGACGCTCCGTCGAACTGCGCCAGGCCCGCGTCGACGCGACCGGCGGGCACCGTGGCCGCGACACCGTCGATGCTGTGGACGAACTCGAGGTCCAGCACGCGGATCAGGCCGCGATCCACCAGGTCCACCAGCCGGTCGAAACCGGGCCGGACGGCAGCGGGGTCGGTGAATTCGATGACGACGTAGTCGACGGGTCCGAAGCGGTCCTCATGCACGGTGTCCGTTCTACCATGGCGGGCGTGCCAGCCGACAGCAACGAAAAATACGAGTGCGGTATCGATTTCAGCAACATCGGGGCCATCGACATCCACACCCATGTCGAGGTCGACTGCCACGGGCACCAGGCCTACGACGACGATCTCGTCGAGGCCACCCGCGCCTACTTCAAGATGACCGACGCGACCGCGGCCACCGTCGACGACCTGGCCGACCACTACCGGCGCAACAACGCCGCAGCGGTGGTGTTCACCATCGACGCCGAAACGGGGATGGGGCACGCGCCCAACTCCGTCGAGGACCTGATCGCGGGCACCGTGCGCAACAACGACGTGCTGATCCCGTTCGGCACCGTCGATCCGTGGAAGGCCGACGCGGTGTCCCGGGTCCGCGAACTGGTGGACGTGTACGGCGTGTGGGGCTTCAAGTTCCATCCGAGCATGCAGGCGTTCGAACCCAACGACCGCCGGTTCTACCCGATCTACGACGCGATCACCGCCGCCGGTGTGCCTGCGCTGTTCCACACCGGCCAGACCGGCATCGGTTCGGGCCTGCCGGGCGGGCACGGCATCAAACTGCGGTACTCCGACCCGATGCTTCTCGATGACGTCGCCGCGGACTTCCCGGACCTGACGATCGTGATGGCCCATCCGGCCGTGCCGTGGGTGGATGCGCAGATCGCCATCGCGGCGCACAAGAGCAACGTCTACATCGACCTGTCCGGCTACTCGCCGAAGTACTTTCCGCCGCAACTGGTACGCGCGATCGGCCGCCAGTTGCGCACCAAGGTGCTGTTCGGCACCGACCACCCGTACATCCGCATCGACCGCTGGCGCCGGGACTTCGACGAGCTGGACCTCGACCCCGAGATCGCGGCCGCTGGTCTACAAGGAGAACGCGCTGCGGGTCCTCGGGATGGGCGGTTAGCGCGTCACTGCAGGCCGGCCGACGAGGGTGCCTCCGACGTGGCGCGCTGGCCCTGCCCAACGTCTCCAGCAGTTCCCGGTACGGGCCCGACCAGGTAGGCGGTGTCCCCGGCCGTCAGGCGGGTATCGCGGCGCGGGTGCAGCGTCGTGGGCCGGCCCGACCGGGAGATCGCGATGACGCGGGTCTGGGTGGACAGATCGACCATGCGCATCCCGTCGAGTTCGCTGCCCGGTTCCACGTGAACGCCGCCCACCATGAACGAGCGCTGGCCCACCGAGAACGTGCCGACGACGTGCAGACCCATCGCGGCGCCGATGAACCACGGCGCGCCCAACTCGACTGTGGAGCGGACGTTCCCGAACCCGAAGCGATGCGCGACGGCGGCGCCGAGGGCCCGGTCGTACACCCGCAGCACCACCGGCACGCCGGGATGGTCGGCCGATCTCATCCACCGCAGGCCGAGCAACTCGCGCAGCACGATGCCGGTTTCGATGTTGACCATGTCGTCGGGGGTGAGCACCGCCACGGCGATGGCCTCGTCGATGCGGGCCGACTCCAGGGTCTGACGAAGTGTGGCGTCACCGAAGATCACCGGCACATCCAGTTCGGCAGCCGACGCCAGATAGCGGTTTGTCTCGTTGCGCTCGATCACCACGACGTCGTGGCCGGCGGCCTTGAGGTCGGCCACCACCCTGATGCCGAATGAGCCGAGGCCGACGACGACCACGTGTTCGCGCAGTTCCCGTACCTTGCGCCGGCCGGCGTTGCGGCCGATCCGGCGTGACAACAGCAGGTCCGCAACGAAGGCCATCACGACCGCGGTGGTGGTGACACCGGCGAACATCAGCAGGATGCCGAACAGTCGCAGCCAGGTCGGCTGGTTGACGAAGCTGAAGTCGCCGTAGCCGACGGTGGCGATGGTCTCGGTGGAGAAGTACAGCGCGTCGATCCAGCTCATGCCCGGTTTGTGGTAGGTGAACCGCAGCAGCAGCGTCGAGGTGAACAACAGGGTCAGCGACGCGGCGAGTGCGCGGAAGAACAGCGGGTTCACATCGTCGTGGAAGGCGCGCAGGCCGTTGAGCACCCGCATCGGAACCGGTCTGCGCCGCGGCGGCGGGGTGGTCGACTGGGCGACGGCGATGCCCTGTGCCTCGAGTTCGGCGCGGGTACCGATCATCGCCGTCCAGTCGCCCTCGCGGACCCGAAGATCGCGGCCCGGGCACGCCACCACCTCCTCCGGGGTCTCCGAGTTCTCGCCGTGGACGACGGCCACGGGTGCCAGATCCCCGTAGATCTCGCGCAGGGTTCCGTTGTGCGGGGCGTCCGTCCCGGAGACGACGAATTCGATGCCCGCTGCCGAGATCGTGTGCGTGGTCCGGGCAAGACATGCCTCGACGACCGACGGGGCGGCCAGGTCGGCGACGTCGAGGACGGCACCGGGTCCGTTGCCCAGCGCCACCGCCTCACGCAGCACGCTGTTGGCCAGCCGCGCGACGATCCGCACGGTGCTGTTGAGTTCCCTTGCCAGCAGCGCTATTTCGAGGTTCAGGGCGTCATCGTCGTCCGCGCAGATGACGGCGGCAGCGTCCGCAACGCCCGCGCCCGCCAAACCCACCGCGCTGTCCACGATCACGACCTCGGTGCCCGCGGTCCGCAGCTCCTCGATGATCCGCATCCCGAGTGCGTCGTCGCCGCAGACGATGGTGTGGCCCCTCATTCTGCGAGGTTACTGTGGCCGACCCGCGGCTGCCAGATAGTCGGGCACAGGCCAAGATGAAGGGATGAGCGGACCGAAGATCTTCGTCAAAGCCTGCATCAACGGCGCGCGTACGCCCGATCAGCATCCCAATCTGCCGGTCAGCCCACAGGAGTTGGCCGGCGAGGCGGTGGCCGCGCGCGACGCGGGTGCCCTGGCCGTGCACATGCACCCCAAGACCGCCGACGGGGTGGACTCGCTGCTGCCCGAGACCGTCGACGCCGCGGTCGCCGCGGTGCGGCGCGCGGCCCCCGGGCTGCCGCTGGGCGTGACGACCGGGTACTGGGCGTTGCCCGACGCGGCCGCAACGACTGTCCGCCGTACGGGAATGGTCGGTACTGCCCGACTTCACCTCGCTGAACTGGCACGAACCCGGTTCGCCCGAACTGGCCGAACTGCTGCTGAGCCGGGGACTCGGCGTCGAGGTCGGCATCTTCCACGCCGAGGCCGCCGCATCGTGGGCGGAGTCCGACATCGCGCGGCACTGCATGCGGGTGATGATCGAGCTGGGCCCCGAGGCCGACACCGACACCGCCGACGACCTGCTGGACCGGGTGCGCTCGGCGAATTCGCCTGCACCGGTGCTGTTGCACGGGCTCGACGACAGCTGCTGGCCACTGCTGGAGCACGCCGGCCGGGTCGGGGTCCAGACCCGGATCGGGATGGAGGACACCCTGCGGCTGCCCGACGGGTCGACGGCGGCGGGCAACGCCGACCTGGTGGCGGCTGCGGTGCGGCTGCTGTCCTAGCTCACCCGGACATGATCACCCGTGCATGGTGAAGTCGGCGAAGTCGAAGCCCGGCACCACCACGCAGCTGACCAGGCACGGCTGATCGCCGCTCGGCCGGGCGCGCTGCCAGTGCCCGGGTGGCACGACGAGCTGTGCCTGCTCACCGGCGGCGATATCGCTGCCGAGTAAATACGTTGTGGCAGTTTCGCGTTCGGCTCCCACCTCCAGCAGCAGCGGGCCACCGCGGTGGTAGAACCACAGCTCGGCACTGCGGACCGTGTGCCACGCGGACTGCTGGCCGGGCATCAGCAGGAACAGAATCGCGGTGCCCGCGTCGCGGGGTCCCGTGTAGTCGGGCGGCAGCGCCGACTGGGCGATGCTCAACTCACTGCGCCAGGTCTCGCGAAACCAGCCACCTTCGGGGTGCGGTGCCAGGTCGAGTCGCCGGGCCCAGTCGGGCAGCTCAGTCATGCCTTCAGCGTAGGGCGGGGCAGGTGGCGGTCGGAATTCGCCCACCGGCAAAGACGAGTAGTCCACTACTGCTGCCACAAGCTCTATTCATCAAATCTGTAGGACGATTCGACTTGATGAACGAGACGAGTTTGCTCAAACCTATGTTCTGTGGAGAGCAGCACCCGATAATCGGTAGCACGCTTGGTGGGGAGTAACCCGGTGACGCAAACGAACACCACGAACTCATCGCGCACTGGCGCGTGGACTCTGGGGGTGGTGCTGCTCGCCGTCGGATTTGCGATGTTCGGAATCTGGACGGGCGTACGCCAACTTCCCGGGCCCGACGACGCCATCGCCCCCGCGAATGCAAAGGCGGCCAGGCGGCAACAGGTAGCGCGATGCGTTCAGATTCCAACCTCGAAGGATGTCCGGCGAAGCACGTTCTCGTTCTACGTGCCTCACGTCGAGGGCGAGCCGCCCCCGAACGACAAATGTCCGAGCTATCGCGACGTCACCTCGAAACTGACGACGACAGTCAGCGCCGACACGTCCTTGGTTCTCGCATCGGACCTACACGTCGAGCTTTCCGGCGTTACGCCACCGAATCCGCCGCTCAGGGACAAGCTGCAGCAGCCGGAGGGTGAGCGATCATTCGGGTCCTGTTTCGTATCCACCGAAACACACATTAAATCAATCAACTGGGCGATCGACTGCTTGGACGGCAATGTATTACGGCGGGATCCTGATGCTCGATGCACTGATCCCAACCCATGGCCGTCGACAGCTCACCTGTGAACTACCTACCGAGTTCCTGAGCATATTCAGGTAGCGGACTACTCGCGCGGGCTGCTCCGGTCGGCACTGATCCCAACCCTTTGGCCGTCGACAGCTTCACCTGTGAACTTCACCTACCGAGTTCCCTGAGCACATTTCAGGTAGCGGACTACTCGCGCGGGCTGCCGGTCGCACGACGGAGGCTGAACAGGCGACTCGGTCGCACTCCAAACGTCTCCTCTCTTCTCTTCTCTTCTCTTCTCTTCTCTTCTCTTCTCTTCTCTTCTCTCCTCTCCTCTCTTCTCTTCTCTCCTCTCTCTCATCTCATCTCTCTCTCATCTCATTCACTCTCATCTCATTCTCTCTCTTCTTCTCTTTTTCGCTACTGCAAACGCTTTTTTTTTTTTTTTTTTAGTCGATCCGGCATAGCTCGATCACACTCTGGGGGGACTGGCAATGAAGACGTCAATTCGCGCGACCGTGCTCGCGTCGGCAATGGGCATTCCGGCCCGCGCTGGTAGCACTGGCATCGTCCAGCTCCGCGCATGCCGACTTCTCGGTCTGTAACTTTTTTTTTTTTTTTTTTTTTTTTTTTTTTTTTTTTTTTTTTTTTTTTTTTTTTTTTTTTTTTTTTTTTTTTTTTTTTTTTTTTTTTTTTTTTTTTTTTTTTTTTTTTTTGGTAGCGCTGGCATCGTCAAGCTCCGCGCATGCCGACTTCTCGGTCTGCAACGACACATCCACCAAGGTCTACGTGGCGTACACCCTGATCGACAAGTTTTTAAAAAAAAAAAAAAAAAAAAAAAAAAAAAAACACTTCCACCAAGGTCTACGCGGCGTACGCCTACATCGACAAGGTCGACGGTTCATCTCCCGGGGGTGGTGGCACCCTCAACCCGAACGGCGACTGCCGCACGGTTGTCAGCACCAGCCAGACGAGCGACCCGAGCGGCTATTTCTACTACGCCAAGGCGGCCTACGGGTCGGGCGTGTGGGAGGACAAGCGCAACCAGGAATTGTTCTGCACGCTGGACGGCCGGTTCAAGATCGACAAGGCGGCCGGCTCTCGGGGACGAGTGCGGGCGAATGGGTGTGGTGTCCGATCCGGTTCTATTTCGTGGAGGCCCCTTCGGGCAACGTGACGAGGCATCTGTCGGACGGTCGCCCGAAATCTTTTTTTTTTTTTTTTTTTTTTTTTTTTTTTTTTTTTTTTTTTTTTTTTTTTTTTTTTTTTTTTTTTTTTTTTTTTTTTTTTTTTTTTTTTTTTTTTTTTTTTTTTTTTTTTTTTTTTTTTTTTTTTTTTTTTTTTTTTTTTTTTTTTTTTTTTTTTTTTTTTTTTTTTTTTTTTTTTTTTTTTTTTTTTTTTTTTTTTTTTTTTTTTTTTTTTTTTTTTTTTTTTTTTTTTTTTTTTTTTTTTTTTTTTTTTTTTTTTTTTTTTTTTTTTTTTTTTTTTTTTTTTTTTTTTTTTTTTTTTTTTTTTTTTTTTTTTTTTTTTTTTTTTTTTTTTTTTTTTTTTTTTTTTTTTTTTTTTTTTTTTTTTTTTTTTTTTTTTTTTTTTTTTTTTTTTTTTTTTTTTTTTTTTTTTTTTTTTTTTTTTTTTTTTTTTTTTTTTTTTTTTTTTTTTTTTTTTTTTTTTTTTTTTTTTTTTTTTTTTTTTTTTTTTTTTTTTTTTTTTTTTTTTTTTTTTTTTTTTTTTTTTTTTTTTTTTTTTTTTTTTTTTTTTTTTTTTTTTTTTTTTTTTTTTTTTTTTTTTTTTTTTTTTTTTTTTTTTTTTTTTTTTTTTTTTTTTTTTTTTTTTTTTTTTTTTTTTTTTTTTTTTTTTTTTTTTTTTTTTTTTTTTTTTTTTTTTTTTTTTTTTTTTTTTTTTTTTTTTTTTTTTTTTTTTTTTTTTTTTTTTTTTTTTTTTTTTTTTTTTTTTTTTTTTTTTTTTTTTTTTTTTTTTTTTTTTTTTTTTTTTTTTTTTTTTTTTTTTTTTTTTTTTTTTTTTTTTTTTTTTTTTTTTTTTTTTTTTTTTTTTTTTTTTTTTTTTTTTTTTTTTTTTTTTTTTTTTTTTTTTTTTTTTTTTTTTTTTTTTTTTTTTTTTTTTTTTTTTTTTTTTTTTTTTTTTTTTTTTTTTTTTTTTTTTTTTTTTTTTTTTTTTTTTTTTTTTTTTTTTTTTTTTTTTTTTTTTTTCGACTGAGCACGCAGCGATGCGTGCTCGGAGGCTCGCGATAAGGTCAGCGGGTGATCCGGCGGAACATGCGCCTACGGCCCGGCTGGCTGGTCGCCGTGTTGGCGGCGGTCCTCGCCGTCAGCGTGTGGCTGCCGTGGCTGCACACCGCGGCCGGCGGGGGTGGTCACGCCAACGCGGTCGGTGGCGTGATCGGCAGTCTGCACCTGCCGGAACGGTTCGGCGCCGCCAGTTGATCGTGCTGCTGGCGTCCACGCTGCTGGTGGCCGGGGCGATCGCAGGCCGGGGAATCTCGCCGCGCTGGGCTTCCGGTGCCGCACTGGCGATCTCGGTGTGCATCGCCGCCCTCACCGCCGGGTACTACCGGCTGCATGTCGGTCACTCGGTGGCCGCGTCCTACGGCTGGTACCTGGGTGCGGTTGCGGCGGCAGGCGCCGTCGTGTGCTCGCTGTGGGCATTCCTGGACGCGGTGCGCGCGGTGCGCGCGGGACGGAGCCTCCGGTGAGCCGGTTCGTCACCCCGGTCACCCTCACCGGACCGCGCTGGGTTCGAGTGGAACCGCTTAGCACCGAACACATTCCGGAAATCGCAGCGGCGGCCGAGGACAGCGACAACCGCGAACTGTGGTTCACCTTCGCGCCGGCACCCGAGACCGCCGGCCAGTGGGTGCACCGGATGCTCGACATGCAGGCCGGCGACGACGGTGTCACGTTCGTGGTGCGGCGCCTTGACGACGGGCGGGTGGTCGGCTCGTCGAGCATGTTCCACGTCGACGCACCGAACCGCCGGCTGGAGATCGGGCACACCTGGTACTCCCGTTCGGCGCAGCGCACCGGGGTGAACAGCGAGACCAAGCTGGTGCTGCTCGGCCACGCCTTCGACACCCTCGGTTGCATCGCGGTCGAGTTCCGCACGCATTTCTTCAACTCCGCCAGCCGGGCGGCCATCGAACGGCTGGGCGCGAAGCTCGACGGCATCCTGCGCAGCCACCAACTCTCACCCGACGGATCCCGCCGCGACACGGTGGTGTACTCGATCCTCGACATCGAATGGCCGGCCGTGCGGTCCAATCTGCAGTACCGGCTGGCCCGCTACGGCTAGACGACGCCGATACGCGCTCCGCGCAAAGGGGTTTCGCACTGGTCGCACGACAGCACCCCGGTGAACGGCCGGCCGCACTGGCGGTGCGACAGCAGCACGGCATCGCCCTCGGGCGCGTGAAACCACTCCTGCGCCCACTGCAGAGCCATGATCAGGACCGGAAGAACGCCCGGCCCTTCTCGGTCAGCAGGTACTCGCCATCTCCGTCGAGGATGCCGTTGGCGCGAAAGGCGCGCAGCCGCTCGGAGATGGAGGCCGGGGGCGCACCGAGGCGGTCCTCGAACTCGCCGAACCGGGTGGCGCCCAGGAACGCGGCGATCAGAAGCGCTGCCGACCAACGGTTTCCGAATACGCTCATGGTTTGCGGAAACAGACTGGTGGACGTGATGGTGCGGGGCGCCGCGTTCGGCCTGCGGCGGTTGGCGGAGGCGGGCACCGACCGCGACCAGGAGCCGCTGGGCCCCCAGCGCACCAGGAGGTCGCGGTCGGTGGTCACCGTCATGCACTCCGCGCATACCAGCGACGGGGTGAAGTCGCGGCCGCAATCGAGGTGGCGCATGGCCGGCAGCGGGTCCGTATGGCGCTCCACCCAGGCCCGCTCCCACGTCCAGATCGACACCAGCACCGGCCACAGCGAGCGGCTGCGGGCGGTCGTCAGATACTCGGCCCGGATCGGATTCGTCTGGTAAACAACGCGATCGAGGAGGAGATCCTCGGGTCAGGGCGCGCAGCCGGACGGTCAGTACGGCGTTGGAGATCGGCAGCCGGGACATGAACTCGCCGTAGCGGGTCGCTCCCAGCAGGGCCTGCTGCAGGATCAGCAGGCTCCATTCGTCTCCGAGCAGACCGAGCATCCGGCCGACCGCGTTCGTCTCACCGGCAACTAACTGTGTCGGCCCGGCATCACCGGGGTTCACTCAGAGGCCGATCGCGGCCGCCGCGGCATCGACGGTATCCCAGCGCCGCAACTCCGCACCCGCCACCCACGTCGAATGCGTGCCGCTCGAAATGCGTTCCGGCAGTGCAGTTTGCACACCGGGCCGTCGGCGACCCGGGCGGCGTCGAACACCAGGCAGTACGACGCGTCGGCGTTCATGTCGGTGGTGAACGTGACCAGATAGCCGTCGTCCTCGCCGGCGCTGCCCACCCGCGGCGCCATCGCGGTCTCGCTGCCGTACACGCCGTCACCGAACGAGTAGCGCTCCTCGGTTCCGGTGAGCAGGTCGTGTTTGACCAGGCCGTCGAACAGGAACCAGCCCGGCTTGCCGGTGGCGGCATAGGTGTAGCGGTAGTCGCGGCCGGCGTACCGCGGCGTTGATCATGCCGAACTCGGTGATGCGTCTCGGACAGCTGCTCCTCGCGTCGCGCCGGTGACCAGGTTGAACCGCCACCGGTGCAGCCGCGGCCTGCAGGCGATCCAGCGCCAGGAAGCGGAAGATCTTTCCCACTTGTCTCCCGCCGGTGTCGACGGCGGCTGCGGATCGCCTTCGAAGAAGCCGTCGAGCACGATCTCGTCGCCGTCCTCGTAGGCGTTGATGAAGTGCAGCACATACGTCGGGTCGGCCTCGAACCACCGGATGTCGTCGGTGTCCGCCCCGGCGGGGAATCACCGCGAACCGCGACGGCAGGTCGCGGATAGAACCGCGGCAGGTGCACGTCGTGCTCGAGCAGCTCGGGATCCCAGAACAGCGGGAAATCGTTGAGTATCGCGTAGTTTTCGGTGAACGCCATGTCGTGCGGCAGCCGCGGGCCGGGCAGCGGGATGTCGACGTAGTGGGCCAGCTCGTTGCTCGCGTCGACGACGCCGTAGTGCATGTACGGGGCCTGCTTGCTGTAGTTGAAGAACAACAGTTCGCCGGTCGCGTCGTCGACCTTCGGATGTGCCGACACGCCCCAGTCGGACGGGAAGCCGCCGTGCCAGGTCTCCTTGCCCAGCGTGTTGGCCGAGTACGGGTCGATCCGGTACAGGTCGCCGCACTGGTAGAAGCTGGTCAGCGCGATGCCGCGGTGGACGATGACGTCGGTGCTCGACGCGTCCTTCATCAGGGTGCGCGCGCCCCAGCCCTGTCGCGCTTGGCGATCTGCACCGGTTCGGCCAAACCCGGCCACAGCGGTCCGCCCGCCTCGTTCTCGGCCGCGAAACCTCGGTGCGAACAAAACGGTTGCGGTAGAAGGCTTTTCCGTCGCGGAAGCCGACCACGTGCAGCATGCCGTCGCCGTCGAACGGGTGATAGGTCTTCAACGCCGGGTGCAACGGGTTCTCGGTGTTGCGCAGGTAGATGCCGTCCAGGTCGCGGGGGATCTCGCCCTCCACGGCGGTCAGGTCGTCGGCGTCCCACTCGGTGGTCTGCGGCCGCCACGGACCGGTCCGGTAGGGGTGGTCGTCGTCTTCGGGCAGGGTCGACAGGAACTTGCCGACGATCTCAACATCCATGTCAGGGCTCGTCACCTTGTCGCACCGACAACGAAACTCACGGTGGTGGCGGTGCTGCCGCCGAAATTCAAGCGTGCCGAAGGTCTTCGCATCCTCGACCTGATAATCGCCGGCGGTGCCGCTGACCTGTTTTGCCGCGTCGAGCAGCATCCGCACACCGGAAGCCCCGACCGGGTGTCCGCCGCCGATCAGTCCTCCGCTGGGGTTGATCGGCAGCCGGCCGCCGATCTCGATCTCACCGTTCTCGATGGCCTTCCACGACTCGCCCGGGCCGGTCAGCCCGATGTGGTCGATGGCCAGGTACTCGCTGGGGGTGAAGCAGTCGTGCACCTCGAACCCGTCGACGTCGTCGAGGGTCAGCTGCGCCCGGCGCAAGGCGTCGAGCACCGCGGCGCGCACTGCGGCAGCACGTACGGGCATCGCTCGGCCGCGCGGTCCAGTTTCTGGCGCAGACCCAGCCCGACGGTGCGATGTCCCCAGCCGTCGATGCGGCCGACCGGGCGCGCATCGGGATGATCGCGCAGGTAGGCGTCGTTGACCAGGACCAATCCGGCGCCGCCGTCGGTCATTTGGCTGCAGTCGAACCGCCGCAACCGGCCCTCGGTGATCGGGTTGGTGTCGTCGTCATCGGTGATCGGGTCGGGGACCGTCCAGCCGCGGGTCTGGGCGTTGGGGTTGCGCCGGCGTTGGCGAAGTTGAGCTGCGCGATGGCCCGAGATGGGTGTCGTCCAACCGTAGCGCCGGTCGTATTCGTCGGCGACCTGCGCGAACATCGAGGGCCACAGGTAACCCGCGCTCGCCCTCGTGACCGGTCCACGCGGCGGCGCCCAGGTACTGGGCGCGGTGTCGCCGGGCACCGTTTTCTCCAGCTCGACCCCGACCACCAGTGC